>NZ_JAAXPG010000036.1 GCF_012396365.1 Nocardiopsis alborubida | reverse complement strand
CTGGATCCACGGGGGCGGCATGATCGTGGGCACCCACCGCGGCACCGAGATCCCCGGCCTCCTCGAAACCGCCCACGAACTCGACCTCGCCCTCATCTCGGTCGACTACCGCCTCGCCCCCGAACACCCCCACCCCGCCCCCGTCGAGGACTGCTACGCGGGCCTGACCTGGATCACCGACAACGCCGCCGACCTCGGCCTGGACCCCACCCGCATCGTCATCGGCGGAGGCAGCGCGGGCGGCGGACTCGCCGCCGCCACCACCCTGCTCGCCCGCGACCGCGGCGGCCCCGCCCTCCAGGGGCAACTGCTCCTGTGCCCCATGCTCGACGACCGCAACGACTCCGTCTCCTCCCACCAGATGGCCGGAACCGGCGTATGGGACCGCACCTCCAACGCCACCGGCTGGGGCGCCCTGCTCGGCCCCCACGCGGGCGGCCCCGACGTCTCCCCCTACGCCGCCCCCGCCCGCGCCGAGGACCTGTCCGGCCTGCCGCCCGCCTTCCTGGACGTGGGCTCCGCCGAGACCTTCCGCGACGAGGTCGTCGACTACGCCTCCCGCATCTGGCAGGCGGGCGGATCAGCCGAACTGCACGTGTGGCCCGGCGGCTTCCACGGCTTCGACGGCATCGCCCCCCAGGCCGCCCTCAGCCGCAGCGCCAACACCCCGCGCCTGCCCTGGCTGCGCCGCGTCACCGGGGCCTGAACCCGGGCACCATGAAGACATGAGAGAACTCCTGGGCAGGATCTCGGCACTGGACCCCGAAGCGGGCGCCGCCGTCAAGGTGATCGCCTACTTCGACGCACTCACCGGAGCCGGAATCGAACCCGTCGTCCGCGGCGCCGCCGTCCTGACCGGCGTCCCCGCCGGGTTCGCCCACCCCGGCCGCGGCCTCGCGCTACGGGTCGACCCCGCAGGAGAGGTCCGACGCACCGCCGCCGACCCCCACCCCTCCTGGTGCTCTGTCCGGGTCGGCGGCGGCGTGCTGTGGCTGGAACGCACCGCAGAACCCGGCCCGGTGGAGGCGATGGTCCTCGAACGCGCGGCCGCCGCCGCCCGCACCCGGCTCGAACGCACCCCGCCCGCGGCGGGCGGACGCGCCGCCCTGGCCCAGGCCCTGGTCGACCCCGGTCTGCCCGAGGAGGAGCGCGCCCGGGCCGCCCGCCGCTTCGGGATCAACCCGGGTTCCCCGGCCCGCGCGGTGGCCGACCACGACGGCGGCGTCCGCGTCCTGACCGCCGCCGAGCCCCCCGGCAAGCGGCGGGCGGGGGTGGGACCGGCCGTGGAGGCGCTGGCCCTGCCCTCCTCCTGGCGCGACGCACGCCGGGCGCTGCGCTTCACCGCGCGGGGCACCGGCGCCGACCCGGGCCCGCGCGTGGTGTTCGCCGAGGAGGTGGGCGGGCTGCTGCTCCTGGCCGACACCGTGCGGCCCGGAAGCGAACCGGTGCCGGACGTCGCTGCCCTGGATCAGGTGGCACGCGAGGCCGCGCCGCTGCTGGCGGCCCTGGACGCGGTGGCCTCCTCCCCCAGCGTGCGGGCCGCGGCGGTCCGGGCGGGAGTACACCACTCCACCCTCCAGGAGAGCCTCGGACGGGCCGAACGGCTGCTGGGCTGGCCGGTGCGCGAGGTGTCGGGACGGCTGCGCCTCCAGGTGGCGCTGGCCCTGCGTCGACTGCACTGCAATCTCTGATTGTCGTTTCTGTTTTCTCTTGATCAGGGTGATGATCGAAAACGGGCACCTTTACGACGTAGATTCAAATATCCGACCAGCCCCTTCACCGTGCGGGTCGGAGTTCTCGTGTCGCACCAGTCGCGCTTTCGGCCGGGGCCCGCTGGCGAACGCTCCTAGTCCACGACGGTGATGCCCAGGGCGGCCAGGATGGTGCCCGCCTGCGCGGAGCTGATGCTGGCCCCCCGCAGGTACCCGGCCTGCTCCAGGGTGGGCTCCCCCAGGTCGGCGCCGCGCAGGTCGGCCCCCGCCAGCTTGACGTTGACCAGGTTGGCGCCGCGCAGCCGCGAATCCGTCCACACCGTCTCGCGCAGGTCCGCGCTGGCCAGGTCGGCCTCGTCCATGCGCATCCCCTCCAGGGTCTGCCCCCGCAGCACCAGCCCCTTGCAGCGGGCCAGCATGAGGTTGCAGTGCGCGAAGGTGTAGCCGATCCCGCGCAGCGAGTTGAGCCCGGCCCCGGTCATCCGGCAGCCGCTGAAGGCGGTGTCGGTGAGCAGGGCGCCCTGCCAGCGGGTGTTGGCCAGGTCCACCCGCTCGAACCTGGCCTCGGTGCACTCGGCGTGCGAGAACACCGCCCCCGAGGCGCTGCCGCCGGTGAAGACCGCGCCCTCCAGGACGGCCCGCTCCAGGCGGGCCCCGTCCAGGCGGCAGTCGCGGAAGACGGCGTCGACCAGGTCGGCGTCGCGCAGGTCCGCCTCGGTCAGGTCGCAGCGGGTGAACACGCGCGGCGCGTCCAGGGGGCGGGCCAGCTGATCGCGCAGGTCGGCGCCGGAAAGGTCGGCGCCGGTGGTCTCGGGGAGAAGGAGGTCGGTACTCATCGCGAGCACCCTAGCGCTGGCCTGTGACACCCGCGCTCCGGCGCGCACACTCCCTGACGCGGACCGCCCGGTGCGGGCCGCTCCCCTCCCCCGGCGTCCCTCCCCCGGCGGGGCCTCAGTCCCGGAGCTTGAGCGCCAGGAACAGGTCCACCCGGTGCTCCAGGCTGCTCAGGTCCCGTCCGGTCAGCTCCTCCACCCGGCCGATCCGGTACCGCAGCGTGTTGACGTGCACGTGCATGGTGGCGGCGCAGCGCTGCCAGGAACCCGAGTGGGCCAGGAACTGCTCCAGGGTCTGCACCAGCTCCGAGCGGTGGTCGCGGTCGTAGGCCAGCAGCGGGCCCAGCAGCCGCTCGCGGTAGGAGGACTGCACCTCCTCGGGGACCGAGGCCAGCAGCAGCTCGTGGGAGTCGATCTCGGCCCCGGCGATCACCCGGGACCGGCCGCCGCGCAGCTCGGCCAGGCGGCGGGCGTGGCGGGCCTCCACGGCGGCGCCGCGCAGGTCGGGAACGCCCCGCACGGCCGAGCTGAGACCGATGGCGAGCCGGTGGTCGAGCAGGCCGCCCTCCAGGACGCGGGCGCGGTGCAGCAGCGCGGCGCGGACGTCCTCGGCGCCGGCGCGGGCGTCGCCCCCCGGCACCGGGACGACGGCCAGGGCGTCCTCGTCGCCGGTGACGACGGCTCCGGGTCGGTCGGCGACCAGTTCGGCGAGCACGCGCCGGGCCAGGTCGGGCACCCGGGGTTCGGGCAGCATGACGGCGCTGACCACGACGTGGCTGCCCTGGCCACTGGCCGGGTCGGTGCCGCGCAGGAGTTCGGTGACCTCGTCGAAGCGCTGGGCGGCCAGCAGCCGGGGCAGCCCCTCCAGGTGGCGGGCGTCGGTCAGGGCGCGCTCCTCGGCGCGGCTGCGGGCGAGCCCGGCGATGGAGACGAGTTCGGCCACCGACTCGTGCTCCTCCTCGGTCCAGGAGCCGTGGTCGCCCTCGCAGACCACCAGCCAGGTGGCCAGGGGGTGGGACTCGCGGGCCTGGACCGGCAGGAGTGTGAGTGCGCGGTCCTCCCGCTGGGGCGTGCGTACGGTGTGCGGCAGGGGCGGGCCGGTCAGGGCGCGGGCGGCGATCCACTCGCGCTCGTCCTCGGGCAGGGGCCCGTCGGAGGCGGCGATGTGGCGGCCCGTACAGGACAGGGCCCAGGCGGCCCGCCCGGTCTGCCCTGCGGCCTCGGCGAAGGCCCGGGGGAAGTCGGCCCCGGCGGCGACGTCGGCCATGAGGCGGCGGTGTCGGTCGCGGGTCTCGGCGATGGTGGTGAAGCGGTGCTGGGTCAGGGAGCGCAGCACCTCCTCGGTGACCGCCCCGAAGGAGGTCTCCGGAGGTACCTCCACCAGGGGCAGGTCGTGGGCGCGACAGGCCTCCACCAGGTCGGCGGGAACCTCGCCCAGGGCGGTCCCGGCGCCGACGGCGACCGCCCCGGCCCCGGCGACGGAGGCCACGAAGGTGCGCGAGTCCTCGGGGCGGGTACGCCACATCATGCCGGTGAGGACGAACTCGCCGCCGCTCAGGTAGCGGGCGGGTTCGAGCAGGTCGGTGGTGTAGGCCCACCGCAGGGTGCGGTCCGCGTGCTCGGCCCCCGACAGGAATCTCAGGTGCAGCCGTGTGACCGCGAGCAGCTCGCTGATCCGCATGAACGTCCCTCTGTCGCTCGTGTGGGCGGCGGGCGCCCCCGGGTGGTACGGCGGCGAACCTTACTCCGGTGACGCCACTTGTAGGAAACGCCCAACGATAACCGTTCGTTCCGCGAACACTTCATGTCATCACTTGCTGGTAGCGACCGCGCTCCCAGTGGTGTACTTCACAACATCGACGAGACCCACCGGGGAAGACGCGACCGACAGACCGCGCCAGGCCGCGAGTGAGCGGCGGCACGACCATGGCGACAAGAGGACCGAGCATGGAGTTCCTGAGCCCCTCCACACTGGAGGAGGCCCTTGAGGCGAAGAGCGCACTGCCCGAGGCGGTGCCCATCATGGGCGGCACCGACGTGATGGTGGAGCTCAACTTCGACAAGAGGCGGCCGCCCGCCCTGATCGACCTGACCCGGATCCCGGAACTGGCCGAGTTCGGGCCGGACGGGGAGCACACCCGCCTGGGCGCGGGCGTGCCCTACACCACGGTGATCGAGCACCTGTCGGAGCGGGCCCCGGCGCTGGCCAGGGCCTCGCGTTCGGTGGCCTCCCCGCAGATCCGCAACCGCGGCACCGTGGGCGGCAACCTGGGCGGCGCCTCGCCCGCCGGGGAGTCCCACCCGCCGCTGCTGGCCACCGACGCGGTGGTCGAGCTGGCGTCGGTGCGGGGCAGGCGCCGGGTGCCCGCCCGCGAGTTCTACCTGTCGCTGCGCACGACCGCGCGCCAGGCCGATGAGCTGATCACGGCGGTGCTGCTGCCCGAGCCGACGGGCCCCCAGCAGTTCGCCAAGATCGGCACGCGCAACGCGATGGTCATCGCGGTGACCTCCTTCTCGCTGGCCCTGGACACCGGGCGCCGGGCCGTGGGGACGGGGGTGGGCTCGGCCGGTCCCACGCCGCTGCGCGCGGAGGCCGCCGAGGAGTTCCTGGCGGCGGAGTTCGACTGGGAGGACGGCCGCCCGCTCGCGGAGCCGGTCGTGCGCAGGTTCGGTGAACTGGTGGCCGCGGCCGCCCGCCCCATCGACGACCAGCGGGGCAGCGCCGAGTACCGCAGGCACGCGCTCTCGGTGATGGCGCGTCGCGCACTGAGCTGGTCGGTCACCGACTACCGGAAGGGAGCCACGCGATGCGCGTGAGTTTCAGGGTCAACGGCGAGGACGTCACCGCCGACGACGTGTGGGCGGGCGAGAGCCTGCTGTACGTGCTGCGTGAGCGGCTGGGGCTGCCGGGCAGCAAGAACGCGTGCGAGCAGGGCGAGTGCGGCTCGTGCACGGTCTACTTCGACGGCGTGACGGCGTGTTCGTGCATGATCGCCGCCGGGCAGGCGCAGGGGCGCGAGGTGCGCACCGTGGAGGGCCTGACTGCGGGCGGGGGCGCCGAGCGCGAACTGGGCACGGTACAGGAGGCCTTCGTGGAGGCGGGCGCGGTCCAGTGCGGTTTCTGCACGCCGGGCCTGCTGGTGCAGACCGACGACCTGCTGGAGCGCACCGTGGGTGCGGGGCTGCCCGCACCGGAGGACGCCGAGATCCGTGAGGCGCTGGCGGGCAACCTGTGCCGGTGCACCGGGTACGAGAAGATCCTCGACGCGGTGCGCCTGGCCGCCTCGCGGCGGATCGGGAGCGGCACGTGAGCGCGGTGGACGGAGACGGGTTCGTCGTCGAGGGCGCCCACGTGGTGACCGTGGACGGCGCGGAGTACGCCGGCGGCCACGTGGTGGTGCGCGGAGGGCGCATCGCCGCGGTGGGCGCGGGACCGGCCCCCGGAGCCGAGGGCCTCGAACGCGTGGACGGGCGCGGGTGCCTGGTCACACCGGGCCTGGTCAACACGCACAACCACCTCTACCAGTGGGCGACGCAGGGGCTGTTCGCCGACGGCACGCTCTTCGAGTGGCTGGTGGGCTCCTACGAGATCTGGGGCCGCCTGGACGCCGACGTGGTGTCGGGGACGACCTCGGCCGGGCTGGCGCACCTGGCGCTGTCGGGGTGCACGACCGCCTCCGACCACCACTACGTCCACCCCTCGGGCCGCGGGGACATCGTGGCCGCCGAGGTGGAGGCCGCCCGCGAGGTGGGCGTGCGCCTGGACCTGGCCCGCGGGTCGATGGACCGGGGCCAGAGCCAGGGCGGGCTGCCGCCGGACGCCGTGGTGGAGACGCTGGAGCGGGCCCTGGCGGGCACCGCCGAGGCCATCGACGCCCACCACGACACCGCGCCCGAGGCGATGACGCGGGTGGCGGTGGCCCCGTGCTCGCCGTTCTCGGTCTCGCGCGGACTGATGGTGGAGAGCGCGGCGCTGGCCCGGGACCGGGGGGTGCGGCTGCACACCCACCTGGCCGAGACGCTCGACGAGGAGGAGCAGTGCCTGGCCGAGTTCGGGTGCACCCCCGTGGAGTACGCCGAGAAGCTCGGCTGGCTGGGCCCGGACGTGTGGTTCGCGCACGCCGTGCACCTGTCGGACGCGGCGATCAGGCGGATCGCGGCCACGGGCACCGGGGTGGCGCACTGCCCCACCTCCAACGCCCGCCTGGGCGCGGGGATCTGCCGGGTCCCCGAGCTGTTGGAGGCGGGCGTGCCGGTGGGCCTGGGCGTGGACGGCCCGGCCTCCAGCGAGCTGACGCCGCTGGCCGGTGAGATGCACCAGGCGCTGTTGATGGCCCGTGCGCGCAGGGGCCCCACGGCGCTCAGCGCCCGCCAGGCGCTGGAGATGGCCACCCTGGGCGGCGCCCGGGTGCTGGGCCGTGACGCCGAACTGGGCTCCCTGGCGGTGGGCAAGCTGGCCGACATCGCCCTGTGGCGGGTGGACGGGTTCGGCTACGACGTGATCGGGGACCCGGTGGTGGCGGCGGTCTTCGGCCCCACCCCGCCCCTGGAGCGGCTCTGGGTCGGCGGGAGCACCGTCGTCGACCGCGGTGAGCTGCGCACCCTGTCCGCGGAGACGGCCGCCGCGCGCGGCCGTGCGGCGCACCGCGCCCTGACGCAGGAGGTGAACCGCTGATGGCGGCGACGACCCGTACCGTGACGGACCTGACGAGCACGACCAGGGACGGGGTGGGCTCCAGCCCGCGCCGCCCCGACGGGACCCTGAAGGTCACCGGCGAGTTCGCCTACTCCTCGGACATGTGGATGGAGGACATGCTGTGGGGGGCGACCCTGCGCAGCCCCCACCCGCACGCCGAGATCCGCGGCATCGACGTCACCGAGGCGCTGAAGGTGCCCGGGGTGCACGCGGTGCTCACCCACGAGGACGTGCCCGGGCAGAAGCGTTACGGTCTGGAGTACCAGGACCAGCCGGTGCTGGCCTTCGACAAGGTGCGCTACAAGGGCGAGGCGGTGGCGATCGTGGCCGCCGACCACCCCGAGACCGCGCGGCGGGCGATGGAGCGCGTCCGGGTGGACTACGCGGTTCTGGAGCCGGTCAGCGACTCCCGGCGGGCCGCGCTGGACCCCGACTGCCCGCCGGTGCACGAGCCGGGCACGGTCCCCGACCACCCCGAGTACAACCCGCGCGGCAACCGCCTGCGCTACCAGCCGGTGCGCACGGGCGCGTTCGCCGCCGCGGCGGGCTCGGCCGGGCGCGAGGGCGAGGTTCTGGAGCGGCTGCGCGCCGAGGCCCACGCGGTGGTGGCCTCCGAGTACGAGGTCGGCATGCAGGACCAGGCCTTCCTGGGCCCGGAGTCGGGCATGGCCGTCCCGGCCGAGGACGGCGGGGTGGACCTGTACGTGGCCACGCAGTGGCTGCACGTGGACCAGCGCCAGATCGCCCCGGCACTGGGGCTGCCCGAGGACAAGGTGCGGCTGACTCTGGCCGGGGTGGGCGGGGCCTTCGGCGCCCGCGAGGACCTGTCGATGCAGATCCACGCGGCCCTGCTGGCGCTGCGCACCGGCAGACCGGTCAAGTTCGTGTACAACCGCGAGGAGTCCTTCTACGGGCACGTGCACCGGCACCCGGCCAGGATGCGCTACGAGCACGGGGCGCGCGCGGACGGCACGCTGCTCTACGCCACGGCGGAGATCATCGTGGACGGCGGCGCGTACGCGTCGGCGACCCCCGCGGTGGTGGGTGTGGCCTCCTCCCTGGGCATCGGCCCCTACGAGGTGGAGAACGTGCTGGTGGACGCCTACGGGGTGTACACCAACAACCCGCCGTGCGGTGCGATGCGCGGGTTCGGCGCGGTGCAGGCCTGCTTCGCCTACGAGTCGCAGATGGACCGGCTCGCCGAGGAGCTGGGGATGCACCCGGTGGACCTGCGGATCAGGAACGCCATGTCGCAGGGCTCGCGGATCATCACGGGCCAGGAGATCGACATGCCGCTGCCGATGGCGGAGATGCTGGAGCGCTGCCGTGCCCTGCCGATGCCGCCCGAGCGCGACGCGCTGACCGACCCCGCCGACCAGCGCACCCTGCCGGGCGGGGTGGCGGGCACCACGCGCGGCGAGGGCGTGGTGCGCGGTGTGGGCTACGGCCTGGGGCTGAAGAACCTGTGCTTCTCGGAGGGGTTCGACGACTACTCCACCGCGCGGGTGCGGCTGGAGGTCGTGGGCGGCGAGCCGGTGGTGCTGGTGCACACGGCGGCGGCCGAGGTCGGTCAGGGCCTGGTGACGGTCAAGGGGCAGATCGCCCGGACCGAGCTGGGCGTGGAGAAGGTGGTCATCGCCCCCGCCGACACCCAGGTCGGCTCGGCGGGCTCCTCCTCGGCCTCGCGGCAGTCGTACATGACCGGCGGCGCGGTCATGACCGCGTGCGCGTCGGTGCGCGCCGAGGTGTTCGCGCTGGCCCGCGAGCGCGGGATCGTGCCCGAGGCGCTGCCCGACACCGACCTGTCCCTGGACGGCGGCAAGCTGGTGTCGGCCACGGTCGGCGCGCTGGTGTCCCTGGCGGACCTGCTGGGGGACTCGGCGCGCGGCGGCACGGTGGTCGAGCACACCCGCGAGTACCACCACCGGCCCACCGAGATGCTCGACCCCAAGCTGGGCCAGGGCTCCTCGCACACCCAGTTCGGGATGTGCGTGCACCGGGCCGTGGTCGACGTGGACGTGGACCTGGGCCTGGTGAAGGTGGTCGCGCTCGACGCGGTACAGGACGTGGGCCGGGTGCTGCACCCCCAGCAGCTGGCCGGGCAGATCCAGGGCGGCTCCACGCAGGGCCTGGGCCTGGCGCTGATGGAGGAGGTGCAGGTCAAGGACGGGGAGATCCGCAACCCCTCGTTCACCGACTACCTCATCCCCACCATCCTGGACACGCCGCCGATGCGGATCGAGGTGCTGGAGCGCCCCGACCCGCACGCGCCCTACGGGCTGCGCGGCGCCGGCGAGCCGCCGACGCTGTCCTCGACCCCGGCCGTCGTGGCCGCGGTGCGCGCGGCCACGGGCAGGGCCCTGACCCACGCGCCGGTGCGCCCGGAGGACATCGTGGGCATCGAGCTGTAGCCGCGACGGGCGGTGCGGCGGTGGAGCCCCCGCCGCGCCGCCCCCCATGAACCGCCCGCCCCGGGTTCGTCGGCGCCCCGGCACCGGGGCGGGTGCACACCGGCAGGACGGCGCCGTCCTGCGCACACCCTCATGCGAAAACCGAGGGCAACCACCCCCCTACACATGGCGATGCCTGCCATGCTCATCTCCCTCCAGGAGGGGACATGACCCGACTCAAGGACTCCGGCCCGCACTCGGGGGCCCGGAAGCCCACGGCTCGATCCTGGCTCGACCGCTTCTTCTTCGTCAGCGAGCGCGGCTCCACCTTCGGGCGCGAGGTCCGCGGCGGGCTGACCACCTTCATGGCGATGGCCTACATCATCGTCCTGAACCCGATCATCCTCAGCGGCGTCTCAGACGTGAACGGCGACGTGCTGTCCGCGGGCCAGCTGACCACCATGACCGCCCTGTCCGCCGGGCTGGTCACCATCATGATGGGGGTGGTCGGCCGGGCGCCGATCGCCTGCGCCGCCGCCCTCGGGGTGATGGCGGTCGTGGCCTACCAGGCCGCGCCCGTGATGGCCTGGCCCGAGGTGATGGGCCTGGTCGTGTGGCAGGGCGTCGCCATCATCCTCATGGTCGTGACCGGCGTGCGGACCGCGGTGATGAACGCGCTGCCGCACAACCTCAAGATGGCCATCGGCGTGGGCATCGGTCTGTTCGTGGCCCTCATCGGGCTGGACAACGCGGGCTTCGTCAGCGCCGGGGAGGGCGGCGGCCTGCTCCAGATCGGCGCGGCCGGGGGCGGCGGCCACCTCGACGGGTGGCCGATCCTGGTCTTCGTGTGCGGTCTGGTGCTGGCCAGCGTCCTGCTGGTGCGCGGGGTGCCCGGCGCGATCTTCTACGGCATCGTCGGCGCCACGGTCCTGGCGATCGTCGTGCACTACGCGGCGGGCCTGGACGCGCAGGCCTGGGGCGGGGCCAGCCCCGAGCTGCCCGGAAACCCGTTCGCGGCCCCCGACTTCGGCCTGCTGCTCCAGGTGGACATGTTCGGCGCCTGGTCCTCGGCCGGTGCGACCACCGCGGGCGTCATCCTGTTCACCCTGGTGCTGGCCGGGTTCTTCGACGCGCTGGGCACCATCCTGGCCATCGGCACCAAGGCCGACATCGCCGACGCCAGCGGGCACATGCCCCGGGTCAACCAGATCCTGGTGACCGACGGCGCGGGCGCCGTGGCCGGAGGCCTGACCAGCTCCTCCGCGACGCTGGTGTTCGTGGAGTCCACGGCTGGGGTGAGCGAGGGCGCCCGGACCGGTCTGGCGAGCGTGGTCACGGGGCTGCTCTTCCTCGCGGCGATCTTCCTGGCCCCGGTGTTCGGCGTGGTCCCGGCGCAGGCCGCGGCCGTGGCGATGGTGCTGGTGGGCGCCATGATGATGATGCACATCAGGGAGATCGACTGGTCGGACATCGCCGTGGCGATCCCGGCCTTCCTGACCATCGCGATGATGCCGTTCACCTTCGACATCGCCAGCGGTATCGGCATCGGGATCATCTCCTACACGCTGGTCCGGTCGGCCCAGGGGCGCGTGCGCGACGTGGGCTGGCTGATGTGGGTGCTCTCGGCCGTGTTCGCGTTCCACTTCTCCATGCACGCGCTGGGGCTTTGAGCCGGACCCGCCGGGGGAAGGCCGGGCCGCCGAGGGGCGGCCCGGCCTTCCCCCTTTTTCCCGTGGACCTGTCGGGGCCGCACACCCCCGGAGCAGCAGCGGGGCCCTCCGTGGCGGAGGACGCGGCCGTACGGGGCGCGGTACCTCGTTGACAGCGGTCCGCGGCGCCCATAAGTTGACAATGTCAACTTCACATCGAGGGAAGCCACCCCATGAATGTTCGAGTCAACGGCGTCTCCTCCCCCGCCCCCGACTCCCCCGACACCACGGCGGCCGAGCACATCCGCGACCGCCTCGGCCTGACCGGCACCAAGATCGCCTGCGGCACGGGGGTCTGCGGCGCCTGCACCGTCCTGGTGGAGGGAGCGCCCACCGCCTCCTGCCTGCTGCCCGCCGACCTGTTGGAGGACCGCGAGGTCACCACCGTGGAGGGCCTGGGCGGCGACCACCCCGTCCAGCGCGCCTTCGCCGCCCACGACGGACTCCAGTGCGGCTACTGCACGCCCGGCTTCGTGGTCGAGGCCTCCGCCTTCGTCGACTCCTGGCGCGCCGAGCACGGCGACGTCCGCCCCGGCCGCGACCGCGTGGCCGACGCCCTGGCGGGCCACCTGTGCCGCTGCGGCGCCTACGAGGGGATCTTCGCCGCTGTGGACGCCGCCTGCGCGGGCGAGTTCGACACCGAGCCCGAGCAGGCGCCGCCGCGCGCGGACGCCCTGGCCAAGGTCACCGGCCGGGCCCGCTTCAGCGCCGACCTGGCCCCCGAGGGCACCTGGGAGGGGGTGATCGTGCGCTCCACCCACGCCCACGCGCGGGTGCGCGCCGTCGACCCCGGCGGGGCTCGGAACGCGGCTGCCCGCCGCCCCGGCCCCGGACAGCCCGTGGACCCGCACCCGGTGTTCGTCGACCTGCTGGGCGAGGAGCGCACGGTGCGCTACGTCGGCCAGCCCGTCGCCGCGGTGTCCGCGCCCACCGCGGCCCTGGCCCGTGCCGCGGCACGGGCCGTGCGGGTGGACTACGACCCCCTGCCCGCCGTGCTCGATGTCGAGGAGGCGCGCGCCAAGGACACCCCGCAGGTGTACACCACGCGCAACGAGCGCCAGGCCGCCCCCTCCTACGGCGAGGGCCCCAGTCTCCCGGCCCGTTGGGACGGCAACACGCGCGGCCCCTCCACCGTCGGCTGGCGCGGCGCCACCGCGGTGCGGCGCCTGCGCGCGGCCGCCGAACGCCGGGACCCGCGCCTGGTGGCCCAGGAGTACACCACCGCCGTGCAGATGCACAGCCCGCTGGAGCCCCACGTGTGCGTGGCCTCCTGGGACCGCGACGGCTCGCTGACCCTGCGGACGTCCACCCAGGCGGTGGCCAAGGTCGCCCAGAAGGCCGCCGAGCGCTGGAAGCTGCCGCCGGAGAAGGTGCACGTGCTCAGCGAGTACGTCGGCGGCGGCTTCGGCGCCAAGGCCAAGCTGTCGGTCGACATGGTCGCCGCGGTCGAGCTGTCCCGGCTCGCCCACGCCCCGGTGCGCGTGTCCTTCGACCGCGCCGAGGAGCTCACCGACGCCGGGAACCGCCCCGGGACCCGCACCCGGGTGGCGCTGCTCGCCGACGACTCCGGAGACCTGGCGGCGATGACCGTGGACTCCCACGGCGACGGCGGCGTCTCGGTGGGCTCCACCACGGCCGTCTTCGGACTGCTGATGTACGGGCGCTCGCCGCGCCGGGCCCGCGACTTCGACGTGGTCACCCACCGCCCGCCGGGCCTGCCCATGCGCGCCCCCGGCGGCGCCCCGATGTCCTGGGCCATGGAGCAGGCCGTGGACACGATGGCCCACCGGCTGGGTGAGGACCCCCTGGCCCTGCGCCGCCGCTGGGACGGCAACCCCAAGCGCCGGGCCCTGTACGAGCGGGCCGCCGCCCTGGAGCTGTGGCGCGAGCGCCCGCGCGGTCCCCGCACCGGCCGGTTCCGGCGCGGGGTCGGCGTCGCCGCCTCCAACTGGCTCTACCTCATGGGCCCGAGCGCGAAGGTCGAGCTGTCGGTCCGCGACGGCGCGGTGGTGGTGCGCTCGGCCACCCAGGACATCGGCACCGGTATCCGCACGGTCTTGGGCGAGGTGGTCGCCGAGCGGCTGGGGATGTCCGCCGCCGACGTGCGCGTGGAGATCGGTGACAGCTCCTCGGTACACGGCACCGGTTCCTTCGGCAGCCGCACCACCACCTCGATGGGGCCCGCCGCGGCCGACGCCGCCGACCGGCTGCGCGCCGAGCTGCGCGAGCGCGAGCCGCGGGTCCCCGTCACGGGGCCGGTCCCCGAGCACACCCTCAAGGACGCGCTGACCGCGGCCGAGGGGGTGCGGGTGGTCGGTGAGCGCGGCCGGGACCGCCGGGGCGCGCTCACCCCGAACATGGACGACCTGGCCGTGGGCCGGGGCATGAGCGGCGCCGTGCACGTGATGGAGGTGGAGGTGGACACCCTGCTGGGCCGGGTGCGCCCCACCCGCTGCTGGGCGGGACTGGCCGTGGGCCGCGTGTACGCCGAGCGGCTGGCCCGCAACCAGGCCGAGGGGGCCGTGGTGCAGGGCGTGGGGTACGCGCTCTTCGAGGAGCGCCGCCACGACCCGGCCACCGGGGTGGTGCTCACCGACAACCTGGAGGACTACCGGCTCCCGGGGCTGGGCGACGTCCCCGAGACCGAGGTGCACTTCCACCAGGAGGGCTTCGAGCACGCCGCGGGCGCGGGGGTCGGCCTGGGCGAGATCTCGCTGGTGGGCGTGGCCGCGTCCGTGGCCAACGCCGTGCACGACGCCACCGGCTGGCGCCCCCTGGACCTGCCCATCCGCCCGGACCGACTGCTGGAAGGACTGCGATGACCGTGACCACACGCCCCACGGGGCTGGAGGAGGCCCTGAGCGGGCTGGAGGGTACGGGCGCCCGCCCGCGTGCCGGGGGCACCGACCTGACGGCGTGCCTGGCCTCGGGGGTCCTGGAACCGGCGCCCGTGGTCGACCTGACCGGGGTGGAGGAACTGCGCGGGGTGGAGTGGCGCCCCGACGGCTCGGCCCGGGTGGGCGCGCTGACCGGCGTCGCCGAGCTGTCCTCGGACCCCGCGCTGGCCGCGGCCTATCCGGCGTTGGCGGCCACGGCGCGGGCGCTGGCCACGCCGCAGGTGCGCAACACCGCGACGCTGGGCGGCAACCTGCTCCAGCGCAACCGGTGCTGGTACCTGCGCAACCCGGCCTTCGACTGCTTCCAGACGGGCGGGGACTCCTGCCCTGCGCGCGGGGGCGACCACCTGTACGGGGTGGTCGTGGACCAGGGGCCGTGCGCGGCTCCGCACCCGTCCTCGATGGCGGTGGCGCTGCTGGCCCACGACGCGTCGGTGCTGGTGGCGGGCGGCGGGCGGACCGAGATGGCGGTGGCCGACCTCTACGACGCCGCCGACCCGACCCGCGACCACGTGCTGGAGCCGGGACGGGTGCTGGTGTCGGTTGCGCTGCCGGTCCCGGTTCCGGGCGAGCGGTCCGCCTACCGCCGTGCCACCGGGCGATCCCGCGCGGAGTGGCCGCTGGTGGAGGCAGTGGTGCGCCTGGCCCTGGCGGACGGGGGTTCGGGGCCGGTGACCTCGGCGGCCGTGGCCGTGGGCGGGGTGGCGCGCACCCCGCTGCGGCTGCCCGAGGTGGAGGCCGCCCTGGTGGGCGCGCGTGCGGGCCAGGCTCTGGACGGAGGCGTGACCGGGGCTCTGGAGGACCTGGCCGACCTGTGCTCCCCGCTGCCCGCGACCGGGTACAAGGTGGGGCTGCTGAGCGCCACCGTGCGCGACGTCCTGGAGCGGGCCCTGGACGCCCCGGGCGACTGAGAGCCCGGACATCCTCCCTCGGCCCCGTCCTTGCCGCACACGGTGAGGTCGGGGCCGACTCCGTGTCACCGTCGCCACCGGCGCCTCCCCGTGCTCGCGCGAGGCCTTCCGGGTGATACGGGACCAGCCCCCGCGGGGCGGGCGCAGGTACGGGATCGCCTGCGGGCAGACCGACGTGGGCGACGCGGCGCCCGTGGACGGGGGCCGCGACGCTCCACGGCCGACGGGACGACGGCCGTGGAGCCGGTGATCCCGGTGGAGCGGCTCACCGGGTCGCTGACGCTGACGACGTCGACGCCCCTGGACTCCCACGTCCGGCTCCTCACCGCCCCGCCGACCGCGATGCCCTTCGTCGGACGGGGGGTCGGTGTCCGTCGGCTTCCGCTCCTTCGACCTGGTGCTCGACTCGCACCCGCCGTCCGGGCGCCCCGGAAGCGGGTGCGGGCCGGGGCCGCCGGGATCGGCGGCACCCGGCCCGCGGCCCGGACGCGTCGGGAAGGTCAGCCGCGCAGCAGCGCCTGGTGGGCCAGCTCCCGGCACGCGACCCCGAAGTCCAGCCCCGCGGCGGCCGCCCCCATCGGGAAGGTGGAGGTCTCGGTCAGGCCCGGGGCCACGTTGGTCTCCAGGAAGGTGACGCGGCCGTCGGCCCCCACGATGACGTCGGTGCGGGACAGGTCCCGCAGCCCCAGGACGCGGTGCGCGGTCAGCGCCACCTCGGTGGCCTCGGCGACGGTGGCGGGGTCCAGGCGCGCGGGGCAGAAGAACTCGGTGCGCCCGGCGGTGTAGCGGGCGGCGTAGTCGTACACCCCGCCGTCGGGCACGATCTCCACCGGCGGCAGAGCCACCGGCCCGTCACCGGTGTCGAGGACGCCCACGGCCAGCTCGGTGCCCTGCACCTGCTCCTCGACCAGGGCCGAGTCGCTGTAGGCGAAGCAGGACACCAGTGCGGCCGACAGCTCCTGCACCGAGCCGACCGGCGCCGCGCCGAACGCCGAGCCGCCACGGTCGGGCTTGACGAACAGCGGAAGGCCCAGCCGGTCGGCGAGCCGCTCCATCAGCGCCGGAGCGCCCAGGTCGTGGAAGGTCGCCTTGGGCAGGGCGGCGCCGCGCGGCACCCGCACGCCCTCGGAGGCCAGCAGCGCCTTGGCGGCGGGCTTGGAGTAGGCCAGGCGGCAGCCCCCCGGCCGGGCGCCCACGTAGGGCACCCCGACCAGTTCCAGGACCTCCCGGATGGCGCCGTCCTCACCGGCGGCCCCGTGCAGGACGGGGAAGACCACCTGCGGCGGGTCCTGGACGAGGCGGTCCAGCAGGGTGGAGTCCACGTCGGCGACCTGGACCTCCACACCCAGTCGGCGCAGCGCCTCGGCGACGCCGCGCCCGGAGTGGACGCTCACCTCGTGTTCGGGGGACAGGCCCCCGGCCAGGACGAGGACCCGGTCAAGGTCTGCCACGGCGCGGACCTCCTTCTGTGCTGCTGTCATGATGGGGTGCCCTCATGGGGTGTCAGGGCAGGTCCGGAGCGGGGGCCTGTACGCCCTCGGTGCTCGGGGCCAGGGTGGTGCCGAACGTATCACGCAGGTCGATCTCACCCTCGATGGCTCCGACGAGGCGGCGCACGCCCTCGCGGATCTGCTCGGGTGTGGGGTAGCAGAAGCTCAGGCGCATGTTGGCCCGGCCGCGGCCGTCGGCGTAGAAGCCGGTGCCGGGCACGTAGGCGACGCGTTCGGTGACGGCCCGGGGCAGCATGGCCTTGGAGTCGATGCCCTCGGGCAGGGTGGCCCAGACGAAGAATCCGCCCTGGGGGCGGGTCCAGGTGCAGCCCGCGGGCATCATCGCGGTCAGCGCGTTGAGCATCGCGTCGCGGCGTTCGCCGTACATGGTGTTGAACGACTTGATCTGCTCGCGCCAGGGGAAGGTGTTGAGGTAGCGGCGCACCACCAGCTGGTTGAAGGTGGAGTGGCTGAGCATCGCCGACTCGGCGGCCAGGACGAGCTTGGCGCGCACCGCGGCGGGGGCGAGCGCCCAGCCGATGCGCAGGCCCGGGGAGAGGGTCTTGGACAGCGACCCCAGGTAGACGACGTTGCCCTCGCTCTGGGAGTAGAGGGTGGGCTCGGGGTCGCCGTCGTAGCGCAGCAGGCCGTAGGGGTTGTCCTCGACGATGAGCACGTCGTGGCGCTCGCAGGTCCGGGCCACCCGCGCGCGCCGCTCGGCCGTCATGGTGATCCCGGCGGGGTTCTGGAAGTTGGGGACGGTGTAGAAGAACTTCACCGGCCGCCCGTCCAGCTCGGCCCGGACGAGCGCCTCCTCCAGCTCCTCGGGGATCACGCCCTGCTCGTCCATGCCCACGTGGCGGATGTCGGCCTGGAAGGCGGCGAAGGTGTTGATCGCGGTGACGTAGGTGGGGGCCTCGGTCAGCACGATGTCGCCCGGGTCGACGAAGACGCGGGTGATCAGGTCCAGGGCCTGCTGGGAGCCGACGGTGACGATGACGTCGTCGGGGCTGGCGGTGATGCCCTCCAGCGTCATGTAGTCGCAGAGCTGCTCGCGCAGCACGGGGTCGCCCTGGGCGGAGCCGTACTGGAGGGCGGCCGTGCCCTCCTCGGAGACGACGTCCTTGACCAGTTCGCCGATCTGTTCCAGGGGCAGCGCCGCGACGTTGGGCATGCCCCCGGCGAGGGAGACCACCTCGGGGCGCGATGCGACGGCGAAGAGTGCGCGGACCTCCGATGCGACCATGCCCTGTGCTCGGCGTGCGTAGCGGCCGACGTGCGGGTCGATACGCGAACCCTGTTGGCTGGGCTGCTGCTCTCGGTGGTCAGCGGACACGGTCCACCTCCGAAGGAAGGTCGTTCTGTGGGGCAGGGCGGGGCCCGCCCGGGAACTCTCGGCGTCCCCGGTTTCGACGCCCTCGCCGTCCCCGCGGTTCACACCCCGGCCCCGTCAGCGGGCGCGGTGCCCGGAGTCGCGGGTGGGGTGGTCGGGTGGGCTGGGCCGTGAGTGGACACGACCCGGTAAATGCACCGAGTCTAGCCCAGTGCCGAGGCGCGGGTGCGGCGCAGGTCCCCCACGTGCTGTTCGCCACACCGGTCACACCCACTCCCCTCGCTCCGCCCTCCCCGGTGGACTACCCGTGCGCCGCGGGGTTCACGAGGGGGGAGGCGAGAACATGGGCCGCTCTTTCCCCGGTCATCAGCCGGATGTCAGCGGGGCGGGACTCGCGGCGCAAGACACGGCGCGGGATACGGCGAGGCACGGGACTCGCGCAGGACGGCACCGGGGGAAGGAGGGAACCCGTCCGCCCGGCGGGGCCGGGGCTCACGGCGGCGGACATGGCGAGGGGGCGGGTCCCCCTGAACCCGCCCCCTCGCATCGGCACACCCCGGGAAGCCGGGCTCCCGCAGGGGGCGTACCGTCGGCGCGATGGCCCCAGGGGGTTCCCCCGAATCCCCGTGGTCGGCCATCCGAGCCCGGTGGCGCCTCTCCGTTACTCTCCCCCGGAACCCCCCTCAAGGTCCCAAGGCCGTGGACGCGCCACGCGTTTCGTCCGCGGTCCGCCGCCGGGCCCTCTCTTGCCCTGCGACGGCCACCGACTCTGGGCCGCGCACGCACAGTCCATCGCACGCCGGTCGACACGGCAACGGTTGCACTAGGTTGCGGTGTCGTCGCGCAGAGCCATGGGACAGTCCCCGTCGCGGAGCGCGTCCCGCAGTGCGCGCACCCCGGGGGCCACCGACCCGGGCAGCAGGTCCACCGGGGAGGACGGCCGGGACACCCGGACCCGCACCTCTCCGCTGAACCGGTAGGGACGGCTCTGGATGATGCCGCCCAGATGGCGGCGCACGCGCGAGAGTTCGGCGCGCACCGTCACCACGTGCCCGCCCGCGCCGAACACGTCCTGGGACAGCTGCGCGCCGGTGCGCCCGCCCCGGTGCACGGCCAACAGCAGCAGCAGCTCCGCGTGGCGCGGGGTGAGCCGGTGCGCCCACTCCCCGCTGGGCCCGGCGACCACCATCCTGGGCGAGGGCCGGGTCAGGTCCAGGGTGAGCGTGGAGGGCGCGGTCTCCGCCGCCGGGCGGGGGCGCAGCAGCCAGCCGCCGGGCAGGGGTTCCAGGGCGCACTCCCCCAGGGCGGGCAGCCAGGCGGTCCCGCTCTCTCGGTGCTTGGGCAGCAGCACCCTGCGGACCGGCTCCATGTGGACGGCGGCGGCGGTCCACCCGGCCTCGTCCACCACCAGCGCGCGCTCGCTCATCCCGGCCAGCAGGGGCGCGGCCACCGAGCGCAGCCGCTCCAGGTGGGTGTGGTGGATGCTCTGCAGATGGGCCTCGGCCAGCTGGGCCACCGCGCTGACCAGGGCGAGGGTGGAGGGGTGGATGGTGGAGACGGGGCCGGTGACGTCGACGGCGCCGAGCAGGCGGCCGTCGCGGGGGTCGTGGATGGGGGCACAGGCACAGGTGAGGGCGTGCAGGTTGCGTACGAAGTGCTCGGCGGAGTAGACCTGCACGGGCCGCCCCACGACCAGGGCGGTGCCGATGGCGTTGGTGCCTGCGCTGCCCTCGTTCCAGAAGGCGCCCTCGACGAGTCCGACGCGGTCGCCGAGGGAGCGGACGCGGTGGGAGCCGTCGCGCCACAGGATCTGCCCGGATGCGTCGGTGACCAGCATGATGTGGTCGGCCTCGTCGGCGACCGAGACGAGGGAGCGGCGGATCAGCGGCAGGACCTCGGCGATCGGGGAGGCGTCCCGGTGCCGTTGGAGTTCGTCCAGGCGGACCATGCGGGGCGGCGGGGCGTTGTCGGGGTCGATCCCGAAGCGGCGGGTGCGGGACCAGGAGTCCTCGATGACCGGCCGCGGGGAGGCGGGCGCCGGACGCCCGGCGAGCGAGGCCTCGTGCACGCGCCGGAGCAGGCGGGCGTGCTCCCGGGCGTCAGCCCCGGCCGGCAGGGCCGTGTCCAGCGGCGGAAAAGACATGCGGTCCCCTGAGCTCGCGTTCGCAACGGCGTTCATCAATTTTCCCGGTTCGGCTTCGACAGGGTTGAGGGAACGGAAATACACACATGTTTCGGAGGCCGCCCTCAGCTCCGCTTCCGTTTCATCACCGGATTATGCCCCATTGCGACCCCCGCAACGGACGGGGATCCCGTTGCCGGGCGGAAGCCGGAAACCCCGTGGGTTCCGCGCGTATCCGGCGCCGCGCCCGAGTCCGCGGTCGCCGAAAGGCGGTGGACGCGTCTTCGAAAAGGGGCCCGGCGGCGAACGGAACAGCGGAATTGCCTAAAACGGCCGGTAATGCCGCAACGGCACTTTCCCGGACACATGTCCGCGTCACACGGCGCCCGGACGCGCATGCTCACGCGCCCCGTGCGGGCCGTGTCGACCGGGGTGGCACCGGGACCGGGACCGGGCCCGCGGAGCCCGGGTCAGTGCTGCCGGCGGGTGAGCGCGAACCACAGCCGCATGCGCTGCTCGGCGTCGGCCAGGTCCACGCCCAGGTCGCGCTCGACCCGTCCGATCCGGTAGCGGACGCTGTTGCGGTGGGCGCCCAGGTCGGCGGCGGCCCGGTCCCAGTTGCCGTGCCGGGTGAGCCAGACGCGCAGGGTGCGGCGCAGCAGCCGCGCGGAGTCGGTGTCCTCGGCCAGCGGCCCCAGGACGCGGCGGGCCAGGTCGTCGCCTCCCCCCGGCCCCAGGAGGGCGTCGAAGGGGTCTGCGGGCTCCTCCAGCAGCGGCCCGCCGACCGCGCGGGCGCGGGTGAGCAGGGCGGCGGCCCGGTGGTCCGCCGCGGCCAGCTCCGCCGGGTCCACCGGTCCGCTCAGGGCGCCGATCCAGCCGTGGTCGAGCAACCGGTCCAGGTGGGCCCGGTGCGCGGTGTCGCCGCGGTCGGCGAGGACGGCGCGCAGTTCCTCGCCGGGACCCGTGTCCAGCAGCCGGGTGTCCAGGGGCAGCGCGGCGGGGGCGGTGTGGCGTCCCCGTCCGGCGGGCCGGGCGCGCAGAACCCGGTAGGCGCCGGGCGCCGCTGATCCGGCGCGGGCGGCCGGTGCGGTCGGAGCGGCGGGGGTCTCCGGTACACCGGTCGTCGCGGAGGCCGCAGGTACCGCCGACCCGGCGCAGGCGCCCGTCGGGGCGGTGAGTTCGGCCAGCAGCGGCACGGCCGCGTCGGTGATCCCGCCGTCCAGGAGCAGGCCGGTGATCAGGCGGCCCGGAGCGGGCGGAGCACCCCGGGAGGTGCGGGCGAGCAGTTCCAGCAGGGCGGTGGCGGTGCGCAGAACGGCCCGGTCGGTGACGCCCAGCGGCTCGGGGCGGCCGACCAGGACCACACCGTGCTCCTGCGGCGGGGTGCCGACGGTGTGCAGGAAGACCTCGTCCCCCCGTGCCCGGGCCTTGGCGCTGCGCGGGCCGCGGGGCCGGGTGAGCCGGTCCGCGAGTCCGCGCAGTTCGGGGTCCAGCTCGACCGGGGCGCCCTCGGTGCGGTGGGCGCCGCCCGGCACGGCGGGCGAGGGGCGGGCCAGGACCGCCCAGCCGCCGAGGGCCTCGGCCAGGACGCGCAGGACCCGGTCCACGGGGGCGTCGGCGGTGACGGCCAGGGCCAGGGCCTGGTGCGCCTCGCCCAGACGGCGCAGGTCGCGCAGGTGCAGTTCCTGGAGCAGGGCGCCCACCGCCTGGCTGACGGCGGCGAAGGGCGTGGGGCGGGGCACCTCCACCAGGGGCAGCCCCCGTGCGCGGCACTGCTCGACGAGCCCGGCGGGGACGGTGTCGTGCACCGGGGTGACGCCGAAGCCGACGGCGCTGACCCCCGCGCCGACCAGGGAGTCGACGTAGCCGCGCAGCCCGGCGGGGGTGGCGGGCAGGTTGACGCCCGCGGTGAGCAGCAGTTCGCCGCCGCGCAGATAGGCGGCCGGGTCGGCCAGCTCACTGGCCACCGCCCAGCCGATCCCCGGGTCCCCGGCGGCCACGAGGGTGGCCAGCCCCAGGTCGCGGCGGCCCACGACGGCGCTCAACGGCACCGTGTGCACCTGTGCCCGGCTCTGCTCCACCACCCCTGCCCCTCCGCGACCCGACCCGTGTCCCCGACCGGCGGGCCGGGAGGGGAGCGCCCTCGCTCCGAGGGCCTCCGCACGGGGTGCGCTGACCGCGTGTTCTGGATACCCCATCCAGTACAACGCACGACTGTGGACGGTTCGTCCACTGGAGGACGCCGCGTCGGCTGTCTAACCTGTCCGTGGTTCGTGTGAGCCGCCCCAGCATGGTCGCTTCCGTTCCCCTGAGCTCCTCCGCCCGCACCGGAAGCCCCCGCGCGGCAGGGCGGCCTCCGGTCGCGGCCGGGGGCCGGACGCGGACGGCGCGACCGACACGGCTGACGCCGGCCCCGTACACGCCCGCGGACCGCACCGAACACCGCACCGACGACGAGAAGGACATCCGTGAACGCACCGATCGGCCCCACCGACTCCAGCCTCGTACCGCGCTTCGCCGGACCGGCCACCTTCGCCCGGCTGCCCCGCATCGACCAGGTCGAGCACGCCGACATCGCCGTGGTCGGCGTCCCCTTCGACACCGGTGTGTCCTACCGCCCCGGCGCGCGCTTCGGCCCCTCGGCCATCCGCGAGGCCAGCCGCCTGCTGCGCCCCTACAACCCGGGCCTGGACGTGTCCCCGTTCGCCTCCGCGCAGGTGGTCGACGGCGGCGACATCGCCGTCAACCCCTTCTCGATCGGCGACGCGGTGGAGACCCTGGACCAGGGCGCCTCCGAGTTCGTGCGGGCGGGCACCCGCCTGGTCACCCTGGGCGGCGACCACACCATCGCGCTGCCGCTGCTGCGCTCGCTGTACCGCCGGCACGGACCGATCGCCCTGCTGCACTTCGACGCCCACCTGGACACCTGGGACACCTACTTCGGCGAGCCCTACACCCACGGCACCCCGTTCCGCCGCGCGGTGGAGGAGGGGATCCTGGACACCGAGGCCCTGTGCCACGTGGGCACCCGCGGCCCGCTGTACGGCAAGAAGGACCTGGAGGAGGACCGCCGCTTCGGCTTCGGCATCGTCACCTCCGCCGACGTCATGCGCAGGGGCGTGGACGAGGTCGCCGACGCGCTGCGCCAGCGCATCGGCGACCGTCCGCTGTACGTGTCGGTGGACATCGACGTGCTCGATCCGGCGCACGCGCCCGGCACCGGCACCCCGGAGGCGGGCGGCCTGACCAGCCGCGAACTGCTGGAGATCCTGCGCGGGCTGGCCTCCTGCAACCTGGTGGGCGCCGACGTGGTGGAGGTCGCTCCGGCCTACGACCACGCCCAGATCACCGCGACCGCCGCCTCGCACGTGGCCTACGACCTGGTCAGCGTCCTGGCGCTGAACCACAGGGGCTGACCCCGGCACCCTCGCGGCGGGCGCGCAGGTGGGCCCATGTCAGGTCGGTGACGTGCCGGGCCATGGTCTCGGGGCTCTCCTCCGGGTGCTCCAGGAACCAGTCGGCGAAGGCGTCGGCGGTGCTGACCGCGATACGCGCCAGCAGCTGGGCGTCCTTGGGAGCGAGGTCGCCGTAGCCCTCGCGCGTGCACGCGGTGATGAGGTCGGCCACCTCGGCCGTGACGCGGTCCCTGAGCCGCGCGGACTCCCCCGCGAAGGGCTCGCCCCGCAGGTCCGAGTGCCGGTACAGCACGGTCCAGCTCGCGCGGTTGCCGGTGACGAAGACGAAGAAGGCCCGCATGCCCCGGCGCAGGGGGTCGTCCCCCGCCGGGGCGTGCGGATCGTGCGCGGCGGCGCGCACGGCCTCGATGAGCCGGTCGGTCTCACGGCGCACGCAGGCGGTGAAGATCCTCTCCTTGGAGCCCAGGTACTGGTACACGGTGGGCTTGGAGGTACCGGCCGCCTCGGCGATGTCCTCGACGCTCACGGTGTGGTAGCCGCCGCGCGAGAACGCGGTGACGGCGGCGTCGATCATCTGCTCTTCCCTGAGCCGACGCGGGAGTCTGCGCTGTGTGCTCTTCACGCACCCAGACTTTATTGCGGCGGGGGCGTCCGGCCAGGGGCGGTGGTCCCCCGTACGCGCACCCGCGCGCGGTCCGCCGCGGGCACACGTGCGTGACCTGTGGCGTCGGCCCGCCGGGGCCCTCCCCCGGTGGTATTTCCCACACCGGTCCGGCTCCGCGTCGGGGCGTGCGGCGGCGGGTCCGCGCGCTTCGGGCCAGCTCCGCCCCAGGCCCGGTCCGCCCTCAGTAGGCGGCGTCGCGCAACACCAGGGTGCAGCACTTGGCGCCGCCCCCGGCCCGGCGCAGTTCGTCCAGCTCCACGGGGTGGACGACGTAGCCCAGGGCTCGCAGGCGGTCGGCCAGGGCGGTGGCCTCGGCGGCGATGACGACGTTGCGGCCGTCGCACACGGCGTTGAGTCCGAGTACGGCGGCGTCCTCCTCGGTGGCCAGGAGCGCGTCGGGGAAGAGCGAGCGCAGCACGCGCCGGCTTCCGGCGGAGAAGGCCCCGGGGTAGTAGGCGATCTGGTCCCCGGAGAGGGTGAACAGCGCGGTGTCCAGGTGGTAGAAGCGCGGGTCGGTCAGCTGGAGGGTGACGACCGGGCGGCCCAGGAAGCGCTCGGCCTCCTGGTGCGCGGCGGCCTCGGTCCGGAACCCCGTGGCGGCCAGGACCACCTCGTCCAGGGTGAGGAAGTCGCCCTCGCCCTCGTTGACGTGCTTGGGCTCGCGGGTCTCGGTGTAGCCCGCCTGGCGGAACCAGTCGAGGTAGGCCGGCCCCTCGGGGGTTCGCTCGGCGCTGGCGAAGCGCGCCCCGTAGACCCTGCCGTCCACGACCAGGGCCCCGTTGGCGGCGAAGACCATGTCGGGCAGGCCGTCGACGGGGGCTATCTCGCTGACGCGGTGCCCCAGGGAGAGGTAGAGGTCGCGCAGCCCCTCCCACTGACGGATGGCGCGTGCGCGGTCGACGCCCGCCGCCGGGTCCATCCAGGGGTTGATCGCGTACTCGACCGCGAAGTAGGTGGGGCGGCACATGAGGTAGTGCCGCGGAACCGCTGCCGGACCGACCGGTCGAACCATGGGACCTCCCGTACACCGCGCGGGACACTGGGCGGCCCCGGTGGCGCGTGGGTTCACGGCACCGCGGTCCGCACGGACGAAGGGGACATACCCCTCTTCGGCGCGAGTGCAACGCGGCGCGGCCCTTTCCGGGAGGGCCGCGCCGCGCCGGGTCAGGCCGGGGAGCAGGCCGCGCCGTTGAGGGCGAAGCCGGTCGGCTGGCCGGAGTCGCCGGTGTGCGTGGCCTGGTAGCCGATGCTCACGCTGGCGCCGGGGGCGATGACCGCGTTGTAGGGGGCGTTGGTGGCGGTGACCGCGCCCTGTCGCGGACTGTAGGCGGCGTTCCAGCCCGAGGTGATGGTCTGGCCCGCGGGCAGGGTGAAGCCCAGGGACCAGCCGTCGACGGACGCGGTGCCGGTGTTGGTGATGGTCAGGGAGTTGGTCAGGCCGGTGTTCCAGGCGTTGGCGGTGGCCGCGACGGTGCAGTCCCCGTCACCGGGCTCGGGCTCGGGCTCGGGGTCCGGATCGGGACCGGGGCCGGCGTCCTGGTCGAGACCGAAGAAGGTGATGGCGTGGGCCGCCATACCGTTGGCCATGAGGTTGTGGCCGACGCCCTGCATGCTGACGGCCTCCACCGGGGCCCGGCCCCCGGTGGCGCCGTAGCGGGTGCGGGTCCAGCCGGGCTGGGGCTGGTCGGTTGCGTCCGGGGTCTGGCCGAGGCCGTGGACGTCGGTCCACTGCTCGATCTCCTCGCCGAGGTTGGCGTAGTGCAGGGTGGTGTCCTCGGTCCCGTGCCACAGCTGCATACGGGGCCGCGGTCCGGTGTAGCCGGGGTAGGAGTCGCGGACCAGGTCGCCCCACTCCTGCGGGGTGCGGTCGATCGTGCCGCTGGAGCAGGCGTTGTTCCAGCCGGAGCCGTCGGTGGTGGCGAAGCAGCCGAAGGGCACGCCGCTGAAGGCCGCTCCCGCGGCGAACACGTCCGGGTAGTTGGCCAGCATGACGTTGGTCATCATGGCTCCGGAGGAGACGCCGGTGACGAACACGCGCTCGGTGTCGGCGTCGTGGGCGTCGACGACGTGGGCGACCATCGAGCGGATGCCGACCGGGTCGCTGCCGCCGCCCCGGGTCAGCGCCTCGGGCGAGGACACGTCGAAGCACTGGCTGCTGCGCGTGACGGAGGGATAGATGACGATGAAGCCGTACCGGTCGGCCAGCGAGGCGAACTCGGTGTTGGCGTGGAAGACGGGTCCGGTTCCGGTGCACCAGTGCTGGGCGACCAGGACCGGGGGGTCGTCGGTGACGCTGTCCGGCACGTACAGGTACATGCGCAGACCGCTGGGGTTGGGGCCGAAGTCGTCCACCTCGGTCAGGGTGGCGGCCGAGGCCGGGGGCGCGGTGAACAGGAGTGCGGCCAGCATGGGCAGGACGACGGCGACGAGCGCGCCGACCGTCCTGCTGACGGGGTTCGGGCGGGTGTGGGTCACGTGCGGGGCCTTCCCGACGTCGGGGGGTGGGGGTCACTGCGGTGCCCGCGTGCACGCCGACCGCCTCGTGGGGCCGCTCCCGGCGGGCGCGGCTCCGCGTGCGACGTTCCGGTCGCGGTGGCGGCCCGGTCGGCGGTGGGCGGTCGCCCGACCGACGGGTTCGGCCGACGGCGGGCTCGCGGAGCGCTCGGGCGGGGTCGCCGCCTGCACTGGGAGCGCTCCCAACACTGTCCGGCCGCCGTGGGCATCCGTCAACCCCGGCAGACCCCCTGACGACGGAGCGGCCGGAGACGTCACTGGTGCGGCATGAGGGACCTGACCTGCGATGATCTTGTACTCATAGCCGATGTCGGCGCTCGAACCTCGCCACAGGTACGAGATCACGCCGGAGGCGCCGGGCCCGGGCGGCGGCGCGGCCCTCAGCGGCGGGCGTCGGAACCGCTCAGCCCCACGGCCTCCTCCAGCTGGTCCCGGTTCATCTTCGACCGGCCCGGCACGTCCAGCTCCGAGGCCCGCTGGAGCAGTTCCCGCTTGGTGGCACGGCCCTCGCCCCTCCGCTCGACCCGGGCACCGCGCGCTCCGGCTCCCCGGGGTTCGCGCGCCCCGGTTCCCTCCGCCCCGGTGGACGCGCGCGGGCCGCGTGACCGCGTGCCCTGGGTGCGCTGGGCCGGCAGGCTCTGGCGCAGGGCCTCCCCGAGCCCGTCCGCGTCCTCGGGGGGTGCGGCCTGCTCGGGCCGGTGGGTGAACGTCCTGCCCCCGGCCTTGGCGCGCACCAGCTCGGTCAGTCGCTGGCCGTAGCTGTCGGCGTAGTCCTCGGGGTCCCACTCGATCGACAGGGACCTGACCAGCTCCCGGGCCAGTTCGAGCTCGTTCTTGGCCAGCGCGGCGTGGGCCACGGGCGGCATCACGTCGTCGGGTTCGCGGACCTCGTCGGGCCACCACAGGGTGGAGGCCGACAGCACGCCCCGGTTCGGCTCGATCAGGACGGGGTACTCGCGGTCGCGCAGGACGATGGTGGCCACGCCCGTGCGGCGGGTCTGCTCCAGGGCCGTGTACAGCAGCTGGTAGGCCCTGGCGTCGGCCGCGGACCTGGGGGCGACGTAGTAGGTGGCGGCGTACCACAGCGCGTCGACGGCGCCCCGGGACAGGAAGCCGGTCAGCTCCATGGTGCGCGAGCCGTGCGGGAGGATCTCCTCCAGCTCCTCCGGTTCCAGGACCACGTACTCGTCCTCGACCCCCGTGCGGGCCCCGCGCACGACGTCCTCGCCGGCGACCTCCTCACCGGTGCGCTCGTTGACGCGGACGTAGCGGATGCGGTCGGCCGTGCCCCGCTCGAACTGGTGCAGCACGGGCCCCCTGCGCTCGCGCGCGCTGTAGAGGCGCACGCCGACGGGCACCCTGCCGAACATGAGGGTTCCCACCCAGACCGGATTGACCATGACCCCTCCTCTGCCCCCATCATTACCGTTACCAGGCAAAATGTCGGTCGAGAACGGCAAAGGACCCCCAAGGCGGGAAGGACCGGGACCATCCGTGAGAGCACGGGCCCGCACGCCCCCGACTCTTGACCGACCGGTCGGTATTGCTACTGTCGCGGCAGTCCGTGATTGGAGCTCCTCCCATGAGTACGACCGTCAGGGCCGCCGTCTTCTCCGAACGCGGCGCCCCTCCCCAGATACGCGACCTGGTCCTGCCCGACCCCGGTCCCGGCCAGGTGCGGATACGCCTGGCCGCGGCCGGGGTGTGCCACTCCGACCTGTCCCTGTCCAACGGCACCCTGGCGCAGAAGTGGCCCGCCGTGCTGGGCCACGAGGGCGCCGGTACCGTCGACGCCGTCGGCGAGGGCGTCACCGAGGTGCTGCCCGGCCAGCAGGTGATCCTGAACTGGGCCCCCTCCTGCCGGGAGTGCTGGTTCTGCCGCCAGGGCGAGCCCCACCTGTGCGAGCACGCGCTGGACCGCACCGCGCGGCCCTACGCCGAGCTCGCCGACGGCACTCCCGTCTACCCCGGCCTGGGCTGCGGCGCGTTCGCCGAGGCCACCGTGGTGCCCGCCTCCGCCGTCGTACCGCTGCCCGACGGGATCGACCCGGCGGTGGCCGCCGTGCTGGGCTGCGCGGTGCTCACCGGCTGGGGCGCGGTCAACAACTCCGCGGGCGTGCGCGAGGGCCAGTCCGCCGTGGTGCTGGGCCTGGGCGGGGTGGGCCTGTCGCTGCTCCAGGCCGCGCGCCTGGCCGGGGCCGACCCGGTGGTCGCCGTGGACGTCTCCCCCGCCAAGGAGGAACTGGCCCGCTCACTGGGCGCCACCGAGTTCCTGCTCGCCGACGAAACGCTGGTCAGGGCCGTGCGCGCGCTGACGGGCGGGCGCGGCGCCGACCACGCCTTCGAGGTGGTGGGGTCGGCGAAGGTGGTGCGCTCGGCCTGGGACGTGTCCCGGCGCGGCGGCACGGTCACGGTGGTGGGCGTGGGCAGGCTGGACGACGAGGTGTCCTTCAACGCTTTGGAGCTGTTCCACCAGGCGCGCACACTGCGCGGGTGCGTGTACGGCTCCAGCGACCCTGCGCGCGACATCCCGCTCATCGCCGATCGGGTGCGCTCGGGGGAGCTGAAGCTGGCGGCGATGGTCACCGACGAGATCCCGCTCGAGGGCGTGCCCGAGGCCTTCGAGCGCATGGCCCAGGGCCGGGGCGGCCGGTCGCTGGTGCGCTTCGGCGCCTGAACGCGGCGGGCTCCGGCGGCGACGCGCGACGCGGTACCGCCGGAGCCCGGGGCGCGCGGCCCGTCCCGGTCAGCGCCCGGGCCGCCGGACGGGGTTGCCGTCGGCGTCGAGCATGGTGACCTCCATGGGCGCCGCCTGGAAGAGCTGGAGGCGCTGCTGGCGCAGCGAGCGGCCGTAGGCGTAGGCGAGGGCGCACCAGAAGACCACGGGCACGAACAGGGATCCGGCGGACAGGAAGGCGTGGCACAGCGCCATCAGCGCCCCGTACACGGTCAGGACCAGCGTCTGCTGGTACCCGTTCCCCCACTGCTGCCCTCCCAGCAGCAGCGCGACGGCGGCGACCGCCGCCAGGGGGCCGACGAACACCGTCACCAGGGGGTAGACGACCACGAAGAGCACGACCGTGGTGGCCAGGCCGCCCAGGGCGAAGGACCAGGGCATCCAGCGCCACTCGGCGTCGGTGAGGTCGGGCAGGTGGACCCGCTGCCCGGGAGGGGCCTGCCCGCGGACGCCGTCGCGGTGCCTCTGCACCACCAGGGCCGCCATGAACAGCGCGGTCCACAGCAGGACCGCGGCCGTCCCGGCCCAGGCGACGAGGTCGTCCGCCAGGACCGGGGGCGCCCCGGGGTCGTAGCCGTGCAGCCGGGGCGGGACGAGTCCGATGTCGGCCGGGGTGACGACCCGAGCGGAGCCGACGAACGCCACGGCCAGGAGGACCTCGGCCATGGACACCCACACCGTGGCGCGCTGGAGGCGCGTCAGGGGCGAGGGGCGGCCGGGTGCGGCGGGTTCTCCCAGGCGGCGGATCAGGGGCCACAGGAGCAGGGGTTGGGCGAGGAGGAAGAGCAGGGTCGCGAGCCCGGTGAGGGTGGCGAGCCAGCCGGGGTCGAGGGTGGGGGGATGGAAGTACACGCGGAGTCCTCTGTCTTGAACACGGTGTGACCAGCGCGAACGGGACCGGAGGGGATCCGGCGGGCGCGGGCCGCACGATTGTGGCCGATCCGGGAGGGCTTGTCACCTTCTGACAAATCCTGTGGCGCACGACACACGTCGCCCTTGCCGCATCGCCCCGGCAGCGGCACAGTCGTCACCATCGCGCACGCCGTGCCCCGGGCACGGCCGACCTGAGGGGAACAGCATGGGTGTTAGCGGAGACGACCGCGCCGACGTCATCGTCGTCGGCGCCGGACTGGCGGGCCTGACCGCGGCGGCCGAACTGGCCGACGCGGGCAGACGCGTGGTCCTGCTGGACCAGGAGCCCGAGCAGTCCCTGGGCGGGCAGGCGTTCTGGTCCTTCGGCGGGCTGTTCCTCGTGGACTCCCCCGAGCAGCGGCGCATGGGTGTGAGGGACTCCGCGGAGCTGGCCATGCAGGACTGGACGGGCACCGCCGGGTTCGACCGCCCCGAGGACGCCTGGCCCCGCCGGTGGGCCGAGGCCTACGTGGACTTCGCCGCCGGGGAGAAGCGATCCTGGCTCCACCAGCAGGGGATACGGTTCTTCCCCCTCGTGGGCTGGGCCGAGCGCGGCGGCTACCTGGCCGACGGCCACGGCAACTCCGTGCCCCGGTTCCACATCACCTGGGGCACGGGGCCGGGCGTGGTCGCGCCCTTCGAGCGGCGGGTGCGCGAGGCGGCCGAGCGCGGCCTGGTCTCGCTGCGCTTCCGCCACCGGGTGGACGAGCTGGTGGTCACGGGCGGGACGGTCACCGGCGTGCGCGGCGCGGTCCTGGCCCCCAGCGACGTCAGGCGGGGCGAGGCCAGCGGCCGCGAGGCGGTCGGCGACTTCGAGCTCTCCGCCCAGGCGGTGATCGTCACCTCCGGCGGGATCGGAGCCAACCACGACCTGGTGCGCCGCAACTGGCCCGAGCGCCTGGGCACCCCGCCGAGGCACATGCTCTCGGGCGTGCCCGAGCACGTGGACGGGCGCATGCTGGCCATCACCGAGGAGGCGGGCGGGCGGGTCGTCAACCCCGACCGCATGTGGCACTACACCGAGGGCATCCAGAACTGGGACCCCGTCTGGTCCCGGCACGGCATCCGCATCCTGCCGGGGCCCTCCTCGCTGTGGTTGGACGCGACCGGCAGGCGGCTGCCCGCGCCCTACTTCCCGGGGTTCGACACCCTGGGAACCCTGGAGCACATCATGCGCAGCGGCCACGAGTACACGTGGTTCGTGCTCTCGCAGAGGATCATCGAGAAGGAGTTCGCCCTGTCGGGGTCGGAGCAGAACCCCGACCTGACCGGGAAGGACCTCGGGCTCGTCCTCAAGCGGGTGCTGCCGGGCGCGCCGGGTCCGGTGGAGGCCTTCAAGCGCAACGGCGCGGACTTCGCCGTGGCCGACCGGCTGCCCGAGCTGATCCGCAAGATGAGGGCGATCGCGGGCGACGACGTGCTCGACGCCGACACCGTCACCCGCGAGGTGGTGGCCCGCGACCGGGAGATGGTCAACACCTTCACCAAGGACCTCCAGGTGACGGCGATCCACGGGGCGCGCAACTACCGGGGCGACCGCCTGGCCCGGGTGGCGTCCCCGCACCAGATCCTGGACCCCAAGGCGGGTCCGCTGATCGCGGTGCGCCTGCACGTCCTGACCCGCAAGTCCCTGGGCGGCCTGCACACCGACCTGGACGCCCGGGTGCTGCGCGCGGACGGCACGCCGCTGCCGGGGGTGTACGCCGCGGGCGAGGTCGCCGGGTTCGGCGGCGGCGGGGTGCACGGCTACCGGGCGCTGGAGGGCACCTTCCTGGGCGGCTGCCTGTTCTCGGGCCGCACGGCCGGGAGGGCCGCCGCGGCCGCGCTGGGCTGACGCGGCCGCGCTGGGCTGACGCGGCCGCGCTGGGCTGACGCGGGCTCCTCCCGGGCGGGGACCGGCGCACCGGGCCGCCTCCTCCGCCCGGGACCCGTGCGTCGCGGCGGCCCGGACGAAACGCCTCCGGGGACCAGCGCACCGGGTGCCACGCGTACGCCGGATCCGGACGCCCCCCAGGGCGCCCGGATCCGTGGCCCTCGGGGCCTGCGCGTGGCGGCCCCGTCACTCCCCCGGAGCGTCGTCCTCCGACCCCTGCCGCTCCGGTTCGGGTCTGCGCGGTCGTCCGCGGCGGGGGATGGCCCCCGCCTCCTTGGGCATCCGCCCCGCGTCGTCCAGCGCGCGGCGCAGCAGGAACTCGATCTGGGCGTTGGTGCTGCGCAGCTCCTGCCCGGCCCACCGCGCGAGCGCGTCGTGGACGGCCGGGTCTAGCCGCAGCAGCACCTTCTTGCGCTCGGGCACTGCCACCTCACGCGGTCACTGGTACAGGGTTCCGGCGTTGACGACGGGGCTGGCGGGGCGGTCGGAGCACAGCACCACGAGCAGGTTGCTGACCATGGCCGCCTTGCGCTCCTCGTCCAGTTCCACCACGCCCTCCTCGGACAGTCGGGCCAGCGCGCGGTCGACCATGCCCACGGCACCCTCGACGATCTCCTGGCGGGCGGCGATCAGCGCGCTGGCCTGCTGGCGCTGGAGCATGGCCTGGGCCACCTCGGAGGCGTAGGCCAGGTGGGTGAAGCGCGACTCCACGATCCGCACGCCCGCCGCCTCGACCCGCTCGCCGACCTCTCTGGACAGCTCCTCGGTGATGAGGTCGGCGCTGCCGCGCAGGGAGCGGCTGGTGTCGGTGTCGTAGGAGTCGTAGGGGTAGTTGCCCGCGATGTGGCGCACGGCGGCCTCGGTCTGGATGGAGACGAACTCGACGAAGTCGTCCACCTCGAAGGAGGCACGGGCGGTGTCCTCCACCTGCCAGACGATGACGGCGGCGATCTCGATGGGGCTGCCGGAGGCGTCGTTGACCTTCATCACGGAGGTCTCGTGGTTGCGGATGCGGGTGGAGACGCCCTTGCGGACGGTGAAGGGGTTGACCCAGCGCAGGCCGTCGGTGCGGATGCTGCCGACGTAGCGGCCGAAGAGCTGGACGACCTTGGCCTCGTTGGGCGCGACCATCTCCATTCCGATGAAGAGCAGGAAGCCGACCACGGCGAGGACCACGCCGACGGCCACCAGGGGCACGGGCAGTCCGGCGATGGGCGAGAGGGCGACCGCGACGCCAACGAGGAAGAGCAGGACGCTGACCACCGCCATCGCCATGCCGTTGACGCTGGCGGCGGGGTGTTCTCTGTACTGGGGCGCCGGGGTGGGGGCCTGGCCGGGAGCGGTCATCTGAGGTTCCGTTCTGTTCTGGGTGATGACGCGAGCATAGCATTGTGATATCACTTTTAAAAGAAACCCGGCCCGCGAGGGCCCCGAACCGAAGGAGGCGTGGACGCGATGAGCGCCGACACCCCCCGCCTGCGCCCGCCCCGCCACCGCGTGGACGCGCGCGCCGTCCGGTGGTGGACGACCCGGTCCCTGACCGTGACGGTCGTCCTCACCGTCATCCCCGTGGTGCCCGCGATCATCTGGGAGCCGCCGCGCGCCTGGTTCCTGGCCGCCGCAGCCGTGATCGGCGGGATCGGGCTGCTGATCACCGTGGTCATGCCGCGGTGGCGCTACCGCGTCCACCGCTGGGAGGTCACCGACACGGCCGTCTACACCTCCAGCGGCTGGCTCTGGCAGGAGTGGCGTGTGGCCCCGATGTCGCGCATCCAGACCGTGGACACCGCTCGCGGTCCCCTCCAGCGGGTGTTCGGGCTCTCCAGCGTCACCGTGACCACCGCGTCGGCCGCGGGTCCGATCGAGATCGCCGGACTGGACCACGAGCTGGCCACCCGGGTGGCCGACCAGCTCACCGACACCACCCAGGCGACCCCGGGAGACGCGACATGAGCGACGGACACCGACCCGGGCCCGAGGGGTTCCCCGCGGCGCCCGGACAGAGCGACCCGGCCGGCGCCGAACCCCGGACGACTCCCGCCGAGGAGCCCTTCGCGGCCCCCGCCGGGGAACCCGCTCCCTTCGGGGAGACCGCGTCCACCGCCCCCGCCGGCGGGACCGTCCCGGCGGGGGAGCCCTCCCCCGCCACCGACTGGCAACGGCTGCACCCGCTCAGCGTGTGGGCGAGCACCGTCGTCGTCGGGCTGTTCCTCGTGCCGAGCGCGATCGTGGGCACCGTCGTGCTCGTGGTGGCCGGGCAGCCCCTGTGGGCCCTGCTGCCGGTCCCCGCCGCACTGGCGTTCATCGCGCTCATGACCTACCTCGACCTGCTGCGCCTGCGCGCGACCCGCTACCGGGTCACCGGCGAGCGCATGGAGATGCGTTCGGGCATCATCGCCAAGTCCTACCGGTCCATCCCGCGCGAGCGCGTGCGCAGCGTCGACGTGGCGGCGCCGATCTACGTGCGGGTCTTCGGGCTGTGCTCGGTCACGGTCGGCACCGGTGAGAAGGTCGGCGCCGGGGCCGACCAGCTCCAGCTGCTCTACGTCACCGCACAGCAGGGCGAGTGGCTGCGCCGCGACCTGCTGCGCCGGGGAGCGCCCGCCGCGGGCGCCGTGACCGGCACCGGCGAGGCCGCCGAGGACGGCGCGGGCGAGGACGGCGAGACCGAACTGGCCCGCCTCGACCGCCGCTGGTTCGCCTACGCCCCCGCGACCACCGCCACCCTGGGCGTGGGACTGGGCGCCATCGCCGGTCTGCTGGGCCTGAACGCCCAGACCGGCGGTGTGGGGTGGGACTGGGTCTCCGAGCAGGCCAACCTGCCCAGCGTGGAGGAGATGTCCTCGTTCGTGATGGGGCAGATCCTGATCGTGGTGCCCCTGACACTGCTGGGACTGCTGGTGTCCGGTGTGGTGGTCCTGACCGCCGTGGCCGTGGAGACCTGGTGGAACTACCGCCTCACCCGCGAGGCCGACGGAACCGTGCGGCTGCGCCGGGGCCTGCTGACGAGCGTGTCGCTGTCGGTGGAGGGGCGCCGCCTCAACGGGGTCACGCTGCACGAGCCGTACGTGCTGCGGCTGTCGGGCGGGGCGGACGTGCGCGCGGTGGCCACCGGACTGGCCGCGGCGGACGACCAGAAGACCAGCGCCAAGAGCCGCCTGTCCCCGCCCATGCCCCGGGAGCGGGCCCGCAGGCTGGCCGCCGACCTGATGCGCACGCCGGACTCGCCCCTGGACGTCGCTCTGGCCGTGCACCCCCGGAGCGCGCTGCGCCGCCGCTTCACACGGGCCGCGGTGGTCACCGTGCTGGGTGTGGTGCTCTCCGGGGCGCTGGCCTGGCTGCACACGCTGATCGCCGAGGCCTGGTGGGACGTGGTGCACGAGGTGGAGCGGGAGATCATCCTCGTGCCGCTGGCCACGAGCACGGTGGAGGTCACGCCGAGCTGGGCGTGGGCGGTGCTGGCGGCGGCGATCGCGGCGGCGGCGTTCTGGTACGCGGTGGGCTCCTACCGGGGCCTGGGCCACGGGCTGCACCCGCGCTACCTGGTGGTGCGCAAGGGGATGGCGGTGCGCGACACGGTGACCCTGGAGCGGTCGGCGGTGATCGGCTGGCGGATCAACCGCTCGCCGTTCCAGCGCAGGCTGGGCCTGGCCGACGTGGCCGCCACGACGGCGGCGGGCCAGGGGATGTACGCGGCCAGTGACGTGGGGCTGGGCCAGGGCCTGGCCTGGGCGGACGAGGCCGTCCCCGAGCTGCTGGCGCCCTTCCTGGTGTACGGCGGGCAGGGGGACGACGGCGGCCGGGGCGCCGACGGCGGGCCGCCCCTCCCCTGATCCCGGGCGGGTCCACGAGCCGCGGTCCCGGTTCGCCTCCCCCGCGCGGGGCGGGAACCGGGACCCGGTCACGGGAGTTCGGGCACCGTGTTGCGGATCGGGTCGCCGTCGACCCGCAGGCCGCTGGTGTGCGTGAGCGCCATCTCCAGGAGGGGGTAGATCTCGAACACACGCCCCATGCCCAGCGCCTCCAGCACGCGCGCGGCGATGGGCGCGGGCTCGGCCAGGACCACGTGCCGCCCCTCGCGGGTGAGGCTCTTGTAGACCGCCACGAGTGCGCTGACGCCGCTCGCGTCGAAGAAGTCGAGCCCGGACATGTCCACCACCAGGCAGTCGCACCGCGAGGCGTGCGCGGCCTGGAGCAGCCGATCGCGCATGCGGTCGGCGGTGGCGAGGTCAACCTCGCCGTGGACGGGCACCACCGTCACACCCGTACAGGGGAAACGCTCCTGGGCAGAGAACCGGGCATTCCTCGCCACTCGGGCCACCTCTCACCGGACGTAACCTTTCCACTACGCAACCGCGTACGAGATCGTAACCTCTCCAGAGAGGCCGTGGGGGGCTTTCCGTGAGAAAAACCCGCGAAATCTCGCCGATGTGACTGTAGGGACAGTCCCGTGTCACCCCGTCCGGCGGGCGACGGGACGCACTGCGCGCAGCCGCGGGTTCGTCCCCTCACTTCTCCTCTCGGACACTCCGGGCACGCCCCCGCGCGTGGCCTTCAGCGCCCGAGTGCGGTAGAAGCGGTACAGGCGGCATCCCCGCGTGCCCGCGCCCACGGGCCGGGCCCGGGGCCGACCCCAGGGACAGCCCACGAGAAGGGAGGGAGCGGCGGGCCCCGGCCGACGGCCGGAACGCTCCGCCGCGCACCCGATGACCGAAACCGCCGACACCCAGCCCGGCTGGTTCTCCCCCGAGGAGCTGGAGAACATCCGCGGCCGCATGCCCGTCCTCTACGTCCAGGCGGTCCCCGTACGGGTGGACGAGGTGGGCCAGGTGACCCATGTCGGCCTGCTCATGCGGGCCACACCCGACGGCAGCTTCCACCGCTCGGTGGTCTCGGGCCGCGTGCTCTACCACGAGCGGATCCGCGACGCCCTCCTGCGCCACCTGGAGAAGGACCTGGGCCCGGTGGCACTGCCGCGCGTCCCCGTCTCGCCGCAGCCGTTCACCGTGGCCGAGTACTTCCCCACACCGGGGACCACCCCGTTCCACGACACCCGCCAGCACGCGGTGGCGATGGCCTACATCGTCCCGGTCTCGGGCGACTGCCAGCCCCGCCAGGACGCCCTGGACCTGGTGTGGTTCACCCCGGAGGAGGCCGCCGGCGCGCACCTGCGCGAGGAGATGACGGGCGGCCAGGACGTGCTGGTGCGCCAGGCGCTGGCCCACGTGGGCCACGTCCCCTGACGCGGTGACCGGAGGGGTTCACCGGTCCGCCCCATCCGCCGTGTTCTTGTACTCGTAGCGGGGGTCGAACGCCGGCACCGGCTACAAGTACGAGACCACCGCGGGTCAGAACCCGTAGGAACCTGCGCGCCCCGGGGTGCGTAGGCTCGTCCCATGTCCGAACCGCTCGTCGCAGACGCCCTCGCCCTGGCCTCCGCCACCGACGGGTCCCGCCGTTCCGTGCTCGGCCTGGTCGGCGCACCCGCCGCCGGGAAGTCCACGCTCGCCCGCCACCTGGTGGCCGGGGTCAACGGCGTGCTGGGCCCGGGCACGGCCGGGTACCTGCCCATGGACGGCTTCCACCTGTCCAACGCCCAGCTCGACCGGCTGGGGCGGCGCGACCGCAAGGGCGCGCCGGACACCTTCGACGCGCACGGGTACGCGGCCCTGGTGCGCCGCCTGCTCGCCGAGACCGACCACCCCGTCTACGTGCCCGACTACGACCGCGTGCTGCACGAGCCCGTCGCCGCGCGGCACGTGGTCGAGCCGCACACCCGGCTGGTGGTGACCGAGGGCAACTACCTGGCGGGTGACGAGGAGCCCTGGGCCGGGCTGCGCGGGCTGTTCGCGCAGCTGTGGTACGTGGAGGCCGACGACGACCTGCGCGAGCGCAGGCTGCACCGGCGCCAGGTCGCGGGCGGGGCGACCGAGGAGGCCGCACGGGAGTGGGTGGAGCGCAGCGACCGCCCCAACGGGGAACTGGTCAAACGCTTCCGGGACAACTGCACGCGGGTGGTGCGCCCCGGGCCCCTGGCCGAGGACTGAGGTCCGTCCCGGGCGCTGTGAGATCCGGCCCCACAGAAAACCCCAGACGGACACAGAGGGAACATACGTCCACATAGTGAGACAAATGTTTCATACAGTGGCGAGCGGAGTTAGCATCCAGCCATCCGCACCCACTGACCTGGAAAGAAGTCCCATGACGGACGTCGCCCCACGCGCACCAGAAGAGGCCGAACCACCGACCAATCCCAAGAGGAGGGTCCTCACGGCCAGCCTCGTGGGGACGTCCATCGAGTTCTACGACTTCTACATCTACGCGACGGCCGCGGTCCTGGTCTTCCCCGCGCTGTTCTTCCCCGAGGGCGACATGCTGGCGGCGCGGCTCCAGTCGCTGGCCACCTTCGCCATCGCCTTCGTGGCCCGCCCCATCGGCTCCTGGGTGTTCGGCCACTTCGGCGACCGCATCGGGCGCAAGGCCACCCTGGTGGCCTCGCTGCTGACCATGGGCATCGCCACCGTCGGCATCGGCCTGCTGCCCACCTACGCGCAGGTGGGCGTCCTGGCCCCGCTGCTGCTGGCGGTGTGCCGCTTCGGCCAGGGCCTGGGCCTGGGCGGGGAGTGGGGCGGGGCGGCCCTGCTGGCCACCGAGAACGCCCCTCCCGGAAGGCGCGGCTTCTACGGCTCGTTCCCGCAGCTGGGCGCGCCGATCGGGTTCTTCCTCGCCAACGGCGTGTTCCTGATCCTGAGCCAGTTCATGAGCGACGCGACCTTCCTGGCCTGGGGCTGGCGCGTGCCGTTCCTGCTCTCGACCCTGCTGATCGTGATCGGCCTGTGGGTCCGCCTGACCCTGCACGAGACCCCGGCCTTCGCCAAGATCGTCGCCTCGGGCGAGCGGGTCAAGGCGCCGATGGTGGAGGTGTTCCGCACCAACTGGCCCGCCGTGGTGCTGGGCACGCTGATCATGCTCGCCACCTACGTGCTGTTCTACCTGATGACCGTGTTCTCGCTCGGCTTTGGCACCGACCCGGTGGCGGGCCTGGGCTACGACCGGTCGCAGTTCCTGGTGTTCTTGATGGTGGGCGTGGTGTTCTTCGGGGTGTTCACCCCCGTCGCGGGCCTGCTCGCCGACCGGTTCGGCCGCAAGCCGGTCCTGGTCTGGGTCACCGTCGCGATCATCGTCTTCGGCTTCGCCATGGGCCCGCTGATGGGCGGCGGCGGCACGGTCGGCGTGCTGGCCTTCCTCATCGTGGGGCTGAGCCTGATGGGCCTGACCTTCGGCCCGATGGCCGCCGTGCTGCCGGAGCTGTTCCCGACCAAGGTGCGCTACACCGGCGCCTCGGTGGCCTACAACCTCGCGGGTCTGCTGGGCGCCTCGTTCGCCCCCTACATCGCGACCTGGCTGGCGGGCACCCTGGGACTGAACTGGGTCGGCGGCTACCTGGTCCTGGTCGGCGCGATCACCCTGGTGGCGCTGCTGATCAGCCGTGAGACGCGCGACGACTCCCTGGACGAGACCCCGGTGCGGGTGACCGGCCGGTAGGACCAGGTCCGTCGGGGGCGGACCGGGCGAGCGCAGGCCGCCCGGCCCGCCCCTCCTCACACGATCCGGTGCGGCAGCCCGCGGCCCTCGACGAAGGCCGTCACCGTGCCCGCCCACACCTGCCGGCGCCGCTCCTGGCACTCGCGGGTGTTGGCGGCGAAGCGGGAGCTGAGCACCAGGTTGTCCAGCGGCGGGTAGGGGTTGCGCTCGCCGACCAGGTCCAGCCCCGCGCCGCGCGGGCGACCCGCGCGCAGCGCCTCCGTCAGCGCCCCCGAGTCGACGACCTCGTTGGGTGAGATGCTCACCAGGACCGCCGAGGGCTTCATCAGGGCGAGTTCCGCCGCGCCCAGCAGGCCGTGTGTCGCGGTGTCGAGCGGCAGGGTGAGGAAGACCGCGTCGGACGCCGACAGGAGCTCGTGCAGCTCCACCTGGACGGAGCCCTCGACCCGGCGCGGGCTGCGGTTGGTGTGGACGACCTCCATGCCCAGGCCGCGCACCATGCGCGCCACCCCCGCGCCGATGCCGCCCATGCCGACGATCCCCGCGGTCCCGCCCGAGAGTTCCATGGCCTGCTCCCCCGCGCACAGCAGGTCGCCCGAGCGGACGCGCGCGTGGACCGGCACGACGCTCTTGGCCACGGCCATCATGAGCGCGACGGCGTGCTCGGCCACGGCGGCGCCGGTGTACCCGGCGGTGTTGCACACGGCCACGCCGCGCTCGCGGCAGTGCTCCAGGTCCACGTACTCCACGGCCGTGGTGGTGGCCACGACCAGTTCCAGCTCGGGCAGCAGGCGCAGGTTCTCCGCGCCCAGGTCCGTGTAGGTGGTGACCAGGACCCGGGTGTCCGGGTGGCGCCGGAACTCCTCGGCCGGGTCCAGGTCGCCGTCGGCGGTCTGGACCCAGTGCGCCTCCAGCGCGCCGGACAGGTGGTCCAGGGTGTCGGTGGGAAGGGGATGCCGGTCGTTGAGCACGAGGCAGCGGACGGGCTGGGTCAAACCGTTCCTCCCGGGGTGGTGGGGTTCGTGCGCGGCCGCGGCACGGGCTCGGGCGGCGCCGCCGACGCGGTCCGCGCCTGGCCGGTGTCTCCGGCGCGCCCGGCGCGGGCCTCGCCGGGCGGGTCCGCGGGCACGCCGACCGGGCGTTCAGGGCCGGGGAGCCGACGCGTCGCCCAGGACCTCCTCGACTCCCTTGTAGCGCTTCCAGGCCAGGCCGCGCAGGAACTCCCCGGCGTTCTCGCCGTGGGCCTCCCAGACGTCGGGGGCCCACTCCTGCTCCAGATTGCGCCAGCCGGTCAGGGGATACAGGTGCTGGAAGGGCGGCGGCGGGGGCATCTCCGCCGCCACGCGCTCGGCCAGGGAGGCCAGCCGGGGGCGGTCGACCTCCCCGACCAGGGCCAGGGCCTCGGCCAGGTCGGTGTTGCCGCCGCCCAGGCCGTACCCGTTGAGCGAGCCGTCCACGAGGTCGAAACCCGCCTCCAGCGCGATCCGGGAGTTGGCGACCGCGTGGCCGAGGTTGTCGTGGCCGTGGAAGCCCGCCAGACCGGGCCAGGCGGCCCGCACCCCGGCGAAGAGCTCGGCGGCGTGCTCGGGCACAAGGGCGCCCCGCGAGTCGGCCAGGTAGAGCCAGTCGGCGACGCCCGCCCGGGCGACGCGCTCGGCCGCGGCGGCCAGCTCTCCGGGTTCGTGTGCGGTGACGCTGATGAGGTTGAGCGAGCAGGTGACGCCGGTGGCGCGCACGGCCTCCGCCGCGGCGAGCACGTGCTCCAGCCTCTCCACGGGACAGGTCAGGCGGACCACGTCGAGGACCTCGGCGCGGGGCCGCAGCAGGGCTGCGACCTCGTCCGGGCTCCTGCCGTTCACACCGAGCATGGCGACCACACGGGCTCGTCCGGCGTCCTCGCCGACCTGGCGCAGCAGGTCGGGCGTGCATCGGAGCGTGGGTTCGCGCCCGGGGTCGTCGCTGATGTAGCCGACCTCCACGTAGGGCACGCCCACCTCGCCGAGGACCTTGGCGTGCTCGCGCACGGTGGCGTCGGTGAAGCGCCAGTCGTTGAGGTAGCCGCCGTCGCGCAGGGTGACGTCCAGGATCCGGGGTCGCCGGGGTCGGGCGGCGGTGTGTCGAGCGGGCAAGCTGTGCCTCCTGACAGGCGCCGGACATTCACCCTAAGTAAGTTGACCGTTACCCGCAGGAATCAAACATTCGGCCTCGGCCGGACACGGACCCGGGCCCGCGCCCCTCCGGCCCGGTAGGGCCCTCCCGGCCGCTTGCGCCGGTCGCGCCGCAGGAACAGCGAGGGGTGGAGCGGCCCGGCCCCGCGCGCCGCTCAGTCGGCGGGACGGTGCAGCAGGAACGCCCCGGCGTAGACGGGCCGGTCCGAGCGCTGGCCGTCGGTGGCCACGTACTCGTCCAGGACGGCGAGGACGCGGCGGTCCAGCTCCGCCACCTCCTCGTCGGACAGGTGCAGCACGAAGCGCGAGTAGGTGCGCACCGACTCCGGTCCGGCCTCGCTCAGCTCCTGCTGGAAGGCCTCCACCGGCGCGACGGCGGAACCGGTGTCGGTGTCCAGGAGGGGCCCGTCCAGCCACCAGGTCTCCCCTGTGGCGCGGTAGGGCTTCTCCAGCGCGCCGCTGGTTCCGGTGCGCACGGGCGCGGGCAGCAGCAGGCCCGCGTCCACGAGCTGGCGGACGTGGTAGAGGACCGTGCCCGGGGTGACCTCCAGGCGGTCGGCCAACTCCTTGTTGGTGAGCTCCCTGGTCAGGCAGAGCCGCAGGATGCGCACCCGCAGCGGGTGGGCCAGGGCCTTGGCCTCCTGGACCGTGGCCGGTCGTCGCGTGCGCGGGCGGGGCGCGGTCCCGCTCTGTTCCGGTTCTGCCATGAGCCGAGGGTAACAACGGCCGGGTCCCGGTCGATCTTCGAGGAATCGATTGGCTTTTCTCAATCGATCTGCCATTCTCGATCACATGACGGACGACGCCCCCCTGCACGCCGCTCCCCCGCCGGTACCGCGCCCCGCTCCGCTGGGGGCCGCCTTCTGGAACCTGTGGACCTCCTCGGCCCTGTCCAACCTCGCCGACGGCGTCCTGAAGACGGCGCTGCCGCTGGTGGCGCTGCGCTTCACCGACTCCCCCGCCCTCATCGCCGGGGTGACCCTCGCGCTGACCCTTCCGTGGCTGTTCTTCGCGCTCCCGGCGGGCGCCCTGGCCGACCGGCTCGACCGGCGCCGGACGATGCTCTGCGCCAATCTCGCCCGGGCGCTGCTGCTCGGCGTCCTGGCGCTGTCCCTGGCCCTGGACCTGGGGTCGGTCTGGCTGCTCTACGCGGTGGCGCTGTGCGTCGGGGTCACCGAGACCCTCTACGACACCTCGGCCCAGTCGATCCTGCCCCAGGTGGTCGGCCGCGGCCGGCTCCCCCGGGCCAACGGGCGGCTGCACGCCGCCGAGCTGACCGCGAACCAGTTCCTCGGGCCTCCCCTGGGCGGCCTTCTGGTGGCGGTGGGCACGGCCGCGGCGTTCACCGCACCGGCGGCGCTGTGGCTGGTCGCGGTGGGCGCGCTGCTGCTGGTACGCGGCCGGTTCCGGCCCGAGCGGGCCGCGCCCGCCACCCTGCGCGCCGACATCGCCGAGGGACTGCGCTTCCTGTGGCGCGACCGGATCCTGCGCTCGTTCGCGGCGATGGTGGGCGTCAGCAACTTCGGCACGAGTGCGGCCTTCACCGTCTTCGTCCTCTTCGCGGTGGGCCCGGGCTCGGCCATGGGCCTGTCCGAGCCCGCCTACGGACTGCTCATGACCGCCGTCGCGGCGGGCAGCGTGGTCGGCGCCCTGTGCGCCGGGCGGGTCGAGGCCCTGCTGGGGCGGTCCTGGTCGTTGCGGATCAGCGTGCTCACCTTCGCCGTGCTCGTCGGCCTGCCCGCGGTGACCGCCGGTCCCGTCCTGGTCGCGGCCGGCTTCTTCGTGGGCGGAGTGGGGATCGCGGTGTGGAACGTCATCACGGTGTCGCTGCGCCAGCGGATCACCCCCGACCCCCTGCTCGGCCGGGTGAACAGCGCCTACCGGCTGCTGGCCTGGGGCACCATGCCGCTGGGCGCCGCGGCGGGCGGCCTCGTCGCGGAGTTCCTCGGCCTGACCTGGGTGTTCGCGACCATGGGTCTGCTGTCTCTGGGTCTGCTCATCGGGCTGGCCCGGCTGGACGACGCCGCCCTGGCCGCCGCGGAGCACCGGGCCGACGAGGACCGAGGGGCCGACGGGGACCGAGGGGCCGACGGGGACCGAGGGGCCGACGGGGACCGAGGGGCCGACGGGGACCGAGGGGCCGACGGGGACCGAGGGGCCGACGGGGACCGAGGGGCCGACGGGGACCGAGGGGCCGACGGGGACCGTTGAAAAGCGGTGGACTCCCCCGGCCGCGCCGTGAAGCATGGGGGACCATGACCCCACCCGAAGAAGAGGTGCTGGAGGGCGGCAACGTCGCCGACCAGGTGGTGCGCGTGGGCCGGACCGTGCGCAAACCGTGGCGGCGCTCCTCCCCCTCCGTGCTGCTCCTGCTCGAATACCTGCACGTGCGCGGCTACGAGGCGTCCCCTCCCCCGCTCGGCAGGGACGAGCGCGGCCGCCAGGTGCTCGGGTACGTGCCGGGGACGATGGCGGACCGGATGGCGCCGATGACGCCGGGGGATCTGCGTCGACTGGGCGGAACGATCCGCCGTCTCCACGACCTGACCGCCGGGTACCGGCCCCACGGGGAACCGGTGTGGGAGGTGCCCATCCCGCACGAGCGCGAGGAGCTCGTCTGCCACAACGACCTGGCGCCGTGGAACCTGGTGCGCGACGGCGACGCCTGGACCTTCGTGGACTGGGACGGCGCCGGACCGGGCACGCGCATGGGCGACCTCGGATACGCCGCGCACGGGTTCGTGCCGCTGCACGAGGGCGGGGACCCCCGGCGCGACGCGCGGCGGCTGCGCGCCCTGGCCGACGGGTACGGGTGCGACGGGGACCAGCGCCGTGAGCTGCCCGACGCGGTCCTGCAACGCGTGCGCGGCATGTACGACCTGCTGACGGAGGGGGCCCGGACAGGCGAGCAGCCGTGGGCGCGCCTGCACGCGGAGGGGCACGCCGACCACTGGGGACCGGCGTCGGAGTACGTCGAGCGCAACCGCGGGATGTGGCGGGAGGTCCTGCTGCGCTAGCGGTCCGGCCGGAGAAGTCACCGGTGGGGCCGGAGGCGTCCAAACACGGATGGTCCTGTACCTGTGGCGAGGTTGGAGCGCCGAGGCGCGCTGTAGGCACAAGATCACGGCGGAGGGGGAGGTCCCGGTGCACCTCTCCGGTCACCGCGTCAGAAGGCGGTCCACACGAAGGCCGCTGAGATCGGGTGGCCCCGGAACCTCTCCCACTTGGGCTTGGCCGCCACCCAGGTGTCGTCCACGGTGCCCTCCGACATCTCGGCCAGCCGCCATCCGGCCGCCGAGGCGGCGCGCACGTGGTCGCTGATGAGGTGGACGTGGGTGGCGATGGCGATGTCCTCGCCGGAGGCGTCGGTGTAGTGGGTCGGCATCCCCGAGACCATCGAGAACTGCGGGTGGTAGGCGACCAGTACGCAGGTCCCCCCGGGCCGGACCAGCCGCCGGGCCTCGGCGTAGAAGGGCCCCAGGTCCGGCAGGTGCTCGTCGATCAGGGAGGCGATGACCAGGTCGTAGGCTGCGCCGGGCAGTCCGGTGTCGCGCACGTCGCCCCGGGTGAGGCTGTCGTGGGCGCCGCGTTTCTCGGCCAGCGCCAGCATGCCGGAGCTGAGGTCGACGCCGTCCACCCGCCCGACCTCGCGGCCGCGCAGCCACGAGCCGGTGCGCCCTGTGCCGCAGCCCAGGTCGGCGGCGCGGGCGACGGCCGACCAGTCGGGCACGGTGAGGCCGTCCAGGAGGGCGAGGTCCATGGCGTCCAGGACGGAGCCCTCGTAGGTGCTGGACCAGCCGTCGTAGCCGGTGGCCACGTCGACGGTGCGGTAGTGGCGGGTGTCGAAGTCCGTGAAGTCGGGCATGGGGGCGATTATGGTGTTGTCGGTCTGGGGGAGGCGAACCCTTTTCGGGCGCGCCCGCCGCCGGGAAAACCGGTTGCCGCCGCCGTGGGAGGGCTCCTAGGTTGGTCGCCATGTGCTGCTTCCAGGCGATCACCCGCCGGGCCCACGCCTGGCCGGTGAGCTGCCACACCCACGTCGTCCGGCCCCGGTCCCCGCGCCCGGGCCGGTAGTCCGCCGCCGCGGACCCCGCCCACGGGGTCCGTCCGGCCCGCCGGAAGCCTCCGCCGTCCGCGTCGCGCGCGTGTCCCCGACCGCGCGCCGACGGCGCGGCGGCAACCGCGGACGACACCTCTTCTCCCGTGTGACCCTCCGGTCCAGGCACAGTCGCGTCCCTTCTTCCCTCGGACGGGCCGCCCGGACCTCCTCTTCGCTGTCGCGCGCCGCGTGGCGCGCCCGTCCGTGCCGCCCGTCCTCGTCGGCCACCGCAGGGTGGCTGGAACGGACCTTCCGTGGCACGTACCGAACGTTCTCCCCGCACGGGTGCCGGTGACGACCGGCGCCGCCTCTCCCAGAACTTCCTGGCCGACCCCGGCACGGCCCGCCGCGTGGTGGCGGTGTCCGGTGTCGGCCCCGCCGACCTGGTGGTGGAGGTGGGACCGGGTGAGGGCGCCCTCACCCGCTTCCTCGCCCCGGCCTCCCGCGGGGTCCTGGCCTACGAGATCGACCCGCGCCTGGCCGAGCGGCTCTCCGCGCGCTACCGCGACCCCGGGAGCGGGGTGCGGGTGGTGCGGGCCGACTTCACCCGGGTGCGCCCGCCGCGGGGCGAGTTCCACCTGGTGGGCAACATCCCCTACGCGCGCACCGCGGACATCGTGCGCTGGTGCCTGGGCGCGCGGGGCCTGGCCTCGGCCACGCTCGTCACCCAGCTGGAGTACGCGCGCAAGCGCACCGGCGGGTTCGGTCGGTGGAGCCGGTTGACCGTGCTGACCTGGCCGGAGTGGTCGTGGTCGCTGGCCGGGCGGATCGACCGGCGGCGGTTCCGGCCGGTGCCGCGGGTGGATGCGGGCATCCTGGTGCTGCGCAGGCGCCGAACGCCCCTGGTGGACCCGGGGCGGATGAGCGGCTACCGGCGCCTGGTGGATCTGGGCTTCGGGGGCGCGGGCGGGTCGCTGGGGGCGTCGCTGCGCCGCGCCCATCCCGCCCGGCGGATGGACCGGGCGCTGGCCCGCGCTGGGGTCGCGGCGGGTACCCCCGTCGGGCACGTGGATCCGAAGCAGTGGCTGGAGGTCTTCCGGGCGCTGGAGGGCTGAGGCCGCACGTCACGCGACCGCCACGCGCACGCCCGGCCGCGTCGGGCGGACGGGCGTCCGACACGGGTACGTTTCGCCCTATTCTGGGCGCATGCGCACCCCTCTTCTGCTTCCCCTGTCACTCGTCCTCGTGCTGCCCGTGCTCGGATGCGCGGCGCAGGAGTCGTCGCGGGTCTTCGACGAGTCGTACCGCGTCGCCCACCCCGTGGGCGCCTACGAGCACGAGTTCTTCGGAGAGGCCGACGTCGTCTACACCGTGGACGACGTCTCCTTCTCCGGAGACGGTCGGGCGGACTTCACCCTGGAGGTGGAGGTGCCGGACCTGGGACGGGTGCTCGGTTTCGGCGAGTTCGAGACCGTGTGCGAGGCGGGAGGAGCCGAGACGGCCGCCGAGGGCGAGATCACCCTCGGTGAGACCGAGGCGGGCTCCTACGCCTTCCCGATGGAGTGCGACGTCGCGCCCGGGAGCGAGGAGCTGCGGATCGTCGTCCGCCACGACGGCGAGGAGATGGTGTTCACCGGGCCGGTCGGCTGACCGGCCCGGTCCCCTCAGCCCAGGAAGTCCAGGAGGGCGGCGGTCAGCTCGGCCGGTGCGTCCTCCTGGGCGAGGTGTCCGGCCCCGGGCAGGACGCGCAACCGCGCCCCGGGGATCGCGGCGGCGAGCCGTCGGCCGCGGTCCAGGGGCAGCCAGGTGTCCTCCTCGCCCCACACCACCAGCACCGGCAGGTCGAGGTCGGCGTAGGAGTCCTCGACCTCGGCGGTGTGGCGCTCGTCGGCCTGGGCGATCTGCCGGTAGAACGCGGGCTGGCCGTCCGCCCCGAGCCAGGGGCGCACGAGCGCGTCCAGGACGGCGGTCCGGAGCTCGCGGTGCGCGGCGGAGGAGACGTAGGCGCGCACCAGCGCCTCGTGCAGGTGCGGGGGCAGCGCGGCGAACACGCCGGCGTTGGCGTTGACGAGGCGGAAGAAGTCGCTGCCCCAGGGGCGGACGCTGACGGCGTCGACCAGGGCCAGGCGGTCGTAGGCCGCCCCGTCCAGGACGGCCGAGCGCAGGGCCACGGCACCGCCGAAGTCGTGCGCCACCACGGCGGGGCGCTCCAGCCCCCAGTGGTCGAGCAGGGCGGTGAACGCGGCCTGCTGTGCGGCCAGCGACACGTCCTGCCCCTCGTGCTTGGCCGAGGCCCCGTAGCCGGGCATGTCCCACACGTGGACGGTGTACCGGGCGCTCAGGGCGCGGGCGACGTGACGCCAGACGCGGGAGGAGAAGGGCGTGCCGTGCATGAGCACGACAGGGTCCCCGTCCCCGAACCGGGCCCAGCGCACGGTTCCGTTGTGCGCCTCGAAGCTCTGGTCGAGTGTCCAGGCGTCCTCGCTCATGGGCGGCCTTTCCGTCGTGGGGTCGCGGGCCGTACCGAGGGTAGGGCGCCGCGGTGACGTTCCGGCGTTCCCGGGCGGGCCGCGCGAGAACACGCCACCGCGCCCCCGCCCGGGCGGCTACACCCGCAGGACGGCGAAGCACTCCCCCGGCACGGTGACGGTGGTCCCCGTGGTCCTGGGCTCACCGTTGGCGAGCAGGAGTTCGCGCGGGGCCGCGTCCAACTCCACCCCGGCGCCGTCGGCGTCCAGGTTGCACACCACCCGCAGGCTTCCCCGGACCAGGACGAGCTGGCGTCCGCCCCCGCTCACCTCGACCGCGAAGCGGTCCAGGCGCGGGTCGGCCAGCTCCGGTTCCACGCGCCGCAGGGCGATGAGCGCCCGGTAGGTGTCCAGGACCAGCCCGTGCGGTTCGCGTCCGGGCTGGGACCAGTCCAGGACCGCGCCGTCGCGGGTGGCCGGGTCCATGGGGTCGGGGATCTCCTCCTCGGCCCACCCCAGGGCGGCGAACTCGCGGCGGCGGCCCTCACGCACGCCCCTGACCAGGTCGGGGTCGGTGAAGGAGGCGAAGAACGGCCAGGGCGTGGTGGCCGCCCACTCCTCCCCCATGAAGATCATGGGGGTGTAGGGGGAGCAGAGCACGAGCGCGGCGCCGCAGGCGAGCAGGCCCGGAGACAGGTGTTCGCCCATGCGGTCGCCCCGCGCGCGGTTGCCGATCTGGTCGTGCGTGCTCAGGTAGGCCAGGAAGCGGCTGCCGGGGACGCGCGCGGTGTCCACGGGAGCGCCGTGGGTGCGGCCGCGGAAGCTGGACCGGGTGCCCGCGTGCCAGAACACGCGGGTGAGCGCGGCGGGCAGTGCCCCGGGGTCGGCGAAGTCGGCGTAGTAGCCGTGGGTCTCCCCGGTGAGGGCGACGTGCAGGGCGTGGTGGAGGTCGTCGGACCACTGGGCCGTCATGCCCAGGCCGCCCGCCTCGCGGGGCAGGACGGTGCGGGGGTCGTTGCGGTCGGACTCGGCGACGAGGGACAGCGGTCGGCCCAGGGCGGCGGCGAGGGCGTCGACCTCCTCGGCGAGTTCGGCCAGCAGCGGGGTGGCGCGGTCGTCGCGCAGGGCGTGCACGGCGTCCAGGCGCAGTCCGTCCAGGTGGTAGTGGCGCAGCCAGTCCAGGGCGTTGTCCAGGACCGTGCGGCGGACCGGGTCGGAGTCGGGCCCGTCCAGGTTGAGGGAGGGGCCCCAGGCGTTCTCGCCGGAGAAGTAGGGGCCGAAGCGGGGCATGTAGGCGCCCGAGGGTCCCAGGTGGTTGTAGACCACGTCCAGCAGGACGGCCAGGCCGCGGCGGTGGCAGGCGTCGACGAGGGCCTTGAGGGCGTCGGGACCGCCGTAGGGGTCGTGGACGGCCGCCCACAGGACCCCGTCGTAGCCCCAGCCGTGGGTGCCGTCGAAGGCGTTGACCGGCATGAGTTCGACGTGGGTGACGCCGAGGCCGACCAGGTGGTCGAGGTGGTCGGCGACGGCGGCGAAGGTGCCCTGGGGGGTGAAGGTGCCCACGTGGAGTTCGTAGACGACGGCGCCCGCGAGGGGGCGTCCGGTCCAGGCGGCGTCGGTCCAGTCGAAGGCGGCGTGGTCGTGGACGCGGCTGGGTCCGTGGACGCCGTGGGGCTGGTGGAGCGAGCGGGGGTCGGGCAGGGGCTGGGGGTCGTCGTCCAGGAGGTAGGCGTACTCGGTGCCGGGTCCGGCGTCTGCGACCCGGACGCGCCACCAGCCGTCGTCGTCGAGCCGCATGGCGACGTCGCGCTCCCCCGTGCTCCCGTGCTCCGCGGTGCCGTACAGGCGCAGGCGGACGCGTTCGCGGTGGGGCGCCCACACGGCGAAGTCGCCGCGGGCGCCGACCCCCGGGACGGCGGGGGCGGCGAGGGCGTCGGACGTGGTCGGGGTCGTCTGGGCTTCGCTCACGGAGGGTGGTCTACCCGGCTCCCGCGTCCGTCACCCGCGGCTGTCGGTGTTGCCCGGACCCGCCCGTTTCGCTCAGCGGCGCGGGCGGTAGGCGTGCAGGCGCACCGACGCCGTGACTTCCGTCGGTTCGGGCAGGGCGGCGATGCGGGCCCGCAGGTCCCCGGCGTCGATGTGGCGGGCGCTGGGCCCCATACCGACGACGGTCGCGGCGTCGGCGTGGTCCAGGTCCATGGTGAAGCGCAGGTCCTCGGTCCCGGCGGGGGCGAAGTGTCCGTGCAGCGCGTCGGCGAGGCGCTCGTCCTTGCGCGGGTCCACCTCCAGCAGGCCCAGCGGCCCGCGCAGTTCGGCGAGGTGGTCGGCGGCGGGGGCGAGGACCAGCAGCACCCCGTCGGCGTGCAGGACGCGGTGGAACTCGGCGGCGTTGCGCGGCGCGAACACGTTGAGCAGGGCGTCCGCGGAGCCGTCGCGCAGCGGCAGGCCCCGCCAGGCGTCGGCGGTCACGGCGCCGCCTCGCTCGTGCGCCCTGGCCGCCTTGCGGGCGGCGAACTTGGAGGCGTCGGCGGTCAGCCCCACGGCACCGGGCAGGGCCTCCAGCACGCGGGTCAGGTGGTGTCCGGTCCCGCCGCCGATGTCGGCGACCAGCGGCGCGGACGCGGTGAGCTCGCGGGCCAGGGCGGCGGCCAGCGCGTCGGAGATCGGGTCGTGGTGCCCCGCCTCCTGGAACCGGAGGCGGTCGGCGACCATCTCCCGGCTGTCACCCGTCCCCGGCGGCGTGGCCCCGGTGAGCAGGCTCGCGTACCCCTCCCGGGCCACGTTGAAGCTATGCCCGGCGCCGCAGGAGAGCCCGCGCTCGCCCTGGTCGAGCCCGCGTCCGCAGGAGGGGCAGGCCAGGGCCGCCGCGACGGCCGCGGGCATGCGGAGTCGGGGACCGGTGGTGTGTGGGGTGTTCGTGCGCGCCATGATCGCGGCAAGCCTACCCGCGCTCCGGCCAGGTCGGGGCGCCGCGCCGCGACGCCCCGGCCCCTCCGGTCCGGTCTCCTCCGGCCGCTCCGTGCCGCTGTGCGGCGCGGACCGTCCTCCCGGTGGACGGCGGTCCCCTGCCTGCGGCGGCACCGCACCGCCCGCCGGTCCCCGACCGCGGTCGCCCCCGCCAGCCTGGGCAGGGACGACCGCCGTCGTGCGCCGCTGCCCGGAACGGCACCCCTCACTCCCGGGTCAGGACCGCCACCGGGTACCGGTCGAGGACCTCGGCCAGGTGCGCCAGGGTGAGCCCGTCGGCGCTGTCGGGCGCCACGGTCCGGCCCGTGAGCCGTTCGGTCCACGCTCCCGGCCCCGAGGGCAGCGCCACGACCGTGTCCGCCCAGCCCCCCGCGTCGGCCAGCCCGATCGGCAGCCGGGTGGCGATCACCGCCAGGTCGGGCCGGTCGGCTCCGGCCGAGGTCCGCGCGAAGGCCAGGGCGTGCTCCCGGGCCGGACCGGAGGCGGTGAGCGGCAGGTACCCCGAGGGGCGCAGCTCGCGGCGCGCGCGCAGGCACGTGCGGACCAGGTGGAGCTTGGCCGCGCCGGTGGCGTCCAGCGGCGGGCGCCACCCGTCCTCGATCCGGGTCAGCAGGTCCGCGCGGGCCTGGTGGTCCACGGGCCTGCGGTTGTCGGGATCCACCAGGGACATGTCCCACAGCTCGGTGCCCTGGTACAGGTCCGGGACGCCCGGGCCCAGCAGCTGCACGGCCTTCTGGCCCAGGGAGTTGCTCCACCCGGCCTCGCGCACCGACTCCACCACGGAGATCACCTCGCCGCACAGGACCGTGTCGTCCAGCACCCGCGCGGGCCAGGAGCGGACGCGGTCCTCGAAGTCGGGGTCCGGCCCGGTCCAGGAGGTGCCCAGCCGCGCCTCCCGGGCGGCCTTGAGCAGGTAGTCGGCCAGGCGCTCCTCCCCGATCGGCCAGGCGCCGACCAGGGTCTGCCAGCCCAGCAGGTTGAGTGCGGGTTCGGGCAGGGCGCACCGCCCGGTCCAGCGGCGCACGGCCTCGGCGAAGGGCTCGGCCACCTCCGTGAGGGCGGCCAGTCGGGCGCGCACGTCCTCGGAGCGCTTGGTGTCGTGCGTGGACAGGGTGGTCATGGTGTGCGGCCGGGCGGCCTCGCGGCGGGCCGCGCCGTCGTGGAACTCCCGGGGTGCGACGGCGAAGTCGGCGGGGTCCCCGCCCACCTCGTTGAGGGCGACGAACCTGGTGGTGCGGTAGAAGGCGGTGTTCTCGGTGCCCATGGCCACGACCATCCCGCTGGTCTGCTGGATGCGCCGCGCGGCCTCGCCCCGGGGGTCGCGGCGCACCCGCAGGTCGACGGCCTCCAGGTCGTGGGCCAGGTCGGGGCGGCGCCCGGCGGCGGTCTCCACGGCCCGGGCCCAGTCGCGCTCCCCCTCGGGCAGGTAGGAGCGGTACACGTCGAAGGCGCACAGCAGCTCGGCGACGGCCTCCTCGCGGCGGCGCACCGCCTCGGGGGAGGGGGTCTCCCGTCCCCGGTCCGGGCGGGGCGGCAGCAGGGCGGCGATCCGCCGCACCTCGGCGCGCAGCAGCTCGGTGGCGGCGTGGCGGCGGGCCCGCAGGTCGGCCTCGTCGACGTCCACCTCCACTCCCTGGTCGAGGGCGAGGGTGGTGAGATCGGCCTCACCGGAGGGGTCGACGAACACCCCGCAGACCTCGCGCAGGGCGTCGTACCCGGTGGTCCCGGCGACCGGCCAGGACTGGGGCAGGCTCTCGCCGGGGGCGAGGACCTTCTCCACCACCACCCAGCCGCCGAAGCGCTCGGTGAGGCGGCGCAGGTAACCGCCGGGGTCGGTGAGCCCGTCCACGTGGTCCACCCGCAGCCCGTCGAGCTGGCCGAGTTCGGCCCAGCGCAGGATCTCGGCGTGGGTGGCGTCGAAGACGCCGGGTTCCTCCACCCGTACGGCGGCCAGCTCGCTGACGTCGAAGAACCGGCGGTAGGTGAGTTCGCTGTCGCCGCGCCGCCAGGACACCAGCCGGTAGTGCTGGCGCTCGTGCACCCGGTCGACCGGGTCGCCGGGCTCGTGGGTGCCGGGGGCGAGCGGGTAGCGCTTGTCGTGGTAGACCAGGCAGCCGTCGGCGAGGGCGAGGTCGGCCAGGGCGGCCCGCCCGCCGTCGCCGTCGTCGCCCAGTACGGGGATGAGCAGGGGCCCGGCGTCGAAGTCGATGTCGAAGCAGCGCGCGTACACCGAGTCCCGCCCGTGGGCGAGGACGTCCCACCACCAGCGGTTGGCGTCGGCGCGGACCACGGACAGGTGGTTGGGGACGATGTCGGCGACCACGCCCAGGCCCAGTTCGTGCGCCTTGGCGGCCAGGGCCTCGCGGGCGGCGTCCCCGCCCAGTTCGGGCGAGACCCGGGTGGGGTCGACCACGTCGTAGCCGTGCTGGGAGCCCGGCGCCGCGGCGAGTATGGGGGACAGGTAGACCGCCCCGGTTCCCAGGCGGTCCAGGTAGTCGAGCAGGTCCGCGGCGTCCTCAAGGGTGAACCCGGGGCGCAGTTGGAGGCGGTAGGTTGACGTCGGAGCGGTGGACGTGTCGTGCGTGCTCATCACGCACCTACCCGTGCCCGTACCGTCCGCGTGTCATGCACGCCGGTCCGTGTGAGCGCCGTGCCACAGGGGGTCGCCTTGGGGATGGCGGTCCGCCGATGGTTAAATTCTTCGGCGGTGCTCCATCACCAGCGACGACGCTCCCGTTCGGGGACGCGCGGCGGTGAACGCAGACCAGGACCACCGACACCGACGAAGGGGATAGAAGCAGTCGTGCTCCCGTCCAACAAGCGCACCAAGACCGGCGTCCTCCGCCACAGCGGAGCCTCCAGGGGGGCCGCGTCGGCCGCGCTGGCCGGCCTGCTGCTGGCAGTGACCGCCTGCGGCAGCGACCAGGCCGTTCCGGACAGCGCCGCGCCGGAGGTTCCCGAGGGCCTGGAGTGCTTCTCCGGCAGCCTCTCGGGAGCCGGTTCCAGCGCCCAGGAGAACGCGATGACGACCTGGATCGCCGGTTACCAGTCGGCCTGCGACGACGCGCGCGTCTACTACAACTCGATCGGTTCGGGCGGCGGGCGCAGCCAGTTCATCGACGGCGCGGTGGCCTTCGCCGGGACCGACGCGGCGATGGACCCGGACGAGAACGCCGACGCCAGGGAGCGGTGCGGCGGCTCGGACGTGGTCAACCTGCCCGCCTACGTGATCCCGATCGCGGTGGTGTTCAACCTGGAGGGCGTGGACTCGCTGAACCTGCGTCCGGAGACGCTGGCCAAGATCTTCAACCAGGAGATCACGCGCTGGAACGACCCCGAGATCGCCGAGGACAACCCGGACGCGGACCTGCCGGACATGGCGATCACCCCGGTCAACCGCTCCGACGACTCGGGAACCACGGAGAACTTCACCAACTACCTCGGCGCCGCGGCGGCCGACGCCTGGCCGCACGAGCCGAGCGGGCAGTGGCCGCTCACCCCGCGCGAGTCGGCGCAGGGCAACAGCGGTATCGCCGACACCGTCGAGCGCGCCGAGGGGTCCATCGGCTACGTGGAGATGTCGCACGTGCACGGCATGTCCACGGTGGACATCGGCGTCGGCGGCGAGTTCGTGGAGATCTCCCCCGAGGCCGCCGCCCAGGTGGTCGCCGAGTCCCCGCAGCGCGAGGACAACCCCAGCGAGTACGACCTGGCACTGGACCTGAACTACGGCACGACCGAGGCGGGCAGCTACCCGCTGGTCCTGGTCAGCTACGAGGTCGTGTGCCTGGACTACCCCGACGACGCCGAGGCCGAGCGGGTCAAGTCCTTCCTGCGCTACGTGGTGAGCCCGGAGGGTCAGTCGGCCGCCTCCGAGGAGACCGGGTCGGCTCCGGTCAGCGACGCCCTGCGCGAGCAGCTCCTGGAGTCGATCTCCGCCGTCAGCTGAGGGGTCGCTCGCTCGCACGGCGGTGAGGCGTCGAGGCGGTGAGCCCGGTTCCCGGTCGGGGACCGCGCGGCGGTGGCCCGGCGCGACCGGCCGCGCGGGGCGGCCCCGGGCCGCGCCGCACCAACGGGCAACGGATGCCACGGGCACGTCGCACAGGCGGCGTGCCCGTGGCACGTACGGCGTCCGGTACCTTGAGTACTGGCCGTGTCGCCCTCGGTCATCCTCGGGATGCGGGGCGTCCGGCGGGGTCCGCCCGCTCTCCTGGTCGATGTCTTCCCCCATCTGCCCGGTCGCGGTCGGACCCCGGGAGGCGGTCAACCGCGCTCGCGGCGCAGCCGCTGGCGGGCCCGCTCCCATCCCGAGCGCAGCCACCCGCCGGACCGCGCGGCGCCTGCTCCGGCACCCTCCCGCCCTGACCCGTGCTCCCCAGCCCCGGCCCGCGGAGGCGGGGCCGACACCTCCACCGGTTCGGGTTCGGTGCGCGGGGGCGGCGGTACCGAGCGGTACAGCGACAGGTCGGTCAGCGTCTCCTCCCCGGCGTGGATCCGGTAGCGGCCGTGCAGCGCGGCGACCACGTCGCCCAGGTCCTCGTCCTCCTCGCACACCCGCAGGGCCCGGGCCAGCGCGCGGGTGCGCCACAGCCGCACCCCGGCGTCGCGGGTGGGCGAGGCGGCCGGGAAGAGTTCGGTGAGTCCGGCGCGGGCGCGTTCGGCGCTGGCCAGCAGCCGGGACAGGGCCACCTGGCCCAGACCCCAGGAGACGGGGACCTGGAGCAGGAACGGTGAGGGGAAACCGGTGCGGGGCGCGGACGTGGCGAAGGAGATCCGGGGTTCTCGCAGGTAGTTGGCCTGGATCAACCGCAGGTCCAGGTGGGGTCCGCCGACGTCCCGCCGGGCCTGGCCGTCCACCGCCCGCAGCCGCCGCGTTCCGCGTACGGCCCCTTCCTCCTCGGCGCCCTCCCAGTCGGCGACCAAAGTGAGGGCCAGGTCGGTCTCGGCACTGTCCAGGAGCCGGTCCACGCAGCCGCGGACCAGGTCGTAGGGAGCACCGGAGACCTTGACCACGGCGTGCACGAGCGGGATGCGGCGCCGGTGGGCGGGTACCCGCTCGCGGTAGGCGTGCGGGTGCGGCATGAACTCGGCGAGGACCTCGGTGCGGAAGCGTTCGGAGGGCAGCCGGGTGCGCGCGGTGCCCGCGCGGCCCACGTGCCAGCCGGTGGCGGCGGGTTCGGGCAGCAGGACGGCGCCCGCCTGCCAGAGGCGGTAGCCGAACTCGGTGTCCTGGCCCAGGTCGAGGTCGGGGTCCACTCCCCCGGCGGCCTCGTAGAGGCTGCGGCGCACGGCCGCCGCCGCGCCGACGTAGGCGTGGAAGCCCAGGTGGTCGGCGTCGCGCAGGCCGTCACTCCCAGTGAGGACGCGTTCGACCCAGGCGTGGTGTCGGCCGGTGTCCAGGGTCCGGTGCAGGGCGTCGGTGCGGGCCAGGGCCAGAACGTCGGTGGGGCTCTGGGGCCCGGTGTCGGCGAAGCGGACCCGGCCGAGCGTGACGGCCTCTGCGTGGACGTGGTGCCAGCGCGCCTGGGCCTCGACGAACTCCCGGCACACCACCATGTCGGCGTCCATCCACAGCAGGACGTCGCCGGTGCTGGAGTGGGCGCCGTAGGCGCGGGCGTACCCGGCGCCCCAGCCGCCGTCGGGGACGGGCAGGACGCGGCAGTGCGCGGGGCGCAGGTCGGGCAGCCGCAGTGCCGGGGAGGAGTGGTCGTCCACGACCACGACCTCCATCAGGTCCTCGGGGTAGGTCTGCGCGGCCAGGGAGGCCAGGGCGAGGTCGAGGCGCCGCTGCCCGCCGCGCGCCGGGATGACGACGCTGACCCGCAGGTCGGGGGTCCAGCGCCCGATGTCGGGCGGTGTCAGCGCACTCCAGTCGTTGCGGAAGACGCGGGTGAGGACGCGTTCCACCCGGCCACGGTGAGACACTCCGTCAACATGGGACCCTACGTGCTTATTCAGTGACACATAGTAACCATACCCTCACTCGGCTCCACCGCGGAGGCCCTCGCCCATGTGTCAGGAAACGGGTCCGCCGCGAGCGGACCGGACACGCGCGGGGACGCGCCGCACGGGGTTCGGCGACGCGCCCCCGGCAGAAGGCGCGCGGTCAGCGGTCCTGGCCGCTTTGCGCCCTGAGCATCCGGACGCCGAGACAGACCGTTCCCACGACCAGCGCGGCCATCAGGAGCCAGACCAGGAGGCCGACCACCACGGACAGGACCCAGAAGAAGGCGATGACGACCGCGATCCCGGCCGCGATCCTGAACACGAGACGTCCCATGGGCGGAAGAATACGCGGGCCGCACCGCCGACCGGTACCCGCGTGCCCTCCCCCGCGCCGGGGGAGGGCACGTTGGCCCTCCCCCTCCGCCGTGGCCTTGCACCCATAGCGGGCCTCGACCACCGACATCGGCTACAAGTACAAGATCATCGCAGGTCAGAACCCTCAGGCCTCGCCGGTAACGGTTCCGGTCGCTCCACTAGCCGACGCGGACCGCGACGGTGAAGACGCTGTCCCAGTAGGCGGCCAGGGAGACCTCCTCCAGCGGCTTGGACGGGTTGGAGCCGTGGACCATGTTGCCGTTGCCGGAGTAGATCCCCACGTGGCTGGGCGAGGACTCGCTGTAGAAGAACAGCAGGTCCCCGGGCTGGACCTCGTCGCGCGAGACCCGGGTGCCGGCGTTGACCTGGTCGTAGGTCGTACGGGGCAGGTTGACCCCCGCCTGGGCCCACGCGGCCTGGACCAGGCCCGAGCAGTCGTAGCCGTCGGGGCCGGTACCGCCCCAGACGTAGGGCTTGCCGATCTGGGCGCGGGCGAAGTCCAGGACGGCCTGGACGTCGCCGGAGGCCGCGACGGCCTCGCCACCGCCGCCCGTGGAGGCCTCGGAGGCGGTCGGGTCCTGCCCGCCCAGGCTCTCCAGGACCTCGGACTGCTCGTCCAGGGCGGTCTCGCCCTCCTCCTGGGCCGTCTCGGCCTCGGAGAGCGCGGTGGAGGCGTCCTCCTCCGACTCGGCGGCCTGGTCGCGCAGGTCCTCGGCGCGCTCCACCTGGGCGACGTAGTCGTCCAGGACGGCGTCCTGTCCCGTGGACAGGAAGTTCAGGTCGGCGATGTTCTGCAGCGACGCGTCCGGGTCGCCGCCGAACAGGACCGTGAAGAGGCTGTGCGTGGACCCGGTGTAGGCGGTCTGGGCGATCCCGGCGACCGTGTCGGACATGGCCTCCAGTTCCTCCTGGGCCCTGGCGAGCTGCTCCTCGACCTCTTCGAGTTCGGCCTCGGCGGCCGCGTGGTCCTCCTCGGCCTGGTTGTAGGCCTCGTTCAGGGTCGAGAGCTCCTCCTGGAGCCGCTCGTAGCGTTCGCGGGCCTCCTCAGGGGTGGGCTCGGCGAAGGCGACGCCCGAGGACAGGACGACGGCGCCCAGGGTGGCGCAGCCGACCGTCGCGACACGGCGCCTGCTGCGCCTTCCGGGCTCGGGGTTGCGAGTCAAGGGACCGACTGCCTTTCTCCCACACCCGTCTACCAGCGCAGGGCATCCCGAGGACGCGCCGTGGCAAGGGCGCGTGGGATGCGGTGAGGGGGATCCCGGCGGGCGGCGCTCAAAGGGGCCGAGGGAGGTGTGCCGGCGTTCTGCGGTGGCCTCTGCTCCTGGGAAAGGACTGCTCGTGAGCGAGAGTGCAACGGAAACCGGACACCGTCACCCTGGTGGTGACTAACGGGGGCGTTCCGGCCTGAGGGAACACTAATCCACCACCAGGACCGGTCGCGACCCTTTCGTTACCTTCTCTTGGGCAACCCTCTGACCAGCGGTTCCATAACAAGAGACCCGGAAAGCCCGCCCGAGCGGCCATGGCGGGTCTTAGTTCTCCCCCTCGGAGCCACCTCAAAACAGAGCAATGTCCGCCAAAAAAGTGGCGTGTATCACGCGAACCACCGGAAGGGGGGCGGGGGCGACCCCCGCCCCGGCACACGTCACAGGTGGCGCTGCCACCAGTCCAGGACCGCCTCGAAGCGGGCGACGCGGTGGCTGGGCAGCCCCGAGCGCGACAGCTCGTGCCCCTCAGCGGGGAAGAGCAGCATCTCCGCCTCCTGGCCGCGCAGCTTCAACGCCACGAACAGACGCTGTGCCTGCTCCACCGGGCAGCGCCAGTCCTCCTCGGAGTGGATGATCAGGAACGGGACGTCGATCCGGTCGGCGTAGGTGAGCGGGCTCTCCTTGGCCCAGGCCTGCGGCGGCCCGTACAGCGGCCCGGGGAAGAACGAGCCGATGTCGGAGGAGCCGTGGAAGCTCTCGATGGCGTTGACCGCGCGCTCGCTGATCGCCGCCCGGAACCGCTCGCCGTGGTGGGCGGCGATCCAGGTGGTCATGAAACCGCCGTGCGAGCCGCCCATGACGCCCACCCGCGAGGAGTCCAGCCGCTCGTCCTCCAGCGCGGCGTCCAGGAAGGCCAGCACGTCGGTGGCGGTGGTCGCGCCCACCGAGCCGATGACGGCCCGGCCGTGCTCGTGCCCGTAGCCCGAGGAGCCGCGCGGGTTGCACATCACCACGGCGTACCCGGCCGCCGCGTAGACCTGCGTCTCGTCGAAGAGCTGGTGGCCGTACTGGGCGAAGGGACCGCCGTGGATCATCAACACCACCGGATGCGGACCCTCCCCCTCGGGCACGGTGACCCACCCGTGCACGGGGTAGCCGTCGGCGGTACGGGCCGTCAGCTCCGTCATCGGCAGGGGGTCCAGCGCACCGGCGAACCCCGTGAGCGCCCGGGTGCCCCCGTCGGCGACCAGGACCAGCTCACCGCTGCTGCGGCCGTCGGCGACCACCGCGACGGTGACGCCGCCCGCGCTGTCGAAGGACTGGACCTGCACCGGTCCGCCGACGACGGTCTCGGGCTCGCCGCCGGTGAAGGGCACCAGGACCAGGTCCACCGCGCCCCTGTTCTCCGCCAGGCCGAGCAGGCCGCGCCCGGTGACCCTGGGGCCCCCGGCCATCCGCGGGTTCTGGGCGGGGGTCAGCCGGACGGGCGCCGCCGAGGCGTCGGCGGGCACCGACCACAGGGCGCTGGTCTGGCCCACGAAGTCGTCGAGACCGGGGCCGAGCTCGTCACCGAGGAAGTAGACGGTGGCGCCGTCCTCGGAGAAGTCGCTCCGCGCGGCGTCCAGGTTCCCGGCGGTGACCCGGCGCGGCTCGGCGCCCTCCTCCGGCGCGCACGCCCACAGGTCCTCCACCAGGTCGGTGTCGCGGGTGGCGTGGCGTGCGGCGGCGAAGACCAGTTCGGTGCCGTCCGGTCTCCAGGACACGTGCCGGTGGTCGAAGTCGCCCCGGGTCACCCGGACCGGCTCCCCCGCCTCGCCCGAGGGGTCGAGGGGCGCGGAGACGAACACGTGCGCGCGCCGGTCGTTGCTGAAACCGAGGTCGTCCAGCCGGTACTTGAGCTGCGTGATGCGCCGGGGCGGCTCCTTGCCCGGTTCGCGGTCCACGTAGCGGTGGGGGTCGGGGACACGCGCGGTGTAGGCGATCCGGGTGGAGTCGGGGCTCCAGCGCGGAGCGCCCGCGCCCAGCGGGTGGGAGGTGATCTTCCAGGGCTCGCCGCCGTCGGCGGGCAGGACGTGGATCTGGGGGCGCTTGTCCTCGTCGGGGCGCAGGAAGGCGATCCACCGCCCGTCCGGGGAGAACACCGGGTCGTTGTCCCTGGTGCCCCGGGTGAGCCGGGAGGGCGGCGCGGAGCCGTCGGTGGGCACGGACCACAGGGAGCCCAGGTAGGCGTCCTCCTCCAGGTCCGGCCGGGTCACGGCGAAGACGGCGCGGCGGCCGTCGGGGGACAGGGTCGGCGCGCCGATGCTGTGCAGGTGGGCGATGTCAGCAGGTTTCATACACGGATGGCCGTCCCGGCGCGGGGAGCGCCGTGACCGCCCCCTCCTTTTCGCTTGGCGGTGGGACCGTCGTTCGGGGCCACCGCGTGCCGGGAACGGTCGGGCCGCGTCGGGCGCCGCCGTTCGAAGACGGGGGTCAGCGCTCCGGTCCGGAGAACACCCCAGAGGGACCTTATCCAGGCTTCTCGGCGGAAATCCAGGTGCTTTTCGTCCGGTGGAGCCCGTGCCCGCCGGGGCCGCGGGCGAACGGGAACACCCGCCCGCCCGCGGCCCCGGCGCGCGGCGGGTCTCACCCGGTCGGTTCGACCGGCATCCCGCCCCGGCGGCGCACGGCGCCGTCGGTCTCCAAGCGGGTGCACACCCACCGGCCGTCCTCCTCGCGCCGGGCGCGGAAGGCGAACACCCGGGAGCGGCGGTCGCAGCGGATCACGGCGTTGGCCTCCACCCCGTCGGCGTCCACGGGCTGGTGGTAGACCTGCGTCAGCCGCGGCGCCAGCTCGCAGGAGACCGTGCCCCGCAGACGGCGCAGCTCCTCGCGGACCGGGACGGTCACCTGGTCGCGCAGCGCCTCGGGTGCGCGGCGGCCGACCAGGACCTCCGCCATGCGCTGGGCCAGCAGGTGCACGGGGCCGGGCGTGCGGTGGCCCGCCAGGAGCGGGGACCCGCACCGGCGCACGGGCGCGTGGCGCGGGGGCAGGGGCGTGCGGGAGGGGGTGCGGACCGGGCGGTGGTACGCGGGCTCGCCGTGGGCGCACATGGGCCGGGGACAGGGGTGGCGGTGAGGGGTGTACGACATGAACAGGTCCCTTCCGGGAGGATGACGTTCCGCCTTCGCCCTGCACAGAGGCGCCGACACCTTGCCCGTGCCAGCTGGCATTCCAGGTTTCGGGATTTTCTCGCGGTCCCCGGCACAGGGCGCACAGCGGCCCGAAACCGGCATACTGCATGCGTGACTTCCGCCTACCTCTCCTCCCCCGTACCCGTGGCCCTCGCCCACCGCGGCGGGTGGCTCCTCGACGACCAGGGCGTGCGCCGCACCGAACTGGAGAACACGGCCGCGGCCTTCCAGTACGCCGTCGACCTCGGCTACACGTACCTGGAGACGGACGTGCACGCCACCAGCGACGGCGTCCTCATGGCCTTCCACGACCCCACCCTGGACCGCGCCACCGACATGAGCGGCGCGATCGGCGACCTGCCCCACCGAGAGGTGGCCCGCGCCCGGGTGGCCGGACGCGAGCCGGTCCCGGTGCTGGAGGACCTGCTGGGGACCTGGCCCGAGGCGCGGTTCAACATCGACGTCAAGGCCGACGCCGCCGTCCTGCCGCTGCGCGAGGCGCTGCGCCGCACCAACGCGTGGGACCGGGTGTGCGTGGGCTCCTTCGACCAGCGCCGCCTGGACCGGGCGCGGCGGCTGTTCGACCGGCCCGTCGCCACCTCCTGCGGCCCGCTGGACGTGGTCCGGCTGCGGTGCTCCTGCGTGTCGCCGCTGCTGCGCTCCCTGGCCAGCCGGGTTCCGGTGTGCGCGCAGATCCCGTTGCGCCACGGCACCTTCCCCCTGCTCAGCCGGGACCTGATCGCCACCGCGCACCGCATGGGCATGCAGGTGCACGTGTGGACCATCAACGAGCCCGGAACGATGGAGCGCCTGCTCGACGCGGGGGTGGACGGCATCGTCACCGACAACACGAGTGCCCTCAGGGAACTCCTCGTACGGCGGGGCCAGTGGCCTGGCCGCGCCTCCTCCACCGACATCCCCCGACGGAACGGATAGCCCCCATGGCCACCACACCTCCGGAGGCGGACGCCGCCGGCGCCCCCTCGGCCGACCCCGGGCAGCGCAGGCGCGAGCAGCGCGGCTGGTACCTCTACGACTGGGCCAACTCGGTGTTCACCACCTCGGTGGTCACCGTGCTCATCGGCCCGTACCTGAGCAACCTGGCGTGCGTGTCGGCCGGCGCCCCGGACGCCGCGTCCTGCCTGGACCCCGCGCTGTCCATCAGCCCGCTGGGGCTGGACTTCCTCTCGCTGCACCCCAACGCGCTCTATCCGGCACTGACCACGGTGGCGATCCTGCTCCAGATCCTGTGCCTGCCGGTCGTGGGGTCGATGGCCGACCACTCCCGGCACAAGAAGCGGTGGCTGCTCTGGCTGGCCGTCATCGGGTCGGCGTGCACGGTGGGGCTGTACTTCGCCACCGACGGCTACCTGGTGGCCTCGGTGCTGTTCGTACTGGCCAACCTGCTGTACGGGCTGGCGGGCGTGGTCTACAACGCGTTCCTGCCCGAGGTGGCCACGGCCGACGAACGCGACCGGGTGTCGGTCACCGGCTGGGGCGTCGGCTACCTGGGCGGGGCCCTGCTGCTGGCCGTCCACCTGGGCCTGGTGGTCGGCGCGCCGTCCCTGGGCCTGGGCACGGACGACGCCGCGCGCATCGCCTTCGCCTCCTGCGGCCTGTGGTGGGCGGGGTTCACCGTCCTGGCGCTCCGGCCGCTGCGCAACCGCTACGGCGCCCTGGCCGCGCGCGGCGGGGGCCGTCCGAAGGTGGGGCGGTCGCTGCGCCAGTTCGGGCACACGCTCAAGGACATGCGCAGGTACCCGAACACGATCCTTTTCCTTTTGGCGTTCATCCTGTTCAACGACGGCGTGCAGGCGGCCATCCGCTACGCGGCGCCTTTCGCCACCCAGGACCTGGGGCTGGACCAGAACGTTCTGATCGTCACCATCCTCATCATCCAGTTCGTGGCCTTCGGGGGAGCCCTCCTGACCGGTCGGGTCGCTCGGGTCCTGGGGACGAAGAACACCGTGCTGGCCACGCTCGCGGTGTGGAGCTCACTCGTGGCGGCGGCCTACTTCCTCCCGGTCGGGAACGTGCCGCTGTTCGTGGCCATGGGTGTGGGCATCGGCCTGGTGCTGGGCGGCACCCAGTCGCTGGCCAGGTCGCTGTACTCCCAGCTCATCCCCCGGGGACGCGAGGCGGAGTACTTCAGCCTGTACCAGATCTCGGACAAGGGGTCGAGCTTCCTGGGGTCGCTGACCGTGACCGTGGCCGTCTCGCTCACCGGCGGCTACCGGATGGCGATCCTGTCGCTGATCGTGTTCTTCGTCATCGGCGGCCTGCTGCTGTGGCGCACGCGCATGCGCGAGGGCATCCTCGCGGTGGGCAACGAGGTGCCGCGCAACCTGTAGACCGTTGGTGGGCGGATGTGTTCTGAGTCAGTGGTCGTAGGGGGTGCGGGGTTGAGGTGTTACGGGGTTGAGGTGTTACGGAGTTGAGGTGTTAGGGGGTAGCGGTGTTAGGGGGTCGCGGGCGTTGTTTCCCGCGGGCGACCACGTTTTCCACAGGTGGTGGTTGGGGGTGTACCGGGGTGGGGCGGGGATGGTTTCCTGGAAATAGGGGGGGTCCCACCCCTGTGCCTTTTGGTGTGCCCTCAAACACCCGCCCCCAAAGGGAGTAATGGATTGAGGGGCAGGGAGGGGCCGCCATCAGGTCTCTCCCCTACGCTGCTCTTGACGGGGGTTGTTGGCGGCAACGAAAGCGCACCCGCTGCCGCGAAAGGGCGAGGGTTTCAAGAAACGGTAGTCGTCCGGTGGGGGCGAGGGGCTCCGACGAAAAGCGGCACCAAAGGCGGGAGCGACTGGCTGAGGGCGACCAACGCCCGGGGTTCGGGGATGTTCGGGGTGGGCGACGGTGGCGCCAACGGCAGGCGGGTCCTCCAGCCTCGGATGGCGTCTTTGGTCCCTGTGGTCGGGGTGGGCGACGGCGGCACCCACGGCGAGGGATCATTTCTCCCGCGCCCTTTCTGGCGCCTTTCGGTTTGTCCCAATTGTGGCTTATCAATGAAGGACAAGCCTCCCGTGGGGGGAAATCCGGAAGGGCGGATAATTCGGTGCTGTGAATTCTGGCGCAATGGCTGCTGTTGGCTTATAATAAGAGGTATGGAGATGATGCTTGCAGCGCCCGACGCGGCCCCCGGGGTTTGTTCCCCGGCGGTGGCCGCGCTGGCCGGTGCGCGCGAGATCATCGACCAGGTGTTGGATGCCGAAGTGCCGCCGGGGGCGGACGAGGCCGCCGCCGAGGAAGTCGCCGCCCTGTGGGACCAGGTGGAGAGGATTCGCTACCAGGCGCTGGCCCGGATGGCTGGCCTGTACGCGCGCGGTGAGGTGGCCCGCTACAGCGGCTACGCCACGTTGGACAAGTGGCTCACCCACCAGTGCAAGGTGCCGACTGGTCAGGCCAAGGATTTGGCCCGTCTGGCCCAGCACGTGCACGAGGAGGCCCTGCCCGCCACCGTCCAGGCGGTACGGGAGGGCACTCTGGCCTTGGGTGAGGCGGTGGCGATTGCCAAGGTCACCGACAAAGCCGTCCAGACCCGCGATGAGGACCATTTCCCCGACGAGCAGGGCTACCGGGGCGGGTTTGAGTCGGCTCTGGTGGCGGCCAAGGCGGAGCGGCCCGCGTTGTCGGTCAACCAACTCCAGTCGGTGGCCCGCCAGGTCGCCTACCGTTTGGACCCGCACCGGTTGGACCGCGACCACGAGGCCGCCCACGCCGCCCGTGGCCTGGTCGTGCATGACACGTTCCAGGGCAGCTACCAACTCCAGGCCTGGGGCGGGGCCGGAGACGCGCTGATCGTGCGCGCCGCCATCGACACCTTCACCACCCCACCCGGAGAGGGCGAGGAACGGTCCCGGTCTCAGCGTGAGCATGACGCGCTCATCGCGGCGCTGCGTTTTGCCACCACCCACACCGGATGCACCCACACCCCCGCCCCGTTGGCGCAGATCCGCATCCTGGTGCCCGTGGAGACCTACCTGGACACCGAAGGCCAGGAAAGGCCCGCTCTGGACGAGAACGGCCGGGTAATCCCCGTCGGGCTGGTACACGAACTGGCTGGGGACTCCGAGGTGGTGCGGATGCTCACCGCACCCCCCACCGGACACGTGCTGGATGTGGCTCCCAGTCGCCGCCTGGCCTCCGCCCGACAGCGCACGGCCGCCTTCCACGGGCACAGCACGTGTGCGCACCCGGGCGGGTGCGAGGTGCCGGTGATCTGGTGCCAGGCCGACCACATCACCTCCTTCTCCCGGGGAGGACGCACCGAGGTCGCGAACCTGCAACCACTATGCGGCCCGCACAACCGGGCCAAGTACCAACGCGAACTCCGCACACACCAGCAG
>NZ_JAAXPG010000035.1 GCF_012396365.1 Nocardiopsis alborubida | reverse complement strand
ACGGACACGCCACAAACCGCTCAGCCGTCAACCCCGGCTGACCCACATACCCCCGAGCCAACCCCGCACCCGCCACATACAACTCCCCCACCACACCCGGAGGAACCGGCACCAAACCACCATCGAGGACGTAGACCTTGCTGTTCGCGATGGGTCGGCCGACCGCGGGACGTTCCTCCTCGTCGAATGCGCCCACCAGGCAATCGACGGTGAACTCCGTCGGCCCGTACGTGTTGAAGCACTTCATGCCCTCGACGCCGCGCAACGCGTTCCAAAGGTCCGGATCGGTGTTCTCGCCACCGATCCCGAGGATCGCCAAGGAGGTGCCCTTCTCGAAGAAGCCCTGATCGACCATCTGGCGCGCGAACGACGGGGTGGTGTCCATCAGGTCGATGCCGTGCTCGATGGCGTAGTCCCGGAGCGTCGCGATGTCGCGCCGGTCGTCCTCGCCCATGACGTGCAGGGTGTGGCCGTCGACGAGCCAGAGCAGGGGGGTCCAGGACATGTCCCCGTAGAACGAGGACGTGTGCATCCCCGCCAGCCACTCCTTCCCCCGACCGTGTTCCGCGGCGTTGAAGACGTACCTGCGGTGGTTCGCGAAGAGGTTGGCCAGCGATCCGTGCTCGACCATCACTCCCTTGGGAGCTCCGGTCGAGCCCGAGGTGTAGATCAGGTAGGCGGGTTCGGACGGGTCGATCCTCCGCGGACGCCCCGGCGCACGGCGCCCGCTCCGCAGGGCGTCCAGGGAGACGACCGGAACCTCCCGCGGCCCGAACCCGTCGGACCTGTCCGCGGTGACGATCAGGGCCGCGTCGGCCTGCTCGACCTGCCGGGCGATGCGCTCGGCAGGCGACTGCGGGTCCAGGGGCATGTAGACGGCCCCCGATTTCAGCACCCCCAGCAGGGCGGTGACGGAATCGGCGGAACGAGGAAGGGCGACGCCCACGACGTTCCCGGTGCCGGCGCCCCGGTCACGCAGTGCTTCGGCGATCCGGTCGGAGACCTCGTCCAGCTCGGCGAAGGTCAGCCGCTCGCCCTCGAAGACGAGGGCCGGCCGCTGGGGCGTCCGGACGGCCTGCTCGTGGAACAGTTCGGGGAAGCTGACCGCGGGGAACGCTTCCTCCGTCACGTTCCACTCATCGAGCAGCCGTCGCCGGTCGGCCTCGTGGAGGACGTCGACCCGGGGCAGGGGGACGCCCGGATCCGCCAGGACCTGATCGAGCAGGCGGACGAGGGTCCCGAGGATGCTCCGCGCGGTCTCCTCGTCGAACAGGTCGGTGGAGTAGCCCAGTCGGCAGAGGCACCCGTCATCCTCCAGCTCGAACGCGAACTCAAGGTCGAGTTTGACCGAATCGGCCTTCACCGGCTCGTGCACCGTGGTGGCGCCCGTGAGCCGCAGTTCGGGGCTCCCCTGGTCCTCGACCGTCACCATCACCTGGAACAGCGGATTGTGGGAGAGCGCGCGCAGGGGGTTCAGCCTGCCCACCACGGCGTCGAAGGGCACGTCCAGGTTGTTGTACGCCTGGGCGTCGTGTCCGACGACGCGCTGGAGGACCTCCCGGAACCCAGGGGAACCGGACACGTCGACCCGGGACACCCACGTGTTCACGAAGCAGCCGACGACGTCCCGGAGGTCCTCGCCGTCGCGCGCCGACGCCACACCGCCGATCGCGATGTCCTCCCCTGCTCCCAGGCGTGAGAGCGCGCACGCCACCGCCGCGCGCAGCCCCGTCGAGAGCGTTCCCCCGGCGTCGGCGGCCAGCGCGCGCAGGCCCTTGAGCACGCGTCCGGGCAGGGGGAGGTCGATCCACGCGCCCTCGCCGCTGACCTTCACCGGGCGCGGCCGGTCCGCCGGCAGCGGAACCTCCTCGCGCAGACCGTTGAGCTGCTTCGCCCAGAAGGCCAGCTGGTCGCTCATACGGCTGAAGGGGTCCTCCTCCGAACCGACGGCGACGCGCTGGCGTTCGACGAAGTCCGAGTAGGTCGACGGCAGGTCCGTCCACACCGGGGCGTGACCGCGGCGGCGGGCCGCGTAGGCCGTGGAGAGGTCGCGTGCCAGCGGCCCCAGCGAATCCGTGTCGCCCGCGATGTGGTGCAGCACGATCAGCAGGCCGGACTCGCCGCCGCCGAGGTCGAACAGGCGCACCCGGATCCCCGCCTCCTCTTCGAGGCTGAAGCCGCGTTCGGATTCGGCGGAGACCGCGTCGTCCAGCTCTCCGACCGAGCAGGGGATCCTCGCGAAGTCCGGAGCGCAGTCCGCCGCCGCGACGATATGCCGCACCGGACCGCCGCCCGAAAGCGGATAGACGGTGCGCAGCGACTCGTGACGCAGGGCGACGTCCCTGACGGCGAGCTCCAACGACTCCACGGACACTTCTCCGGCGACACGGAAAAGCAGTGGAATATTGTAGGCACCCGATTCGCGGCCGACAGTGTTATTGAACCACATTCCCTGCTGGTACAAACCGATTCTACTCATGGACTTGCCCTCCTGGTCGACCCCACAGGCCGTAGGCGAATCGTCGAAACCGCGCATGGCGAGGATGCCGTTCGAGCAAGGCGTTACCAGTTCCGCGCACCCCAGCCGATCGGACCGTCATTCATTCACACGACTCCGGGAAGGCCGCATCTCTACCCATGTCCGATCAATGTATGCAATGCATTCCGAGCGCGCGGAGTCGTCGAGTTCCACCTCCCATCCTTTCGGCACGTCTGCGAATGCCGGCCACAACGAACGTTGACCACGGCCGTTCAACAACACCTTGAAGCGTCCATCGTCATCGTCGAAAGGGTTGGCCATGACACCACCTCACCCTGGAAGGATCTGCAAATCGACCGGCGGGCCGACGAGATCGGACCCGCGACGAGCACAGTAGTTTTGTCGATTCTACTGAGCAGCCGAACCCTAGGGAAGTGAGGCGACCACGAGTCTGCCTCTTTCGAGGATCGGCCACGATCGAAACGAATTCCAGTGAGACGGGGGCGGAATCACCGGCGCTATCCGCCGAACACGCCTAAATAGGTGAGGGCGGGCGGCTGTGCGCCGCCCGCCCTGCTACCGGCCGCCCAGGCGCGGCGGCCGCGGAACCCTCCGACCTGACGCGGTCGGCTCACCGTGCGCCCGCCGTCTGTCCTGCCAGCGGGACACACGCCCGCCGGAACGGCGATCGACGACAGCTGGTGGGGACGGTCGTACGGGGGCCGCCGCGCCCGCGGTGCGCCGGCTGGAACCGGCTCGCCCCGCGGGGCTCACCGCTCGGGCTTGCGGAAGCGCGCCACCGCCACCGGCACGAAGACCGCCAGAATCAGCAGCGACCACCCGATGGTCGCTATGACCGGGTTCTGTAGCGGCCAGCTGGCGTCCGCCGCGGTGTCCACCGGGTTGCCGAACAGCTCCCGGCAAGCGGTGATCAGGGAGCTGAGCGGGTTCCACTCGGCGATCGTGCGCAGTACGGGAGGCATGCCCTCGGTCGGCACGAACGCGTTCGAGAGGACCGCCAGCGGCAGCACCAGCCGCACCACGATCGAAGCGGTGGCGGGGGTGACGTAGAGCCCGACCACCACCCCGACCCAGCGCATCGCGTATCCCAGGAGGATCACCAGGCCGAACGCGGCCAACGCGGACGCGAGGCCCTCGTGCGCCCTCCAGCCCACGATGACACCCACACCCACCATGACGACGAGGGCGGGAAGCGAGACGAGCATGTCCGCGGTCGTCCGGCCGAGGGGAACGGCGATCCGGGACATGGGCATGGAGCGGAACCGGTCCATGACCCCGCGTTCGACGTCCCTGGCGACCTCCTCGGTCGTCGTCGTCACCCCGAAGAAGACGGTGACCGCGAAGAGGGCGGGCATCAGGAACTCGCGGTAGTCACCGCCTCCGGGCACGCTGATCGCGCTGCCGAACACGTAGCCGAACAGGACCACGAAGAGGACGGAGAAGACGACCTCGCCCAGCAACAGGACGGGTTGGTGCCGCAGGTGCCTCAGCTCGCGCATGGTGATGGCCATGCCATCGACGAGTACCGACTGCCTGCGCCGTTCGGCCTCGTGCGCCACACCTTTCAATGTGCTCATCATGCACCCCTGTTCCCGGTCCTGAAGTTGAACGTGTCCTGGATGACCTGCTTGTCCGCCGACCCCTTCTTGTCCTCCAGCCTGCGCCGCGACTCCGTGAGTTCGGAGAAGGCGTCGTCCAGAGTCGGTCGGCGCAGCACGATGTCATCCGCGGCCACGCTCCGGGAGTCGAGCTCGCGGACCACCGTTGCCAGCGCGGCGATCCCGTTCCGGACGGGGATGGTGATCTTCCGTTCGTCCTCCTTGATGAGTACGGCGCCGTTCGCCACGCCGCCTATCGCCGAAGCCGTGTCGTGAAGGTCCTCGAACTCCGGGACGACGATCTCCAGCCGCTCTCCCCCGGCCCAGTCCTTCAACTCCTCCGGGGTTCCTTCGGCGATCACCCTTCCGGACTCCAGCACCACGATCTGGTCAGCGAGCTGGTCCGCTTCGTCGAGATACTGCGTGGTCATCAACACGGTCGTTCCCTCGACCGCCAGCGTGCGGACCATTCCCCAGATCTCCCGGCGGCTCTTCGGGTCGAGCCCGGTCGTCGGTTCGTCCAGGAAGAGCACCTTGGGCGAGACGAGCAGACTGGCCGCGAGGTCGAGCCTTCTGCGCATCCCTCCCGAATACGTCTTGACGACGCGGTCCGCCGCGTACTCCAGGTCGAACCTCCGCAGCAGGTCCTCGGTGCTCGCCCTCGCGTCGGTCCTGTCCAGGCCGTAGAGGCGGGAGAACATCATCAGGTTCTCCCGTGCGGTCAGCCGCTCGTCCAGGGCGGCGTACTGGCCGACGAGGCCGATCCGGGACCTGACCTGCTGAGCCTGCTTGGACACGTCGTATCCGGCGACCCGGACGTCGCCCTCGTCGTAGCGCATGAGAGTGGTGAGCACTCGTACCAGAGTCGTCTTCCCGGAACCGTTCGGCCCCAGGACGCCGACGATGCTGCCGGACGCGACCGAGAGGTCGACGCCGTCGAGTGCCGTCGTCCTCCCGTAGCGTTTGACCAGGCCGTTGACGCTGATCGCGGGTGTTTCTGTATTCATGCTCCGAGTCTCGCGGCGACCCCTTCCAACGCGATCACAGAGCGCTTGTACGCCCGGACGGGGATGTGATCGGCCCGAGCGGGCACGGCGGGCCGCCCGCCCCGCGCGAGGACACGGGTTCACGCGAGCCCACCGGATCCGCGGCTCGGGGAATGGCACTTCACGGAAATACTCGAAATTCCACTCCGATTACCGGACGTAGTTCCAAGCCGATGGTGCATATGCTAAGTTCATACGCGTTAACGACACAAAGGGAGTAGACCGTGAATATATTCCCCCACATGAAATCACGCCGGATCACGCTGCAACCCAAATCGACGGCGCCGACCGCCGAGGACTACAACCTGATCCTGAAGCTCGGGCTGGACAGCACGTCGAACTTCGAGTCCTTCTCGGCCGCGATGCAGAAGAAATCGATCGACGCGAATTTCTCGATCAGGTTGAACGGCGACGACTCCGCAGCCGGATTCAGCATGCTCCTCGACCTCGACCAGGACGCGGGGCACGTCCACACCGCCGTGTACATCGACCCGGCCGCGGCGCGGCAGGGAATCGGTGCCGACGCCACACTCCTGACGGTCAACTACGCGTTCGCGATGTGGAATATCAGGAAAGTCTACTTCGAGACCACGGACGCGAGCAGCGGAGATTTCGGCGCCATGCTGGAGAAGCCGCCCGAGGCGACGCTGAACGACTACATCTTCTTTCGCGGGAGACTGTGGGACCTGAAGGTCTACGCGCTGACCCGCGACGAGTGGGAGAAGGAACTCTACGACTACGTCAGGAAACTGGCGCCGCAGGACTGACGCCGACGCGCTGCGCGCCCCGGACCGGTCCGACCCGCGGGGCGGGCGGGCCCCGCGTCCCCGTGGCGACGCTCCCCCGTGTGATCCGGCTCAGACCGGCTCCTCGGCCCGGATCGCGGACAGGGCCTCCGCGAAGTCCGCGGACGCGGCGGCGGCGAACTCCTCCTCGAAACGGCGGGCGCCGAGCAGCGCTCGCCCCTGGTCGGCGGCGTGGGCGGCCTCGGGGCTTCCCTTGTCCGGTCCGCCTCGCGCGGCTTCCGCCGCGCCCAGCATGCGCACCGCCCGCTGCGGGCACTCCCGGGCGAGGGCGAGGACGGCCATCGCTTCGGCGACCGCGGCCGCCATCATCCGGTCCTGCCCGGCCGCGGCGATCTCCGCGGCCGACCGCAGCCGCTCCTCCGCCTCCCGGTGGTCGCCGCCGGCCGCGGCCAGGCGCCCGAGGGCGATGGACGGATGCAGCCAGCTCGGCTGGAGGCGTCCCGCCCGGCTCACCGCACGGTCCGCCGCGCGGAGAAGGTGGGCCCGGCCCTCCTCCTGGGAGCCGGTGCCGAGGGCGATCTCTCCGTGGACGCGGTCGACCAGGCAGGCCAGGTTGTCGTCGTGCGGGCTCCGCTCGTCCATCAGCGTCCGGACCCGGCGGAGGTCCTCCTGCGCCGCCGACGCGTTGCCGAGGCGCATGTACTCCAGGGACCTCAGCACGAGCGTGAGCCCGACCCGGTCATGGGCGCCGAGCTCCTCGTAGTAGAGGAGAGCCCTGGTCAGAAGCGAGAGCGCGACGCCCGCCTCTCCCGCGAGGCTGTAGCCCTTTCCCGCTCCGGCGGCGGCGTTGGCCGCGTTCCACCTGTCACCGAGTGCCTCGAACTCGGCGAGTGCGCAGTCGTAGGAGGGGACCGCCGCCGGAAAGCCCTCGCTTTCCGAGAGCACCGAACCGATGAGGAAATGCGCCATCGCGGCCCACCACGGGTCGGTGTGGCGGGTGAGCGCGACGAGGGGGCCGAGCGGCGGCCGGGTCCTCGCCCCCTGCGCCCACAGGGGCGGTACGGAGTCCACGATGAGGGTGAGCAGGTCGCCGACCGGAAGGCCGCGCACCGCTTCCTTCGCGGCGTCGGCCGCCTGACGGGCCCCTTCCCGGTCCCCGCCGGAGCTGCGGAGGAGCGAGGTGTACAGGAGCGCGGTGGCGCGGCTCTCGACGAAGGCACCACCCGCCCCGTCGCCGACCGGAAGGGACAGCGCCTCGTCCAGCTGGGCCAGGCCTTCGGCGTGGTTGCCGGTGAGGATCCAGAACCATCCCTGTGCGGCCACCAGTCCCACCGCGGTCTCCGTGTCCTCGGTCTCGACCGCCCAGCGCAGGGCCGCGGCGAGGTTGCCGTGCTCCCGCTGGAGCCGACGGATCCAGTCCACCTGGTCCGCACTGCGCAGCGCCGGCTCCGCCCGGTCCGCCAGCGCACGGAAACTGCGCATGTGCGCCTGGCGCAACCGGTCCAGCTCCCCCGACTCGTTCAGCACGTCCAGCGCGAAGGCGCGGAGCGTGTCGAGCATGCCGTACCGGGGCGGTGCTCCCGTCTCCTCCAGGGTGTGGACGAACGACTTGTCCACGAGGGAGTCGAGAAGCTCGGGGATCTCGTCCGGGTCCAGCCCCGCGCCCGCGCACACCTCGACCACGGAGTCCAGTACGGCCCCCGAGGGGAACACCGAGAGGCGCCGGGCGAGCGTCTGCTCGTCCGGGTGGAGCAGGTCCCAGCCCCATTCCACGACGGCGAGAAGCGTCCGGTGCCGCGGCAGGGCGATACGGCTCCCCCCGGTCAGCAGGCGGAACCGGTCGTTGAGCCGCGGGGCGACCTCCTCCACCGGCAGTGCGCGGGCGCGGGCTCCGGCGAGTTCGATGGCCAGCGGCAGCCCGTCCAGTCTGCGGCAGATCTGGAGGACCGCGGGCAGGTTGGCCTCCGTGGGTTCGAAGCCCGGCCGCACCGCCTTCACGCGTTCGAGGAACAGTCGGACCGACGAGTAGGACAGCGCCTCGGGGAGTCCCACGTCGCTTCGCGGCACCGGGAGCGGCTGCACCGGCCACAGCGCCTCGCCCGTGATGGCCAGCAGTTCGCGGCTGGTGACCAGGATCCGCAGTTTCGCACACCGGCCCAGCAGCGTTTCGGCCAGATGGGCGCACGCTTCGACGAGGTGCTCGCAGTCGTCGAGGAGGAGCAGGACACGCCGTTCCGCGAGCTTCTCGGCGAGGTGCTCCGCGGTGTCGTGCCGATCGGGCAGGGGGTCGGAGAACGGTTCGCGCACCAGCGGCTCCGACGTCCGGCCGACCACGGCCGCGATCTGCCGCGGCAGGGCGGCCGGATCGCTGACACCGGCCAGTTCGACCCTCCACACCCCGTCCGGATAGTCGTCGAGCACGCTCCGGGCGACCTCCGCGGCCAACCTGCTCTTGCCGACCCCTCCAGGACCGACCAACGTGACCAGGCGGGAATCGCGCAGCAGCCGCACGACCTGCTCCGTGTCCTCCTCCCGGCCGACGATGCCGGTGATCGGCGCCATCAGGTTGCTGCGCGGCCGCGGCCTCGCCTTCGCGGGGCGAACGGGCGACGCCCCCGGACGCTCGCGGAGGATCTCCTCGTGCATCCGGCGCAGGCCGAGGGCCGGAGACACCCCCAGCTCCTCGTCGAGCCGTATGCGGACCCGTTCGAAGAGCGCCAGGGCCTCGGCCGGCCGGCCCGCGTCACGCAGCGCACGCATCCGCAGCTCGCTGAGCCGCTCATGCGGCGGGTCGTGCTCCGCCTCGGCCGCGATCACCGCCAGCGCCTCCTCCGGCTCGCCGATCGCGATCCGGGCTTCGGCGAGGTCCTCGACCGCCCGCAGGCGCAGACCGCTGAGCCTGGCCGCCTCCGCCTCGAACACCTCGCCGGAGAACTCCGAGTACGGACCGGCCCTCCAGAGCCCCAGCGCCAGGGTCAACCGGTCGACGGCGTCGCGGTGGTCCCCCCGGGCGCCGGCGGTGACCCCGCGGCGGACGAGGCGCTCGAAGACGGCGTGGTCCACCTCCTCCCCCGAGAGCCTCAGGCGGTAGCCGGAGGACTGCGACTCCAGGCGGACCGAACGGTCCGGGAACAGCGCCTTGCGGAGCCGGAAGACCAGCGACTGCAAAGCGTTGACCGGGTTCGCCGGAAGGTTCTCCCCCCACACGGCCTCCAGCAGGGACTCGACGGGGACGGCGCGTTCCGGCGCCAGCGCGAGCCGCGCCAGCAGGGTGCGAAGCCGCGCGCCGACGAGGGTGACGGGAGCACCGCTGTCATCACGAATCTCCAATGGACCCAGCACGGCGATCCACATGACGTCGGCTCAGTCCTCCCTCGATCCGGAGAGCGGGCGGCGCCCGGTCAGCCTCTGGTCCGGCTGACAGCGCGGGCGCAGGCGCCGCGGTCCACTTTACCGTTGCCGTTGAGCGGCAGCCGATCCACGCGCACGAGCCGCCGGGGCAGCATGTAGTCCGGCAGGTAAACGCTCATCTGCTCCAGGAGCTCCTGCGGGGGCGCTCCCTCCCCGGTGTACACGGCGGCCAGATGGACGTCGATGGGGTCGTCGGCGACCGGGACCACGACGGCCTCCCGGACCGCCGGGTGCCGGCGCAGCACCGCTTCGGCCTCCTGGAGCTCCAGGCGGCGTCCGCGGACCTTGACCTGGTGGTCGAGCCTGCCGCGGTGGACGAGTTCGGCCCCCTCGTAGGACACCCGGTCCCCGGTGCGGTACCAGGAGTCACTCGGCGGCCGGCGGTCGTCCTCCTCCGCGCCGGCGCGGTCGCCGTCGGCGTGCCAGAAGCGGCCCGCGTTGTCCCTCGGGTCGATGTACCCGTCGAAGCGCTGCGGACCGCGGACGCACAGTTCACCGTCGTCCGCACGCTGTCCGCGCTCGTCCATGACCGCGGTTTCCATATGCGGATACGGGGTGCCGATGGGCACCGTCCCGTTGGCCGTCTCCGGCCAGGCGGAGCGCTCCCGCGGCAGCCGGTACGCCGTGACCGTCACCGTGAGCTCCGTCGGACCGTAGAGGTTCTCGACCCGGCTCCCGGGTGCGGCCGCGGACCAGACGTGCGCCTGCTCCAGGGTGAGCTGCTCTCCCGCGAAGAGGCTCCACCGCAGACCGTTCATCGCGCCGCGGCGCAGGGTTCCCAGCTCCTGGCAGATCGAGATGACCGACGGGACCGAATACCAGTGCGTGACGCGCGTGCGGTTGACGAAGGAGACGGGGTCGTAGAGGTCGTCCCTGTCCGGAACCACCACGGCGGCTCCGCTCCCCCACGCCACGAACAGGTCGAAGACCGACGGGTCGAACGTGAGGTCGAACGTCTGCGAGAAGCGGGCCCCCGGCCCCGCTCCGTAGCGCGCGATGTTGTGTTCCAGGAACTCGTCCAAGCGCGCGTTCGCGATCGGGACTCCTTTCGGCCGCCCCGTCGACCCCGAGGTGAACAGGCAGTAGGCGAGGTCCCGGGGGCCTCCCGGGCGAGCGCCGGCACCGACTTCCGCGCTTTCCACCGCACGCGCGCACACGGACCGGACCTCGTCGCCGTCGACCTCGACCACCGGGACCCCGGCATCCTCCAGGAACGCCGCCCCTTCGCCCGCGCCCCGGTCGACGACGACGGCCTCCAGGGACGCCGCCCGCGCGATCGCGCGGAACCGTTCACGGGGGAGGTCGGAGCCGATCGGGACGACGGCGGCTCCCATCCTCAGGATCGCCAGGTACCCCGCGTAGGTCGCGACATCGCGCGAGGCGAGCAAGCCCACGCGCGCGGGAACCCTGCCCCCCAGAAGCCGGACGATGAGACCGGAGACATGCGCGGCGGCACCGTCCAGCCGGGCATACGAGATCTCCTCCCCACCGATCGCGAGCGCGGGGAGGTCGGGGTGCTTGCGGGCGGACTCCACGAACCATCCATACAAACCGTCACGACTCATCCTGGACCCTCAACCGTTTCGATCTCTCCGGTTTCCGAGCGAGCACGGAACGTCATTCACCGGACACCGTTTCCATGTCTTGTTCCGCGGCGATCGAGCAGACGAAGACGCTCAGCTCGTCGAAGGAGAAACCGTTGAATTCGAGCATCCTCTCCAGCAGGACGATTCCGAACTTGTCCTCGACATGCAGCACGAGCTGCACGAAGCTGAACGAGTCGAGGTCCCCGAACTCGATCTTCCCGGACACGTCCTCTGGTTCCATGATCGATTCCGCGAACCGCACGACCTCCTGGTGGACGGTTTCCTTATCCATCATCCGACCTCCTCTTCCCGGCATGCACGGGACATGCCCTGACCAGTTCCTGTCTCCTTGAGCGGCGTCCACCATTCCCGGTTCTTCGCGTACCACTCCACGACGTCTGCCAGGGCCTCGTGGAATATCGATTCGGGTTGGTATCCGAGCTCCTTGCCCGCCTTCTGGAAGTCCATCGAATAGCGGAAGTCGTGCCCCGGCCTGTCGTCGACGAAATCGACGCTGGACCAGTCGGCGCCGGTCAGGTCCAACAGCAGTCCCGTCAGATCCAGGTTGCTCAGTTCCCGCCCGCTCCCGATGTTATAGACCTCACCGGACCGTCCGGCCACCGCGGCGAGCGCTATTCCGCGGCAGCAGTCGTCGACGTGCAGCCATTCACGAACATTCGTCCCGTCGCCGTACACGGGCACCTTGCGCCCGTCCAGCAGATCGGTGATGAACCGGGGGATCAGTTTCTCCGGGTGCTGGTAGGGCCCATAATTGTTCGAAGGGCGCACGGTGACGATATCGATTCCGTGGGTCCGGTGGAAGGACATCCCGAGCATGTCCACGGAGGCCTTCGACGCGGCGTAGACGGAGTTCGGCTGGAGCGGCCGGTGCTCGTCCCAGGAACCCGCGTCGATCGATCCGTACACCTCGTCCGTCGAGACCACGACCAGCCTGCCCACCCGGCCGCCGTGAGCCTGCCGCATCAGGTTGAACGTCCCGACGATGTTGGTGTCCACGAAATCCGAGCCGTCCGCGATCGACCGGTCGACATGGCTCTCCGCCGCGAAGTGGACGACCATGTCCGCGCGGCGGAGCACGCGGGCCACCGTCTCGGGGTCCCGAACGTCACCGTGCACGAAGGAGAACCGGGGGTCGTCCTGTACCGGTTTCAGGTTCTCCGGGTTCCCGGCGTAGGTGAGGGCGTCCAGCACCAGCACCTCGTCGGGGACGAGGCCCCGGTAGGCCCCGCCGAGAAGGCGGCGCACGAAGTTCGATCCGATGAAACCGGCGCCACCGGTGACCACGATCTTCATCCCGCACCCCGAGCATCCGAACCGTCAAAGGCCATAGCGGTCTCCATCACGTAGCGCCCGTATTCCGATACACCCATTTCGGCCCCCAGTTTGATGCAGGCCTCGACGTCTATGAACCCCATCCGCATCGCCACCTCCTCCAGGCATGCCACCTGGATTCCCTGGCGCTTCCGGAGGACGCGGACATAGTTACTCGCCTCCAGCAGGGAGTCGCAGGTGCCGGCGTCGAGCCAGGTGAATCCGCGCCCCAGTTCCACGAGTGACGCCTTCTGCATGTCGACGTACGCCTTATTGACATCGGTGATCTCCAGCTCGCCCCGGGGCGAGGGCTTGATGGACTTCGCGATCTCGACGACGTCGGAATCATAGATGTACAGACCTGTCACGGCATTATGCGAACGCGGTTCCCCCGGCTTCTCGCATATGGACCTGATGTTTCCCTCGGAGTCCGTGTCGACGACCGCGTACCGTTCGGGTTCCGCGACCGGATAGCTGAACAGCACGCAACCGTCCGTGCTTTTCGTCGCTTCCGCCAGCAGCCCTTGGAACCCGGCGCCGTGGAAGATGTTGTCCCCGAGGACGAGGGCCGACTGCTCGCCCGCCACGTGTTCCGCCCCGATGAGGTACGCATCGGCGATGCCGCGCGGATCCTCCTGCCGACCGTAGGAGACGTTCAGTCCCAGCCGGGAGCCGTCCCCGAAGAGCTGTTCGATCTGAACGAGCGAATCCGGGGCGGAAATGATCATGATGTCGCGTATTCCGGCCAGCATCAGGACCGACATCGGATAGTAGATCATCGGCTTGTCGTAGACGGGGAGCAGCTGCTTCGAAGTCACTGCGGTGATCGGGGCCAGGCGTGTTCCCAATCCGCCGGCGAGGACGATTCCCTTCATCCCATCCCTCCAATATTTCCGCTGCGTGGTACGCGTACTCGCGACCGAACGACCGGATGCCCCGGTGTGAAAATTCTCCGCGATAATTCCCTGCCGTCGGCGCCCAATATATCCCGGACCCCTTATTCAGGGCAGTACAGCGAACGGAAACGAACGCGTAGAATTATTCAGGAAACACCTCGGCGCCCCGGACTCCTGCCGCACCCCTCATTCCGCGGGCGGGAGTGAACGCTTTCCTCCGCGCCCCGGGTTCTTCGACTCCACGCCGAGAACGCCCGGGGCCCGCACCCTCATCGGTGCGGTTTCCACCGGAGCCGACGGTGGTCGGGGCCGCCGCCTTCCCCTCACCGGGACGCCGGCGTCCCGCCGGCGGGACACATCCCGTCCGGCGCGGAGCCCCGGCCGACCGACGCCGTCACCGCACCCCGGAAGCCGGCGAGGGGGCACCAGGAGCGGATTCCGGCGGTCGCCCATCGCTCCGTGACCGCCTTTCCCGGGCGCAGGGGCGCCCGCCGCCCGACCCCCTTCTCCCCGACGGTCACGCCGGAGCGGCCTCGCCCGCGGACAGGTCCGTCCCGATGGGGGGCGTCGGCCCGCTCATGGCCCTCTCTGGCGCGAAGACACTTTTCCCGACCGAGTTGTCTATGGTTAGCTGTTCATCGGCGCCTGAGGCGATCCGCCATTCGGATATTCCTTTTCCAAGGGGCTTGGCCCACAACAGCCCGGGCGATTACAGCGAGTATCGACGTCCACACGGGCGACCTCCGAAAAAGGAGCGCGAAAGCGCTGCGTCCAGACACCGGACGGCAGGTCGACCGAAGAATACGAATGGGAGTACCGGATGGCCATACATGTCTGGGCATACCTTGCGGAATACGAGGAGGAGCGCGCAGAGATACTCGCGGCCGTCGACACCGTGTTCAGTTCGGGCCAGCTGGTTCTCGGACGGGCGGTCCGTGAGTTCGAGGAGAAGTTCGCCGAGTACCACGGCACCGGGTTCGCCGTCGGGGTCGACAACGGCACCAACGCCATCGTCCTCGGTCTGCGCGCCCTCGGGGTGGGCCCGGGGGACGAGGTGATCACCGTGTCGAACACCGCCGCTCCCACCGTCGTCGCGATCGACGCCGTGGGCGCGGTCCCCGTCTTCGTGGACGTCCACCCCGACACGCTGCTCATGGACACCGACCAGGTGAAGGCGGCGGTGACCCCGCGCACGCGTTGCATCGTCCCGGTCCACCTCTACGGCCAGTGCGTCGACATGGAGCCCCTCGAACGTCTGGCCGCCGAGCGGGACCTGGTCATCCTGGAGGACTGCGCCCAGGCCCACGGAGCCCGGCACCACGGCCGCGTCGCCGGTTCGATGGGCCATGCCGGGGCGTTCTCCTTCTACCCGACGAAGGTCCTGGGCGCCTACGGCGACGGCGGCGCGGTGATGACCGACTCCTCCGCGGTGGACGCCGCCCTCCGACGGCTTCGGTACTACGGGATGCAGGACCAGTACTACGTCGAGAGCACGCCGGGCCACAACAGTCGGCTCGACGAGGTCCAGGCCGAGATCCTGCTCCGCAAGCTCACCCGACTGGACCGCTACGTGTCCGGCCGCCGCGCCGTCGCCGAACGCTATGCGCGGGAGCTCGCGGACACGTCCCTCCTCCTCCCGACGACCGCTCCGGGGAACGACCACGTCTACTACCTCTACGCGGTCCGGCACCCGCAGCGCGACCGGATCATCCAGCGCCTGAAGGACCAGGGGATCAACCTCAACATCAGCTACCCGTGGCCGGTCCACACGATGCGCGGATTCGCCCATCTCGGATACCGGACGGGCGACCTCCCGGTCACGGAGAAGGCGGCCGACCAGGTCTTCTCCCTGCCGATGTACCCGTCCCTCTCCCGTGAGCACCAGGACCGGGTGATCGGCGCACTCCGAGAAGTCCTGTCGACTTTGTGAGGACCCGCGGCGAACACCCCCCGGGGAGTGTTCCGCGAAGGCTTTCGGATCAGCGAGCGGCCGTCCGGGCGATCTCTCGCAAGACGGTTCGCGCAGGTCAGCCTGCTCGGCTTTTCAAGCGAAACCGGCGCAGCGGGAGGCAGCCCGGTGGTCGCGAGCCCGAAACGGTCCAAGGAACACTCCCTAGGAGCGATCATCTTCCACGCACCAGCGACCGCGAGACTCACGCGTTCGGCAGTCGCCGACCTGCGCCCATCCGGGCTGGAGGGCTTCCACCAGTGGTGGCGCGAGCGCAAGGACGCGGCACACTTCTCGGTGGATCCGATCCCCTTCGCGCAACTCGACGAGTGGGAGTTCTCCGCGGAGACCGGAAACCTCGGCCACACCAGCGGGAGGTTCTTCAGCGTCGAGGGCGTGCAGCCGCACGGCGCGGAGTCGACCCGGTCAGGACAGCCGATCATCTGCCAACCGGAGATCGGCACCCTGGGCATCCTGGTCAAGGAGTTCGACGGCGTACTCCACCTGCTGATGCAGGCCAAGGCCGAACCCGGGAACGTCAACGGCATACAGCTCTCCCCCACGGTCCAGGCGACCCGAAGCAACTACCGCCGCGTTCACCGGGGCGGACGCACCGAGTACCTGCGCTACTTCGCCGACGCGGCGGAACACGTGCTGGTCGACTCCCTCCAGGGCGAACAGGGCATGTGGTTCTGGCAGAAGCAGAACCGCAACCAGGTCGTGGAGACGACAGGCGACGTGCCGGCCCTCGGGAACCACCGGTGGCTGACGCTGCACGAACTCAGGAAGCTCATGTCCGTCGACGACCTCGTCAACATGGACAGCCGCACGGTCCTGAGCTGCCTTCCCCTGGCCCCGCCCGTGGACGGGCCCGCCGCCTCGTCCGACCCGTTCACCCTGGCGCTCGCGCGGTCCTACCGCAGCCTGGACCCGGCCTCCGCCTTCCCCGCGCAGCACGGTGAGGGGGAGCTGCTGAGCTGGCTCATCGACCAGCGGGTCCACAGCTCGCTGCGGCCGCGCCTCGTGCCGATGCGGAACCTGCGGGACTGGAGCCGCACCGATTGGGAGATCGCGGACGCGGGCGGGAAGGACTTCCGCATCATCGCCGTACGCGTCGAAGGCGGCGGGCGGGAAGTCGCGGCATGGACCCAGCCCCTGCTCGCTCCGCGCGCACCCGGGCTGGCCGTCTTCCTCGTCGCGCGGATCCGGGGCGTCCTCCACGTGCTGGCCCAGGCCGGGGAGGAGCCCGGAGCCCGCGAGATCGCCCACATCGTCCCCACGGTGCACGTACCCGCGGGAGCGGAGGCGGGGGAACCCGCGCACCTCCTCGAAGCGGCCCTCACGGAGGACCCGGACCGGGTCCGCTTCGACACGGTCCTCTCCGAGGAGGGCGGGCGCTTCCACCACGCCCGCACGCGCACGCGCGTCGTCGAGGTGGACGCCGGAATCACCGGGGAACCGGCGGAACGCTTCCGCTGGATCACCGTCGGGCAACTGGTCGGACTGCTGCACCACGGCCCGCACGTGAGCATGGAGGCACGCAGCCTCATCTCCTGCCTGCACAGCCTGTGGTGACGGATCCGGGCAGAGGTCCGGTCGGCCAGGAGCAGAAAGGAATCCAGATGCAGGTCAATCCCTTGTCCGTCACCGGAGCCTACGAGTTCGTCCCGGACCTGTTCCCCGACCGCCGCGGATTCTTCGCGGCGCCGTACCAGGAGCAGGCGTTCACGAGGGCGGTGGGCAGACCGCTGTTCGGCGTCGCCCAGTCCGGACACAGCAGATCCCGCAAGGGGGTGGCCAGAGGCATCCACTTCACCAGCGCGCCTCCGGGAATGGCCACCTACGTCCACTGCGCGCGGGGACGGGTCCAGGACTTCGCCGTGGACCTGCGCGTCGGATCGCCGACGTTCGGCCGGTGGGACACCCGCGTACTCGACTCGGAGCGGTGCAACGCGGTCTACCTGCCGACAGGCATGGGCCACGCGTTCCTGGCCCTGGAGGAGGAGAGCACCGTCTGCTACCTGCTCTCCGAGGGATACGTCCCGGAGAACGAACACGCGATCTCGCTCTTCGACGACGCGATCGGCCTTCCGGTCCCGGCGGACACCGAGGTCGTCCTCTCCGATCGCGACAGGTCCGCGGTCTCCCTTGCCTCCGCCCTCTCCGCCGGGCTCCTCCCGTCCTATGCAGCGTGCCTGCGTCTGGAGGAGTCCAGTGCGCCCTGACCACGTCCCGGCTCCCGGCGGGGGCACAGCGCCCGCGTCTGTATCCGTATCCGCATCCCACGCCCACGGAGGAAGCCATGCCATCGGTACCGAGTGATCGAGAGTCCCCCCGATCGGTCGTCGTCACCGGCGGGAACCGAGGAATCGGACTGGCCGTCGCGCGACGGTTCCAGGCGTCGGGGGACCGGGTGACCGTGACCTACCGTTCCGCGCCGCCCCCCGACGACATACACGGCGTACCGTGCGACATCACCGACGGCGCGCAGGTCGACGCGGCCTTCGCCAAGATCGAGGCCAACCAGGGGCCGCCGGAGGTCATCGTCGCGAACGCCGGCATCACCAACGACCGGCTGATGGTGCTCATGAGCGAAGACGACTTCTCCGGCGTCGTCGAGACCAACCTCCTCGGAAGCTTCCGGACGGTCAAGCGGGGTCTTCGCAACATGCTGCGCGCCCGGAGCGGCCGCATCATCCTGCTCTCCTCCGTGGCCGGCATGCGCGGTTCCCCGGGACAGACCAACTACGCCGCGACCAAAGCGGGCATGGTCGGCCTCGCGCGCTCACTCGCCCGCGAGGTCGGCTCCCGGGGCATCACCGTGAACGTCGTCGCCCCGGGAGTCGTGGAGACGGACATGACGGCGTCGCTTCCCGAGAAGCGGAAGAGCGAGATGCTGCGGGAGGTCCCGCTCGGCCGGTTCGGCACGGTGGACGATATCGCGGGGGTCGTGGAGTTCCTCGCCTCTCCCTCCTCCGGCTACATCACCGGTGCCGTCGTCGCCGTCGACGGCGGGTTGGGCATGGGGAACTAGGCCGCGTTCTCCGAACATCCGCCGCGCTTCGGTCCTCCCGTCGCCCGCTGCCGCCCCCACCGTCCGGCCCGCGGTCGACAGTCCTTCCGCCGTGCTCTGCGCCCCTTGAGCGCCAGCGGCCCCCGACCCCGTTCCAGCGTGACCGACCTGAGGAGTTGAGCCGTCCGAATGCCCCGAAGACGCCTTCCCGCACTCGCCGCCCCCGCCCTGGCCCTCGTACTGGCCACGGGATATCCGGTCCACGCGTCGGAACACCCCCCGGGCGAGCGGTTCGAGTCCGAAGCCCTCAAGGAGGACGTGGAGATCCTTGTGGACGAGTGGGGCGTGCCCCACATATACGCGCAGAACACCGACGACCTGTTCTTCGCGCAGGGCTTCAACATCGCGCGCGACCGGCTCTTCCAGATCGACCTGTGGCGCCGGCAGGGACTGGGAGAGCTCTCCTCCGCCTTCGGCCCGGAGTTCGTGGAGCACGACACCGCGGCCAGGCACCTGCTGTACCGGGGAGACATGAAGGAGGAGTGGCGGAGCTATCCGAAGCCGACGCGGAACGCGGTGACACGGTTCACCGAAGGGATCAACCAGTACATCTCCCTCGCGCGGGACGTTCCCGGGATGCTGCCGCCGGAGTTCACCGAACACGATTACCTGCCCGAGCGCTGGGCCCCCGAGGACGTCGTCCGCATCCGCAGCCACAGCCTGGCGTCGAACGTCGAGTCCGAAGTCGCCCGGGCGGTCGTCACCTGCCACGCGGGTCCGCGGGCGCACCTCCTCGACCAGGCCCTCCGCCCCGAGCGGGAGCTGTCCGTGCCCGACGGGCTGGACCCCTGCGACGTTCCCGCGGACGTGCTCGACTCCTACCTCCTGGCGACCGAGCCCGTCTCCCTCGACACCGGGGGCGCGCCCGACACGCTCCTGGGACCGGTCGCGGGAGAGGGCAGCAACACCTGGACCGTCTCCGGTGAGAACACCGCCACCGGGCGACCCATCCTCGCCAACGACCCCCACCGGGCGACCCTGCTGCCCTCGACGCGCTACATCGTGCACCTGTCCGCCCCGGGAACAGACGTGGTGGGAGCCGGGGAGCCCATCGCCCCCGGCATCTCGCTGGGGCACAACGGATCCGTCGCCTTCGGCCTCACCAGTTTCGAGGTCGACCAGGAGGACCTCTACGTCTACGAGCTGAACCCGGACGACCCGAACGAGTACCTCTACCAGGGGGAGTGGGAGTCCTTCGAGACGGACACCGAAACGGTGGCGGTCAGGGGCCGGGAGGACGTCGAGGTCGACGTCTCCTTCACCCGGCACGGGCCGGTGCTCCACCGGGACCTGGAGAACGACCGCGCGTTCGCTCTGCGCACGACCTGGCTCGAACCGGGGACCAGCCCCTATCTGGGGGCCCTCGGGCTGATGGGCGCGTCGGACTTCGACGACTTCTCCTCGACCGTGCGGCGGCTCGGCGGCCCGCCCCTCAACTACTCCTACGCCGACGCCGACGGCGACATCGGGTGGCGGCCGGGGGGAATGGCACCCCAGCGCGTCGGTTACGACGGCCTGCTCCCCGTGCCCGGCGACGGCTCCTTCGACTGGGACGGGTTCCACGGAGGGGCGCGGCTCCCCCAGGTCCACAACCCGCCCAACGGGTTCTACGCGAACGCCAACAACCTGCCGATCCCCGACGGCTCCGCCCCGGACTACGGGTTCCAGTGGGCGGCGCCCTACCGGTACGACAGGATCACCGAAGTGCTCTCCTCGTCGAACCGGCACACGGTCGCCTCGATGGCGGATCTGCAACTGGACGAGGTCTCCCTCCCCGCGAGGGAGATCGTCCCCCTGCTGGAGGGCCTGGAGACCGAGGACGCGTCGGCGAGGGCCGCGATCGCGCTGCTCCAGGACTGGCCCGGTCACGTGGCCTCCGCGGACTCGGCCGAAGCCGCGCTGTTCGAGACCTGGATCATGGCCCATCTCGCCTACACCGTCATCAACGTGGCGCTCCCCCGGCCGGCGGCCGAACAGATCCTCACTCCGGACATCTCCACCCTGATCGATGTCCTGCACGATCCGGAACCGTGGTTCGGCCCCGAGGGCGAGCTGATCCGCGACCAGCTGATGGTGAGCACGCTGGGCCTTGCCTACGACGATGTGGCCGGCCGGCTGGGGGACGACCCGGGCCAGTGGCGTTGGGGGGACCTGCACCAGACGGTGTTCACCCATGCCGCGGGCGACGACGTGGGCCCGTTCGGCCGCGGCGGCGGGTGGGAGACCGTCAACATGTCCGTCTTCCACCCCGTTACGTACCAGCAGATCGTCGGCGCCACCACGCGTGTCGTGATCGACGTGGGCTCCTGGGACGACTCCCTCGCCACCAACGCCCCCGGGCAGTCGGGGGATCCGCGCAGCCCCTTCCACCAGGACCTCGCACCGCTGTGGAGCAGCGGCGAGTTCTTCCCGCTCCTCTACTCCCGTGATGCGGTGGAGCAGCACACCCGTATGCGGATCGTCCTCCGGGCCGACTGACCCCCGCGCCCCGCGGGACCTCCTTCCCGCGGGGCGCGCCCCACCGCCGTTCAGCGTCAGGCGGGCTTCCACCGCCTCATCACCAGCACCGCGTTGTGCCCCCCGAAACCGAACGAGTTGCTCACGGCGACATCGACCGGACTCTCCTGGGCCCGGTGGGCGACCAGGTTCATGTCCGGGTACTCCGGCTCGTCGCAGTTGATGGTCGGGGGGATGACGCCGCTCAGCAGCACCTCGCTCACCACGGCGGCCTCGACCGCACCGCTGGCGGCGAGCATGTGCCCGGTCATGCTCTTGGTCGAGCTCACCGCCACCGCGGCGGCGTTCTCCGGCAGGACCCGGCGCAGCACCGCGAGCTCGTTGGCGTCGTTGGTGGGCGTCGCCGTACCGTGGGCGTTGACGTAGTCGACGTCGCCGGGCTCGACTCCGGCGCTGTCCAGAGCCATCCTGACCGCCCGCTCCACCTCGGGGGCGCCCTCGGGGGGCGCCGTGAGCTGGTAGGCGTCGCAGGTCGCACCGTAACCGACCAGCTCCGCGCGGATCGGAGCCCGTCGTCTCAGGGCGTGCTCCGCGCTTTCCAACACGATGACCCCCGCACCCGCCGCCATGACGAACCCGTCCCGGGACACGTCGAAGGGGCGGGAGGCTCGGGTCGGGTCGTCGTTGCGCCGGGACAGCGTTCTGGCCCGGGCCGCCGCCGCGACCTCGAGTCGGGTGAAGGCGTCCACGCCCCCCGCGATCACCACATCGGCGCGCCCGCTCTGGATCAGGCGCATGCCCTCGCCCACGCACATCGTGCCCGTCGCGCATGCCGCGACCATTTCGGCGCACGGGCCCTGGGCCCCCGCGTGGAGCGCGACCTCGCCGGCGACGCTCATCCCCATGGTCGGGAAGACGGTCGGGCCGACCGCCATGTAACCCTCCTCGTCCAACCGGCTCTGGCTGGCGATCGCCAGCCGTGTGGAGCCGATGATCGATCCCGCGAACACGGCCGTGCGCGGAGCGGTCTCGGGCCCGATCTTCAGTTCCGCTTCCTCCAACGCCATCGACACCGCCGCGATCAGCGGATGCATCGGCCAGTCGAGGCGCCGCAGCAGAGGCCGGGGCAGGTGCGCCGCGGCGTCGAACCCGACCAGCTCGCCCCCGATGCGCACGGGCAGGTCAGAGGTCTCGAACGCGGAGATCTCCCGGATCCCGCTGGCGCCTCGGACCAGTCCCGACCAGGTCTCCTCCCAGCTCGGGCCGAGGGGCGAGACCACCCCGCGGCCGGTGACCACCACTCGCCGCGGACTCGATGTACCAGTGGACGCGGTTGTCCGTTCGGACGCCATGGCTTCCCTCTTTCGATGACTCGGCGGATCCTTGCCCTGAAAACCGGATTCTTGCCCCGGAGGTACTTCGATGGCGCCCACGGGATCGGTGTGCCTTTCCCGCTCCCCGGGGGGAACAACGGCGCCTCCACCGGCGGGTCGCGCGGACGCGCGGAAGCGGCGGGGAGCCGCCGACCGTCCGCAGGTCCGCCTCGACCGCAGGTCGGGACGCCTCCCCCGGGGCCGCTCTCGTCCCCCGCGTCCGAACGCGGACTCCGCGGCCGACGCTTATCCACCGGGATACGGATAAACATTCTTCAACGCGGCAGCAGGATTACGAACCCCAATGGAGGCACCATCATTTTATGATACTATTTTACCGGCCATTCCCACATGCGGGCAATCTGTCAGGCGCATTCATTCGCCCTTTCGCCCGCCGGAGAATCTGCAGCACCCCGAACACACCCGGAAGCACAGGCCACAAGGAGCGCCGCACGTGCGAATTCTTTTTTCCGCCTATTCCGAGAAGACACACTTCTTCAGCATGGTCCCGCTCGCATGGGCCCTCCGCGCGGCCGGCCACGAGGTCCGGGTCGCGAGCCACCCCGAGCTCGCGCCGACCATCACCGAGGCCGGTCTGACCGCCGTCCCGGTGGGACGCGACCACGGGATGTGGCGGGTGCTGTCGACGGTGCACGGCACCAAGCACTGGAGCCAGGTCCCACCGTTCGACGTCGCGGACCAGCCCGCCGACGCGGTCTCCTTCGAGTACCTGAAGGACGGCTACGACGGCGTCGTACCGTGGTGGTTCCGCCTCACCAACGACTCCTTGAGCGCCGACCTCATCGAGTTCGCCCGGCAATGGCGGCCGGACCTGGTGGTCTGGGAGCCGACGACGTTCGCCGGAGCCGTCGCCGCCGAAGCGGTGGGAGCACTGCACGCCCGGCTCACCTGGGGGGTCGACCTCCACGGCCGGGTCCGTGAGATGTTCGTCCACGCCCGGGACCAGCAGCGTCGCGGCCCCGAGGACGACCCTCTGCGCCGATGGCTCGCACGACTCGCCGGGTCCGCGGGGGTGCCCTACAGCGAGCGGCTGACGGTAGGGCACTTCACCATCGACCAGCTGCCCCCGTCGTTTCGCCTGCCGACCTCGCTGCGCTACGTGGACATGCGATACGTCCCCTACAACGGCCCCTCGGTCGTGGAGGAGTGGCTGCGACGCCCACCCTCTCGGCCTCGGGTGGGCGTCTGCCTCGGCTTGACCGCGCGGGAGCGCGGGGGCGACGAACCCCTGCCGCTCGCGCGGATCGTCGAGGCGCTGGCGGCGGCGGACGTCGAGGTCGTGGTGGCGCCGGCGCCGACCGGGGTCCGGCTGCCCGCCAACGTGCGCACGGCGGAGTTCGTCCCGCTCCAGGCGCTCGCTCCGACCTGCTCCGCGCTCGTCCACCACGGGGGCTTCGGGACCGCCTGCACCACCTCGGTCCACGGCGTTCCCCAGCTGGCCATCGCCGACCAGCTGGACGCCCCCCTCATCTCCCGCGGCATCGAGCGGTACGGCGCCGGGCTGCACCTGGACCCGCGCGACGCCGACCCGGCATCGGTGTCCGGCGCACTGGCGAGGCTGCTGGGCGAGCCCGGTTTCCGCCGCGGCGCCGAGCGTCTGCGCGAGGACATGACCGCCCTGCCCTCCCCCGCCAGTGTGGCCGAACAGCTCGTGGAGTCGGTCTCAGAGCACCGCGCCCGTCAGAGCACACCCGCCAGGTAGCGCTCGCGGCAGGTCCCGCGCCGCAGCTTGCCGCTGGTGGTGCGGGCCAGACCCCCCTTGCGGACGATGCGCACATCGGCGAGGGCGAGGCCGTGGTCGCGGTGGGCCGCCCGGCGGACCGCCGCGATCACCTCCTCCCGCTCAGGGGAACCCGGTCCCGGCGGACGGCCGCCGGTCTCCACGAGGGCGACGACCCGGGGCCCGTCCTCGTCGGCCGCAGGGTCGAAGGCGAGCACGGCGGCCCTGGCCGTCGGCACCGCGCCCTCGATCGAGGCCTCGATGTCCTCGGGGAAGTGGTTGCTCCCCCGTACGACGAACATGTCGTCGATCCGCCCGTTGAGGTAGAGCCGGCCCTCGTGGAGGAAGCCCGAGTCCCCCGTGCGCAGCCACGGCGTATCGGCCTCCCCCGCGGGGGAGGCGATCCTCGCGTCGAAGCGCGGGGACCGGTCCTGCGGCGAGTTCCAGTACCTCTGCGCGCAGTTGGGCCCCCGCACCCAGACCTCACCGACCCGACCGTCCGGGAGCGCGGCACGGGTCTCCGGGGAAACGATGCGCACCACCACGCCCTCCATCAGCCGGGCGCAGCCGACGAGCCCGGTGGCCGGGGCGCCGGACCCGCCATCGGGTACCTCGACCGCGTTTCCCCGCTCGAGGCCCGCACGGTCGAACATGCGGACCCGCGTCCCCTCGCCTCGCGGCGCCACGGCGACGGTGAGCGTCGCCTCGGCGAGCCCGTAGCTCGGTATCAGCGCTCCGGGGGCCAGGCCGCAGGAGGCGAAGGCGTCCGCGAACGCAGCCACGGTCTCGGAGCGCACCATCTCCCCGCCGATGGCCAACACGCGCAGGCTGCTCAGGTCGAGTGAGCGCGCCCGCTCCTCGCTGATCCGATCGACGCAGTGCCGCAGGGCGAAGTTCGGCGCGACGCTCCAGTCCGCCCGGTGGTCCGAGATCGCCTTCAGCCACTGGAAGGGGTCCCGGATGAACTGCAGGGGGCTGAGGTGCACCGTGTGGATCCCCGCGCTGAGCGGTCCGACGATGCCGCAGATCAAACCCATGTCGTGGAACAGCGGTACCCAGGAGACCACGGTGCGCGCCGGCATGAAGTGCGAACCCAGCTGCCAGGCCGTGGCCGCCAGGTTGCCGTGGGTGATGCAGACTCCCGCCGGATCACCGGTCGAACCCGACGTGTACTGCAGGTACGCGATGCGGTCCGCGCCGTGGTCCGGTTCCCGGAGCAGCGGCCGCCGCTCACCCTCGTCCACGGTGTCGGCGGTCAGGACCTCCGTCGCTGGGGCGACGTCGCCCAGCAGGCCGCGCACCGACCGTTCGGCTCCGGTGGTGGTGACGGCCAGCGCGGGACCGCTGTCGGCGAGCACCGCCCGCAGGCGCTCCTGGCCGCGGAAGAACTCCGGGGCGTGGAGCGGAACCGCGACGACACCCGCGTACAGGCAGGCGAGGAACGCGACGATGTAGTGCTCGTCATGCGGGCACATGATGGCGACCCGCCCGTCGTCGGGGCACCTCTCCTGGATGCGCCTTGCCAGGACCCGCGCCCGGTCGTCCAGCTGGGCGTAGGTGAGGCCGACCCCTCCGGAGGCGGCGCCCGCGAAACTCACCGCGGGCGCCGATCCGGAATCCCGGGCCAGCCGCTCAAGGGCCAGGGGGAGGGGCTCCAGGCGGACCTCCTTCTCCCCGATCACCATGTCGAAGCCGGAGGCAGCCGTGAAGGCCGCCTCACGGCCGGCGTCCGCGGTTACCATCCCTCTCCCCTCACCGGTCCCGAGAGCGACGGCGCCCACGTGGGAGCCTCGCTCCCCAGCCACCGCACGGACGCCGACCTCATCAGGTCGCGGGCGGAACGCACCTCCGCGGCCAGCGGCCGGTCCCGGTCCAGGGGCGGCGACGCCTCACCGAGCAGGGCCCACGGCTCCCGCGACCCGCCGACGTCGCGCAGTGCGGCGTACTGCGTCACCGCCAGCGCCAGTGACCCCACGACCAGCCACGCCAGCTCCACCGCCCGCGACACCGAGACGGCGCCGTTGAGAGCCATGGGCACGTGGTCCTGGTTGCCTCCGTTGGTCGGGAGCGCGGTCAGCCCGGACGGGTACACCAACTGGCGTATGCGAGCGACGAAAGAGGTGGCGCTGAGCTGGACGCCGGCGATACCGCTGCCCTCGCCGGGACGGGGCGTCAGCATCGGGGGCAGCCCGCCGTTCGTGCCCGGCGAGCACAGCATCGCCAACTGGCGCTCGGCCAGGAAGGCGACCTGCTGGAGGCACAGCCCGAGCTGGTCCGAGCTCAGTCCGACGGGCATCGCGTGGAAGTTCCCGCCGTGCAGCACGCTCCCCTCGTAGCAGATGGGGTTGTCCGTGCAGCCGTTCGCCTCGCGCAGGAGGATCTCCTCGGAGCCGGCGAGCTGGTCGAGCACCGCGCCGAGGACCTGCGGAGCGCAGCGCAGGCTGTAGGGCTCCTGCAAGGGGCGCTCCGAGGAGCGCTGGTGGTCCTCGGGGAGCGCCTCGCGGATCCACCTCGCCGCGGTGCGCTGGCCCTCCTGGCCGCGTACGACGCCGAAGCCGTCGTCGTAGGCCTCGGGGTTGGCTCCCGCCAGCTCGGCGAACCTGGCCGTGAGAGCGGCGGTGGCGCGCGTCAGCAGCGTGATCTCCCAATGGTTGGCCAGACTGACCGCGAGGCCGACACTGGAACCGTTGACGAAGGAGAGCGCCTCACGGGCCGACCAGGTCACCGGCTCGACCCCGGCCCCGGTGAACCACTCGGCCGCGGGGCCGCGGCGCCGGTCTCCGTCGGCGGAGCGGGACCACACCTCTCCGGTGCCCGCCAGGGCGAGGGCCGCATGGGCGAGCGGCTGAAGGTCCCCGCTGGCGCTGACGGTCCCCTCGCACGGGATCACGGGGGTGAAGCCGAGGTTCCAGATCCGGGCGAGTTTTTCCCAGAACTCCGGAGGCACCCCTGAATACCCCCTGCTCATACTCCGCAACCGCAGCCACATCACCAGGCGGCTGACGTCCGGGGTCAGCGCGTCACCCTGTCCGGTGGCCAAATGGGAGATGAGGCCGAGCCCCTGTGCCTCCAGGGAGTCCGAGGCCGCGTAGTCGACGAGCGGCCCGAACCCACGGGTGATCCCGTACACCTGATCGTCGGAGGCGAGTACCTTCTCCAGCGCGGTGACGCTCGCCCGCATGCGTTGCAGGTCGTCGGGCGTGCACTCTTCGATGACGGCCTTCTCTGAGGCGAGTTCGAGGAGATCGGCGATCCTCGTGCCCACAGCTCGGTCCTGGGACGACTGGTTGGCCATTGGCTATCCTTCACCGTAGTGTCCGGAACCCGGTTGCACGAGCCGGACTTTTCCTGTCTCGGAGCGTTCGATGCTCTCGACGAATCTGACGCGGTGCGGGCGGAACTCCGGAAGGTCCGCGGCGAGGGCGGCGCGCACCTGTTCCTCACTGGGCTCGCCCGGGGAGAACGGCACGATCAGCAGATCGATGTGCTCACCGCTGATGGCGTGCCGGACTGGTTGGCACATCAGGTCCCGGCACTTCACCACCGGTTCGACGCGGCGTTCCAACGTGTCGAGGTTGACCCGGCGCCCGTTGACCTTCACCAGGCGGCCGCGCCGCCCCGTGAACCGGAACCGGCGGTCGCCGACCGGAACGACGTAGTCGTCGGTGCACCAGCTGTCCAGGGGTGTTCCGTCCGGGCTCTTCGCCAGGCGGGGGCTGCGGACGACGAGGGGGGTCTGGGTGTCGCCCGCAGGGCCGTCGACCGCGAGGGTGACGTCGTCGAACAGCCGCCACATGCCCTCTTCGTCGTCGTGCCGACGCCAGGCGACGCCTCCGGTCTCCGTCGATCCGAAGACCTCGGTGATGCCCATCCGCCCGGGTCCGAGCGCCTGGGCGAACCGGTCCGCGGTCGGGGGGAGCATCGCCGTACTGTGCAGAGCCGCGATGTGCTCGGTCGACCCGACCCACTCCGTCTGGCGCTCCAGTATGGAGAACGTCCACGGCACCGCCACGACCGCCCACCGGCGCGCCTGGTGTCCGGGCATCGAACCGAAGTACTTGGGCCGGTACCAGGCGGGCAGGCCCAGTCGAGCCGGCATGAGCACGCTGGCGAGCGCCCCGTACACGTGCCGTGGAGGTGCGAAGGTCAGCACCGCCTCGGGCCGGGAGGGCCGCACCAGCTCTCCGAGCAGGGCCGCCTCCTCCAGCAGCTGCGTCCGCGAACGCAGCCACGTCCTGCTCTCGCCCGTACTCCCCGACGTGTGGAAGTCCACCTCCGACAGAAGGCTGTCCGCGAGCTCCGCACGCGTGCTCGGCCCGGCGCGGTCCCAGCGCACGCACCACGCCTCGTCATTGAGCTGCTCCGAGAAGAACCCGAGGCTGAGGAATTCCTGGGGGGTCACCTCTGAATAGGGCACTGCTCACACCTCGATCAACGTGCAATGCACACAGTGACAGACCTGCAGAACGCGGAGAAAACCGAAGAAGCTCAGAGGAGCGCAAGCAGATCATTCGGCGTCCGAACATCGGCGATCTTCTCCTCGGGAACCTCGACCCCCGTCGCCCGTTGCAGGCTGAAAGCGATCTCCACCATGGTCAGCGAGTCGATCTCAAGGTCCTCCACAAGGAGGTGGTCGGGCTTTATTTCCGAACGGGGAATTCCGGAGACTTCTTCGATGGTGGCCGCGATGAAATCGAAGTCCAGGTTCATTTCAGTCGACATGAGAGCAACATATCCATTCACCCCCCTTCTCTCCAAGCCGGGGCCGGGAAATCATGCCTGATTTGCCGTAGATAACCCGACCGAACGCCATCGCATACGGAATCACGGGCCCCGGGGCACCGAACGGGGTGCACCGGGGCAGTCGGTTTCTCCTGTGCGGCTCCGTCAGACCAGCCGCGTGGACCGAACGGGGAGAACCGCCGGAACCGCATGTCACAAGCCATTGCGGCGGGAAATGCGCGGCCCGTGCACGCGTAGCACGCCGAACCGGACCGCATTCGAGGCGCGAACGCGACCGGCGGTTCGCGCCGCCGCACCCGCCGATTCGACCAGTGCGCGAGGGCGGCGGGACCACGGCCGCCCTTCCCCGGCGGGACGCCCGGCTTGGGAACCCGCTCCGCGGCCCGGACGGCGCCGGCCTCTGGCGGTCGAGAAGGCAACGACACCACGGCGGCGACATCCGCGTGCCCTCGGACGCAGGACGGCTGGCCGCCGCGGACCTCTCCCGCGACCCCGGGCGCGAACACGGCACCACCCCGCCAAGGCCCGCCCTGAACCGCCGCCCATGGCGAAGAGGCCCGCCGCCGAGGACGACCGGCTCACCCGCACCGGCCCAGGGCTGTGAAAACCTCAGCCGCGCTCTACTGCCCCGTCAGGAAACCCATCCACTCCTCGGTCGACGCGCATCATGCCCGTGCGCACACTCCTGCCTGCTGGAACTACGCAGAGTTCACCTCGAAAGCCCCGGGCGGCGCCCCTGACCCCGACATGGTCACGCTCTGTGATTGACATGTTCCGATGGGCTTGAGGAGGCCTCCCGGACTGGTCCCGCACCACCGTCGGCTCCCGGCCCTTCACGCCGAGGGAGAGGATAAGACGGTGCAAAAACCACTGATCACGACAAACCCGACAGCAAGCTCCACCTGTGGTGCGACCACCACGGGCTACTGCTGACCTGCACGGTCCCCTCCCCCTCCGTCGACGGCGGCCAGGCGCTCCCGCCCAGGCCGAACGCGCGTCGGGAACGCAGGGCCTCGGACCTTCCGACCATGCCCGGCATCACCCGCGCCTCCCTCTGCCGCGAGCACCTGGTTGGACGTGCCAACGGCTTTGGGGACGGGCCTTCAGCTGCCCAGCCGGCCGTGGCGAGAACACCGCGGCGAAAACCGTCGTCCTCACCCTTCCATCACGCGTTCGCGCGCCTCGACGCCGGGGCTCCCCCAAGAAGGCGAACAGCCGGGACCCGTTCCCGCGCTCGGCACGGCCCCACCCGCGATGGACGGCACCCGTCCCGTCCGGGCTCGGCACCGGCGGCCCGGCCCCGCCCGACCGAACCCCGATCGCGGCCGGAACCCGTCTGGCCTGCCGCGAGGGGACACGGCGAGATTCTCCCGGCGAACTCTGTTTCCACGCGTTGTCGAGGACGAGGGCCGCTCGGGTTCCCGCTCCGATCCGGCCCGGGCCCAAGGTGACGCGTTTCAGGGCCCACCGTCACTGTTCCAACTCCCCGCTTCGCGCGGGGGCGGGACCTTCCCATTGTCCGCACTCCTCCTCCAACCGCACGTTCACATACCCAGCGGCAATTCCGCTCCGCCTCCGGGCGATGACACACCGCCACGGAACAAAAGCCCCTATCGGCCCGTTCATCCGCTCCGGGACGGGTGATCCCTCGTGTCTGTTTTCTCGACCGACGATACGCCTTCGATTAGTCGGTGTATTGCAAGTTCAATCATTAGGTCTTGACATGGGAACCTCCCACCACGTTGGATATCGCTTGACGAGGCAACGGCAGCCGAGCAGCGGGGCGGCGCTGCGCCCGCTGACACCCGAAACTACGGACGAGGCAAGGCCCACAGCCATAAGCATGGGAAATAACAGAATGCATCTGAGACACTCACCGCTAGAGAGAGCCGCTTTGCAGCCTGGCATCCCCACAGAACCTCCCCCCGCTTCCATCGTTTCCGGCATGATCAGCAACGCCCAACGCACCCACCTACACCTCCCCACGGACATTCCCCTGGAGGACTGGAAAAGCCTCGGTGAACAGATATTCGTCATCTGGGACTCGTCCGGATGGTGGCTGGGAGACTGGCTCGTCTACGGACAGGACCACTTCCCCAGCCGGTACCGGATCGCCATAAACGAGACATCACTGAGCTACCAGACCCTGAGGAACTATTCCTGGATCGCCCGGAAGTTTCCAGTGGAAAGGCGCCGCAAGGAACTCAGCTTCCAGCACCACAGCGAGGTCGCCTCCCTGACCGAGGAGATGCAGGAGAAGTGGCTTGACCGGTGCCAGAAGTTCAATTGGTCGCGAAACGAACTCCGGAGAAGGATCAAGGCGGCCCTGGCGGCCGGCGGACCCCAGGCCGACAACGTCCGGGTCGACCATAAAATCGACCTCCGGGTCGAGGCGCAACGCAAGGCGCGGTGGGCGAAGGCGGCCGAGTTCGCCGAGAAGGACCTGGACAGCTGGATCGTATCGGTGCTCGACGAGGTGGCCGAATCCGTCATGAGCGGCAACTCCGGAACTTTTGACATCGGAACACCGGGGAACACGGCGGTCATCGATGCGAATCAGAACTGACTATCGGTCCTGTGGGACCCCAGAGCCGCACTAGAAGGCGTCGGAAAAATCTGAGGGGCACCGCAGCGGGTGATCGTGGTTCGGACCATGCCGGGCGACCGGCCGGATACCGCATGAATCCGCGTGCGCACTCCGTGAAAAGGAGCGCCTGTTGCAAGACCACCGGCCGATCATCGTGATCCTCGGCGCGTCCGGGTTCATCGGAACCAGCCTGGTGCACCTGCTCGCCCGATCTCCGCTTCGCCTGCGGCTGGTCGCGCGCCGAGCCACCCCGCTGCCGCCCCGCCCCGTCGCCGACATCGAGGTGCGCCGCGCGGACATCACCGACAGCTCCGCGTTGGCCGAGACGCTCTCCGGGGCCACCGCGGTCGTCCACCTCGTACGGCACCAGTCCGAGACGGGGAGTTGGCGCTGCAGTCCGGACGACCCGGACGGGGACAGGGTCAACGTCGGCGCCGTGCGCAACCTCCTCGCCGCCTTGGAGCGCTCCTCGTCGACGCCGCCACCGGTCTGCGTGCTCGCCGGGTCGGTGAGCCAGGTCGGCCTCCACACGGGCGGCCCTCTGACCGGCGCCGAGCCCGACCGGCCGACGGGCGCCTACGGCAGGCAGAAGATGGCCGCCGAGCGGCTGCTGCTCGAACACGGCGAACGGGGGCTGCTGCGGGGAGTCGCGCTCCGCATGCCCACGGTCTTCGGCCCCGCCCCCGTCGCGTCGGCGCCCGATCGGGGAATCGTCACGACGATGGTGCGTCGGGGACTGCGCGGTCTGCCGCTCACGTTGTGGAGCGACGGGAGCGTCGTACGCGATCTCCTGTACATCGACGACGCCGCGCGCGCCCTGGCGTCCGCGATAACGCACGCCGACGAACTCGCGGGACGCCACTGGCTCGTCGGCACGGGTACGAGCACCTCGCTCTCGGACCTCTTCACGACGATCAGCGACCTGGCCTTCCGGGAAGGCGGGCGGCGGAGTCCGGTCGTCTCCGTGGAACCGCCGGAGCACTCGGACCCGCACGACTTCCACAGCTTTCCCGTAGACCCCTCGGCTTTCAGCTCGAAGAGCGGCTGGCGGGCTGTGACCTCGCTGGAGGACGGATTGGAGCGCACGCTGAGACACGTGGCCGCCGAGGATCCCCAGCCGGATTCCGGCCCCCTCGGACGACGGCGGCCACCGGACGGCGCGACCCCCGTGCCGCTGGGCTGATCCGCGCTCCCGCGAACAGCACCGCCCCGCCCGCCTCATCGCGTTCCGACCTTCGACGGCCATGAACGGCACGGCTTCGGAGAACCGCCCCAACAGCCCACGGCGACGGTGGCCCGAAGGAGTCCGCGCTGCGGCGACCCGGCCCCGATGCCGCAGACAGCGCCATCGCCACCGAAACCACAACGCTTAGGAGCCCTTCCCCATGAGCCCGACGCCTACCTGCCGTATCTGCTCCTCCTCCCTGCACGAGTTCCTCGACCTCGGATCCCAGCCGCTGTCCGACCGCTTCCGGCTTCCGCACGACGATGGACCGGAGTACACCTATCGACTGGCGGTCGCCGCGTGCGATAAATGCACCATGGTGCAATTGGTGAACGAGGTTCCGCGGGACCTCATGTTCCACGCGGATTATCCTTACCTGTCGTCGGGATCGTCCAAGATGCGGCGGCATTTCACCGAGTTCGCCGACGGACTGGCGAGCAGCGACCCGGACCTGTTCGTCGTCGAACTCGGCTGCAACGACGGCGTCATGCTCAGCAGCCTCGCCGCGAAGGGGATCCGCCATCTCGGCGTGGAGCCCTCCGCCGGTGTCGCCGCGCTGGCCGAGAGAGCGGGCGCGCAGGTATGGAACGCCTTCTTCGAGGAGTCCACCGCGCGCCGGATCCTCCACGAGCACGGTGCGGCCGACGTGGTGTACGCCGCCAACACCCTGTGCCACATCCCCTATATCGGATCGATCCTGCGCGGGGTCTCAGCGCTCCTGTCGCCGCACGGGAGGTTCGTCTTCGAGGACCCCTACTTCGCGGACATCGTGAGGCTCGGGTCGTTCGACCAGGTCTACGACGAGCACTTCTACTTCTTCACCGCGCGCTCGGTCCGCGAAATGGCCCGCAAGTACGGTCTGGAACTCGTCGACGTGGAACGGCTGACCGTGCACGGCGGCGAGGTCCGCTACACCCTCGCGCTGGCGGGAGCACGCGAGCCCAGCCCCGCCGTGGCCGAGCTCATCAGTGAGGAGGAGCAGACGGAGCTGGTCGCTCCGGCGACCCTCGCACGCTTCGCCGCACGGGTGCGGGCCACCCGGGACGACCTGGTCGGGCTCCTTCGCGAACTGCGCGGGCAGGGGGCGAGCATCGCCGGGTACGGTGCCACGGCCAAGAGCGCCACCGTGCTCAACTACTGCGGCATCGGCCCGGAACTGGTCTCCTACATCAGCGACACCACACCCGACAAGCAGGGGCGCGTCACACCGGGGACGAGGATCCCCGTGCGTCCGAGCGCGGACTTCAGCCGCCCCTACCCCGACTACGCCGTGCTGTTCGCGTGGAACCACAAAGAGGAGATCATGGCGAAGGAGGAGGGGTTCCGACGCGCCGGGGGACGGTGGATCCACTACGTGCCCGACGTCCGCGTCGAGTGAGACCACCGTCGGCCGCGCGGGCCGCTCCCCTCCGCCGCCACCGCGCCGGCCCGCCGGGGCACCGGGGCACCAGGGCGCCGTCCCTTCACGCGCCCTTCGCCGTGCGCGCCCGCGGGAGTCCGGGGCCGGGGCCCGACCGCGCGGTGGTCGGGCCGCCGACGGGTCCTCCGCGCGTGGTGGTCACTGCGGCGCCGGGTCGCTCCGCCCCGGGCCGGCGGACCCGGGTCCGGCCGAGCCTCCCGGAGGACGGCGGTGGGCAGCGCTCTTCGGTCGGCGCGGGGGGCGGCCGGTCTTCGGCGGCAGGGCGGTGGCGACCCCTCACCGCCCCCGGGGCCCTGTCGTTCCCGTCCTCCTCGGAGGCGGGGACCGGCTTCCGGGGAGGCCTTGTCCGGGGACCCTGTTCTCGGCCCGCGCCGCCCCCGGACACCGCGGCCGCGCTCAGGCCTTCCTCGCCGCGGGGACGCCGGGGGCCGCGGGCTCCTGCCAGCGTCCGGTCGAGAGGAAGTCCTCCAGCGCCTTGGTGTACGGCTTCAGGTCGAGCCTGAGCTCCTTCTCGACCCAGGTGTCGTCGTAGTAGTTGTGCATGTACCGCTCGCCCTGGTCGCACATGAGCATGACGACACTGCCGCTCTCCCCGTCGGAGAGCATCTCGGCGACGATCCGCAGCGCGCCCCACAGGTTGGTCCCGGTCGAGGGGCCCGCACGGTGGCGCAGGCGCGACAGGAGCAGGCGCATGGCCGCGATCGAGGCGGCGTCGGGCACCGAGATCATCCGGTCGACGACGGCGGGCAGGAACGAGGGCTCCACCGCGGGACGCCCGATCCCCTCGATGTGGGAGGGCCTTCCCTTGATCCAGGCCGAGGGGTCCTTGGGCCACTGGCTCCTGGGACGGCCCTCGTTGACCGTCCAGTTGGGGAAGAACGCCGAGTTCTGCGGGTCGACCACGCACACCCGGGTGTCGCGGCGGCTGAAGCGGATGTGGCGGCCGATGGTCGCGCTCGTGCCCCCGGTGCCCGCTCCCACCACGATCCACCTGGGGTCGGGGTGGCGCTCCTCGGCGATCTGCCGGAAGATCGTCGCCGCCACGTTGTGGTCGTCGCGGTAGTCGTAGGCGCGCTCGGCGTAGGTGAACTGGTCCATGAAGTGGCCCTTGGGGGCCTCCGCCGCCAGGCGGGCGGCCTCCTTCTCGATGTCGCCGTCGGATCCGGGGTTCCTGACCTCTCCCCCGTAGGACCTGATGAGCTCCACCTTCTCCCGACTGGTACTCCCGGGCACCACGGCCGTGAACTTCAGCCCCAGGAGCTTGGCGAAGTAGGCCTCGGAGACCGCCGTGGAGCCGCTGGAGGCCTCGAACACGTGCGTGCCGGGCTCGATCCACCCGGTGCACAGCGCGTGCAGGAACAGCGCACGTGCCATGCGATGCTTCAGGCTGCCGGAGGGGTGGACGGACTCGTCCTTGACGTAGAGGTCGATGCCCCACTCCACGGGGAGCGGGAACTGGAAGACGTGCGTGTCCGCCGAGCGCGTGGCGTCGGCGTGCAGCAGCCGGACCGCCTCCTTCACCCAGGCCCGCTTGCGACCGTCGTAGTGGTCGACGACGCGTGTGGTGACGGCGGCGGTGTCCTGCTGGCTCTGTGTCGTGGTCATGAGCCGGAGCTACCCCCACCTTGGTCACGGGGACCGGCCAGGGGCGAAATCGCTGCTCAGGCTTCCGGTTCCGTCCTGTTTCGAAGCCTTGGTCCGCGCCGCCGCGAGCGGTTTCGGCTCCTCCGCTTCGAGTAATCAGGAGGGACCGCCACCGCGTCAGTACAAGCCGCCGCCTCCCTGGCCGAGTGAGCGACGATCGTGCCCGCCCACCGCCGACGGGAGGCCGGGCCGGGCATGGCCGGAAACGGCCACACCCCACCCGAGCTGGCACGACAGCCGTGCGGTGTCGGTCAGGCAAAAGCCGCGGAGCCCGTTCGTCACCTGGCCCGTGCATGATCAGGCCATGGAACGCTGTGACTTCTGTGAACTCCCCATCGGTGGCGGCTGCGCGTGCTCGCTCGTGCGCGAGAACCGGAGCGCCTCCGGTCAGGGCGCCCCCTCCCTGGGTGACGCGCGCTTTCCCGGAGGCACCATCCTCATCTCGCCGCGCGGCGTGGCCCACCGCCCGGGCTGCCTGCACCAGTCCGACTCCGAGATCAAGGCGCCGCTCTGGGGCTGGATCCCCGAACCCGACCCGCAGCTGTGGCGCCGCCTCGGTGGAGGCTCCCCCGCCCGCGCCACGCACGGCAACACCGAGCGGGTCGCCACACGGCGCTGCCAGAACTGTGACGGCTGACGAGGAGGCGCTTGTGGCCACCGGTCACCAGCGTCCGTCCGTCCTGCCCCGTCCGGTCACCGGTGTGTTCGTCCGCCAGATCATCAGGAGCGCCTGCCCCGGCCACTTCGCCCTCGTGTGGCTGGACGCGCTGCCACCCGCGGAGGACGTGGTACCGGACGAAGGTGTGGAGTTCGTCGACGACCTGCCCGCCGTGTGCCGCGAACCCGGGGAGCCGCTGCCCGCCGAGTTCACCGAGGCGTTCGCGAACGGGTTCCGCCAAGGGTGGCGGGCACGCGGGCGGGGCGTGCCTCCCCACACCGTGCGCGTCGTCCTGCGGGACGCGGTCTGGCGCGGGAACGACTCCAACCGCTGGAGTTTCGAGCAGGCGGGGCGCGTGGCCGCCCGCGAGGTCCTGGACTGCGTGCGTGAGGACCGTTCTCCCCGACCGGCCGGACGGCCCGTCCGGCCCGGCTCCTCCATCCCGCCGATGCCCAGGACCCTGCCATCCCGCAGACCTTCGCCCGACTGAACCGTTCACCCCGTCAAGGCCGGATCCCGACAACCCGGGAAACCTCCCCCAGCCGCACCCGCTCGGCGCGACACTCTCCTCCGGCCGGCCCGCTCCGACGGGAAGAAGGGGGCCAAGGGTCACAGGGGAGGCCAGTTCCTCAGGGCGGCGTCGGCCATCCTCTGGAGTTCGTCGCGGTCGGCGCCGCTTGTGGCCTGGACGGCGATGCCGTTCGCCATGGTCATGAGGTAGCGGGCGAGTACTTCCGGATCGGCGTCGGGGGGCAGGTCACCTTCGTCGACGGCCTGTCGGAACCGGTCGCGCAGGCGTGAGAGGTTCTCGACGCGCCAGGCGCTCAGGGTGTCGCGGGCGGGCTCCCCGAGATGGCTGGCGGCCATGAAACCCTGGACGCCCAGGCACCCGGCCGGGCGGTCGGGCCGGGTGGACGCCGCGATCGAGCCGGTGAGGTAGGCCGTGGCCACATCCCGGGCGGTCGGCTCCTCCAGGGCCCGGGTGCCGTAGGAGGCCGGGCCCTCGGCGTAGCGTTCCAGGGCCTTGCGGAACAGCTCCTCCTTGTTGCCGAAGGCCGCGTACATGCTCGTCTTGGTGATGCCCATGGCGCGGGTGAGGTCGGTCAGGCTGACACCGGCGTAGCCGTGCTCCCAGAACATCGCCATGGCCCGTTCCAGGGCCTCTTCGGCGTCGAATCCCCTCGGCCGGCCCACCGGCGCTCTCCTGATGCCCTCCACACGCAGCATCCTACCACTTCTGTACCGATCGGCCTGGAAGTGCTGCAGCCTCATTCTGTCCCGATCGGAACAGAATTCTGTGGAGCTCAGACCATGCAGAGACTGCAAGACAAGATCGCCGTCGTCACCGGCGGAGGCACACGGGGTATCGGCCGGGCCACCGCCGCACGACTGGCGGCCGAGGGCGCGCACGTGTTCATCACCGGGCGGCGCGAGGCCGAACTGGACGAGGCCGCCGAGGTCATCGGCTCCGCGGTCACCGCGGTGCCGGGCGACATCACCGACCCGGCCGACCTGGACCGGCTGTACGCCATGGTGCGCGAGCGCGACCAGGGCCTGGACGTGCTGTTCGCCAACGCGGCCACCGCCTCGTTCACGACGCTGGAACAGACCACCGAAGAGGAGTACGACCGCATCTTCGACGTCAACGTCAAGGGCACGCTCCGCACCGTGCAAAAAGCGCTGCCCCTGCTCAACGACGGCGCCTCGGTGATCCTCAACGCCTCCACCACCGTCGATCGCGGCACAGCGGCCTTCGGCGCGTACGCCGCGTCCAAGGCCGCGGTCCGGTCCTTCGCCCGGACCTGGGCCAACGAACTGAAGGACCGGGGGATCCGGGTCAACGCGATCTCACCAGGACCGATCGACACCTCCGGCATCACCGAACTCGCCGGCGAGCAGAACGCCGCGGCCTTCAGGGAGGGCCTGGTCGCCGATCTCCCGATCGGTCGGATGGGCCGCCCCGAGGAGGTCGCCGCCGCCGTGGCCTTCCTCGCCTCCGCGGACAGCAGCTTCCTCCTGGGCGCCAACCTGTACGTCGACGGCGGCGAGAACCAGATCTGACACTGGGCCCCCTGCTACGCGGGAAGGAACCCAGGTCACGGATCTCTGACACTGCGCCACGCGGATCGCACCGACCGGTGTGCCCACCCGTCAGAGGAGTGCCGTCTCTGACCGCTTCCGGCCGAACGGCCAGCGGGCTCAGGCGGCTGGTTCCGCGAAGGTACGCGGACGCCGTCCCCTCCAGCCCTGTGGAGGGGACGGCACCACGTCTTCACGCTCTCACCGGGCACACCTGTTCCTCGTCGGCGTCCGTGTGTCGGCCGAGCAGTTCCACCGCCACCGCCTCGGGTTCGGTCAGGCAGCGCCAGGCGGGGACTCGTACCGTCAGCAGCCCGGAGACAGCCGCGAACAGTGCGACCCGGTCGAGACTCCGCTGGAGGGTCCGGCCGGGAGCCGGGGAGGCGGTGCCACCAAGACCGGCGCTGTCAACGATCACGGCCGTCTCCCGGTCGGTGTCAGCACCCGGGGCCGTGTCAGAGAACCACAGGTCGCAGACGTACCCCTGAACGCGGTGACGGGCCCTCACCCGGACTCCGTGACCGGCCAAGGCCTCGAACAACCGGTTCCCGGCCTCGTCGAGGGCCTTTTCCGGACCGAGGGTGTTCTCGGCGGCCAGGTCGGAGAGCAGGCCCCCTTGCTCGGCCCAGTACTGCCGGTCACCGACGACGTACAGGCGCGCACGGGCCCGGGTGACCGCGACATTCCACAGGTTCTGCTGTCGCAGCGCCCACTGGCCGCTGTGCCGGTGCACCCCCGTCGCGGCCGCGGGAGAGACGACGACCACGTCGCGCTCTCCGCCCTGGAAACGGTGGGCGGTGCCCACCCTGATGCGCTCGAGTCCCCCCTGGCCCAGTGCCCGCTCGATCTGGCGCACCTGGGCAGCGAAAGGGGACACCACTCCGATACTCACCTCGGCGGGCAGTGTCCGCCACAGTTCGCGCAGGAGGTCGACCACCGCATCCGCCTCGACCCGGTTTCGGCAGGAGCGTCCCTGGGGACGTTCGCAGTCCCCGCGGACATCGATCCACCGAACGGCCGGGTCCTCCGGCGCCGCCAGGGCGGCCGTGTCGGTGCGCACCGCCAACCGGTCACCGTAGAAGCGCCGGTTCACCGAGGCGACGATATCGGGATGGCAGCGGTAGTGCTCGTCCAGCCAGAGCACCTCGCCGCCGCCCGCCACCAGAGCGGAGGCAGCCGCGTGGTAGGCGGAGGAACCGGTGTAGGTCAAGGAGCGCTCCTCGCCCTCGGACCGGCTCAGCCCGTGGACGGCCTGGAGCCTGCGATCGTCCTGCGCGGACAGCGCGCTCACCGGCTGAAGCTGGTGCGGGTCGCCGATCACCAGTGCCCGCCGTGCCCGGTAGAGCAGCGGAACCAGGTCCGCGACGGTGCACTGGCTGGCCTCGTCGACCACCACCAGGTCGAACAGGCCCGGTTCCGGCGGGAAGACCCCGCGCACCGACCTGGAGGTGGTGGCCCAGGCCCGCACCACGCGCACCAGCGCCTTCATGCCCTTCCAGCCGCTGTCCCCCGACGCCAGGTTGCGCAGCCGCTCCTCGATCACGGCCCTCCCCCGGACCAGGGACTGCGCGAACCGGCCCAGCAGGAACTCCCTGCTCACCCTCTGACGCTCCGCGCGCAGTGCGCGCACACGCTCAGCCGTCTCCTCCGGCGACGGTCGACCTTTCCTCCGTTCGAGCAGTTCCCTCCACTCACGCTCGATCACCAGGAAGGCCAGCACCTCAGCGAGCTCACGCTCCGTACCGGCGACCCCGAGTCCTCTGCGGACCCACCAGCGGTGCCACCATCGGGCCCACCGGGACTCCAGCGCCGCTCCGGTCCTGCGAGCCCAGGCGTCCGCCTGCCGCTGCCCCGCGAAATCGGCCGGGGTGACGCCGTCGGGCAGACGCCGGATCTGTCGCTCGCGGGCGTCGGCCAGCGACGCCAGGCGCCGTTCGGTCTCCTCGACGTCCGCCAGCTCACCCTGGGCCTCCTCCAGTCCGCGCTGATGGGCGCTCAGGCGCGCGTGCGCGGTGGCGGAATCCACGGGCCCCCACTCGGCCGCGAGCAGCGCGTTGAGGATCTCGGGTTCGTCGGCACGTCTGGCCCGGTTCCCGGTACGCACCATCAGGTCCGCCTCCGGACCGATCCGGTTGACGCGCGTGACCACCTCGTCCACGGCGGTGTTGTTGGTGGAGGCGACCAGGACGGACTGGCCCGCGGCGACGGCGGTGGTGACCACGGAGGTGATGAGTTCGCTCTTGCCGGTGCCTGGCGCGCCGGTGGCGACGGTCAGGGTCCTGCTCATCGCCGATGCCAGAATCTCCTCCTGGGCGGTGTTGCTGCGGCCGGTGACCACGGGCAGGGCGGTCTCGAACGAGCGGACCGCGTGCTGTGGGTCGGACAGCGCGGCCAGGGCCGTGCCGGGCAGGGACTGGATCCGGATTCCCTTCCGCCCCTCGCGGTGGTCGAGGTCGCCGACGAGCTGTTTGACCGCCGCGCCGGCGGGGTCGGCCCGGTACAGGAGGGCGGCGTTCTGCGCCCCTCGGCGCGCACCGCGCAGCACGTCCACGGAGTCACGCAGTTCCCCGGCCGCGAGGTCGTCCACCCGCGGCAGGCCGAGGCGGGAGCAGACGGCACGCGCCTTGTCCGCCAGACCGGCGACCCCGTGTCCGTCCCAGTCGGCCTCGAACCAGTCCACCAGTTCCTCGATGTCGCCCTCGTCGAGGTCGGCCACGGAGACCAGCAGTTCGCGGTTGAGCTCCGGTTCCCCGACCGGGACGAGGAAGGGGCCGTCGGGTTCCTGGGCCAGTTCCACGTCCATGACGATCAGGGGGGCGAGTTTGGGCTTCGTGCCGCGGCGGTCGCTGCTGGCGGGGTCGAAGAGCACCGTCGGATAGCCGTAGCGCAGCGGACGTCCCTCCTTGACGGCCTCCCTGGCCAGGGCCTCGGCCCGCCCGGTGAGCGCCCACCGGTCCGCCGCGCGGCTGAGGAGGACCTCCGACCCCATGGCGCAGACCGCCGTGTCCTGCCCGGTGGCGTCCGGCAGCTGTTGGAGGACGCTCTGCCGCATCAGGCAGTCCCGCAGGTAGTCCAGGTAGGAGTCCCAGCGCCATCCACCGGCGGCGCCCGGGGAGGGGCGGCCCGCGGTCTCTCCCTGTCCGCGGTTAGCGGACGGACCGGGTGCGCCCCTTCTGACCGAGCCCTCCTGTGGGGCCTCGGTCTCGTGGGACGCGGAGGCACCGCTGCCCGAGCTCCCGGGCAGGTCTGTCGCCGTGGCCGCACCTGTGTGGCGGGCCAGCACCAGCGCCCCGCGTACTCCCAGGGAGGAGACGGTGACGCGCTGGCCGTCCACGTGGTCCACTTCGCGGTGGACGTGCTGGTAGAGGTCCACCGCGTCGATCCATCCGTCGCCGTTGGCGTCGGGGGCCGCACCGGCGAGCCCTCGCACCACCGAGGTGCTGAAGGGCGAGGGTTGGACGCCGTGGGTGTTGTCGCCCTCCCTGGCCCGTTCCAGAGCTCCTGATGCGGCGATGACGTAGGTGCCCGCGCCGTCGCTGAGCTGGCGTTGCAGGTCCAGGGGTTCGTCATCGGCGGAACGGGTGGCGAACCCGTCGGCGAAGGCGCCGCCGTGGCAGCAGTCGAGCAGGAGCACCTTGCTCCGCACCCGGGAGTCCTCCAGGAGGCGTTTGAGCACCTCCGCGGAGAGCGCCGTGGTCTCCAGCCGTGTTCGGCGCGTGTCCTTGACCGCCAGGTGCAGACGGCCCCTCTTGTCCTTGACGCCGTGCCCGGAGAAGGACACGAGCAGCAGGTCGTCGGGGCGCCCCGTGGACAGGGCCTCCTCCAGTACCTCCATGACTCCGTTTCTGGTGGGGTCGAGGAGGGTCTCCACCCGGTCGTAGTGGCCGTTGTCCTTGAGGACCCGTTGCAGGGCCGCGACGTCGGCGTGCGGTGAGCGCAGGTTCTCCAGGTCGTCGTAGCGGTTGACCCCGAGGAGGATGGCGGTGCGCATCAGGCGTCGGCACCCTCCGGTCCGGGGGCCGCGGACCCGGGGCCCGCACGCAGGGCCCGGACGTAGGTCTCCACGTCCCCGGGCGAGACCGGCCCCTGCACGGTGACCTTGGCCCCCTCGACCTCGACCGTCACCGCCTTCTGACCGCTCTGTTCGAGCCACGTTCCGGCGAGGGAGACGAGCGCGGTGAGCACGGGTTTGAGCAGCATCCCGGTGACCAGTACGGCACCGGCCAGGGTCGCGGGGTCGGCCGACCGGGTGCCGGGGACCGTGTCCCCTTCCGCGGCGCGGACCTCGTCGACGTCCAAGTCCTCGAGCAGGAGAACCAGGTCACGGGTGTGCCGGTCCGCCTCCTCCTCGGTGACATCGTCCTGGAAGTCGATCCTGGCCACCAGGCCATCCGTAAGAGGCACCCGCACACACTCCCCTCGGCGGGAGGGGGCCGCTCGGTCGCGGCCCGCTGACACTCCGCCACGCAGGTTGTACCAACCGGAGCCCTTGCACGTTCGAGGTTTTCCGTCTCTGGCCGCTTCCGGCCACTCCATACACGAAAGCCCTAAAAAGGACTAAAAGGACATACAGCGGGGCGGTCCTGCCAGTACGCTCATCACTTCTCCCCCGACCCACGCGTCCCGGAAGGCAGCCTTCGTGGCATCCCGCAGCGAACTCAGTGCCAGGATCACCCGCACCCTCTTCGAGGTACTGGACCAGCACCCCGGGGGCCTGCACAAGAACACTCTCTGGAACCTCGTCCTGGGCGCGAACCCCGGGTTGGAGGAGGCCTGGCGCAAAGCCGTATCAGGAAAGACGACCCCGTTCACCCACATGAGCTGGATGGCCACGGAGGCGGTCAAGGCCGGATGGATGCGCAAGGACGGCGACGGGACCTGGGAACTGACGGGGGCCGGACGCCACACCCTGGCCGAACTCGATGAGAACGCCAACCTCAAACCCCTCATCAAGCTCCGCTACCACGAGTGGAAACGGGCCAAGGACAGCTACGACCTGGCCGGCAACGTCCTCCAGTCGCTCCCGGAGGGACGCTGGGTCGGCCTGAAGGACCTCGCCGAGGTGAGCGGTCTGGATCCCGTGGCGCTGATGCAGCACCTGTCGGCGGCACGCACCGAGGGCTGGCACCGCGTCCTGGACGAGGAGGGCCGGACACCGGAGTGAGCCCACCTCACGGACGAGGAACAGGCGGCGGCGAACGCGCTGCTGGACGCCGACGGCATCCTCGGCCCCAACGGCTGGACCCTGGGCAGCCACCGCCTGTCCTGGGCCGAGCTCACCGAACAGGTCTCCACCGATGACACGGCCGCTGACGAGGCCTCACCCCCTGCCCGCGCCTGGCTGGTCCGCGGCACGGACCCGGGTGGGGACGGCTCCGTCCACACGTCCTGGGTGGAGCGGGGCGTGTGCTCCCTGACCGCGAACGGAGCCGACGCGCTGCGCGCGGGCGTGGGCGAGGCCATGGTCCGCGACACCGTCGAACGCCTCCACCAGCACTGGTCGGCCGAGGAGCGCGAACGCCTCGTCTTCGCGCTGCACAGCTTCGTCTCCAAGTTGCGGGTCGGGGACCTCGTCCTCACCAACGTCGGCCGGCAGGTCCACGTCGGCGTGGTGGACGGCGAGGAGCTGGACACCGACGCCCCTCGGCTCCGCACAGGCTGGTCCGCAGGGTCGTGTGGCACACCCGCTCCTCGCCGCTCGATCTGTTCGAGGACCTGTCGGCCGAACTCGCCTCCCGGGTCGGCACGCCCAACAGCGACCTGCTCGAACTCACCGGTTTCCGTGAGGAGATGGAGGCCTTGATCGGCGGCTTCCGGCAGCGTCCGCAGAAGCAGCGGGAGTTCGCCCTGCCCGAGCCCACCGAGGAGTTCGCGCGGAGCGTCTTCACGGACAGGGCGTGGCTCGCGGAGTGCGTCGACCTGCTCCGCGACAAGCCCCAACTGGTCCTCTACGGGCCCCCTGGCACCGGGAAGACCCACCTGGCCCAGGAACTGGCCCGACACCTGACCGGGGACCGGCCGGAGAACTGCCAGCTCGTGCAGTTCCACCCGTCCTACTCCTACGAGGACTTCTTCGAGGGGTACCGGCCCCACCCCGGTGACGCCGAACGGTCCGCGGGTTTCACCCTCACCCCCGGCCCTCTGCGCACGCTCGCCAGCGCCGCACGCAAACACCCGGCGGAGCCGTTCGTCCTGATCATCGACGAGATCAACCGGGGCAACCTCGCCAAGGTCTTCGGAGAGCTCTACTTCCTGCTGGAGTACCGGAACAGGTCCGTCCGGCTGCTCTACGGGTCCGAGGGAGACGCCGGGTTCGACCTTCCGCGGAACCTGATCATCATCGGCACCATGAACACCGCGGACCGTTCGATCGCCCTCGTCGACACCGCGATGCGCCGACGCTTCTGGTTCACCGAGCTGCGCCCGAGCTCGGCACCCGTGTCCTCGGTGCTGCGGAAATGGCTCGAACACCACGACCTGCCGGAGACTCCGGCGCTCCTGCTGGACGCACTCAACGACCGGATCGACGACCGTGACTTCCGCATCGGCCCGTCGTACCTGATGCGAACGTCGATCCACTCCTCCCCCACCGGCCTGGAGCGCGTGTGGCGCCACCAGATCCTTCCCCTCCTCGAGGAGCACCACTACGGCGACGGAACGGACGTGGAGGCCAGGTACGGACTCGTGTCCCTGTGCAAGGCCCTGCAACTGGATGAGCAATCGTGACGGTCGTTCGACTGACCGAGCACAAGCCACAGCGGGGCGTCCGGCTCACCGCTGCGCAGGCCGCCCTCCTCACCGCCTCGAAACTGGTCACGGTGACACCGGAGCCCACCGGACACTGGTGTGTCAACGCCGACCGCGAGATGGTCGGGTCCGTGCGGCTCACCTCCCGCGGGGAGGCGATCGACCTGGTCATCACGCCCAAGCTCCCCGTCCGACGTCTGTTCTTCCTCCTCGGCTACGCGCAGGGAAGCATGCGCTGGCACCAGGAGTCGGTGGACGTCCATGAGAACGACGACCTTCTTCCCGTCATCGCCCATGCCTTCGCCCGCATGTGCGAACGCGCTCTTGGACAGGGGATTCTCCAGGGCTATCGCACCGTCGAGGAGTCGGCGCCGGTCCTCCGTGGCCGCCTGCGGACCACCGAGCAGGCCCGCCGCCGCTTCGGGATGCTCCTGCCCGCGGAGATCCGCTACGACGACCACACCACGGACATCGCCGAGAACCGGATCCTACTCACCGCCGCGCGCAAGCTCCTTCGCACCACGGGAACTAAGGCCGCTACACGCGCCCTCCTGCGACGGGTCCTCGTCCGCCTGGAGGGGGTGGAACCTCTGCCGCCCGGCCGAGAGTTGCCCGCCTGGCAGCCCAGTCGGCTGAACACGCGCTTCCAGAACCCGCTCCGACTGGCGGAACTCGTCCTGAGGTCAGGCTCCTACGAGTTCGCCGGGGATCGATCCCTGCGCGCCGAGGGTCTGGTTCTGCGCATGTGGCAGGTGTTCGAGGACTTCGTGACCCGTGCCCTCGCCGACGCCCTGCGCGGCAGAGGCGGCAGGTGCCTGCTCCAGGACAGGCGCTTCCATCTGGACCACGCGCACACCGCGCAACTGCGCCCCGACCTCGTCTACGAGCCGCCGGGCGCCGCCGGTCCGACCGGTGTGGTGGACGTCAAGTACAAGCGGGCCAGGGACCAGGGCGGCCACACGGACGACCTGTACCAGATGCTGGCGTACTGCACCCGGCTCGGTCTCGCTGAGGGACACCTGGTCTACGCGGCGGGCCCGGGGACAACAGCGCAACGGCACCGCCTGCACGGCGATCCGGGCGTCACCGTGCACCAGCACGTCCTCGATCTGGATACCGATCCGGAGGCCCTGCTGTCCCAGATCGACACCATCGCCGAGGCCGTGCGGAGCTGACCGCGATCCGGTCCTCGAGGGACACTGCTCGAAGCAGCGGCCCTATGTGTGGAGGGGCCGTAGCCGCATCGGCTCCTCGAGCACCGTGCGCTCACCATCGCAGCCTGTGAGCACAGCCCATCCCGGCCGTCTCCATCACCCAGTTCGTCTGATCCTCATCCGAACTCTGAACCGAGGATTCTCTGGATAGTGCAATAACGGAGTGCTGATCATACGAAGCGCTCAGTGAAGCAGACTCTCGAACTAATCAGACACAAAGATTGGAGATCCCCTCGAATGTGGAACATGCTCCTGCTCACGGGCTTCTGGTTCACAACAGCGGTGTCCGATCGTCGGACCGACCGGATACAGTGAAATTCCTTTAGGCAAAGACCTGCTCCGAGCTCTGCCAACGCTCGGTCATGGAAGGATCCTATGCTCGCCGATGAGATTCAGCCGGGAGTTCGGCTCACTGGTCTGGTCCTGGGAACGGCAACGGTCGTGGCCGCCACACCCATCGGTGACGCCCTACAGGTCACGGTCCGTGACGATAGTGGACACCTGACGGATCAGGTGCTTTTCCCCGACGACATCGCCGCGCTCCGCCCCGAGGCCCCGAAGTCGCGATGGTCGTTCGACGCCGACCCCAAGCAGTTCCGGCTTGCCGCAGAGGCACTACGCATGCGGCACGCGGGGCTGTCGGACCCGATGTTGGCGGTGGAAACCAGCGACATCGACCCTCTGCCCCATCAGATCCGCGCCGTGTACGGCACCTTGCTCACCCAACCCGGCTCCCTGCGCTTCCTACTCGCGGATGATCCGGGTGCCGGTAAGACGATCATGGCGGGCCTCTATCTCAAGGAGCTGCTGCTACGCGGAGACGTGCAGCGATGCCTGATCGTCGCCCCCGGTGGGCTGGTCGAACAGTGGCAGGCCGAGCTCCTGGAGAAGTTCGGCATCGAGACGACGATCCTGACCCGCGACCTGGCGGCAGCCGACCGGGACGGCGATCCGTTCCGGTCCAACCCGATGCTGATCGCGCGCATGGACCAGTTGGCCCGCAACGAAGAGTGGCAGGCCATGCTCGCCAACACGGAGTGGGACCTCATCGTCGTGGACGAGGCCCACCGCATGAGTGCCTCGTGGTTCGGCAACGAGCTCAAGCGCACCCGTCGTTACGAACTGGGCCAGCTGCTGGGCAGTATCACCCGCCATCTGCTGTTGATGACCGCGACCCCGCATTCGGGGTCGGAGGCCAACTACCAGTCCTTCCTCGCCCTCCTGGACCCCGACAGGTTCGCTGGCCAGTATCGCCAGGGCGTGCACTCCACTGACACCACCGGCCTGATGCGCCGGATGATCAAGGAGGACCTGCTTACCTTCGAGGGCAAGCCGCTGTTCCCCGAGAGGGTGGCCGAAACCGTCGAGTACACCCTCTCCGCGCTGGAGATGCGCCTGTACGAAGAGGTCACCGAGTACGTCCGAACGGAGATGAACCGAGCGGAGCAGGCCGACGGCAAGCGACGCACCGTAGGCTTCGCTCTCACCGTCATGCAGCGTCGCCTGGCATCCAGTCCCGAGGCGATCTACCAGTCGATCCGCCGCCGCGCCGCCCGTCTGCGGACCCACCGGGAACAGATACTGACCGGCACCTTCCACGACACGACGGAGGCACTGCCGTTCGATCTGAGCGACTACGACTCCGACGAACTGGACGCCGCCCAGCGCGAACAGGTGGAGAGCGAGGTCCTGGACGTCGCCACCGCCGCCCGCACCGCCGCTGAGCTGGACGCCGAACTCGCGGCCCTCACCCGTCTGGAGGAGACCGCTTATCAGGTCCGCGACTCAGGTGATGACCGCAAGTGGCAGGAACTACGTTCCCTGGTCATGAAGGCCCGCGACGAAGGCCTGGCCAGTTCTCACCACCGACCGCACAAGATCATCATCTTCACCGAGCACCGCGACACCCTCAGGTACCTCACCGACCGGATCACCACCCTGCTCGGCGGAGACACGGACGCCATCGTCACCATCCACGGTGGCACCGCCCGCCAAACACGCCGGGAGATCCGCGCCAAGTTCACCAACGACCCTCGCTGCCACGTCCTGATTGCCACTGACGCCGCTGGCGAAGGCCTGAACCTCCAGGCCGCGCATCTCATGGTCAATTACGACCTCCCCTGGAATCCCAACAGAATCGAGCAGCGTTTCGGACGCATCCACCGCATCGGCCAGCGCGAGGTCTGCCGGCTGTGGAATCTCGTGGCCTCCCAGACCCGGGAGGGGCAGGTCTTCCAGCGCCTTCTCACAAAGATCGAGGAGCAGCGGCGCGCCTACGGCGGCAAGGTCTTCAACGTCCTGGGCGAGAACGCCTTCTCGGACGAGCCGCTGCGTGACCTGCTCATGCGTGCCATCCGCTATGGCGAGCAACCCGAAATCCGCGCCCAGTTGGACCAGGTCATCGACGAGTCCGTGGCCGAGGGCCTACAAGAACTCCTCCAGGAACACGCCCTGGCCACTCCCGAGATCAGTGTGGACGAGCTCGCTGAACTGCGCCTTCAGATGGACGAGGCCCGAGCCCGGCGCATGCAGCCGCACTTCGTGTCGGCCTTCGTCATGGAGTCCCTGCGTGATCTTGGGGGACGCGCGGCCAAACGGGAGAAGGACCGCTTCGAGCTGACCAACGTGCCCGCCGCCCTGCGCGAGGGACGCCGCACCATCAGCCGACGCTACACCCGCATCACGTTCGAGCCCTCCGCCGTCACGGTGTCTGGCCGTCCGGACGCCGAACTGATCGCTCCGGGCCATCCGCTGATGGAAGCGATCATCAGCGAAATCCTCAAAAGGTACGGCGGCACCCTCACCCGCGGGGCGGCCTTCCTGGACCGGGCCATCACCTCACCCAGGCTCGTGATCTCGCTCCTGGAGGAGCTCACCGACGGACACGGAACCACGATCAGCAAGAAGTTCCAGTACGTGTCCGTCCTTCCCGACGGTACCGCCCAGCCAGCAGGCCCCGCCCCGTACCTCGACTTCACCGCGCCCACAGAACTGAACCCCGAGCAGCACGCCGTATTGACCGACGCCATCAGCTCCGAGCTGTCCTCGCCCTGGCTCGCTGACGGCGTGGAAGAAACCGCTTTGTCCTGGGCGGTCCGACACGGCCTGCCCGAACACCGCGCGGACGTCACGGCACGGCTGTCACCAGCCGTCGAACGTACCCGCAAACTCGTACGCCAGCGCCTGAAGGCCCAGATGAACTACTGGGATGGTGAGGCGATCAAGCTCACCGAAGCCCAGACAGCTGGTAAGAGGGTCCGTATCTCGCCAGCCACCGCCCGCGAGCGCGCCCGTTCTCTGGAAACCCGTCTCGAACGTCGGCAGGCTGACCTCGACCTTGAGGCCCAGGTCCACGTACGTCCTCCGAAGATCGTCAGTGCCGCGCTTGTCCTCCCCGCCACGGTTGTTCCGGCCACCCCGGAGGAGCAGCCGAGCCCTGACAGCTATGCCCTTGACACCACCATCACCGAGCGCCGCGCCGTCGACGCTGTCCTTGCCGCCGAGCGTTGGCTCGGCCGGGTACCCGAGGAGATGGAGCACTCCAACAAGGGCTTCGACATCCGCTCCCGCAAACCCGACGGCCACCTGGTCTTCATCGAGGTCAAGGGCCGGGTCCTGGGTGCTGACAACTTCACCGTCACCACGAGCGAGGTCGGCTACGCGAAGAACGCTGAGCCCAACTACCGGCTCGCCCTGGTCGCCGTCGACCCCGGCACTCCTGACGGCTCCAACGACCAGGTCCGCTACGTGCTCAACCCGTTCGCCGACCTCGTCCTGGACAAGTACGTCGACGACCTACGCCGCAAGTGGCGGGCTGAATGGGATCGCGGTGTCGCGCCCCTCTGACATCCTGGACCCACACCCTTCCTCCGTCCGCTCGCATGTCCCCGCAGCATGGATCGAGCGTCTCGGCATCTAGATTGAACAGGTGAACAGCGCAGTGCACCCCGAAACACCAGAGGGTTCCGTCCCCCGACGTAAGCTCATCGAGGTGTCCCTCCCCCTGGAGGAGATCAACGCCGAGTCCGCCCGCGAGAAGTCCATTCGCCATGGACACCCCTCCACACTGCACCTGTGGTGGGCCCGTCGCCCTCTGGCCGCAGCCCGCGCCGTGCTGTTCGCTCAGCTCGTCGACGATCCGTCCTCACATCCCGAGCTGTTTCCCAGCGAGGAGGAACAGAAGGCGGAGCGTGAGCGCCTGCACGGGATCATCCGAGAACTGGTGGTGTGGGAGAACATCTCCGATGAGGGCCTGTACCGGAAAGCCCGCGAGGAGATCCTCAAGAGCACAGGGGGAAATCCACCTGCGATCCTGGACCCGTTCGCGGGTGGCGGCACGATCCCGTTGGAGGCCCAGCGTCTGGGCCTGGAGGCCCACGCCAGCGACCTCAACCCGGTTCCCGTACTGATCAACAAGGCCCTCATCGAGATCCCGCCGAAGTTTGCGGGACAGCCGCCCGTGTTCCCTGGGGCTGCGGAGAGTCGTCTGGGTTCGTGGCCTCGCGCCACGGGACTGGCAGAGGACGTACGTCGCTACGGCGCCTGGGTGCGCGAGCGAGCACTGGAGCGGATCGGGCACTTGTACCCCAAGGCGCAGGTGCCTGTGCTGGGGCCCGATGGCAAGCCCACAGGAAAGACCAACGAGGCGACCGTCATCGCGTGGATCTGGGCCCGGACAGTGGTCTGCCCGAACCCGGCGTGTGGCATCCGCATGCCCTTGGTGCGTTCCTGGTGGCTTGGCAAGAAAAAGGGCAAGGAGGCGTACGTCATCCCGACCGTGGTGGACAACGCCGCAGCGCCCGGCGGACGCCGTGTGGAGTTCAGTATCGGGCACGACCCAAAGCAGGCTCCAATAAAAACAGACGATGGAACCATGACAACGGGCAAGGGAGCCACTTGTGTCGCTTGCGGAGGGTTCGTCACTTTGGCTTTCATCCGCGCCGAAGGGGTTGCCAACCGAATTGGCACCCAACTGCTTTCCGTCGTTGCAGCAGGAAATCGTCGCCGAACTTACCTCACTCCCAGCAAAGACCACGCGCAGGCAGCAAATATCCCACAACCGATCAGCACACCAGCCGGTTCCGTTGCTGCGAACCCGCGATGGTTTTCCCCTCCCCAGTATGGCCTGAGCGAGTTTTCCGACCTGTTCACTAACCGCCAGCTCACTGCTCTGACGACATTTAGCGACCTCATCAATGAGGTGCGCAACAAAGTACTCGCAGACGCCACCGACCAAGGGCTCTCCCGAGGCGAACGTCTGACAGCGGGCGGCGCGGAAGCCGAGGCATACTCTGACGCTGTGGCGACGTATCTCGGCATGGCGTTGAGCCGGACAACAGATCTGAATAACTCAATCGTCACCTGGTCAAGCGGACGTGACCAAGCAAGGAATCTGTTCGCGCGTCAAGCAATCCCGATGGCTTGGGATTTTGTCGAGGTGTCTCCATTTGCGCGAGCCGCAGGTGACATTTCAATTGCAACTGAAAGCCAAGCAGAAGCGCTCGAAAATCTATCAGCAAGTCTTTCCGGGAAAACTTCTCAAGACGATGCTGCTAGCCGCGACTACACAGGCCTCCTAATCGCCACCGACCCACCATATTACGACAACATCGGATACTCCGACCTGTCCGATTTCTTTTACGTTTGGCTCCGGCGTGCACTTCGGAAAATCCATCCCGACCTATTCGGAACGATGCTCGTGCCAAAGAATGAAGAGCTCGTCGCCAACCCCTATCGCCATGGCGACAAGGCACACGCCGAGAGATTCTTCAAGGATGGGTTTGAGAACGTCTTCGCACACGCTCGGAAGACAGCCTCATCGGACTATCCAATCACCGTCTTCTACGCTTTCAAACAAGCCGAACTGGAGAAGGAAGGAGTCGCCTCCACAGGGTGGTCCACCTTCTTGGAGGGCATGGTGCGTAACGGCTGGACCATCACCGCGACATGGCCTGTTCGCTCGGAGCGCGGAGGTCGCATGATTTCCGTCGGCACGAACGCACTCGCCTCGTCGATCGTGTTGGCTCTCCGTCCTCGCGAGAAGACCGCTCCGGCAACGGACCGTGCAGGGTTCCTGACCGCGCTCTACACGGAGCTGGAGGAGGCACTACCACGTATCCGTGAGGGCGCCATCGCCCCAGCGGACTTGAGGCAGACGATCCTCGGTCCTGGCATGGCCGTGTACTCCCGTTTCTCCCGAGTCTTGGAGGACGACGGCTCTACAATGCCAGTCAAGACCGCGCTGGCGCTAATCAACCAGACGTTCGACGCCCTACAGAACGAGCATGACGCGGAACTGGATGCCGATACCCGGTTCTGCCTGGACTGGTTCCGTTCCTATGGTTGGAACACTCGCCCGTTTGGTGATGCTGAATCGCTGGCGGTCCCACTTGGTCTGTCTGTGGACGGGATCGCTCGCGGCGGGACCCTCACTTCCGGTGGTGGCAAGGTGGCACTGATCAAGCCACAGGATCTTGATCCCCAGTGGGACCCAGCCCACGATGATCGTTTGTCACTGTGGGAGGTCACCTGTCACCTAGCACGCGCGTACGCGACCGAAGGACGTGAAGATGCTGCCAGGCTCATGGCAGGGGTGAAGGGGAAGGTGAACCTGGACGAGGTCAACCGCCTGGCCACCCGTCTGTACGAACTCATGGAGTCTCAAGACGCCTCGACCGCTGGCCTATTCAACGGGCTCGGTGGTGCGTGGGCCGAAGTCTCCGCGACCTCGACCACGATCCGCCCTGCCCCTGTGGCGGAGATGCTCTTCGGGGAGGACCTCTGATGGCGCTGACGAACAACGAGAAAGTACTGCGCGGCCTCGACCAGTTGCTTGAGGGCATCCGTCCGTGGGTCGACATGCGGATGTCTGCCCAGGCTCCCGCCGGTAAGACCTGGATCGATCTAATCACCGCCGAGGACACCGCGAAGTTCGGTTCCCCCAAGACCTATTCGCAGGACGACGTGCGGTTCCTGCTGCGCATGATCACCGAAAAGTGGAGGACCTTCGAGAAGGACCTCTCACGTCCACAGTCGGCGTTGGCCTCCGAGCTACGGGACACGGCGAACTCGGTCCACCACGGGCACAAGTTCTCCTCAGACGACACCTACCGTGCTCTGGACACGATCGAGCGCCTGCTGACGGTGATCGGTGCGGGGGACGAAGCTGACGCGGTCGCGAAGATGCGCATGGAGCACCAGCGGGAGGTCTACGAGAAGCAGACCCGCAACCGGCTGATGCGCGAGTCTCAGACGGTCAAGGTCGCTGGTATGCAGGCTGGCACCACGATCAAGCCGTGGCGTGACGTCATCCGCCCGCACGCTGACGTGCTTCGCGGGCAGTTCTCCGCTGCGGAGTTCGCCGCCGATTTGCACGCGGTAGCCCATGGCCACGCCACCGCGACGGAGTATCTAGACCCACATGAGTTCTTCGTCCGCACCTACCTGACCAGTGGCCTGTCCGATCTACTGACCCGTGCGCTCAAGCGTCTTTCCGGAGACGCCGGAGCAAGCCCGGTGATCAACCTGCAAACTCAGTTCGGTGGTGGTAAGACCCACTCAATGCTGGCCCTCTACCATCTTTTCTCAGCAGGCTTGGACGCGAGCAAGCTGCCCCAAGCGGTTCAGGACGTCATCCATACCTCCCTGCCCACAGCCCAAGGCGACCCTCTGAGATCGCTGGACGCGAAGCGGGTCACCCTGGTGGGAACAAAACTGTCCCCGAGCCAGCCAATCGTCAAGGACGACGGCACGCAGGTACGCACCCTCTGGGGGGAGCTGGCCTGGCAGCTCGGTGGCCGCGAGGCGTTTGACCGCGTCGCGATGGCGGACGCTTCCGGTACCGATCCGGGGGACGCGCTCGACGCCCTCGTGCGTGACATCACCGCTGAAGGTCAGAGCGTGCTGATCCTGATCGACGAGTGGGTGGCTTACGCCCGCCAGCTTCTGGGGCGCGACGACCTGCCCGGCGGATCCTTCGCTACGCAGAACACCTTCGCCCAACACTTGACCGAGATGGCCAAGTCCACCCCAGGTGTCATGCTCGTCGTGTCCATCCCTGCTTCCGACTCCCTGGACAACGGTGGCGGTGGCTCGGCGCTGGAGGTGGGCGGCCACAACGGGCACGTCGCCCTGGAAGCCCTTCAGCAGGTTATCGGTCGTAACGCCGACGACTGGCGACCGGCCAACAACGTGGAGTCCTTCGAGATCGTGCGGCGGCGTCTGTTCGAGGAGCCCGATGCCGTCGCCCTGGCGGACATCTCCGCAGTGGCCAAGCAGTACGTGAAGTACTACCAGGACAACACCGGGTTCTTCCCCCGCGAGACGACCACCGGCGAGTACGAGCAACGTATCCGTGCGGCATACCCGATTCACCCGGAGCTCTTCGACCGCCTCTACGAGGACTGGTCCACGCTGCCAAAGTTCCAGAGAACTCGCGGTGTGCTGCGATTGATGAGCGTGGTCATCCACGCGTTGTGGATCACCCGTGACACCACACCGCTCATCACACCTGGCGCGGTGCCCATCGACGACACCCAGGTCTTCAGCGAGATCACCAAGTATCTTGATGACAACTGGAAGCCGGTGGTGGACAAGGACGTCGACGGCGAAGGGTCCACACCGGTCCAGATCGATCACGAACGTCCGTCGTTCGGACAGCAAGCCCTCACACGACGTATCGCCCGGTCGGTCTTCATCGCGACCGTCCCGACACTGCGCTCGGCACACAAGGGCGTGGACATCCAGCGGCTACGTCTGGGGACCGCGGTGCCCGGCGATGTCATCAACCACATCGGGGATGCCCGCGCCCTGCTGGGGCAGCGTGGCACATACTTCTACGAAGACGGCGACCGCTCCTGGTACGACCTGGCCGCCTCGGTCTCCCGCGTGGCCACCGACCGCGCGGCGGGCTACAGCGAGGCCGATGTTCATGCCCTGATCGTCGACCGGATCAAGTCCGTGGCAAAGGAGCCCAAGGCTTCCTTCAGCGCCGTGCACACTGCTGTTCTCGACACCGGGGACGTCCCCGACTCCGACGTGTTGAAGCTCGTGGTCCTGCACCCGAAGTTTACCTGGGGCAAGGACACCTCCACAGCCGCCGACTTCGCCGAAGGTCTCCTGAGAGAGGCGGGCAGGGGCCAACGGCAGCGCCGCAACATGCTGGTCATGATCGCCGCTGACCGCGATGTCTACCCCGAGCTCGAAGGAATAGCGCGCGAGTATCGGGCCTGGACGTCCATCGCCGGCGAGGCTGAGGAGCTCGGTCTCAGCCCTCAACAGCGCAAACAGTCTGTCACCCGGGCCCGCCAGTTGGACACGGCCGTGGACGACCGTGTCCGTGCCGCCTTCACCGCGGCCCTGGTCCCGGTCGAACAGCCCGGTCAGAAGCCGACGCTCTCCTTCGTCCGTGTCGCCAGGGAGGGCGGCTCCCTGGCCGATCGCGTCACCGCCGCGCTCAAGGCCAAGGGCTGGATCACCCCTGCGCTCGGGACCACGCTCGTACGCATGGCGCTCGACGGGCCCCTGATCAACGCATGGAACAAGGGGCACGTGCGGTTCGGGGACCTGTGGTCCTGGTACACCCAGTACCCCTACCTGAAGCGCCTGCCTAACCGGCAGGTCCTCGAACAGGCGGTGCTCGGTACCACTGACGTCCTCCTGTGGCAACAGGACGCCTTCGCCATCGCCGACGGCTACGACGAGGCCACCGGCCGGTACGTGAATCTCTGGGTCCACGGTGACAAGCCCGAGCCCACATTCGTCACCGACGACACGCTCCTCGTCCAGCCCGCACGAGCGGTTACCCAACACGCACAGGACGCTGCCGAGGCTGAGGATGCCGTCCCTGCGAGTGGAGGTAATGGCAACGACGACGTGACCCAACCCTCTACTCCCACTCCTGTGGCTCCTGACCCGGTCACCGGCTCCCAACCCACGACTCCGCCAGCCAAGGAGGTCCGGCGCAGGTTCTGGGGCGTTAAGGACCTCAATCCCAACCGTCCCGGTATCGACTTCGCCAACATCCAGCAGGAAGTCCTCGCACATCTTGAAGCCGCCGACGGGGTCCAGCTCCACGTCAAGATCGAGATCGAAGCAACCGCCCACGACGGGTTCACCGAACAGCAGATGCGCACTATCCGGGAGAATGCCGCTCAACTGAAGTTCGAAGACAGCGGTTTCGAGGAGAACTGAGTCCGGCTTGACCATCCGCGCTGGTGCTCTGCGGCTCTGGGTGTGGCTGTTGGCGTGCCCTGGCCTGTTTTCGCTACCCAAGAGGGTACGAGTAAGGCCAGGGCGCGCCACTGCCATTCAGACCTGGCCGAGACGCGGTGCCACTGGCTCCGTTTGGTGGGAACCCATAGGAGACTGACCAGCACCGCGATGCTTCGGGCCAGTCGGCGTCAGGCAAACACCGGTGTCAGGAGGCGGGCGAGGGTTCCGATGTCGGGAACCTCGGTCAGGCCGGTGGAGGAGGCGACCCAGTACGACCCCGTCCTCTCCCCGTACCAGATCACCAGGTGCCGGTTCCGGGCCTGGAAAGCGGCGGCGAGGGCGTGTTCGCGCTGGTACTCAGCCAGGTGTCCGCCCAGGCGGGGCAGGCGCGCGGCCCGCCGTCGACGGCACGAGGGGTGCTCACAGGACGGGCAGAACGGGCCGACCAGCGGGTGTCGCCGGGGCAGCGGCGGGAGGGAGCGGTGCAGCGGGTCGCTGGAGGGCCGGGGTACGGGGATAGGATGCGTCACTGATCCTGTTTCCTTACATCTCGCAGTGTGTGGATTTTGGGATTGGAGGGCCCGGGAAGAGCGTTGCCGCGCTCTCCTGGGCCCGTTTCAGTACAGAGGCACTGACGTCGTGGGCGTGATGAGCCGCGCTCTACACGGCGGTGTTCCAGAGGTTGTCGGTCAGGTCGGAGGCCAGGAAGAACCACACCTGTCGGTGGTCAGGGATGCCGTTGTCGCCCCATGAGGTGGCCAGGGCGTTGATCAGTGCTAGACCGCGCCCGGACTCGGCGGTCAGGTCCAGCCCGTTCGGGCGGGGACGCAGGTACGAACGCCGATCGCACTCGGCCTGCTCACCGTCGCGCGCGCCCTGGTCGCGACAGGTCAGCTTCAGTCCGCCGTCGCGCCGCTCGCACTTGAGGGTGTAGGTGCCGTAGGGCTCGCCCGAGCGGCTGTGCTCTACGGCGTTGTTCGCGAGCTCGGATCCGAGCAGGGTGAACAGGTAGCGGTAGTCCTCGGACCGGGTGGCAGCACAGGTGTTCAGGAAGGCGCGCACCAGCGGCAGGTACTGGACAGAACCACCGAAGGAGTAGCAACGCGCCTTGTAGTTGCGGATGTCGGCGTCGCCGGTGAAGTAGTGGCGGCAGCGCTGCGGCACCAGCTCTCCGAGCGGGTCGGTCACCTCGGGCAGGTAGGCCAGGGATGCGGTTGCGGGCATGACGAACAGACTCCTTGCATGTGTGGAGCGACAACGGGGGTTCGGTGTGCCCGCAGGAGTGGGTCCTTCGCGTTTCCCCAGTACAGGGAATGGGCACGGCGTAGCCTGACCAACGCGGCTTCTGCGACCCTCTGTGAGGATCCGGTCACCGACTACACCTCCATCATGCTCTGCGATATACATCCTGTCAACGAGAAAACTCGATATACGAAGAAGATCTGAGTAGGCTGCCCCTATGCACCATCCGATCAGCCCCACCGTGCGTCGACGGAGGCTTGCCCGAGAGCTCCGCCGTCTGCGCGAGGATCGCGGCCTCAAGCTCTCCGTGGCCGCCAAGGAAGCGTCCGTCCCCCAGTCCACGCTGAGCAACATCGAGGCTGCCGAAGCTCGCCGTATCAAGCCGCGAGACATCGATGCGCTCGCTGACCTCTACGAGGCCTCCGCCAACGTGCGGGCTGCCCTTCAGGATCTGGCTCAGGAGTCAAAGGAGAAGGGCTGGTGGTCGAAGTACAGGGACGTGTTCGGCGGCAACGCCCTACCTGACTTCGAAGTTGAGGCCTCGATGATGCGATCGTTCGAATGTCAGGTAGTTCCAGGACTGTTGCAGACGCCGGAGTACGCCAAAGCCGTCTTTCAAGGAGGAGGCGCTTATACAGACGAAGAGGTCAGACGCAACGTTGACGCGCGTATCCAGCGCCAGCACGTCCTGTCGAGACACAACCCGCCGCACCTGTGGACAGTCATCGATGAAGCTGCCCTCCACCGCCAGCCAGGCGGCACAGAAACCATGCGTGGACAGCTACAGCACCTGCTCCACATGGCGATGCGTCACAACGTCGTCATTCAGGTGCTGCCGTTCAGTGCCGGGATGCACGCCGCGCTGTCCGGATCGTTCGTTCTTCTGGACTTCCCCAGCGAGCCCGACCCGAGCATCGTCTACACCGAGACATCTACGGATAGCCTGTTTGTGCAAGAAAGTGCATCTCTGCAACGCTATGTGACAGTCTTTTCGCACCTCAACGCATCCGCTCTCCGACCTTCGGAAAGCGTTCAGTTCCTACAGCAGATCCTGGAGTCCAACGAACAGCATGTCCATGAATGACGGCTTGAACTTCTTCAAGTCCAGCTACAGCGGTGACCGCATCAACTGTGTGGAGGTCGCCCACATCCCCACGGGCTTCCGGAAGAGCAGTTACAGCGCACACGGCCAGAACTGCGTCGAGATCGCCGACCTGCCCTGCGGCGCGGCCGTCCGGGACTCCAAGCACCCCACCCACGGCCACCTCCCCTTCCCCGCCACCGAGTGGGACGCCTTCCTCACCTCCGCCCGTACCTCCCAGAGCTGACCTCGGCGACACGTGGTGGTCGATGGGTATAGCATCCCGTCGACCACCACACTGCTTCTTGCTGCGGTTCCCACTCGACCATCGGCTGCCCTGGCCTGTTCCGCCCTCGCCCTCGCCTTTCGACGAGCCTTCAGGCTGGGATCGGCCAGCGGCGCCAGCACCCTCGCCAGCTTCGCCCAGACCCGAAACCTGAGCACATAGGTGACCGAGGACCCTTGCGCTCGCTTTTCTCGAAGTAGCAGTCCGAACGCCACCGAAGGAAGCCAGACAAACCACCACCGTCCTCACTGCACATCAGCACGCAGCACCGGCATCAAATACCACGTCATCCGCATAATTCACTGGCATAGCCGCATCTTTCCGGCAAGGGTTCCAGCACCCGCTCCGACCCATGTCGGCTTCGCTGCCGAGAACGAATAGCCAGCCCGGATCAACGCGACCGTCGTGATATTTTCCTCGCACGCGCTCACCCCCGATTCCAGGAGCGCGTGGGAGGGCCACCATGACACGTCCCTGGGAAGCGGACCCGTCCGCTGACATGGCACGGAGGCTGGGCAGGTCTCCGGCCGAACTGGGCAACACCGACAGAGCCAGCGGTTGTCCCGACATCTGGGAACTCGACAACGGCGACATCGCCGTGATCGGGCGCGACCTGACCGACGCCTACACGGAACGTCTGCCGCCGGGTGCCACCATCGCAGAGGACGAGCGTCTGGTCATCATCCCCCGCAACACCCTGATATCAGCGAAAGCGGACATCCCTGATGCTTGACACCATCGACGGCCTTTCCGGTGACCGGCTGGAGCTCGGTCCCTATCTCGACGACTTCGACGGGCGTCTGGCATCGCTCAGGAACACCGATGTATGGAAGCTCGAACGGCGACAGGTCTTCCACCAGCCGGAAAGTGACAGTTGGATGGCGTTCCGGGAGGGACGCCGCGATGAGTCCCTCCGGCTTCTGGAGAACAAGCGCTCCTCCTTGCGGGAGGAATTCGCCGAACTCGCCCGAGCGGGATGCGTGCTGCGACGAACCCGCGTCGTGGAGAAGCCTTTCACGACGTATCTGCTGTGGGAACTGCACTCCCTCCATCTGCGGGCCCAGTGCGGCGAGGACGTGCGGATCGTCTCCCCCGAACCCCTCGCGGCGTGGGAGCACAGGGGCCAGGTACCGGAGATCGTCGGGCTCGGCGACGAGGTGGCGTACAGGATCCGGTACGACGACCAGGGCGTTCTCCGAGGCGGAGTCCGGTTCACCGACCACGCCACCACCACACGGTGCCGCGCCGAGATCGCCGCGCTCCACGAGACCGGTGAGGACCTGAAGCGCTACTTCCCGCGCGAGGTCGAGGGGGCCGCGCTCAGCCGTGACTGACCGCAGGCCCTCCGAACCCGGTGAGGAACCCGACGAGCGACCCGGTACCAGTGCCGGTGCACGGATGGGCGCGGTCGCGGGCCGCGCGGTGCAGGCGCGGGACGTCCGAGGCGGGGTGCACTTCCACGGCCAGGGGCCAACGGCGCACTCCGCTCCCGTACCCGGGCAGCTCCCCGGTGACGTGCACGGATTCGTGAACCGGGTGGGCGAACTGGAGGTGCTCAGCACCCATCTGCGCGCTGAGGACTCCGCCGCCGGCCCTGAGGCTCCCGTTCATGTCATCACCGGCACGGCCGGTGTCGGCAAGACCGCTCTGGCCCTGCACTGGGCCCACCGGGTGCGCGACCGCTTTCCCGACGGCCAGCTCTACGTGGATCTGCGCGGATACGGGACCGGCCCGCGGGTCGAACCGGATCAGGCGCTGGAACGCTTCGTCCGCGCCTTCGGGGTGCCCGCGGACGCCGTACCCGCGGACGTCGACAGCCGCTCCGCCCTCTACCGCTCCCTCCTGGCCGAACGGCGCGTGCTCGTCGTCCTCGACAACGCGGCGACCGCGGCGCAGGTACGCCCGCTGCTGCCCGGGTCCTCGGCGTGCGTCGTATTGGTCACCAGCCGGGACCGGCTGTCCGGGTTGGTCGCCCGGGACGGAGCGCGGCGCCTCACCGTGCGTACGTTGGAGCCGGCGGAGGCCGTGGAGCTCCTCGAACACGTCACCGAAGACCACCGGCCGCGCGATGAGCCACACGAGATCGCCGAGTTGGCCCGTCTGTGCGGAGAGCTGCCCCTTGCCCTGCGCATCGCCGCCGAACGGGCCGCCGGACGACCCCACATGCCCTTGGCGGAGCTGATCCAGGACCTGCGGGACGAGTCCGCTCTCTGGGACGCCCTCGCCACCGACGAGGAGGAGGAAGCCGACGCGGTCCGCACCGTCTTCGCCTGGTCCTACCGGGCCCTGCCGGGGGAGACCGCACGCCTGTTCCGGCTGCTCGGGCTGCATCCCGGCCACGACTTCGACGTAGGCTCCGCGGCTGTCCTCAGCGGTCTGCCGGTCCGGCGGGCACGGCGCGTCCTGGACATGCTCGTGGGCGCGCACCTGGTGGAACAGACCGGCCCGGACCGGTACCGCTTCCACGACCTCCTGCGTTCCTACGCGCTGGACCAGGCGCGTCGCGAGGAGCCACCGGAGAGTCGACAGGAGGCTCTGGGGCGCCTGCTGAGTTGGTACCTGCGCACCGCTGACGCCGCCGCCAGGGCGGTGGACTCACCACTGCGGCAGCTGGAGCCGGACTCAGGCCCGATCGAGAGTGCTGCCGGTGGTATTCGCGAGTTCACCGACAACGCGGACGCGGTCCGATGGTTCGAGGCCGAGAGCAGGAACCTGGTCGCCATGGCCGAGGCCGCCGCCGGGGCGGAGATGGACGCGATCGCCTGGCGCCTACCGGTCGTACTGAGACACGTCTACGTGTACCGAACACCCATGAGCGCCTGGATCGCCACGACCCTCCTCGGGCTCGGTGCGGCCCGGCGGGAGCGGGAGCACGCGGCCGAAGCGGACCTCCTGGAGAGTCTGGGGATGGCGTACGTACAGTCCCACCGCATGCGGGAGGGCATCACGCACCATCGGCAGGCCCTTCGGTTACGGCGGGAGCTGGGCGATGAGCTCGGGGAGGCCATGTCGCTCAACGCGCTGGGGCTGGCGCACCTGCGCGAGCACCGGCTCGACGAGGCGCGCGAGGACTTCGAACGCTCACTCGGAATCGCCCGGCGTCTGGGCGAGCGGCGTTGGGCGGGAATCGCGCTCGGCAACCTGGCGGACGCGCTGCTTGACTCGGGAGATCCTCGTGCATCAGTGGCCCTGGCCGAGGAAGCCGTCGCGATACACCGCGAGACCGGCAACAGGATGAGCGAGTTCGCCTGCCTGGCCTGTCTGGGCGCGGCATGGCGGGAACTGGGCTCGACCGACCGCGCGCTGTCCTACGGGCGGCGTGCCCTCGATGTCGCCCGGGAACTGGACAACCCGGTCCGGGAGGGGTTCGCGCTCCTGGAGCTCGGTAGGGCCCAAACGCTGCTCGGCCAACCGGAGGAGGCCCTGGCGAGTTTCCATGAGGCAGCCGCACTGCACCGCCCGATCGGCGACCACGTGCGCGAAGCCGCGTCCTTCGAGGGTGCGGGTGAGGTCTACGAGTCACTCGGACGCCTGGCCGAGGCAGCACAGTTCTTCCGCCAGGCGATAGGCGGATACCGCAGGGGCAAGGCCCGCTGGAACCTCGCGGTATGCCTTGACCGCCTGGCCGCCGTGGTGTCCCGGAACGGCGAAACGGAGGCGGCACGCGGACACTGGCGCGAAGTACTGGAAGCCCTGTCGGACCTGGCTGATCCCAGAGCCGAGCACCTACGTGAGACGGTCACCGGACACCTCGGTGACGCGAACGGCTGAGGTCCTTCGAGGGCAGCGGACCGCACGCGTGGGTCAAGCACGGCCCGGCATCCCGCGCATGATGTCTTCGGCCTGCTCGGCCATCACTTCGGGCGAACCGGCCTGCCACCGGAGCGCCCCTTCGGGCACGATCACGCGGTGCTGAGTCGGCCCCTGGAACAGCCCTGACGCCTTTCCTGCCGGGCCTCGATGGACGCCTCCGTCTCCTCGGCGGAGACCTTGTCCCAAGGGTCCTCGAAGACGCACCGCGTGTACTCGAGGGTCCGGAGAACCCCCGAGAAAAGGTCAACTCCGATCACTGGATATGGGACAACGTACGGCTCTTCAGCGCCGACTACGTCCGCCGGAGTCTGCGATTCGATGTCGAGGGCTCAGACACCGGCGCACCAGCGCTGATGTATCTGGGCGAGCTCAGCATCGAACTCAAGGAACGCCGGGAGGCGTCACAGCAACGCATCGAGGAACTCGGCCCCCAGATCAAGGGCCTCCAGAAGTGAAGGAACCGGTAGCAGCGCAAACGGGAGGAACTCTGCCGCGGCATAGGTCGGCGGGCCAACAAGGAATTCTTCTCCGCGAACGACCGTTTCAGCCGTGCCTTCAACCGCAGCCAGGTCGAGAAGGCGTTGGAAGGCCACCGAACCACCCTGGAGGACCTCGACCGGTGTGAGGAGCAGGACCACGCTCTGATTCACGGCCCCGCGTGGAAGCCCGTAGGCGTAACGGCTCAGGCCGACCCGTCGATCCGGGAGCTGCACGGTCGGCTCACCGATCTACTGGCGCGCACGGTGACATCCGAGGTGATCTCGCACTTCGCGGCCAACCAGGCCCACAGTGACTGGGTACGCGACGGCCTGGCTCTGCACGCCGACCGCGACACTTGCCTGTTCTGCGAGTCCCCGGTCGGGAAGGAGCGCAGGCACAGGCTAGAGCGCCACTTCGACGAAAGCTACACCCGGCTGCAGAATGACATCGGCGCGTTGGAACAGGAGATCGGCCGTCTCCGACAGCAGTTCGGCGGTCTTACCACCGAACTGCCCGCCGGGGAACAGCTCTTCGAGCACCTCCGGGAGCGGTACGGCGACGTGGTGAAGAAGGTCCGGTCCGGTACCGACGACCTTCTGCTGAGCCTGGACCGGTTCGAGCAAGTCCTGGGGGAGAAGAAGGGCGCGATGTTCACCGCACTCGCGGTGCCTGCCGACGTGGAGACGCTCACCGTGGACCTCGGTGAACTACACGGGATCCTCGACGAGCACGACCGGGGTACGCGCACACGCGACCTGGACCGCTCCCAGGCGGCAGAGCGCGAGTTCCAGCGCATGCTGCACGGGATCGAGGAGACCTGGCGGGACCACCACTCCCAGGAGGAGTCACTCGGTACCGAGATCAAGAACCTCCAGGACTTCCTGGCCGAATGCCAGGAAGTCCTTCGGGAGACCCCGCGGGAAGGGCCGGACCCCCACCACTTCCTCTCCCTGCTCAACCTCGACATCCGCAGCCTTCTCCAACACGGGGAACTCACCTTCGACTACGAGGACGGGCACTACCAGGTCATGCGTTCCGGCAGTCCCGCCCGCAACCTCAGTGAGGGCGAGAAGACCGCGATCGCACTGCTCTACTTCCTCCAGAGCCTGGTGGAGCACGGTCGGGAGCTGAAGCAGACCATCGTCGTGGTGGACGACCCGGTCTCCAGTCTGGACGACCACCTCATGTTCGGCGTCTACTCCACCCTGGCCACCCGGTTGGAGCCGGGGAAACTCTGCCGTCAACTGTTCGTCCTCACGCACAGCACCCAGTTCCTGCGGCACTGGTCCCGCGACCTCCTCAGGGGAGCGCCTGATGTTCGACGGGCCCACGCCACACTGCACTTCATGAAGTCCGTGGACCGCCCCGACCGGGACGGCTCAGGAGCCGTACGCCAGCCCGTCCTGTACCCGGTCGACCTGGAGAGCCCGGTCGCGACGATTCTCGGCGCCGAATACCTGCTGCTCTTCTATCGGGCCGCTTGGGATCTGCTGGAGGCCACCCAGGGAACCTGTGTGGACGCCGACATTCGGCTCGCCACGTCCACACCCAACGACGCACGCAGGCTTCTGGAGTACTTCCTGCAGTTCAAGGCCCCCAAACAGGCGACGGATCTCACGGGGGCGGTCACATACGTGCTGCGGAAGGATCTCGTCCGTGCCGACCGTCTGGTGAATTTCCTGCACCCTCACTGCCACAGCACGTTCGGCGAGGGTGACGGGCAGATCCTCGACTTCAGGGGCCGCGAGATCATCTCCGACGTCTTCGCCTTGATGCGTGAGTGCGACAGGGACCACTTCGGGGGCGTGTGTCATCGACTGGGGCTGACGAAGTACATGGACCGGCTTGTCTCCGTGTAACCGGTGGTCTCGGCCACCGCTGGTGCTGGTTCAGCGAGGCCGCCTCGCTGAACCGGCTTCCGGATGTCCCGCAGGACAGTGGGGCGGTCACGGATCTCCCACCGGGCAGCAGGCAGGACGGGTCAGTACCAGATCGCGATCGGCTCCCCTTGTTCGTCGCGTTCTGGGGGGTCGGGACAGGACACGGCCTGGCCAGTGGCGATCCGATACGCGGTCCAGGCCGCGACAGCGGCGTCCAGGACGTCATCGACCGCCACCTTCCCGCCCGGGCCGAGGTCCTCGGGAAGGCGGATTCCGGCCTCGGCGAGGAGGCGATCGCGAAGCCTCTGCCCGTTCCAGGTCTTCTTGGAAAAGGCCAGCGGTCGTCCAGCCATGGTGCGGAACGACAGTTCGGGGTGGACCTCGTACAGGCGGTGCGCACCGGCGCGTCTGAGGGCATCGGCCTCAAGGACCTTGGGAAACAGGGAGTACGTCTGACGGGGGAGCCTCTGGCCCACGACCTCCTCGCACAACGCGCTGGCCGCCTCCCAACCGACGGTCTCCACCACACTCCTCGGCGGGATCCGGAAAACGGTGCTCGCGAGCGGCCCGAGCATCCCGCGCACGCGCAGATCGCACTCGCGCCAACCGCTCCCCACCAAGCCCAGGGGGACATCCACGGTCACGGCCTCGGCCGCGGCCACGTCGACGGCCTCCTCCAGGCTCGGGCACACCCGGACCCGGTGGAACATGCCGTCGACCAGGTGGACCGTCACCCAGCCCTTCCTGCATCCATCGACACCGACGACCTCCATGCACACATCCTCACACCGCTGCGTCGACGAAGGAAAGGCCTCCAGGAAAGATGAAAGGCGGCGGAGCGCGCCCACTTCATCTGGCCCGAACGCCATTCGACTACTTTTCGCAATACCAATGCCACGAAGAGCGAATTCTGCGAAAAGCCAGAAATGGTCCCCCTGTACCTGGTTGACTGCTCTCCACCTCCCCGCGCACCCCTCCCAGGGGTGATCCCTACCTCCCATCCCGTGGACAAGGCGGTCCGAGCACCGTGCAAGACGACATCTTCACGTCCCGTTCCGGCACACCGGAAGACATTCTCACCGCGCAACTCAGCGCGCTCGTCGCCCCGCTCGCGAAGAACAGCAACGCGGTCATCGACGATCCAGGACTCCTCGACGTGGCCAGAGCGGTCTTCGCCGCCTACGCCAGCACACCGACGGTCGACGGGCTGACCATGCGCGAACTGCGCGCGGCCTGCGCCCACGTGTGCGATGACGACGCCGTCTTCGAGCAGCGCTTCCACACCTTCCAGGTGCTGCGTATGCTCCTGCCTGCGTTCGAGAAGAAGTACGAGCAGCGCTACATCCTCCACCCCATCAGCATGGTCGGGATGCACGTGACCTCAGGGTCTGCGAACGGGGCGGGATCGGTGAACTCATCGCCCTGTTGGACCACACACGATCGGCGATCGAACACCACGGGGCCAACGAGGACGACGTCCCCGGGAGGCCCTGCTGAAGAGTCGGCGCATCCTCACCATCATCGCCAACCACCTGCACGTCCTCGTGGAGACGCGAACCCTTGACGAGCTCATCGTCGAGCGGCGCCAGCACGAACACCCGGGTCTGATGGAGCACGTGCAGGCGTTGAGCTTCGTCATTCTCGGGGGCAGGTCGTCACCCTACGCAAAGGCCAGGGATTCCTCGACCGACACCATGACGGTGGCGACCAACAAACATCTCCGGATGCTCCGTGTTATGCGCACGTATCTCCCGTCCCTCCTCCGCGTAGTGGTCGCTTTCGGTCCGGCCCTCGCCGATCAGTCCACGTTCCGCCGCGAGCACGAACTCGGTGCGAGCGAAGCCTACCCGGATGGCAGCGATCGGACCGAAGGGCCGATCCTCCCAGTCCAGCGTCATGTGCGTGAGCAGACTGACGGAGTCGTGGCTGTCCCACTCCATGCCCAGCCGCGCACGCATCCGGGCGCGCCCACCAGGAGCACGCATCCTGAGGATCAAGCTCCATGAGCCCCTCCGGGGAGAGCACGAGTAGGTTCCTGGCTGCGGTGTCGTAGCAGTGCAGCGCCCATTGCGGATCACCCTGGTCCTTGAACTCTTCCGCGAGTGCGAGCTCGCCCTGAAGGTCACCGGGGGCCGTGTATCGGGATCGAGTGTGGGAAGGATCGAAGAAAGCGAAGCCGTCTGCGTCGGTCATGCCTTCACGTTAAGGAAGCAGGACCCGGCGAGTGGGGCATTCGACGAATGTGCCCACTCACTGAACTTTAATTTGTGGGGTTACCGTTCTTGACAAGCAGCCCCGCCGGAGTATCCCGAAGGTATGAGGTATTCCACCGGCGGCGGGCTGACCGCCGCAGAACGCCAGCGACGCGAGGCGGT
>NZ_JAAXPG010000034.1 GCF_012396365.1 Nocardiopsis alborubida | reverse complement strand
GGCCCCACCCTCTACGACACCTACACCCCCACCACCACCCTCAACCAACTCATCATCCTCATCCCCGCCCTCGCCCTCATCACCCTGGGCTGGCTCCTCATCCCCCTGGCCGCCGACACCTACCTACGCTTCAACCGCCTCCTGCTCGCCCCCTCCGAAAAAGCCCGCCTCACCGCCCGCGTCGCCCACCTGGCCACCAGCCGCGCCCACACCATCGACACCCAGGCCTCCGAGATCCGCCGCATCGAACGCGACCTCCACGACGGCGCCCAAGCCCGCCTCGTCGCCCTGGGCATGAACCTCGGCATGGCCGAACAAATCGTCGAAAAAGACCCCGAAACCGCCCGCGCCATGCTCACCGAGGCCCGCGAAACCACCCGCCACGCCCTCACCGAACTCCGCGACCTCGTCCGCGGCATCCACCCGCCCGTCCTCGTCGAACGCGGCCTCCACGGCGCCGTCCACGCCCTCGCCCTCACCCACCACCTGCCCATCACCGTCACCATCGACCTCCACGGCCGCCCCGCCGACCCCGTGGAGTCCGCCGCCTACTTCGCCATCGCCGAACTCCTCACCAACACCGCCAAACACGCCCACGCCACCCACGCCTGGATCCACATCAACCACGGCCGCAACCGCCTCGTCATCACCGTCACCGACAACGGCACCGGCGGAGCCAACCCCGCCCCCGGCAGCGGCCTGGCCGGTATCCGCAGGCGCCTGGACGCCTTCGATGGCACGATGAACATCACCAGCCCCCCGGGCGGCCCCACCATCGTGACCCTGGAGATCCCGTGCGCGTTGTCATCGCCGAAGACCTTGCCCTCCTCCGAGACGGCCTGATCCGACTCCTCCAAGCACACGACTTCACCGTCGTCGCCGCAGTCGACAACGGCCCCGACCTACACACCGCCCTCACCGACCACAAACCCGACGTCGCCGTCGTCGACGTACGCCTACCCCCCACCTTCACCGACGAGGGCCTCCAAGCCGCCATCGCCGCCCGCACCCAGATCCCCGGCCTGCCCATCCTCGTGCTCTCCCAGCACGTCGAACAGCTCTACGCCCGCGAACTGCTCTCCGACGACACCGGCGGCGTCGGCTACCTGCTCAAGGACCGCGTCTTCGACATCGGCCAGTTCATCGAAGCCGTCCGCCGCGTCGCCGACGGCGGCACCGCCATGGACCCCGCCGTCATCTCCCAACTCCTCGCCCGCCAGGACCAGAGCGGCCCCCTCGCCCAACTCACCCCCCGAGAACGCGAGGTCCTCTCCGAAATGGCCGAAGGACGCTCCAACTCCGCCATCGCCGGACGCCTCTACATCACCGAAAAAGCCGTCAGCAAGCACATCAACAACATCTTCACCAAACTCGACCTGCCACCCTCCTCCGACGACAGCCGCCGCGTCCTGGCCGTCCTGGCCTTCCTCAACGGCCAGTAACCCCCGGCGGCCACCGGCCCACCACACGGGCCCAGCGCCCAGGACCCGCCCAGCAGGACCACGCGCGGCACTCCAGCAGCAGCCCGGCCTCCGAATTCGCCTCATGAGCCAGAGCGGAGTACCGGGCCTCGGCCAGATGGCGCGGCGGCTCCCGCCGCCGCACGTCCACCAGCGCCGCACCCCGCACCGACCGCCCTCCCTCACGAGCACCCAACAAACAGCGGTTACCAAAAAGACCGCCAAACCCACCCCGAACACACCAAAGGCCGTGGCCCAGACCACCCGGTCCAGGCCACGGCCACCAACACCGCCCCGCCTACTACCCCCTACTACTGCTCACGACGCACCCGGTACAACCCGTCGATCTCCTCCGCGAACGCCCGCAACACCGCCTCACGCCGCAACTCCCCCGACGCGTGCACCAACCCCGACTGCACCGTGAACTCCTCCGCCAACACATGGAACGACCGCACCGCCAGATGACGCGGCACACTCCGATTGGCCTCGTACACCAACCCCTGCACCTCACGCAGCAGCTCGCGGTCCCCCGCGATCTCCTCCGGCGCCATCGCCAACGGCCGACCGTTCACCAACCGCCAGTACTCCAACTGGTCACGCACCAACGTCACCAACGCACTCGCGAACGGCCGCCCCTCCACGATCACCAACACCTGACTGATCAACGGATGAGCACGCAACCGCGCCTCGAACTCCGCCACCAGCTCCGCGTCCCCCCGCTCCACACGCTGCTCCTGCGGCTCCACCACAGCCAGCTCCCCACCCCCGGCCGGGTCCACCGCCGCGAACGCGGCCGTCACCGCCAACATCTCCCCCAAATCCCCACCCGAGACAGCACCGGGCTCCTGCTCCACCGCGGCCTCCAACGCACGACCCTCCACGGCACGCGCGTCCGACCCACGCCGCGACACACCCTCCTCGGCCCCGCGCCCCTCAGGCCCACGCTGTTCCTGCGCCGGCCGACCCTCCAGGGCACGCCCCCGCCCCTCAGGCCCCTCCAGCACACGGCCCTCCAACGCGCGCACATCACCCGCCCCACGCGCCACGAACCGCCCAGCCAACTCCTCCGTCGCCGCCTGCACCCGCAACCGGCCCACCACACTCACGACCCCGTCCGCGTCCACCTCACCCGCGTACCCCGTCGCCAACCACCCCTCACGGAACGCACTCCGCGAGGCCTCACCCTCACCCCAGTACCCCGAGAACACCGCACCGCCGCGCACATGGATCTCGCCCTCACCCGACACCCACACCTCACGACCCTCCAGGGCACGCCCCACCGTCCCCGGAACCCGGTCCCCCACAGCACCGGCCACGAACACACCCGCCGCCTCAGCCGTACCGAACGCCTGCACCACCGGAATCCCCACACCACCGAAGAAGGAGTCCAACCGGTCCGACAGACCACCGCCCCAGCACACCGCCAGATGCACCCGGCCACCGAACAACTCCCGCACCCGCGAGAACTGCCAGTCATACATCGACCGCGACAACCGCTGCCACGCACTCCTGCGCGGCGACCGGTCGAACTGCACCGCCGACTCCACCGCGGCGTTGAACGTGCCCAACGAGTCCCACCCCGTCGAACGCGCACTCCCCCGCTCAGCAGAGAAGACACCCTGCAACACCCCGGCCGAACACACCAGCACCGTCGGCTTGAACGCCTCCACCTGCCGCATCAACCCGGTCGCACCGGCCAACCCCACACGCACACGCCCCACCATGCACGCCACCAACGAAGCCAACCCCGAGATCTGCGACAACGGCAGATCCAACAACGTACTCGCCCGACCCTCAGGCAACTCCGACAACCGCGGCCACATCCGGTCCACCACATCCGCCGCCGCGGACAACAACGCCCCGTGCGACAACACCACACCCCGCGTCGACCGCGACACCGTACTCACCGGATACAGCACCACCGCCACGTCCTCGGCCACCGCCCCATCCCGACGAAACCGCACCGACGACGCATCCATGTACGCACCCAGCGTCACCACATCCGCCAGACCCGCATCCATCCGCCACACCCGACCCAGGTCCGGCAACTCACGCTGCAAACCCGACACCGTGCGCAACAACCGCTCACCCTGCACCACCGCAGCCGCCGGACGCGTCTGCCGCACCACATGCACCAAACGCTCCGCCGACACCGACTCCGGCAACGGCACCAACACCGCACGCACCGACCACACGGCGAACGCCAACCGCACCCACTCCTGGTGCGACCCCGACACCACCACGACCCGGTCGCCCTCACCCACACCGGCCGCCACCAAACCCTTGGCGACCGCCGTCACCTCCGTGGCGAACCCACCGGCCTTCACCCGCTCCCACCGGCCGCGCTCACCGCGCACGGAGAACACCTCGGCATGGGCCTCCTCCGTGGCCACCCCGTACACCAGGTCGCTCAACCCGGAAAGACCCCGAGCCCGCATACCAGGAGTGACACTCGGATCGCCCATACCCACTCATCCTCTTGCCGTATCGGAAGACAGGCCGGACCGGCCCACCTCAATCGGGGGATTGCGACCTACTGTGCCCATTTCCCCACCACACGGCAACCCGGAACGCAGACCCACAACGCCCCAGCACACACCACCGGCCACACCCACCCGAGCCGGAGCCACACGACCGCGAACACCCCGCCGCGCACCACACCCACAGGGCCCCAGGCACCCCACCCACGGCACCCGGGCCCACACCACCGAAAACGGTCACCGCACCTTCGTGCGCACCGACCACACATACGCCAGCAGCGACAGCACCGCCACCGACACCATCACCACCGCCATACTCACCAACGACGGCTCACCCGTCTCCGTCAGCCCCGCCAGCGACGCCACACCACCGCCCAGCGCGAACTGCAACGCACCCATCAACGCCGAGGCCGTACCCGCCACCGCCGCCGGCTGCCCGTCCAGAGCCGTCACCGTCGCGTTCGGCATGATGAACCCGACGCTGAGCATCATCAACGCGAGCAACGCCACAACCATCCACAACTGGGCCACACCCAGCAGAGCCAGCACCACCAGCACACCCACCGAGGCAAGAGCCAGCACCAGCCCCATCCCCAGCCGCCGCAGCGTCTCCACACGACCCACCAGGAAACCGTTCAGCTGCGTACCCGCCATCATCCCCAGCGCGTTCACCGCGAACAGCCCCGCGTACAACTGCGGCGAGACACCGAACTCCGTCTGCGACACGAACGAGAACGCCGACACGTACGTGAACAGCATTCCGAAACTGAAACCCATCGTCAGCACCGGACCCACGAAACGCGGCTGACGCAGCAGACCACCCACCGTCGCCACCAGCTGACGCGGCCCCTGCCGACGACGGTCCTCCACCGGCAGACTCTCCGGCAACCACACCAAAACCAGCACGAAGCTCAGCGCCGACATCACCGCCAGCACCCAAAAACTCAACTGCCACGGACCCACCAGCAGCAACTGCGCACCCGCCAACGGCGCCAACAGCGGAGCCAGCATCATCACCAGCGCCAGACGCGAGAAGAACCGCACCGCGTCATCACCCGCGAACAGGTCACGCACCACCGCACGACCGATCACCGCACCCGCGGCACCGGCCACACCCTGCACGAACCGCAAAGCGATGAACAACGTCACGTCCGGCACGAACACGCACAGCACCGACGTCACCGTGAACAGGGCCACGCCCACCAGCAGCGGACCTCGACGCCCCACGGCGTCGCTCAGCGGCCCGATCACCAGCTGGCCCACCGCCAGGCCCAGCATCATCGCCGTCAGCGTCAGCTGGATCTGCGCCTCACTCGTCCCCAGATCCCGGGTGATCTGGGGGAAGGCCGGAAGGTACATGTCGGTCGCCAACGGCCCGGTCGCCGTCAGCACACCCAGGACCAGCACCAGCAGCGCCACCGACTTGCGCGAAGGCGTCCAGCGCCCGCCCGCCTCCGGTGCCGGGGCGGAGGCCGAAGCCGGGGAGGAATCCGGGACGGGGGACGTGGACCGCCCCACCGCCCCCTGGTCAGGGGTCGCGGAGGGGGAGTTCGGGGACTGCACAGGCACTCCAGTTCAGGAACGGGAAAAGCGCCGGGAGGAAGAGCCCCGCCGACGACGGACACACCCATCCCAACATCCCGACCCCGGGAATCGCCTCCTCTTTATCCCCCAGAACGCCTGTGATGTCCGTTACGACCCGAACGGTTACCTTACGAGCCGGTCCAGCAACCGTACGACCTCACCCTCCGGATCCTCCGTCAGACCACCGTGGATCGGCCCCGGCTGCACGATCGTGCTCCGCGGAGCCGTCAACCACCGGAACCGCTGACCGGGGCGCTCACGACCGGCCGCACCCGCCCCCGCGCCGCCACGGCACATCACCTCCACCGCCTCCAGCGCACGCCGCACACCGGCCACGTCCGCCTCCGGGTCCACCGCCAGCAACCGCCGCTCGTCCAACGCCGAACGAGCCCCCAGGAACCCCCGCTCCTGGCAGTACACGATCACCCCGGCGTTCACACACTCACCGCGCTCCAACCGCGGCACCACCCGCAACAGCGCGTACTCGAACACCGCACGCTCGCGCCGCTCACCCACACGGCCGGTCGTGACCGCGTCGCTGTAACGCCTCGGGGCACTCATCCCGTCACCTCCGGCAGCCAGGAACGCTCGGCCACCCGGGCCAGCAGGTACCGCACATACGCCTCACGCACATCCCCAGGCCCGTCGAACCCGGGCTCGTCCACCAGCCACTCGTCCGGCACCAGCTCCACCACACGGCGCAGCAGACCCTCGTCCACCAAGGGCGCCAGCTCCGCGTCCGCGGCGGCCAGGTCCGGTGACGCACCCGACAGCACGTGGTCGGAGGCGTCGTAGGCGCGGTGGACGAACCGCTCGGCGTTGGCCCAGTTGTGGTGGAAGATCAGCGTCGCACCGTGGTCGATCAGATAGGGGCGCCCGTGCCACAGCAGCATGTTCGGGTTGCGCCAGGACCGGTCCACGTTGCCGGTCAGGGCGTCGAACCACAGCACCCGCCCGGCGAACCCCCGGTCCACCTCGAAGGTGAGCGGATCGAAGCCCAGCGAACCGGGGAGGAAGTCCATCCCCAGGTTGAGCCCGCCGCTGGCCTTGAGCAGCTCCTGCACCTCGGGGTCGGGCTCACTGCGGCCGATCACCGCGTCGAACTCCGTCGTGACCAGCTCCGGAACGGGCAGCCCCAGGGCGCGGCCCAACTCCCCCGCGACGACCTCGGCCACGAGCGTCTTGCGCCCCTGACCCGCCCCGAGGAACTTGACCACGTACATTCCCAGGTCGTCGGCCTCGACCAACCCCGGGAGCGAACCTCCTTCGCGCAGCGGCAGAACGTACCGCGTCGCGACCACCTTTCTCAGCACGCGGACCAGCATAGGCAGCGCACGGAGTGCACGCGCACCGCCGCCGCGGAGGCCCGCCTCTGAGCCGGACGCAGAGGGCGGCGTCCCTCCGACCCTCGACCGCACCGCGACCACCTCTCGCGGTCGCCACTAAACGACGCTGAACACGTTCCAGGCAGCGTCCCCGTCCGCCGCGACACGCCGAAGCGTCCCCGGATGGGGAGTCGGTAGGACTGTGCGGCGTAGCCGCACGATCTCTCTTGTTTTTCTTGTTTTTTAAGAAAAGAACCGCCACCTGTACGACGTAGATTTATAACAGGCGAACGAGCACAGGCGAGGGGCCCGATTCCGAACGAACCGGGCCCCTCTCACGCTTCCCTCGGCCGCGCACTCCCCCGCTAGAGGTTGTCCTCGGGGTTGTCGCCCCACTCGCCGTCGCCCTCCCCCGGCGTGGGTACGACCGGCGTCGGCTCCGCTTCCCCGTCCTCACCGTCCCCCTCACCCGGGACCGGCGCCGGCCCCGTCGGGCTCTCCGGGCTCTCCTGCGCCTCGGGGGGCTGCGCCGGACTGGGCATCTCCGGCGGCGGGAACTGGAGCATCCACCAGTACAGCAGCGACACCAGCAGCAGGATGAGCACCAGCACCAGGCCCAGCCCGCTGATCAGCCACCAGTTGCTCTCCCCCGCCGCCACGGCGCTGTCCCTGCGACCCGCCCAGGGCGCCCACCGCACCGAGACGGGGCCGCGCGAGCCCGCCCAGTGCGGCATCACCACCGGGCCGCGCGCGGCCGCCCGGCCCGAGCGCGCCGCCACCTTGAGGAAGTCCTCCGCCGCGGCGCCCGACCCGTCGTGGGCCAGGGCCACCCACAGCGCCGAGCGCCCGTGCGTGCGGGCCGCGATCACGTCGGGGCTGCGGCGCACCGCCTGGGCGAACCGCTCGCGCGCGCCGCCGTCACCCGCGGCCCCGGAGTCGAGCACGGCGACGCTCACCTGGTTCCCGGAGCCGTCCCTGCCCAGGTAGACCACGCCGAGCGAGGAGTCGCGCACCCGCCCCAGCAGGCGGTAGCCGCCCAGTTGACGCGGATCACCCTCGTTCAGCCCCATCGTGGGAACCGCCATGTCATCCCCCTTGCCCTCCACACCGGCCGTCCGCTTCGCCGCGTTGTGTACCGGACTGGTGCCCGCGAAACGGGTAGTGTCACCACAGGTGAGTGATCCACAACCTATCCGGTGCCCCCGCGTCGGGGCTCCCTGCTAGGAAGGCGGCACATGGCAGAGAGCGGAAACGGCTCAGCGCCCTCCGCGGGCCCGGACAGCACTCCGGGTGAACCGACCCGGCTGCTGCGCGCCGCGCTGCACGAGGTGTCCAGGGTGATCGTGGGCCAGGAGCGCATGGTGGAGCGCTCCCTCATCGCGCTGGTCGCGGGAGGGCACTGCCTGATCGAGGGCGTGCCCGGCATCGCCAAGACCCTGGCGGTGTCCACCCTGGCCAAGGTCACGGGGGGCTCGTTCGCCCGCGTGCAGTTCACCCCGGACCTGGTGCCCTCCGACATCGTCGGCACGCGCATCTACCATCCCTCCACCGAGCAGTTCGACGTGGAGCTGGGGCCGGTCTTCGCCAACTTCGTGCTCGCCGACGAGATCAACCGGGCCCCGGCCAAGGTGCAGTCGGCCCTGCTGGAGGTCATGGCCGAGCGGCAGGTGTCCCTCGGGGGGACCACCCACCCGCTCCCCTCCCCGTTCATCGTCATCGCCACACAGAACCCGGTCGAGTCCGAGGGCGTGTACCCGCTGCCCGAGGCCCAGCGCGACCGGTTCCTGATGAAGGTCAACGTCCGCCACCCGCGCGCGCACGAGGAGATGGAGATCCTGCGCCGGATGTCGACCACGCCGCCCACCGCGCACCAGGTGCTCGACCCCGTCACCCTGAGCGAGTTGCAGTCCGACGCCCAGCGCGTCCACGTCCACCAGCTCATCGCCGACTACGTGGTGCGGCTGGTCATGGCCACGCGCGAGCCGGAGAACCACCAGATGCCGGACCTGCGCCAGGTGCTGGAGATGGGGGCCAGTCCCCGTGCCACCCTGGGCCTGGTCTCGGCCGCGCGGGCCCTGGCCCTGCTGCGCGGGCGCGACTACGTGCTCCCCGACGACGTGCGGGTGCTCGCCCACGACGTCATCGCCCACCGCCTGGTGCTGACCTTCGACGCCCTGGCCGACGGGATCACCGCCGAGCAGGTGGTGGACCGCATCCTGTCGACCGTGCTGGCGCCGCGGGTGATCTGGGACGAGCCGCCCAGCGGGGAGACCGCCTCCTTCGCCTCCGCGAGGTGAGCCGGTGAACGCACCCGCCATCGGTACCGACCCCAGGCTGCGCGCCGCGCTGCGCCGCCTGGACCTGCGCATCGTGCACCGCCTGGAGGGGCTGCTGCACGGCGAGCACCTCGGTCTGCGCCTGGGCCCCGGTTCGGAGGCCGCCGAGGCGCGCCTCTACCAGCCGGGTGAGGACGACGTGCGGCTCATGGACTGGTCGGTGACCGCGCGCACCGACACCCCGCACGTGCGCGACCTGGTGGCCGACCGCGAACTGGAGAGCTGGACCCTGCTGGACCTGTCGCCGAGCATGGACTTCGGCACGGGCCTGCGCTCCAAGCGCGAGGTGGCGGTCGGGGCGATGGTCGCGGCCAACATCCTCACCCAGCGGGTGGGGGACCGCTTCGGCGCCCACTTCCTGCACCAGGGCACGATCCGGCGCTGGCCCGCGCGTTCGGGCAAGGAGGCGCTGCTGGCGCTGCTGGCCACGGTGGCCGCGGCGCCGACCGGTGACGAGCGCGCCCCCTCCCCGCACCGGGCCACCCTGGCCGACGCGATCGGCGACCTGGTGCGGGTGCGCCGTCGGCGCGGTCTGCGCGTGGTGGTCTCCGACTTCCTGGACACCCCCGCCTTCGGCGGCGAGGTCACCTGGGAGCGCCCCCTGCGCCAGCTGGCCTCGCGCCACCAGGTGCTGGTGGTGGAGGTGGTCGATCCTCGCGAGCTGGACGTGCCCGAGGTGGGCGACGTGACGCTGCGCGACCCCCGTACGGGCATGGTGCGCGACGTGCGGCTGACGCGGGCGGTGCGCGAGCGCTACCGTCAGGCGGCCGAGGGGCAGCGCCGTGCGGTGCGCGACGCGCTGCGCCGGTGCGGGGTGCACCACCTGGTGCTAAGGACGGACCGGGACTGGGTACTGGATACGGCACGGTTCGTTCGCCACCAGAGGCGAACCGCGCACCACCTGGCCCGCCACACTCCGGGGACGCCCCGGTGAGCGCGGCGGGCCCCACCGAGGAACCGAACGAGGGCGCGGGCGCGGACCCGCGGGACAGAGCCGAGGCACGGGGGACTGACTCATGACCTTCCTGGAGCCCCAGCGGTTGTGGTGGCTGCTCCTCGTCGTCGTACTGGTCGCCGCGTACGTGTTCGCGCAGACCCGGCGGCGCGAGTACACGATGCGCTTCACCAACCTGGCGCTGCTGGACCAGGTGGCGCCGCACCGCCCGGACGTGCGCAGGCACGTGCCGGCGGTGCTGTTCACGATGGTGGTCGGGGTGCTGATCGCCTCGATGGCCCTGCCCGCGATGCCGGTGCAGCAGCCGCGCGAGCGGGCGACGATCATGGTGGCGGTGGACGTGTCGCTGTCGATGGCGGCCAACGACATCGACCCCAACCGGCTGGAGGCGGCCAAGAAGTCGGCCCAGGGGTTCGTGGAGACGCTGCCGGACCGGTTCAACGTGGGTCTGGTGGCCTTCTCCTCGACGTCGACGGTGGTCTCCTCGCCCACCCACGACCACCAGGCGGTGATCGGGTCGATCGAGAACCTCCAGCTGGGTCCGGGCACGGCGATCGGCGAGGGGGTGTTCGCCTCGCTGGAGTCGATCAGCAGTTTCGACGAGGACGCCGACGTGGACCCGCCGCCGTCGGCGATCGTGCTGCTCTCGGACGGGGAGAACACGAGCGGCCGTGACATCTCGCAGGCCGTGGCGATGGCGGCCGAGCAGGAGGTGCCGGTGTCCACGATCGCGTTCGGCACGGGCGCGGCGATGATCGAGATCGACGGCTACCAGGTGCCCGCCGACATCGACAAGGAGGCGCTGCGCGGTCTGGCCTCGGACACCGGGGGGCACTTCTACGAGGCGGAGAGCGAGACGGAGCTGGACGACGTCTACGAGGACATCGGTTCGTCGCTGGGCACCGAGCTGGTGCACGAGGAAATCGTCACACGTTTCGTGCTGGTGGCGATCGTGTTGGCGATGGCCACCGCGGTGACGTCACTCCTGTGGTTCCAGCGTCTTCCGTGATTCGTGAGGGGGCCTGCGGGCCCCCTCCGGGCAGGCCTCGGGTGACGTGGGACACATACCTTTAGGTGGGGTTTACACCGTTCCTGTTATGTCCACGGGTTAGCGTTGGCATGTTTTGTCCTGCCCATCACTTGAGGAACGATGCCGAACACACCCGCAGTGCCGACGGCGATCTGCTTTGACCTGGACGACACCCTGATCGACGATCTCGCCGCGTCGTCCACGGGACTCCGCGCGGTCATGGAACGGCTCGGCCACCCGGACTTCGGGGCCGCCCGCAGTCTGTGGGACGTGCAGACCGAGATCTCCTTCGGTTCCTACCTGCGCGGACGCCTGAACCTGGAGCAGCAGCGCCGCGAGCGCATCCGGGCCCTGGCCGTCCAGGCCGGTCACACCGACATCGCCGACCAGCACTGCGACGAGCTGTACCGGCTCTACCTGGAGGCCCACCGCTCCGCGTGGCAGGTCTTCCCCGACACGATCCCGGCGCTGAACGCGCTGGCCTCGGCCGGATACCGCCTGGCCGTGGTCACCAACGGCATCGAGTCCCTCCAGCACGCCAAGCTCCAGTCCATGGAGCTGGCCCCCTACTTCCACGCCGTGGTGTGCACCGACACGGTCGGAACGGGCAAGCCGGACCCGCGCATCTTCCACACCGCCGCCCAGCGCCTGGGCGTGGACCCCACCGCGTGCTGGCACGTGGGGGACCAGATCCAGGCCGACGGCGTGGGCGCCGCCGCCGCGAGCATGCGCCCGATCATGATCGACCGCCGGGGCCACCAGCGCTTCGAGTCGGTGACCACCATCACCAACCTGGACGAACTGCTGCGTCTGGTGGGTCTGCCCAGCGCGGCCCCGGCAGCCGGATCGCTGTGACCGCCGCCTCCCCGGGCGCTCCGGGGCGGCGCGTCACCGCGCACCTGGTCACCGCCGGCGCACCCGCGGTGCTCGGCGCGCGCGTGCTGTTCGGCCAGGACCCCGCGGAGGTGGTCCGCGGTCTGGGCGGCCTGGCGCCGGGCACTCCCCTGCGCGCGCTGGACGTGCTCACCGAGCTGGCGTCCGCGCCCGACGGGACCCCGCTGCACATCGACCGGGTGGTGTTCGCCGAGGCCGGGGCGGAGGCGCCTTGGCCCTCCGCCGGAGGCGCCGGTCTGCGGCCCTCCCCCGCCGAGCTTGCCGAGGAGGAGGCCGCGCCCGGGAACGGGCTGGCGCCGCTGCGCCGGTTCGCCTCCTACGGGATCGTCACCGACCCCGGCGGGAACGTGCTGCTGAGCCTGATCGCCGAGGGGTTCCCCGGCGCCGGGACCTGGCACCTGCCGGGCGGCGGCGTGGACGCGGGCGAGGACGTGCGGGCCGCGCTGCGCCGCGAGGTGGTCGAGGAGACCGGCCAGGACGGCCTGGTCGGGGAACTGGTCACCGTGTCCAGCCACCGCCGTGAGCGCTCCGGCGGCCACGACATCTACGCGGTGTGGGCGTTCTTCCGCGTCCTGGTGTCCGCCCCGGGCCCGGCCCGGGTGCTGGAGGAGAACGGCTCGACCGCCGACGCGCGCTGGTTCGCCCCCGGTGAGGTCGCCGGGTTGCGGCTGTCCACCACGGCCCGGCGCGGTCTGGCCTACCTGGGCCTTTCCGGCGCATCCTGAGCCTCCGGCCCGGCGCCGGCCCTCGTGCGGTGCCCGAACAGGACCGCCGCGGGCACCGCGACCTCGTACCTGTCGCGGGGTTCGAGCGACCGACGCGCTACGGGCACGGGAGCACCGCTGCTCAGGGCCTCGCACGTCACACCGGCGACGCTTCCGGACGGTCCGTCAGCTCGGCGGGAGGTCCCTGACGAACACGACCCCGTCGCTGTCGGCCAGGCGGGCCGGGTCGAGCGGGGCGTAGCCGAACCAGGGGGACACGCGGGGGACGGGGTTCGTGCCGTCGAGGGCGGCGGCCAGCCGGGGCGCGTCGACCACGCAGCGCTCCTCCCCGAGCGCGTACAGGACGCCCTCGACGGTGCCCGGGGGCGGGGTGTCCACGCCCCGGTGCCGGATCGTGCCCAGAGCCGTGGCCAGGAAGGCGTACCCCTCCCCCAGGCGTGCGCCCACGATCGCCCCGGCGCCCCACCAGTCCAGCGGCGGCCCGCCCATGCGCATCGTGCTCATGCCGCGCTGGAGGTGGGTGTTGTGGGCGTGGACCAGCACCGGCCCCCGCTCGGCGAGGGCGAGGAGGTTGTCGGCCATCATCTGGTCGCGCAGGCCCAGCAGCCGCGTCATCCGGCTCGGTGAGGTGTCGACCGTCATCCCCACGTCCTCCAGTCGCGTCATGCGACGCGAGGAGGTGTCGGCCATCCAGAAGTGGTAGCGCAGCAGGCCGGTGGCGGTGCGCGCGTACAGGCGCGCCCGGTCCCAGTCCTCGCGCGAGGTCGCCGGGACCAGGCGCGGCGTGTGCGCGTCGAGCAGCGCCGCCAGGTCGTCGGCGAGCATGCGCAGTTCCCGGACCTCGTCCGAACGCCCCACGGACTCGGCCGGGTCCAGCATCGCGTCGGGGTTGGTCCACCGCTCGTCGTCGCCGAGCAGGCGGTCCAGCGTCCGGGCGTCGCACGGGAGCTGGTCCGCCTCCACCCAGCGCGCGAGGTAGTCGTGGAGCGCGGTCAGGGCCCGCCGGGGGCTCTGGGCGCCGGTCATCTCCAGCGGGCCGTCGAAACCGGCGAAGCGCACCTGTTCGGCGGCGGGCCTGCCGTCGTTGTGGGCGCGCATCCAGCGCACGAGTTCGCGGTTGGCCGCCGACGCGCCGAGCCCGTGGCTGAACCCGTGCTCCATGGCCTCGTCGAGGGTGCCCGTGCCCGAGGTGACGTACTCGTCCACGGCCAGGCCCGCCAGGCAGTCGCTCTCGACGGCGATCGTCCGGTAGCCCTCCCGTTCGACGAGTTGGCGGAAGAGCTCGTCGCGCAGTTCGAGCAGCGCGTCCTCGCCGTGGGTGGGCTCGCCCAGGGCGAGCAGTCGCGGCCGGACCGGGAGCAGCCCCATGACGGCGGCTGCGTCGAAGGTGTGTGCGGTGTCCCTGGTGACAGTATCCATACCCTCAACGGTATCGTTGAAGTAACGGTTGAGACTTTTTCGGTACAGCGGCGGGGATATGGCTAAGAACCTTCAAAGCGGTGGTCGGCTCAGGCCGATCGACCTGGCGCGCGGGCACGGCCTGTCCACGCAGGCGGTCAGGAACTACGAGGAGGACGGGATCCTTCCGGCGGCCGAGCGCACGCGCCACGGCTACCGCGCCTACACCGCGCTGCACGCGCAGGCCCTGCGCGCGTTCCTGGCCCTGGTGCCCGGCCACGGCCACCAGTCGGCCGCCTCGATCATGCGGGCGGTGAACGGGGACGGGGCCGAGGAGGCGCTGCTCCTCATCGACGAGGGCCACGCCCAGCTCCTGGAGGACCGGCGGACCCTGCGGGCCGTGGAGGACGCCCTGCGGGGGCTGGAGTCGGGCGCGCCGCCCGAACCCGGCGGGCGGGACCGCCCCGGCCCGCCCTCCCGGAACGGCGGCGGGGCCGGGGCGGTGGAACCCGGCGGCACGTTCATCGGGCCGCTGGCGGGCAGGCTCGGCGTCCGGCCCGCGACGCTGCGCGCCTGGGAGCGCGCCGGGCTGGTGCGCCCGCGCCGTGACCCGCGGACCGGGTACCGCGTCTACGGCGGGGCCGACGTGCGCGACGCCCTGCTGGTCCACCAGCTCAGGCGGGGCGGTTACCTGCTGGAGCAGATCGCCCCGCTGGTCGCCCAGGTGCGCTCGGCCGGGGGACTGGAGCCGTTGGAGGGCGTGCTGCGCGACTGGCGCGCCCGGCTGTCCGCGCGCGGTCGGGCGATGCTGGCCGGGGCCGCCGAGCTGGAGGCGTACCTGCGCGAACGCGGATGAGGCACCGGACGCCGGCCGGTGCCGGGTCCGGACCGGCCGGAAACGCGGCTGGCGTGGCACGAGGGTTGCGGCCTACGGTGCACAGGGCCCGCTCCGGCGCGGGCTAGAAGCGCAGGTCGAAGCGCTCGTGCAGCCACCACAGCCCGGCTCCCGCCGCCAGGACCGCCATGCCGGTGATGACCGTGGGCAGCGGCAGGCTGCACGCCAGCACGACGCAGCCGCCCAGCCCGGTCAGCGGCACCAGCAGCGGCGGGCGGGGCTCGTCGGGGCCCAGCCGCAGCGCCGAGGCGTTGGTGATGGCGTAGTACACCAGCACGCCGAAGGCGGAGAAGGCGATCGCGCCGCGCAGGTCGGTGACCAGGACCAGGGCGATGACGACGGCGCCGACCAGCAGCTCGGCGCGGTGGGGCACCCCGTGGCGTTCGTGGACCGAGGCCAGGGAGCGGGGCAGGTGCCCGTCGGCGGCCATCGCGGCGGTGGTGCGCGAGACCCCGAGGATGAGGGAGAGCAGGGCGCCCAGGCTGGCCACGGCCGCGCCCACGACCACCACGGGGGCCAGCCAGTCGAACCCGGCCACCCGGACGGCGTCGACCATCGGGGTGTCGGTGGTGGACAGGCGCTCGCGGCCCAGCACGATCAGCAGTCCGGTGCCGATGACCAGGTAGAGCACCAGTACGCCGCCCAGGGAGATGTTGACGGCGCGGGGGATGGTGGTCTGGGGGTCGCGGACCTCGCCGCCCAGGGTGGCCACCCTGGCGTATCCGGCGAAGGCGAAGAAGATCATCCCGGAGGCGCCGAGCACGCCGAAGGAGCCGGGCCAGGGCCCCAGCCCCTCCACCTGGGCGACGGCGGCCAGGCGCCCGCTGAGGAGCATGGCCACGCACACGGCGGCCAGGACCGCCAGGACCGCGGCCAGCAGGATCTTGATCACCAGTGTGGAGCGCTGGATCCCGCGGTAGTTGAGCGCGGTGAGCGCGACCACGGTGGCCACCGCCAGGGCCTTCTCCCATCCGGGGAGGAGGTAGGCGCCGAAGGTCAGCGCCATGGCCGCGCAGGAGGCGGTCTTGCCGACCACGAAGGACCAGCCCGCCAGGTAGCCCCACAGCTCGCCCAGGCGCTCGCGGCCGTAGACGTAGGCGCCGCCGGACTCGGGGTGGCGGGCGGCGAGCCTGGCCGAGGATACGGCGTTGCAGTAGGCGACGATCCCCGCGATGAGGATGGCCACGGGCAGCCAGGCGCCCGCGCCGAGCGCGGCCGGGGCGAAGACGGTGAACACCCCGGCGCCGAGCATCGCGCCCGCGCCGATGGCGACGGCGTCGACGGTGCCCAGGACGCGGGCGGGTCTGGCCTGGGGGCCGGAGGAGGAGGTGGTCAACGGGGTCTCCCTTGCGTGAGTACTCCCGGCTCGCGCCGGGCGGCAACGCTCCCTTCCCCGGACGCCTCCGGTAAAAGCACAGCGGTACCTCGGGACGTGACGGCGGACCTCGTGTGCCCTGCTGGCGCACCCTCCCCCGTCACGGCCTGACCGGACACGGCGGAGGTCCCGACCCTTCGGGGGCCGGGGCGTCCCCACGCCGCCGGGGCGGCGGTCGTGTCCGACTTCCGAGTGTGCCCGATCCCGGTGACCACCGGGAGCAGTCCCGCCATGACGAAGGTGGCCGGTATCGGTCCGTACGGTGTCCACGCGGTGGCGCGGGCCGCCCAGGCACGGCGCCGCGGGCCCGGACCGGCTGTCCGGTCCGGGCCCGCGGCCACTCCTGGTCCCCCGCGGTCGGCCGCGGGGCCGCCACCGGCTCAGGTGGGGCGCCAGGGCGTTCCGGTGTTGTCGGTGATGTCCTCGGCCGCGACCTGGCGGAGCTGGCGCGAGAGGTCGGACAGGGCGCGCGAGACCGCGAGCTCCTCGCCGATCTCGGGGATGTCCAGGTCCGTGGGGTGCTTGCGGGCCATCCCGTGTCCCCGCAGCGCCGTCCCGTCGTCGGCGACCAGGCCGACCTCGGCCCAGGTGCGTGCGCTGTCGCCCTCGCTCTCCTCGGCGACGACCACGTCGACGTTCCAGCGCTTCGTCGTCTGCATGGCATCGGCCCCCTCTGCGTTCGCGCCCGTGCCGCCGGGCGGGTGTTCGATGTGCGCGTCCGGTCCCGGGTAGACCAGGTCGTCGTGGCCCTGTTCGGCGTGGGCCCAGTGCACCCGGTACGGGGGCTCCCCGCCGGGCCCCCCGACCTCGGTGACGACGCCCGTCCTGCGGTGGGCTTCGGCGCACGGGCTCTCGACCACCAACCGGTCCCCTACGTGTGCTCGCATGGATTCCCCCGCAAACGTCGGATACCTCCATCTTCGGCACTGCGGCGCCGGCGGGCGCCGGGGTTGGCCCTTTGTTGGCGTGGGGCTGGGAGGTTTTTGCCGTGTGCCGTGGTCGGGGCCGCCCCTGGTAGCGTCACGGCGTGGCTCAGCACTACTTCGACTCCGATCCGGGCGCCGCCAGCCGCCCCTCCACCGCCGACCTGGTCCTGCCGGACCTGCACCTGCGGCTGCGCACCGACCGGGGCGTGTTCTCCCCCGACAAGGTCGACCTCGGCACGCGGGTGCTGCTGGAGTCGGTCCCGGCGCCGCCCGAGGGCGGACGCCTGCTCGACCTGGGGTGCGGCTACGGCCCCATCGCCCTGACGATGGCCTCGCGGGCGCCGGGGGCGCGGGTGCTGGGCGTGGACGTCAACGCGCGGGCCGTGGGGCTGGCGCGGCGCAACGCCGCCGAGCACGGGCTGGGCAACGCGCGGTTCGCGGTGGTGGGAGCCGAGGGCGGGCTGTCCGTGGAGCAGGGCGCGGCCGCCGGGGAGGGCGCGCAGGCACAGGAGGGCGCGGCCACCGCCGAGGACCTGCTGGGCCCCTTCGACGCGGTGTGGTCCAACCCGCCCATCCGGGTCGGCAAGGGTGTGCTGCACTCCATGCTGCGCACGTGGCTGGGGCGGCTCACCCCCGAGGGCGTCGCCCATCTCGTGGTCCAGCGCCACCTGGGTTCGGACTCGTTGCAGAAGTGGCTGGACCAGCAGGGACTGCCCGCCGAGCGGGTGTCCTCCCGGGCGGGTTTCCGGGTGCTCGCGGTGCGGCGTTCCGTGGCTTGACGCGGCTTTTGCCGCGATGTGTCACGGGTCATGCGTGCGCCCACGCACGGTGACCTGTACTCTGTGGCGAACAGATGGCCTCCGGGACCAGCCCGGGAACACCCGCCGAGGAAAACACCGCAGTTGAGCACGCAGTTGCGTCCCACGGACGTCAAACGCCTGAACCGCCAGTGGCGCAGGCGCACCGAGGGGCGACTCGCCCTTCTCGTCGAATCGGTCACCCAGCCCTACAACCTGGGCTCGATCCTGCGCACGGCTGCGACCTTCGGTGTCGACCGGCTCTGGTTGACCGGCAACAGCGCCGACCCGGACGATCCCAAGGTCGGCAAGACCGCCCTGGGCACCGCCGCCAAGGTCGAGCACACCCGGATGGCCTCCACCGCCGACGCCCTGGCCGCCGCACGCGCGGACGGGTACCGGGTGGTCGCGGTCGAGCTGGCCTCCGGCGCACTCCCGCTGCACGCGGCTCCCCTGGAGCCCGACGTGTGCCTGGCCGTGGGCGCCGAGGACCACGGCTGCTCCCCCGCCCTGCTCGCGGGCGCGGACGCCGTCACCTACGTTCCCCAGATCGGACGGGTGGGATCGCTCAACGTGGCCGTGGCCACCGCGATCGCGCTCGCCGAGGCCCGCCGCCGGGAGTGGGCCGGGTTCGGCGGAGAGGCCGACGCCCCCGCCGGAAGCTGATCCCCCCGGAAACACCGACCGCCGGGGAACAATCACCCCAGGCCGATCGTCTTCACCCCAGTAGTTCCATATCACCACAACGCGCATAAGGCGCAGAGAGAGGAACAGTGGACCCGTCCCGAAGTACCGGCAGCGTCCTGAACGGATGCTGTGACACAGACGACGAGCCCCCTTCTACGAAGGGTGCGCACCCTCGTAGGAGTCCGAGCCCGAAGCGGAACCAGGCGGTGTGTGCCCGATGATGAGCACCATCCTCAGTATCGCCTTCGGGGTCTTGGTGGTCTTCCTGATCACCGTGGCGACGGGTTACTTCGTCGCCCAGGAGTTCGGTTACATGGCCGTGGACCGCTCGCGACTGCGGGCGAAGGCGGCGGCCGGCGACGTCGGGGCCCAGAGGGCCCTGGGCATCACCAACCGGACGTCCTTCATGCTCTCCGGTGCCCAGCTGGGCATCACCGTGACCGCCCTGCTGGTGGGTTACGTGGCCGAGCCCATGATCGGCGAGGGCGTCGGTGAGCTGCTCGGCCTCGCCGGGGTCCCCACAGGGGTGGGCGTGGCCATCGGCATCGCCCTGGCCCTGTTGTTCTCCACCGTCGTACAGATGGTCTTCGGAGAGCTCTTCCCCAAGAACCTGGCCATCGCCCGGCCCGAGCCGGTCGCTCGCTGGCTGGCGCTGTCCACGGGGATCTACCTGAAGATCTTCGGTCCGGTCATCTGGCTGTTCGACCAGGCGGCGATCCTGCTGCTCAAGGCCGTGCGGATCGAACCGGTCGAGGACGTCCAGCACGCGGCGACCCCGCGCGACCTGGAGAGCATCATCGCCGAGTCCAAGGCCAGCGGCGATCTGCCGCCGGAGCTGTCCACCCTGCTGGACCGCACCCTGGACTTCCACGAGCGCACCGCGGGGCACGCCATGATCCCCCGCCCCGAGGTGACCACGGTGGAGGAGGGCGACCCGGTCAGCCGGGTCGTGGAGCTGATGGCCTCCGACCACTCGCGCTTCCCGGTGCTGGGTGACGGCGTGGACGACATCGTCGGTGTCATCTGCCTGCGCGACGTGCTCGCGATGGGCGACCGCGACCTGGCCCAGACCAAGGTCAGCGAGGTGGCCCGGCAGACCGTGATGCTTCCCGCGTCACTGCCGCTGCCCTCCGCGCTGGACCAGCTGCGCGAGGCTGGCGAGGAGTTCGCCTGCGTGGTGGACGAGTACGGCGGCCTGGCCGGGGTCATCACGACCGAGGACCTGGCCGAGGAGCTGGTCGGCGAGATCGCCGACGAGCACAGCCCCGCGGAGGAGTCCCCCTCCTACCTGGAGGGCGAGGGCTCCTACCTGGTCCCGGGCGCGCTGCACATCGACGAGGTCGAGCGGCTGCTCGGCCACGACCTGCCCGAGGGGGACTACGAGACCCTGGGCGGTCTGGTCGTGCACGAGCTGCACCGGCTCCCCGAGGCCGGTGACACGGTCTCCATCGCCCTGCCCCGCCCGCCCAGCGCGCACGACGAGGACCCCGACATGGGGTTGACCATGGTCGTCAGCGCGGTGCAGAGGCACGTTCCGCACACCGTGGAACTGCGGCTGCACGAGGTCCAGGGCAACGAGTCGCAGGAGGCGTCGGCATGAGTGACATGAACGTGTGGGTGGCGCTCGCGCTGACCGCGGTGATCATCGCGCTGAGCGCCTTCTTCGTGGCGATCGAGTTCGCCCTGGTGGCGGCGCGCCGCTACCGGCTGGAGGAGGCCGCCGAGTCCAGCTTCTCGGCGCGGGCCGCGGTCAAGAGCGCCCGCGACCTGTCGCTGCTGCTGGCCGGATCCCAGCTGGGGATCACCCTGTGCGCCCTGGCGCTGGGCGCGATCTCCAAGCCCGCCGTCCACCACCTGCTGGAGCCGCTGTTCGGCGGCCTGCCGGCGGCGGTCGGCTACGTGGTCTCGTTCGTGCTGTCGCTGTTCGTGGTGACCTTCCTGCACCTGGTGGTGGGTGAGATGGCGCCCAAGTCCTGGGCGATCTCGCACCCGGAGAAGTCGGCGATCATGCTGGCCGTGCCGATGCGGGCGTTCATGTGGTTCACCCGTCCGCTGCTGCTGATGCTCAACGGCATGGCCAACTGGTGCCTGCACCGGCTGGGTGTGGAGGCCGTGGACGAGATGTCGTCCGGGCACGGCCCCGACGACGTGCGCGAACTGGTGGAGCACTCGGCCAAGGCCGGAGCGCTCGACCCCGAGCGCCGCGCCCAGCTGGCCACCGCGCTGGAGGTCAACTCCCGTCCGCTGAACGAGATCGTCACGCCGCGCGAGGAGATCGCGTCGGTGTCCCCGAACTCGACGGTGGACGACATCAAGCAGGTGTCGAGGGAGACCACGCACCTGCGCCTGGTGGTGATGGACGGGGACGAGCCCGTGGGCGTGCTGCACGTGCGCGAGGCGCTGACGAGCCCGGAGGGGACCACCGCGGCCGACCTGATGCGGCCGGTGCTCACCCTGGCCTCGGAGACGCCGATGTACGCGGCGATGGGCATCATGCGGGAGAGCCGCAGCCACCTGTCCCTGGTGGAGTCGGACGGCGAGGTGATCGGACTGGTCACCCTCCAGGACATCCTGGACCGCCTGCTGCTGCTGGACACGGCCGCCTGATCGGGGCCGTGAGGCCGTGAGGGGCCGGGAGGGGCACGTCCCCTCCCGGCCCCTCGCGCGTCGCGGGGTCCCTGCGGTCCTCGCGGAGGGTCCGACGCCCGGCCTCCGCTGCCCCGTGGCACCGGGTGCCGTTGGCGGGGGGCTCCCGCATGAGGCGGGCCGTGTGTCAGCCCACGGGTGTCAGCCCACGGGTTCGATGCGAAGGACGGCGCTGGTGTCGAGGATCTCGACGACCTCCAGACTCATGGCGTCGTTGATGGTCGCGGCGGGCCCCTCGCCGCAGGTGAGCCCGACACCGCCGCCGCCTCCCGAGGTCACACCGCCGCCACCGGCACAGCCCGCGACGCTGTAGCCCGACCCTGTCAGCGGTGCGACCATCTCGATCTCGCCGTCGGTGATCGCCGTCACCTCGATCGGTCCGAGACCGTAGCTCTCCGGCACTGTCACGACGTCCCCCACGGCGACCTCGATCTCACACGTGCCGTCAGCGCACGGCCCGGTCGGCGTGTCCGCCTCCGTGGGAGTCGGACCCGGCTCTGACGCCGATGCCCCGGCCCCGGGCCCACTGGGGCGGTCTTCGGAGGGGGAGCCGTCCGAAGGATCCGGGGAACAGGACGTGAGAGCGGCGAGCACGACGGTGACGACGACGGCGGCGACGACGGCGGTGGATGACGTTCTGCGCATCATGGTCTCCATTGAACGCAGCCACGACCGGGGATGTCCACGGGGCCGGTCCTCCCGAGACCGCGGCGGGCCGCGAAGCAGCTCGGAGGCCGGCGGGGTGAGGACCGGGGACGAGAAGGACACGAAGCAGCGGACCCGGGTCTCAGGGACCGCGAGGCCGTTCCGTCCGGGGTGGTCCCTGAGCCCGCACGCGCCGTGTGTACTCGCGTGTACGAGAAGCGTTCCGGGTCGGGGGCGGGGCCGCGCCGGCCTGAGGGGTCCCGCCGCGCGGCCCGGACGCGAACGCCCGGGTGCGCGGACACGCGAGGGGGGAGGGCGCGGTGTGCGCCCTCCCCCCTTCGCGGGGCGGCGGAGCCCCGCGGGGGTGTCGCCTAGGCGGTCTTGGCCGTCAGGGTCACCTCGATGTTGCCGCGGGTGGCGCGGGAGTAGGGGCACATCTGGTGCGCGCCCTCGACCAGCTCCTCGGCCTTGGCCTGGTCCACGCCCGGGATGGTGACGGTGAGCGCCACGGCCAGCGCCATGCCGTCGTCGGCCTTGCCCAGGCTGACCTGGGCGTCGATGGTGGAACCATCGACGTCGACCTTCTCCTTGCGGGCGACGGCCTTGAGGGCGCCGTGGAAGCAGGCGCCGTAGCCGACGGCGAAGAGCTGCTCGGGGTTGGTGCCGGGGCCGTCGTCGCCGCCCATGCCCTTGGGCACGGACAGGTCGACCTCCAGGCGGCCGTCGTCGGTGCGGCCGTTGCCCTTGCGGCCCTCACCGGTGACGGTGGCGTTGGCGGTGTACATCACGTCGTAGGCCATGGTTGCCTCTTTCGTTCGTGGTCCGTGATCGGTGTGGTGGTGGTCCGGCGAAGGTCCGCGGCCCCGCTCAGCACGGGTCGCGCCTGCGGGAGGCGGTCTCCACCGAACGTGTGAGCAGACCGAGCGCCTCCTGCAACTCCCGGGCCCGCTCCCGGGGCAGCCCGGCCGAGCACAGGACCCGTTCGGGGACCTCCTCGGCGCGTGCGCGCAGCTCGTCTCCCTCGGGGGTGGCCGAGACCTCGACGACGCGCTCGTCGGTGGCGCTGCGTTCGCGGGTCAGGAGCCCGGCGCACTCCAGGCGGCGCAGCAGCGGCGAGAGCGTGCCCGAGTCCAGGTGCAGGGCCCGGCTGAGTTCCTTGACGGTGAGCGTGCCGCGCTCCCAGAGCACGAGCATGACCAGGTACTGGGGATAGGTCAGTTCCAGGTCGCCCAGCAGTTCCCGGTAGAGCCCGGTCATGGCCCGGGAGGCCGCGTAGAGGGAGAAGCACAGCTGGTTGTCCAGGGCGAGGGGGTTCTCCCCTTGCTCTTCGGCCACGGTGTTCCCTCCTGCGCGTGCGGGACCGTTCGGTCGGCACCACCGTAACAGAAATCAGTTGCACACAACATGATCGCGTGCAACTTTTTTGGTGTGTCGCGCGGGGGCGGTGTCCGCGCCCGGCCGGGCGCGGACACCGGACTCCTCAGAGGAAGCTCACTCCCTGGGCCAGCGGCAGCTCGCCGCCGTAGTTGACCGTGTTGGTCGCCCGGCGCATGTAGGCCTTCCAGGAGTCCGAACCCGACTCGCGGCCGCCGCCGGTGTCCTTCTCGCCGCCGAAGGCGCCGCCGATCTCCGCTCCGGAGGTGCCGATGTTGACGTTGACGATCCCGCAGTCGGAACCGGCCGCGGACAGGAAACGCTCGGCCTCGGACTGGTCCTGGGTGAAGATCGACGACGACAGTCCCTGGGGCACTCCGTTGTGCAGCTCCACCGCCTCCTCCAGCGTGCGGTAGGGCATCACGTACAGGACGGGCGCGAAGGTCTCCTCCCGCACGACGGCGCTCTGGCCGGGCATGCGCACCACCGCGGGCTCGACGTAGTAGGCGTCGGCGGCCTCCTCCTCCAGAACCCTGGCGCCGCCCACCAACACCTCGCCGCCCTCGGCCGCGGCCCGCTCCAGCGCCGAGCGCATCGCGGCGTACCCGCGCTCGCCCACCAGCGGTCCCACCAGCGTCGACTCCCCGAAGGGGTCGCCGACGCGGTCGCGCAGCTGCTTGTAGGCGTCCACGATCCGCCGGGTGACCTCCTCGGCCACGTCCTCGTGCACGATGAGGCGGCGCAACGTCGTGCAGCGCTGGCCCGCGGTGCCCGCGGCGGAGAAGACGCTGCCGCGCACCACCAGGTCCAGGTCGGCGGACGGGGCGACCACGGCCGCGTTGTTGCCGCCCAGTTCCAGCAGGTAGCGGCCCATGCGGGCGGCCACCCTGGGCGCCACCTCGCGGCCCATGGCGGTCGAGCCGGTGGCCGACAGCAGGGCCACCCGGGGGTCCTCCGCCAGGGCCTGGCCGATCTCGCGGCCGCCCAGCACGACCCGGTGCAGGCCCCGGGCGGGCGCGCCGACCTCCTCCGCCGCGCGCATGAGCAGGCCGTGGCAGGCCAGCGCGGTGAGCGGGGTCAGCTCCGAGGGCTTCCACACCACGGTGTTGCCGCACACCAGGGCCACACACGTGTTCCACGACCACACCGCGACCGGGAAGTTGAAGGCGGTGATCACGCCGACCACGCCCAGCGGGTGCCAGGTCTCCATGAGCCGGTGGCCGGGCCGCTCGGAGGGCATCGTGCGCCCGTACAGCTGCCGGGACATGCCCACGGCCAGGTCGCAGATGTCGATCATCTCCTGGACCTCGCCCAGGGCCTCGGAGCGGATCTTGCCCGCCTCGATGGTCACCAGCTCGGCCAGGTCGGCCTTGTGCGCGCGCAGCAGCTCACCGAGCCTGTGGACGACCTGTCCGCGCACCGGGGCGGGGGTGTCGCGCCAGGTGGAGGAGAAGGTCTCCTGGGCCGTGGTGACGGCTTGTTCGACGTCGCCGGTGGACTCGTGGCCCAGGGGGAAGAGGTCCTGGCCGGTGATGGGCGACCTCGCCGCGCCGCGGGCCCCGGCCGGTTCCTGGGGCGCCTCGACGCGGCACCGGTCCAGGGCGGCCCGCGCGCGGTCGGCGAGGGAGGCGGTGGTGGGGAGGGCGGAAGTCGGCATGTGCTGCTCTCTCCGTTGAGAGGAACGGGCGGTCACCTCACACCTTGCCAAGTCCGCCCCCGCCGGTCCAGTCCCCGTGTCTCGTTCGCCGGGCGCACCGGTTTCCCTGTCCCCGGGGCGGTCGCGGGCGGCGTTAGACTCGGCTGGCCCCTCCCCCGGCGGCCCTCCGACACCTCTGAGACAGACAGCGACCCCGTGCACCACCACACCACTCCCGAAGAGGACCGCGCCGGTCTCACCGAGCCCCGACTGGTCCTGACCCGCTCCGGTTTCGGCGCCGCCGAGCCCCTGTTCAGCGCCGACCTGCGGGCGAGCGCCGACCTCGCCCAGGCGCGGGAGGCGGTCGCCTCGCACGCCTCCCGGCTGTGGACGGAGGCCGCCCGCGACGGCTCCGACGACCGCCCCCTGTACTGGGCGCGGCTGGTGCTCTCGGCCCGGCTGCGCTCCTGGCGGCCGGGCTTCTCCCTCTCCAACGCCGAGCGCGCCGACCTGCTGCACCTGTTGGAGAAGGGCTCGCGCGGCATCGCCGACCTCGACTTCCCGCCGGGTGACCGGTGGGTACGGGTGGTCGTGACCGGCTTCGACCCCTTCCGCCTGGACGAGGACCCGGCGTGCTCCAACCCGTCCGGCGCGGCGGCGCTGGACCTGAACGGGTGGACGTTCCCCGCGGGCGGACGCACGGCCGTGGTGCGCACCGCGGTGTTCCCGGTGCGCTGGGCGGACTTCGACGCCGGGCTGGTGGAGGAGGCGCTGGCGGAGCAGCACCGGCGCGCGGACGCGGTGGTCACGCTCAGCCGCGGGCGGCCGGGTCGCTTCGACCTGGAGGTGTGGAACGGCGTCTGGCGCGGCGGGGGCGAGGACAACCTGCGGGTGTCGCGCACGGGCCGGGCCCCGGTACCGGGGCCCGACGCCCCGGAGTGGACGCTCTCCTCGCTGCCCCACGAGCGGATCCTGGCGGCGGTGCGGGAGGACCCCTACCCGGTGGTGGTCAACACCGAGGTGGCCGAGGCCGCACCGGACGGCCGCGGGACGGTGGTGCGCCCGGACGGCCCCACGGAGGGGTCGGCTGCGCGCCGCGGGGGCGGCGGGGACTACCTGTCCAACGAGATCGCCTACCGCAACACGCTGCTGCGGGACCGGGCGGGACGGCGGATCGCGGCCGGGCACGTGCACCTGCCCAAGGTGGCCTCCCCGCAGGAGAACCCCGCGGTCCTGGCGCAGGTCCGGCGGATCGTGGCGGCGGTGGCCGCCGACGCGGCGGAGCCCGGGGAGGAGTCGGGGGAGGGCTGATCCTCCCCCGTTTCCCCGGAGCGCCCGCCGCCGCACGGGGTCGGCCCGGGAGCCGCGGCGGTGGGCACCTCCGCCCGCCTCAGTAGGCCGAGTTGGTGGCGAAGACGCTCATGAGCCCCATCGCCCCGTAGAAGAAGAACAGGACGACGTACAGCGCGGTCCCGACGCCGAAGAGCACCCAGGAGATGATGGTGCAGGTCCTGGCTGTCTGGGGGTTGGTGGTGGTCATGGTGAGCGCGATGACGGCCAGGATGACGCCGACGATCGACAGCATCCAGCACAGGCACAGGCCGAAGATGTTGGCGATGAGCGCGCCGATGGCCGAGCCCTGGCTCGCGGGCGGAGGCGGCGGCTGGAAACCGGGGCCGCCGTACCAGCCTCCGGGGGGCGGGGGGAGGCCGCCGCCGGGCGGCGGATACCCTCCGCCTCCCCCGGGAGGGGGCTGGTGGCCACCGCTTCCCCCGCTCGGAGGGAAGTAGCCGCCGGTTCCGGGACCGTAACTCATGGGCGCCTTTCAGGGGTGGACGGAGCGGGAGCTCCGATGGGGGAGGACGTGTCACCGGCATCCGGATTCGCGGGGGAACACCGTGTACGTCCCTTCGGAATCAGTATGGCCGGAACGCGGACCCGCGAAGGACCGACGCCCCCGTATCCGCACCGGGTTTCGGACAGCGTGGGTGTGAGGCCGCAAAGCCCCGCGACCGGGGCCCGGCTCCGCGCCCCGGGCCCGCCGGGGGCGGCACTGCGGCGCCGCCCTCCTCTCGGTCCTTTCCGGAGGCGGCGGGCGGACTCCCGAAGGCGCGCCGGGTGAACGGAGCGTGACCGGATGCCGGCCACGCGGAGTGAGCGGACGCCTGCGAGGCGATTCACGCTGAGGTGAGCGGCTCAGATATGGTCCCCCTCGTGGCTGTCACCTCACTACGACGCAAACTCTCCGTCAGCGCGGCCGTGGGTCTGCTCCTGATCCCCGGCTGCCGTGCAGTGGACCAGGAGCTGCCCTACGTCGAGCCGGTCCGCTCCTCGCCCGACGACCTGGCGGGGATGGAGTCGCGCACCGTGTCGGTGGACACCGACGACAGCGTGGTGAGCTACCGCTACCCGCGGTTGGGCGGCGCCCACCCGCTGACGGTGGAGGCGCACACCGCCATGGCCGCCCGCCAGAGCGCCTTCCTGGAGGGCCTGCCCGAGGACGGGACCCCCGAGCTGCGCCAGGACACGGCCATCCTCGCCGCCTCACCGGAGGTGGTGGGCGCGCGGCTGACCGCGACCGTCTCCTCCGGAGGGGACGAGACCTTCGAGGCCAGCACCCTGTGGTACGACGCGGGCAGTGACGAGGTGCTGCCCTGGACGTCTCTGTTCCGGGACGAGGAGGCGATCGAGCAGGCCCACGTGGCCCTGGCCGACGTCCTGGAGGAGGGGTACAACCTGTCCGAGCGCCAGCTGCCCGGGTTGGTCGGCGAGGTCGCCTCGGGCGAGCGGTCGGCGCCGGAGGGCGGCGTGTCCGGTGACGGGCAGGACGCGACGGCGAACGGGGAGACGGGCGCAGAACCCGGCGGGGAATCCAGCGGGGAGGCGGACGCGACGTCTGGGCCGCTCGACCTGTCCGAGCCCGACCAGGCCCGGGAGGCCGCCGAGCGCTGGGAGGGCTCGCCGCTGGGCGACCTGGCCTTCAGCACGGCGGGCGGCCTGGCCGTGCGGATGGACCCCGACGAGGTGCCCGACGCGGGCCGGGTCAGCGAGGTGCTGGTTCCGGTGGAGGCCGCCGACGTCGAGGGGCTGCTGTCCGAGCTGGGCTACCGGGCCCGGGAGGCGGCTCTGAACGGGGACGGTCTGGGCGACGACCTCTCCGAGGACGAGGGGGGCCTGAGCGCCCAGGGGCCCACCCTGGACTGCCAGCGGCTCAGGTGCGTGGCGCTGACCTTCGACGACGGGCCCGGCAAGCACACCGACCAGCTGCTGGACAGCCTGGCCGAGTACGACGCGCACGCCACGTTCTACGTGCTGGGCTCGCTCGTGGACGAGTTCCCCGCACCGGTGGAGCGCATGGCCGAGGAGGGCCACGAGCTGGGCAACCACACCTGGAAGCACGACGACCTGGCGAAGATGTCGGCCGACGAGATCCGCAAGGACATCGAGCGCACCAACGCGGCCGTGCGCGAGGTGACCGGGTCGGACCCGCTGACCATCCGGCCGCCCTACGGGTCGCTGAACGGGACGGTGCGCAAGACGGTGGAGCAGCCCCTGGTGCTGTGGGACGTGGACACGCTGGACTGGAAGAGCCGCGACAGCGAGGACGTCAGTGAGGCGGCGCTGGACAACACCGTGCCGGGAAGCGTGGTGCTCTTCCACGACATCCACGAGAGCTCCGTGGAGGCGGTCCCGGACGTGCTGGCGGGTCTGCACCGGCAGGGCTACCACTTCGTGACGGTCAGCGACATCTTCGGCTACCAGGGCATGGAGTCGGGCGACGTGTACACCGACGCGCGGCTCTCCCGAGCCCCCTGTGCGCTCCCCCGTCCGCGCGGCGGGGAAGGGTCCGACCGGGGAGGGTTCCGGGACCAGGGAGAGGTCCCGGCCGGGAGTCCGGGAGGTCGCGGCCGGAAGGGTGCCGACGCGGGGGAGGACGCGCCTTTCCCTCGAACAAAAGGGACATTACCCGCCCGAGAAAGAAAACGCTGGAGGCAATCACCTCCCCCGGCGGACCCGATGGGCTAGGTTGCGTTTCCGAGGCCTGCACGATTCCTTTCCCAAACCACCCCCAAAAGGAAAAGCCTCGTTTCTCCCATTCGCCCGCACCCATCTTCCGCACGGAGGCACGAGCAGTGGCACCAGCGAAAACCGAGGCAGAGGAGTCCTCCGGGAAGGCCCCCAAGGGGTCGATCATCGTGAGTTGGCTGACCTCGACCGACCACAAGGTCATCGGGTACATGTACATCATCACCGCCTTCGCCTTCTTCGCCTTCGGCGGAATCCTGGCGGTGCTCATCCGCGCCGAACTGTTCTTCCCGGGCATGCAGATCATGTCCAACGAGGAGTTCAACCAACTCTTCACCATGCACGGCACGATCATGCTGCTGCTCTTCGCGACCCCGCTGTTCGTCGGTTTCGGCAACGTGATCATGCCGTTGCAGATCGGCGCGCCCGACGTGGCGTTCCCGAGGATGAACCTGTTCGGCTACTACCTGTTCCTGTTCGGCGGGCTGATCGTCGCGGCCGGGTTCCTCACTCCGGGCGGCGCGGCCAGCTTCGGCTGGTTCGCCTACACGCCGCTGTCCTCGGCGGTCCACTCACCGGGGGTGGGGGGCAACCTGTGGATCATGGGGCTGGTGGTCTCGGGTCTGGGCACGATCCTGGGTGCGGTCAACTTCATCACCACCGCCCTGTGCATGCGCGCGCCCGGCATGACGATGTTCCGCATGCCGATCTTCACCTGGAACATCATTCTCACCAGCGTGCTGGTGCTCATCGCGTTCCCCGTGTTGACGGCGGCCCTGATCGCGCTGGGCGCGGACCGCATCGTCGGCACCCAGGTGTTCAGCGCCGAGCACGGCGGCGCCATCCTGTGGCAGCACCTGTTCTGGTTCTTCGGCCACCCGGAGGTGTACATCATCGCGCTGCCGTTCTTCGGCATCGTGACCGAGATCCTGCCGGTGTTCAGCCGCAAGCCGATCTTCGGCTACAAGGGGCTGGTGGCGGCGACCATCGCCATCACCGGCCTGTCGGTGACGGTGTGGGCGCACCACATGTTCCCGACGGGTGCGGTGCTGCTGCCGTTCTTCTCGTTCATGAGCTTCCTCATCGCGGTGCCGACCGGCGTGAAGTTCTTCAACTGGATCGGCACCATGTGGCGGGGCCAGATCACCTTCGAGACGCCGATGCTGTTCTCGATCGGGTTCCTGGTGACCTTCCTGTTCGGCGGTCTGACCGGTGTGCTGCTGGCCTCCCCGCCGATCGACTTCCACGTCACCGACTCCTACTTCGTGGTGGCCCACTTCCACTACGTGGTGTTCGGCACGGTGGTGTTCGCGATGTTCGCGGGCTTCTACTTCTGGTGGCCCAAGTTCACCGGGACGATGCTCAACGAGAAGCTGGGCAAGTTCCACTTCTGGCTGCTGTTCCTGGGCTTCCACGGCACGTTCCTGGTGCAGCACTGGCTGGGCGCCGCGGGCTTCCCGCGCCGCTACGCCGACTACCTGCCCACCGACGGGTTCACCGAGCTCAACCAGATCTCCTCGGTCTCCTCGTTCGTGCTGGCGGCCTCGACTCTGATCTTCTTCTGGAACGTCGTCCTGACCGCGCGGACGGCTCCCCAGGTGGGGATGGACGACCCGTGGGGCTACGGCTGCTCGCTGGAGTGGGCGACGTCCTGTCCGCCGCCGCGACACAACTTCGCGTCGCTGCCGCGGATCCGTTCCGAGCGTCCCGCGTTCGACCTGAACCACCCGCACGTGGCGGCGCAGGCCCTGGACGCCGGGCGCGAGGAGGCCGCCCCGAGGCGCTGACCCGCGTGCGCGGGGGCGGGCGGCGCTGACGCCCTCCCCCGCGCGGATGCTCAGAGGAACCGGCGCAGCAGCTTCTGCTTGAGGTCGGTGACGGGCGCGTAGGCGATGCGCATGGTGTCCATGAACAGCGACTTGTCCAGCACCGACTTGGTGTGCGAGAAGGTGTCGAGGGAGGCCGCGGAGTGGTAGGCGCCCATGCCGCTGTCCCCCACGCCGCCGAAGGGCAGGTCGGGGACGGCCAGGTGGGCGATCGGCAGGCCGAAGGCCAGGCCGCCCGAGGAGGTCTCGGTGGTCAGGCGGCGTTTGGTCTCCTCGGAGTCGGTGAAGGCGTACAGTGCCAGCGGCTTGTCGCGTTCGTTGACGAAGGCGATGGCCGCGTCCAGGTCGGGGACCCGCAGGACCGGCAGGACGGGGCCGAAGATCTCCTCCGACATCACCGGGGAGTCGGGGTCCACGTCGCCCAGGACGGTGGGGGCGACGTAGAGCCGGTCGATGTCGTGCTGTCCCCCGGTGACCACGGTGCCGCTCCCCAGCAGGGCGGTGATCCGGGCGAAGTGGCGCTCGTTGACGATGCGCCCGTAGTCGGCGCTGTGTGAGGGGTCCTCGCCGAACATCTCGGTGATGGCGGCGGTCAGCTCGCGCTGGAGCGGTTCGGCGGTGTCGCCGACGGCGAGCACGTAGTCGGGGGCCACACAGGTCTGTCCGGTGTTGGTGAACTTGCCCCAGGCCAGGCGGCGGGCGGTGGTGGCCAGGTCCACGCCGGGTTCGACGATGGCGGGGCTCTTGCCGCCCAGTTCCAGGGTGACGGGGGTCAGGTGCTTGGCGGCGGCGGCCATGACGATGCGGGCCACGGCGCCGTTGCCGGTGTAGAAGATGTGGTCGAAGCGCTCCTCCAGCAGGGCGGTGCTCTCGGGGATGCCGCCCTCCACGACCGCGACCGCCTCGGTGTCCAGGTAGCGGGGCAGCATCTCGGCCAGGACGGCGGAGGTGGCCGGGGCGAGTTCGCTGGGCTTGACCAGGGCGGCGTTGCCCGCGGCGAGGGCGCCGACCAGGGGCGCCAGGGACAGGTTCACCGGGTAGTTCCACGGGGCGATGATCAGCACGGTGCCCAGCGGCTCGCGCACGCGGCGGGCCCTGGCCGGGGCCAGGGCGACGGGTACCGGCACCCGCTGCGGGCGCAGCCAGGAGGCCAGGTGCCTGAGGGTGTGGTCGATCTCGTTGACGACGAAGCCGATCTCGGTGGTGTGGGCCTCGATGGGGCTCTTGCCGAGGTCGGCTCCGAGCGCGCCTTCGAACGCGGTGCGCTGTTCGGTGAGCATGCGGCGCAGCGCGCGCAGCTGGGCGCGGCGCCAGGCGACGGGCTTGGTGCGGCCGGAGGCGAAGGCGGCGCGCAGGCGGGCGACCACCGGCGGGATCTCGGTGGTCAGGGTCAGCGGCTCGGCGGGGGGACGGGGGGCGGCCTCGGCGACGTCTGCGGCCTCGGCTGCGGGAGCGCCTTGGGTGTTGGTCATGGGGCGATACTAAACGAAACGCTTTCGTTTCCCTAGGCCTCACTCGCATAGAATTCGGGGTATGACCACCGACCATCTGCCCGACGCCTCGCGCGCCCCCCACCGGGGCCGACCGCGCGACGCCGCCCGGGACCGCGCGCTGATGGACGCCACCCTCACCGAACTCGAACTGCACGGGTACGGCGGCCTGACCACGGCCGCCGTCGCCCGGCGGGCCGGCGTCTCCACCGCCACCCTCTACAGGCGCTGGCGCTCCAAGGAGGACCTGGTACTGGGGGCCGCCCGGGACTGGGCGGAGAACCTGGGGCCCGACCGCGACACCGGCGCGCTGCACTCGGACCTGTCCCGGCTCCTGCACGACAAGGCCGCGGCCCTGGAGGGTTCCTCGGGAAGGCTGCTGCGCGCGGTGCTGGGCGAGGCCGCGCACAACCAGGCGCTCGCCGACGCGCTCTTCGGCGACTTCGTGGTGCCGCTCCAGGAGCGGGTGCTGGCGGTGGTGGAGCGCGCCGTCGCGCGCGGGGAGATCCCGCCGGTGGAGGACCCCCTGGTGGTCGCGGAGATGGTCATCGGCCCGATGGTCAGCCACACGTTCCTGGTGCCGCCCGCTCCCGGCGCCTCCCCGGGCCACGACATGGCCGACCGGCTCCTGCCCTACCTGCTGCGCGCCCTGGGGCACCCGGAGACGGAAGACACCGGAGGGGCCCGGCCCTCCGACCTGGCCGAGAGTGCCCCGGGCGGTCGCACCGGCTGAGGCCGTGGGACCGTACGGCCCCCAGAGGGCCCTCCCCGGGCGGCGGCAGGACGCCGCGGCCCGGGCCCCACCGCACCTGGAGCGGTGGCGACAGGAGTGGGAACACCTCTGGCCTCCTCGCGTGGACGCTGTTACTGTCGGGGCAACGACCTACCTGATCCCCAGGGGAGTCCGCGCCGTTCGGCGTGCTCGATCCCCGGAGGTAGGCATGTTCTCGATCGATGCTCCAGGTCAGTCCACGGCGCTGTGGGACATGGTCGACGGACCGATGCCGCGCGGACTGCTGGGCGCCGGTGACCCCGATGTACACGTGATCGACGGCGTCCCGACGATGTACCTGGGCGGCTTCTCCACGACGTTTCGCAACCGTCTCTACCGTGCGCGTCTGGCACCCGGTCAGGCGCTGGACAGCGGACGGTGGGTGTTCGACACCGACGCACGCGGCCGGGTGAGGCCGCTGGTCGTGGATCCTCCCCGTGACGGATGGGACCGCGCGGGGATGCACACGCCCTCGTTCGTGCCCGGAGCCGACGGCCGTCCGCCGCGCCTCTACTACACCGGGCGCGCCTCGCTCCGGCACTACGGAACCCGCAGCAGCTACGCGATCGGGGTCCTGGAGTACCGCGGGGGACGGTGGGAGCGCCGCGCGAAGCCCGTCCTGCGCGGCAGCGCGCCCCGAATGAGCGTTCTGGAACCTCTCGTGGTCCATGACCGGGGCCGCTACCTGATGTGGTTCCAGGCGAACCCGAACGAGATCGGGCCGGGCGAGCTGCCCGACTACGAACTCCGGGTCACCGAGAGCACCGACGGCATCTCGTGGTCGGCGCCGAAGGTATTCGCGGGGCCCGAGGAGGGGTTCTTCGACAACGCCGTCCACCGCGTGGGCGACCGGTGGGTCATGGTGCTGGCCCGGGGATCGAATCTGCACGGCACACCGCGCTTTCCCGCCCAGGGCCTGTGGGTCACCACGGCCACCGAACTCGTCCCGGAACGGTCGGGGTGGACGGCCCCGGTGCGGGTGCTGGACACCGACCGCGCGGACACGCCGGAGTGGATGGCGCGCGGTGTGTACGGGCCCGCACTGCACGCGCTGGAGGGAGCCGGTGAGGCGGTGCTGATGTACACCGCGACCAGGGACGCCCCGAAGTGGGCCGAGTTCAACGTGCGCCGCCTGCTACAGGGCAGGCGCCCGGTCGTGCCCTCCCCCTTCTATCTCGCGGTGGGGCGGTCGCGCCTGACAGCCCTGCCCCGCGGCACGGGCGGGAACGAGGGCTGAGAGCGGTCAGCGGGACGATGCGGCTCGCGAGTCGGTCGAAGACCAGCGCCAGGCAGGCCGTGCGACGGCCGCCGTCGCGGTCCCCCCCGCCCGCGGGAGGGGCTCTCGTCCGCGGGCGGCTGCGCGATGCCGTTGATTGGTGACGGCCGCCGTGTACACGGTGTTCCACACCACGGTGCGGTCCAGGACCGGGCCCAGAGCGCCGAACCGGTCCTCCGTGGCCCCGATGCGGCGCTGGCGCGGCTCGCCGCGTCTGCCGTGGCCGACGCGGCGTCCCAGCGCGTGGCGGGACTCCCGCGGCGTGGCCCGGGGCCCGCGGACCGCCGGACCGGCCCCGCGCAGCCGCACCCCTTTCCGGGGTGCGGCTGCGCCCCGCCCGACGTCAGCCCACCGTCGCCGGCTCCCAGGCGCGCTCGACCACGCGCACCAGGCCCCGGTCGGTGATCTTCACGCTCGGGGACACCGCCAGGGTCAGGGTCGACAGGCTCATGAACGCGTTGCGGTTGTCCCAGCCCCACGCCGCCAGCTCCGCCCGCAGCTCCCGGGTGGCCCGGGCCACCTCGTCGGCGGGCCGCTCCGACATGACCCCGCCGATGGGCAGGGCGATCCCGGCGCCCGCTCCGCCCTCGCGGACCAGGTTCATGCCGCCGCCCCAGGACACCACCCGGGCGGCGGCCTCGCGCAGCGCGTCCTCGCTCGTGGCCACGACCGTGAGGTTGTGGCTGTCGTGGGCGTAGGTGGTGGCGAAGGCCCCCGCGCCCAGTTCCTGGCCGGTGACCGGCGCGAACGCCACCCCGCCCGCCCCGGTGTGGCGTTCGAAGACCGCCACCACCGCGGTCCTGCCCTGCCAGTCGACCACTCCCCCGCGCACGGGCAGCACGACCTCGTCCGGCTCGGTGTAGGTGTCCACCGCGTTCACCCGCAGCGCGCGGAAGGCGTGTTCGCCGTCGGGCAGGTCCACCCGCCATCGGGCCGCCTCCGCGTCGGGCGCGCTGATGCGCACCGTGCCGCCGAACGGGTGGTCCGGCGCGGGCCCGGGGCCGGTGAGCGGGGCGCCGTCGCGGCCCACGACCGTTCCGCCCGCGATCGCGACCACGGGGGTGAGCTCGGTGAGCGAGCGCAGCAGGACCAGGTCGGCGCGCTTGCCCGGGGTGACGGTCCCCCGGTCGTCGAGGCCGAGCCTGCGCGCGGGCTGGAGCGTGAGCGCCCGCAGCACCGCCAGCGGGGGCAGCCCGCGTTCGAGAGCCACCGACCCCACCCGGTCCAGGTGGCCGGTGCTCACGATCGCGTCCACGACGATGTCGTCGGTGACCAGGCAGAAGTCGGGCAGGTGCGGCAGCTCCAGCAGCGCCCGCACGACCTCGGGGGTCAGGCACTTCTCCTGGAGCATCAACAGCATGCCCAGGCGGGCCTTCTCCACCGCCACCTCAGCGGTGTTCTTGCAGTGGTCGGAGTCGATCCCGGCCCACAGGTACTCGCCCAGCTCGGCCCCGGACAGGTTGGGGCAGTGCCCGTCCAGGCGCACGCCCCGGCTGCGGGCCTCGGCGATGATGGCGCCCATCCTGGGGTCGCCCGAGACCACCGCGCGGTAGTCCATCACCTCGCCGAGGGTGGTGACCCCCTCCCAGTCCAGCATCTCGGCGACGTCGCCGGCGTCGAGGCGGGCCCCGGCCGTCTCGAACCCGTCGAGCGCGGGCACGCACGAGGGCACCGCCCAGCGCATGGTCTGCCGGGTGGCCCCGCCCTGCCCGATCATCCACGCCTGCCCGTCGCGCCCGGCAACGTTGACGATCTCGTGGGCGTCGGCGAGCACGGTCGTGGTGCCGCGCGCGAGCGTGACCCGGGCGAACTCGGCCGGGGCCAGCAGCGAGCTCTCGATGTGCATGTGCGCGTCCACGTACCCGGGCGCGACCACGAGCCCGTCGGCGTCGACGGTCTCGCGGGCCTCGACCGGGGTCCCCGGCGGCAGCACCGCGCGGATCGCGTCGCCGACCACGGCGACGTCGGCCCGCCACACCTGGCCGGTGTGGACGGAGACGACGTCTCCGCCGCGGATGAGCAGGTCTGCGGTGAACATCGGAGTCGGTTCCCCTTCCGGTGCGCGGTCGCGGTTCACGGCGTCCTCGCGCTGTCGTTCGGTTCTGCGGCGTAGCTGGCGATGCCCTCGGTGAGGCGGGCGGCGAACCCGTCGGCGTCGACGGTGCGGGCCACGCGGACGTGCCGTGCGCGGCCGGGGGTGCGCAGGTCGGCCACGAGGGCGCCGCGGGTGAGCTCTCCGGCGCACTCCACCGAGGCGGTGCCCTCCTCCCAGCCGAGCAGTTCGGGGTGGGCCACGGCGGCCACCGCCAGCGCGTCGTGCACCGGCACGGCGGCGACGCCGAAGCGGTCCCGGTAGCGCAGGGCGTAGTCGCGCAGCAGTCCTGCGGCGATCCCGGCGGTGCCGGGCAGCGCTGCCAGCTCCTCGGCCTCGCGCAGCGGGTACAGCGCCGCGCGGGTGACGTCCAGGCCCACGATCCGCACCGGCAGGCCCGACTCCAGGACGTAGCGGGCGGCCTCGGGGTCGGCGTGGAAGTTGAACTCCGCCGCCGGGGTGATGTTGCCCTGGGCGAAGGCGGCGCCGCCCATGACGACGATCTCGCGCAGCGCCGGTCCGGCCTGGGGGTGGCGGGCGAGCAGGGCCGCCACGTTGGACAGCGGGCCGATCGCCACCAGGGTCAGCTCGCCCGGCGAGAGCAGGGCCTGCTCCGCCAGCCAGTCGACCGCGTGGCCGGGGCCGAACGCCCGGGGCGGGGAGGCGGGGACCAGCCCGCCCAGGCCGCCGACACCGTGCATGGGCTCGTCGCGCAGGCGCGCGGTCCGCGAGATCGGCCCGGCCAGCCCCGACACCAGTGGCAGGTCGGCCGGGGCTCCGGCCAGGTCCAGCACGTGCGCGGCGTTGCGGTCCACGTCGGCGAGGGAGGCGTTCCCGGCCACCGTGGTCACCCCCCGCACCTCCAGTCCGGGTGAGGCCAGCGCGAGCAGCAGGGCGAGGGCGTCGTCGACGCCGGGGTCGCAGTCGATGACGACGGGGACGCTCATCGCGCCACCTCCTCGGTGAACCGGTCCAGCCAGGTGGAGCGCTCCTGCGCGATCAGGGCCAGGTCGCCCTGGTGGTAGCCGCTGTCGGACGGGGAGGAGGCGGCCTGGCCCGAGACCTGTTCCATGAGCGGGGTGGGGTCGGCCTCCAGCGCCACGGGCTTGTCGTAGAGGGCCTCGGCCATCCCCTCCTGCACCTCGGGGCGCAGCAGGAAGTCGACGAAGGCCAGGGCCCCGGCCTCGTTGGGGGCCCCGTCGACCACCTGCGCGGTGTTGGCGGTCATCACCCGCCCCTGTTCGGGCGCGGCGAAGCCGATCGGCTGTCCGGCCTCCACCGAGCCCATCGCGAAGTTGTCCAGGCCGGGCGCCATGGCGATCTCACCGCGTTCGAGCAGGCTGGTGAGCTCGGTGGAGCCGGTGTAGAACTGGAGCGCGTCCGAGCCGATCCGGCCCATCGCTTCGAAACCGGCGTCCGGGTCGGAGGGGCCCGAACCGAAGTGCTCGCCCGCGGCCAGGACGAACATCGGGCCCGCCGAGACCGAGATGTCGGGCAGCACGTACCCCGCCTCGGGTTTGGCCCACAGGTCGTCCCAGGAGTCGGGCGCCTCCTCGACCAGGTCGGTGCGGTAGAGCAGGCCCAGGAGCTGGAAGGTGTAGGCGGGGCCGTACCCGTCCGGGTCCACGGCCCAGGGCTGGATGGCGTCGAGGTTGGGGACGTCGGCGGGGTCGACGGGGGCGAACAGCCCCATGTCCTTGCCGATCTGCGCGTAGTAGTCGGAGATGAGCACGACGTCGGTGTCGGGCGTCTCGGCGTTGATCCTGAGCTTGGTGAGCCGACCGGCGTTGTTGCCGGTGTCCAGGACCACCCGGATCCCGGTCTCGGCCTCGAAGGGGTCGGCCACCACCTCGGTGAACTCCTCGGTGGCGAAGGCGAAGGTGCTCACCACCAGTGTGTCGGGGTCGTCCTCGCGCACCGGTGCGCACGAGGCGCTCACCAGGGCCAGCGCCGCGGTCCCGGCGAGCGCGGCTAGCATGCGGCGCGGGCGTGTGGGACGGCTCATCCGGTCTCCTCGGCGAGTTCCACCAGGTGGCGGTGGGGCAGGGCGATGCGCACGGGGTCGCCGGGGCGCAGGTCGTCGGCCGGGTGCAGGGAGCGCAGGACCGATCCGGGACCCTCCACCCCGTCGATGCGGGCCTCGACCAGGCAGTTGCTGCCCTGGAAGGTGACCTCGGCGACGGTGCCGTCCAGGCCGGTCTCGCCCTCGCCCTCACCGGTTGCGGCGGGCAGCAGGCGCACGTGCTCGGGCCGGATGGTGACGGCTCCGCGCCCGGGCACCCGCGGGAAGTTGTCGTAGCCCAGGAACTCGGCGACGAAGCGGTTGGCGGGCCGGGGAAAGACCTCCCGGGGCGCGCCCTGCTGCTCCAGGCGCCCCTCGTTGAGGATGACCATGGTGTCGGACAGCTCCAGCGCCTCGTCCTGGTCGTGGGTGACCAGGACGGCGGTCAGCCCGGTCTCGCGCTGGACCCGCAGCAGTTCGCGGCGCATCTGCACGCGCAGCTGGGCGTCGAGGTTGGACAGCGGCTCGTCCAGCAGCAGCACCGAGGGGCGGATGGCCACGGCGCGGGCCAGGGCCACGCGCTGCTGCTGGCCGCCGGACAGCTCGGCGGGCTTGCGGTCGGCCAGGTGCGCCAGTCCCACCAGGTCCAGCGCCTCACCCGCGCGCTTGGCCACCTCCTGGGCGGCGATCCTGCGGGTGCGCAGTCCGTAACCGACGTTGTCGCGCAGCGTCATGTGCGGGAAGAGCGCGTAGGACTGGAAGACCATGCCGATGTTGCGCTTCTCCGGCGGGGTGCGGGTGGCGTCCCGGCCCTCCAGCAGGATCCTGCCGGAGGTGGGCTGGAGGAATCCGGCGATCATGCGCAGGGTGGTGGTCTTGCCGCAGCCGCTGGGGCCCAGCAGCGTGGTGAACTGGCCGCTCCGCACGGCCAGGTCCAGGTCGGCGACGGCGGCGGGGCCGTCCTTGCCCTTGCGTCCGCCGAAGCGGTGGGTGACGCGGTCGAGTTCGACGACGGGTGTCATGTGGGGTGTCCTTCTTCCCGGTTAGCGGCCGAAGACCTTCGTGAAACCGACCATGCGTTCGGTGGCGAAGGCGACTGCGACGCTGAGCGCCAGGAGCAGCACGCTGACCGCCGCGACCACCGGGTCGAACGAGGACTGGACGTAGTTGAGCATCTCCACCGGCAGGGTCGCCACGCCCGGTCCGGTGAGCAGCAGGGACAGCGGAACGTTGTTCAGGGAGGTGATGAAGGCCAGGATCGTGGCGGACACGATGCCCGGCGCCATGACCGGCAGGGTCACGGTGAAGAAGGCCCGCACCGGCCCGGCGCCCAGCCCCCGCGCCGCCTCCTCCAGGCGCGCGTCGGCCAGCGACAGCGAGGCGCCCACGACGCGGACGGTGTAGGGCAGCAGCAGGACGGTGTGCCCGACGATGAGCGCGCCCAGCGCGGTGACGCGCATGCCCACCATGAGCTGCTGGAACAGGGCCAGGCTCAGGACCAGTTCGGGGACCACGATCGGGGCGAAGAAGAGGTTCTCCATCACCCTGCGCCCGCGCGGGTTGCCCCGGTGCAGCGCCAGGGTCGCCGGAACACCCAGGAGCAGGGCGATCGCGGTCGAGGCCAGCGCCACGGCGACGCTGGTGCCGAAGGAGTCGACGAAGGGCCCGTAGTCCAGGGCGGCGGCGAACCAGCGCAGGGACAGGCCCTCCGGCGGGAAGGCCAGGGTGCTCCCTGCGGTGAAGGCGACCCCGATCAGGATCACCACGGGGCCGAGCATGAGGACGAAGGCCGCCGCCGCGAGCAGCGACAGGAAGGGGCGTCTCAGGATCATGACGTGGTGCTCCCGATCTTGCCGAGCCGGCCGGACAGCGCGCTGACCGCCAGCACCAGCACCGTCATCACCAGGGCGACGGCGCTGGCGGAGGGCCAGTCGAGGCTGACGTTGACCCGGCTGTAGAGCAGGGTGGACAGAAGGCGTTCGCGCGGCCCGCCGAGCAGTTGGGGCGTGGTGAAGGCGGTGACCGCGCCCGCGAAGACGAGCGTGCAGCCCACGAGCACCCCGGGCAGGGCGAGCGGGAGGACCACGGTGCGGAAGGCCCGGCCGGGCGAGGCGCCCAGGCCGCGGGCGGCGTCCTCCAGGCGGTGGTCCTGCTGGGCGAGGCTGGAGTAGGAGGACAGGATCATCAGCGGCAGGAAGAGCTGGACCAGGCCGAGCACGATGGCGGTCTCGGTGTAGAGCAACTGGACCCGGCCCATGCCCAGGGCCTCGCTGATGCCGCTGATGAGGCCGTTGCCGCCCAGGACCATGATCCAGCCGTAGGTGCGCACGACGGTGTTGAGCAGCAGCGGGAAGATCGCCAGGGCCAGGAGGCGGCCGGGCCAGCGGCCGGGGGCCCGGGAGATGAGGTAGGCCACCGGGAAGCCCATGAGCAGGCACAGCGCGGTGGTCACCACGGCGACGCGGACGGTGCGGGCGACCACGGGGAGCAGGTAGGGGTCGGTGAGCAGGCCGCCCGTCTCGCGCGCGACCGTGGCGGGGTCGCCGTCGGGCGGCCAGGCCAGGGTGGCCACGACCGGGTAGCAGAAGGCGAACAGGACCACGGCCAGCCCCGGGACCAGCAGGACCGTGACGGGTGGTCGTGGAAGGCGGCCGCGGCGCGGAGCGGCCGCGTCGGCGCCGACGGTGGGTGACGGGCGGGGCAATTCCACTCCCGGTCGCTGTCGAGGGGACGGTCTGGGTTCGGCACGGCGCCTGAGCTGCGCGATGCCTTGTCTGCGCGAGGATTCGTCTGCACGATGTTTGGCCTGAACAGCGATTCATCTGCGGAAACATCTGCAAGCGCTTGCACAAGCGCTTGCACACCGTAGCCTGTGTCGGGGACATGAGCCAACCCCCGGGTCGCGAGTGTGACAGGGGGCACCACCGGGCGTGAGGAGCTGCAATGGCGAGTCTGGACGACGTGGCCAGGGAGGCCGGTGTGTCGGCGTCCACCGTTTCACGGGCCCTGTCGCGGCCGTCCATGGTCTCCGAGCCCACCCTGCTCAGGGTGCGCGCCGCCGCGGAGAGGCTGGGGTTTCGGGCCAACCCGGCCGCGCGGGCGCTGACCACGGGCCGCAGCGGCTTCTTCGCCCTGCTCGTCCCCGACCTGGACAACCCCTTCTACTCGACCACCGCCACGGCCGCGCAGGAGCTGGCGGGCAGGAGCGGGCGCCGGGTGATCATCGCCGTCACCGGGGGCGACGCGGACCGTGAGGCCGAGGTGCTCGGCGAACTGGAGAGCCAGGTCGACGGTTTCGCGCTCCAGTCGCCGGTGGGCTCGGCAGCCGACCTGAAGGAGGCGCACCGGCGCAAGCCGCTGGTGGTGATCAACCGCCGCGTCCCCGGGCTGACCTCGTTCACCGTCGACACCCCCGGCGGCCTGGGCACCGTCTACGACCGCCTGGTGGAGCTGGGGCACCGCGACGTCGCCTACCTGGCGGGCCCGCCCAGTTCGTGGATGGACCGGCGCAGGCGCGAGGAGCTGGTGGAGCACGCCGCCCGCTCCCGGCTGCGGGTGCGGGTCTTCGGGCCCGTGCGACCGGCCTTCGCCGAGGGGGCCGCGGCGGCGCGGGAGATCGTGGACTCGGGCTGCACGGCGATGCTCGTCTACAACAGCCTGTTGCTCCTGGGAGCGATGTTCGAGTTCGGCCGCATGGGGGTGCGGGTGCCCGAGGACATCAGTGTGGCCGCGGCCGACGACATCGCCCTGGCCGACCTGCCGGGGCCGCCGATCTCGGCGGTGCTGGCCCCGGCGGACGAGCTGGGCCGCGCGGCGGTGTCGGCGCTGGTCGAGATGGTCGACGGGCCCGCGGGGACCCGCCCCCGGGGGCGCAGGCTGCCCACCGAGGTGCGCATCACCGACTCCCTCGCGCCGCCGCGCACGGCACACGGTTGACGGAGGTCAGGCTGCCCGGTGCCCACCGGTCGTGAGCCGGGGTGCCGGGGGTCCGCGCGCTGGGAGGCCGGCGGTCCGGGCAGCCGCGGTGGACCCGACCGGCCCGGGAGCCGAAGTCGGTGGTGGGAACCGCGCGAAAGACCTCGCCCGGTCACCGCAAAGCCGGGCGAGAGCGCGCACCCGTACGGAATCCTGAACGGGACGGAGCAGCGTTCGACCGGACCACAGGAGTCGGCTGTATGGACAGATCAGTTCTGGTGACCGGCGGGACCCGGGGCATCGGGCTCGGTATCGCCCAGGGGTTCGCCGAGGCCGGGGACCGGGTGGTGATCGTGGGCCGCGACGAGGCCCGGACGCGTGAGGCCGCCCGGAGCGTCCCCGGGGCGGAGTGGGTGGTCGGCGACGTGGCCAGTGCCGCCGACTGCGAACGCGTCGTGGAGCAGGCCGTGCGGCGCACCGGCGGGCTGGACGTGGTCTGCGCCAACGCCGGGATCTTCCCCTCCTCCCCGCTGGTGTCGATGGACCCCGACGAACTCGACCGGGTCGTGGACACCAACATCAAGGGCACCGTGCTGACGGTGCGCGCCGCGGTGGAGGCCCTGACGGCCTCCGGGCGGGGGCGCGTGGTGATCACCTCCTCCATCACCGGTCCCCTGACCGGATACGCGGGCTGGTCCCATTACGGGGCCACCAAGGCCGCCCAGCTCGGGTTCATGCGCAGCGCCGCGCTGGAGCTCGCTCCTCGGGGCATCACCGTCAACGCGGTGCTGCCCGGGAACGTGCGCACCGAGGGCCTGGAGGATTTGGGGCCGGACTACCTGGAGCGCATGCGCGCGGTGATCCCGCTCGGACGCATCGGCGAGGTCGAGGACATCGCCGCGGCCTGCCTGTTCCTGGCCGGTCCCGGCGCCTCCTTCATCACCGGGCAGACCATCGTCGTCGACGGGGGCCAGGTGCTGCCCGAGGACGGTCAGGCCTTCGGTGGTCCGGTGTGAGAGAGGCGGGTCCCAGGCGTGGTGGGGCATCAGGAACCACGACCTTTACGACGTAGATTCATGGTATCGCCCGAGCGCGTCGGACCCCGCGCGCTCGGGCGCTTCGCTCCCCGGCTCCCGAGGCATGCGTCTCCAGGAGCCGGGGTGCTGGTACGGAGCGTGTCACCAGGTGCCGTCTGACTTGTAGCAGTTGTTCATCCCCCGGCGAGGACGACGACGTGCTTTCCGGGGCGATGGCCGGACTCCAGGTCGTGCTGCGCTTGCGCCACCTCGTCGAGCCCTTCGTAGGTGTCGGCGATGACGACCTTCAGCGCCCCGTCCTCGATCGCTCGGAGGTACCGCCCGAGCGCGTCGGCGGGGAGGTCGTCGGCGCCGCCGGCGTAGCTGGTGAGGCGGACTCCGGTGGGGATGGAGAACGGGGAGAAGTCGGGGACGGTCCACTGGCCGCTGAGGGCGCCCACGAAGCAGACCGTGCCGCCGGGGCGGACGAGGGAGAGCGTGGCCGGGAGCGCGGTCGCGCTGACCAACTCCAGGGCTGCGTCGAGGCCGCCTGGTACGAGCGCGCGGACCGCGTCTGTCAGGGTGTCGTCGTCGAGCAGGGCGTGATCGGCGCCCAACTGCGTGAGGAGCTCGAACCTGGCGGGGTTCCGGGTGGTGGCAAGGACTGTGGCGCCGAGCCGGTGCGCGATGGAGATCGCGGTGAGGCCCACGGTGGACGTGCCTCCCCGGACGAGCACGCACTGTCCGGCCTGCAGCCCCAGTCCGGCGGTGATGGAGCCGTGCGCGGTCTGCAGCATCTCCGGGAGCGCACCGACAACGTCCCATCCCAGGCCGGTGTCGAACGGGATCGCGTTCGCCGCGTCGACGACGGTGTACTCCGCGTAGCTACCGTCGATGGAACGGCCGAGGCCGCCCATCATCGTCGCGACCTTCTGCCCGGGAACCAGCTCGACGCCGTCGCCGACGCCGTCGACGAGGCCGACGGCCTCGATGCCCAGGATCCGGGGGAAGGAGAAGTCGGGTCCGGATTCCCCCTTGCGGCTGGTGACCTCGGACTCGTTGACGCCGAACGCCCTCACGCGGATGCGCACGCGCCCGGGACCGACGTCGGGGACCGGCACCCGGGAGACGGTGAGCTCGTTTGGTGCGACCGGTCCGGTGAGTCGGATCGCGCGCATGGTGTCAGGCATGGTGGGCCTCCTCGGCTCGTGGGACTGCTGGGTTCGTGGGGGCGGCGAGGAGCGCTCTGTAAGCGCGGCGGACCATGTCCTCGTCCAGTGGCACGGCCTGGTGGAACAGGCGGTAGCTCCACCACCCCCACATCAGGGCGTCGACGGCGCGGGCCTGAGCGTCGGAGAGGCGGCCGCGGAGCAGCGTGAGCGATTCTTCCTGAAAGGTGCGGACGAGGTCGGCGGCGCGGGTGCTGCGTGCCGCGTAGTGGTAGAGCTCGGTGTAGAGGCGCACGTCCGCGGTGCTCGGACTCGTGGCCCCCACCGTGGCCGACACGAGCGCCTCGACCACGGCGTCCATGGTCGAAGCGTTCCGCAGCGGTGCGGCGAACCGGGGCTCCAGCTCGCCTTCGAGCGTCTCGAACGCGGCGACGACGAGCCCGTCCAGAACGGGGAAGTAGTACGTCATCGACCCCAGCGGAACGCCGGCCTGTGCCGCGATCCGCCGGTAGGAGGCCGCGTGCACCCCTTGCGAACGGATCACGTCGAGCGTGGCGTGCAGGATCCGATTTCGTCGTTGCGGATCGTTGGGTCTGCCCTTCCGCACTGGTGTCTCCTTGCGTCGTCCGAAGTACGTACCATGGTACGTACTTTTGCTCTTGCCGTTTCGACCTCGGGGGACACATGCGGGAAGACACGCTGCAGCAGTACGCCAGGGACCGTGCCGAGGAGCTTCCCGGTGCCGGGCTCGAACATCCCTTCGGTCCGGACTGGGAGGTGTTCAAGGTGCGGGGCAAGGTGTTCATGCTGCTGACCGAGATCACCGGCGAACCGATCGTGATCATCAAGGCCGCACCGGAAGAGGGCAAGGCGCTCCGGGAGCAGCACGAGGACATCACGCCCGGCTACCACATGAACAAGCGGCACTGGATCACCCTGCACCCCGGCGGAGACCTGCCACAGCGCCTCGTCGAGGACCTGGTGACCGAGTCCTATCTGCTCGTCGTGGAGAACCTGCCCCGAGCGCAGCGTCCCGTGGACCCGGAGACCTTCGAAAGGAGCGGACAGTGACACTCTCCGGCGAACAGCTCCAGCAGACCGCCCGTGACACCGCGGCCGCACTCGCGCACGTTGATCGCGGGCGGCCGTTCACACCGCACCTGGACGTGTTCAAGGTGCGGGGCAAGGTGTTCCTCATCGTCACCGAGGACGATCCGGACCTGCGGATCATCACCGTCAAGGCGGACCCGCACCACGGGGACGCGCTCCGCCGCGACCACGAGTCGATCACGCCCGGGCACTACCTCGACAAGCGGCACTGGATCTCCGTCGGCGCGGGCCGGGGCGTCACCAAGCGGCTGGTCGAGGACCTGGTGCACGACTCCTACGACCTGGCCGCCGGACACCAGGAGGAGCGGGAATCGTGAGCGAGCAGCCGCCGTCCCTGTTCGATGTGGATGACGCCTCCCGGCCGCTGGCCGACCGGCTGCGCCCCCACACCCTCACCGACGTCGTCGGCCAGGACCACCTCCTCGCCGACGACGCCCCGATCGGACGATTGGTCGGCGCGCACCGGCTGGTGTCGATGGTCCTGTGGGGGCCGCCCGGCTGCGGGAAGACCACGATCGCCCGCCTCCTGGCGGAGCAGACGCACCTGGCGTTCGAACCGCTCTCGGCGACCTTCTCCGGTGTCGCGGACCTTCGCAAGGTGTTCCAAGCGGCACAGAGGCGCAGGGAGGTCGGGCGGGGAACACTGCTGTTCGTCGACGAGATCCACCGCTTCAACCGCGCGCAGCAGGACTCCTTCCTGCCCTACGTCGAAGACGGCACGATCGTCCTCGTCGGCGCGACGACCGAGAACCCCAGCTTCGAACTCAACGGCGCGCTGCTCTCGCGCTGTCAGGTGTTCGTCCTCAAGCGCCTCGACGCCACCGCCCTGGGTGCCCTCATCGGCCGCGCCGAGGCCCTTCTCGGCGCACCGCTGCCGCTGGACGAGGACGCCCGGCAGGCTCTCGTCGCCATGGCGGACGGGGACGGCCGGTACCTGCTGAACATGATCGAGCAGGTGCAGGACCTTCCCTCGCCCGTGGACTCGGCGGCCCTCGCCGCGGCGGTGCAGAAACGGGCGCCGTTGCACGACAAGACGCAGGAGGGCCACTACAACCTCATCTCCGCACTCCACAAGTCGATGCGCGGCTCCGACCCAGACGCGGCCCTGTACTGGTTGGCGCGGATGCTCGACGGCGGTGAGGATCCGCTGTTCATCGCCCGCCGCATCACCCGGTTCGCCACCGAGGACATCGGTATGGCCGACCCGGGCGCGGTCCAGCAGGCCCTGGCCGCATGGGACGTGTACGAACGCCTCGGCTCGCCCGAAGGCGAACTCGCGATCGCGCAGGCCGTGCTCTACCTCGCGACCGCGCCGAAATCGATCGGTGTGTACCGCGGCTTCAACAAGGCCCGTGCCGCGGCCGAACGCACCGGATCGCTGATGCCGCCGGCGCACATCCTCAACGCCCCCACCCGCCTGATGAGGGACCTCGGCTACGGCAGGGGCTACCAGTACGACCCCGACACCGAGACCGTTTTCTCCGGGGCGAACTACTTCCCCGACGGCATGGCCCGGCAGACCTTCTACGAACCCACGACCGGCGGATACGAGCGAGCCATCACCGAGCGGCTGCGCCACTGGGCGCAGCTCCGCAACGGTGGCACCACTCACGAGGCCGCCGAGGACTGACCGCGCCAGCGCTCCACCGGGCCAGGGCCTTGCCCCGCAGGCCCGGCCTCAGCCGCCCAGGGCCAGGCGATTGCCCGTGTTCAGACGGATTCGGCTGTATGGAGAACGCCTAAGTTACTCGCGGGTTAGTTGGCGCCTGGTGACACGCTCCTCACCGACACCCCGAGTCAGGCGGACTCCCGGGCCCGCGGATCCCGTCGAGGAGGAAGGCGGTGCGGCGGTCGTAGTCCTCCCGCGGCGGGCGGGTCCCGTGCTTGAGGGCGAGCGCGGTGTCCACGACGAGCGCGTGGAGGTCGTCCGCCTCGAACTCGGGACGCAGCGCGCCGCAGGCCCGGCCCGCCGCGACCAGCTCGTCGTTGATCTCCCCCGCGGCCCGGCAGATCTCCAGGAGCCGCCGCGAGTGCGGATACGCCTGCAACAGGAGGTCGACCGCGGCGGGCTGGCGGTACAGGAGGTCGCGCATCGCGGTGACGTAGTGGGCGATCCGCTCCCCGGCGCCGTCCAGGGCCCGGGTGCGGTCGATGGCGGCGTACAGCTCGGCCGCGACCACCTCCTCGACCACGGCCTCGATGAGGCCGACCCTGCCGCCGAACCGGTTGAAGATTGTGGCCTTGCTCACCCCGGCCGCCCGGGCGACCTCCTCCAGCGGCACGGACAGGCCCCGCCCCCGGAAGGCGTCGATCGCGGCGCGGCGGATCTGCTCGGCGTTGCGCTTGGCGTCGGCCCGCAGGCGGGTCCCCGAAGAGGTCTCACCGGTCATGGCCGCCCACCGTCCCCCACCGCCGACACAACAACTTGACTCACATGGTCAGTTTACCTAGTGTCGTCGGCGCAAGCGAAGTTGACCATGCTGGTCAACTTAAGTGCTGGTGACCGAACGCCGTGTCCGGGCCGCTTCCGCCCGGGCCCGGGGACCAGTGCACGGGCGTCCCGCCGGGGCGTCGGGCTCCCCCGTCACCGCCGTGGCCCGCCCACCGGGGCGGACCCGGACACATGGAAAGGACCACGGACATGATCGTCGTCACCGGCGCCACCGGCGCCCTCAACGGAGCCACCGTCGAGCACCTCCTCAGGCGCGTCCCGGCCGACCGGATCGGCGTCAGCGCACGCGACGTCACCAGGGCGCGGCACCTCGCCGACCGCGGGGTGCGTGTGCGGCGGGGGTCCTACGACGACCCGGCCGCGCTGCGCGACTCCTTCGAGGGCGCCGACCAGGTGCTCCTGGTCTCCTCCAGCGACACGGAGGCCGACGTGGTCGGCCAGCACCGCGTCGCGATCGAGGCGGCCGTCGCGGCCGGCGCCCGGCGGGTCCTCTACACCAGCCAGCACGGCGCCGCAGCCGACAGCCCCTACCCCCCGGCGCGCCTGCACGCCGCCACCGAGGCGGTCCTCGCAGAGTCGGGAACCGCCTGGACCGCGCTGCGCTACGGGTTCTTCGGCAGCCTCGACCACCTGCTCGGCCCGTGGCAGCGGACCGGGGTGATCGCCAAACCGGCGGACGGCCCCCTCCCGTGGACCGATCGCGCCGACCTGGCGGAGGCCGCGGCGGTCATCCTCACCGGCGAGCGCTCCTTCGACGGCCCGGTCACCCTCACACCGCCCGAGCCCGTGACCCTCGGAGACTTCGCCCGGATCGCCTCCGAACTCACCGGCCGCGGCATCGAACGCGTCGTCGTGGACGACGAGCGGTGGAGCGCCGAGCAGGTCGCGAGCGGCGTCCCGGAGCACATGGTCCGGATGACGCTCATGATGTCGCGGGCCGCTCGCGACGGGCACTTCGCGGGACACCACCCGCTGCTGACCGAGCTGCTCGGCCGCGAGCCCCGCAGCGCCGCCGAGCAGCTCGCGGACCACGTCGCGGCCTCGGGGGTCTCCTCCCCGACCGCCTGACCGCTGGCCGGCAAGGGACCAAGGAACTTTTCTTCCTCCGCCAGGTGAAGTACTCCTTCGTCCATGAGCGACAGCAGAAGGATCACCTGGGAAGGCTTCTTCAACACCCGCGACCTCGGCTGCCTCCCGAGCCGGAACGGACGGAGCGTCCGCCGGGGCGCCTTCATCCGCTCCGCCGACCCGCGCTTCGTCACCGACAGGGGTTGGCGGGCCGCCTACGAGGCGGGTGTGCGCACCGTCGTGGATCTGCGCAACCCCGACGAGATCCGTTCGACTCCGGGTGAGGGCCTGACGAGCCGGGGCGGGTCCGCCGCGTTCCCCGCGGAAGCGGCCCCGACTCCCCTCCCCGCGGGGATGACGCGCCTGGAGGTTCCCCTGGACCATGTCGAGGACGTCGGGTTCTGGCAGGACGTCAACCGCCGGCGGTTGAACGGAAGCCCGCTCTACTACCCGCCCTTCCTCGAACACAAGGGTGAGCGGTGCGCCGCGGTGGTCACCGCCCTGGCCCAGGCCGGGCCCGGCGGCGTCCTGTTCCACTGCGGGGCCGGACGCGACCGCACCGGCCTGGTCGCCCTGCTGCTGCTCGCCCTGGCCGACGTCGAAGCCGACGCGATCGCCGACGACTACGAGCTGTCCACGACCGAGCTCGTCCCGCTCTTCGCCGCGATGGGGCAACGGGACCAGGGCCCCGTGATCGAGGCCGTGCTGTCCGAGCGCGGCCTGACCCTGCGCGGCACCGTCCTGGACGCCCTGCGCGGGCTGGACGCGCACGCCTACCTGCTGGAGGCGGGAGTCCGGGAAGAGGACCTGGCCGTCCTCCGGAACCGGCTCCTGGACTGACCACCGCCTCTGCCCGGTCCGGGGCACCGTCCGTCCAGGCAGTGGAACCCTTCCGCCCCCGCCCCTCCCCCGCACCGACAGCAGACGGGAAAACGCTGTGAGTCGGGGCACCCGAACGAACACCCCACACCGGCCCTGACCTGCCCTGTCAGCACCACCCACCCTGTTCGCACGCTTAGCCGAACACCCTGGCGAACACCTGCGAACACCCTGAACCCGGCGAACAGCCGTCCTCCTCCTGGCTGACACGGTCCTTCCCGGGCAGCGCGCCGCGGCTGTCAGCACCGCGTCGGCCGTGCTGTCAGCCGCGGTCGGGAGCGCCTCGGAGGTTCCGCCGCCTCGGAGGCGAACGTTCGGCCGGGCAGGTCTCGAACGGGGTCACCCCCCGGGGGACGGTCCGCTGCGGCGGGGGCGGGGGACGGGCGGCGGCCTCACGCCAGGACCGCGACCGATCCCCGCTCCACCAGGCGCACGGGCAGCCGCACGGCGGTGCCGGGGCCCTCCACGAGCAGGTCCATGATCCGCTCTCCCAGGGCCTCGCGCTCCACGGCGATCGTGGTCAGGCCCGGGTCCAGCAGGGCCGAGGTGGGCAGGTCGTCGTGGCCCACCACGCTGACGTCCCGGCCCACGCGCAGGCCCAGGGAGCGGGCGGCGTCGTAGACGGCGGCGCTCAGGTGGTCGGAGTTGACGACCAGGGCGCGGTGCCCGGGACGCGTCATCATCTCCGCGGACCTGCGGGCCACCGCGTCGTAGTCCAGGGGGCCGCGTGCCACCGTGCCGGCCACCCCGTGCTCGGCGCAGTGGCGGTGGAAGGCCTCCTCACGCCCCCAGTCGGCGGCCAGGGTCTCGGGGGCCATCAAAAGCGCGGCCTCGCGGTGACCCCGCTCCGCCAGGTGCGCCACGGCCCGGGCGACGGCCTCCTCGTCGTCGGGGCCGACCGTGGACAGGCGGCTGGCGGTGCCCTCCCGGTCGGGTTCCGGTGTGCAGTTGAAGGCCACCACCGGGACGTGGGAGTGGCGGTCCATCCACTCCAGGAGGCGGTCGCGCCGTCCGATGGGTGCGATGGCGATCCCCGCGACCGCCTCGGCGGCGAGCCTGCGCAGCGCGGCGCTCTCCCGCTCCTGGTCGTAGTCCGAGCTCATGATCAGCAGGAGCGCCCCCCTGCGGTGCGCGACGGTCTCCATGCCGCGCAGCACGTCCAGGAAGAAGGGGTTGCGCATGTTGCGGATCACCACGCCGTAGGCGGAGCGCCGGCCGGTGCGCAGCGCCCGGGCCCGACCGTCGGCCTGGTAGTCCAGTTCCGCGGCTACCCGGCGGACCCGCTCCGCGGTCGCGGCGGCCACGCGGCCGGTGCCGTTGAGGGCGAAGCTGGCCTGGGCGACCGAGACGCCCGCCCCGGCCGCGACGTCCCGCAGGGTCGCGCGCTTGGTCGGTTCCGGCATGGCTCTCCTCGGGGGGACTGTGGCCGTGGACTCGAAAGTACCGTGCGCCCGCTCCGGCCGGGCACCGGCGGGTCGACGGCGCGGGACGCTGTTCCACCAGCGTTCGACCCACGGTCACCGTTTGCGAAACCTCAGGTCACCGCACTGATTAATCGTTTAATCACGCACTTCCGCACAGCGGTGCCCAGCGGGTACCGCAGCCGACCCCGGAGTCCCCATGACCCTCACCCGCGGCCGCGGCGTCCTGAGCGCCGCCGCGATCATCTCCGTCCTCGCCCTGACCTCCTGCGGCAACGCCGACCTGCCCCCGGCCTCGGCCACCGGCGACGGCGGCACCGTCATCACCTACAACTCGCCCGCCGAGTGGGGCAACTACGGCGAGGTCCTGGCCGCCTTCACCGAGGAGACCGGGATCCAGGCCCCCAACGACCCGAAGAACTCCGGGCAGGCCCTGGCCGCACTCCAGGCGGAGAAGGGCGCGCCCGTCGCCGACGTCGCCTACACCGGCATCGCCTTCGCCGGACAGCTCGTGGAGGCCGGAGTCCTGCAGTCCTACGTGCCCGAGGGCGCGCAGGAGGTCCCCGAGGACCTGCGCGACCCCGACGGGAACTGGACCGCCGTCCACACCGGCACCATCGCCTTCATCGTCAACGAGGACCACCTGGACGGCGCGCCCGTGCCGAGCAGCTGGGAGGACCTCCTCGACCCCGCCTACGAGGGCAAGGTCGGCTACCTCGACCCCACCCAGGCGGCCGTGGGCTACTCCGCCGCGACGGCGGTCAACCACGCGCTCGGCGGCGACCTGTCCGACTGGCAGCCGGGCCTGGACTACCTGGCCGAGCTGAAGGACAACGGCGCCTCCACCTCGGCCCAGACCGCCACCGCCAAGGTCGCCCAGGGCGAGATCCCCATCCTCATCGACACCGACTTCAACGGCTACAAGCTCCGTGACGAGGGCGCCGACGTCAGCGTCGTCATCCCCGAGGAGGGCTCACTGCAGATCCCCTACATCGTCGGCCTGGTCGAGGGCGCCCCCAACGCCGAGAACGGCATGGAGCTCCTGGACTTCTACTTCTCCGAGCAGGGCCAGGGCCTCTTCGCGGACGGGTACATGCGCCCGGTGGTCGGCCCGATGCCCGAGGAACTCGCCGACCAGGTCCTGCCCGAGTCCGACTACGAGCGCGCGATCACCATCGACTACCTCGAACAGGGCGAGCGGCAGCAGGAGTTCATCGACCTGTACCAGAGCGAGGTCGGCTTCTAGTGTCCCCCGGTACCGCGCGCGTGCGTCGCGGCACACCGCCCCCGTGGTTGGCCGCGCTCCCGGCCCTCATCCTCATCTGCCTGTTCAGCGCCTACCCGGTCGTGGTGCTGGTGGCCAACTCCCTCGGTCTGGGCCGGTCCCCGGCCGACGGGGGCCCCACCCTGGAGCACTACGCCGACGCCCTGGCCTCGGCGGCCGTCCGTGAGTCCCTGACCGCGTCGGCACTGGTCGCCGGGGTGGCCGTCCTGGCCACGCTCGTGATCGCCGTCCCCGTCGTCCTGCACCAGGCCCGGCAGGACCGCGCCGGGGGCGGCGGGGCCGCCACCGACGCCCTGCTCACCCTGCCGATCGCCCTGCCCGGCATCATCATCGGGTTCTTCGCGATCGTGCTCAACGGCAGGACCGGGCTGCTCGCGCCACTGTGGGAGGGCTTCGCGGGGCTCGCCTACACCCTGCCCGGCCTCCTCGTCGCCTACGTCTACTTCTCGCTGCCCCGCGTCCTGGGGCCGCTGCGCGCCGCCGCGGCCGGGCTGCCGCCCTCGCTCACCGAGAGCGCCCGCACCCTGGGTGCCTCCAGGGTGCGGGTACTGGTCACGGTCACCCTTCCCCTGCTGCTGCCCGCGCTCATCGAGACCGGGGGCACCGCGGCGGCGATCGCCCTGGGCGGCTACGGCACGGTCGCCACGCTCTCGGAGGGCATCCGCCTGCTTCCGCTCAACGTCGCCAACGAACTGACCACCGGCTACCGACTGGCCGCCTCCTCCACCCTGGCGGTGCTGCTGGCGGCCATGGCCGTCGCCGCGCTGGTCCTCGGCCGCGGCATGGGTCGCCTGGTCGGACGGGCGGTGGCCTCGTGAACCGCGTCGTCACCTGGGCCGTGTGCGCCTTCGTCCTCATCCCGATCCTGGCGACCCTGGTGGTCGCCACCAGCGTCGACTTCTCCCAGGGGCCCTGGGGCGAGGGGTTCACGCTGGACTGGTTCGCCCACGCCTGGCCCCCGCTGGCCCCCGTCATCGGCCGCAGCCTGGCCGTGGCGGCGCTGGTGGTGGTGCTCAACCTCGCCCTGGGCGGTCCGATGGCCTGGTGGGTGGCCCGCCACCCCTCGCCGCTGACCCGGCTGACGGGGTATTTGGTCAACGTGCCCCTGGCCGTGCCGGGCATCGCGTTGAGCGTCGCCCTGGTGAGCGCCTACGCGGCGCTGCGTCCCAGCGGACTGCTGCTGGTCATGGGACACGTGGTGTTCACGCTGCCCTTCACCCTGGCCGCCCTGGTGCCCGCGCTGGCCGACGACGAACTGCGCATCAACGAGGGGGTCGCCCGCAGCCTGGGGGCCGGCCCGGCCAGGGTCCTGGCCACGGTCACCGTCCCCGGCTGCCTCATCGCCCTCACCCAGGCGATGACGATGGTCTTCGCCCTCTCCTTCGGCGAGTTCAACATCTCCTTCTTCGTCAACCCGCCCGCCACGCCCACCGTGCCGTTCGCCCTGTTCGACTCCTACTCCACCCAGAGGCTCGAACCCGCGTCCGCGCAGTCGATCATCTTCATCGCCTTCGTCGCCCCGGTGCTGACGGCCATCGTGCTGGCCCGGCGGCACGCCCTGAGGAGCACTCCGTGACCGATCTCCGTGAACCCGGGACCCGCGCGTCCGACCCCGCCGCTCCCACGCCAGACCCCGCCGCCCGCGCGTCCGGCCTCACCGTGTCCGACCTGACCATCCGCTACGGCGACACCGAGGCCGTCCGCGGGGTGTCCATGGAGGTGCTGCCCGACGAGACCGTGGCCGTCGTGGGCCCCTCCGGCTGCGGCAAGAGCAGCACCCTGCGCGCGGTCGCCGGACTCACCCCGGTCGCCGAAGGAGGCATCGGCCTGGGCGGACGCGACATCACGCACCTGGACCCGGCCCGCCGGGGCGTGGGCCTGGTCCCGCAGAACTACGCGGTGTTCCCGCACCTGAGCGTGGCGGGCAACATCGCCTACGGCCTGCGCGCCCGGCGGCTCCCGGCCGACCGCAGGCGCCGCCGGGTCGCCGAGATGCTAGAGCTGACCCAGCTCACCGAGCTCGCGGAGCGGCGGCCCGACCAGCTCTCCGGCGGCCAGCGCCAGCGCGTGGCGCTGGCGCGCGCCCTGGCCGTCGAACCGGACGTCCTGCTCCTGGACGAGCCCCTGGCGGCCCTGGACCCCCAGTTGCGGGGCGGCCTGCGCAGGGAGCTGTCCACCATGCTCTCCTCCTCGGGGTGCGCCACGCTGATCGTCACGCACGACCAGCGCGAGGCCCTCTCCCTGGGGTCGCGGATCGCCCTGATGCGCGAGGGGTCACTGGTGCAGTTCGGGACGCCCCGGGAACTGTGGGAGGACCCCGCCGACGCCTTCGTCGCGGACTTCCTGGCCAACGCGGTCCTGCTGGACGCCGAACTCTCCCAGGGCGAAGCCGCGGTGCTCGGCGGCCGGTGGAGGATCCCCGCGTCGGACCTGCGGACCGGGCCGACCCGGCACGGCCGCACCCGCCTGCTCCTGCGCGACGACAGCCTCACCGTCACCGACCGCCACGACGCCTCCGCCGTGGCCGCCCAGGTCACACATGCCGAGTTCGTCGGCGACGCCGTCCACCTCACGGTCGACGCGCACGGCCACGTGTTCGGCGTCCGGGTCCCGCCCGACGCCCAGATCGGCCGTTCCGTATCGCTGGCGGTCGTTCCCGGCCGCGCCACCCTGCTCGTTCCCGCTCTCTGAGGCCGCTCCCCGAGGCCACCGCCCCGGCCCCGCGCCCTGAGGCCACCGGACCACCCCACGACGGAGGAACCCATGCTCGAACTCGAAATCCTCGGATCCAACGCCACGGCGCCCACCGCGGAGGGCCCCGCGTCCTGCTACCTGCTGCACACCGACGAGGGCGTCCTTCTGGTCGACGCCGGACCGGGGTCCCTGCTGGCCTACTGCGCGCGCTACGGGCTCGACCGGCTGCGCGGGATCGTGGTGACGCACCTGCACGCCGACCACAGCCTGGACCTCATGGCCTGGGCCTACCGGTGGACCTTCCCCGAGGTCCTGCCGCGCATCCCCCTGTACTACCCGGCGGGAGAGGCCGAGCGCCTGGCCGCCTTCGACGCGGTCTTCGGCATCCCGACGCTGCCCACGATGAACAGCCCGATCGCCCAGTCCTTCGAGCCCAGGGAGATGGCCATGGACGGGACCACACGCTACGAGGTGGCCGGGACGGCCTTCCGCTCCTTCCGGGCCCACCACAGCGTCCCCTCGGCCGCGCTCCGGTTCGAGGGCCCCGACGGCAGGGTGGTCTCCTTCTCCTCCGACACGGGGTACTGCGAGGCCGTCGTGCGCGCGGCCGAGGGGGCCGACCTGTTCGTGTGCGAGGCGACCTACCTGGAGGCGGACGACCAGGCCCTGACCGGCCACGGCCACCTCACCGCCGCGATGGCCGGGGACCTGGCCGCCGAGGCCGGAGTCGACCACCTGGTCCTGACCCACTTCGCCGACCCCGGCATGTGGGAGGAGGGCGCCCGGGACGCGGCACGCGGGTTCTCCGGCGCGGTGAGCGTGGCCAGGCCCGGCAGCCGCTTCTGAGGGGTCGGCCGGGGCCGCATGACCGCCCGGGGGCGCCGCCGCACCGTCTGCCACGCCCCCCGTGGTCCCGTTCTCAGCCTTGGTCCCTGGCCGGGACCATGGGCTGCTCTCCCCGCCCTGCGGCACACAAGGACACCTCGGCGTAGGGCTCGCGGATACGCCACCAGGGACGGCAACAGCACTGCGCGGGCATGCGCCCCGGACGAAGATGTCGCGGGCCTCTAGCTCGTTTGACAGACCAGCGGACTTCTAATCCGATGGTCGCAGGTTCGAATCCTGCCGGGTGCACCACAAAACACCAGGTCAGGCGGGGTGCGCGAGTCGAACAGGCGAGGCGCGCGGCCCGGACCGGGGCCTGAAATGCTCCCCGTGTGCTCCCCAGTGCAAGGTCCAGTACAGGTGGGCGCCCACCTCGCGGAGCACTTTGCCGTTCCGTGACCTCCATAGACCCGTCAGCGCCGGGCGGCGAATCCAGAAATAAGGTCTCTCGTCTCCTTGTTCGGATGTGAACGATGGCCTAGCCTGCTCCTGACTTATCCCCCAACAAACGCCTTAGGTTGACTGTGCACCTCCCCCGCCGCAACGGTCCAACTGAAAGCCCCTCCTCCTGGCATCCGCTTCTTCTGGTCTTGGCTGTGCTCGCCTCACTCCTTGTCTCCGTTCCCTCCGCCACCGCGGAAGAGGAGACCACCACCACCGGCGACATCGCCGAATCAGCAGCCGAGCACTTCTCCCGCAACCCACCTGAACCCCCCGTGGCACCGCCCACCCCCGAGTTCGGGGATGCCGACAAGGTCGTACCCGCATGGGAGCGTGGAGAGCTCTCCACCGATGAAATGGTCGAATACGGCCTATTCAACGCAATCTCACCCGAACGTCTCCCTGGTGAGTACCAGCCAGAGCCTGGCAGCACATTGCCCTTCGAGGAGTACGTGACATTCGTCCTGAGCCACATGGACGAAGCTTCCGAGTCCACCCGGGAGTGGGTTGACGACTATGTCTCCCCACACACGCCCGGGGAAGAAGGGGCGCCAAGAGCTCAGTCGAACACGGACGTGGCAGATTGCTATATCAGCGAAGTGATCGAGGATCAGGAGTTCCTGTGTGTCTCCTCCTCAGCGCACTTCCGGGTCTACTACAATGTCGGATCTTCGGGAGTACCAGAGACCGACACAAGCCCCACGAATGGCAAGGCCGACTCCGTCGATACCATCCTGGAGTCTTTGGAGAGCGCCTACAACACCTACCTAGGGATGGGATTGGAGCACGAGGGCGAGGGGCCCATCGCCGTGGTCCTTGGCCTAGCGCCCCAAGGAAGCGCCGTGGTACCTCCGGGCATCCGAATCAACGGAGCTCCCACGATCTGGTTGTCCGCTGATCCCGCAGAGCTGTCAGACGGACGTTACACGAACCGCTATTCCTATCTGCCTCGGCACGAGCTCTACCACGTCTTTCAGTACAACTACTTCACCGATGCCCTCTCTGTCGGTGGCACCATGAACTGGTGGATGGAGGCAACCGCCGAATGGGCCACCCACGAAAGCCTCAGATCGGGGGTTGGCGCCAACCTCTACGCGAGCAGTCTCGACCAGTTCCTGGGGCACCCAGAACGGGCCCTGAACGCCCATGACGGTCTGAGCGAAGAACGCCAGTACGGGGCCTTCATCCTCGCCAGCTACCTCACCGAGGCCGTCTCTCGGAATTTCGTCCTCGACACCTGGCGCGTCATGGACGACGCAGGCACCCCCGTGGCCGCGATCCAGTACGCGGCGAACTACTACGGCCGTGGCATGGACGAGCTGCTTCTGGGTTTCGCTGTGTCCAACTACCGGCTCGAGCGGTACACGAACATGACCTTCGCTTTGGGTGCCCGCGACGGCTACAACGACGCCCATGCCGGAAGCGTGTGGCAGAACCAGCTCGTCGGAGGACGGCCAGCACGAACGGAGAGATCCCTGAGTTGGGGCTCGTCCACATCCGGTACGGCCCAGGTCGGCCCAGGTGGTGCGACCTACGTCGAGCTGACCTCTCAGGGGGGTGGCCGCGGACGGCTTATCGTGAACGTCACGGCTTCTTCCGATTTCAGGTACACGCTGTTCACATCGCGGACCACAGCCTCCGGACGCCCCGACATGGTTCCCCTGGAGCATTCGCAGGAACAGGGGAACGGGCAGGTCGTCGTATCCGTCGGCGAGGGCGAAACCGCAACCCTGGTCGCCACCCGCACGACTCTCATCCAGGACAGCGGTGACGCGGAGAGCGACCGGGCCGGCATCTCCTGGAACGCCCGCCTCACCTCATCCGGAAGCGGAGACAACATCATGGTTGTGGGTGACTCGATCACCCATGGCAACGAGGGTTCCCACAGTTGGCGTTTCGCTTTGGACCGGCACCTCGATATCACCGGTGAGACGGTCGACTTCGTCGGCCCCCGAGTGGGGGCTTACGACATCTACACCGACATTCGCAACCGGGCGATCCTCGACGGTCAGGATCCTCCTCCGCAGGAGTATTACCCGGGCCCGAGTACAGCCCGGTACATGAACAACGACTTCGACCGAGACCACAACGCCATGTGGGGATGGACCTTCGCGGACGCCAACAACACGATCCAGCGGGACGTGGAGCAACACGACGCCGATTACCTGCTCATCGCGTTGGGTTTCAACGACATCACATGGGGCTACAGCGACGCGTCCGGAACCGTGGCCTCAGCTCGAAGGATGGTCACGGAGGCTCGAGCCGCCAACCCGGACATCAAGATCCTCATATCCAACGTCGTGACGCGAACCCCCCTGCCCGGTTTCGAATGGCTCAACGGAGAGATCCGCGAGTACGGAAACCTGCTGGAGGGCGCGGTAAGCGACCTGTCCACCTCGCGCTCCCCGGTGCACCTGGTCGACATCTCCAGTGGATTCGATCCCTACGATCATGCCTGGGACGGATTGCATCCCAACACCCAAGGGGACTACTTCATCGCGTCGAAGTTCGCTGATGCCTTGCACGAAGAGTTCGGTATGGGCGCGCCGTACGGCAACATTCCCTCCCCTCTTCCAGACGTCGAACTGGAACAGGTGGACTGGGTCTCCGCAGGCGTCACGGACCAGGGGTTCCGGCTAAGCTGGGCACGGGAGTTCGGAGCTTCCGGTTATTACATCTGGACCAGAGACGCGACATTGGCGGAACCGTGGGAGCTGCTCCCGCTACCGGCTCCTGGGGACTACTTCCGCTCTACCTGGGTCAGGGACGGGCACACCTACGAATTCCGTGTGGCCCCGGTCAGGGGAGACCAGGTCGGGCCCATCAGCCAGGTGGCCTCCGCTGTCGCCGAACCCAAGACCTTGCCTGGACCTTCCAATGTCACCGCGAGGGTGGAGGGGCGAGATGTTCTGGTCGAATGGGACCACCGTAGTGGAGCCACCGGATACCGCGTCTACTGGATCGAGGCGGTGGGGGACTATCCGGTGATGAGGCACGAGTACGTGGGGGCCGGGGGCGACGACCGTTACCGGATCCAGAACCTGACCCCAGGCATGACCTACAACGTGGGCGTGTCGACGGTCAATTACTACGGTCCTGGAATCCCGACCGGCGTACTGAACGACGTGACCATCCCCGGAACACTCACCGCACAGGAGGCGGAAGCCGTGTTGGAGACGGCGTGGACGCCCGGCACGGAAGCGCTCGAAGGACTACAGGAGCCCTGGGAGGGTTATCCGGAGGGTGCGGCACCGATCGTCAGCCAGATTCGGGCGGCAGAACTGACCGAAGACCTGCTCGGTCCGGAATCGCCTGGTGTTCCTGCGGACGAACGGGTCGTCGACCCGGTCGCACCACGCCGCGAGGAGGACGAGTGAGTGCATGCGCCAGGAACAATAGGGCGGTGGTGCTCGCAGCATGTCTGATCACGGTTTGTACGTCCTGCCAACCTCACAACGAGCACTTCGTCGTGGAGAACGGACTCGACGTCCCGGTCCAGACCTGGCCCTCCGACTCCCCAGAGCTCTTTCCTCCCGAGGAGGACAACTTCGACTCAGGCCTACAGCCGGGCGAGGCCTGGCCCTACAGCCTCGTCGAATCCGGAGAACGGCCTTGGTATCACCGTGTGTGGCCGTTCAGGAACTGGGCCCCCGAGGCGTGCAGAGACGATCTCTACATCCACGTCTACGCTGAGGACGGACGCACGTGGACTCGCGAGCCACCTCTGTGCTCGGACGAGGTCTGGGTCATCGACGGCTGAACGGCATCGCGCGAACACCGGTACCGCAATACCTGAGGTTTGCGGTACCGGGGCTGCCTCTGCGAGACGAGGCAAGCGCTTCTCCCAAGCTCCGACTACGTCGCAATTCTTACTCGGTGGTGCACGACACCGCAGGTCACAGTCGAATACTTCCACGATGGGACCTTTGATCCGATGGACTACCGGACCCGGGCATGAGGAAACCCCAGGCCAGTCGGGGTGAACCCGTGCGTTGGCCTGGGGTCGGTGACGCCGTGTGGCTCCTGGTGTGCTCGCCGGTTCGGCTACCCGGCCCTCACCGGAGCCGGGCCTCGTAGCAGCGCGGCGGTGGCCTCGGCCGCCGCTTTGGCCACGTCCGGGAACACCGACTGGTAGGTGTCCTGGGTGAAGTGCGTGGTCGCGTGCCCCAACTCGCTGGACACGACCTTCACGTCCGTTCCCGCGGCCAACGCCAGCGAGGCGGCTCCGTGGCGGAGCCCGTGCAACGTGATCGGCGGCAGTCCAGCGGCCCTGGCGATGCGTAGGAACCAGTCACTGACCTGACCTGGGTGCCATCCTGCGCCGTTCTCTTTGGTGAAGGCCAGGCCGCTGTCCGTCCAGCCTGCTCCGGCTTTGAGGCGGGCTTCGTTCTGGAACCTCCTCCAAGCCCGCAGCACCTTGATGGTGTCGGCATCCAGGGTGATGGTGCGCTGGCCCGCTGCGCTCTTGGGGGTGGAGGTGATCGTCTCCCACGCGAGTTGTACGACTTGGACGCGGATGTCGATCTGTCCGTCCGTCAGCCGGGTGTTGGACCAGGGCAGCCCGACCGCTTCTCCTCGTCGTAGGCCCTTGACCGCGATCAGGTGGAACATCGGGTAGAGCCACGGGTACTTCCTCGCGTGCACCAGAAAAGTGCGGGTCTGTTCCGGGGTCCACACCATGACTTCTCCCGGCACCGTGCCGTCCTTCTTCCAGTGGCGCACCCGGTCGGGTGTCCACACCAGCGGACACTTTCTGGGGCAGGAGGGCAGGCGTACGTGCGAGGCGATGTTCACCGACACCGGCAGATCCGGACGGCGCACCGCCTCCGACAACGCACTCCGGAGAGTGGCGCGGATCCGGTGCTTGGTCGACAGCGAGATCACCCGCCTCCCCCTGACCGAGGCCCGCACCTTCACATCGTCGGACTCGCGGCACTCCAGGATGTGAGCATTGGTCTCCTCAATCGCCGCGAACATCGCTTCGACGTGGCGGGCCTGGAGCTTGTCCACACGGAGCTGGCCCAGGTGCGGGACGAGGTAGGTGCGGATGTGCCCGGCGTAGGAGGCTCGGGTTCCTGCGGCCAGATCGGGCTTGCCCTTCAACCACTCCCCCAACCACGCGGCGAGGGTGGGGGGTTCGGTGCGCACGTCCACCGCCATCACCACCCGCTTGCGCACCTCCTCCAGGTCCGGCAACGGGCGGCGTTGCTTCAACGCCGCCTGGACCAGGTCAGCGATCTGTATCTCGACCGTGGGGTCCTTCTCCGCCAGGGCGATGAGCGCCTTAACGTGTTCCAGTCCTTTCCGGGCCTGCTCCTGAGAGGTCAATCCGACGCGGCGGGCTTGGCGGCGCCCACCCTGACTGGTCGGGGGAAGTTCGTACTGGAACGCCCACGCCCCATGGGCCGGGTTCCAGCCCCCGGTCCGGCGTTTGAGCTGCGGACACCTGACCCCCAACGCCCTACCGGTGCTCTCGTCGCGGCATCCGCACCGCTTGAACGTGGACCCCTCACGCGCGGCCATACACGGCCTCACCTTCGTCTCGCTCCCCACGCACACCACACCCGCCACACCTGCCGCTGATCGGCACTCCGAGGGGGTCCAGGACTCCGGTGATGGACACCACCGGCAGCGAACCAATCTCGGCCACCGTGACCGGAGTACTCACACCCACACGACCCACCTCGCTACCACCTCTGAACTGGACGGATACGGCGTACGGCCCCGCGTGTGGCGGGGTACCACGCATCCACGCTCGACCTCGTAGAGGTGGTCAAGCGGATTCAGCAGGAACGTCGTCCGATGGGTGCACACCCCCGCCCCGCTGTCCGATACGCCCGCCATCGCCCCGTTCCTGCCACCGCCCTGACCAGAGCCGTTCCAGGGGTCAACAACGCGGGCCCCACCGAGCCCGCCACACGGCCCGTCCGCGCCGACCAGCCCGCCCCAGGACACCCAGGGCACCGCCGCGCGGTCGGGCCGACGTCGGGGCGCTGACAGCCCCACACCACCCGCCTACGTCCCAGGGCCACACCATGGGCTTCGAACCCGCTGCGAACCGTCCCGTTCCCGAACAGTGCTTCTCCTCGCCACCGCGCCTCAGCCTCTCCTCCTTGTTGCCGTGGGCCTCTTCGCCCTGATGAACCCCTATGAAGACACGCCCGATGAAGATGCGACACCCAACCTCAGAACCTCACCCGGCTCGGCCTCCGCTACCGCATACCGCTGACAGACGAGGCCGCGCGAAACACGACGTGAGACAACAAAAAAGCACGTGGCAGGAGTCAACAGGGAATGCTGTGACGCAGCGCCCGGAGCTGGTCGATCTTGAGCTCTACACAGGAATAAGGGATCAGATTTATCTCTCACGATGAAGCCGAAAGACTTTCGCTGAGAAAGAGGCGAAGAAAGAAGGGATACCGCGCGAGCAGAGCGCCCGTGGAGGCGGGCGGGGCGGGCGCGCTCGCCCGCGAGCGAGGGCGCCCCGCCCGCCTACGTGAGGAGAACTACCCACTTGGGTATAAGTCTGGACGGCCGTTGGCCCACCCACAGGGGCGTTGACCTGCGCATCAGCACGAGTAGGGGTGGGCCAGCTAAGAGTGGCCCACCCGCTGGCCCAGTCGGTGGCCCATGCGCTGGCCAGGGGTTCACTTCGGGTTCAGTGGAGGTTCACACCCCACCTTCACGCTTCCAAGGAAGTCGGAGGAAAAGCGCGCATGCACTTCTCACAGAAGCAGCAACCCGCGCTTTACAACTCGGCAGGCGAGAGCAATCCGCCCACCTCGACTACACCAGATCAACTCTCCATGGAAAGAGAACGCGAATGTCACCCGAGAGGAGAAGATCCTTTTTCCATGGCTTCTCAACCAGGAGAAGTCCGCGCGTGGCAGGTGACCGGACTTGCACGCCCCTGGTCTGGTGAGAGGAAGAGAGGGTAGACGAGGCGATCAGGGAAGGGACACAGCGGAGGGGTGGGGGCAGGCACAGGTGGGCGAGGGCCACGGTAGACGTAGGCGGGCGGCTCCGCCCCCGCTTGTCGGGGCGGGCCCGCCCGCCTACGTGAAGAGGACTACCCACTGGGTGTAAGTCTGGCTTCCCAACGGCCCACCCGCAGCCGCTCCCACCTGCACTGATAACGCGCGCGAGGTGGGCCGATCACAGCGGCCCACCCACGGGCGGAGGCACAGGCGGAGTCACAGGCCCCCGGAAAGGCCCAGTCACCGGCGGAGTCACAGGCCCTCCAACGGCCCCCGCCCGGCATGACGCGCGGATGGAACGCTCTCTCCCGCACTAACGGACAGGCTGCGCGAGTGAGGCCACCTTGACCGCACTCTCCACAAGAGGGCGCCCTGCGGTTCCAGGACGCCCCACCACAGCCTCTTGCCAGCCGCGAAACTAAGCCCTCATATCCAGCCAGATACGCACCGCAGAGGCCAGCTCAGCGAACTCTCCGTTCTTCTCCGCTCCAGGTGATAGTTGTCCTGTTCCAGGGCCACACGTGTGGCCCTGCGCCTGCGGGACCTTGAACACATACGGGCGAACCCCGCGCACCCCGTCATCGTCCACACACCACCCCCGCTCCTCAGGACGGGGCTCGCGCGGGCGGGGTACAGCGATGGTGCCACCGCCAGAACGGCTCTGGCGAGGTCGGGGAACCTCAGGGCCATCTGAGGCCTGACGAGAAGGCTCCGGAATGCCTGCCGGGCCTGCACCGACACCTTTGGGCGGCAGTGGTTTCGTCATGGTGGGGGACGCCGGGTCCGCGCCCCGGCCGAGTGGGCTGCAGAACACGAGCGCCAGCAGCGCTCCGAGCATCCAGCACAGGCGCTCCGCCCAGCCCTGGCAGCGCTTGCGGTGCCGCCCGCTATGCTTCTCCACGATCTCCTCCTGCTGTCGTCAGGTGGGAATCACGCCCCGGACCGGTGTTCTCAGCACCGGCTCGGGGCACCCTTTTCTCTTGCCAGCGACCTCATGGTCGCGGTCTTTCCCTCCGCGTGCGGTTGCGGCATGGGTGTCAATGGCCCCGGAGGCGTACGCCTCTGAAACTGCGCTTCCCAACCGAACCGCGCGAAAATACGCAGAGAGCCGCCCCTGGAAAAGCGCACCGCTTCCCAGGGGTGGTTGATGTTCACTTGGACTCGCGAGGTTTTTCAACCCGTTGCGCCAGAAAAAGCACCCCGCCGTTCCATCCAAGGCTCATAGTTCGGATAAATAGGACATTCGGCCCCGGATATTCACAGAAGCCGGAGCCCGGCTCACCTACTCCTGACGGCATATGGCCGAAACGGGACAGACTCCGGCCTGCCGAGTACCTCGAGCACGTGGTCGAGGTGTTCCCGGGGGAAGAAGAGATGCGTGTCCCTGGTGCGTGCCGGTCCGCCGTAGACGTCCGGCACGACGGGGCGTACGCAAAGCCAGGACTCCGCTCTTCCCCACTCGTTCATTGCGATACAGATGTCCCGATCCGCTCCGAGGAGGGTGATCAGGTGTTCGGCGGGAGCGGGTCGCAGTTTGAGCCACACCCGGTCGGCGTAGAAGGCGCTCCACCGCGGGTCTCCCGGAGGCATCCCCGGCCCCGAGCCCTTCAGGGATTCGCCGAAGTTCTGGCAACTGGCCCTGGTGTTCATGCCGAGGGACCACAGGCGGAGGACGAGCGGGACGAGTTCACGGTCGATCGGAACACGCACTCCACTGGGTGCCTCGAGCAGCTGGGTCTCGTGGGTCTTCAAGGGGACGCTCATGGTGGTTCCCAGCGGTGTCGTGGGCCTGCGTGAGGGAAACTGCCCAGAGCCGGATGGCCGCTATGTGGTGGCGGCCCAGCCCCGCATACGGGTCCGGCTGGAGCAGCAGAGTGGGTGCGCCGCGCCGGGTTCGCTCCGCGGCCCAGTCGTAGTCCGGTGGCGCGAAGTCGTCGTCGATCCAGGCGACGGGCGCGTTCCCGAGCCAGTCGACTACCGGGTCGCGTTTCCAGAGGTAGCCGCGCGGGTGCGGGGTCGAGATGTCGGGCGTGCCCAGATCGACGTGCGGGAAGTGGGGCATGCCCACGCGTGGCGCGATCAGAAGGTTCGCCTCGGCTCCCCAGCTCGTCGCCCAGCACGGTTGGACGAGGCCGGTGGAACACAGTGCGTTGACCGTCGCACCGTGGTCCGGGTTGAGCCAGATCGGCACACCTCGGTGCCCCCTGAAGTCGACACGGTGGGGAAGGTACTCCGGTGGCACGGAACCGCCCGGGCCGGGGAACGGGTTGAGGACTCCGTCGACGTCGATCAGCAGGTACGGGGGAACGGCTGCCATGGGTTCACCCTCCAGGGCTCAGACATCGAGGAGACGGGCCGCGTCGTGGGTGTGGCGCCGCACCACGTTCGTGTAGGCGGGATCGGCGGCGGTGTCACCGATCCAGACCAGGGACTGGGCGAGGAACCACTCCAGGGCCCACACCCGGTGCCAGCCGAGCGCCCAGTCCTGTGGCGGCAGGCCTGCGCGTCGGGTGAGCACTCCGGCGCTGCCTCCGGCCTCCACGTAGGACTCCAGGAACGCCCGGGTCCGGTCGGAGTCGGGGGGCTCCACTGTCCCGTGCCAGGAGGCGAGGTCGATCAGGCCCGGACCGTGGAAGGCTCGGGCCAGGTCGTAGAGACGGACGCGTCCGTCGCGGATGTGCAGGCTCTCGGGATGGAACTCCGAGTGGACCCATCCGTAGGGTGCGGTCGTGGTGCCCTCGGCTCGTGCGCAGGCGGCTCGATCGATGTCGCTCAGTGTCTCCCTGATGTCGTCGGCGTCGGACCAGCGTCCCTGGGTGTTCAGCAGGTCCAGGGTGCGCGTCGCCCTGCGCGGGAGCGAGGCCAGCCATGTGCTGTCGGCCAGTGGAAGGTGGGGCGGGGCCGCCGCGCTGTGGAGTTGGACCGCCGCCGCGACGCCGTCGTGGTCCGTGGCCTCTCGGTCGGGTTCGCCCAGGTCCTCCATCAGCATCGCCAAGGTGGTGCCCGAGCGCAGGGATGCGATGAGGTGGGGAACGCTGACGCCCGCCTGCCGGGCGCTGGTGAGCGCTTCGTGTTCGTGTGTGAAGGGTTCGGTGGCGCACTTGAAGACGACGGTGGACCCGTCCGTCAGGGTCAGGCGCTCCACGTGTGAGAGTTCCCAGCTGTGCAGCGGCTTGGCTTCGGCGAGTTTGTCGACCATGTCGGCGGCGGCGAGTACCTCGTCGCGCATCCGGTCGATGTCGGGTTGGTGCATGTGTGGCTCCTCGTGTCGAGGAGGGGCTCTCCGTGAACGGACGGAGAGCCCCTGGGAGTCGGGGAGGGTCAGGGGCGTTCGCTGTAGGAGCGGACCGTGGTGAGCCAGGTGTCCCGGAAGGCGTCCAGCTCGTCGCGGAAGCGCTTCATGTCAGTGCCGTAGGGGGCCACGACTCCGCCCCTGCGGTCGGGGGCAGACTGGCAACCGTGCACCAGGCGCCCACCCAGGGCGGCGTGGGCCTTGACTCCCTCGATGCGCCGGTACTCGTTGAACCAGGCGCCGTGGAAGACCTCGTCCAGGAGCTCGGTGGTGGGCTCGTCCAGGTCGTAGACGACCTGTGCGGTGTCGGCGAAGAACCAGGTGGGGCCGACGACACTGATGTGGCCGTCGTCCTCGACCTTGTTCAGGGCGGTGAAGGTGGAGACCTCCGCGAGCATCCGCAGGTGGTCCGCGGTGACCCCGTCGATGCCCAGCGAGGTCAGGTGTTCCTCGCGGAAGAGGTGGCTGTAGACCTGCCAGGCGATGTGCAGGACCTCGGCCGGATCGTGGGTGGTGCGGGAGTTGCGGGCGATGTAGTCCAGGGCGATCTGTTCGATGGCCGACTCCGAGGTCTCCTCGACGGGAAGGAGTTCGGCGGCGACCTTGTCCCAGTCGATGACGGTCCAGGTGTCGGACTCCAGGCGGAAGAAGTACGCCTCGGGGTCGATGGTGACCGTGTCGTCCTCGACCGACATTCCCGCGACGCGGTTCCAGCGGGGGTCGAAGTTGTGGCCGGGGATGCTCAGGCTCGTCGGGGCCAGCTTGACGGACATGGAGTGGTTCCTCTCTCAGGGTTCTTTGTGGAAGGGGTGTTGGACTGGGCCGCGGCCGTACCAGGGCCGCCGTCCAGAGCTGTGGGGCAGGGGGTGTTTTGTTGTCACCGGCAGGTGTTCGGCCCACCGCTTGTCGCTCTCACCGCAGCGCCGATCGCGAGATGGCGGCCCACACCGTGAGGGGTGTCCCCTGGACGCCCAGGAATCCCCAGCGGCGGCTGAGTCGCTCCACCAAGGCGAGGCCACGCCCGTTCTCCAGGCCGGGGTCCATCGGCCGCACGCGGGGAATGGAAGGGACCGCACCATGCCGGGGGCCGGCGTCCTCGACGGCGAGGCGGATCACATCGGTGTCGAGGTAGGCGATCGTGACCGTGAAGTGGCCGTTCTGGCCCGATGCCGTGTGCCTCAGAGCGTTGGTCACCAGTTCGGAGAGCACCAGTTCGATGACGTCGGCTTCCTCCTGCGAGAGACCGGTGACCGTCCTCGCCCAGCGGCGGGCCTCACGGACCTGCGGCGGTGTGTGCCCGAATCTGGCGGCGTGACGGCGGTGGGCTCCGCCCAGTCGGGGCATCGTGGAGTACCCGGGCACCCGGTGGGGCAGCGCCGGTGTCACCTCGGCATCCGCGCAGCCGTCCTGTATGGGTGCGTTCATGGTTTTCATCCGTGTTGCGGTCGTCATCCGCGCCTCGATCTTCTGACCCGTACCGCACGAGTCCTGGGGTGTTCCCTGCCTGCACCTCCCATCGAACACTGAGAGCAACCACAGGTCACGGGGTGTACGGACATGGTTTCTATGCCACCCGCGACGCCCCTGAACTGGCGTTTTCCCGATGGGAAGCGCGTTTCCATGTCAGACCGGTGAGTGCGCGCGACGAAGTGCCGGTTGCAGGCTTAGCGGTTTCGGGCAATCTGGATACCGAAGCCTGAGGAGAGCTGCATGAAGTGGACGAAAGCCCAGCTCCGGAAACTGCGCGAGCAAATGCGCGAGCAGGATCGCACGAACGATGAGATCGCCGACGAGATCCGTATCCGCTGCGGGTGCTCGCCTTTGGCCGCTTATCGCCACATGCGCGGGTGGAGCCAGGCCGAGGCGACCGAGCGGTATCGCGGTTCCGCTGGCGGGTTGCCGCTGGACCAGGCGGGACTCAGCCGCCTGGAGCTCTGGCCCGAGGTGGGCGGGCGGGCACCACAGGCGACACAGGTCGTCGCTCTGGCGACGCTCTACGGCACCTCCCCACGGAGACTGCTGTCTCCCGAGGGGTTCGACAAGCTGAGCGAGCACGAGCGCAATGTCCTCAAAAGGATCGGAAACCAGCTCACTCCCACTGGAGCAACCCAGACAAGCACGGAACAGGCATATTTCTCCGTCAACGAAGAAACCAGAACGCTACCGCCAGAAAGGCAGATCGAGATGGCCGCGAAACGCGCGATGAGGTTCGGAGCGATGGCGGAGGGGACGAACGTGGGGGTGGAGACCATTCAGGAGCTCTTCGCGGAGGTGTCCAGGCTGGCGAAGGCCTATCCCCGTGCTCCCCTCCACGAGGTTCTGGGAGACCTGGTCGAGGCCCAGGACGTGGCGTTCATGTTGTTGGAGGGGCGGCAGCGTCCCAACCAGACCAGGGACCTGTATCTCCTGAGCGGCCTGTTGAGCATCATGCTCGCCAAGGCCAGTCATGACCTCGGTGATCCGCACGCCGCGATGAAGCAGGCCCGGACCGCCTTCATCTGCGCCGACAACGCAGATCACGACGGGCTGCGCGTCCGGGTTCGAGCCCAGCAGAGCCTGATGGCCTACTGGGCGGGGTGGCCTACCGAAGCCGCCCGGTACGCGGAACTGGCTCGCGATCTGGCCACCGAGCGCACCGGCACGGCCGCCATCTGGCTGATGTCCCAAAGCGCCCGCACGTGGGCCTCGCTGGGCAGCGCGGAACGCGCGCTCGACGACCTCCAGGCGGCCACGGCCCTGCGCGAAGGACTGCGCGGCGACGACCTGGACGAGCTCGGCGGCCTGATGCGCTTCGCGCACTGCCGCCAGTTCTACTACGGAGCCGAGACGCAGATCTGGATTCCTGGACGTGAGGAACAGGCCCAGCAGGTCGCGCAGGAGGCCGTGGGTCTCTACGAGACCGCCGCCGCGCAAGGGTCCGACGACTGGGCCTACCAGGACGAGGCCGGAGCACGCGCCGACCTCGGCTACGCCCGGGTCTGCCTGGGAGAGATCGAGGGTGCCGCGCAGGCCCTTGAACCGGTCCTGGGCCTACCAGCCACGAAGCGGGTGTCCGGCGTGGTGAACAGCGTCATGCGCGTACACGGCGCCCTACGCGGCCCGGACTACACCGGAAGCAAAGCCGTAGCCCGGCTCCGCCAGGAGATCGAGGCCTACAGCCGCACTCCCGCCTCGGCGCTGACCTCGGGCCGCTAACCTGCCGGACATGCACCCAGTCGAACTCTCCAGCGCCAGGCTCAGCCTTCGGGAACTGCGCCCCACCGACGTCGAGGACCTGCTCCGGGTCTACGGAGACGCGGAGGCGGTGAGGCACCTGTCCTTCACACCGCGCACCAGGCAGCAGTGCGCGGCCATCGTGGAGGCCGCGCTCACCGACGCCGAGCAGGAGGGCAGGGGCGTCTACATGCTCGCTGTCGCACGGCAGGAGGAGCTTGTCGGCGCCGCGCGCTTGGCCGTGGACGAGCGCCCCCACAGCGCGCAGATCGGTTTCGCCCTGCGGCCGGACCTGTGGGGGCGGGGGTTCGGTAGTGAACTCGTCCAGCTCCTGCTCCGGCTCGGCTTCGACGAACTGGGGCTCAAGCGGATATGGGGCGCCCGCTCTCCGGAGAACCAGGCCTCCGAGCGCGTCATGCTCCGGGCCGGGATGGTGGCGGAGGGCCGGATCCGGCGGCACCTGTGGACCCGGGACGCCTGGCGCGACTCCATCGTCCACTCGATCCTGGACAACGAGTGGACACCGCGAACCCGATAACGCATAAGCCGTAGGTCCCTACCCCAAGTGCAGGTCACAGGCCGAGTGCCGGGAGGCGATCCCGGCACACGCGAGAGCCTCCATCACACTCGGCACGAGACACCCAGCGTCGGCGGGTCCACATGCAGCATGTACGGCGGGTTCAGGTCACGGCCCTGCCACCGGCGAAGCAGGACACCTCTCCGGCGGGTGGCCTCGTCGGCTGAGCCGTCATCCAGGTTGAGACGGTGCACGAGTTCGGTGAACAGGTATGTGTCGTCCATGAGCCCTCCAGCGCCTACCCGCGCCGGGGGTAGGCAGTGATGATGTTGCGTGACTCGTCGGCAACGGAGACCAAAGGCCGGTAAGTACTGACAACGTTTCCGTCACTGTCTCGGATCTGCACTGGCGCCGTGAAAGCATAGGTGTCGTTCCCGGACTTGTAGGCAGCTGATTCAGGCGCGATCAGAATCTGCTCGATCGCGAAATCAGCGAACGGCCTCCAGTTATCGCCTATCTGAACGGCGATGTTGCCCCAGTCACCCATATGCCTGTCCTGAATGTGTCGATAACCCCAACCCGACGACCCGCACTTGAGATAAGCGCTTCGCCCGGAGGGGCCACCGTTTTTAGTGAAATTACGGACAAGCTTGTGGTTGTCGCCCTGCACCCCACAGGCCGCCCATGCCTGAGAACGCTCCTGCGATGACCGGTACTCGACCCCGTTGATCTCCGCGTAGTAGCCCTCGGCCGCTACCGCCAGCGAAGTGAACGCGCCACATAGCCTGGGCTCGAAGTGCAACTGAAGCCGTGGCCGCAACCACGAGTGCTGCCCAGCCTGGAGCTTTGTGGTGCACCCGGAAGAATTCGAGCCCCAGGCCATCGAAATTATAATTTTTGCCATCCGGGATCAGAATCTGACCACTCACCCACCATCTTCTCCCATCGTGCCATTTCTGCCTCCTCTCCCTCAACAAAGAGAATCAGAGACACCAAGGACGCTTTGTATTCGTCACCGCATTCGCGCATCCAGGCTGCAGCATCTTCATCCTTTCCTTGCCGCATGAGCGCTACTGCAAGCCATTCGATACCTGGAACGGCGCTAGCGACTGCCCTGCGGAGCCAGGGCTCCGCCTCCACAGGACGGCCACATTCCACCAACATGATTCCGAGCGCGGCGGCGGCATTCTCATCCCCATTCTCAGCGGCCTTCAGGAACCATTCCTCGGCTTCATCAAAACGACCTTGCTCCTGGAGTAGTCCTCCGAGGTCAACCATGGCGGAGCCTAGGCCATGATCGATGGCTTCTCGATACCATTGCTCGGACAGATCAGGGCGCCCTTGATCGGCGAGCATGCGGCCGTATCCATAGAGCGCCAGCGGGTCACCTGAGAGAGCGAATTTTCGGTACCAGCTCAGGGCCTCTTCGGTCCGCCCCTGCTCACGGAGCAGGCTGTAGAGACCGTTCATGGCAAACCGGTCGTTATGATCGACAGCCTTGCGCAGCCACTCCTCCGCCTCATCGGCGTTCCCCTGCATCCGGAGTGCATGGCCGAGCTCTCTCATAGCACCGATACTCCCGGCGGCCACGGCCCTGCGGGACCACTCCTCGGCCTCCCGGAAGCGCCCGGAACGCCGATTCCAGTGAATCAGGAGTCTCATTGCCCCGACATGTCCCGTGTCGGCTAAGGAGCGCGACCCTGCTGACTTTTAATTTGTGGGGTTATATCTCCAAGGACAGTCCAGTTCCGGCCAGACACCCCTTGAGCAGCTCGGGACGGTACTGCATGGGTCTGAGTCGAGCGCGCATCAAAACGGCGAGCTGGTC
>NZ_JAAXPG010000033.1 GCF_012396365.1 Nocardiopsis alborubida | reverse complement strand
AGGGGTGCCGGGGTGAGGACAGCACCTCGCGCACGTCGCCGCGCTCGACCGCGACGCCGTGGCGCATGACCACGACCTCGTCCACCGAACCCGCCACCACCGCCAGGTCGTGCGAGACCAGGATCAGGCCCATGCCCAGGTCACGGCGCAGCTCGTCCAGCAGGTCCAGGACCTGGGCCTGCACCGTCACGTCCAGCGCCGTCGTCGGCTCGTCGGCCAGCAGCACCTTGGGCTCGCACATCAGCCCCATCGCGATGACCACGCGCTGGCGCATACCGCCGGAGAACTCGTGCGGGTAGGAGTTGACCCGCTTGCCGGGCTCGGGGATGCCCACCCGCTCCAGCGACTCCACCGCGCGGGCGTACGCCTCGGACTTGGAGGCCTTGGGCCGGTGGACGCGGTAGGCCTCGATCAGCTGGTTGCCGATCGTGTACTGCGGGTGCAGCGACTGCATCGGGTCCTGGAAGACCATGGCGATGTCGTTGCCGCGCATCCGCCGCAGCCTCTTGTCCGAGGCGCTGACCACGTCCTGGCCCGCGACCTCGATGGAGCCGGTGATCTTCGCCTTGCTGCCCCGGTGCAGGCCCATGAGGGCCAGCGAGGTCACGCTCTTGCCCGAGCCCGACTCGCCCACGATGCCGAGGGCGCCTCCGGCGGGCACCTCGAAGGACAAACCGTTCACCGCCCGGACGTCACCGTCCATGGTCGGGAACGTCACCCGCAGGTCGTCCACGCGGACGACGGGCTCGGTCGAGGCCATGTCACTTTCCTTCGCTAGAACTGCTCTGTTCAACGCTGTCGCGAGTTACTTCGCGACCCGCACCCGCGGGTCGACGACCGGGTAGAGCAGGTCGACGACGAGGTTGCAAACGACGATGAAGACCGCGCCCATCAGGGTGACACCCAGGATGACGGGCAGGTCCTTGGAGATGATCGAGTCGATCGCGTAGGCGCCGATACCGTTGAGGGAGAACACCGTTTCGGTGAGGATCGCGCCGCCCAGGACCAGACCGATGTCCAGGCCGAAGATGGTCACGATCGGGGTCAGCGTCGGGCGCAGCGCGTGCTTGAAGATCACGCGGCCTTCGCTCAGGCCCTTGGCACGGGCGGTGCGGATGTAGTCCTCACCCAGTGTCTCCAACATGCCCGCGCGCGTCTGGCGCGCGTACTGCGCCGCGTGCAGGAAGGCCAGGGTCACCCAGGGCAGGAACATCACCTGGAACCAGGCGACGGGATCCTCGGTGAAGGGTACGTACCGCGAGACCGGGAACAGCTCCCACTCGTGCACGAGGAAGGCCAGGGCGAGCAGACCGGTGAAGTAGATGGGCAGGGACACGCCGATCAGGGCGACGCTCATGGCCAGGCGGTCGAAGATACTGCCCTTCTTGACCGCGGACAGGACGCCGACGGCCACGCCGCCGACGACCCACATGACCGCCGCGCCGAGGGCCAGCGATCCGGTGACCGGCAGGCGGTCGAGCAACTGGGGCAGCACGGGGCTGTTGGTGGTGAAGGAGTAGCCCAGGCAGGGTGCGGCGCACTCGACCGTCTGCCGGCCGAAGGTGAACTCCTGGCCGAACAGGAGGCTGCGGACGAAGTCCAGGAACTGTACGGCCACGGGTTGGTCGAGGCCGAGGCGTTCCACCGTGGCGTCGAGCGCCTCGGGCGTGGGGGCCTTGCCCACGTACATCGCGGCCATACCCTGCGGTGTGACGCCCGCCCACCGGGGCAGGACGTAGAAGATCCAGAAGGTCACCGCCGTGACGACGGCGAGCAGCAGCAGCCCCGCTCCGAGGCGGCGGAGAATGTAGTTCAGCATCGCGGTCGGCGGCGGGGGTACCCACGGGGCCGTGGTACCCCCGCCGCCTTCACCTGCCTTCTCGTACTAGTTCAGGCCGGTAGGGAGGGGCTAGCCGCGGTCCACACCGAGCGCCATGAAGTCGTACATCATGTACGCGGGCTGGTAGTAGACGTTGGTGAGCTCGTCGGAGCGGTAGAACAGGGCCTTGTCGAAGACGACCGGCAGAATGGCCGCCTGCTCCATGACCAGGGTGTCGATCTGCTCGTAGATGCCGGCGCGCTCTTCGGGGTCCTCGGTGGCGAGGGCCTCGTCCCACAGGCCGTTGATCTCCGGGTCGTCCAGCTCAGCGGTGTTGAAGTTACCGGTCGGCTGGATGGCCTCGCCGTCGGTGATCTTGGAGGCGAATCCGTAGCCGGTCGGCCAGTCCGGGCCCCAGCCCGAGACGCTCATACCGATGTTGTTCTCACGGACGTAGTCCTGCGAACCGGCGTACTGACCGAAGAAGTCCGCGGCCGGGAAGCTCTTGATCTCAGCCTCGATGCCCACCCGGCTCAGGGCCTCCTGGAGGGCCTCAGCGGTCTGGACGTCCTTCTCGCTCTCGGCACGGACGGCGATGTTGGTGCTGAAACCGTCGGCCTCGCCGCACTCCTCCAGCTTGGCCTGGGCCGCCTCGAGGTCACCCGTGTTGTCCTCGGAGGGGTACAGGTCCGACTCCGTGTTGGAGCCGGGGATCGCCGGCGGAAGCAGGTTGGTGGCGATGTCGCCGCCGGTCTCGCCGCCCCAGGCGCGGTGCATGCTGTCGCGGTTGGCCGCGTACATGATCGCCTGGCGGCAGGCCACGTCCTCGATGATCGGGGTGTGGATGTTCACGTAGCGCAGCGCGCCCGAGTACGGGTTGTCCAGGTTGCCCTGGGCGGACTCGTCCTGGAGCAGACGGGCGTTCATCGCCGGGGCCACACCGGCGCCGCGCAGGTCGACGTCGACCTCGCCGTTGACCAGGCGCTCGTCGATCTCGTCCTGGCTGACGCCGATCTCGACCTCGATGCGGTCCGGCAGGGCCGCGCGGATCGGGTCGGTCTCGGGGTCCCAGTGCTCGTTGCGCTCCAGGTGGAGCTTGACGCCGGGCTCGTAGTCGCCGTCGAACTTGTACGGGCCGGAGGAGACGACGTGCTCCTGGTAGAGCTCACCGCGGTCGGCCTCGATGGGCACCGGGGCGGTCTGCGGCTGGGTCAGCACGTTCGGGAACTCCGAGAAGGATTCCTTGAGGTGGAAGACCAGGGTGTAGTCGTCCGGGGTCTCGATGGAGTCGAAGCCCGCGAGCGGGTCGGAACCCTCGTAGACGTTGTGGTCGTCCTGGTCCAGGTGGGCCTTGAAGTACTGCGGCCCCTCGGAGAGCACTCCGCCGTTGAAGTTGGAGCGGGCGATGCCGTACTTGATGTCCTGGGCCGTGATCTCAGTGCCGTCCTCGTACTTGAGGCCCTCCTGGATCTTGACGGTCCACTCGGTGAAGTCCTCGTTGGGCTCCGGCATACCGGCGGCCATGTCGGGCACCAGGTCCGTGGCGTTCTCACCCGGCTCCGGGTTGAAGGCCAGCAGCGTACGCGCGTAGTACCGGGAGAAGTTCCAGTTGAACGCGTAGTAGGTGTTGCCGGGGTCCGTGGAGTCGAAGTCGGCCTCGATGGCGTAGCGCAGGGTGCCGCCGGTCTGCTCGGAGGCGTTGACGACCTCGGTGGAGCCCTGGTCGAACTCGTTGCCCGACGCGGAGCCACCGCCAGCGGAGCCTCCCCCGCCGCACGCCGAAAGGAGGATGGACGCCGCCGCGCCCAGCGCGACGAAGCCGAGTGTGCGTTTCCTCAAGGAACTGCCTCTCTTGCGAACCTGATGGGGATGATGGGATCAACCTGTGGTCGGATCCCTTGCCTTGGCGACCGGGCGGGGCGGTTGCCGTCAGCGGGTCAGTCGGAGGTCTTGGGGTCGAAGGCGTCCCGGAGACCGTCACCGAACAGGTTGAACGCCAGAACGGTGACGAAGATCGCCATGCCCGGGATGATGATGAAGTACGGCGCCGTCTGGTAGAAGGGCACCGCCTCGGAGAGCATCTTTCCCCAGCTCGGCGTGGGCGGGTTGATACCGACGCCGAGGAAGCTCAGGGCCGCCTCGAACAGGATGTTCGTGGGGATGAGCAGAGTCGAGTAGACGATGATCGGCGTGACCAGGTTCGGCAGGATCTCCTTGAAGAGGATGTGCCGGTTGCTGGCGCCCAGGCTCCTGGCGGCCTCCACGAACTCCCGCTCGCGGAGGGAGAGCGTCTGCCCCCGGACGATGCGCGCGATGTAGGGCCAGTTGAAGAAGCCGATGATGAAGACGATGACGCCGATCCGCAGACCGTTGCCCGTCAGGCCGAGGACTCCTTCGGGGATGACTCCGACCAGAGCGATGGCGAAGAGCATCAGCGGAAAGGCCAGGAAGATGTCCATGGCCCGGCTGATCAGGGTGTCGACCCAACCTCCGAGGTAACCGGCGAGGATGCCCATGACGGTGCCGATGGCCACGCACACGACCGTGGCGAGGAAGGCCACCAACAGGGAGATCTGCGCGCCGTAGAGGATGCGGCTGAACAGGTCGCGTCCGGTGGTGGGCTCGACACCCAGCAGGTGGTCGGCACTGATGCCCCCCCAGGGATCGGCGCCCAGTTCCGGCCGCTCCGGGTCGAGGTAGGGAGTACGCAGAGCCGGGTCGATCAGGTCCTGGTGGAACTGGGTGGGCGGGTGCCCGAACCACTTGGCCAGGAGGGGCGCGAAGACCGCGGCGAGGATGAGCAGGACCACGACCACGCCGGAGATCATCGCGACCTTGTCCTTGCGCAACCGCTGCCAGGCGATCTGGCGCAGGGACCGGTTGTCGGAGTCTCCGCGGACCCCGTGGGCCTGCGCAGCGACGTTCACGGCGTCGTTCTGCTCCGCCTGCTCCGCCGAATCGGGGGCATGCGAGGGCGCGCTCATCAGGCCACCACTCTCCACTCATACGCTTCTGGCCGAGGAGAACGGGACAGAACCCACACGTGTGTCCCGCAAGGAGGGGTGACCTGCGGTGCGCGCGGTGGGGCCGGCCGGTTCTCGACGCTGGCTGGCGTGGGCTTGCGTGTCGGCGGGGCGGGAGGATGACCCGCCTCCGCAGACCCGGTCCGCGGGAGTGTGCCACATCACCTGAGGAGTTGGACACACCGGGACCGTTGCGCCCGGGCTGTTACACAGCGACCAACTTACTCGCGATCCGAACGCACAGTGTCCAATATCCGATCATGTATCTAAATCGTGACAAACAACGTCAAAAGGCCTATATAACAACAAAAGGCCGCAGAGTTCGCATTCATCGGACGACCGGCCGCGAGCTGCGGCGACGCCGTATATCGCCGCGCCCACGATACGTCCGAATCTGTACCGGTTCGACCCCCGAAGAGGCGCACTATGGCAAGTGCTATACGTCATAGTGTGGCGAATCGAACACGGAGAGCGACGGTCACGGGCGCGTCATGACACGGCCGCGGACACGTACGGTGACGGTCGCGGCGCACGCGAGGACGACGGCCCCGCGGGTGCGGAGCCGTCGTCAGGAGGGTGTGCGGGCCGCGCCCTCGGCGGTCACTCGATACCGCGCTTGCGCAGCAGCTCCTCGATGTCGCCCAGGTCGGAGAGATCGTCGGCGCCCCCGGTCTTCTTGGGAGCCGGGCCCACCGTGCCCTTGGCCCGCGGAGCGGCGGGGGCCGCGCCGGGTTCGGCCGCGCTCCCCGCTCCACCGGCGGCCTTGGGCTCCTTGGGCTCCTTGGCCCTGCCGGGACGGGTGCCCACGTCACGGGCGCGCATGACGCCCGAGACCACGTAGAGCACCACCGCCAGGCCCGCCAGGGCCACACCTGCCCACACCGCCGGGTTGAACAGCAGGCCGACCAGGATCCCGAAGATGCTCATGGCGAACTGCCAGACGGCGTTCATCAGCCCGATCAGACCGGCGGCCAGCGGCAGCAGCGACCACGCCACACCGCGCAGGCCCGAGGCGGCGCCCTTGGCGCGCCACACGAAGAAGGAGATCACCAGCCCCGCGAGGGTGAGGCCGCCTCCCAGGACCAGACCGGTCATCCACGTCAAGTTCTCAGGCATGGGTCCAGTCTCCCATCCGACGCCGCGGGACACATCCGGTCGATCCCCTAGGGCGCGCCCCGGAGCGGGGCCCCCGTCCACCCACGCTACTCCCCCGTGCCCCGGGCGGGCGGCCGGGGCACGGGAGGGGCGGAGCGGGAGGCCCTGCCGGACCGGAGAGGCGGGGCGGGACGGGAGGCCCGCTCACGGGCGCCGGTCCTACGGGCGCCGGTCCAGCGGGCGCGGGGGCCGGGCGGCGCCTCGCCGGCTCAGCGGTCGGCGACCAGGGACTCCAGCCAATCCAGGTCCACGCCCACCAGGCTGTCGCGGAACACCACGCCCTCACGCGGCGGGATGTGCACGTGGTTGGGCACCGCGACCGTGGCGCACCCGGCGTCGGCCGCCGAGGTCACGCCGACCACGGAGTCCTCGAAGGCGACGCAGCGCGCGGGGTCCACGCCGAGCCGCCGGGCGGCCCTCAGGTACGGGTCGGGGTGGGGCTTGTTCGCCTCGACCTCGTCCCCGGCCACCGAGTCGTCGAAGTTGTCCAGGCCGATCCCGCCGATCGCCGCCTGCACCAGCGTCCTCTCGGTGGAGGTCACCAGGACCACCGGGACCCCGGACTCCGACAGCAGGGTGACCAGCTCCTTGGCCCCCGGGCGCAGGTCGGCGCCTCCGGCGAGCCTGGCGCGGAACCTCGCGTACAGGCGGTCGGCGACCTCGCGCGGGGTGAGGTGGTGGGCACCGGTCAGGTCGATGATGTAGCGGCCCACGGGCTCGGCGGCGTTGCCGACGTTGCGCTGGTGGTCCTCCTCGGTCCACACACCGCCCAGTTCGGCGACCAGGTCGGCCTCGGCCTCACCCCACAGGTGCTCGCTCTCGATGAGGGTGCCGTCCATGTCCAGGAGTACGGCCTGGAGGCGTCTGGCCTGGGGCGTCCCGGTGCCGGAGGCTTCGGGACTCAGCGTGCTCTGTTCGCTCATAGGTTCGGTGGCGCCTTCCGGACCGGGCGGCGCCACGCTCTCCCCTCGTGTGTCATGGGTTGCCCGCTGGCCCACGGGACACCCGGGCTGTGCGTCATCATCGTGCGGGACGCGGGGCGCCCGCGCCGTGAAGAGGACCTGTCGGCGTCCTTTCCACACTACGAACACTCGGACGCCGGCGGGTGGAGAGCTGCCCCACACTTCCGCCCGCGCACGGCCCCGGGGGCGGCGCGGAGGGCCGCCCCCGCACACGCGCGCGGCCCCGCCCCCCGGTCGGAGGGGGCGGGGCCGCGCCGGACGAACAGCCTCGCACGGACCGCCTCGGGCGAGCCGGTCAGACGTTGAAGTAGGTCGCCTCCGGGTGGTGGACCACGATCGCGTCGGTCGCCTGCTCGGGCACCAGCTGGAACTCCTCCGACAGGGTCACGCCCACCCGCTCGGGCTCCAGCAGGCGCATGATCTTGGCACGGTCCTCCAGGTCGGGGCAGGCCCCGTAGCCCAGGGAGAAGCGGGCCCCCCGGTAGCCGAGCTTGAAGAACGCGTCCAGCTCGGCCGGGTCCTCACCGGCGAAGCCCAGCTCCGCGCGCACCCGGGTGTGCCAGTACTCGGCCAGGGCCTCGGTCAGCTGCACCGACAATCCGTGCAGCTCCAGGTAGTCGCGGTAGGCGTTCTTGGCGAACAGCTCGGCGGTGGCTCGGCTGATCGCCGGGCCCACGGTGACCACCTGGAAGGACACCACGTCCAGCTCCCCCGACTCCTTGGGGCGGAAGAAGTCGGACAGGCACAGGTGGCGGTCCCGGCGCTGGCGCGGGAAGGTGAAGCGGGTGCGCTCGGCGCCCTCCTCGTCCAGCACCACCAGGTCGTCGCCCTCGCTGTAGCAGGGGTAGTGGCCGTGCACCACGGCCGCCTCCAGCAGGCCGTCGGTCTGGATGCGGTCCAGCCACATCCGCATCCGGGGACGGCCCTCGGTCTCCACCAGCTCCTCGTAGCTGGGGCCCTCGCCGCCACGGGCGGCCTTGAGCCCCCACTGGCCCATGAAGGTGGCGCGTTCGTCGAGGAAGGCGGCGTAGTCGGCCAGCGGGACGCCCTTGCTGATCCGGTCGCCCCAGAAGGGCGGCTCGGGGATCCGGTTGGTGGTCGACACGTCGCTGCGGGCGGGCATCTCCTCGGGCTCGGTCACCTTGAGCCTGGCCCCGGACTTGACCCGGCGCTGGCGCAGGGCGGGCAGCTCGGCCCCCTCCTCACCGCGCTTGACCGCCATGAACGCGTCCATCAGGCGCAGGCCCTCGAAGGCGTCCTTGGCGTAGCGCACGTGGCCGTCGAAGACCTCGGCCAGGTCCTGCTCCACGTAGGAGCGGGTGAGCGCGGCGCCGCCCAGCAGGACCGGGAAGCGCTCGGACAGGCCCCTGGAGTTCATCTCCTCCAGGTTCTCCTTCATGATCACCGTGGACTTGACCAGCAGGCCGGACATGCCGATCACGTCGGCGCGCTGCTCCTCGGCGGCCTCCAGGATCGACGACACCGGCTGCTTGATGCCGATGTTGACCACGTCGTAGCCGTTGTTGGACAGGATGATGTCCACGAGGTTCTTGCCGATGTCGTGGACGTCGCCCTTGACGGTGGCCAGGACGATACGGCCCTTGCCGTCGTCGTCGCTCTTCTCCATGTGGGGTTCGAGGTAGGCGACGGCGCCCTTCATGACCTCGGCGGACTTGAGGACGAAGGGCAGCTGCATCTGGCCGGAGCCGAACAGCTCGCCGACGGTCTTCATGCCCGAGAGCAGCGTGTCGTTGACGATGGCCAGGGCGGGCTTGGACTCCAGGGCCTCGTCGAGGTCGGCCTCGATCCCGGCCATCTCGCCGTCGATGATGCGCCGCTCCAGTCGCTCCCACAGCGGCAGGGCGGCCAGCTCCTCGGCGCGGGAGGCCTTCATGGACTTGGCGTCCACGCCCTCGAACATCTCCATGAACCGCGAGAGGGGGTCGTAGTCGCCCTCGCGCCGGTCGTAGACCATGTCGAGGGCGACCTCGCGCTGCTCCTCGGGGATCTGGTTGATCGGCACGATCTTGGAGGCGTGCACGATCGCCGAGTCCAGCCCCGCCTGGACCGCCTCGTGCAGGAACACCGAGTTCAGCACGATGCGGGCGGCCGGGTTGAGGCCGAAGGACAGGTTGGACAGGCCCAGGGTGGTCTGCACCTCCGGGTAGAGCCGCTTGAGCTCGCGGATGGCGTTGATCGTCTCCAGGCCGTCGCGGCGGGTCTCCTCCTGCCCGGTGGTGATGGGGAAGGTGAGGCAGTCGATGATGATGTCGCCGGTGCGCAGCCCCCACTCGCCGGTGATCTCCTCGATGAGGCGGGTGGCCACGCGCACCTTCCACTCGGCGGTGCGGGCCTGGCCCTCCTCGTCGATGCACAGGCCAACGACGGCGGCGCCGTGCTCCTTGACCAGTCCCATGATGCGGGTGAAGCGGGAGTCGGGGCCGTCGCCGTCCTCGTAGTTGACCGAGTTGACCACGCTCCTGCCGCCGAGGGACTCCAGGCCCGCCTCCAGGACGGGCGGCTCGGTCGAGTCGAGCATGACCGGCAGGGTGGAGGAGGTGGCCAGGCGCGAGGCCAGCTCGCGCATGTCGCCGACCCCGTCGCGGCCCACGTAGTCGATGTTGAGGTCGAGCAGGTGGGCCCCGTCGCGGATCTGGTCCCGGGCGATCTCCACGCAGTCGTCCCAGCGGCCCTCCAGCATGGCGTCGCGGAACTTCCTGGAGCCGTTGGCGTTGGTGCGCTCGCCCACGGCCAGGTAGCTGGCGTCCTGGCGGAAGGGCACGCTCTGGTAGAGGGAGGAGGACGCCGACTCCACCAGGGGTTTGCGGTTCTTGACGCCGCGGCCCTGGACGCGCTCCACCACGTGGCGCAGGTGCTCGGGGGTGGTGCCGCAGCAGCCGCCGACCAGGCTCAGGCCGAACTCGGAGGTGAAGGTGTCGTGGGCGTCGGCCAGCTCGGCGGGCGTGAGGTTGTAGACCGCGCCGTTGGGGCCCAGTTCCGGCAGGCCCGCGTTGGGCATGCAGGAGATGGGGATGGGCGAGTGGTGCGACAGGTAGCGCAGGTGCTCGCTCATCTCGGCGGGGCCGGTGGAGCAGTTGAGGCCGATGACGTCGATGCCCAGCGGTTCCAGGGAGGTCAGCGCGGCGCCGATCTCGGAGCCGAGCAGCATGGTGCCGTTGGTCTCGATGCTGACCTGGGCGATGATCGGGACGTCCCTGCCCGCGGCCCGGCGGGCGCGCTGGGCGGCCACCACGGCGGCCTTGACCTGGAGCAGGTCCTGGCAGGTCTCGATGAGGATGGCGTCGGATCCGCCGTCGATCAGGCCGCGCGCGCACTGCTCGTAGTAGTCGCGCAGCAGGGCGTAGGGCGCGTGGCCCAGGGTGGGCAGCCGGTTTCCCGGGCCCACGGACCCGAGGACGTAGCGGGGCTGGTCGGGGGTGGAGTAGGCGTCGGCGGCCTCGCGGGCCACCTGCGCTCCCGCCTGGGCGATCTCGTAGGTGCGGTCCTCGATGCCGTACTCGGCGAGTCCGCCGAGGTTGGCGGAGAAGGTGTTCGTCTCGATGGCGTCCGAGCCCACGGCAAGAAAGGCGGCATGGGTGTCGCGGACGATGTCGGGACGGGTGAGGTTGAGGATGTCGTTGCATCCCTCGTGCCCCTCGAACTGGTCGAGGTCGAGATCGTGTGCGTGGAGCATGGTGCCCATCGCTCCGTCCGCCACGACCACACGGCGGGACAGCGTTTCGCGGAAGGTGGGGCTGGCTCTCATATCTGGCAACTCTATGTCGGAGCACCGCGGCGGCCCAGTTGGTGTCCCCGTGACGCGTGGCACTGGGCGGACCCGCGGTGCGGGGGCGGGTCGGTCGTCCGGGGACGGCGGTGTCCTTGTCAGTCGCTGTCTGTGAGGTTATCCCATCGGCTGTTCCACCAGATGAGACAGGTGTCCCGCCGCGCGGGCGCCGGGCCCTCCGGCGGAGCGCGCCGAACGGTTCCCCGGGCGGGTCGTCACCCCGTAGGGTGGAATCCGTCCGCGTACAGGGAGGAGCCACATGACCAAGCTCGTCCGGGAGCTTGTCGATCCCGTGATGGTGGCGGCGTTCGAGGGATGGAACGACGCCGGTGAGGCGGCCAGCCTGGCCGTGGAGCACCTGTCGAGGGAGTGGGGCGCCTACGAACTGTGTGCGCTGGCACCGGACGACTACTACGACTTCCAGGTGACCCGGCCGCGCATGTCGGTCGTGGACGGCGTGGTCGGCGAGGTCGAGTGGCCCACGACCCGGGTCCGCGTGGCGACGCCGCCGGGTTCGGAGCGCGACGTGGTGCTGGTGACCGGCCCCGAGCCGAACATGCGGTGGCGCTCCTACGCCGCCGACCTGCTGGCCGTGGCGCGGGAGCTGGGCGTCACCCGGATGGTGATGTTGGGCTCGCTGCTGGCGGACGCCCCGCACACGCGGCCGATCCCGGTGACCGGGATGGCCTCGCCCGTGGAGCTGGGCGCGGCTCTGGGGCTGGAGGCGACCACCTACTCGGGCCCGACCGGGATCGTGGGCGTGGTGCACGAGGCGTTCAGCGCGGTGGGGATCGAGACCGCGTCGCTGTGGGCGGCCATCCCCCACTACGTCGCCCAGCCGCCGTGCCCGAAGGCCTCCCTGGCGCTGCTGGCGTGGGTGGAGGACTTCCTGGGCGCGCGGGTACCGCTGGGCGACCTGCCCGAGGACGCGGTGGCGTGGGAGTCCAACGTCAACGAGCTCACCGCCGAGGACGAGGACATCGCGGCGTACGTGCGCGGCCTGGAGGAGGCCAAGGACACCGCCGACCTGCCGGAGGCATCCGGTGACGCGATCGCCCGGGACTTCGAGCGCTACCTGCGCCGCCACGACGAGGGCTGAGCCCCCGGCGGGTCGCCGTGTGCGCCCCGGGTCCGCACCCGACGCCCCGGCCGGTGGAGAGCGGTGCGAAACGCCGTCTCCCGTGCGCCGCGGACCCGCTCAGACCCGTATGTGGCGCCACTCCCCCGTGGACAGCACCACGGCCCAGGCCCCGGCGATGCGGGCCAGCCCGCGGCGGACCTCGTCCACGACCGCGGGGGCCAGCGGCACGGGGGCCTCGCGCGAGGCCTGGAGGCGCACGGTGACGCGCAGGCCGTCCAGGACCTTCTGACCCCGGGCGATGGCCTCGTGGTCGGGTTCGGCCCTGCGCTCCAGGACCGCCCGGATGCCGTCGCGCAGGGCGATGGCCTCGTCGAGGTCGGCGAGGGTGATGGGGATGGCGCCCTCGGTGGCCAGGCGGTGCTCGCGCAGGAACCGTGCGAGGTCGGCCCGGTCGGTGAGCCTGCCACCGGTGGAGACGAAGTCCGCGATGAGGTCGGCGGCCGTGCTGTGCCGCGTGGGGGTCGTCATGAGGGCTATCCCACCACGGCCGGGACCCGGATACCGGCGTTTTCGCGCGCCCGTGGCCACAGGTGGTCACCGTGCACGCGCATAACAAGACGGTCGGGGACGAAACGGTCACGGTGGTCCACGGTCGCAGTGGTTTCCGGTCCGGTCGCCGCGGGGCTCCGCGCCCGCCCGGCTCAGGCCCCGAGCAGCGCGCGGAGCTCGTGGCGCTCGCGGGGAAGCCCCAGCCGGGCGAGCACGACCAGGAAGCCGGCGAACCGGCCGCCCCAGAAGCCGTCCTGGTCGGCCAGGACCCGGAGGTAGTCGCGTTGGACGGCGGTGAGCTCCGCGGGGTCGCGCGGAGCGGCGGGACCTGCCGCGGGCGGCTCCGCCGGGCCGGCGGGGCCTGCCTCGGGACCCGCGTCGGCACCCCGGAAGACCAGGTCCAGCAGCGGCCCGGCGTCGGCCGCGGCGGTGGGGGGCGAGGTCAGCGGGGCCAGCGCGCGCAGCACCGGGAGCAGGCGCGCGGCGTCCTCGGCGGTGGAGCGCTCGGCGAGTTCCCGGACCAGGGCGAAACGGACGTGGCCGGTGAAGTGGGCGGGGCGCCTGGTGAACCAGGTGTCGGCGGCGTCCGGGTCGGCGAGCGCGGCGACCAGCTCCGCGGTGGCCGCGGGGTTGGCGCGCTGCCCGGGCGCCAGCGCGGCGCAGGCGCGGATGGCGGGGTCGGCGTGGGTGAGGAACTCCGTGGTGTCGCCGCCGCAGGCGCCCAGGGCCAGGACGATCACCGCGCCCTCGTCGCGGGTCTCGGCCATGTCGGCGGCCCCGGACAGGTCCGGCTCCGTCCCGCCGAGCCGGGCCAGGGCCGCGGCTGCCTCCACCGCGCACATGCGGGTGCCCGCGTCGGGGGCGGTGAGGTGGGGTTCGACCGCCGCGTACAGCGCGGGGGCGGCCGCGCGCATGTCCGGGCCCACCCGGAGCATGAGCGCGTCCACGGCGGGGGTCTCCCACACCCCGACCGCCTCGTCCTCGTCGTCGGAGGCCAGCGCGGCGTACACCCGGTCCAGCTCGGCCCCGGCGGGGAGCTCGGGCACGGGGCCCGAGGGCGTCTGGCGCAGCGCGCCCTCGGCCGCCCCGGCCAGGAAGTCCAGCAGGACGCGGCGCAGGGGGCCCGGGGCGGCGCCCGCCGCTCCGGTGTCCGCAGCTCCGGGGCCCGGGTCGTCGAGTTCGGGGCGGTCCAGGATCCCGGCGACGAACAGGGCGGCCGGGACGGTGGCCGGGTAGACCGTGCCCTGGTGCAGGAGCGCGCTGTGGATGTGGTCCAGCGCGCACCCGCGCTCGTGCGCGTCGCCGGTGAGCAGGAGGGCGAGGTGCCCGGGGGCGTCGGCGCCGGAACCGTAGGCGTGGAGGGTACGGGTCCAGTCGGTGGTGTGGAGTACGTCCGGTCCTGTCTGCATGTCCCGGATTGTGGCAGCGCCCACCGACGGTTTTCCGGTGTGCGAGGGCCTCGGGCGGCCCCTGTACGCGGCCGGGCAACGCGGCGCCGGGGCTCGGCTTCCGGGCCGGACGAAGGTGTGACCGGTGTGATGCGTGCCGCCCTGACCTGCGGTGATCTTGTACCTATAGCGAGTCTCGACCGCCGAGATCGGCTATAGGTACAAGATCACCGCGGCAGCCGTTACAGGCGCACGCCCAGCAGGGTGTCGACGGTGGCGCGGACCAGGGCGGGCGCGCCAGTGTCGGTGCCGCCCTCGCCGAGGGCGGCGTCGGCCCAGGCGTCCACAGCGGCCAGGGCGGCCGGGGAGTCCAGGTCCTCGGCCAGGGCCGTGCGCACGGCGGCGAGCACCGGGGCGGCGTCGGGCGCCGCACCCAGTGCCAGGGCGGCGCGCCAGCGGTCGGCGCGGGCGGTGGCGGCGGGGAGTTCGGCGTCGGTCCACTCCCAGGGGGCGCGGTAGTGGTGGCCGAGCATGGCCAGGCGGATGACGGCCGGGTCGACGCCCTGCTGGCGCAGCTTGGAGACGAACACCAGGTTGCCCAGGGACTTGGACATCTTCTCGCCGTTGAGGCCGACCATGCCCACGTGCAGGTGGTTGTGGGCGTTGGGTCCGCCCGTGGCACACCGGGTCTCGGCCGCGCCCATCTCGTGGTGGGGGAAGATCAGGTCGCTGCCGCCGCCGTTGAGGTCGAAGGCCGGGCCGAGCCGGTCCAGGGCGATGGCGCTGCACTCGATGTGCCAGCCGGGACGTCCGCGGCCCAGGGGGCTGTCCCAGGCGGGTTCGCCGGGGCGCTCGGCGCGCCACAGCAGCCAGTCGAGCGGGTCCTTCTTGTCGGTGCGCTTCGGGTCGCCGCCGCGTTCGCCGAACAGTTCCAGCATCTGCTCACGGCTCAGGTGGCTGATCTCGCCGAACTCGGGGGCCTCGGCGACGGAGAAGTACAGGTCCCCGTCCAGCTCGTAGGCGGCGCCGGTGTCGCGGATGCGGGCGGCGAGGTCGCTGATGAGGTCGACGGACTCCACCACGCCGACGTAGGAGGTCGGGGGGATGATCCGCAGGGCGGCCATGTCCTCGCGGAAGACGTCGATCTCGCGGTGGGCGAGGTCGCGCCAGTCGACGCCGGTGGCCTCCGCGCGCTCCAGCAGCGGGTCGTCGATGTCGGTGGTGTTCTGCACGTAGTTGACGTCGTGCCCGGCGTCGCGCCAGACCCGGTTGACCAGGTCGAAGGTCAGGTAGGTGAAGGCGTGGCCCAGGTGGGCGGCGTCGTAGGGCGTGATGCCGCAGGCGTACATCCCCGCCCGGGGGCCCGGCGTCGTCGTCCTTATCCGGCCGGTGGCGGTGTCGTGGATACGGAGGGGACCGCCGGTACCCGGCAGGGGAACGATGTCAGGCGCAGACCATGAACGCATACCGCGCAGCCTATCCGGACGGGCGTGCGAGAGGCGTGCGCGGGAGGGCGGACACCGCGCGTGATGATCGCCCCAGAAAGGGCGGGAATAAGTCGGGCGGTACCCGTGCGGCGAAGTGCGCGAACGCGCAGGTGCGGGATTGTGGGGCTCACGCGGCCGGGGAGGCAGGTGAGTTGAGTGACGCTGTCCGGTTCGCAGGGGTTCGGCGGCACACGGGCTGACCCCGCACAGGACGAGAACCCCCACCCGTCATCGGAGTGGGGGTCCCTCGCTGGTCCCGGGTCGTGTCAGGGCATCCGGTCCTGCGCTCCGCGCGGGCCCTGGCGCGCCTCGGTGCGCAGCAGCGCGGTCCACTCCGACGCGGGGAACGTCAGGTGCCCGGCTTCACGGTTGACGGTGTCGCGAACGTCCGCGCCCTGAGGAGTGTCCCGGACCTCGACACACTGACCACCCGTGTTGCTGTAGCTGGACTTGCGCCAGTCACCCACAGTAGTTCCTCCAGTACCTTTCGCGACTGCTGGGCGGGGAGTGCTAACGCGAACGCGCGCTTGACCAGTTCCGACAGTCGATCGAAGTCGTCAGTTTCGCCGTAGACGACATTACCGGTCAGGTGGTCCGCGCTCGCGGCCTTCCCGCCCTCTCCGCGACGCACCATGAGCATGGGAGACGTGATGACGCGAACACACAACGAAACCCCTTCACCGAAGCCCGCGACGCCTTCCTCTCACAGCGAGGACTCGCCTTCACCCTGGAATGGAGGCGCTTCCCCTGGACGTGGGGCGCGGACGTCGACCGCGCCCTCATCGGCCCCGCCTACCTGGGAAACGTCTCCATCGGACTCAAGGACGGCTGGACGTGGGGCTGGCAGGGCCGGCGCGGAACCTGGAAGTACGTCCAGCGGGACAGGCTCGACCTGTTGCTGGACCAGGTGATCGAGACCCGCGCGGGATACGTCCCACCCCTGCCGCACAGGCGGGACAGGAACGGCTAGCGGATGACGGAACACGAGGGACCGCCGAACCGGGGAGCGGCGGTCCCTCGTGCTGTGTCCGGACGCGCGGGAGGGTGGGCACCGCACGTGGTGATCGTCCCCGAAGGGGACGGAGCGAGACGGGCCGTGGAACCCACGACGAGGGGCCGAACGGACCGGGGCCGGGGCCGGAGGCCCGGGGCTCACGCGGCGAGGTCGTGGTGCCTTCTGCTGATGAGGAGGGCGCCGAACACGGCCACGGCGGCGCACAGGGCGGCCATGCCCTCGTTGCCCAGGCGCCAGTGCAGCAGAGCGCCGCTGACCGAGACGACGTAGAGGAGCCAGTACGCTCCGCTCTCCACCAGGTTGCCGTTACGGCCCTCCATCATGCCCCCTGCCGTGAACGCGTGTTTCCACGCGAGCCTGACGGCGCGCGCCGTCTCTCTCTGAGACGCCGCGGTCACTCTCGGGGTTGACACGCCGTCACGGCCTGGGGGTGTGACGACGGTTATGCGCACCGGTGACGCACGCCCGCCCTGGCCAGGGCCGACAACGCACATCCATCCCGGTCAGTGCCGAACAGGAGGGGGCCGGCCCTCGGCCGACCGCTCCGGGTCAGGGCCGGGCCGCGTCCGCGAGTTCCAGCAGGTCCAGCGCCTCGGCCGCGCGCACCAGGTCGGGGTCCCCGGCGGGACCGAACTCGACGATGTCGGCCTGGATCGCGCGGAGTCGCCACCGAGCGCGGGACACCTCGCGGCGAGCTCCGCGCGAGCTCGGGACGTGGTGGGACGGGGCGGCCTGGTCACGGACGGGCATAGCGCTCATGGGCGGTCCTTCGGGGTGGGTCGGCGGTTGTGGGGTACCCCGGGTCACGGTGTGACGCTGCCTCCGCGCCCCGGGTTCACCGTGAACACGGTCCCGTAGCCCGCCTCCAGCGCGGTTCCGGAATTCTTTCGCTCCACACCAGGTCAACGGGGAACGGAGAGGAAGCGTTCCACGGTGTTCCTGTCCCCTACCCGTTGCTCCGTCCGGAATGCACAGAGTTGGCGCATCGAGGCCTCACGTGTCCGCCTTCGGGACCAGGGCCCGACCACGTCCGACCGCGGACGCCTCCCGCCCCGCCGTCCTTCTCCCGTTCACACCCCTTGTGCCGAAGGGAGACTAAACGTACAGTAACTTACCAATTAGATTCGTTGCGTAACACGGCGACTGCGCGCAGTCGCCCACCTGGTCCGACGCGCGCACGCCGTGCGCCGGACCGACTCCGCCCGTCACCGCCCCGCCGCGGCGGGGCTTCCCCCCGGAGTAGCCCATGCGCACCGCGTACCGGCCCCGCAGGACCCTCGTCTCCGCAGCCCTGTCCTTCCTCACCGCCGCCGCACTCCTGGTCCCGGCAGGGGCCGTGGCGGCCGCCCCCGTCCCCGAGGACGCGGCGGCTCCTGCGTCCGCCGAAGCCGCCCAGGCGGCCCTGGTGTGGTCCGACGAGTTCGACGGCGCCGCCGGAAGCGCCCCCGACCCCGCCAACTGGAACCACGAGACCGGCGACCACGGCTGGGGCAACAACGAACTCCAGAACTACACCGACAACCGCGCCAACTCCGCCCTCGACGGCAACGGCAACCTCGTCATCACCGCACGCCAGGAAGCGGACGGCAGCTACACCTCCGCACGCATGACCACCCAGAACAAGGTCGAACACGCCTACGGCCGCATCGAGGCACGCATCAAGATCCCCCGCGGCCAGGGCATCTGGCCCGCCTTCTGGATGCTCGGCGCCGACTTCCCCGACACCCCCTGGCCCGACTCCGGCGAGATCGACATCATGGAGAACATCGGCCGCGAACCCCACATGGTCCACGGCAGCCTCCACGGCCCCGGCTACTCCGGGGGCAACCCCCTGACCGGCTCCTACATGCACCCCCAGGGCTGGTCCTTCGCCGACGACTTCCACACCTTCGCCGTCGACTGGAGCCCCGGCTCCATCACCTGGTCCGTGGGCGGCAACGCCTACCAGACCTACACCCCGGCCGACACGCGCGGAAACCCCTGGGTCTACGACCAGCCCTTCTTCATGATCCTCAACATCGCCGTGGGCGGGAACTGGCCCGGATACCCCGACGGCACCACCCAGTTCCCCCAGCAGATGCTCGTCGACTACGTCCGGATCTACTCGGACGGCGGCGGCTCCGGCGGTACCGGTACGATCACCGCCTCCAACGGCATCTGCCTCGACGTGGCCGGGGCCGCGACGGGCGACGGGACCCCGATCCAGCTGGCGCACTGCAACGGCAACCAGGCCCAGCAGTGGACCGAGGGCGCCGACGGCACTCTGCGGGCGTTCAACAAGTGCCTGGACGTGGCGGGCGGCGCCACCGCCGCGGGCACTCCGGTACAGCTGTGGACCTGCAACGGAACCGGCGCGCAGCGGTGGACCCACGACAGCGGGACGCAGGCCCTGCGCAACCCGCAGTCGGGCCGCTGCCTGCAACCCCAGGGCCGGGCGCAGAGCGACGGCACCCGCATGGTGATCGCCGACTGTGACGGCAGCGCCGTCCAGCGCTGGAGCCTGAACGGCTGACCCCTCTCCCCAGCGCCGCCCGCCGACCCCCTCCGGCGGGCGGCGCTCCGCCCCGCCGCCTCTCAGTCCAACAGCGGCATCCGCCCCTCAGCCCCGGGGGGCCGACGTGTCCACCATCCGCCACGCCCCGGGGTCGGCCGGGGCGTCGGTGAAGGCGTAGCGCACGGTCTCGCGGTCCATGGCCAGCAGGGTCACCGACCCGGTCTCCCACGTCCTGCCCCCGCCCAGGTCGGCGCGGGCGACCAGGCCCGTCGGGTCGCCGGACTCGTCGGGGCCCGCCGAGCGGGGCGCGGAGTTGGCGGCCTCGTTGACCAGGCGCGGCCACTCCCCCCAGATCTCCTCCACCCCCTTCGCGCGGGACAGGTCGGCCGGGTCGGGTCGGGTGCGCGCGAACTCGGGCGTGTGGCGGGCGGCGCGCGGGCCGTCCGGGTCCAGCCCGGTGTTGACCACCATGCTCACGCCGACCGGCAGCGGACGGGTGTCCAGGCACCGGCCGTCCCAGCTGCGCAGTCCGGCCCGGTGGGCGTCGGCGTCCAGCAGGTGGAAGGGCGCGTAGAGGGTGGGGTCGTCGCCGTGCAGCGGGTCGCGGCCCGGGTTCCTGCCCGCGTGCGCGAGGGCGCGCAGCGGCAGTTCGCCCCGGCTGGCCGGGTAGGTGCCCTCCCAGGGCATGCGCCCGTCCCAGGGCCAGCCGTTGAGCAGGGCCGCCGTGCGCGGGCCCGTCGGGTCCACCGCCAGCCAGGTGCCCCCGGCGAGGCGGTCACGGCCGCCGACGAGGTCGGGCCGGTCGGGCCAGTGGCGGGCGGGCCGGTCCCAGGGACGGGAGGACATCTCGTCCCTGAGCGCGGCGATGACCAGGGGCGTGTCCGCGCCGGGGTCGAAGCCGACGATGACGGTGCACATGACGACCTTGTGACCTTTGCTGTGGGTCCCCGGTGTGGTGCGGTCCCCGCGACGGTGCGGGCGGAACGGGGATGTGGACAAGAGGTAGACGCAACCGTACCCGGAGGGGACCCTCGGCGGCGCTCCGCACGGGCCCGGGTGGTGCGGGCACCACCGGCGTCCGGGGGGACGGTGTGCCTGTTCCTGGTCCGGGAGTCTTCTAGTCTGTAGTCTCCCTCACCCTTCGCGTGTGCGGGGCGGATGCCGCGTCCAAGGCGCCTCCCGCCCGTCTCGTTTCCCGGACCACACAGGAGTAGTGCGTGCCCGAGCAACCCGACCGGACCGACGGCGGTGCGGACAGCACCGCGGACAGGCCGCAGGACGCGGTTCCCCAAGCCCCCGCCGGGGCCTCCGCCGATCCTGTCCCCGCAGGTCCCAAGGGCCCGTCGGGGCCTCCGCCCGAGACCGGCCTGACCGGTCAGCAGGTCGCCGAGCGGGTGTCGGCGGGGCGGACCAACGACGTCCCCGTGCGCGCGAGCCGCACGGTCGGCCAGATCATCCGCGGCAACGTGTTCACCCGGATCAACGCCATGGTCGCGGTGCTGTTCTCGATCATCGCCGTGATCGGCCCGGTGCAGGATGGCCTGTTCGCGATGGTCATCCTCTTCAACACGCTGATCGGCATCGTCCAGGAGCTGCGGGCCAAGCGCACCCTGGACAAGCTCGCCATCGTCAACGCCGCCCGGCCCCGGGTGGTGCGCGACGGCGCCACCGTGCGCGTGGCCACGCAGGAGATCGTCCTGGACGAGGTCCTGGAGGTGGGCGTGGGCGACCAGATCGTGGTCGACGGCACCGTCACCTGGGCCGGGGGGCTGGAGGTCGACGAGTCGCTGCTGACCGGCGAGGCCGACCCCGTGGTCAAGCGGCCCGGGGACACCGTGATGTCGGGCAGCTTCGTGGTGGCGGGCACCGGCCGGTTCCGGGCCACCAAGGTGGGGCGGCACGCCTACGCGGCGCGGCTGGCCGAGGAGGCGAGCCGCTTCTCGCTGGTGCACTCGGAGCTGCGGTCGGGCATCAACCGCATCCTGACCTGGATCACCTACGCGCTGTTCCCGATCGGCGCCCTGCTGATCTACAGCCAGCTGGTCCTGGGCGGGCACGTGGGCCTGGAGGAGTCGACCGCGGGCGGCCAGATCTCCGGCCCGCTGGCGGACGCCCTGCGCAGCATGGTCGCGGCCCTGGTGTCGATGATCCCCGAGGGTCTGGTCCTGCTCACCAGCATCGCGTTCGCGGTCGGGGTGATCCGGCTGGGGCGGCACAAGTGCCTGGTGCAGGAGCTGCCCGCGATCGAGGGCCTGGCCCGCGTGGACGTGGTGTGCACCGACAAGACGGGCACGCTGACCGAGGCGGGCATGAAGCTGGCCGGGATCCGCGACCTGGGCGGGCACGGCGGTGAGGCGTCCCCCTCGCTCGTGCTGGCGGCGCTTGCGGCCAGCGACCCCGACCACAACGCGAGCATGGCGGCGATCGCGCGCGGGTGCGAGGCCGCGGGCCAGGCGGCGCCCGACTGGACGCTCTCGGCGCTGGCGCCGTTCTCGTCCGCCCGCAAGTGGAGCGGGGCCAGCTTCCTGACCTCCGGTGGCGAGGAGCACTGGGTGCTGGGCGCGGCCGACGTACTGGCCTCCCCGCGGGACCCGGCGGCCGCCGAGGCGGCCCGCCTGGGCGCGCAGGGCCACCGGGTGCTGCTGCTGGCCCGCGCGTCGGTGCGGGTGGACTCCGACGAGGCGCCCGGGACCGTGCTGCCGGTGGCCCTGGTGGTGCTGGACCAGAGGCTGCGCGAGGACGCCGGTCCGACCCTGGACTACTTCGAGGAACAGGGCGTGGGCGTCAAGATCGTCTCGGGCGACCACGCGGCGTCGGTGGGCGCGGTGGGCCGTGAGCTGGGACTGGCGGGCGCGGACCAGCCGGTGGACGCGCGGGCGCTGCCGGAGGACGGCGACGAGCTGGCCCGCGAGGTGGAGGAGCGCTCCGCGTTCGGCCGGGTGACGCCCGAGCGCAAGCGCGACATGGTCAAGGGTCTGCGCGACCGCGGGCACACCGTGGCGATGACCGGCGACGGCGTCAACGACGTGCTGGCGCTGAAGGAGGCCGACATCGGCGTGGCGATGGGCTCGGGGAGCCCGGCGTCGCGGTCGGTGGCCCAGCTGGTGCTGCTGGACAACCGGTTCGCGGTGCTGCCGCGCGTGGTGGCCGAGGGCCGCCGGGTCATCGGCAACATCGAGCGGGTGGCCAACCTGTTCCTGACCAAGACCGTGTACACGATGACGCTGGCGATCATCGTGGGCCTGCTTGCTGTGGCCTACCCGTTCTTCCCCCGCCACGCGACGCTCATCAACGCGGTGACGTTCGGTATCCCGTCGTTCTTCCTGGCGCTGGCGCCCAACACCGACATCGCCCGTCCGGGGTTCGTGATGCGGACGCTGCGGCTGGCGATCCCCTCGGGCATGGTGGCGGGCTTCGCCGCGGTGACGACCTACCTGCTGGTGCTGGGCGGCCGGACGGTGCCCGACCCGGCCGACCGGACGGCGGTGGTCATCACGCTGTGCGCGACGACGCTGTGGGTGCTGCTGCTGGTGGCCAAGCCGTACGTGTGGTGGAAGGTGCTGATGGTGGGCTCCATGGTGGGCCTGTTGACGCTGGCGATGGTGACACCGCTGGGGCAGTGGTTCTTCGACCTGGACGTGAGCGATCCGACCAAGGTGCTGACCGGTCTGGCCGTGGCGGGTGTGGCGATCGTGGTGATCACGGTGATCCGGGTGGTGGACGACCGGATGATGGCCCGGTCCGAGGCGCGTGAGGCGGAGAGGGAGGACGAGCGCGAGACCGAGGAACGCACTCCTGAGCCGGTGTAGGAGGAACCCGGGCGAGCGGCCCGCCGCAGGAGGCTGAAGCGGGACAGCCGGTTACGGTTCACCCCCGAGAGCCGGCGTGGAGCCTCCCGTGGCGGTGCCCCGTAGGGGGTTGAGCCCTCCGCGGAGCCCGACCACCCACCCGTGGAGCCCGGACCGGCGGGAAGCTCCCGGAGGGTGTCGTGGACCGGACCGGCATCCGTGGCCGTCCACTCGCCCGCAAGCCCCCTGCCCCCGACCGTCGCACGGCCCCAGAAGGCAGGGCGTGGACGTTCCCTCTGCGGGGCCGGGGGCTACGCGGGTTCCACGGCGGAGCCCGGGAGAGAGCGAGGAGAAAGGACAGGGAGCATGCTGAGCGAAACCGACATGCGCCACCTGCGGCGCGCGGTCGATCTGGCCGAGGAGGCCCTGGAGGCGGGTGACGAGCCCTTCGGTTCGGTGCTGGTGTCCCGGGCGGGAACAGTGCTCTTCGAGGACCGCAACCGCGTCGCCGGGGGCGACCCGACACAGCACCCGGAGTTCGCCATCGCCCGGTGGTCGACCACCCACCTGAGCCCCGCCGAACGGGCGGCGGCGACCGTCTACACCTCCGGGGAGCACTGCCCCATGTGCTCGGCCGCCCACGGCTGGGCGGGTCTGGACCGGATCGTCTACGTGAGCTCCTCGGCGCAGCTCGTCTCGTGGCTGGAGGAGTGGGGCGTGCCCCCGGCGCCGGTGCGGGCCCTGCCGATCGGCGAGGTCGTACCCGGAATCGCGGTGGAGGGCCCGGTGGACTCCCTGGTCACGCGGGTGCGGTCTCTACAGGCCCGCTTCCACAGCCGGAGCTGACACCAGCTCCGACCGCCTACAGCGCGGTCAGCGGGGTGAGCCCGGTCAGTTCCTGTCGTCGTCGCTGGGCTCGAACTGCCCCTGGATGACGCGGCCCCGGTTCTTCGGGGCGGCGTCCCCGTCGGCCCGGGGACCGAACGGGCTCTGGCCGGGACCGAACGGCCCCGCTGCCGGACCCGCCCCCGGGCCGGGGGCGGTGGACCCGCGGACGACGAACTCCTCGTTCATCCGCTCCTGCATCCCGCGCACACGGCGCTGCGCCCAGGAGGCGAAGGCCCAGCGCAGGACGGGACGGGTGAAGGGGAGGACCATCAGCAGGCCGAGCACGGCGGTGATGAACCCGGGGATCACGAGCAGGATGCCGCCCGCCATGAGCATCAGCGGGTCGAGCAGGCCGCCGCGCGGCTGCTCGCCCGAACGCATGGCCTGGTCCGCGTCCCGGAAGGCCCTGGTCCCGGCCCGGCGCAGCACGGCCACGCCCAGGACCATCAGCGAGACCAGCGCGGCCAGCGTCCACGGAACGCCGATCCAACCGCCGACGGCGATCATCAGCCACACTTCGAGGAACGGCAGCGCCATCAGCGCCAGCACTGTCAGCAGCGGCATGCGTAACCATCCTCCGGGTCATCGGCGGGAGCTCCCTACAGGAGAGAACGCGCGCGCGGGCGCCAGGGTTCCCCCGGGCGTGTTCCTCTCGGAGGCGATGCGGACGCGGCCCTCCCAGCCGCGACGCGGGCGTCCCCCCTCAGCCACCACGACGTCAGGCGTGCGGCTGTGTCGGCGTACCCGCCCGTCCCTCCCGCTCAGACACGACGACGGCGCGTCAGGACAACCGCCACGACCGCCGCACCCAGCCCCAGAGCGCTCAGGAGGGCCTCCGGCACCGCGCCGAGACGGGTCGCGACCGTGGTGCCCTCCATCGCCTCCAACTCGGCCACGTGGATGTCAGGCACCCCCTCGGGCGAGCTGTAGGCCAGGGTCCCGTCGGGGTTGACCACCGCGCTGACGCCACTCGTGGAGACGACCACCGCCGGACGCCCGTGCTCGACGGCGCGCAGCTGGGTGATGGCCAGCTGCTGGTTGGTCTGGCCGGTGAAGTTGTAGTTGGCGTTGTTGGTGGGGATCACGATGACCTGTCCGCCCGCGGCGACGGACTCGCGCACCGGGAGGTCGAAGGCCACGTCGAAGCAGATGCCCACGGCCAGGGTGGTGTCGCCCACGGCCAGGGCCCCGGGCTCGCTGCCGGGGACGGCGTCGGAGCTGACCTGCTGGAGGCGGGACACGAACTGCGTGAAGAAGTCGCGGAAGGGGACGTACTCGCCGAACGGCACCAGGTAGCGCTTGTCGTAGATCTCGCCCGGTCCGGCCTCAGGGTCCCAGACCACGCTGCTGACGTACCGGGTTCCGTCGTCGTTGAAGCGGCTCATGCCCCACAGCAGGGGGACGCCCGCGTCGGCCGCGGCGGCGTCGATGATCTCGCGCGCCTGGGGGTCGCGGAAGGGGTCGATGTCGCTGGCGTTCTCCGGCAGCAGCACCATGTCCGGCCGGGGGTACTCCCCCGCGCGGACGGCGTCGGCGAGCTCGTGGACCCCGTCGGCGTGGTTGTTGAGGACCTGCATGCGCTCGCCCGCGATGGACATCTGTCCGACGTTGGGCACGTTGCCCTGGACCATGCCGACGGTGACGGTGTGGGAGACGTCGGGACGGCCGATCGCGGGGGCCAGCGTGCCGCCGACGACGACGGCCGCACCCGCGACCAGTCCGAGGGCGGCCGGGACCCAGCCGGACCGCGGCGGGCCGCCCTTCCGCGTGTCCGTCGCCCGCGGCGCGTTCTGATCGTTTCGGTCGTCCCGATCGTCGTTCCGATCACCGCGTCCGGCCCACCGGGCCCCCGCCGCCAGCCGCAGCGCGCTCCACAGCAGAAGGCCGCCGGTGAGGGCGACCGCGAAGGTCACCAGTGCCGAGGAGCCGAGAGCGGCGTAGCCGACGAAGGGCGTGTCGGGCTGGGCGAAGGCGAGCTTGCCCCAGGGGAAGCCGCCCAGCGGCCAGCGGGCTCGCAGGGCCTCCTGGGCCACCCACAGGGCCGCGGTCCACAGCGGCCAGCCCGGCAGGCGCATGGCCAGCGCCAGGGCCATCGCCATGGGGAGGAAGTAGACGGTCTCGGCTCCGGCGATGAGCAGCCACACGTCGATGCCGAAGATGTCCTGCCAGTGCACCAGCGGCACCATGAGCGCGGCCCCGGACAGGGCGCCGAGCCAGGCGGCGCGGCGCATCCGGCTTCCGGCGACGGCGAGGGCGAGCAGCGCGGCGCTGAGGGGGCCCAGCCACCACAGGCCGTAGGGCGGCAGCGCGAAGAGCTGGGCGAGACCGGATCCGACCGCGGCGAGCACCCGCCACAGCAGGTCGTGGCGCCCCCAGCGGTGTCCCAGTGCGAAGGCGGAGACGGAGGAGCGTGCCGGGTTCGCCGTCCGCTCCCGCCCCACCGGTTCCGGCGAGGGTCTGTCGGAGCCGTGGGCGCTGCCCTGCTCGGTGTGCTCGGCAACCACGTGGGGTGCTCGCTTTCCGCTGGTTGGTGAGAGGTGCTCGCGGTCAGCATATGGGGGGACGCGGAAAAGGCCCGAGCCACCCTTCGGACCGGCTCCGTCCCGTCGGCGGCGAGCTCGGAAGACCGTTGTCTACTGGATGTTCGGGCCTTTTCCGGGTCCAACCCCCCGCCCGGTCGCGGTACTCCACCCCTCACCCGATCCCAACTGCACCTGGCGCGTGATGCAGCGTCCAATCGGACGAGTGGGGGCCGCACAACCGGTCCGTCCAGTGCTGGACTGGTCGTTAGGTTACCCAGACTCCCCGACCCGATGCCTCAACCCGGCTGCCGTGTCGTGGCCGCCGACCCGAGGGCGTGGAGGGGAGAAAGGAAGGAACCGTCGGACAGGCTAACGCACCTGGGGCCGCCACGCCAGCTGAGCGGACGGGGTTTGTGTCTGACCGCAATCGGATCGACATCGACTCAAGTATGGACTTTTCGATCAGGATCGTGTCTGATGTGATCAGCACAACGGCCTGGTTCGATCAACTACGAAAGATCCAGGTCGGCGGCGCGGACACCCCGAGATCCGCGTCACCCCACATCTCGACCCCGGCCCGGGAGCTGACAACCATGGCGGAGATCGTCCTCGATGGCGTTGACAAGATCTACGGCGGCGACGTCAAGGCCGTCGACAACCTGAACCTGAAGATCGAGGACGGCGAGTTCATGGTGCTCGTCGGCCCCTCCGGCTGCGGCAAGTCCACCGCGCTGCGCATGATCGCGGGCCTGGAGGAGATCACGGGGGGCACGCTGGTCATCGGCGACGAGATCGTCAACGACCGTCCCCCCAAGGACCGCGACATCGCGATGGTCTTCCAGAACTACGCGCTCTACCCCCACATGACCGTCGAGCAGAACCTGGCCTTCGGTCTGAAGCTGCGCAAGGTGGCCAAGCCCGAGATCGCGCGCCGCGTGAAGGAGGCGGCCGAGATGCTGGGCCTGGAGCCCTACCTCAAGCGCAAGCCGGGCGCCCTCTCCGGCGGTCAGCGCCAGCGTGTGGCCATGGGCCGCGCGATCGTGCGCGAGCCGCGCGCGTTCCTCATGGACGAGCCGCTGTCCAACCTGGACGCCAAGCTGCGCGTGCAGATGCGCGCCTCCCTCAACCAGCTCCACGAGCGCCTGGGCGTCACCACCATCTACGTCACCCACGACCAGATCGAGGCCATGACCCTGGGCGACCGGGTCGCGGTGATGCGCGACGGACGCCTCCAGCAGGTGGACACCCCCAAGCGCCTGTTCGACGCCCCCAACAACCTGTTCGTGGCCGGGTTCATCGGCTCCCCGGCGATGAACTTCGTCGACGCCGAGCTGGTCGCCGAGGGCGACGACGCGGTGCTCACCTTCGCCGAGCACAAGCTGCCGGTCCCGGCCAGCGTCCTCGGGGAGCGCCAGGGCCTGCGCGACTACCTGGGCCGCAGCCTCATCCTGGGCATCCGCCCCTCCGACTTCAACGACGCCGACCTGGACAGCAACGGCGACCCGCAGATCCAGGTCAAGGCGAGCGTGACCGAGGAACTGGGCACGGAGATCAACGTGATCTTCACCGTGGACGCCCCGCCGGTGCGCCACGAGGACGCCGCCGCCCTGGCCAAGGACGCCGCGGGCGAGGAGGGCGAGGGCGACGGCCTGCCGCTGGGCGGCAACACCTCGCTGTTCACCGCCCGGGTCAGCCCCCGCAGCAACGTGCGCCCGGGCCAGCCGATCAGCCTGTCGGTGGACGTGAGCCAGCTGCACTTCTTCGACCCGGAGAGCGGTCTGGCCATCGGCCACCCCAACAACGACTGAGCCCGTCTCCCAGCGCCCCGCCGGGCCCTCCCCCTCCTCCTCCGGGAGGGCCCGGCGGGGCGCACCCGTGCGCGGGGTTCCCGGCCCGAGGGGGCGGCGTTGCCCGGTCGGCACCGCCGCAAACCTTGCCCTGAAGACACAGTCGCGCACCCCTGGGCAAGGCATCTGTTCCTTGACCCCCGGATGAGCGCACCCCAACGATTGTGTGGTGTCCAACCGAGCCCCCGGAGCCGCTCTCGTCACCGAGTCCGCTCCCGAGCCCGAGCCCGCCGTCGACCTCCTGCACGGTCGTCCCGTACCCGACCCCTACCGGTGGCTGGAGTCCGCGGACTCCCCCGAGACGCTGAGCTGGCTGGAGGAGCGGGGCCGCGAGTACGCGGCGGAGGCGCTCACCTGGCCCCTGCGGGAACGCCTGGCCGGACTCATCCGCTCCCTGGTGGACACCGACCTGTGGAGTCCTCCCGTACACCGGCCCGGCGCGGTGTTCGCCACCGTGCGCCCGGCCGGGAGCGAGCACCCCCGCCTGGTGGTCCTGGCCGGGGACGGGCCGCCGCGCACCGTCTACGACCCCGTCGCCGAGGACCCCGCCGGACACACCACCCTGGACGCCTGGGAACCCTCCCCCGACGGAAGCCTGGTCGCCGTGCAGACCTCGTCGGGGGGCGTGGAGCGCGGCGCCCTGCGCGTGATCGGCACGGAGGGCGGGGAGCCGGTCGGCCCCGCCGTGCCGGGGGTGCGCTACTCCCACGTGGCCTGGTCGCCCCGGGGCGTCCCCGCCTTCTACTACGTGCGCCGTGACGGCGCCAGGGGCGTGCGCGGCGTGTGGCTGCGCCGGGTCCTCGACGGCGCCGAGACGCTCGTCCACGCCTGCACGGCGCCCGGCACCGTGCCCGGAGTGCGCGTCCTGGGCGACCGGTGGCTGCTGGTGACCGAGAGCCACGGCACCGGGCACCGCACCGACCTGTGGCTGGCCGACCTGACCGCCCCGGCCACCCCGGGCGGCCTCACCGACCCGGCCGACCTGACCGCCCCGGCCGGCCTCACCGATCCGGCCGACGCCCCCGCACACCCCCCGCTACGGCCGGTCCAGGTGGGCGAGGAGGCCGAGACCGAGGCCCGGCTGGGCCCGGACGGCCTCCTGTACCTGCGCACCACCCTGGGCGCGCCGTGGCGGCGGATCTGCGCGGTCTCCCCCGAGGAGCCGGGGGTGGGGCACTGGCGCGAGGTGGTGCCCGAGGAGGACGGGGCGACCCTGGACGCCTTCGCGCCCTGCCCCGCCGGAGCGGAGGGCGGCACCGCCCTGTTCGTCGCGCGCACCCGCCTGGGGATCAGCGCCGCGGCCGTCCACGACACCCGCACGGGCGGACTCCTGTACACGGTGGTCCTGCCCGGTGAGGGGATGGTCTCCGCCCCGGAGGCGGCACCCGACGGTTCGGTGTACCTGGGGTACGCGGACGTGTCCGTCCAGCAGCGGATCCTGCGCCTGGCCCCAGGGGAGCGGACCCCGCGTCCCTGGCCGCCCGGAACAGCCGAGGCCCGGCCCTCCCCGGCCGTGGAGCGCTCGGTGGTCTGGTGCCGCTCCGCGGACGGCACCCGGGTCCCGGTGACCGTGTTCACCGCCGCGGGCCGCGACCGCACCGCGCCCGGCACGGGGCTGATCCCCGAGCCGACCCTCCTGCACGCCTACGGCGGCTTCGGGCGCCCGCGCCAGTTCGGGTTCAGCGCGACCGTGCTGGCCTGGCTGCTCTCGGGCGGCCGGTACGCCGTCGCCCACGTGCGCGGCGGCGGGGACGCGGGCCGCGACTGGCACCTGGCCGGTTCGGGCCGCGGCAAGCCGCGCGCCGTGGAGGACCTGGTGGCCGCGGCGGCGGCCCTGGTCGGCGCGGGGATGTGCACCCGCGACCAGCTGTGCCTGTCGGGCGGGTCGGCGGGCGGACTGCTCGTCCTGGCCGCCGCGACCGCGCGCCCGGACCTGTGCGGGGCGGTGATCGCCTCCGCGCCGCTCGCGGACATGGCCCGCTTCGAGCGGATGGGCCTGGGCCGGATGTGGACCCGCGAGTTCGGCACCGCCGCCGACCCCGACGACTTCGCCGCCCTGATGTCCTACTCCCCCTACCACCGGGCGCTGGAGGGCGCCGGGGACGGACCCGGACGGAGCTTCCCCAGCGTCCTGCTCACCGGCTTCCACGGTGACACCCGCACCGACGCCGCCCACCCGCGCAAGATGTGCGCGGCGCTGCTGGCGGCGGCCGCGCGGGAGGAGGGGCGCCCACCCGTCCTGCTCCGGTACGAGCGCGACGTGGGCCACGGCCCGCGCGCGGTCAGCCGGGCGGTGGGACTGGCCGCCGACGCGCACGCGTTCGCGGCCCACCGGACGGGGCTGTCGCCGCGCTGAGCGCGCGGGGGCGGTCCTGGCAAGAGAAACGGCACACAGAAAGCGAGGTGTGGTGCGTATGGACCCGATCGAGGTCGAGACCGAGGACCTGGCCGAGGTGACCTCCCGCGACATCACCGCGGGCGGCGACAGCGACGGCACCGACTCCAGTTCCGACTTCATCTGACCGCGTCCCGCCCGGCCCGGTCCCCCCGGGCCGGGCGGGGCCCCACCCCCGTGCACGGAGAGGACGCCCCCTCATGACCGATCCCGGCCACCTGTTCACCCGGACCCTGAGCGACGTCGTGGGAAGGGAGGCCCTCACCGAGCGCCTGTCCGAGGAGTTCGTCTTCGCCGACCTGGGCGCGGACGCGGTGCGCTCGCTGCTGACCTTCGACGACCTCAACGACCTGCTGGCCACGTGCTCCCCCGAGCCGCCCAGGCTGCGCCTGCACCGGGACGGGGCTCCGGTCCCGGCCGACCGCTACACCGGGGCGGCGACCTCCTCGCGGAGCGCGCGGCGGGTGGTGCGGCCCGAGGCGCTGTACCGGGAGCTGCGGGAGGGGGCGAGCCTGGTCCTGGACAGCGTGGACCGGATGCACCCGCCGGTGGGCGCGGCGGCCGACGACCTCATGCGGCTGGTGCGCGAGCGCGCGCAGGCCAACCTGTACCTGATCTGGGGCGGCTCGCGCGGCTTCGACACCCACTGGGACGACCACGACACGGTGATCGTCCAGGTGGAGGGGACCAAGCACTGGCAGGTGCACGGCCCGGGGTCGCGCCCGTACCCGATGAAGAACGACGTGGACCACGCCCACACGCCGCCGCGCGACGCCGACGGCGAGCTGCACCTGGTGTGGGAGGGCGTGCTGCGGCCCGGCCAGGTCATCCACGTGCCGCGCGGCTGGTGGCACACGGTGACCGGGACCGGCGGGGTGAGCATGCACCTGACCTTCGGCTTCACCCGGGCGACCGGGGTGGAGTGGGCGGACGCGCTGGTGCGCCGGCTGTTCGAGGAGGAGGTGTTCCGCAGGGACCTGCCGCGCTTCGCCGACCCGGACGTGCGGCGCAAGCACCAGGGCGAGCTGGTGGCCCGGATGGCGGAGCTGGCCGAGGAGCTGGACCTGGACGGCTTCCTGGCCGAGCGGGACGCGCGCTTCCCGCGCCGGACCTCGTTCTCGCTGCCGTGGCCGGTGGAGGAGAGTGCGCCGCCCGCGCACGCGCGGGTGGAGTTCGTGCCGATCCTGCCGCCGCCGCTGTCGCGGGACGGCGAGAGGGTGGCCGTGACGGTGGGCGGACGCCGGTACCGGTTCCCGGCCGTGGTCGGGCCGGTCCTGGAGGCGCTCGCCGAGCACCGGGAGCTGACCGTGGCCGGACTGGCCGAGCGCGTGGGCGCGGAGGTCGAGCGGACGGCGGAGGTCGTGTCCGTGCTGTCGCGACACCACCTGGTGGTGGTGCGGTAGTCGTCCACAGGCTCTCGGAGGTCGTCCACAGGCACGCGAAGGGCCTGGTGGGCCCGGCCCTCACGCGCCTACCGTAGTACTAGGGGGGTCCCCGACCCCTCCGCTTCGGGCTGCCCGCGCCCGGCGGCCACGGGCACCGCGCTAGGGAAGGCGGGCCAGCACGTGGGCGTCGAGGAAGCCCCGCTCGGAGGCCGGATCGTGGAGCAGCCGGGCGAAGGTGACGAGCCCGGCCCCGGTCAGCAGCTCGACGAACCGGTCCACCGGCCAGCTGTAGGCGGGCGCCACCTTGTGGTCGAAGCGGACCGGCTCCGGTCCGTCGGTCGCGAAGAACGAGGCCAGGAGCAGGCCCCCCGGCGCCAGGACACGCGTCTGCCCGGCGAGCAGCGCGGGCAGCTCCCCGGGCGGGGTGTGGATCATCGAGTAGTGGGCCAGCACGCCGCCGAGCTCACCGTCGCCGACCGGCAGGGCCTCCATCCGCGCCTCGTCGAACCGCAGCGCCGGATGGGCCCGCCGGGCGTGCTCGACCATGGCCGGGGAGAGGTCGAACCCGCGGGCGTCCAGCCCCAGTTCGCACAGCATGGCCGTCAGGTGCCCGGGCCCGCACCCGACGTCGGCCGCACGCGGGTTCCCCGTCCCGCGCACCAGCTCGGCGAAGGTGCCGATCATGTTCCGCGAGAACGGCTGCGTCTCCAACCGGTCGGCGAACATCGACGCGTACAGCTCGACGACCCCGTCGTAGGCCGCCCTGGTCTCGTCCTGGTGCTCCGTCATGGGAGAGGAAGCTAGCACCCGCGCGCGTTCACCGCCTCTCCTGCCCCCCGCTCCCCCGCGCACGGGGACCGTTCGGCTCGGGGCGGCCAGGACAAGGTGGACGCCGGCGCTACTCCCCCGCGCCCGGGGCCGATCCCCGCTCCCCCGCGGCGCGCTGGCGCTCCACGTACACATCGATACCGTCCAGGACCCGGCGGATGGAGAAGTCCAGGTCCTCCGTGGGCCCGCCCGTGTTCTCCTCCTCGGTGTCCGGGAGCTCCTCCATGACCCCCTCCCGGAGCAGCCGGGTGATGGTGGGGAACTCCTCCTCGGTGACGACCCTGCGCAGCCCCCTGCTGTAGTCGCGCACGGTGTCGGCCATCGTGCTGCCCGCCGCCCGGGCCGCGCGGCTCATGTCCAGCTCGATGCGGACCGTCTCGCGCAGGATGGCGGACAGCATCGTCAGCATCTGGAGGGACCAGCCCATCTCCAGGCCGGACCGGGAGATCTCACGCAGGCCCGACTCCATCCAGCGCAGCCCGTTGGGTCCGCTGGGCGGCCCGTTCAGGGTGAGGTAGACCCCCCACGGGTGGCGGCGGTACATGGCCACCGACTCGCGGACCCACTCCTCCACACCGGAGCGCCAGTCCCCGTCCTCGCGCGGCGGGGGCGGATCCCCCTCCAGGACCGCGTCGCTCATGAGGGCGAGCATGTCCTCCTTGCTGTCCACGTACCGGTACAGCGACATCGTGGTGTAGCCCAGCTCCTTGGCCACCCGCTGCATGGACACGGCCTCCAGACCCTCCGCGTCGGCGATGGCGACCGCCGCCGCCACCACCCCCTCCCGGCTGAGTCTGGGCTTGGGCCCCCTCCTCGGTTCGGGCTGGCGCAGCCCCCACAGGAGCTCGACCTCCCGCTCCATCCGGTTCGTCCCCTGCTGCTCGGCCGTCATACCCCACCCGTCGTCGACTGCGTCGTTGACACCATCCTAGATCTGTGTATTACTTACACCAATACATGTACGCCATAAACAGTTTATGGAGCACACTGACATGTCCCATATGACCCCGGCCATCAGCGCCGAGGGGTTGCGCAAGGATTACGGCGCCACCCGCGCCCTGGCCGGCCTCGACCTCACCGTCGGAACCGGGACCGTCTTCGGCCTGCTCGGCCCCAACGGCGCCGGTAAGACCACCGCCGTCCGCGTCCTGGCCACCCTGCTGCGCCCCGACTCCGGACACGCCAGCGTCGCCGGGTACGACGTGTTCACCCAGGCCGACCGCGTGCGCGCCGCGATCGGCCTGACCGGCCAGTACGCCTCGGTCGACGAACTCCTCACCGGCCGCGAGAACCTCGTCATGTTCGGCCGCCTGTACGGCCTCTCCCCCCGGGGCGCCGACGAGCGCGCCCGTGCCCTGCTGGAGCGCTTCGACCTCGTCGAGGCCGCCGACCGCCGCGCCGACGGCTACTCCGGGGGGATGCGCCGCCGCCTGGACCTGGCCGTCAGCCTCATCCAGGAGCCCAGCGTCCTGTTCCTGGACGAGCCCACCACCGGGCTGGACCCCCGCAGCCGCCTCCAGGTCTGGGAGTCGGTGCGCGCCCTGACCGCCTCCGGGACGACCGTGCTGCTCACCACGCAGTACCTGGAGGAGGCCGACCAGCTCGCCGACGCCGTCGCCGTCATCGACCACGGCCGCGTCATCGCCGAGGGCACCCCCGACTCCCTCAAGTCGCAGGTGGGCGGCGACCGCCTCGACGTGGTCGTGCGCGACCCCGCCGAACTGGACGCCACCGCACGGATCCTGGGCGAGGCCGTGTCCGCCCGGGCCAGCGTGCACCGCGACGAGCAGCGCGTCAGCGTTCCGGCCGAGGACCGCATGGACGCGCTGACCCGGGCCGTGCGCGCCCTGGACGGCTCCGGACTGCGGGTGGAGGACATCGGCGTCCGCCGCCCGAGCCTGGACGAGGTCTTCCTCGGCCTGACCGGAACGACCGCCACCGACCACGAAGGCGCCCACCGCGCCCCTCAGGAGGTGTCCCGATGACCACCGCAGCCGCCGCCCCCTCCGCCGGTCCGCGCCCGCTGACCCGGGGGAGCCTGCCGCCCCGCCAGCTCACCCGGGCCCAGCGCCTGCGCAAGACCGGCGCCGACACCCTGGTGCTGACCCGCCGCAACTTCCGGCACATGGTCCGCGACCCCTTCGAACCGGTCATCGCGATCACCATGCCGGTGATGATGGTGCTCCTGTTCGGCTACGTGTTCGGCGACGTGATGGCGCCCCCTGGAACGGAGAACTACCGCGAGTTCCTGGTCCCGGCGATGCTGGCGATGGTCATGCTCTACGGCGTCGGCGGCACCGCCTCCGGGATCTCCCGCGACACCGCCCGCGACGTGATGAGCCGCTTCCGGTCCATGCCCATGTCCCCCGCGGCCCTGCTCGGCGCCCGCGCCCTGGCGGACATGGCGCGCGCCTGCCTGGAGGTGGCCCTGCTGCTCCTGGTCGGGTTCGCGATGGGCTGGCGCGCCGAGGACGGGGTCCTCGGAGCCCTGGCCGCCGTCGGCGTGCTGCTGTTCTTCCGGCTGGCCCTGGTGTGGCTCGGGGTGCTGTTGGGTCTGGTGCTGCCCACGGCCGACTCCGTGAGCATGGTCGTCTACCCGCTGACGTTCCCGCTCAGCATGCTCTCGACGAGCTTCGTGCCGTCCGAGGCCATGCCCTCCTGGCTGGCGCCCGTCGCCGAGTGGAACCCGCTGTCGGCGGTGGTCACCGCCACACGCGACCTGTTCGGCAACCCGTCCCTGCCCTCGGACGCCTGGCCCGCGGAGAACGCGCTGCTCATGGCCGTGGCCCTGCCGCTGGCCGTCATGGTCCTGGTCACCCCGCTGGCCCTGCGCCGCTTCCGGCGGCTCAGCCGCTGAACCGGACGTGCTGGTTCCGTCCCCTGCCCCGGACGCACCGACCCGGGCTCGCTGACCACGCCCCGACGGCCCGATGCCCAAGGCCCGGGCGGCTCCCACGGAGGCGGAGCCGCCCGGACGCCCGCGGACCACGCGCCCCTGTCCGACACCGCCCCCGTGTGAGGCTGGAGGGACGCAGGAGTCTCTCTCTGCCATCCCTTCCGACACTTGCGTCACACCGCACACGCAGCGGAAACGGCGCCGGTGACGCACGCCACGCCCGCCGCTCCCCCCGGAGAAAAACGCCCGTACCTGCATCTTCTGCCCGCGTGGCGGTTAGGGGATAATCCGGTGATCATTGCGGCGCACGCGTTCGTTAGGGTAGCCTCACTTAAGAGGCGCAGATGCACTCGTTCCCCGAAGGTCACTGCACCCACACGACCCCGGACATGACGGCATCGTGCGACGAAGGGCAGGTTACGCGGTGGCTCCAGATCCGCTCGACGCGTTGCGCGACGCCTGTGCGCCGCTGAAGTTCGCGCCCCTGCCCGACCTGCTCTCCTTCGAGGAGCTCTCCACCCTTCCCCGCGGCCGCGTGCACTGGCACCAGGCGGGCGCCATGGCCGCGGACGGCTGGCTGCCGGTCCTGTACGACCGGCTCCGCAGCGAGCACGGCCCCGGCCACCGCCTCCCCGCCGCCACCAACTTCCTGCGGGTGACCCTGCGCGAGCCCATCTTCCTGGTCTCGGCCTCGCTGTACCTGACCGGTCGCGCCCCGCTGCTGAGCCCGGACACCCTCTACCTGCCCTGGGACTCCGGCCTGGCGCGCTTCGGCACACCCGCCTCGGTCGGCACCCGGACGGCCGTCCTTCCGGACGACCCCGCCGTCGGCCACCCCGGCACCGTGGTCGCCGAGGACGAGGACGCCCAGCTGCGGATGGCGGCCGAGGCCCTGTTCGCCACGTTCGAGCCGATCATCGACGCCCTGCACGGGCACACGCGCTCGGGCAAGCGCACCCTGTGGGGCTGGGTGCTCGACACCCTGCACTTCTACATGCTCAACCCGGCCCGCTACCTGGGCCGCGACCCCGAGCAGGCCTGGGAGCTGGCCACCCGCCTGGGCGACGCGGTGGTCGCGGCGGGCGCGGTGACCCGCAGGCGTCCGCGCCTGTTCCCCTTCGCTCCCGACCACCCGCGCGGGACCTGGGCGGTGCGGGGCACCTGCTGCTTCGACTACAAGGGCGACCCGGAGCACGGATACTGCACCACGTGCCCGCTCAAGTGCGACGGCGAGCGCCAGCAGGACCTGTCGGAGTGGCTGCGCGACCCGGCGCTGGCCCCCTGAGCCGTCTCCCGGTCCTTTCCGCGGCGCCGCCGGTCAGCTGACCGGCACCTCCACCGGTTCGCCGAAGAAGGGGGAGAAGACCACGGTCTCGGGCTCCACGTCCCCCTCCACCGTGATCACCCCGGAGACGCTCTGCCCCGGGGCGAGCGTGCGCGCACCGATCTCGTCGGCGTCCATGCCGACGGCCTCGGAGGTGCTGTGCTGGTCGCCCCGGGCGTCCACGACCCGGAAGTAGAGCGGGTTGACCTCGATGTCCTCCTGGCCGGTGTTCGTCACCGACACGTCCACGCTCGTGTACTCGCCCTCGGTGTAGAGCGGCCCGGGGTCGAAGCCGGTGGGGGCGGCGGTGAGCTCGACCCGGGGCCCGGCCGCCTCGCCGCCCTCCTGCCGGGACTCGGTCTCCTCCACCGGGGTCTGCCTGTGGGCCGCCGCGAACAGGGCGACGGTCGTGCACCCGGCGATGACGAACATCAGCAGCAGGAGAGCGCCGCAGCTGAGGCCGATGATCTTGCCCCACGGGGTGGGTCTGGTCTCCCGAGGCCCGTAACCGCCCTGGGGCGGGTAGGCCTGGCCCGCTCCGGGCTCCGGCCCGTAACCGTAGGCCTGTCCGTAACCGCCGGCCTGCCCCGGCGCGTACCCCGGCCCCTGGCCCGAGGGGTAACCGCCCGCCGCGGCGTAGCCCGGACCCTGGCCGGAGCTGAAGCCGTCCGGCGGCCCGCCGGGCGGCTGACCGCCCGCGCCGGTCGTGGGCCCGTCCGACTCCCCGTACCCGGGGGCGTATCCCGCGTGCTCGTATCCGGCCTGGCCGGGGCCGCTGGGACCCTCGGAGAGCTCACCGGTCACCGGTTCGGGGGGCGCGCCCGTCGGGTGTCCGCCCGGGGGGACGTCTCCGGGGGCGCGTCCCCCGGCCGGGGGCTCCCCGTAGGCGTGTGCTCCCGTGGAGGGAGGGCTCTCGTGGCGGCCGTGCGGGAGCCGGCCTTCCCCGGGGCGCGTCTCCTGGTGGGGGAAGCGGTGCGGCGGCTCCCCCGGCGGCTGCGGCCCGCCCTCGATCGGATCACCGGGGTCACCGGGACGCCACTCCTCCGGCGGACGGTGGTTCACCGGGTCCGGGCGCTGTCCCGACTGCTCCTGCGGCACACCCTCGGACTCCCGATCGGACACTGAGAACACCCCTCATGTCAGCGCGGTCCGCCCACCGGAAACCGCCGTTGGGCGCTTCACGCCTGCACGGTAACCGCGAGGACGGGCCTGGGCGTGGAGATCACGGGGCGTTTTCGGTAAAGGCCCGGGCAAATGACACGGGAGAGGGGCGCGGCGCAAAAGGGCACAAGGCAGGGGGCGCACAGGGCGCGGTCACCGGGCCGTCCGGACCGGACAGCCCGGACGGCCCGGGTTCCCGTTCCCGGGGACCCACGCCCCGGCGACGGGCCGGTCGGCGGTCAACGCACTCCCGCGGCCCGCTCCCGCCGGTCCCCCCGGGCCAGCCGGGCGCGCAGGGCGAGCACGAACACCGGCACGGTGAACACGGCCGCGAACAGGTTGAGTCCGCCGAAGCCCGCCTGGGCCAGCACCACACCCGACAGGGCGCCCGCCGCCGCGCCGCCCAGGTTCATCACCAGGTCGCTCACGCCCTGCACGCGGGGGCGCACATCCGCCGCCAGGGACTCCGCCAGCAGGGCCGTCCCGGACACCAGTCCGAACGACCACCCCAGCCCCAGCAGCACCAGTCCGACCGTCACCCTGGCCTCGTCGTGCCCGGCCGTGCCCGCCACCACCGCGGAGGCGACCAGGACTCCCTGTCCGGCCAGCAGCACGGGCACCCGGCCGAACCGGTCGGTGAGCCACCCCACCACCGGGGACAGGGCGTACATACCGGCGATGTGCAGGGAGATGGTCAGGCCGATCACGGTCAGCGCCGCGCCGTGGTGGGACATGTGCACCGGAGTCATGGTCATGACCGCGACCATCACCGTGTGGCTGGCCACGATGCCGACCACCGCGAGCAGCGCCCCCGGGCTGGCCGCGATCACCCGCAGCGCCCCGGCCACGGACAGCCGTGCACCGGAGGGGGCCGCTCCGGAGGGCCGGTCCGCGGTGGCCGCGCGCAGCGGGTCCGGGCGCAGCAGGGCAAGGATCAGCAGTCCGCCCAGGACGAACCCGGTGGTGGTGAACAGCACCGGGCCCAGCAGGTCGGGCAGTCCGAACAGGGCGGCCACGCGCGCGCCGGGGCCGGTGAGGTTGGGGCCCACCACCGAGCCGACGGTGGTCGCCCAGACCACGATCGACAGGTCCCGGCCCCGGCTGCGTTCGGAGGCCAGGTCGGCGGCGGCGTGGCGCGCCTGGAGGTTGGTGGCGGTGCCGGCGCCGACCAGGACCATGCCGGCGAGGAACAGCGCGAACGCCTCCAGCACCGTGGCGGCGATGACGACGGTGCCGCCGAGCGCGCCGAGCACCCAGCCCAGCGCGAGGCCGGGGCGGCGGCCGCGCCGGGCGGCCAGCGAGGCCAGGGGCAGGGCGAACACGGCGGCGCCCAGGGTGATCATGGTGGTGGCCATACCGGACCAGGTGTCGGAGCCGGTGAGTTCGAGGGCGATGAGCGCGCCCACCGCGATCATCGCGCCCATGCCCACGCCCCCTACCACCTGGGCGAGCATGAGGACCAGGACGGTGCGCCGCTGGATCCGGGCCCGTTCCGGCTCGGTGAGGGCGTTCCCTGGCTGAGCGGTGTGTCTCGACACGCGTCCGTCCTCTGTTTGGTCCTATCAACGGAGGAATCCTAGTCAGAAGCGTGTTATGTCCGCCATGTCGTAATAGCCACCCTTACGGACGTCGCTCAGCCGCGTCCGTAGCGCCACCGCAGGAAGTCGTGCTCGCGCTCGACGTAGCGCATCTCCGAGTACAGGGCGTGCGGGTCGCGCGCGCTGATGACGACGCCGCCCGCGGGGACCACCGGCCAGCACGCGAACGCCCAGAAACAGCGGGTGTAGGGACCCCACAGGACCACCCACGCACCCTGCTTCTGCCACTCGATGTGTTCGGCGATCCGGCGCTGTTCCTGCTCCCCAGTCCTGTCCATGCCGATGGTGGACATACCCGGCACGGGGACGGGTGATCAGGCCGGAACCGGCCACGCCACCGGTGACCTGCGACCCTTGCCGAACACGGGATTCGGACTCCCGCTCCGGAGGTTTCGGCTGCGCGGGAGCGGGTCCGTGCGCCGCGCAAGCGCCGCACCGGCGCTCCGGGGACGGCGCCCCGGCACCGCGGGAACGCGTCCCGCCTGCGAGGCCACCGGTCCCCGTACGACGACGGTGCCCGCGGCGACGCGGGGGCGTCGACGCGGGCACCGCGGGGGTCCGGCGGCCGGGGCCGGGCGGACCCGGGTTCGGAGAGGCGGATTCAGCGAACCGGGTTCAGCGTCCGGAGACCAGCGTGCTTCCCGGCACCGGCTCGGCCGGGTCCTCACCCAAGGAGATGATCCTGTTGTCGCGGTCCACGTGCACGATGTGCTGGACGTGCTCGGCCCGCTCGGCCTCGGTGAGCTGGGCGTAGGAGATGATGATGACCAGGTCGCCGGGGCTGACCAGCCGGGCGGCGGCGCCGTTGATGCCGATGACGCCCGTACCGCGTTCGCCGGTGATCGCGTAGGTGACCAGCCGGGCGCCGTTGTCGATGTCGACGATGTGGACCTGCTCGCCGTCGACGATGTCGGCGGCGTCCATCAGGTCGGCGTCGATCGTGACCGACCCGACGTAGTGCAGATCGGCCTGCGTGACCGTGGCGCGGTGGATCTTGCCGTTGATGAGGGTGCGCAGCACTGCTCAAGCCTCGTTTCAGGTGTCTTGCCAACTACAGGCCCAAGGGTCCCGTGTCTCTCCATGATGGCCCCCTCCGGGTGCCGCTCCGGCCATCGGGGTCCATCAACGCGTCCAACAGCCCCCGCCACCGGGGTGTTCCGCGTGTGGCGTCCACCACCCGGGCGCGCTCTCCGCCCGCGCGGCCCCCGCCGACCGTCCCCCCGCGGCCGGGGACGCGGCTGTCGCTTTCCCCGCTCGCCCACCGGGGTCTCTGGGGCACAATGGGACCGCGCGTGCCCGGACCTCCCTGAGCCCCCGGGCGGTCGCCCCGCGCGGCGTCCCCTCCTCGTGCCGGGGACGCCGCGGACGGTATCGGGACGAGGGGGTAGTAGCGGTGAACCACAACGGCGATCGGCGGGCCACGGCGGACCCGGTGCGCCGGGCCACCATGCGCGACGTCGCGGCCCTGTCCGGGGTGAGCGTCAAGACGGTCTCACGCGTGGTCAACGACGTCTCCACCGTCTCCGAGGAACTGCGCGACCGCGTCATGCGGGCCGTCACGCAGCTGGACTTCCGGCCGAACCTGGCCGCCTCCAGCCTGCGCCGCACCGACGGCGCCACCCGCCAGATCGCCCTGCTGCTGGAGAACGTGGCCAATCCCTTCTCCGCCACGCTGAGCCGGGCGGTGGAGAACGCGGCCCGCGAGCACGGCACCCTGGTCCTCGCCGGGAGCCTGGACGAGGACCCCCGGCGCGAACTGGAGCTGGTGCGGGCGGCCACCCTGCACCGGGTGGACGGGATCCTGCTGGTCCCGGCCGCGCCCGACCACGGCTACCTGCACCACGAGATCCGCACCGGCACCCCGGTGGTCTTCGCCGACCGCCCGCCGCGCGGCCTGGACGCCGACGCGGTCATGGCCGCCAACACCGAGGGAGCCCGCGAGGCGGTGCTGCACCTGGCCGACCACGGGCACACCGAGATCGCCTTCCTCGGCCACGAACGCGGCATCAGCACCGCGGACGAGCGCCTGACCGGCTACCGGACGGCCCTGGCCGAGCGGGGCCTGCCCCAGCGCCCCGGGCATGTGGTGTGCGGTCTGACCGGCTCCGCCGGAGCGGCGCGGGCGGCCGGCGCGCTGCTGGACTCCGCGCACCCGCCCACGGCGCTGTTCACCGCCCAGAACCTGGTGACCATCGGCGCCATCCAGGCCCTCCAGGAACGCGGCCTGCACGAGCGCGTCGCGGTGGTGGGCTTCGACGACTTCCCCATGGCCGACCTGCTCACGCCCCGGGTGACCGTGATCGCCCAGGACGTGATGCGGATCGGCGCCCTGGCGGTGCGTCGGCTCTTCGCGCGCATCGCGGGCGACGACGGCCCGCCCCGCGAGGAGCGGGTGCCCGCCGCGCTCGTCGTGCGCGGGTCCGGGGAGATCCTCCCGCCGGGCCCGCGTTAGCGGCCCTCCCCCGCCCCCTTCGCCGTGATCTTGTACCTATAGCGAGGTTGGACGGTCGAGACGCGCTATAAGTACAAGATCATCGCAGGTCAGAACCCTTGCGTCACACCGGCAACGGTTCCGGCCGGTCCACTAGGCGAACGAGGAGTAGGCCACCACCCCGCGCCGCACCAGGTCACCGGCCTTGCGCGCGGTGGAGCGCACCTCGGCGTCGCCGCTGGCCCCGGCGATCTGGCTGAGCATGTCCACCAGCATCTTGGCGGTGCGCACGAAGTCCCCGGCGGTCATGTCGGACTGGCGCAGGATGGCGTCCAGCCGGTCGCCGCCCGCCCACCGGTGCGCCGTCCACACGAAGCCCAGGTCGGGCTGGCGCAGGAACGACACCCGGTGCCGGGACTCGACCTCCCCCAGCTCGCCCCACAGGCGCACCATCTCCGCGAGCGTCTCCTCGATCCGCCCGCCGGGCAGACGCGGGTAGGCGTCATCGCCCCTGCGCGACTCGTAGACCAGCGAGGCGGCGCAGGCCGCCAGCTCGACCGGGGTCAGCCCCTTCCACAGGCCGCGGCGCAGGCACTCGGCCACGAGCAGGTCCAGCTCGGAGTAGACCTTGGCCAGCCGCGCCCCGTCGTCGGAGACGCTGTCGCCCTCCAGGTACCCCAGGTCCTCCAGCACCCCGCACACGCGGTCGAAGGTGCGGGAGATGACGTGCGAGCGGCCCTCCACCCGGCGGCGCAGGCTGTCGGTCTCCCGGCGCAGGCGGAAGTAGCGCTCGGCCCAGCGCGCGTGGTCCTCGCGGTCGGCGCACCCGTGGCAGGGGTGCTGGCGCATCTCCCCGCGCAGGCGCAGCACCTCGGAGTCCTCCCCCGCCTCGCGCGAGCCCCGCTCGTAGACGGGGTCGGTGCCGCGCTCCTTGAGCTTGTTGCGCAGTGTGGAGGCCAGGTCCTGGCGCGAGCGCGGCGACTTGGCCGAGAACGACTTGGGCACGCGGATGCGCCCGGAGGGGTGCACCGGCACGGTGAAGTCGCTGGCGTTGACCCGCTTGACCTGCTTGTCCACGGTGAGTACCAGGGGCGCGGGCAGGTCGTGGCGCAGACCCGGGTCCAGCACGACCGCGTGCCCGGAGTAGCGGCCCGAGGGGATGCGGATGATGTCGCCGGTGCGCAGCTTCTCCAGGCTCTCCAGGGCCTCGTCGCGGCGCCGGACCGAGCGGTTCTTGGAGAGCATGGACTCGCGGTCGCTCAGGGCACGGCGCAGCGCGGCGTACTCCATGAAGTCGCCCAGGTGGCACTCGGCCGCCTGGGCGTAGCCCTCCAGGGCCTCCTCGCTCTTGCGCAGCTGCTTGACCAGGCCCACGACGGCGCGGTCGGCCTGGAACTGGGCGAAGGACGCCTCCAGCATGTTGCGGCTGCGCTGACGGCCGACCTGGCCGACCAGGTTCACCGCCATGTTGTAGGAGGGCTGGAAGCTGGAGTTGAGGGGGTAGGTGCGGGTGCCCGCGAGGCTGGCCACCGACTCGGGGTCGGTCCCGGCCTGCCACACGACCACCGCGTGGCCCTCCACGTCGATGCCGCGCCGCCCGGCGCGTCCGGTGAGCTGCGTGTACTCGCCGGGGGTGAGCTGGGCGTGGGTCTCGCCGTTCCACTTGTCGAGCTTCTCGATGACCACCGTGCGCGCGGGCATGTTGATGCCCAGGGCCAGGGTCTCGGTGGCGAACACCGCGCGGATGAGGCCGCGCGAGAACAGGTGCTCGACGATCTCCTTGAACGTGGGCAGCATCCCGGCGTGGTGGGAGGAGATGCCCGCCTCCAGGGCGCGCAGCCACTGCTCGAAGCCGAGCACCGCCAGGTCCGCGGGCGGGATGTCGGCGCACCGCGTCTCGGCGTACTCGCGGATCTCGTCGGCCTCCTCCGGGGTGGTGAGCACCAGCCCGGCCGCCAGGCACTGGCGGACGGCGTCGTCGCACCCCGCCCGGCTGAAGACGAAGGTGATCGCGGGCAGCAGGCCGCCGTCGTCGAGCTCCTCGATGATGGTGGGCCGCGAGGGCGGCGCGAACCGGGAGCGGGGACGCACGCTGCCGCGGGCCCGCGACTGCGGATGGCGGCGCCGGTTGGCCAGCTGGGTGACGCGCGAGTCCTCCTCGGCGAAACGGGTCAGCCGGGGGTTGATCCGCAGCCTCTGCCCGCCGACCTCGATCTCGCGGGGCTGCCAGCCCTGGCGGCGGCGCTCGCGCCTGCGCTTCTTGGCGCGCCCGGTGGAGCCCTCCTGGCCGTCCCGGTCCTCCGTGTCGGAGGCGGGGTCCTCCTCCATGTCCACGAACAGGTCGTGGACGCGGTTGCCGACCATGACGTGCTGCCACAGCGGCACGGGCCGCTTCTCGTCGACGATGACGGTGGTGTCGCCGCGCACCTGCTGGAGCCACTCGCCGAACTCCTCGGCGTTGCTGACGGTGGCCGAGAGGGCGACCATGCGCACCGACTCGGGCAGGTGGATGATCACCTCCTCCCAGACCGCGCCGCGGAAGCGGTCGGCGAGGTAGTGCACCTCGTCCATCACCACGTAGGCCAGTCCGCCGAGGGTGGCCGAGCCCTCGTAGAGCATGTTGCGCAGCACCTCGGTGGTCATGACGACCACGGGCGCCTCGCCGTTGACGCTGTTGTCACCGGTCAGCAGTCCGACCTGGTCGGCGCCGTAGCGCTTGACGAGGTCGTTGTACTTCTGGTTGGACAGCGCCTTGATGGGCGTGGTGTAGAAGCACTTGGTGCCCTCGCCCAGGGCCAGGTGCACGGCGAACTCGCCGACCACGGTCTTGCCGGAGCCGGTGGGCGCGGCCACCAGCACCCCGTGGCCGCTCTCCAGGGCCTTGCAGGACCGGATCTGGAAAGGGTCGAACTCGAACCCGTAGAGGCCCTGGAAGGCCTCGATGGCGGCGCTGGAGGACTCCTGGCGCCGACGGAAGGCGGCGTACCGCTCAGCGTGACTACTCATATGGCCTCCAGCCTATGAGGTCAGCTCCAACATCTCGACCGCTTTGGGCGCCACCTCACAGACCAGGGGCGGCTCCCCGGTGCGCTCGCCGTCGGCGTAGGCGGTACCCGCCGCGCCGCGGATGGTGACGGTGCGCCCGCGCTCGACCACCACCTCGTCGAGGCCGGTGTGACTGCCGTTGAAGACGCGGGGGAACACGCGCAGGAAGCGGCCGATCGGGGTCTGGCGGACGAAGACCACGTCGAGGAGGCCGTCGTCGGGGACGGCGTCGGGGCACACGCGCATGCCGCCGCCGTAGGCGCTGGTGTTGCCGACCGCGACGAGCATCCCGGGCTCGGCGATGCGGCGCCCGTCCACCTCGATGTCGTAGTCGATGGGGCGGAAGGAGCGCAGCTCGGCCAGGAGCCCGGCCATGTACCCGGCGCGGCCGACGCGGTAGCGGAACCCGTTGACGCGCTCGTTGACCCGGGCGTCGAAGCCGCAGGCCAGAACGCTGAGGAAGTAGCGCTGCGTGCCGTCGGCCAGGGTCAGGCGCACGGCGTCGGCCGGGCGGGTGCGCCCCCGCAGGATCGCCTCGGCCACGTCCCGGGCCGACCCTCGCGGGCGGCCGAAGGCGCGGGCGATGTCGTTGCCGGTCCCGGTGGGGACCACAGCCAGGGGGACCCCCGTGCCCACCACCGCCTGCAGGGCCTGGTGGACGAGCCCGTCCCCGCCCACGGCCACGAGAGCGTCGGGCCGGTCGGAGGCGGCCAGGCGTGCCATGCGGCGGCTGTCGGCGGCCGAGCGTCCGGTGTAGACGTGCACGCGGGCCCCGGCATCGCGCAGCGCCTCCTTGAGGCGTACCGCGACGACGGCCGCGCGGCGCCGCCCGGAGTTCGGATTGACCAGAAGGGCGATGTGTGGGGGCATGGGAGTCCTAGCGGGAACGGGGGCGCGGGACGCGCCGGGGCGCCCCGTGCCCGGTGCGCTCGTCTCCCGCTGGCCACGGAGGCGGGAACGGAGCGCGGCGGTGTGGCTGCGGGCTCCCCGGCCCGGACCGCGGGCCCGGCCGGGGTACCCGATGGGTCACACTACCCATCCTCGCCCCGCCGCCGCACCAGTCGGCCACCAGGTTTGTGAAGGCCTCTGTCCCCGACCCGGGGTCGCGCCGCCGTACCCGCACCCGCCGAAGGCCCCAGCCTCCGGCCGTGCGCGGCCGGGCCCGCGGAGCGGCCTCAGTTCCCGGCGGTGTGGGGCTGCGCGGTGCCGTACTCGCCGGGGCTCATGATCCTGCCCTCCAGCGTCGGCTGCGCGACCGGATGCGCGACCGGCTGCTCGGGCTGGGACTGCGGCTGGGGCTGGGGCTGCGCGGCGGCCCGCTGCGGCTCGGCGGGCCGGGGCCGCGCGCCGTCGGCGTCGTCGTCACTGTGCATGCCCTTGGTCTCGGCCCTGAGGATGCGGGCGCTGCGCCCCAGGGAGCGCGCCAGGTCCGGGAGCCTCTTGGCTCCGAACAGCAGTAGCGCGATGACCAGGAGGATCAGGATCTCACGTGCCCCGAAACCCATCGTTCCCACTTCCTTCTTCCGCGGCGTGCCCCGTGGCACGGCCTCCTCGGCTCGGGCGCCCGGTCCCCCGGGTCCGCGGCCACTGACACAACGATGAACCACACGTGCGGCGCTCGTCATCCGGGGGGCTGGAAACGTTACCCCATGCCGGACTCGGTGATCATGCCGGACCCGGTGATGAGGAAGCACGGCCCCTTGGGCTCGGGGGCGAGCTTCTTGCGCAGCCGGGAGACGTACAGGCGCAGGCAACCGGTGCAGGTGACGTGCTCGGACCCCCACACGTCCATCAGCGGCCTCTGGCGTGTGACGAGCTTGCCCGCGTGGCGCATGAGGATCTCCGGGACGCGCCGCTCGCTGGACGGCGGATATCACGGCGGCGTAGAGCGCGGGCCAGATGCCGCCGCCGGGAACCTCCCGGGACCTCGCCGTGAGCGCACCGCCGGGATACCCCGGACCAGGGGCTTGAGTGTCTCGGTGCCGTTGACGTTGGCCGCGGAGATCTCGCAGGGCTTTTGAGATGGGCTCCAAGGGGAGTAATGGATTGAGGGGTAGGGAGGGGCCGCCATCGGGTCTCTCCCCTGCGCTGCTCTTGTCGGGAGTTGTTGGCGGCAACGAAAGCGCATCCGCTGCCGCGAAAGGGCGAGGGTTTCGAGAAACGGTAGTCGTCCGGTGGGGGCGAGGGGCCCCGACGAAAAGCGGCACCAAAGGCAGGAGCGACTGGCCCAGGGCGACCAACGCCCGGGGTTCGGGGACGGCCGGGGTGGGCGACGGTGGCACCCACGGCGAGGGATCATTTCTCCCGCGCCCTTTCTGGCGCCTTTCGGTTTGTCCCAATTGTGGCTTATCAATGAAGGACAAGCCTCCCGTGGGGGGAAATCCGGAAGGGTGGGTGAATTCGGTGCTGTGAATTCTGGCGCAATGGCTGCTGTTGGCTTATAATAAGAGGTATGGAGATGATGCTTGCAGCGCCCGACGCGGCCCCCGGGGTTTGTTCCCCGGGTGTGGCCGCGCTGGCCGGTGCGCGCGAGATCATCGACCAGACCTGGGACGCTGAGGTGCCGCCGGGGGCGAACGAGGCCGCCGCCGAGGAAGTCGCCGCCCTGTGGGACCAGGTGGAGAAGATCCGCTACCAGGCGCTGGTGCGGATGGCGCGTTTGTACGCGCGCGGTGAGGTGGCCCGCTACAGCGGTTACGGCACGTTGGACAAGTGGCTGGTGCACCAGTGCAAGATGCCGACTGGTCAGGCCAAGGATTTGGCCCGTCTGGCCCAGCACGTGCACGAGGAGACCCTGCCCGCCACCGCCGAGGCGGTAGGGGAGGGCGCTCTGGCCTTGGGTGAGGCGGTGGCGATCGCCAAGGTCACCGACAAAGCCGTCCAGACCCGGAATGAGGACCACTTCCCCGATGAGGGGGAGTATCGGCAGGGGTTTGAGTCGGCGTTGGTGGCGGCCAAGGCAGAGCGGCCCGCGTTGTCGGTCAACCAACTCCAGGCGGTGGCCCGCCAGGTCGCCTATCGACTGGACCCGCACCGCTTGGACCGCGACCACGAGGCCGCCCACGCCGCCCGTGGTCTGGCCGTGCACGACACGTTCCAGGACAGCTACCAACTCCAGGCCTGGGGCGGGGCCGGAGACGCGCTGATCGTGCGCGCCGCCATCGACACCTTCACCACCCCACCCGGAGAGGGTGACACCCGTAGCCGGTCTCAGCGCGAGCACGACGCGCTCATCGCGGCGCTGCGCTTTGCCACCACCCACACCGGGTGTGACAACACTCCGGCTCCGTTGGCGCAGATCCGCATCCTGGTGCCCGTGGAGACCTACCTGGACACCGAAGGCCAGGAAGCCCCCGCTCTGGACGAGAACGGCCGGGTAATCCCCGTCGGGCTGGTACACGAACTGGCTGGGGACTCCGAGGTGGTGCGGATGCTCACCGCACCCCCCACCGGACACGTGCTGGACGTGGCTCCCAGCCGCCGCCTGGCCTCCGCCCGACAGCGCACGGCAGCCTTCCACGGGCACGCCACGTGCGCGCATCCGGGCGGGTGCGAGGTGCCGATCACCTGGTGCCAGGCCGACCACATCACCTCCTTCTCCCGGGGAGGACGCACCGAGGTCGCGAACCTGCAACCACTATGCGGCCCGCACAACCGGGCCAAATACCAACGCGAACTGCGCACACACCAGCAGCGGGGGCGAGGGCGGCACCATCCGCCCGGCAGGGATCCGGACCCGCCGCCCCGGGAATGACCTCCGGCCGGGCCGGGCCCCGGCATGCCCGCACCCGGCATGCCCGCACCCGACAAACAGCCCGGGCCCCGCGCCCACCGTCGTCGCTGCCATCGTCTCCCGCCCCACCCCAGGGGCCGGTACCGCTGCCCGAGGCCCGACAGCCCCGCCGCCTTTGGTGCCGACGCAGCAGAGCCCCGCCACCCCCAACCCCCACCGTTGAACGCCCTCCCCCACCACTACGCGGCAGCTGCTGACGCAGGAGCGAGCGACCACACGCGCACAGCAAGCGTTGACCGCCCTCCCGGAGTCGCTCCCGCCCTTGATGCCAACGCAGCAGAGCCCCGCCACCTCCTGACCTCGGGCGTTGGCCGCGACCCGGACCACTACGCGGCAGCCGGTGCCGCCGCCTCGGCCACCACCCACAGGCCAAAGCGTTGAACGGGAACCCCAGACACCCACTGCCTTCGCTGCCAACGCAGCAAAGCCCAGCCACCCGGCTTCGACCAGCGTTACCCGTGGCCTGCACCACTACGCGGCAGCTGGCGCCACCGCTGGAGCGAGCAACCACCCCCAACCCCGACCGTTGACCGCCCTCCCCCAGCACCGCCCATGACAGCTCCAAGAGCCCGGGACAAGAACCTGCACACCGCGCGCGGGCACTCCTCCTCCCCAGCTCGCGTCACGGTCTGTCGCCGTCCCCGGCCATACTGGGGCCGACGGTCAGCGAGGACGCGGGAGGTGCGGTGCGGGTTCTGCACGGCGTGTGGACCGGGGACGCGCTTGCGGTGTGGGCCGAGGCCGACCCCTCCGCCGCACCCCCGGCCGAGGGCGCGCACGGCCGGGCGCGCCCGCACCCGTTCGCCCTGGAGGCCCGCGGTCTGCGCGCGCTTCTGGCGGACGCGGGAATCGGGGCGGACCCGGCCACGCAGGGGACCCTGGACCTGTCCCTGCCAGGGGACACCTCCGCTCCCTTCGCCTCCACCGGCGCCCCCGACACCGCCCCGGCCGCCTTCCACCCCTGGCTGGTACCCGCGCTGCGGCTGGACGCCGTCTCCGCCGAGGCCCTCCTGGCCGCGCCCGACGCCCCCGGCACCGCACCCGGCCCCTCACTGGCCCACCTGCGCGCGGTCCGCGACTTCGCCGAACTCCTGGTCGCCTCCGGGTGCGTGCTGCCCGACCTGGTGGGAGACCCCGCCCGGGCCCGTTGGCGACCCGCGCCACTGGACTGGGCGGAAGAGCACCTGGCCGCGCTCACCGGCGCCCTGCCGCCCTCCGCCCGCGCCCACCTGCCCGGCGAGCCGCCCGACGCGGTCGCCCGCGCCTGCGTGCTCGCCCCCCTGGAACTGCTCACCGACGCGGCGGCCCGTCGCCTGGCCCGGCCCCGCCGCGCGCTGTCCCCCGAGCTGGACAGCGGTGGGCGGAGAGTCAACGGCCGGACTGACGACGGCCGGGCTGACGACGGCCGGAACGCCGGGGGCGGGACCGCCTCTGAGCAGGCCGCCGACGACGGGTCGGCCCCCGGCCAGCGGCTGGCCGCCGCGCTCACCGGCGGCCGCGGCGGGATCGACGCCGACACCGCCGCCCGGTTGCGCGGACCCCTGCGCGAGTGGCGCTCGCGGGTGCGCGGCGCGGGGCGAGCCGCACTGCTGTTCCTGCTCCGCGAACCCGACCGCGCGGGGCCGTGGGCCCTGGAGTTCTGGGTGCGCTCGGTCACCGACCCGGGCCTGCGCCTGCCCCTGGAACAGGTGTGGCAGGGCGAGGGCGCCGCCTGGCTGCCCGCCGACGTGGGCGCCACCGCCCTGGCCGACCTGCGCCGGGCCGCGCGCCACCACCCGCCCCTGCACCGCGCGCTGCGCGACCTGGCCCCGGCCCGGCTGCTGATGGGCACCGAGGACGCCGAACGGTTCGTCGCCGAGGGCGCCGCCCGGCTGAGCGGCGCCGGGTTCGGCGTGGTCCTGCCCGAGTGGCGCGGCAGGCCCGCCCTGGGCCTGCGGGTGGCGGTCGAGGAGGCGCCCCGCAGGCGCGGGGGCGGCGGGGTGGGCCCCTCCGACCTGGTCAACGTGTCCTTCGAGGCCCTGCTCCGGGGCCGCGACGGCGAGGAGGCCGTACCACTCGGCGAGGACGAGCTGGCCGAACTCGCCGAGCTGGCCCGCCTCAAGCGTTCGCTGGTGCGCGTGCGCGGCCGGTGGCTGGAGGTGGACCCCGAGCGGATCAGCGCCACCCTGGACCTGGTCAAACGGCGCGGCGGCCACTGGATGCGCACCGACGAGGCGCTGCGCACGGCCATCGGTGTGGAGGGCACCGCTCCCCTGCCGGTCACCGACGCGGTCGCCTCCGGTCCGCTGGGCGCGCTGCTGGACGGGGGCGCCAAGGCCGAGCCGCGCCCGATGGGCACACCGCCCGGCTTCCAGGGCTCGCTGCGCCCCTACCAGGGCCGGGGCGCGGCCTGGCTGCGCTTCCTGGGCGAGCTGGGCCTGGGCGCGGTCCTGGCCGACGACATGGGCCTGGGCAAGACCGTGCAGCTGCTGGCCCTGCTCACCGACGAGCGGCTCCGGGAGCCCGCGCCGGGGCCGACCCTGCTGGTGTGCCCGGTCTCGCTCGTGGGCAACTGGCGGCGCGAGGCCGAGCGGTTCGCGCCCTCGCTGCGGGTGCACGTCCAGCACGGCCCGGACCGGCCCTCGGGCAACGCCCTGGCCCGCCTGGTGGGCTCGTGCGACCTGGTCGTCACCACCTACGGCGTGGTCACCCGCGACAGCGAGGAGTTGGCGGGCATGCCCTGGCACAGGGTGGTGTGCGACGAGGCGCAGGCGCTCAAGAACCACGGCACCCGGCAGGCCCGGGCGGTGCGGTCGCTGCCCGCGGCCACGCGGATCGCGCTCACCGGCACCCCGGTGGAGAACAACCTGGGCGAGCTGTGGTCGGTGATGGAGTTCGCCAACCCGGGGCTGCTGGGGAGCGCACCGGCCTTCGAGCGGGCGGTCGCGGGCGAGGAGGGACCCAACACCGAACTGGTGCGCCGCATGACCGGGCCGTTCGTGCTGCGCCGCCTCAAGACCGACCGGTCGATCATCGCCGACCTGCCCGAGAAGCTGGAGATGCGCACCTGGTGCACGCTCACCCCGGAGCAGGCCTCGCTGTACAAGGCGGTGGTGGACGAGATGGGCGAGCGGCTGGCCGAGGCGACCGAGAAGGAGCGCAAGGGGCTGGTGCTGGCGACGATGTCGCGGCTCAAGCAGATCTGCAACCATCCGGCGCAGTTCCTGGGGGACGGCTCGGCGCTGTCGGGGCGCTCGGGAAAGCTGGAGCGGGTGGAGGCGATCCTGGCCTCGGCCGCGGCCGAGGGCGACAAGGCCCTGTGCTTCACCCAGTACGCGCGGTTCGGCGAGCGCCTGGCCCCCTACCTGCGTTCGCGTCTGGGGGTGCCCGTGCTGTGGCTGCACGGGGGCACGCCGCGGGCGGAGCGGGAGGAGATGACGCAGCGCTTCCAGGAGATGGAGGGCCCTGCGGTGTTCCTGCTCTCGCTCAAGGCCGCCGGGACGGGGCTGAACCTGACCGCGGCCAACCACGTGGTGCACGTGGACCGGTGGTGGAACCCGGCGGTGGAGGACCAGGCCACCGACCGGGCGTTCCGGATCGGCCAGCGGCGGGACGTGCAGGTGCGCAAGATGGTGTGCGTGGGCACGGTCGAGGAGCGGGTGGACGAGATGATCGAGCGCAAGAGCGCGCTGGCCGACAGCGCCGTGGCCACCGGTGAGGCGTGGCTGACCGGGTTGTCGGTGCGGGACCTGCGCGAGGTCGTGCGGCTGTCCCCGGAGGCGGTGGCCGAGTGAGCGCGTGGTCGCCGCTGTTCGCGCAGGCTCTGGGAGAGCCGGGCCGGGCCGCCGGGAGCGCGCGGGTGGAGCGGCTGTCGGTGCGTCCGGGCGAGGTCACGGGACGGGTGCGCGGCCCGGGCGCGCACGAGGTGAGCCTGATCCGCACGGTGCCGCCGGAGGCCGAGTGGGAGCGCCTGTGCGCCGCGCTGGCCTCCCAGCCGGTGTTCCGCGCCCGGATCCTGGCCGGTGAGCTGCCGGTGGCGGCCGCCCGGGTGTTCTCGCTACTGGGGTGGGACCTGGTGCCGCGCGGGTGGGACGCGCTGGTGGCGACCTGCTCCTGTGACCGGTGGGACGCCAGGTGCGCGCACCTCGCGGCGGCGGTGGCGGGGCTGGGCGCCGAGGCCGACCGCGACCCGTTCGTGCTGACCCGGTGGCTGGGTCGGGATCGGCGCGCGCTCATGGCGCAGGTCAAAGCGCTTTCCCCGGTCACAGAAAAAGGATTTCCGGGCGCAGAGGAGACAATCGGGAAAAATGACGGAGAGGCGGTATTGCATACCACCTCCGGAGCCCCTCCCCCGGCGGTCGCACCGGCCCCCGGCTCAGCCGCCGCGTTCTGGTCCGCGCCGCCGCTTCCCGCCCGGCCGAGCCCCCCTGAGGACTCCGGCGAGCGCGTCAGGGCCGCGGCTCCCGGGATCGTGGCCGATGATCTGCCCGGTTTCGGACAACCGCCACCAGGGACCGGAACGTGAGCGTATGGGGTGCCGAATACGCACTTCGAACTTTGTTGTGGAAAACTCCACAACGCCGTGGAAACACGGTTACCATTCGGCCAGAGAACTCGCCTCGTCACTTCTTCGGATGGGTACCCTTCATGGCCGATCACTTCCCCCCCAACATCGACATGGAAACCCCCAGCATCGCACGCATGTACGACTACCTCCTGGGGGGCAAGGACAACTTCGAGGCCGACCGCAAGGCCTGCGAGGCACTCGCGGACGGCATCCCCGAACTGGTCGCCTTCGCCAACGACAACCGCGCCTACCTCTCACGCGCGGTGGAGTACGTGGCGGCCCAGGGGGTGGAGCAGTTCCTCGATCTCGGGGCCGGGCTGCCCACCGCCAACAACACCCACCACGCGGCCCACCAGGCCAACCCGCGGGCCCGGGTGGTCTACGTCGACCACGACCCCATCGTGCTCGCGCACGGCCGGGCGCTGATCAGCGACAGCGCGGAGACCGCGTTCCTGCTGGCCGACATCCGCAACACCGACGAGATCCTGGAGGCCCCCGAGACCACCAGGCTCATCGACACCGACCTGCCCGTGTGCGTGATGCTGGTCTCGCTGCTGCACTGCATCCCCGACGACAGCGATCCGTTCGGCATGGTGCGCGACCTCATGGACCGCCTGGCGCCGGGGTCGTGCCTGATCTTCTCCCACATCGTCTCCGACGATCCGGCCTCCGCCGTGTGGATGACCGACAAGATCCTGTCCTTCGGCACCCCGTGGGGCCGGGTGCGCAGCCCCGAGGAGGCCTCGGTGGTCTTCGAGGGCCTGGAGCTGGCCAGTCCCTGGACCGACGGGCGCGACGAGGGCCCCCGCGCGGTGGACTGCGCCACCTGGCGCCACCCGGACACCGACCCCGTGTTCCGCCCCGCCGACCCCAAGGTCAAGCTGTGGGAGCTGGCGGGCGTGGCCTTCAAGCGCTGACCCGGCAGCCCCGGCTCGACCGCGACCCGGTCCGGAGCCGCTGGAGCGCTGCCCCGGTCGAGCGCGGGCCCGCGTACGGCCGGGTGCGTCCGGGTGGAGCGCTCCGGTCGGCGTCGCGCCGTGGACCGCACGCACCCCGGGGCGGGTGCCCGAGGGCGCTGGTCAGCGCACGACCCTGACCAGCGCCCCACGCCTACGCGCCCTGCTCGGCGAAGACCTCCTGGGCGATGCCGAAGGCCCGGTTCGCCGCGGGCACCCCGCAGTAGACGGCGGCCTGGAGGAACACCTCGCCGATCTCGTCGGGCTCAAGCCCGTTGCGCAGCGCGGCGCGCACGTGCATGGCCAGTTCGTCCCAGTGCCCGTGCGCGACCAGCGCGGTGAGCACCATGCAGATGCGGGTGCGGCGGTCCAGCCCCGGGCGGGTCCAGATCTCACCCCAGGCGTAGCGGGTGATGAGGTCCTGGAACGGTTCGGTGAAGCCGGTCGTGCGCGCCCGGGCCCGGTCCACGTGCCCGTCGCCCAGCACGGCGCGGCGCACCCGCGTTCCCGCGTCATGGCGGTCGGCGGACGCGAAGTGCTGGGTGAGCAGGGTGTTGACCTTGGCGCTCCGCTGCCAGGACAGCAGGTGCGCGGCCTCCTCCAGCACCACCAGGCGCGCGCCGGGGACGCGCTCGGCGATCAGCTCGGCGTTGCCCTCGGGCGGGGTCGAGGGGTCGTCGGCCCCGGCGATGACCAGCGTGGGCGCGCTGATCCGGTGCAGGTCCTCGCGCACGTCGTGGGTCTCGATGGCCCCGCAGCAACCCGCGTACCCCTCCGGCTCGGTGGACGCGACCTGGTCGCGCAGCACGGCGACCTCGGCCGGGCGCTCCTTGACGAAGGCCGGGGTGAACCAGCGCTCCACCACCGAGTCCGCCACGGCCCCGGTGCCCTCGGCGCGCACCAGCGCGGCACGGTCCCGCCAGTTCCGGGCCGGGCCCGTGTAAGGGGAGGTGGCCAGCAGGGCCAGGCGGTCGATGCGCCCGGGGTGGTGGACGGCCAGCCACTGGCCGACCATGCCGCCGATGGACAGCCCCGCGTAGTGGGCGCGTTCGATGCCCAGCCGGTCCATCAGCGCGATGACGTCGCCGCCCAGGTCGGCCATGCTGTAGGGCCCCTCGGGCACGGGTGAGTCGCCGTGTCCGCGGTGGTCGAAGCGGATCACCCGGAACACGGTCGAGAGCGCCTCGACCTGCGGGTCCCACATCCGCGTGGTGGTGCCCAGGGAGCCGCCGAGCAGCAGGGGCGGTGCGTCGGCCGGTCCGCTCTCGGTGTGGTGCAGGTCAACGCTCATCGGGTCCTCGTGCTCCTTCTTCGCCGTCGGTGTTTTGCGTGCGTCCGGTGTTCCCAGCGGAGCTGGTGTTCCCCGCGCGGCCGCGGTGTTCTCCACGGAATCAGTTTCCCCCGGGGCCGGTGGCCGCCGCGTCGCCGGTCCTACCCGTTCCGACGCCGGTGACCCGGTCGGTGAACACGGGGGCCGAGCCCGGGTACCCGGCCGGGTCGAGCAGCGCGCGGATCCGCTCCAGCGGTAGACCAGCGCCCGCTCGGGTTCGATGGCATCGTGGTCGTAGGCGGCGAGCCTGCGCTCGCGCGCCTTCGGGTCGAGCGGGGCGGGTGAGGTCGTGGTCGAGTGCGCCGAGGCGGTCCTGGCCCAGGAAGGGCGCGGTCGTCTCGTGCGGCACCGGCTCCCGACGGCAGGGGGTGGCAAGGTCCTGATGGCCGAGGAGTTCCGGGTACGGCTCTCAGGCGGCCCCGGTCAGGGAGCGCACCGCCGTCAGCTCCCCGCGCGTGGGCTCGGGGGTGACGGCGAGGTCGTCGGCCACGGTGAGGTCCCAGCCGGTGGCCTCGCGGACCGCGTCCGCGTCCACCCCCGGGTGCACGCCGGTCAGGACGAGTTCGCGGGTGACGGGGTCGGGCTCCAGCACGCCGAGGTCGGTGATCACCCGCACCGGACCGGCGCCGCGCAGGCCCAGTCGCTCGCGGTCGCCGGGGCCCGATCCGTGGCCGACCGAGGTGACGAAGTCGACCTTCTCCACGAAGGCGCGGCGGCTGTGCCGCATGATGACGACGACCTCGCGGCAGGACGCGGCGATCTCGGGGGCGCCGCCCGCCCCGGGCAGGCGCACCTTCGGGTCGGTGTAGTCGCCGATGACGGTGGTGTTGATGTTGGCGTACCGGTCGATCTGGGCGGCGCCGAGGAAGCCGACGTCGATCCGCCCGGCCTGGAGCCAGTAGTTGAAGACCTCGGGGACCGAGACCACCGTGTCGGCGGTGTCGGCGAGGATCCCGTCGCCGATGGACAGCGGCAGGTGGTCGGGGACGGTGCCCAGGGTGCCGGACTCGTAGACCATCCACAGGCCCGGGGCGTGGGTGCGGCGGGCCACGTTCGCGGCGGTGCTGGGCAGGCCGATGCCGACGAAGCAGGACATCCCGTCACGCAGCGAGCGCGCCGCGGTCACGGTCATGATCTCGTCGGAGGTCCAGGTCGCGGTGGTCACGCGCCTCTCCCAGCGGGCTCGGGTGCGGTGGGGGCCGCGATGAGCTCCTCCAGCCAGGCGGTGAAGGCCTCGCGGTCGCGGCCGACGGCGTCCCAGGCGCGGTAGGCCTCGTTGTCGCGCTCGTAGTAGCCGTGCGCGTAGGAGGGCGCGGCGCCGCCGGGGACGACGCTGACCCGGTCGACCACGCGCGCGGGCAGGACGACCTGGCCGGGGACGGGGTCGAGGGCGTCCACGACCTCCTCGACGGTGGCCAGGGCCCGGTCGGCGGCCAGGACCGCCTCCTTCTGGATGCCGGTGATGCCCCACAGCTGCACGTTGCCGTCGCGGTCGGCGCGCTGGGCGTGCACGACGGTGACGTCGGGGTTCAGGGCGGGTACGGCGGCCAGTTCCTGCCCGGTGAAGGGGCAGGTGACGGCCTTGATGTTGGGGTTGTTGGCGACCAGGTCGGTGCCGGAGTAGCCCCGCAGGATGGCGAAGGGCAGGCCGGAGGCGCCCGCGACGTAGCGGTTGGCCATTCCGGCGTGGCTGTGCTCCTCGATCTCCAACGGCACCGGCCAGGAGGAGGTGACGGCGTCGCGGAAGCGGTGCAGCGAGCCGACCCCGGGGTTGCCGCCCCAGGAGAAGACGAGCCTGCTGGCGCACCCGGCGCCGATGAGCTGGTCGTAGACGATGTCGGGCGTCATGCGGACCAAGGTCAGGTCGCGCAGGCCCTGGCGGATGATCTCGTGCCCCGCCGCCACGGGGATGAGATGGGTGAACCCCTCCAGGGCGACGGTGTCGCCGTCGTGGACGAGTTCGCGTACCGCCTCGTCCAGGGGAACGATCATGGAGCACTCCCGTTCGGACAGCGAATGCATGTTCTCACAGCGAACATCTTGGCCATGACGGTAGCGCCGTTCCCGAACGTGGTCAAGGCACGCGTAAGGGACCGCTCCGCCCTCGCGACGGGGAGAACCGCGCCGAAGGGTCCGGCCTTCGCATCGGGGAAGGCCGGGAAGGACGCGTCTGGAGGCGGCCGGAGGCGGCGTTCTGCGACGGGGGCGGCGAAGCCGGGTTCAGTCGGAGGACAACCCGGCCGGGCAGCGGGGCATCCGGTCAGGTGACGGGCTCGCCGCGTCGCCACCTCTCGCTCTTCGCGCGCATCTCCTCGGTGTCGTTGAGGCGGGGGAACGGCTCGTCCGGGACGTCGGTGCCCAGGAACGCGCACAGGCGCTCCCACCCCTCCCCGACCCGGTACACCAGCAGCCGGTCGGCCGGGACCTCGGCGCACACACGGACCGCGTGCCGTTCGAAGGCCGCCACCGCGGTCGCCTCGTCGGGGACCTCACCGGGCGGCACGCCGAAGTGCGCGAGCCACATCCGCTCCATCAGGGGGCGGATCACGTCCATCTCCTGCGGCACCCGCACCCCCGAGGAGTCCTGTCCGGCCTGGCGCACGATCTCGAAGATGGTCGCGCGCATGCTCTCGTACCACCGGTGCGGGTCGCGGACGGTGAGCAGAACCCTCGCGTCGGGGAAGGCGTCGGCGAGTTCGCGCCAGAAGAACGACAGCGGCCAGTCCACGCCCGAGCGCCAGCCCTCCAGGAGGCGGGCCCAGTCCACCTCACCGGTGGGGGTGTCCGCGACCCCGGCCCAGAGGCCCGCCAGGTCCGAGGACCCCAACACCTCGGACATGTGGTGGCAGGGGCCGAAGCCGAGCCGTTCCAGCGCCGCCTTCATCGACGTCGTCCCGGTGCGCGGGAAGCCCGCTCCGATCACGTCCACCGTCGTCCCCCTCGGTCGCCACAGGGCTTCACGCCCGGATCAGGGACGCCCCCGATCGCTTTCTGTTGTAACACGGGCACTCTGCGCACAGGGGCCTGTTGTCGATATCCGGCGCCGGGCGCCCCGTGGCACCCCGCGAACGGGCTCTGCCGCTCCGTCCGGGCGGTGTGAGAACCTTTCCGGGGGCTGCGGCCGGCCGCCCCGCAACCGAACCGGGAAGAGCAGATGCCGACCGAAGAAGAAGAGGCCCGCGGCGCCCACTTCGTGCAGTCCCTCGAGCGCGGTCTGACGGTCATCCGCGCCTTCTCCGCCGAGCGGCGCTCCATGACGCTCAGCGAGGTCGCGCGCGAGACCGACCTGACCCGTGCCGCCGCCCGCCGCTTCCTGCTCACGCTGGTGGACCTGGGTTACGTGCGCACCGACGGCAGGCTGTTCTCGCTCACCCCGCGCGTGCTGGAGCTGGGTTACGCCTACGTGGCCTCCGCCGGGCTGCCCGACGTGGCCCAGCCCCACCTGGAGGACCTGTCCGCCCGGGTGCACGAGTCCGCCTCGGTGTCGGTGCTGGAGGGAGACGACGTGCTCTATGTGGCGCGTGTGGCGACCTCGCGGATCATGGCGGTGGCCATCCGGGTGGGCACCCGCTTCCCCGCCTCGGCCACCTCGATGGGCCGGGTCCTGCTGGCCGGACACGACGCCCGCGGCCTGGACGCCTACCTGGAGCGGGTGGAGCTCACCCCGCTGACCCGGTTCACCATCACCGACCCGGCCGAGCTGCGCGCCGAACTGGAGCGGGTGCGTGAGCAGGGGTACGCCCTCGTCGACCAGGAGCTGGAGGAGGGCCTGCGCTCGCTGGCCGCGCCCATCCGCGACGGGTCGGGCCGGGTGATCGCGGCCGCGAACGTGTCCGCACACGCCAACCGGGCCTCGATCGAGGACGTGCGCCGCGACCTGCTGCCCGCGTTGCTGGAGACCACCGCGCGCATCGAGGCCGACCTGGCCTCGGTGGCGCGCCGCGACGCGGGTTCCTGAGCCCGTCGATCCTCCCGTCACGCCCGTTCCGGTCCGCCGCCCGCGCCCCGGAACGGGCGTTCACCACCGGGGCGGCTGGTCGGCCGGTCCGCGCGTCAGGGCCGGACCGCGCGGGCGCGGTGACGCCGGACGGCGTCGCGGTTGCCGCAGGCGGGCGAACAGTAGCGCTGGCGTCCGCCGCGCGAGAAGTCGGCGTAGACGCGGACGCAGCCGTGCGCCGCGCACCGGCCGAGCCGGTCCATGCCCCGGCCGGTCAGGTGCAGGGCGGTGCCGACGGAGAGCAGCGCGGCCACCTGCCGGTGGGCGGGCAGCAGGTCGGGCCGGTAGTGCAGGTGCCATCCGGTGCCCGCGTGGTCGGTCAGGCGCGGGGCCGCGGAGAACTCGATGAGCAGCGGGTTGAGCCGGTCCGCGCGGGCGGGGGCGTCGGCGGCGTCGACCACCCGCGTCCAGCGCTCCAGGAACTCACCGACGGCGGCGACGTCGTCCTCGCCGACGGGGCGTTCGAGGAGGAATCCCACTTCGGCGCAGCGGCGTTCCAGGTCCGCCGCACCGGTCAGCGGCCGGTTGACCAGGTCCACGGCCAGGGCCACCGGATCCTGGCCGTAAGGGTTGAGATGCATAATGCCATTACATCAGACTGGCCCCATGCGTACACGGCACGAACACCACTGGACCACCGAGTCGGACCACACCACCAGCGAGGGCGTCGTCGCCTACCAGCGCTGCGCGTGCGGTGGGCGCAGGGTGACCCTGACCCGGGCCTTCGGGCTGCTCCAGGACGACCTGGCCTCGGTCGGCCCCGGGCGGGAGTGAACCGGCTCGGCGGCGTTCGAAGGGCGGCTCAGCCCTCGCGGCTCAGCCCCCTTCGGAGCCGAGGAGGGCCCGCAGCACCGCCACCGCCCGCTCCCCCGCTCCCTCGGGAACGAACACGTGGTCGTGGTGGAAGCCGGACACCACGTCGCACGGCAGACCGGCCCCGGTCAACGCGGCGGCCACCGCCGCCACCAGCGCCACCGCCTCCGCCCCGGCGGGGACCTCCAGCGTGATCCAGGAGACCGCGTCCTCGTAGGGCAGACCGGCCGCGTCGGCCTCCCTCCGGCGGCACACCACGGTCAGGGCCTCGTCCTCGGCCACCGTGACCACCGGACGCACCCCCTCGGGCAGGGACGCGCCGTCCGGCACGGTGGTGAAGACGTAACCGCCCGGCCGCAGCCGGACCCGGGTTCCCGCCAGCAACCGCTCCAGATCCCCCGCCACCCGGTTCTCCCCTCCCCCGCGCCCGTGGCGCCTTGCGGGCGCGCGCCGCCTCCTGAGATCCTGCCCGCAACACCGCCGGGGACGCGAATCCGCGCACACGGGAACCGTGCGGCGGCCCTGCCCCCTGAGAGTTCTGAGCACGCGGCCCCAGCGCCGTCCGGAAGGGACACCGTGACCGACGTACACGCCACACCACACATCGCCCGGGAGTCGGGGACCCTCGTGATCGGCGGCGACCTGCCGGTGCACCGCCTGGGCTTCGGGGCGATGCGCATCGTCGGCGAGGGGGTGTGGGGGCCGCCCCGCGACCGCGACGAGGCGCTGTCGGTGCTGCGGCGCGCGGTCGAGCTGGGCGTGAACCTCATCGACACCGCCGACTCCTACGGCCCCCAGATCAGCGAGCAGCTGATCCGCGAGGCGCTCTACCCCTACTCCGACGACCTGGTCATCGGCACCAAGACGGGCTTCGCGCGCACCGGTCCGGCGCAGTGGCACAGGCTGGGCCGCCCCGAGTACCTCAAGCAGCAGGTGGAGCTGAGCCTGCGCAACCTGGGGCTGGAGCGGATCGACCTGCTCCAACTGCACCGGATCGACCCCGAGGTGCCGCTGGCCGACCAGCTCGGCGCCCTGGTGGAACTGCGCGAACAGGGCAAGATCCGCCATATCGGACTGAGCGAGGTGTCGGTGGACGAGCTGTCCGCCGCCCGCGCGATCACTCCGGTGGCGTCGGTGCAGAACCAGTACGCGCCGTCGTTCCGCCAGTCCGAGGACGTGCTGGAACAGTGCGAGAAGGACGGGATCGCCTTCCTGCCCTGGGCGCCGGTCGGGCGCGGTGAGCTGGCGCGACCGGGTTCCCCGCTGACCGCGATGGCCGCCGAGCACGGGGTCACCCCGGTGCAGCTGTCCCTGGCCTGGCTGCTGCACCGCTCACCGGTGATGCTGCCCATCCCGGGCACGTCGCGGGTGGCACACCTGGAGGAGAACACGGCCGCCGCCGCGGTGAGGCTGTCGGAATCCGAGACCGAGCGCATCAGCCAGTACCTGGGCACCTGATCCGGGATCCGGGCTCCGCCGGGACCGCGTCACGGGCGCCGGGTCCGCCGGGGTCCGCGGCGGGCGAGGGGCACCGGACGGCGGGCAAAAGCGCCGTTGGCGGACTTCCTCCCCCCACCAGCACCGCACGCGGTCCGGGATCCGTCCCGACGCGCCCCGTGGTTCCTTGCGACCGCTCCCACCTGCTGAGATTCTTCCCAGGACACCGCCGGAGGCCCGGTCTCGCGCGTCTTCGCCCGGTTCCCGCCCCGGCTCCGCACGCTCGGCCCAGCGCCGTCCGGGAGGAACCTTCGTGACCGACGTACACGCCACACCACACATCGCCCTGGAGTCGGGGACCCTCGTGATCGGCGGCGACCTGCCGGTGCACCGCCTGGGGTACGGCTCGATGCAGCTCGTCGGCCGGGGGGCGTGGGGCCCGCCGCGCGACCGCGACGAGGCGCTGGCCGTGCTGCGGCGCGCGGTCGAGCTGGGCGTGAACCTCATCGACACCGCCGACTGCTACGGACCCCAGATCTGCGAGCAGCTGATCCGCGAGGCTCTGCACCCCTACCCCGAGGACCTGGTGGTCACCACCAAGGTGGGCTTCGCGCTCCCCGGACCGGGGCAGTGGCACCCCCTGGGCCGCCCCGAGTACCTCAAGCAGCAGGCGGAACTGAGCCTGCGCAACCTGGGGCTGGAGCGGATCGACCTGCTCCAGCTGCACCGGATCGACGCCCGGGTGCCGCTGGCCGACCAGCTCGGCGCCCTGGTGGAACTGCGCGAACAGGGCAAGGTCCGCCACATCGGGCTGACCGGGGTGACCGTGGAGCAGCTCTCGGCGGCCCGCGCGATCACTCCGGTGGCGTCGGTGCAGAACTGGTACGGGCCGGTCGCGCGCAAGTGCGAGGACGTGCTGGAACAGTGCGAGAGGGACGGGATCGCCTTCCTGCCCTGGGCGCCGTTGGAGCGCGGTGAGCTGGTGGGGCCGGACTCGCCGCTGGCCCCCTTGGCCGCCGAGCACGGGGTCACCCCGGCGCAGCTGGCGCTGGCGTGGCTGCTGCACCACTCTCCGGTGATGCTGCCCATCCCGGGCACGTCGCGGGTGGCACACCTGGAGGAGAACACGGCCGCCGCCGCGGTGAGGCTGTCGGAGTCCGAGACCGAGCGCGTCGCCAAGTTCCTGGACGGCTGAGCCGGTGGACGCGTGCGGCTCCGCCGGTTTCCCGACGGGGCCGCGGGTGTTCGGGGCGGGCGGCGGACCGCTCGCTCCACGGAAGCGGGCGGCGGGCCGTTCGCCTCGCTCAGCTCGGGCGCATGCGGAAGACCTGGAGGCGCATGTCGTAGTACTTCTCGGTCTCGCCGACCCACTCCATGCCCAGTCTGCGCGCCACGGCCATCGCCCGCTTGTTGTTGGGGCGCGCGACCGCGAAGACCTCCTCGATGCCCTGCTTGAACGCCCACGCGATGATGGCCTGGCTCGCCTCGGTGGCATACCCCTGGCCCCACACGTCCGGGCGCAGCACCCAGGAGAGTTCGAAGTCCTCCTCGAAGGGCGGGAGGAGCTTCAGCGAGAGCCCTCCCACGAGCTGTCCGTCCTCCTCGCGGACGATGGCCCAGCGTCCCGCGGGCGGAATCAGGTTGGGCCCCGCCTCGACCCAGGCGTGCAGCACCAGACGCATCGCGTCGGTGTCGTGCACCGGGTGCCACTCCGGCGTCAGCCAGTGCGCGACCTCGTCGGCCCCGTAGATGCGCAGGGCCTCCTCGGCGTCGTCCAGCTGCCACTCCCGGATGAGGAGTCGGTCGGTTGGCAACTCAAGGCTCATATCACCACCGTAACCCGCGACAAACCACCACGACAGGGGGGAAGGTCAACAGACTCGGCATCCGGCGGGACGGGCGCACGCGGCCGCCGCCCTGTCCACGGGCGTCGGCGCGGGAACCACGCGGGCAGGGCCCGGACCCGTACGTCACGACCCCTTTACACGGCGTATCACGGCGATTAGGGTGTCCAGCACGCTGGGAGCGCTCCCAGGCATGCGGCCCCGAAAACTCCGGCCGCCCCCGCCCCCTGGACCGAACGCGTGGGACACCGCGGAGGAATAAAGCGCAACAAAAGACCCGGACTGGCGTAAAAGGACTCGCGACGCCCGACTCCCGTTACGATACTGACCAGTCTGGACCGGGCCCCGCCGCCCACGCGGCGGGGTCCGCTCACGTGTCAGCACCCCGCAGCCCAGGAGCCGCCCCATGAAGTTCGTCCGCGACCCCCACCACGACGGATCCCCCGACCACGTCAGCCTCGGGGAGGGCCGGGCGAGGCTGCGCGTGCGCGTGCCCGGGGGCGCGGACGCGGTGTACGCCCGCGTGGTGGAGGACGGCGAGGGCGTCACCTTCCGGGCCGAGAGGACGCACGCGTCGGGCGACGCCGTCTGGTTCGAGGCGAACGTGCCGGTGCGCCCGGTGGTGACCAACTACCGGTTCGCGATCGTGCGCGGCGCGGAGTACACGTGGCTCAACCAGGAGGGCGTCCATGACCACGAGGTGACCGACGCGGCGGACTTCCGGCTGGTCGACGGGCCCCCGCCGCCCGCGTGGGTCACGGGCACGAGCGTCTACCAGATCTTCCCGGACCGCTTCGCCCGCGACGACGACTCCGTCGAGCCCCCGGCCGAGCACCCCGACTGGGCGCTGCCCCGCTCCTGGGACGACGAGCCCTCCGCCTTCGGGCTGACCGCGACCCGCGAGTACTTCGGCGGCACGCTCGACGGGGTCCGCCGCCGTCTGGACCACCTGGCCGCGCTGGGCGTGGAGGTGGTCTACCTGACGCCCGTCTTCCCCGCTCGTTCCACGCACCGCTACGACGCCGCCACCTTCTCCGAGGTGGACCCGCTGCTCGGCGGCGACCGGGCCCTGCGGGAGCTGGCACGGGCCGCGCACGAACGCGGCATGCGGGTGATGGGCGACCTGACCACCAACCACACCGGGGACGCCCACGAGTGGTTCCTGGCGGCGCGGGCCGACGCGGACTCCGCCGAGGCGGGGTTCTACCACTTCACCGACCACCCGGACGGCTACGTGGGCTGGCTGGGGGTGCCCAGCCTGCCGAAGCTGGACTACTCCTCGGCCGAACTGCGGCGCAGGGTCTACGGCGCCGACGACTCGGTGCTCGTGGGCTGGCTGAGCGGGCCGGACGCGCTGGACGGCTGGCGCATCGACGTGGCCAACATGACCGGGCGCAACGGCGCGCAGGACCTCAACCGCGAGGTCTCCGGCGAGATCGCGGCACGGATGCGCGAGGTGGACAACCAGCGGGGCGGTGACGGGTCGTGGCTGCTGGCCGAGCACTTCCACGACGCGGGCCCCGACACACACCACGACGGGTGGCACGGGGTGATGAACTACGCCGGGTTCACCCGGCCGGTGTGGACGTGGCTGAACACCGCACCCGAGCGGGTGCGCTACCTGCGCACGGACTCGCCGCTGCCGCGCGGCGGCGCCGAACAGGCGGTGCGGGCGATGCGCGCGACCAACGCCGGGCTGCCGTGGCGGGTGCTGACGCACAGCGTGAACGCGCTGAGCACGCACGACTCGACGCGCTTTCGGACCGTGGTGGGCGGCGACGCCGGTCGGCACGAGGTCGGGGTGGCGGCGCAGGTGACGCTGCCCGGCGTGCCGTTCGTGTTCGCGGGCGACGAGATCGGCATGGAGGGCGTGGACGGGGAGAACGCCCGCAGGCCGATGCCCTGGCACCGGCCCGAGGCGTGGGACCTGGGAACGATGGAGGCCCACACCCGGCTGCTGGCCCTGCGCCGGGAGCTGCCCGCGCTCCAGACCGGCGGTCTGCGCTGGCTGGACGCGGGCCCGCACCACATGACCTTCCTGCGTTCGCTCGGCGGCCAGGTGGTGCTGGTGCACCTGGCCGACGGCCCGCACGGGGCGCTGTCCGCGGCCCTGGCCGACCTGGACGTCCCGGGACTGGAGGTGCTCGCCCGAGGCGGCGGGGCACGGGCGGACCTGGAGGGCGCGGAGCGGGTGGAGCTGGCGGCGGACGGGCCCGGCTACGTCATCGCGGTCGGCCTCTGACGCCCCGGCGGGAGCGGAGGAGAGGTGGAACGGGTGACAGGGCGACCGGGCTCGGGAACGGACGGCGATGACGGCCGTGCGTGGGACGCGCGACTGGGCTGGACGTACGGACTGACGGCGGACGATCCCGCCGAACGCGCCGGGGCCCTGGTCCGCCTCTCCCAGGTCCAGAGGAACGTCGGGGACGCCGTCGCCCGGTTCAACGAGTGGTTGCGGACCCCGCTCCCCGAGGATCGGGAGCGGTACCGGAAGGCGGAGCACCTCAGGGCCTACGCGCCGCTCAGAGAGGCCCAGAGGCACACACTGCCCGACGCGTTGTGGAACCGTCCCGCCGGGGACGTCAGGGCATGGCCCGGCCTCCCCTACGCGCTGCTCTACCTGGAGTGGGAGGCGAAGTACCCGAGGGAGTGGACCCTGCACGCCAAGAAATGGGGCACGAAGGAACGTCTCCTACGCGATGTGGCGGTCGCCGGGCACGACGAGGCGGTCAGGACCAGGCTCAGCGACCTGGTCGAGACCGTCGTCCGGCGGCGTTACCGCTGCAAGGACCGCGAGTACGTGCGGGTGGCCCGCGTCCTGGACGGTGGGGACCTGCGCGACAGGCTGGCTGTGGCCGCCGGGTCGGAGCATCCGTGGGCGCGCCGCCACGCCGCCTATGTCCTCTGGCTCCTCGACCGTCCCGGAGTGCCCAACACACGGAGTGTCTGGCGGACGTGGAACACCGAGGAGTTCCGGGGCTGAACGGGCACCGAACGCCACGGGACAATGTGTCTAGACCTCCCGGGGCAGAGCGGCCTGGACGTCCTTGACGATGCGGGTGACCACGTCGCCGATCCGGCCGACGAAGTAGAAGTGCTCGCCGGGCAGGATGTGGCGCTCCACCGGTCCCGAGGCGCAGCCGTCCCAGGCGGCGAGGCGCTCGGGCGTGACGCCGGGGTCGTCCCGGCCGCCGAAGGCCGACAGCGGCGTCCGCAGCGGCGGGGCGCCCGGATCCGGGCGCCAGGTGTCGACGAGTTCGAGGTCGGCGCGGATCAGCGGCTCCACGAGCTTCCACTGTTCGGGGTCGGACGGGGACCCGGCGGCGGTCCCGCCCATGCGGGCGATGCTCCGGCGCAGCTGCTCGGAGGGCAGCAGGTGCCGGGGCTCGTCGCGCTCGGGGCCCGGGGCAGGGCTCCACGCCGACACCCCGAGCCAGGCGGGGGCGGCGGGGCCGTCGGCGGCCAGAAGGGCGGTCAGCTCGTAGGCCAGGAGCGCGCCCATGCTGTGGCCGAAGAACCCGAAGGGCGGGTCCAGTTCGGGGGCCAGGTGCGCGCGCAGGTGGCGGGCGAGCTCCCCGGCGTCGCGGAAGGGCTTGTCCGCCGAGCTCCGGCCGCGTCCGGGCGCCTCCACCAGGCACACCTCCCAGTCGGCCGGGAAGTGGCGCACCCAGGGCCGGTAGCCCAGGGAGGACCCGCCCGCGTGGTGCAGCAGGAAGATCCGGAAGCGGGCCCGGGGGACGGGTCGGGGCCGGATGAGGACGCCCTCGTGCACTGCTTGATTCCTCGCTGTCCGTGTCCGGGTGCGGCCGTACGGCCATCACGACAGAGCAAAGCTACCAGTCGGTAGTACCGGTGGGTAACAAAGCTCCCCGTCCCGGGGACGCACGCCCCGCCTGGAACACGACCCCCTACCCGTGGAACACGCGGGAACACCTCGGCCCCTCCCCGCCGCGGAGGTCGCGGGAGGCGGCTCCCCCTCCCGCGATCGCCGGAAAACCACTCGCCGGGCCGCGGGGACCACCGGCACACTGGGGGCTTTTCCCGAGGAGGCCCCATGCGCGCGCGTGCGCTGCCCCCGACCCTGCGCCACCGGGGGTTCCGCCTCCTCCTCGCGGGCAGGGGCGCCGGCGAACTCGGCTCGGCGATGCTGCCCGTGGCCGTGGTCGGCCTGGTGCTGGCCGGGCACGGGCCGCTGCTCCTGGGCCTGGTCCTGGGCGCGCGCGGTGTGGCGGGATCCCTGTGCACCCTGCTGGCGGGCGCCCTGGTGAGCCGGGTCCGCAAGTCCACCGCCCTGGCCGCGGGCGACCTGGCGCAGTGCGCGGTCATGCTCGGTTTCGCCCTGGGTCCCGACTCCGCTCCCTGGTTCGTGTGCCTGGCGGCGGCCAGCGGCGCGGCCGGTTCGGTGAGCGAACCCGCCACCGGATCGATCATGCCGCTGCTGGTCCCCGGCGACCGGCTGCGGGAGGCCAACGCCCTGCGCAACGTCGTGGGACGCGGCATGGGCGTGACCGGCCCCGCCGCGGCCGGGGTGCTGCTCGCCGCCCTGGAGGCACGGGCGGTGTTCGCGCTGATCGCCGCCGCCTTCGCGGTGGGCGGCGCCGTGCTGGCGCTGGTGCGCGAGGCGGCGCCGTCCGCCGAGCGCTCCGGGGCCACGATGGGCGCGAACTTCCGGGCGGGGCTGCGCGAGGTGGTGCGGCGGCCCTGGGTGGTGGCGATCATCGCGGTCGCCACCGTGCAGGCGCCGGCCACCCTCGCCCCCGGGTTCACCCTGCTGCCGATCGTGGTCGCCGACTCCTACGCCGAACCCGTCTACGGGCTGGCGCTGTCGTGCATGTCGGCGGGCCAGCTGCTGGGCGGGGTCGTCGCCGCCCGCTGGAACCCGGCGCGCCCCGGCCTGGTCTCCCTGGCGGGCGTGCTCGTCTACCCGCTGGTCCTGCTGGGCCTGGCCGCGACCGTGCCCGCCTGGCTGCTGCTGACCGGCTACGCCGCCACCGGCACGGGCTTCATGCTCCTGGGCGTGTACTGGTACACCGCCCTGCAACGGGCGATCCCCCAGGACCTGCTCAGCGTGGTGATCAGCGTCGACGAGGTGGGCAGCTTCGCGCTGGAACCGGTCGGCTACGCGCTGGCCGGGGCCCTGGCCCAGACCGTGGGCCCGCGCCCCGTGCTGGTCGGCGCCGCCGTGGCCGGGCTGGTGACCACGCTCCTGCCGCTGGCCGTTCCCGGCGTCCCACGCCTGGCCGACCCGGACCGGCCGGCCACCGCGCTCTGACGGCTGCCCTCAGACCGAGCGGTCGACGCGGCCCCGAAGCCATCCCAGGGCCGCCGCCGCGGAACGCCGCACCCCCGCGGCCAGCCCGGACATCCGACGGCGCCGCGCGGGCGCCCCGAGGTCCTCCCCCGGTTCCACGACCGTTCCGGGCGTCCCGTCCGTCCCGGCGGCCTCGGCCCGGGCGGCGCGCTCGCGCAACCGCTCCCTGACCTGTTCGGGGGTGTAGGCACGGCGCTGACGCTCGGACCGCGCGATCACCGCACCGGTCGCCGCGACGCCCACGAAAGCGGCCACTCCAAGGGCCTTCCACCAACGCATGTTCCCTAGGCTACTGGTGTGGCAGACACGAGCATGTCCCTGAACGAGGCGCTGGAGCTCACCCGGACCGGTGACGTCTGGGTCTTCCGCGGCACGAGCGCGGCCGACCGCGCCATCCAGATCACCACCAACAGCCCGGTCAACCACGTCGGCATGTCCATCGTGGTCGAGGACCTGCCGCCGCTGATGTGGCACGCCGAACTCGGCCGGTCCCTGCCCGACGTGTGGACCGGCAGGCACCAGCGCGGCGTACAGCTGCACGACCTGCGCGACGCCGTCCTGGTGTGGGGCCGCAAGTACGGCCAGCGCGGCTGGCTGCGCCAGCTCGACCCCCTGGCGGACGGCGCGATGGAGGACGCCGCCCTGCGCACGGTCGCCCGGCTCAACGGCACCCCCTTCCCCTCCACCACCCAGATGGCCGCCCGCTGGGCGCGCGGGCGCCTGCCCCTGCGGCGGCTGCCCTTCGGCCGGGGCCCGCGCGAGCGCGCGCTGGAGACCGCCTACTGCGCCGAGGTGATCGCCCTGACCTACGAGGCCATGGGGCTGCTGCCCCCGGGGCGCCTGCCCGGGTACTACGACCCGGGCCGGTTCTGGAGCGGCGACGACCTGGAACTGGAGGGCGGCGCGTCGCTCGGCGGGGAGATCCGCGTGGACCTGCCCGCCGAGTGATCCCCGGCGACGGTGAGGGGCCCGGCCGGGCCCCTCACCGGTCAGCCGAGCCGGAAGTCGGCCACGCGGATGGGCGTGGACGGTCCCGAACCGGCCTCCTGGTAGAAGACGGACAGGATCCCCTCCGAGGCCACCCGGGACTCGTCCACCAGCACCTCACCGAACGCGTCGACGCCCGCGCCGTCGTGGACCGTGGTCCACTCGCTCCACCCGGTGTCGGCGGTGGCGGCCAGGATGCGGCCGAAGGGCATGACCACGTAGGCGGTGTCGTCCTCGGTGAGCACCAGACGGGAGCGGCCGAAGGCGTCCAGCGGCTCGGGCAGCTCCACCTTGTGCCAGGTCCCGGCGTCGTCCTGGTGCAGGTGAAAGGTGCGCCCCTGCCGTCTGCGGTCGTCGACGAAGTCGGTCGAGCAGTGCCCGAACCTGCCCGGCCGGTAGCTGATGACCACGTGCGGGTTGCCCGAGGAGTCGATCGCCTGCGACTCCTGGTTCATGAGCGCGTAGTCGGGCGGCAGGGGGTCCACGACGTGTCCGGGGGTGTCCACGGAGACCCGCATCCGGGTGCCCGTGACCGCGGCGAGGCGGGCGTCGTCGGTACGCCAGGTGCGTCCGGCGTCGTCGCTGTAGACGTAGCCGGTGTCGTGGTTGGACAGCCCGCCCGGGTGGCAGAGGATGTCCCCGCCCGCCGCGGTCTCGCGCCAGGTGAACGAGGCGTGCAGCCGTCCGTCGTCGCCGTAGCCGATCCCGTGCAGGTACATGTTGCGGCTGTCGCTGACCGCCCCGTTGGCCTCGTAGGAGCCGTCCGGCGACGACCAGGCGCCCAGGTGGGTCCACCCCCCGTCGGCGTACTCGGCGAGTTCCTGGGTCCCGTCGCCCGAACCGCCGGTGCGGTAGGCGAACTGGAGGCCGCCGTCGGGTGTGGGAACGAAGCGGGGGTAGGTCATCGAGCCGGTGTCCAGGCCCGCCAGGTCGCGCTGGATCGGCTCGAAGGAGTCGGCGCTCCAGTCCGCCCCGCCCGTGACCAGCCCGGGCGCGGACCGCGTGTAGTGGATCGGGGTGTTGTGGGTGTCCATGCCCACGTGCAGGCGTCCGTCCGCGGCGGAGACGCCCAGCGAGATGGAGTTGTGCGAGTCGTCGACGCTCAGCCGGTGGGGCAGGCGGACGGTCCGCCAGGCGCCGCCGTCGAGGGAGCGGCGCGCGAGGAGGGCGTGGCGGTCCTCGGTGTACCAGGCGGCGTACTGGTACCGGCCGTGGGTGAGGATGCCGGACTGCTGGTAGGAGCCGTTGTTGACCAGGCCGTCGTAGGAGACGAAGTACAGGGCGTTCTCGTCCAGGGTCCAGCTGCCCAGCGGCGTGGCCGAGGGCGTGGCGGCCGCCGGGGCGGCCGTGTCGGCGGCGGCGGTCGCCGGTCCGGTGAGGGTCGTGGCCAGGGTCAGCGCCAGGGCGCCGGAGGCGAGTCCGGCCAGGGCGCGCAGCGGGGAGCGCGGGGCGGGGGGCACGGCGGTTCCTCTCGTGGGGGGTCGGGCGAGGCGGCGGTCAGGCGAGGTGGAAGACCTCGGTCAGGGGCACCATCCCCTCGTCGGGGCGGCCGGGCAGACCCTCGAAGAACGGCGCCATCTCGGCCTGCCAGCGGGCGTTGACGTCGGTCTCGGCCATCGCGGCGCGGGCGGCCTCGAAGTCCTCGGTCTCCAGGTAGCCGACGACCATGCCCTCCTCGGTGCAGAACAGCGAGTAGTTGTGCCAGCCGGTGGCGCTGAGGGCCTCGCGCATCTCCGGCCACACCTGGGCGTGCCGTTCCCGGTACTCGGCGAGGCGTTCCCGGCGGACCTTGAGGATGAAGCAGACGCGCTGCACGGACGTCCTTCCTGTGGGACGGGTCTGGAGAAGGCGTGACAGACCATGACGGTTATGTACGAAGCAGTACGGATTGCGGCACGTCGGGCCGGGCGGAGCCGCCCGGGCCCGCTTTCCGTGTGCCGGGCGCGCGGGAGACGCCTCCACGGCCGCGGGAACGGCTACCGGGCGGAAGGGGTGCGCAGGGCCGCGGAAGGCTCCCGGCGCCCCGGGGCCGCCCCGGACGGGGGCGGCCCCGGCGGCAGTCTCGGGGGCGGACTCAGAAGTCGAAGTCGTCCACGTTCCCGGCGTCGAAGACCTGCGGCGGGCCGAGCACGATCTCCCCGTCGGTCTCGAACGTGAACTCGCCCAGGCGCCCGGCCGTGAAGGTCTCGCCCTCGGCGCCGGTGATCTGCCCGGCCTTGAGCGCGGCGCCGGTGTACCCGGCCAGGTAGCCCAGGTCGAGCGGGTTCCACAGGGCGAACTGGCTCACGGTGCCGTCGTCCACGAACTCGCGCATCTGGTTGGGCGTGCCCAGACCGGTGACGGCGACCTCGCCCTGGTACTCGGAGTCGCTGATGTAGCGGGCCGCCGCGGCGATGCCCACGGTGGTCGGCGAGACCACGCCGTCCAGGTCGGGGTGGGACTGCATGAGGCCCTGCATCTCCTGGAAGGACTCCAGGTCGTCGTCGTTGCCGTAGACGGTCTCGACCAGCTCCAGGCCGGCGTACTCCTCCTCCTCGGCGAGCACCTCCTCCATCGCCGCGATCCAGGCGTTCTGGTTGGTGGCGTTGGGGGTGGCCGACAGCACCGCGAAGGTGCCCTCGCCGCCCAGGTCCTCGGCGATCATCTCGACCAGGGTGCGGCCGATGAGCTCGGTGGAGGACTGGTTGACGAACACGTCGGTGCAGTTGGCGTCGGAGTCGTAGCCGACGATGGCCGCGCCGTTGTCGCGGGCCTCGTTGAGCGCCGGGCAGACCGCGTCGGGGTCGTTGGCGGCGATCACGATGACGTCGCTGCCCGCCTGGCTGGCCGCGTTGATGTACTCCACCTGGGAGTCGGCCGTGGCCTCGGTGCCGCCGCGCTCGGTGGCCGTTCCGCCGACCTCCTCGACGGCCTCGGTGCCGCCCTGGTTGACGATCTCGAAGAAGGGGTTGTTGAGCTGCTTGGGCAGGAAGTCGATCTTCAGGCCCTCGGGGATCTGCGCGTCCGGGTCGGCGGTGCCGGTCGGCCCGGTCTCGTTCTCCTCCTGGGCGTCCTCGATGGTGGTGCCCCCGCCGCAGGCGGCGGTCATCAGCACCGCGAACGCGGACGCGGCCAGGAACAGGTGGCGTGGGCGGCCCTGGGTCATGAGTGTTCTCCCTTGGTGGGGGCGGACGCGGCGGACGGTGCCGCGGCCGGAGCTGAGGAGGGGCTGGGTCCGGGTGCGCGTCTGGCGCGCAGCCGGGCCACGAGGTTGGGGGTGACGACGGAGGCGATGAGGATGAGGCCGGTGACGATCTGGAGGACCTCGCTGCTGATGCCGAACAGCTGGAGGGCGTTGCGGATGGCGCCCAGCAGCACGACGCCGCTCATCACGCCCAGGATCGAGCCGACCCCGCCGAAGATCGACACTCCGCCGAGCAGGACGGCCGCCACGACCTGCAGTTCCAGGCCGAAGGCGGTGTCGGCGCGGGAGGTGCCGTACTGCAGGGTCCAGAAGACCCCGGCGCCGGCGGCCACCACTCCGCTGAGCGTGAAGAGCCAGAACTTGGTCCAGCGCACCGACACGCCGGTGAAGCGGGCGGCCTCGTCGTTGTTGCCGATGTCGAACAGCGAGCGGCCGACGGCGGTGGCGTGCAGCAGCACCCCGAACGCCACGGCCAGGACCAGGACCGCCACGGCGATCCACGGCAGGCCCTGGACGCCCAGGAAGGACTCCCGGGCGCCGCTGACCCAGCTCTGGGGGTAGCTGGCCACGGCGCGGTCGCCGAGCAGCACGTAGGCCAGGCCCCGGTACAGGGCCATGGTGCCGATGGTCACGGCCAGGGACGGCAGCCCGCACACGGTGACCAGGAACCCGTTGAGGGCGCCCAGCAGCGCGCCCACGGCCAGGCAGATCCACAGGGCCGTCTCGATGGCGACCCCGGCCTCCCACAGCACGCCCAGGGTGGCGCTGGTCAGGGCCAGGGTGCTGGCCACCGACAGGTCGATCTCGCCGGTGATGACGATGAGCGTCATCGGCAGGGCCATCAGGGCGATGGCGGCCACGCTCAGCACCAGGAAGTCGATGTTGCGCGCGGTGGCGAACATGTCCACGAACAGCCCGGCGGCCAGCAGGGTGACCACGAGCGCGCTCACCACCGGCATCTCGCGGGCCGAGAGCAGCGACCGGATCCGTGCGGGCCGACCGGGGCCCCGGTCCGGGGCGCCCTCGGGGACCCGGTCCGGAGCGGGCGCGGTGACGGTGCGTTCAGGCGCCACGGGCACCTCCTCCTCGAAGCCTGCGCGCGGTACGCACCGCGAGCAGCCGGTCCAGGCCGATGGCGGCCAGGATGAGTGCGCCCACCACCGCCTGGTGCCAGAACTGGTTGATCTGCCAGATGGGCAGGGCGGCGGTGATGGTGGTGAGCAGGACGGCGCCGAGCGCGGCGCCGTAGACGGTGCCCACACCGCCCGCGATGGCCACGCCGCCGACCACGGCCGCGGCGACGACCTGGAGTTCCATGCCGGTGCCGACGGTGGAGTCGACGGTGCCGTAGCGGGCGGCGAAGAGCACCCCGGCCAGCCCGGCCAGGGCGCCGTTGGCGGCGAAGGCCCAGGTGATGCGGCGCGAGGCGGGGATGCCCGAGAGCCGTGCGGCGTCGGCGTTGGAGCCGATGGCGTACAGCTCGCGGCCGGAGCGGTAGCCGGCGAGGTAGAAGCCCACGGCGGCGACCACGACGATGGCGACCGCGGCGGGCAGGGGCACCCCCAGGACGCTGAAGCGGCCCAGGAGCAGGAAGGAGTCGGGCATGTCGTGGGCGTTGACCTGCTCGCCCCCGGCCCACCAGTGGTTGAGGCCGCGGTAGGCGTACAGGGTGCCCAGGGTCACGACCAGGGCGGGGACCTGCACGGTGGTGACCAGCAGGCCGTTGAGCAGGCCCGCGACCAGGCCGATGGCGACCCCGGCGAGCATCGCGACGGGGACGGGCAGGCCGGGGAAGGTCACGAACAGCAGACCCGTGCCGAAGGCCGACAGGCCCATGATCGAGCCGACCGAGAGGTCGACGTTCTTGGTGATCAGGACCAGGGCCTGGCCGACGGCGAGGACGGACAGGACGGTGGCGCCCAGGAACAGGTCGCGTACGCCCTGGCTGGACAGGAACCCGGGGTTGTACATCCACGTGGCGGCCACGAGGATCACCACGGCCAGGAGCACGCCGAGTTCGCGGAACTGGAGCCTGCGGCGCGCGGGGGCGGGGGTGGG
>NZ_JAAXPG010000032.1 GCF_012396365.1 Nocardiopsis alborubida | reverse complement strand
CCGTCCCCCACCCCCGCCCCCGGCGGGGACGGCGCCCAGCGTCCCACCGGCCACTCTCGACAGGAAAGACGGGAACTTGAAAGAACCGGTGATGCCGGGAGCGGTACCCAACCCGCTCCGCAACGCCCTGGACCGCAGACTGCCCCGCATCGCCGGACCCAGCGTGCTGGTGCTCTTCGGCGTCACGGGCGACCTGGCACGCAAGAAACTCCTGCCGGCCATCTACGACCTGGCCAACCGGGGGCTGCTGCCGCCGGGCTTCGGCCTGGTGGGGTTCGCCCGCCGGGACTGGGAGGACCAGGACTTCGCCGACGAGGCCTACCGGGCGGTGCGCGAGCACGCGCGCACCCCGTTCCGCGAGGACGTGTGGCGCCAGCTCAGCGAGGGCGTCCGGTTCGTCCAGGGCGAGCTGCACGACGACGACGCGTTCGACCGCCTGGCCGACTGCGTGCGCACGCTGGACACCGGGCGCGGCACCGGCGGCAACTACGCGTTCTACCTGTCGCTGCCACCCAAGCTGTTCCCCACCGTGGTCAAGCAGCTCAAGCGGTGCGGGCTGGCCGAGCCCGAGGAGGACCAGGTCTCGGAGGGCGGGGTCCGGCCGTGGCGGCGGGTGGTGATCGAGAAGCCCTTCGGCCACGACCTGGAGAGCGCCCGGGACCTCAACGCGGTGGTGGACGACGTGTTCCCGCCCTCATCGGTGTTCCGCATCGACCACTACCTGGGCAAGGAGACGGTCCAGAACATCCTGGCCCTGCGCTTCGCCAACACCCTCTTCGAGCCCCTGTGGAACCGCAGCTACGTGGACCACGTGCAGATCACCATGGCCGAGGACATCGGCGTGGGCGGCCGGGCGGGCTACTACGACGGCATCGGCGCGGCCCGCGACGTCATCCAGAACCACCTCCTCCAGCTGCTGGCCCTGGTGGCGATGGAGGAGCCCATCTCCTACAGCGCGGACGCGCTGCGCGCGGAGAAGGAGAAGGTGCTGGCGTCGGTGTCGCTGCCCGAGGACCTGTCCACGGGCACCGCGCGCGGCCAGTACGCGGCGGGCTGGCAGGGCGGCGCGGCGGTGCGCGGCTACCTGGAGGAGGAGGGCATCCCCTCCGACTCGGTGACCGAGACCTACGCGGCGCTGAAGCTGTCGGTGGACACCCGGCGCTGGGCGGGCGTGCCCTTCTACCTGCGCACCGGCAAGCGGCTGGGACGCAGGGTGACGGAGGTCGCGCTGGTGTTCCAGGCCGCGCCGCAGCAGCTGTTCCCCCGCACCGACGTCAGCGAGGTGGGGCAGAACGCCCTGGTGCTGCGCATCCAGCCCGACGAGGGCGTGACGCTGCGCTTCGGCTCCAAGGTGCCGGGGGCCAGCATGGAGGTCCGCGACGTGAGCATGGACTTCGCCTACGGGCAGTCCTTCACCGAGGCCAGCCCCGAGGCCTACGAGCGGCTCATCCTGGACGTGCTCATCGGCGACCCGCCGCTGTTCCCGCGCCAGGAGGAGGTCGAGCTGTCCTGGCGGATCCTGGACCCGGTCGAGGAGTACTGGGCCAAGGCGGGCCAGCCCGAGCAGTACGGCTCGGGCACCTGGGGCCCGGAGTCGGCGGAGCAGCTGCTCTCCAGGGACGGCCGCCAGTGGCGGCGTCCGTGACCAGACACGACCCCGCCTGGAGGAACCGATGACGCTCTACCTGCCGCGCACCACGACCTCGCAGATCACCGAGGCGCTCATGGCCGAGCGGCTCAGCGTGGGCGGCGGTGCCATGAACATGGTCCTGACCCTGGTCATCGTCACCGACGAGGCCGACCACTACGACGCGGTGCGCGCCGCCACCGAGGCGGGCCGCGAGCACCCCTCGCGGGTGGTGGCGCTGGTACGGCGCGACCCCGACGCCGAACCGGCCATCGACGCCGAGATCCGCCGCCCGGGCACCTCAGGACCCGGCGAGGCGGTGCTGCTGCGGCTGTACGGGCCGCTGGGCGGGCACGCGGACTCGGTGGTCACCCCGCTGCTGGTGCCCGAGGCGCCGGTGGTGGTGTGGTGGCCGGGCGTGGGCCCGGCCAACCCGGCCGCGGACCCCATCGGCCGCCTGGCCCAGCGCCGGATCACCGACGCGCTGCGCGCCCCGGACCCGGTGGCTGACCTGCTGGAGCGGGTGTCCCACTACAGCCCGGGCGACACCGACCTGACCTGGACCCGCCTGACGCCGTGGCGCTCGCTGCTGGCCAGCGCCATGGACCAGCCCTGCGGCTGGGTGACCTCGGCCAGCGTGACGGCGGAGTCGCACTACCCGAGCGCCGAGCTGCTGGCGGCGTGGCTGTCGGACCGGCTGGACGTGCCTGTGGCCCGCGAGACCTCGCACGGCCCCGGCCTGACCGAGGTCCGCCTGACCACCGACCAGGGGGACATCGCGATCTCCCGGGTGGACGGCCGGGTGGCCACGCTGTCGCGGTTCGGGCAGCCCGACCAGACGGTGGCCCTGGCGCGGCGCGCAGCCTCCGGTGCCCTGGCCGAGGAACTGCGCCGTCTGGACCCCGACGAGATCTACGAGAGCGCGGCCAAACACCTGGAGCCGCTGCTCTCCGGAAGCGGAGCACGAGGATGAGCGAACCGGAGATCGTCCGCCACTCCGACGCGGGGGCGCTGGCCGACAGCGTCGCGTTGAAGCTGGTGAACATGATCGTCCAGGCCGAGGCGGACAGGCGCGACTTCCACCTGGTGCTGACCGGGGGCGGGATCGGCATCCGCACCCTGGAGGCGGTGCGCGACCACGCCCGGGAGGCCGGGATCAGCTGGTCGCACGTGCACCTGTGGTGGGGTGACGAGCGCTTCCTGCCGGACAAGGACCCCGAGCGCAACGAGACCCAGGCGTGCGCGGCGCTGATCGACGCGGTCCCGGTACCCGCGCACAACGTGCACCCGATGCCCGCCTCCGACGGGATGGACGGCGACCACGTCGAGCACGCCGCCACCCGCTACGGCCGGGAGCTGGCGGTGGCCGCGCGGGCCCGGGGGCCGGTGCCCGTGTTCGACGTGTGCCTGCTGGGCGTGGGCCCGGACGCGCACGTGGCCTCGCTCTTCCCGGGTCTGCCGGGGGTGCGCGAGGACGAGGCGTCGGTGGCCGCGGTGCACGACTCGCCCAAGCCCCCGCCGCAGCGGATCACCCTGACGCTGCCGTCGATCCGGACGGCCCGCGAGGTATGGGTGCTGGCCTCGGGCGAGGGCAAGGCCGAGGCCGTGCGGCTGGGCCTGGCCGGGGGCAGCGTGGACGAGGCCCCCGTGGCCGGTGCGCGCGGCGCGGAGCGGACCGTGTTCTGGGTGGACGAGGCGGCGGCCTCGAAGCTGTAGCCCATCCCGAAGCGCACGACCGTCATGTCGTCGAAGGGGATGAGGTCGCCGCCGACGCTCTGGTGGGTCTCGCTGCCCTTGCCCGCGACGAGGACGACGTCGCCCGGCTCGGCCGAGGACAGCGCGAGGGCGATGGCACCGCGCCGGTCGCCGATCCGCGCGAAGGGCGTGCCGACCGCCTCGATGCCCGGGACGACCTGGTCCATGATCGCCTCCGGGTCCTCGTACCGGGGGTTGTCCGAGGTGAGGACGCACAGGTCGGAGTAGGTGGCCGCGATCTCACCCATCCGGGCGCGCTTGGTGGTGTCCCGGTCGCCGCCGCAGCCGAAGACGGTGAGCACCCGGCGCGGGGCGAACCCGCGGATCGTGCACAGGACCTTGTCCAGCGAGTCGGACGAGTGGGCGTAGTCCACGATGACGGAGACCCCTTCGGGGGTGCCGAAGTGCTCGAACCGGCCCGGGATCTGCGGCATCCGGTCGAGGGCCTCCACCAGCGCGCCCAGGTCGTGCCCCAGGACGTGGCAGGCCGCCACCGCGGCCAGCGCGTTGGACACCGAGAAGCGGCCCGGGACGGGGATCGCCGCCGGGTACTTGTGGCCGCCGTGGTGCAGGACGAAGCGCGTTCCCGAGGCGTCGACGACCAGGTCCGTCGCCCGGTAGTCGGCGTCCGCGTCGACGGCGTAGGTGGTCACGGCGCCGGGCATCACGGCCGGGATCGCGGCGCCCACGGGATCGTCGGCGTTGACCACGGCGCGTCGGCACATGCCCCGGAACAGGAGCATCTTCGCCTCCGTGTAGCTCTCCATCGTGCCGTGGTCGTCCAGGTGGTCCTGGGTCAGGTTGGTGAAGACCCCGACGTCGACGAAGGAGCCGTCCACCCTGTGGTTGAGCAGTCCCATCGACGTCGCCTCCAGCACGACGCTGTCGCTGCCCCGCTCGCGCATACACGCCAGCAGGTACTGGAGGTCCGGTGACTCCGGCGTGCTCAGCACGGACCTCGGCATGGGGATCGGTTCGCCGCCGACCCGGGCCCCGGAGGTCCCGACGACCCCCACCCGGGCGCCCTCGGAGAGCGTCAGCAGCGACTCGTACATGGACGACACCGACGTCTTGCCGTTGGTGCCGGTGACGGCGACCACGTCCATGGCGCGTCCCGGTTCACCGTGGTAGCGCACCGAGACCAGTGCCGTCGCGATCCGCGCGTCCGGCACCCGGACCACGCACGCGCCGGTGTCCGTCGGCCGGTCCACGGCCGGGGCCGGACCCTCGACGAGCACGGCGGCGGCCCCGCGGGCGAGCGCCTCCCCGAGTGCCTCGAGGCCGCCCTCGCGATGTCCGGGCAGGGCGATGTAGAGCGAACCGGGAGTCACGCGGTCGACGTCCAGGCACGGCCCCGAGGTGATCGGTGTGTCCTGGTCTCCGTGCAGTACCTGGTGGTCGTGGCCGTACAGCAGTTCGCTCAGTTTCACGGGAGGTCCCTTCGGGAGTGGTGCGGCCGACGCCGTGGGCGCGGCCGCACCCGCGGACGCAGCCGACGGGGCCGGCTGGCGTGGAGAGTGGTGCGGGACTCGGGAGAGAGCCCCGGTCCGGCCCGGCGGGGGCTCGGGCGGAGGCGGAGAGGCGCGCGGTGCGCGCGGAGAGTGACGAGCCGCGGGACGCGGGAGGTCGCGGGCGCGACCGCCTCCGGGGCGGCCGGGACTACGTGGAGAGGTCGCTAACCGTGGCCGTGCAGGGCCGTGAGGCCGGTGCGGGGCGTCGCCGGGAGGACGGAGGTCGACAGGCTGACGGTCGAGAGGGACGCGGTGGCCGAGCCCAGGAGGAGGGCGGTCCGGAACGGACCCTGCTCCACCGCGCGCGTATCGGCCATGACTGGAGTGTACGCGCCGGACCGCGTACACGGGCGCGGGCGCGGGTGCGGACGCGGGCGCGGGTGCGGCTCCGGGGCACCTCAGTCGGGTGCGCCGGGGCAGGTGAGCCCGGGTTCGGGGACCTCGCCGGTGAGCAGGTAGGCGTCCACCGCGTCGTCCACGCACGGACTGCGGCCCGTGCCGTAGACGGTGTGCCCCGCGCCCTCGTAGGTGACCAGGGTGGCGGTCTCCATCCGCTCGGCCAGGTCCTCGGCCCAGGAGTAGGGGGTGGCGGGGTCGCCGACGGCGCCCACGACCACGACCGGGGGTGCGTCCGGCGCGGTCGCCGCGGGGGCCTCCTCCGTCCGGGGCCAGTACGCGCACGGCAGGTGGTCCCACACCGGGTCGGGCCCGAACAGCGGGGCCAGGTCGGCCGCCTCGTCGGCAGCGTCACGGTAGGCCTGCACGGTCACCGGGTCGACACGGTCGGCGCAGTTCACGGCGGTGAACACCGCGCTCGCGTCCTGGTGCTCCGTCCCCGGTACGACCTCGCCGGAGCCCGCCCGCGCGTACGCGCCGAAGGTGCGGTCGTAGAGCCGCCCGAGGTGGCGCCCGGTCCCCTCGGCGTCGTCCTCGGCGAGGGCGGTGAACAGGTCGGTGAGCAGGTCCCAGCCGTCCTCGCGGGACAGCTCCATGACGACCATGGTCATCAGTGTGCGACCGTCCACCGGGATCCCCTCGGCCTCGGCGGGGGCGCGGTCGAGGCCGCGCAGGAGGGCGGCCGCCCGGGCGTCGGCCTCGCTGAGGGTTCCGGAGCCGCCGGAACCGGGTGCGCGGTCCGCTCCGGCGAACGGGCAGGCCGCGTCCTGGGCGCAGTGGGCCACGAACGTGTTCCAGGTGCTCTGGAGGGCGGCGACCTGGTCGACGGCGGCCCGCGCGTTGGAGGTTCCGGTCGCCACGGCGCCGTCCAGGACCACCGCCCGGACGCGGTCGGGGTACAGGTGGGTGTAGAGGGCGCCGAGGTGGGCGCCGTAGGAGTGGCCGACGAAGTTCAACCGTTCCTCCCCCAGGGCGTCGCGGACGATGTCGAGGTCGCGGGCGACGTGGGCGGTGCCGAGGCGGGTCAGGAACTCCTCCCCCACGGTCTCCGTGCAGGCCCGGGCGTACCTGCGGGCGGCGTCCTCCAGGGGTTGGAGCTCGGCGGCGCCCAGGTCGCCGGGATCGGTACCGGCCACGTCCTGGCGCGCCTCGACCAGGGCGTACCGGTCCCCGCAGGCGAAGCCGCCGCTGCCTCCGACTCCGCGCGGGTCGAAGGAGACGAGGTCGAAGGCGGCTCGGACGTCGTCGCCGAACGGGGGCGAGCCCAGGGCTCGGACCCCGGAGGCGCCGGGGCCGCCCGGGTTGACGACCAGGGAGCCCAGGCGCTCCTCCGGCGGGCCGCTGGCGGGCGCGCGGACCAGGGCGATGTCGAGGGTCCTCCCGCCGGGCTCGTCGTGGTCCAGGGGGACCGTGACCGTGCCGCACTCCAGGCTCTCCAGCCACTCCGCGTCGGGTTCCCGGTCGGCGGGGCCGGTGGCGCGCGTGGCCGGTTCGGTGCCGCGTGCGGTGGGCGGGGCCCCCTGCGCGGAGGGGTCGCTGTTCCCGTCTGCCGGTTCGGCGGTCTCCGCGCTCCCGTGACAGGGCCGCCAGACGACGTCCTGCCCGAGGAAGGGGTCGTCGGCGGGAGGAGAGCATGCGGCGACCAGCACCACCGCCATGAGCCCACCGAGTCCGGGGGCACGTACCCCGCACCGCACCGCTGACTCCGTTCCCGCGTCCCGGCCCGCCTGCCCTCCCATCCTGCCCGGAAGGGGTGCGCGCAACCTCCGGAACGGGTCCGCCGACGTGCAAAAAGACGGTCAGGCCGAACGCCCGGGGCGGCGCTGTCGGCGCGTCAGAGCAGGCTGACGTCGGTGTCCAGCAGCGCGGGCAGGGCACCGGGGGAGGCGACCGTCACCAGGGGGCGCAGGGGGTCGCCGAACGCGATTCGGCCGGGCTCCCCGTCCAGTGACGGGTCCGTGTGGGCGATCCAGTCCACCAGTTCGACCGCGCGGCTGACGTCGCCTCCCGGCCGGGTCAGGGCGACCACCGTCCCCGCCACGTCGCAGCGCGTGCTGAGGTGGGCGGTGGCGGCGAACACGCTCTGCGCCCACGCGCCCCGGCCCACCTCGCGTGCCTCCCCGCCGGGGTCGCGGCGCCGCCGCCAGCCGGGCGCGGTCAGGCCCACCGCCCGGTCCTCGAAGGTGAGCACCAGGCTGGACCGCTCCTGAGCGGTCAGGCACTCCTCGGGGTCGGTGAGGGAGGAGTCCATCCACACCTGGACCGGGCCGCTGGCCGCGCGTACGAGTGCGGTGCGGGCGGCGTCGAGCAGGGCGGTGTCCACCTGGGTACGGGCCGCCCGGCAGGCGTTCCCGGTCAGCGAACCGCCCCCGTCCCCGCCTTCCGCACCGTCGCCGTGCAGCGGCGTGTACCCGGGCAGGACCAGGTGCCAGTCGACGCTGGCGCGGCCCCGCAGGGGCAGCTCGCCGTGGGTCAGGCAGACCACGGTCCGCCTGCGCGCCAGCTGGTAGGTGGCGCATGCGCCCGTCCGGCGGGCGGCCAGGGCCAGTCCCAGGCTCATCGCCTTGGTGCCGGTCGTGATGTCGGCGACGACCGGGGGCGGCGGGTCGGCTCGCTGCTCGCGCGCGATCCAGCCGTGGGCGGCGGCCGCGACCGCGTCGGCGTCGGATCCGTCCACGGGGTCGGGTGTGAAGCGGACCCGGTCGCGGTATCCGGTCTCCTTGAGCAGGGCGGCGTCGGCGTGCGGGGCTTCGGGGTGCTCGGCGGCGTGCAGGGTCCGGGCGGCGGACTCGCGCATCCGGTCGCGCACGCTCTGCCTGGAGGGCAGGACCAGGGCGCGGGCGGGCCGGTGGGCGTGCACGGCGGTGAGGGTGCCCAGGCGGCTGCCGCCCAGGGAGGTGACCAGGACGGGTCCGTCCCCGGGTACGGGATGGCGTTCGGGCGGCGGGGGCTCGGCGGCCTCCGGCGGTGCGGGGAGGGGGCCGGAGGCCGGGGTTCCGCCCGTGTCGGAGGGGGCCAGGCCCGGGAAGAAGGCCCTGCGGATGTCCTCGAACGACGTCAGCCGGGACAGCAGGTCCTCCAGGCTCCACACGTGCACGCTGCGGGCGGTCAGCGCCGGGTTGTAGGCGGTGACGCGTTCGCGCAGCCCGGGGACCGCGGGCCCGGAGTGGACGAACAGCACCTGGACGGCGGTGCCGAAGACCCGGCGGGCCTTGGCCACCGTCCACCCGGCCCGGGCGACGACGTCCTCGGGGCGGGTCTTGGCCTCCACGCACAGCACGCGGTGGCGGTGGCGCAGGAGGGCGTCGAAGTCGGCGACGGAACCCCCGGGGTGGCGGGGGTCGGCGACCTGGCGTGCCCCGACGACCTCGGTGTCGGACCGGCGGCGCGTGTGGCGCAGCAGGTGGGACAGGACGCGCCCCTCGGCGACGACGCCGCGCCGCGCGGCCGGGGACAGGTCGGGAAAGCGCGCCTGGAGGGCCTGGCGCCCGCCCTGGACGAAGAGGCGGACGGGTTCGGGGTCGCGGTCCTCCAACCAGTGGGCGCCGTGGATTCCGGCGAGGGTCCGCAGGTCGACGCCGTCGCTGACCAGCGGGCGCCCCGGATGGGAGCCGTCGGCGGTGCGCAGGCGGTCGTGCACCGCGTCCAGGTAGTGGCGCCAGCGGCGGGCACGGGGGTGCCGGTCCAGCGGCAGGGCCCGCTCGTGCAGCAGGGCCGCGGCCACGCTCATCACCTTGGTGCCGCCGGTGTAGTCCAGGTACCAGGGTTCGCCGCCGTTGGCGCGGTGCAGGGCGGCCAGGGTGTCGGTGACCGGACCGAAGTCGTGCGGGTCGGGCCCCACGCTCACCACGCTCACCGACTCGGGGGAGGCCAGGCGCTCCACGGCGGCGGCGACGCGCCGTGCCAGGGGCCGGGTCCCGTCACTGGCGACCAGGGCCAGGTGGTCGGCTCGCAGGGTGAGCGAGGACAGCAGTGCGGGGGTGGGGTTCTGTCCGACGAGCACGACGGCGGCACGGGGGCTGTCCACGGCGTCCTGTTCCGGGAGGGGGCGTCGGACGACCACGCTATGCGGTGGGACTCCGTTTCTCCAGCGCCCGGGTCCGGCGGCGCCGCTCTCCGCCGTGACGCTTCTTGTACTCATAGCGAGGTTCGAGCGCCGACATTGACTATAAGTACGAGATCATCGCAGGTCGGGGACGCTCGCGTCACACCGGTAACACCTCCGGTCGGTCCTAGGCGCCCACCGCCTCCTCGGGCACCGCCTCCGCGTCCCGCGGACGGGGGCCGAGCCGCACCGGGGCGCCGCTGACGACGAAGGAGCGGCAGGCGGTGACCACGCCGCTGCCGTCGCGCACGAGGTCGGAGGGCACCAGCAGGTCACGGCGTTCGGGGTGGGCGGAGACGACCACGGAGGAGACGATGAACCACACGCCTTCCTGGGGTTCGGGAAGGTTGGCCCGGGTGCGCTCCTCCGCCATCAGCGGGACCCCGGCGACCTCCAGGCCCACGGGGACGCGGACGGCCTCCACCCGGGCCGGTCGGGCCGACCTGGGCCAGCGCCGGATGACGCGTGACCTCTCGTCCACGACTGTCACCACATGCGGCGTCAGGTTGACCACCCGCATCCGGCGACCTCCGTTCCTCTCGCTTCCTCCGCCAGCCAAGCTGGCCTCCGGGTCCGGCGGCGCCGCGCCCTCACCGCAGTCTCTCGGACACAGCACGCACCCCCCCGGGGGACATGCCGGACCGGAAAACCCGTAAACACTGAGGCCATTGTTGCTGATATCCATTTTGTGCTTGTTTATAGGAATCCATGCAGCTTGGTACGGGAGTCCAACAATTGACATTTCCCCCGCAGTGGGCCTAATTTGATAGGTGACCTCCCGTTGACGCGGGGGTGTCACCTGAGGTCTCGCGTTCTCTTACGCGCTTTCCCGGAGGGCTGGGGAAGCGACCCGGCCCCGGACCACCGGGGAGAAGAGTTCGTGAGCACGCACCACTGCTCCGCCTGGGAGTTGTTCGGCTCCACCGCCTTCCTGCGCACCTTCACGCGCGTCCTGGGGTGCGGGCCGTGCTCCGCGGACGGAACCGCGCAGGGCTGCTCGGGTCACTCCGAACAGTTCTGCGACTATGTCGACCTGTGCGCCGAGCACTGCCCGTGCCCGGTGCACGGAGGCGATCCCGAGGGCGTCGTCGCCGTGCGCATGCGCCGCGCCGTGCCCGACGGCACCGACGTCGACCGTACCGCCGCGCACCGGCTGCGCGACGCCCTGGACGACGTGCGCCGGGACCGCTCCTACAAGAACCTGCGTCGCGTCTACCCGCAGGCCTCCGCCGACGGCCGGGTGCGCTGCGCGTTCTCCGAGCGCCCGCGCCGCTGGGCGCAGCGCCGCGACGTGGCCCGGGTCGCCTCGGACGTGGTCGACCAGGAGGCGCTGGCCATGCTGGTGCTCACCGCGGGCTGGGGCAACCCCGCCGCCGACCTGCCCGAGGACGTGCATCCGGGCGAGGCGGTCTCCTTCACCGAGGACGGCAGCGCCGTGCCCGTCGCCGACCTGCGTGGGCGCGCCGTGTCCGGGGTCGGGGAGCCGCCCATGGTCTCCACCGCCACCGGCGACTACCTGCTGCGCAAACTGGCCGAACTGGCCTCCGGACGCGACGCCGACGCGGGCCGCACTCCCGACCAGCGGCGCCGCCTGCTGCTGCGCGGCCTGCTGCCCGGCATGAGCGGCGAGGACGTCGCCCGCAGGCTCACCGGCGTGCTGGGCCGGATGGCGGTGGACATGCCCGTCCACTTCCGTCTGGTGCAACAGGCGCGGGGGCGGGCGCGCAGCGCGCCCTACTCCCCCGTCCCCGACGCGCCCGAACCCGGGGAGGAGTCCTCGGAGCGGCGCGAGGTGCTGGGCGTGCGGGAGCGCACCTGGCTGGAGCACACCGCCCGGAAGCTCACGGAGCGGGCCCAGGCCGCACGGGAGGACTTCGAGGCTGACCCCCAGGGCGCGCTCGACGCCCTGCTGTGCGCGCTGCTGGAGGAGGAACCCGCCCCGGCGCTGTGGTCGGGCGCCCAGGAGGACCCCGACCTGCGCGCGGACCTGCTCGAGGCGCTCGCCGAGGCCGTCGACAGCCTCCCGTGAGGGGACGCGCTCATCCGGCGTCGCGGAACCGCTGGGTGAGCGGGGGCAGTACCGGGTACTCGGCGAACTCGCGCAGCGACATCACCGCGGTCGCCTCCCAGGGCAGGCGGCCGCGCCACCGGCTGGCCAGGCACACGTCCACCGCCTGGTCCACCTCCCGCCAGCGCTCCGGGGCGGGCTCGCCCCGCAGGCGCCTGGCCGCCAGGGCGGCGCCGAACGCGTCCAGGAACCCCCGGACCCGCTCCGCCCCGGCGCGCACGACCCCGGCGCCCGGGTCCAGGGACAGCGCGCGGGCACGCCGGTCCACCAGGTACAGCTCCGGGCGCAGGTGGACGCTGCCCATGCCCAGCGACTTGCCCATACCGATCTTGTGCGCGTGTTCGGGGTCGGCGGGGTCGCCCCCGTCCACGGGGTTGTCCAGCAGCAGGGCGCGCAGCAGCGCACCGAGTTCGCCGTCGGTGAGGTTGGTGAAGGTGATGCGTGAGCGAAAGGTAAGGCCGTCCCGGAGGGGAACGATGTCGCGCTGGGTGTCGCGGGGCGGTTCGGGCTGGGACCCGGCCGCCAGCACCGCCAGTCCCAACTCCTCCTGGGTGCGGGCGTCGTAGCGCACCGGTCCGCCCGGGGCGGCGCGGTGCCGGTGCAGGTAGACCTTGTACCCGCCCAGGCGCACCAGGCCCTCGTGCGACCACGTGATGATGTCGGGCCGGTCTCCCGATGCGGCGTCGGGGCCCTGGACCAGGTAGTTGGCGAAGCAGCCGCGCTGGGGCGAGAGCAGCTGCACGCGCAGGGCCGCACCGTCGGGGTAGTCCGGGTCGGGGTCGGTGCTCAGCGCGCTGCCGAAGGACACCCGGCCCCTGGACGCCCCCGCCTCGCCCGCGAAGGTGTCGGTGTCGCCGAACAGGGCGCGGCACACGTCCACCGTGCGGCCCGCCAGGGCGGCCCGCCCCGGGTCGCCGTGCTGGGGCCCCAGGACGGGCTCGGGCAGGGCCCGGCGCACCGGGTTGTCGTCGCTGACGGCGATGCGGTAACCGCCGGAGCGGCCGAAGGAGACCACCGCCCCCGACGCGTCGAGGTCGAACCAGACCGGTTCGAGCCCGCGGCGGGGCAGGCCGCCGCCGCTGGCCCCGGCGACCGGTTCGCGCACGGGGTCGGCCGCGCCCGTGCCCAGGGTGTCGGGGAAGGCGGCGCGCTGGTAGCCGGTGACCTGCTCGGCCGACTCGAACAGCTCCACCATGGCGTCCGGGACGCGCAGGCGCCCGCCCAGGTCGGCGGGTCGGGGGAAGAGGTAGGCGTTGCGGCGCTCGCCCGCGGCGACCCCCGTCAGGACCACCAGGGCCCGCAGCACCCCTCCCTTGCCCAGATCGCGGGCGCCGTTGGCGCGGGCGTCGAGGTAGGCGCGGGCCTCCTCCTCTGTGGGTGCGACGGCGGCCACGCGCCGCTCCCCCGGCAGGTGGACCGCGTGCACCCACCGGTACTGGAGGCGCCCGTGCTGTTCGTGGGTGGTGGGGACGTAGGCGTTGCTCCTGGGCGGGTCGGGGAAGTCGTCGACGCCGAAGTCCCAGGTGCGCAGGCTCTCGCGCAGGACCGTGAAGGGCACCTTGAGGGCCTGCCCGGGCTCGCCGGACAGGGCGGTGGCGGGCACCTCGACCACGTACCAGCGCCCGTCGGGCGGCGAGTGGAACAGGAACCCCTGTTTGGTGCGCAGCCCGGACCGGCGCCTGCGGTAGTGGGAGTGCTGGTGGGCCATGACCCTGCGGGCGCGCGTGGACAGGGCGCTGTCGGCGCTGTCGGGGTCGATGCGCACGGGCGCGCGGAAGAACAGCATCGGGGTGTTGACCGGACCGGTCTCGCCGCTGGTGAGCATGCGCACGGTGTTGCGGATCAGGCCGCGCAGGGTCGATCCGGGGACGGCGGGCAGGTGGCGGTCTCCGTGCGGGAAGCGGGTGGAGGCGTTCACGCGCCCGCGTTCGAGGGTCTGGCCGACGAAGGTGGGGGTGAGCGTGGTCAGGGTCAGGTCGATCCATCCCGAATGGGTGCCCGCCACGGTGCGGTCGTGGCTGCGCAGCAGGTCGTCGGCGGGGTGGCCGCCGTGCAGGTCGGCTGCGGGCATGGGGGTGTCGGCGATCCGGACCAGGCCGTAGGGCGCGGTGGCGTGGAACCGCCCCGCCCGCTGGCGCGGGGCGTCGCCGAACCGGGCGGCGACCTCACCGGGGTTCACCACGGTCTCCCCTCCCTCCGGACCTCGTCGCCGGTGCCCACGTCGAACTCCGGTCCGGTCGGCTTGGCTCCCGGGCGCATCCCGGTGAGCCGGTGGAAGGCCACGCCCACCGCGCCGGTGGCGGGGTCCTGCGCCCAGTACTCGCGCACCGTCAGCCAGGTGCCCGTGCTCTCCAGAGCCGTCCCGCCGCCGGGCACGTGGCGGAGGCGGCCGGAGAAGTCGGTCCACGCCACCGGGAGCACCGCCTGTGTGCCGGAGGGCTCCCGCGTCACCGACAGGGGCCCCTCCCCGTCCAGGGTGCGGCTGTGGGAGGGGCCGTTCCAGCCCTGGAGGAGGAGGGAGCGATCGCGCGGGCGCAACTCCTCCGGGAGGTCGCCGGGGGCGTCCGCGCTGATCCACCCGGCCTCGGCGCCCTCCCCGAGCCTGATCTGCGCGTGCGGGCCGAACACCAGGACCTCCAGGATCCGCCACCGGTCGGCGTCGGGGCCGACGGGTGGAGCCGACAGGTGGGCGGTGGGCGGCTGGTCCGAGCGGCGCCACCGCGGTCCCGGGCAGGCCCCTGTGACGCGGCCGTCGCCGAGTTCGGCGAGCAGCCACTGCGGCTGGCCCGGTGCGCCGGCGAGGTCCCGCGTACCGGTGTCGAGCAGGCGGCAGCGGACGCCGCGGGCGAAGACGTCGTCGAGGACTCCGTCGACCTGGGCGGTGGTCAGGCGGTGCACGGCCAGGCCGTGCGGGCGAGGGGGCTCGTGGTTCACCTGGGCTCCCGGAGGATGCCCTGGCCTTGAGGCCGGGGAGGAATCCGGGCGGGCAGCCCGCACCTTTCCCGTTTTGCCTTACACATGCTTCTCCTTGTTCTAGCCTTTGCCGTATGCGGACGGCGTACAAGTGCCGGACCTACCCGGACCCCGAACAAGCGGCCCAGTTGGGCCGCACGTTCGGATGCGTGCGCCTGGTATGGAACAAGACCCTCGCCGACCGCCACACCGCCTACCACCAGCACGGAGAGAAGACCTCCTACAAACAGACCGACCAGGCGCTGACCGGGTGGAAACGCACCCAGGAAATGGCGTTTCTGTCCGAGGTGTCCTCGGTCCCCTTGCAACAGACCCTGCGCCACCAACACAGCGCGTTCGCCAGCTTCTTCGCCCAACGCGCCAAGTACCCCCGGTTCAAGTCCCGCAACGGACGCCAGTCGGCGCACTACACCCGGTCGGCGTTTCGCATCAAGGGTGGACAGCTGTTCCTGGCCAAACACAAGAGGCCGCTGAAGGTGGCCTGGTCGTGGGATGACGTCGATTTGGCCGCGTTGGAGGTGACCACGGTCATCGTTTCGCGTGAGGCGGACGGGCGCTGGTATGTGACCTTCGCCGTGGACACCGACGATCCTGACCCGGCACCGGACACCGGGGGCGAGGTGGGTGTGGATCTGGGGGTGAAGGACTTCGCGACCCTGTCCACGGGCGAGAAGATCGCCAACCCACGCCATTTGGAGCGTAAGGCCCGCAACCTCAAGCGTTACCAGCGGCGCATGGCACGCAAGGTGAAAGGCTCGAACAACCGCCGCAAGGCCAAGCGCAGGGTCGCGGCCGCGTACCGCAAGGTCCGCCACGCCCGCGCTGACTTCCTGCACAAGACCACCACGCGTTTGGTGCGCGAGCACGACCTGATCGCGATCGAGGACCTGAACGTGCGGGGCATGACCGCCTCCGCACGCGGCACCGCCGAGCAACCCGGTAAACAGGTCCGTCAGAAGGCCGGGCTCAACCGGTCGGTCCTGGATGCTGGTCTGGGTGAGTTCCGCCGTCAACTGGAGTACAAGGCTGAACGTTTCGGTCGAACCCTCGTGGTAGTCGACCGGTGGTTTCCCTCCTCGAAGACCTGCTCTGCGTGCGGGTACCTGTTGGATCGGCTTTCGCTGGGCACCCGGGTATGGGCGTGCCCTTCCTGTCGCGCCCGACATGATCGGGATCTCAACGCGGCCAAGAACACTCTTGCGGCTGGTCGAGTCGCAGCCCGAGAAGTAGTCTCGGGTGATGCCTGTGGAGCTGGTGTGAGTCGGCAAGGGTCCTCCCTTCCGCTGTCGGCTGCGAAGCAGGAAACCGGGCCCGTGAGGGTCGCCGCGCGAGCGGCACCGGACCGTTAGGTTCGGCCGGAATCCCCCTCCTTCGAAGAGGGGGAGTAAGTCAACTGGGCTCCTCCGTCGTGGCTTCGGGGGCGAGCGCGGCGTGCAGGGCGGCCAGCCAGCCGCGCGCGGTGGCCGCGTCGGCGCTGGCGGGTGCGAACAGGGCGGAGACCAGGTCCACCGTGTCCGTCGGCCCTCCGCCCGCGGGGTGGGTGGCCAGGAGGGCACGGGTCGCGGTCAGGCGCCCGTTCCCGCTTCCGGCGCCCGCACCGAGGGTGTCGAAGGGTACCGTGGCCAGCTCCCGCACGAGGAGGGCGAGCAGGCCGCGGACCGCGTCGTCGGGCTCGCGCACGTCCAGGACCACCTCGGCGCTGCCGCCGCAGTGCAGGTCGGTGGTGAACAGGCGGCCGTCCACGGCGTCACCGAAGAGGGAGTCCACGGTCAGCCGGGTGGTGGTCAGGGGTGCTCCGCCGGTGAGCACGGGGACGGTGCGCAGCCGGATCCGGGAGGGGCGCGGGAGGCCGCGGCGGTCAGTGTCGGCGCCCCACCAGCGGTCGTGCCAGTCGCGCCACCGGTCCGGTCCGGCGCCCAGGTGTTCGGCCGCGTCCCGGACCAGTCGGCCGCCGATCCTCTTGAACAGGGCGAACAGCGCGGTGTCGCCGAGGACCGGGGCGAGGTGGACGGCGGCCTTGTCCGGGTCGGTGACGGCGGGGCGGTGGCGGTGCGCCCGGTCCACCTCGCCCAGGCGTTCGGGGACGGGGACGTCGCCGACCATGAGCAGGCCGGGCCTGGGTTCGCGCGGCGGCGGGGCGGTGGGGTCGGGCTGCTCGGCGACGGCCAGGGTCAGGTGGAGTTCGGCGCGGTGGCGGCGGTCGGGCCGGTGCGCGCGGGCGGTCGCGTGGGCGGCGGTGGCCCCGCGCCCGCAGGCGCGCAGGGCCCCGGTCAGGGCGGTGGCCAGGTCGGCGGGGGCGTCGGCGAGCGCGTCGGCGCCCTCCTCCCAGCGCCGGGCCCAGGAGCGCGCGTGGTAGGCGAACCAGCCGCGCTCGTCGGTGAGGTCGTGGCGGCGCGCCGCCCAGTGGGTGGCGCGGACGGCGCCGTAGCCGCGGCCGGTGCGCCCGCCCACGCGGATGCCGGGGCCGGGACCGTCGGGCCCGGAGAGTCCGTCGCAGGCCAGGAGCAGCAGGGTGAGCAGGCGGGCCTCGTCGGCCGGCGCGGGGACGTGCAGGCGCAGGTGCGCGGTGAGCACGGTGCCCGCCGGCAGGATCTCCCACCGCCACGTACGGCCCGGCTGGACGGTGCCCGCGGCCGGGTCGACCCGGGTGCCGGCGCGGACCGCGACCGCGGTGTCCTCGGGGAGTTCGGCACGTGCGTCGTCCACGTCCAGCGCGCTCGTGGCGGCCTCCTCCCCGCCCGACGCGGCGTCGGACTCCGCCGAGCCCATGAGGGCGCGGACGCTGTCGGGGTCGCCCGTGCGGGCGGCGAGTTCGTGGCGCAGCAGCCCGGCCAGGGTGGTGGCGCGCAGGCGGGGCAGACCGGTGGCCGGGTCGCGGTCCACGTGCAGGTCCACGTCGCTTCCGGCGGCGTGGCGGGGCGTGGCCCGGGCTGCCCCGACATGGGTGTCGGAGAGCAGGCACAGCCGCAGGGTGATCTCCCACAGCAGCCCGGGCGGGGCTGGCTCGCCGCTCACCCGGGGCCTCCCCCGCCGGGGCGTCCCCCGTCCTGCTCGGCGCGCGGCAGGCGGGCGGCCTCGGCCAGCCAGGAGGAGACCAGGACCAGGGCGAGGCGGGCGGCGGCGCGGCGCTCCCAGTCGCGGGCCCGGGCGGAGAGGCCCTGGTCGCCGGGGGGCAGGCCGTCGGGCAGGGAGAGGTCCACGGCGGCGACGGCGCGGGCGTAGGCGGGGCTGTGCACGGGGTCGGGGCGGTTGTCCCGCCACCAGGCCTCGGCTCCGCCTGACAGGCCCCCCAGCCAGGACCGGACGGTGACGGGGCTGTCGCGGCCGGGGCGGGCCAGGCGGGCCCGGTCCAGGACGCGCACGGCCCGGTCGTGCAGGGCCTTGTGGGTGCCCGCGGCGCCCGGAGCGCTCGTGTGGCCGGGGAGGCGGCCGCAGACGGTGTGCTCGAGGGCGGCCAGGGCGTCCTCGGGGGTGGCGTGGGGATGGGTGACGACCTCGCGCAGGCGGCCCAGCAGGCTGGGGGTGAGCGGGGCGAGCCAGCGGGCGGAGCCCCGGGCCAGGGCGCGTGCGTGGTCGCGGACGGGCTGGGCCGCGGCGTTCCACAGGAGCGCGTCGTACAGGTCGCGCAGCTGGCCGTCCTCCTCCTGCGGGAAGGGCGTCGCGGCGGGGACGGCGCGACCGTCGGGGAGGGCGACGGTGCCCGACGCACGGACCGCGAGGGGGGCTGCCAGCGGGGCGAGGGGTTCGGGACCGGGAGGTGGCGGGGAGAGCAGGGTGAACTGGCCGTGGCCGTCCACGACCCGTTCGCCCAGGGGATGCGCCTCCAGGTCGCGGACCCGCTCGGTGTCCAGGTCGCGGTCCAGGGCCAGGCGGACCACCGCGCCGGGGCGGGCGGCCCAGCGTTGGGCCATGGGGCCGTGGTAGCCGCGGTGGTAGGCGCCGACGAGCCCGGCCTCGGCGTGGCTGGCGAGGACGCGCGCACGGGCGCCGGGCAGGCGTCGGGCCAGGAGGTCGAGCACCGCGGGCACCAGGTGCGCCGGGCGGTGCTGGCCTTCGTCCCCCACCAGCAGCGCCGGGGAGAGCAGGAGCAGGTCGAAGGGGGATCCGGCCGCCCAGGAGCGGGGGCCCGCGGGTTCGACGCGGTCGGGCGACAGGAGGCGGCCGGGGTCGGCGGGGGCCACGCGGACGCCTCCGTGGGCGCGGGTGCCGCCGGAGCCGAGGGTGAGGGTGCCGTCGGCCTCGGCGAGGAAGGCGGCGACGCGTTCGGCCAGTACCCGCAGGGCGGCGTGGTCGGGGGCGCGCAGCTGCCACCGGGCCTCGAAGACCTGGCCGGGGTCGATGCTGGTGGTGAGGAAGGGGACGCCCCGGGGCGCGTCGCCGGTACGGGGGCGGCCGAGGTACTGCTCAGCGGTGGTGCGCACGGCGGCACGCAGGGAGCGGTCGGGGGTGAGGGGGTCGCGGACCGCGCGGTAGGGCGTGGCCGGGTCGGTGGGCCCGAAGGCGTCGACGGTGGTGTCGCCGTCCTTGCCCGGCGTGTACAGGTGGGCGGGAGCGGGGTGGGCCGCCCCGGCTTCCAGAAGGGGGTGGGCGGGGGCGAAGCGGACCTGTTCGCCGCGGGCCACCCAGTCGTGGAGTTCGCGGTCGCGGCCCGCGCGCCGCAGCGCGGCGGCGAGCATGCCGCGCTGGGCGCGGCCGCTGACGGAGTGCTCGGAGTCCACGCGCAGCGGGTCGAAGGAGGTGCGTACGGCCAGGGTGTCGGTCAGGACGTAGCGCAGCGGGAGGTAGCCGCTCACCGCGAACCCGCTCACGTGCCTCCCTCCGTGTCCCGGTGCGGTCCGGTGCCGCGCCGTGGCGTCCGTGCCGGCACCGGATCCGCGCCCGCGACGGTGTTCCCTGCCGGAGAGGCGGTGGGACCGGGCGTCGCCGTACCGGGGGAACGGAGTCTCATGGGGGTGTACCTTCCCGTTCCCGGCCGCCGTTCACGGGCGCGGCCAGGCGCAGGGTCACCGCGTGCGGGTCGCTCCCCCCGGACCCGGCCAGGCGCACGTCCACCCGGCCCCGGCCGCGCGTGCCCCTCGACCCGATGCGGGTGGTGGCCAGGCAGGCGCGGGCCAGCAGCCGCCAGTGTTCCTCCCCCGGAGGGGATGCCCAGGTCAGCGCGGCGGTGAGGGTCAGCCCCGGCAGGAGCGTCCGGTGCGTGCGCAGGCGGCCCGGCTCGGGGGCGCCGTCCTGTCCCACCGCGATGCCCGACTCCAGGGTCGTGTAGGCGTCGGTGACCGCGCGGCGCAGGGTGGAGCGCACCGGTTCGGCCCGACCGGCGAGCGCGCGGGCGACCGCGGCGCGCACCCCGTCGCCCAGGACGGCGTGGCCCACCCGCAGCATCCGGTCCGCGCCGTGCGAACTCCCCCGGCCGAAGACCTCGTCGCAGGCCCCGGCCAGGCCGGGCGCCACCGCCAGGGCGCTGACCGCTCCGGCGCGCAGCCGCGCGGCGAGGCGGTGGCGGGGCAGGTAGGGCAGGCCGTGCTCGTCGGTGACCACGTCGGTGTCGGCGCCCGTGCCGTCCGCGCTGGCGCCGACGAACAGCGCCGGAGAGGCCAGGTGCACGGTGACGCGGTCCGGGCGGCTCACCGGGACGCGCCCCGCGGGCGGAGCACCCGGGCACGCGGGCCGTCGCTCCGCGCCCGCCACTGGGGGCGGTGGGGGTCGAGGGCCGCCGCCAGCCCGGGGTCCAGGTGCAGGTCCATCACCTCGACCGCGTCCAGCAGGCCGCCGGGCGTCCAGCCGCGGGGCAGGTCGACGGGTCCGCCCGTCACGCGGGCGCGGCGGGCGAGTTCGGGCCCCGGATCGGCCCCCGACTCCAGCAGGGGGACCAGCGCGGAGACCAGCCAGCCCCGCTGCCGGGTGTCCCCGTCGGCGAGCAGGCTGTCCGGGGCGGTCGCGGACAGGTACCGGTCCAGGAAGCGGGCGAACCCGGTTCCGGTCAGGGGCAGGCAGGTTCGCGGCACGGGCGCCTGGCGGGCCCGGTCCAGGCGGCGCAGCACACGCCCGACACCGTCGAGGCGCGTCGTCCAGGCCACGGCGTGCTCGTCGCCGGCCCCGGGGTCGGCCTCGGCGACGTGAAGGCGGTGCTGCTTGGCGCGGCGGCACATCGCCTCGCACAGGTCGTAGCCCAGCGACAGCGGGGCGCCGACCGGCTGCACCGCCACGCCCACCCCGACCGTGGGCACGAACGTGGTGTGCGCCGCACCGTCCGGCGCGACGACGGTGCGGCCGCCGCCGGGGCGGTCTCCGTGGGCCTCGGCGAGCGCGCGGTGCAGCCCCACCCGGGGGTCGCGGTCGTCGCCGACGCGCACGGGGTCGGCGTCCAGCCAGTCGAGGGCGTAGCGCACCAGGCTGAGGGCGAGCCGGGCGTCGCACAGCACGGTCAGGTCGTCGCCGGCGACCACGACGGGGCGGACCGGCAGGGCCGCGGGCCCGGGCGGCTCGTGGTGCAGGGTGATCGGCGCGGCGGCACCGGTCCCCGGGATGACGGGGCGCCGGCCGGGCCCGGCGTGGACGGTGGCCGCCACCGCGCGCACCAGGACGCGGGCCAGCCCCTCGGTGAGTCCGGCGATGCGGGTGGACAGGCGGCGCTGGGCGAAGGCGCCCGAACCCGGTACCGCCGGGTCCCCCGCGCGTTCGCGGTACTCGCCCAGGAGTGCGCCCAGGCCGTTGACGTCGATGTGGACGACCGCGACGCGGCTGAGGCCGCCGTGGTCGCGGCCCAGGCGGTCCACCTCCATGGGCAGGGTCAGGTCGGGGGCTCCGGCGGCGGTGGCGGCACCGGCCAGCCAGGCGGAGCTGTGGGCGCGGTGCCAGCGGCGGCCGATCCCCCGGGCCCGGGCGACGTCGGCGGCCACCCGCTCGTGCACGTCGGCGTGGTCGTCCTGGGCGCGGCTGCTGTCCACCGTCTCGGCCGGGCCGCCGCTGACCGAGCACACGGCGGTGATCCCGTACCCGTGGGCGGGGGTGTGCAGGGCCGACATGTGCCGCCGCGCCTCGCGCAGCCGCGCCGGGAGCAGGGCCAGCGCCTCGTCCACCCCCGCGGGACGCCGTGTCGGACCGCCTCCGGACGGTCGCGTGCTCCCCCGTGCGGCGCCCGCGGCCTCACGCGGGTCCACGGCTCCCGGGCGGTCCGGCCCCGCGGCTGCCGTCATGTCCGTACTCTGCGCGCGGCCCGCCCCGGGGGCCGGCGTCGTGTCGGTGTGCTCCGCGGCGGCGGTCCCCGAACCCTCCTGCGCGTGTTCGGCCTCGGGACCGTAGGCCACGTGCGCGACCACGGGGGTCAGGTCAGCGGCGCGGTCGCGCAGCCTGCGGGTGTAACGGGCGGTGAACCCGCGCGCCGACGCCGCGTCGGGGAAGACCGCGGTGAGCGCCCCTCCGGCGTCACGCAGCACCACGCAGCCCGGCGGCACGAGGTCGGCGATCCCGTGCTCGGCGTCGGAGGTGTCGGTGAGCTCCGCGACGAGGGCCGCGCGCCCCACCGCGTCCAGGATGCGCCGCCCGCTGTACACGTAGGCCTGGATGCCGCGCAGGTCGACACCGACCACCACACCGCTGGACGGTGTTCCCCCCGGTTCCGTCGGGGCACCGGGGGGCCGGTGCTGCTCGGGGGCGAAGGTCACCGTGTCGGGCTCCTCCATCGGCGGGACGTGCGGGGACGCGGCGCTGCCGTGCGGCGCCTGCTGACCTCTCTCGGACGGTTCGGACGGTGCCGCACGGCACACACCGGTACCAAGCGATACCAGTCCGGGCCAGCGGAGCCCTCCACCGCCCCGGCACGACGCGCCCGCTTCCCGGACGCGGTGCCGCCCGGCCGGGCCCGGCGGTCTCCTCCCCGCGGGCCCCTCGACCCGGGAGCGCGGCGCTGTCCGAGAGAGCTGAGTGCACGCCCGCCCCGGCACGGAAGGTTCCCCGATGGCCCCGCACACGCCCGAGACGATCGCGCCGCCAGGAGGCGACACGTCCGTCCCCGCCGCCGTGAGCGGCGCACCGCTCACCCCCCAGGACCTCGTGCCGCACCTGCGCGGCCTGGCCCGCGCCCTGCGCGACCGGGGCGCGGACCGGGCCGGGCGGGAGCGCGCCCCCTCACCGTGAGAGCACGCCGCCGGCTCCCGTCCCCGTCCACGGGATGGGAGCCGACGGCCGGGCCGGACACCGGTGCGGCACCGGCCCCGGTCAGCGGAATCAGTCGAACAGGGCGCCCCCGAACTCCTCGGTCTCGGCGACGGCGTGCGCCCGGGTCTCACCCACGCGCTGCGGGGCGCGCCGGGGCACCCGGTGCGGAGTCCGCCGGGGGCGCTGGGCGGGCACCTGGGCGGACAGCTGGCCGCTGGTCACCGTGTCCACCCGCACGGAGCCGAAGCCCTGGGCGGTGTACTTGCCCACACCGGTCAGCTCCAGCAGTTCCAGGAGGGTGGCGAAGGCGTCGGTGTGGCGGCGCTCGCCCCCGGCCAGGACCAGCCTCAGCCCGCCGCGCCAGCCGAGCACGGTGCGGTTGTCGGCGTGCTGGTGCTCGGCCAGCCGCACCTCCTCGCCGGGCAGGGGTTCGCGGCGCACCAGGGCCAGCCCGCCGAACACCAGCTCCAGCCAGGACTCGGCCAGGTCGGGCCGCGCGAACCGGGCCACCGCGCCCACGGCCCCGCTGCCGCCGACGATCCCGCCGCCCGAACGGTGCACGGCGCCGAAGAGGCGCCGCGGGGTGGGCCAGATGTGCGGAATGCGCTCACCGGCGGCGTCGCGGGTGGTCATGACGATGGGGGTCCGGCTGCGCACCGCGGCCGAGCGCACCGCGGACGGGCCGCGCGGCTCGGTGAGCATCTGGGTGTAGGTGCGGTCGAAGGTCCGGGTGGCCGAGAGGGGCACCAGCAGGTGGTCGCCGATCCTCTGGGGGTCGCCGACCAGTTCCTCCGGTACCAGTGGGGGCGGGGCGTCGTCGTCCAGCCAGGTGAGCGTCCAGTGGTGCAGCCGGTCGCCCAGGGGCGAGGGCCACCCGTTCATGGCCCACCGCTTGGCGGCCGTGTGCTCCTCCTGGGACTGGGGCCACCAGCGGTTGAGCAGTCCGTGGCAGTCCTCGGGCCGGATCGGCCGCGCCGTGTCCACCAGATCCCGCAGGATCACGGTCCACCGCATCGGCACGGGCACCACCCCTTCACTCGGTCACCGCGGCGGCGGGTGCGCGCCGCCGAGGACTCCTCTCGGACAGTGCCGAGCCCCCGGGACACGCGCGGCCCCGGTCCCGTGGCTCAGGCCTCGGCCATCTCCAGCAGGCGCAGTACGGTGCGCCAGTTGCGGCCCGTCACCGTCCCGTCGACGCGTCGGGCCACGAGGTCGGGGAGTCTGGCGTGTCTGAGCCCGAGTTCGTGGTGGGTGTAGACCTGGTCGCCCACCACCGCCATGCGCTCGCGCGGGTGGGCGGACAGGTCGAGCCCGGCCAGTCCCGCGGCGTCCACGGCGCCGGAGCAGAACAGGACGAGGAACCTGGCCGGGTCGGGGACGGGGAGGGGATTGGCCTCCACCGCGGCGCGCAACTGCCCGGCGGTGCGCACCACGGTCGGCACGTCGAGCCCGAGTCCGGAGCCGACGGCGCCGCGCACCCGCCGGGCCACGGCGTCGGGACTGGTCCCCTCGGCGGTGAACACCGCGTTGCCGCTCTGGAGGTGGGTGGCCACGTCGCCGTAGCCGAGCCCGGCGAGCAGGGCGCGCAGGTCGGCCATGGCGACGCGGCGGTGCGCGCCGAGATTGATTCCGCGCAGCAGCGCGACGTACCTGGTCATGCCCGCCATTGTGCCGAGGCGGCGATGAGCGCACAAGTGTTCGATCCCGGCTGTGGACAATCCGCCGCGGCGCTGCCGACGGCGGGCACGTCCGCGCCCGACCGCAGCGGGCACGTCGGCCCTCCGGACCGTCACCGCGGACACGTCGGCCCTCCGGTTCCCGGCGCGTCCCCGCGGATCCCGGCGGGCGCCGCGGGTGCGTACGCTGGCACCCGTAGGCGCGGCTCCCTGGCCGCCGCGCAGACGTGAACCGCACCACGACCCCGGAGACGCCGTGCCGCGCCTGAGCCACACCTTCGACATCACCGCAGTGGACAGGGAGGTGGTCGAGCGGATCGTCGCCGCCCTGCACGAGGTCGCCCGGAGCTGCCGTTTCGACGGCCGCGGCTGGCTGCTGACTCCTGACGCGCAGGCCCGGGCCCGCCTCGAACAGCGGGCCGACGAACTCGGGCTGCTCGACGGCGAGGAGGCCCGACGGCTGCGCGAGGAGCAGCGCCGCGCCGCCGAGGATCTGCGCGAGGGCGGCGCCGACACACCCGCCGAGGCCGACGAACTGGCCGTGGCGGCCAGCCAGCCCGCCCTCCAACTGCAACGGGGGCGCCACCTCGCGCCCCGCAGCCACTACCTCATCGCCGAGCTGTCCCCCGAGGGCGTCCCTCTCGACCCCGCCGACGACGAGGAGAAGGGCTGGAGCGGCACGGGCCTGACCCTCGTCTCCTGGGACGAGGCGGGCACCACCTCCGCCGAGTTCGCCATGCCCGACACCGTCGGCACGCAGGAGGCCCCCGTGACGTGGGGAACCGTCACCCACGACGCCCCCGCCGGGCTGCTCACCTGGAACGCACGGGTGCGGCTGCCCGGGCGCGGCGCCTGGCTGCGGTCGGCCGAGGGCACCCTGGAGGTGGACACGGGCGCCTGGTACGAGGCCGCCGCGCGGGGCCGGGACACTCCCCCCGCCCGGATACGGGCCACGCACTCCCTGGCCGAGATCACCGCCTGGCTGTCCCCCTCCGTCTCCGCCGACGGCCGCTGGGCGGTGGAGGCCGTGCTCGACGTGCGCGGCCGCGGCGTGTTCCGCCCGGTGGTGGCGGCGGCCTTCTGGGCGTTCACCGCCTCCTTCCGCAGGGAGGACAGGCGCAAAGTCCGGCAGGGGGGCGGTGAACCGACCACGCGGGAGCTCCTGGACCAGGCCGCCCGTGACTGGGACCGCGTCGCCCGCAACGCGCCCCGGATCCCGGAGCTGCTGCACGAGGCGGCCCGGGCCATGGCCGAGGCGCCCGACAGGGACTGACTCCCCGCCCGCCCCCTCATCCGGTGTCCTTCGCCCCGGCCCGTCCGCCCCGGACCCCTCTCCCCGGAACCGCCGCTCAGTCCCGCTCGGCGCCCCACCCGGTCAGGGAGCGCACCCGCAGCTCGGTGAAGCGCGCGGTGTCGCGCTCCGGCGAGAGCAGGCTGCCCACGACCGCGCACGCGAAGCCGAACGGCACCGCCAGCATCGCCGGGTTCTCCATCGGGAAGAGCTGGATGTCGATCCAGGCGGGCAGCACCGACAGGTTCTCCCCCGTGACGGGGTCGGTCCTGCCCGACATCACCGGGGACAGCAGCATGAGCAGCAGGGTGGCGGACAGTCCGCCGTAGACGCCCCACTCCACGCCCCTGGTGTTGAAGCGGCGCCAGAACATGGTGAGCACGATGACCGGCAGGTTGGCCGCGGCCGCGATGGCGAAGGCCAGCCCCACGAGGAAGGCCACGTTCATGTCCTGGGCCCGCACGGCCAGCGCGATGGCCACGACGCCGATCAGGCAGGCGGAGAGACGCGCCACACCCACCTCCTGCGACTCCCGGGGCCTGCCCCACATGAGGACGTGGCCGAACAGGTCGTGCGCGATCGAGGATGACGAGGCCAGGGTGAGACTGGCGATGACGGCGAGGATGGTGGCCAGCGCGACCGCAGAGATCAGCGCGAGCAGCACGGCCGCGCCCGCCGGTCCGGCGGTCAGCCGCCCCACCTCCTCGGCGAGCATCGGCACAGCGGTGTTCCCCGAGGGGTCCATGGCGGCGATGCGTTCGGAGCCGACCAGCGCCGCGGCGCCGAAGCCCAGGGCCAGCGTCATGAGGTAGAAGGCCCCGACCATGACGATCGTTCGGTTGACCGACGAGCGCGCCGCCCGGCCGTCGGGCACGGTGTAGAAGCGGATGAGGATGTGCGGCAGCGCTACCGTGCCCAGCACCAGGGCCAGTCCGAGACTGATGAGGTCGAGCTTGTTGAACAGGGTCCGGGCGGGGTCGCCCGGTACCTCCACCCCGAAGCGCAGCCCCGGTTCCAGGAAGGCCTGTCCGTGCCCGCTGGCCTCGGCGGCCCCGCCGAGCAGTGCGCGCGGGTCGAAGGAGAACAGGGCCAGCACCAGGGCGGTGAGCAGCCCGGTGGCGGCCAGCAGCGCGACCGCCTTGATGATCTGGAGCCAGGTGGCCGCCTTCATTCCGCCGTACATGACGTAGACGATCATGAGCACGCCCACGAGCACGATCGCGCCGGTGCGGGCCTGCTCTGCGCCCATCCCCAGGAAGGTCCCGCCGTCGTGCAGGCCGAGCAGGACCGCGACCAGGGCTCCGGCGCCGACCATCTGCGCGACCAGGTAGAACACGCACACGGTGACGGTGGAGACGGTGCAGGCCAGGCGCACCCGCATCCGGCGCATGCGGAAGGCGGGCAGGTCGGCCATGGTGAAGCGTCCGGTGTTGCGCACCAGCTGGGCCATCGGCAGCACCAGCAGCCAGGCCACCAGGAAGCCGATGGAGTAGAGGAAGCCGTCGTAACCCTGGAGGGAGATCATCCCGGCGATGCCCAGGAAGGAGGCCGCGGACAGGTAGTCGCCGGTCAGGGCGAGTCCGTTCTGGACGCTGGAGAAGCCGCGCCCGCCCGCGTAGAAGTCGACCGCTCCCCGGGTGGTGCGCCTGGCGCGGACCGTGATGGCGAGGGTGACCAGGACGAACAGGGCGCACAGGCCCACCGTCCAGGCGTGCGCGACGCCGAACTGGCCCCCCAGCGCACCGCCCAGGGCGTCCAGGGGGTCGGCGACCGCGGCCGGTCCGGCCGCCGGGGTCGGGCCGGCCCCGTGCGGTTCCGTGACCGCTGCCACCCCGGCGAGCACCGGGGCGGTGCCGTCCCCCGTGACGGCACCGCCCGCGGCCGCTGCGGCGGCGCTCATCGGTCCGCCGCCGTCCCGTCGGCGGCCTCCTCACCGCGGGCCTCCTCGCGGATCTCCCGCGCGAGGGGGTCCAGGGAGCGCTCGGAGAAACGGCCGAACGCCCAGGCGAGGGCGAACACCCACAGGAACTGCCCGATTCCCATGGCCAGAGCCACGTTCACCGAATCCGTGAGCGGCCTGCTCATGAAATCGCGGGCGTAGGCGGAGAGCAGAAGATAGGACAGGTAACTGACCAGGAATGCCGATACCAGCAGCCCCGACTGGAGCGCGAACCGCCTTCGGAGTTTCACGAAACGCGGGTCGACCGACACGCGCTCGCAGGCGCGCGTGCGTTCGGCCCGCGCCCGCCGGCGCTCCGCCGCGGACCGGGTTCCCCCCGGTCGCGGGCCCTCCCCCCGGTCGCCGACACGCCCTCTGTGGACACCCTCCATGTACTCGACCACGGTCCTCCCCCTGATCCCTCTCTCCGGACGCCGCTCCCCCACGGCGTCCGCCGTTCCCCGTGTGCGCGGCGCGGGCGCCGCCACGGGTCCGTCCGGATGGAACGGCCGAACGCGGCGCTTTCCCCCGGATGGGGCAATACCCTAGCGATGCGCCCGGCGCCGTGTTCGCCAAACGCACAAATCGGTTTTCGACAATGGCGCGGAAGCGATTCGGAAAACCGACAAAGAGCCGGAAGGCAAACACGCGGTGCCATAACGGCCACTCGGTCGCGGACCCCGCCCCGCCGCGCGCGCGGCGGGACGCACGCGCACCGACGCCCGCGGACGCGGACACCGCACCCGCGCGGACCCCCTGGTCACCCCGGGCACACCCGCCGGAGGCGGGCGCACGCGCCCCCGAATCTTCGCTAGGCTTCGGGGCGACCCCGAACCCGTGACGGCACATCCGGCATGCAGCCGGTTTGCGCTTTCGTACAGGTGTATGATTAATGGGTCCGCTCTGTTCACGCGATACCGAAGGGAAATCCCCGCCGTGGTCACCGAGGTCTTCACGCTCAAGTACTGCGATCCCCACGCCGTCAGCGAGGAGAAGGTCGAGGCGACTGAGGTCATCCAGTTCGCCTGGGAGGGTGTCGTCCGCGAGGTCGACGCGTGCGCCGACTGCTTCAAGGAGCACGAGGCCCGCCTGGAGCCCCTCGTCGACTACTCGCGTCCGGTGAAGAAGCGCCGCGTCACCAAGAAGGCCGCGCCCTCTTCGTCCTCCGCGCCCGCTGAGGGCTCCGACGACTCCGACGACTCCGCGGACGGCGAGTCGAACTAGCCCGCGTTCCCGGGAGCGGCCCCGCTCCCGGGAACGGCCTCATCGCGTCAACCGCGAGCGGGGGCCGACGACACCCCCCAGTGATCGTCGGCCCCCGCGTCTGTGTGCGGCTCCGGGCGGGAGCCGCGTGCTCAGTCCTGGCCCGTGAGCCGCGCGAGTCGGCCGCCGCGCCGGGCTCGGGCGCACCGGAGCGCCCCGGCCACCGGCAGCCGGGCGCGCACGTACGGCCCGCCCTGCCCCTGTAGGCGCACCGACGCCCCCATGCGCCCCATGACGCGCATCATTCCCGTGTTGGCCAGCGTGGTCTCCGCCCGTACCTCGGCCAGACCCCAGTCGACGGCCACGTCCGTCAGCACGCGGGCCAGGGCGGTGCCCACCCCGCGCCGCTGCCAGGCGTCCTCCACCAGGAAGGCGATCTCGCCCACACCCGGGTCGGGGGTGTACATCAGGTGCCCGAGGGCGACGGGGTCCTGCTCTCCCAGCGGGCGCACCGCCAGGGTCAGGCCGCGCCCGGGGTCGCAGAACACCCGGAGCACGCGCGGGCTCGGTTCGCTCATGCCGGTGAGGTAGCGGTTGCGCACGGTCTCGGCGGAGCAGCGCCGGTGCAGCTCGCCCAGCGCGGGCGCGTCGGCCTCGCGCACCTGGCGCAGGGAGAGGTCCGCTCCCCCGGCGGTGCGCACGGTCCGGTCCTCGACCGCCGTCCTGACACGCCGCAGGCTCACCGCGGACCTCCTCGGGGGAGTGGGAGTGGTGCCCCCGCCGCCGCGGAACGACGCTGTACCGCGGCGGCGGACACGCACCGACGTGACTCCAGGTTCGGTGCCGCGGGTTTCGGGGAGGTTAGCCGCTCGTTGAGTTCGCGAGGACATTGGTTGACCCGCTCCTCACACCGGGCCGTCCGCGCTCAGGGATGCCCCGAGACCAGCTCCCCGTCCTTCCAGACCGCCGCGACCTGGGGGACCCCGGGCCGGTAGGCGAGGTAGAGGTGGTTGGGCGCGTCCAGCAGGACCAGGTCGGCGCGCGCACCGGGGGCCAGGTGGCCGACGTCGGTGCGTCGCAGGGCCCGCGCTCCCCCCGCGGTGGCCGCCCACACCGCCTCGTCGGGGGTCATGCCCATGTCGCGGACCGCGACCGCGACGCAGAAGGCCAGGCTGGAGGTGAAGCAGGAACCCGGGTTGCAGTCGCTGGCCAGGGCGACCAGGGCCCCGGCGTCGATGAGCGCGCGGGCGTCCGGGTAGGGCTGGCGGGTGGAGAAGTCCACCCCGGGCAGCAGGGTGGCGACCGTGGGCTCGGGACGCGCGGCCGCCTGGGCCAGGGCGTCCACGTCCCCGGACTCCAGGTGCGTGCAGTGGTCGACCGAGGCGGCGCCCAGTTCGACCGCCAGTCGCACGCCCGGCCCCGGGCCCAGCTGGTTGCCGTGCACGCGGGGCAGCAGGCCGCGCGCCGCCCCGGCGGCCAGGATCCGGCGGGAGGCGTCCTCGTCGAAGGCGCCGCGCTCGCAGAAGACGTCGATCCACCGGGCGTGCGGCGCGCAGGCGTCCAGCATGGGGCCCGTGACCAGGTCGACGTAGCCCTGGGGGTCGTCGGCGTACTCGGGGGCGACCACGTGCGCGCCCAGGAAGGTGACCTCGTCGGTGACGCGGGCGGCCACGGCGAGGCAGCGCTCCTCGTCGGCGACGGTGAGCCCGTAACCGGACTTGACCTCCAGGGTGGTGGTGCCCTGGGCGCGGGCCTCGCGCGCCAGGCGCCGGGCGCCCGCGAGCAGGTCGGCGTCGGAGGCCTCGCGCGTGGCGGCCACGGTGGTGCGGATCCCGCCCGCCGAGTAGGGCTGTCCGCTCATCCGGGCGGCGAACTCGCGGCTGCGGTCGCCCGCGAAGACGATGTGGGAGTGGCTGTCGACGAACCCGGGCAGGACGCAGCGCCCGGCGGCGTCGATCCGGGCGTCGGCGGCGGGAGCCTGGGACCGCGGCCCCGACCAGGCCACCCGGCCGTCCTCGACGACCAGGGCGGCGTCGAGGACCTCCCCCACGGCCCCCCTGCCGCGGGAGGGGTCGTTGGTGACCAGGGCGGCGATGTCGTCGATGACGATGCTCCGGGGCACGTCGCTCACGTGAGGACCTCCTTGATGGCCGTGTCGAGTTCGCGCGCGGTGTCGGGAACCAGGGTGTGGACGCCGTCGCGGACGATCCAGCGCCCGTCGGCCATCACGTGCCGCACGTCGGCGGCGGTGGCGGCGAAGACGACGGCGTCGGCGGCCCGGGCGGGGTCGGCCCCGGCCAGGCGGATTCCGTCCAGGGGGACGTTGACCAGGTCGGCCCGTGCGCCGGGAACCAGGACACCGGCGTCGGGCGCCTCGCGCGGGGGTTCCTGTGGTCGGCCCCCGCGGGGTACGGGATCCTCGGAAACGCCGGGGGGCACCGAACCGGGAATCATGGACGGGACGACGGCCCCGAGTTCCCGGGTCCAGCCCAGGCTGGCGTGCCCGTGCGCGGTGGCGGCGCGCAGCAGCTCCCCGGAGCCCAGGGTACCGCGCCGGTGGGTGCGCAGGCGCTCGTGGAGTTCGACCGCCCTGGCCTCCTCGAACATGTCGGTCTGGGCGTGCTGGTCGGTGCCCAGGCTGAGCGGGGCGGGCAGCAGGTCGCCGGTGCGCGGCAGGCCGTCCGCCAGGTCGCGCTCGGTCGTGGGGCACAGGCACACGGTCGCGCCGGACGAGCGCACGGCCGCGACGTCGGCGTCGCTCAGGTGGGTGGCGTGCACCAGGCTCGTGCGCGCGGTGAGCGCGCCCGCGTCGGCGAGCACGGCCGCGGGGGTGCGGCCGTACGCGGCCAGGCAGGCGGCGTTCTCGGCGGGCTGTTCGGAGACGTGCACGTGCAGCACGGCGTCGCGTCCGGCGGCGAACGCGGCGACCTCGGGCAGCTGCGCGGCGGGGACGGCGCGCACCGAGTGGGCGGCCGCTCCCGTGCGCGCGTGGCCGCCGTCGGGGGTGAAGGTGGCGGCGCGCTCGGCCCAGGCGGCCGCGTCCCCGTCACCGAAGCGCAGTTGGGGGCCGGTGAGCGGCTGGTGGACGCCGCGGGCGTCCAGTCCGCCGGACAGGTAGCACACGTCCAGCAGGGTGATCCGGATCCCCGCGTCGGCCGCCGCGGCCGCCAGGGCGTGGCCCATGGCGTTGGGGTCGTCGTAGCGGGCTCCGCCGGGGGCGTGGTGCAGGTAGTGGAACTCGCCCACGCAGGTGATCCCGGCCAGGGCCATCTCGGCGTAGACCGCCCTGGCGAGGCGGTGGTAGGTGTCGGGGTCCAGGTGTGCGGCCACCCGGTACATCGTCTCGCGCCAGGTCCAGAAGGATCCGCCGCCGCTGTGGGTACGCCCCCGCAGCGCCCGGTGGAAGGCGTGCGAGTGGGCGTTGGCGAGCCCGGGCAGGGTGAGTCCGGGCAGGGTCTCGGCGTCCGCGGGCGCCCGCGTGTCCGGCGTCACCGACGTGATCCGGCCGTCGGCCACCTCCACGAGCACGCCGTGCCCGGGGGTGCCGCCCCCGGTGCCGGTCCACGCCCACTCGCACCACAGGCGGCGCACGTCCGGCGGCGCCGCGCGCCCGCGCGCCCGGACCTGCGAGCGTGGCGGGGCGCCCTCCGCGCGCGTGCCGGAGGCGGGCCCGCCCGAGGCGGACCCGGCGGGAACGGACCCGGCGGAGGCGGACCCGGCGGGAGCGTCGCCGCCCGTGCGCGGGCCGCTCACCTCGGATGCGGCGGTCACCGGCCCCCCTCCCGGACGGGGCGGGCGAGCAGGTCCTGGAGCACGTCGGCCAGGGCGAGCACCCCGGCGTGGCAGTCCTCGGGGCGGGCCCACTCCTCGGGGGAGTGCGACACCCCGGTCGGGTTGCGCACGTACAGCATCGCGGTGGGCACGTGCGCGGCGAGCACCCCGGCGTCGTGTCCGGCCCCGGTCGGCAGCACCGGTACCCGGGGGTCGGGGGCGCGGTCGGCGACCACGGCGGCCAGGCGGTCGCGCAGACCGTGCGCGAACGACACGAGCGGGGTCAGGGACTCGTTGGCCGTCGCGCAGTCCACCCCGTGCTCGCGCGAGGCCCTCTCGGCGGCCTCGCGCACCCCGGCCACGACCGCGCCGAGCACGGCCTCGTCAGCGGCGCGGGCGTCCAGCCAGGCACTGACCAGGGAGGGGATCGCGTTCGTGCCGTTGGGGCTGACCAGGGCCCTGGCGACGGTGGCGCGGGCACCGTGCTCCTCGGCCAGCGCGCGGGCCGCCAGGATCGTGTGCGCGAACGGCAGCATGGGGTCGCTGCGGTCGTCAAGGCGGGTGGTCCCCGCGTGGTCGGCGCGGCCGGTGAAGTCCATCCGCCAGCGCCCGTGCGGCCAGATCGCGCTGGCCGCGCCCACCGGATGGGCCGTCTCCTCCAGGGCGCGTCCCTGCTCCACGTGCAGTTCCACGAACACGTCCAGGTCCGCCAGCGCCGCGGGGTCGGCGCCGATCGCGTCGGGGTCGTGCCCGGCGGCCTCCATGGCCCGGGCCCAGGTGGTTCCAGAGGCGTCGGTGAGGCCGCGCGCCCGCTCGGGGGAGATCTCCCCGGCGCTCAGGCGGCTGCCCAGGCAGGGGACGCCGAACCGGCCGCCCTCCTCCTCGGCGAACACCGTGACGGCCAGCGGCCGGGCGGGGGTCAGCCCGCGCCGCCGCAGCTCGTCCACGGCGGCCAGGGCGCTGGCCACGCCGAGGGGTCCGTCGAAGGCCCCGCCGTCGGGGACCGAGTCCAGGTGGGATCCGGTGGCCACCGCGCCCGGCCCGGGAGCGCCCCACCAGGCCCACAGGTTGCCGTTGCGGTCGGCGCGCACGTCCAGGCCCCGGGCGGCGGCGGCCTCGGTGAACCAGGCGCGGGCGTCGGTGTCGGCGCCGTTCCAGGCGTGGCGGCGGTAGCCGCCGCTGCCCGGATCGCGGCCCACGGGTGCCAGGTCGGCCCACAGGCGGTCGAAGGCCCCGGAGTCGGGGACGGTGCGGTGGTCGCTCACAGAGTGCTTCCCCACGTCGGAACGGATGGTCGTGCGCGCTGCCGGGGTCCGCCGGGGCGCCCTCGGCGGGCGCCCCGGCGCGGTTCAGTCCCCCTCGCGCATCGGGACGCGGATACCGTGCTCGCGCGCGACGCGCTCGGCCTCGTCGTACCCGGCGTCCACGTGGCGGATGACGCCCGTGGCGGGGTCGTTGGTGAGCACCCGCTCCAGCTTGGCGGCGGCCAGTTCGGTGCCGTCGGCGACGCTGACCTGCCCGGCGTGCAGCGAGCGGCCCATGCCCACTCCCCCGCCGTGGTGGATGGACACCCACGAGGCACCGGAGGAGGTGTTGACCAGGGCGTTGAGCAGCGGCCAGTCGGCGATGGCGTCGGAGCCGTCCCTCATCCCCTCGGTCTCGCGGTAGGGGGAGGCCACCGAGCCGGTGTCCAGGTGGTCGCGGCCGATGGCCAGCGGCGCGGAGACCTCGCCGGAGGCCACCAGTTCGTTGAAGCGCGCCCCGGCCGCGGCCCGCTCGCCCTGGCCGAGCCAGCAGATGCGGGCGGGCAGTCCCTGAAAGGCGACCCGCTCCCCCGCCATGCGGATCCACCGGGCCAGGTGCTCGTTGTCGGGGAACAGGTCCAGGACCGCCCGGTCGGTGCGGGCGATGTCGGCGGGGTCGCCGGACAGCGCCGCCCACCGGAACGGCCCCTTCCCCTCGCAGAACAGGGGCCGGATGTAGGCGGGGACGAACCCGGGGAAGTCGAAGGCGCGGGCGAAGCCCCCGCTGCGGGCCTCGTCGCGGATGGAGTTGCCGTAGTCGAAGACCTCGGCGCCCGCGTCCTGGAAGCCCACCATGGCCTCCACGTGCGCGGCCATGGACTCCCGGGCCCGGTCGGTGAACTCCTCGGGCCTGGCCGCGGCCAGGTCCCGCCACTCCTCGAAGGCCACCCCCGCGGGCAGGTAGGAGAGGGGGTCGTGGGCGGAGGTCTGGTCGGTGACCACGTCGATCGGTGCGCCGCGCGAGAGCAGCTCGGGCAGGACCTCGGCGGCGTTGCCGAGCACACCGACCGACAGCGGCCGGCGCTCGTCGCGCGCCCGCACGGCCAGTTCCAGGGCGTGGTCGAGGCTGTCGGCGCGCACGTCCAGGTAGCGGTGCTCGATGCGGCGTTCGATGCGGCTGGGGTCGCACTCGACCACGATCGCGACGCCGTCGTTCATGGTCACGGCCAGCGGCTGGGCGCCGCCCATGCCGCCGAGCCCGGCGGTGAGGGTGATGGTCCCGGCCAGGGTCCCGCCGCCGTGCCCGCCTGAACCGCTCAGTTTCTCCGCCACGGCGGCGAAGGTCTCGTAGGTGCCCTGGAGGATGCCCTGGGTGCCGATGTAGATCCACGAACCGGCGGTCATCTGCCCGTACATGGTCAGGCCCCGGGCCTCCAGGCGGCGGAACTCGGGCCAGTTCGCCCAGTCCCCCACCAGGTTGCTGTTGGCGATGAGCACGCGGGGCGCCCACTCGTGGGTGCGCATGACGCCGACCGGGCGGCCCGACTGCACGAGCAGGGTCTCGTCGCCCTCCAGCCCGCGCAGGGCCGCGGTGATGCGGTCGAAGCTGCGCCAGTCGCGCGCCGCCTTGCCCGTGCCGCCGTAGACCACCAGCTCCTCGGGGCGTTCGGCGACCTCGGGGTCGAGGTTGTTGTGGAACATGCGCAAGGCGGCCTCCTGCTGCCACCCCTTCGCGGACAGGGTGGTGCCGCGCGCGGCGCGGACGGTACGTGGACTGCTCACACGGTCTCCTCGCGGTGTTCGGGTCGGTTCAGGCCAGGGGAACGACGGACTCGGCGGCCCCGACCACGGAGCCGTCGGTGATCAGGTCGGCGACGGCGGCGATCTCGGGGGCCAGGTGGCGGTCGGGGCCGGGGCCGGAGACCCTCTCCCGGACGGTGCGCAGCACGGCGCCGGTGGCGGGGCCGGGCTCCAGGGGCGAGCGCAGGTCCAGGGCACGGGCGGCGGTGAGCAGCTCCACCGCCAGCACGCTGGTCAGCCCGTCCACGGCGCGGCGCAGCTTGCGGGCGGCCGACCAGCCCATGGACACGTGGTCCTCCTGCATGGCGGAGCTGGGGATGGAGTCGACGCTGGCGGGCACGGCCAGGCGCTTGAGCTCGGAGACGACGGCGGCCTGCGTGTACTGGGCGATCATGTGCCCGGAGTCCACGCCGGGGTCGTCGGCCAGGAAGGCGGGCAGGCCGTGGGAGCGGGACACGTCGAGCATGCGGTCGGTGCGCCGCTCGGCGATGGAGGCGGTGTCGGCGACGGCGATGGCCAGGAAGTCGAGCACGTAGGCCACGGGCGCGCCGTGGAAGTTGCCGTTGGACTCCACCCGGCCGTCGTCCAGGACCACGGGGTTGTCGATGACGCTGTCGAGTTCGCGCCCGGCCACCAGCAGCGCGTGGGCGAGGGTGTCGCGGGCGGCGCCGGCCACCTGCGGGGCGCAGCGCAGCGAGTAGGCGTCCTGGACACGGTTGCAGTCGGGGCCGCGGTGGGAGGCGACGATGGGCGAGGAGTCGAGCAGGGCGCGCAGGTTGGCCGCGGAGGCGGCCTGGCCGGGGTGGGGGCGCAGTCGCTGGAGTTCCTCGGCGAAGACGCGGTCGGTGCCCAGCAGCGCCTCGACGCTCATGGCGGCGGTGATGTCGGCGACCTTGAGCAGGCGTTCCAGGTCCATGCAGGCCAGCACGAGCATGCCGAGCATGCCGTCGGTGCCGTTGATCAGCGCCAGGCCCTCCTTGGCGCCCAGCTCCACCGGTCGGATCCCGGCCTCGTGCAGGGCGGTGTAGGCGGGCACGTCCCGCCCCGCGGCGTCGCGGACCCGGCCCTCGCCCATCAGGGCCAGCGCCACGTGCGACAGCGGCGCCAGGTCACCGGAGCAGCCCAGGCTGCCGTACTCGTGCACGACCGGGGTGATCCGGGCGTTGAGCAGCGCGGCGAGGGTCTCGGCGGTGGCGACCTCCACGCCGGTGTTGCCCGAGGCCAGGGTGCGCAGGCGCAGCAGCATCAGGGCGCGGACGACCTCGTCCTCCACCTCGGGTCCGGTCCCGGCGGCGTGCGAGCGGATGAGCGAACGCTGGAGGCGGGCCCGCAGGTCGGGGGCGATGTGGCGGGTGGCCAGAGCGCCGAAGCCGGTGCTGACCCCGTAGGCGGGAACCTCGCCGCGGGCGAGCGACTCGACCCGTTCGCGGCCGTGGTGGAGGGCCTTGCGGGCCTGTTCGGACAGGGTGACACGGGCGCCGTGGCGGGCCACGTCGAGGATCTGGGCCGGGGTGAGCGGCGCATCGCCGACGACGACGGAAGGGACTGCTGTGGACATGTCTTCCATTTGACCCCCCGCGTGTCCCCTGGTGAAGAGCTGACACGAGGGTTCCGTCTGGGATCTCAGACAGCATGCCCCTGTCTTCCGAACCCTCCGTCTGGTTAACGGATGACCCGCACTTCACACCGCAGCCCCGGAGCGGAAACCAGCCGGACATCCCCTGTCACAAGGGCACAGTCCAACGCCTCCGCCACAGCAACGTAAGCCGCGTCATACGCGGTGAGGTTGGAACGGAGTTCCCAGATCCTGTCCGCCACACCTCCGACGGGCTCCACGTGCGCGATGGCCTGCAAGCTGTAGAGCTTGCGCGCTGCTTCGGCGTCACTGACCGACACCTTCTTCCCGAGCACGAGTCCTCGCAGGGCGTTGAGGAACTCCACCCGTTGGTGGTTGGGGGCGTACCACTCGCTGTCAGCACCCAGAACACGTCGCGCCATGGCCGTGGAACGCCCCGGCGCTCCAAGGTAGAGATCGATCAGGACGGACGTGTCGACAACGATCACACGGCACCGCTCTCACCATGAGCGTCCAACGCCTCGTCTCCACGAGCGGCTCGTACCGCCATGACGATCTCATCCATGCTCAGGTTGGCCCCTGGCAAAGGGGTCTGCTCGACGATCTCCCGGTTACGGACGAAACGCGCCTCGCGCTCCAGGAGGGTCAGCAGATAGGCCTGGAGCGACTTGCCCGACCGCTTGGCCTCAACGGTCAGAATCTCTCTGACCTCATCCGGAACGTCCTTGACCTGAATAGCTCCCATGGAGCCATAGTAGCGCCAAAAACCACCCAATGAGCGAAGAAATATCGCCTCTTTGGCGCCAAGCAGTCGTCTTATTGGAGTTTTCCGGTCAACACGTCATGCGAGACAATCAGGGCATGAGCCTCGTTCCGGCGGCCACCCGCGCGCTGCGGCTGCTGCGCTTCCTGGCGACCCGCCCCGGGCCGGTGTCGGCCTCGGCGATCGCCGCCGAGCTGGGCGTGCCCCGCTCCAGCGTGTACCAGCTGCTGGAGGCCATGGCGCGGGAGGGCTTCGTGACCCACCTGCCCGAGGAGCGCCGCTGGGGCCTGGGCGTGGCGGCCTTCGAGATCGGCTCGGCCTACCTGCGCCACGACGGCGTCGAGCGCCTGGCCCGCCCGCTGCTGCACCAGCTCACCGAGGCCACCGGCGCCACCGCCCACCTGGGGGTGCTGCACGCGGCCGACACCCTGTACCTGCTCAAGGAGCAGCCACCGCACGCCCCGTCCCTGATCACCGGCGTGGGGGTGCGTCTGCCCGCGCACCTGACCGCGTCGGGGCGGGCCATGCTGGCCCGGCTGCCGCGCGCCCAGGTGCGCGCCCTGTACCCCGACGCGGCGGCCTTCACCACCCGCACCGGCCGGGGCCCGGCCTCGCCGGGCGAACTGCGCCGGGTCCTGGCCGAGGAGCGGCGCCAGGGCTGGTCGATCGAGCAGGGGCAGGTCACCGAGGGCTTCGTGTCGGTGGCGGCGGCGGCCTGCGACCACAACGGCCGCCCCGCCGCGGCGATCAGCCTGACGGTACCCAGCGCGCGGCCGGTCACCCCGCAGGCGCTGGCCGGGCGGGTGCGCGACGCCGCGGCCGACCTGACCCGGCGCCTGGACGGCCGCGCCTCACCGTAGCGGCGGGGTCCGCTCCACGACCGAGGGCAGCGGGGCCGTGCGCTCCACCATCCGCAGGATCTTCTCCTTGAGGTCTGCGGGCACCTGCACGTAGAACTGCGTGGGCGCGTCCACCGCCTCCAGGTCCAGGCTCTCCGCGGTCTCGGCCCAGCTGGGCAGCTCGGCGTCGGTGCGGTGGGTGTCCAGCACGAACTCGATGAAGTAGGTGAGCCTGCGCCCGCCGGTGTGCACCTCGCGGATGCGCCGGATCTCCGTCCAGGCGATGAACGTCCCCTCGCCGGGGAACCACCACTTGCGCTCCTGGAGGACCGTGACGCCGTCGCTGTCGGCGCTGATGCCCTGCCGGGTGATGCGCTGGGGCAGCCCGCGCAGCACGAACACGTTGCTCCCCGGGCCGACGAAGAGCATGGCCAGGCCGGCGAAGGCCCACAGCGCCACCGAGCCGACCGTGGTCTCCTCGCGCAGCACGTGCCAGAGCATCGACCCCAGGACCACCAGGAACCCCACCGTCAGGGCGGCGGAGAAGTAGGCCGCGGCCATCCACATCCGCGTGTTGGGGCCGCGCAGGCTGACGTACCTGCGCAGGTGGGAGACGCTTTCGGGTGTTCGGGTCAGGTCCGAGGGAACGCCTCGGGGGGCGGCGGGGGCGTCCGCGGGTTCGGGGGAGGCCATACCCACCATTGTCCCCACTCCGGCGGGTGCTCCGTGCGCCGGATCCTCCGTGGCCGCGGGGATGTCGGCCAAAGCACGGGCGGGAGCGGCCGGGGAGCGCTAGAGTCCGGTCCATGAGGCCGAACACGAGCGAGTACGACACCGAGCTGAGGTTGAACGGCGAGGTGATCGTCCTGGACGGGATGCCCTACCAGGGGCGCACCGTGCTTCCGGAGGGGCCGGACAGGTTCGCCTGCCTGGAGCGCTGGGCCAAGGGGGTGGCCGAGACCCTGGGGGAACCGGTGACCTGGCGTGCCGCGGAGAACGGGCGGCTGGCCGGGCGCGGGACGGTACAGCCCGGTCCCGGGGCTCAGAACCGCCGGGCGCTCTGAGCTCCGCACTTGGCGCACTGGAACTTGCGGTCGTCGCCGAGTATCCAGTCGTGGTCGCCGCCGGTGGGGCACGTAGACATCGACACCATCTCCTCACAGGGGCTGTCGGGGTGCGTGCCGATCACTCTATTTCCCAAGAACCACACCAGTCCCGAGAATGAGAAGTTCGCTCTCGTATTCACGTACAGCTGGGGTTTCGGCTCCGGACACAGGACCCGGACACACACGTGGGGCCCGCCGCGGTCGCGACGGGCCCCACGGAAACCTGTGGGGGAAGGCCGACTAGTTCTGCCTGGCCCTCATGTGGGCCTCGACGGCGGCGCGGTCGGCGCGCAGCTTGGCCAGGGCCTCGTCGAGGATGAGCTTGCCCTCCTCCTCGCTGCGGCGCTCCTTCACGTACGCCAGGTGGGTCTTGTACGGCTCGGTGCGCGGCGGCGACGGGGGGTTCGCCTTGTCCTTGCCCGCGGGGAAGCCGCAGCGCGGGCAGTCCCACTCGTCGGGGACCAGCGCCTCGCTCGCGAAGCTGGGCACGACCTCGTGCAGGTTCGCGCAGTAGAACGGAACCCGGACGCGCGGAGCGGCCTCGCCCCGCTCGGCCTCGCCCATGGGACCGGCTCCGACACGGCTGCCACGAATGGCACTGCCACTACCCACGAAAAACTCCTTCGGCGAACTCGCTCACCGGTTCTCGGGCGAGCTTGACGGTGGACGGGGTGTGCCCGCGGGGCGCGGGCTACATGCCCCGGTTGATCAGCAGGCCGAGGATGACGATGGCGAGGATCCACACGACCCCGATCACGATGGTCATCCGGTCGAGGTTGCGCTCGACCACCGACGATCCGCCGAGCGAGGACGTGACGCCACCGCCGAACATGTCGGAGAGACCGCCGCCCTTGCCCTTGTGCATGAGCACCAGGAGGACCAGCAGCACGCTGAGAAGCATCACGAGGATGGACAGACCGAGGATCACACGCTCACCCGTAGCTCGACCCCGAAGCGGGGGGTATGGACCGACCCCCGTTTCCCGTGCGCACCAGCGGTGACGCCGGGCCGGTGCGGACACCTGGGAAGCAGGGGACCGGGGACAATTTCGGATTTTACCGTGCCCTTGGCAGCACGGGCGGGGAAACCGCGAGGCACGGAGAACCCCACAGCGAAGTCTAGCCCGACCCGGCGACCTGTCGGGCACCCCGCCCGTCACCATCGGGCATCGAAGCGTGACGGGCGGGGGCCGTGCGGCGGTTAGCGGTCGCCGAAGCGGATGATCTTCACGAACTCGTCCGCCTTGAGGCAGGCGCCGCCGACCAGGGCGCCGTCGACGTCCTCCTTGGCCATGATGCCGGGGGCGTTGTCGCCCTTGACCGAGCCGCCGTAGAGAACGCGCACCGCGCCCGCGACCTCCGGCGAGTACAGCTCGGCCAGGCGCGCGCGGACCGCCGAGCACACCTCCTGGGCGTCCTCGGGGGTGGCGACCTCACCGGTGCCGATGGCCCACACCGGCTCGTAGGCGACGACGATCCTCTCGGCCTGCTCGGCCGGGACCTCCTTGAGGGCGCCGTCCAGCTGGGCCAGGACGTGCTCGACCTGCTGGCCCGCCTTGCGGACCTCCAGGCCCTCCCCCACGCACAGGATCGGGACGATGCCGTTGGCGAACGCCGCCTTGACCTTGGCGTTGACCAGGGCGTCGTCCTCGCGGTGGTACTCGCGGCGCTCGGAGTGGCCCACCAGCACGTAGGAGCAGTCCAGCTTGGCCAGCATGGAACCGGAGATCTCGCCGGTGTAGGCGCCCTTCTCGTGCGCGGAGATGTCCTGGGCGCCGTAGACGATCTTGAGCTTGTCGCCGTCGACCAGCGTCTGGACGCTGCGCAGGTCCGTGAACGGCGGCAGGACGACGACCTCGGCCTTGTCGTAGTCCTTGTCGTTGAGCGCGAACGCCAGCTTCTGGACGAGCGCGATCGCCTCCAGGTGGTTGTTGTTCATCTTCCAGTTGCCCGCGATGAGCGGCAGGCGCTGGGACATGTCGGCACTTCCTCGTGTGTGAAGGGGAACTTCGGACTTGGAGTGCCCGCCAGTAGGTACCGGATGTGGGCTGGCCGGAATCGTTGCCGGTGTGACGCATGGTCCTTGACCTGCGGTGATCTTGTACTTATAGCCGATGTCGACGCCCGAACCTGGCCACGAGTACGAGATCACGGCGAAGAGCCCCGGCCACCGCATGAGAACACGTCCGGTGTGGACACCTGCTGGCGGACGCTCCTACTTCAGGGCGTCGATACCGGGCAGGTCCTTGCCCTCCAGGTACTCCAGGCTGGCGCCGCCGCCGGTGGAGATGTGGCCGAAGGCCGCCTCGTCGAAGCCCAGCGCGCGCACGGCCGCGGCGGAGTCGCCGCCGCCGACCACGGTGAAGGCGTCGGAGTCGACCAGGGCCTGGGCCAGCGCGCGGGTCCCCCCGGCGTAGGGCGCCATCTCGAACACGCCCATCGGGCCGTTCCAGAACACGGTCCGGGCGTCGGCCAGCTTCTCGGCGAAGAGCTCCTGGCTGCGGGGGCCGATGTCCAGGCCCATCCGGTCGGCCGGGATGGCCTCGACGTCGGCCACGTCGTGCGCGGCGTCGGGGGCGAACTTCTCGGCGGCCACGACGTCCACCGGCAGGACGATCTCCACGCCCTCGCGCTCGGCCCGCTCCAGGTAGCCCTTGACGGTGTCGATCTGGTCGGCCTCCAGCAGGCTGGATCCGACCTCGTAGCCCTGGGCCTTGAGGAAGGTGAAGACCATGCCGCCGCCGATGAGCAGGCGGTCGGCGGTGCCCAGCAGGTTGTCGATGACACCCAGCTTGTCGGAGACCTTGGACCCGCCCAGGACCACGGCGTAGGGGCGCTGGGGGTCGCCGGTGAGCCTGCGGAGCACCTCGACCTCGTTCAGCACCAGGCCGCCGACGGCGTGCGGCAGCCTGCCGGGCAGGTCGTAGACGCTGGCGTGCCTGCGGTGCACGGCGCCGAAGGCGTCGCCCACGTACAGGTCGGCGAGCTGGGCGAAGCGGTCGGCGAGCTCCCCGCGCTCGGCGTCGTCCTTGCTGGTCTCCCCCGGCTCGAAGCGCACGTTCTCCAGCAGGGCGACCTGGCCGTCCGCCAGGGCGGCGGAGGTGGCGCGGGCCGACTCCCCGGCGGTGTCGGAGGCGAAGGCCACCTCGGTGCCGAGCAGTTCGCCCAGGCGGGCGGCCACCGGGCGCAGCGAGTAGCGGGGGTCGGGGGCGCCCTTGGGGCGGCCCAGGTGGGCGGCGACGATCACGCGGGCACCGCGCTCGCGCAGCGCGGAGATGGTGGGCACGGCCGCGCGGATGCGCCCGTCGTCGGTGATCCGGTCGCCGTCCAGGGGCACGTTCAGGTCGGCCCGGACGAACACGCGCCTGCCGGAGACGTCGAGGTCGTCGATCGTCCGCATGCTGGTTCTCCTCTTGGAATGTGGGATGTGGCGGTCCCGGGCGGTGGGGCCGGGAGGAGCGCGTACGACGGCACCCCTCCGCGCGCACTGCGGGCGAAGGGGTGCCGTCTCACGCGCCGGTGGCCATGAGGGCCGTGGACGCTACAGGCCGGAGCCGACCAGCTTGGCCAGGTCGACCAGGCGGTTGGAGTAGCCCCACTCGTTGTCGTACCAGCCGACGATCTTGACCTGGTTGCCGAAGGCCATGGTCAGCTTGGAGTCGAAGGTGCACGAGGGCGAGGTGCCGACGATGTCGGAGGAGACGATCTCGTCCTCGGTGTAGACGAGCACGTCCTTGAGCGGACCCTCGGCGGCGGCCTTGAACGCGGCGTTGACCTCGTCCTTGGTGACCTCGCGCTCCAGGGTGACGACCAGGTCGGTCACGGAGCCGTCGGGCACGGGGACGCGCATGGCCATGCCGTCCAGCTTGCCCTGGAGCTCCGGGATGACCAGCGCGGTGGCCTTGGCGGCACCGGTGGTGGTCGGGATGATGTTCTGCGCGGCGGCGCGGGCGCGACGCAGGTCCTTGTGCGGGAAGTCCAGGATGACCTGGTCGTTGGTGTAGGCGTGGACCGTGGTCATCAGGCCCTGCTTGACGCCGAAGCTGTCCAGGAGGACCTTGGCCATCGGCGCGACGCAGTTGGTGGTGCAGGAGGCGTTGGAGATGATGTCGTGGGCGGCCGCGTCGTACTTGTCGTCGTTGACGCCCATGACGACGGTGATGTCCTCGCCCTTGGCCGGGGCGGAGATGATGACCTTCTTGGCGCCGGCCTCGATGTGCTTCCTGGCGTCCTCGGCCTTGGTGAAGATGCCGGTGGACTCGATGACCACGTCCACGTTCAGGTCCGACCAGGGCAGCTGGGCCGGGTCGCGCTGGGCCAGCACCTTGATGCTCTTGTCGCCCACGCGGATGAAGTCGTCGCCGACCTCGACGTCGCCCTCCAGGGTGCCGAGCACGGTGTCGTACTTGAGCAGGTGCGCGAGCGTCTTGGTGTCGGTGAGGTCGTTGACCGCGACGATTTCGATGTCGCTACCACCAGCGGCGACCGCGCGCCAGAAATTGCGGCCGATCCTGCCGAAGCCGTTGACGCCTACACGGATGGTCACGGAACCAATCTCCTCATATATCGCACATCATTTCCACCCGGGCATTACCCCCGCCCCGAACGCCGTACTCCGGGGTCAACCGGTCGACTGCCATGAGCAGGTTCAACGCACACAGGGTGTTCACCACGAGCCTAGCGGAGCACCGGCGGGGAGCCGCTGCTGGGCCACGGCCGGGCCTGCGGGCCCGGTGGATTCGCGACCATCCTGACACTGCGAGCCGGAGAGGTCTATACCATTTTCCGAAGTTATCCCCGAGTTTTCGCAGTTAACAAAGCCGAACATCGGTGTTACGGCGGCATGCCCGAAGGCCGCGGGGGGACTCCGGGTCAGGGGACCAGCATGTCCGGGGTCAGGTTGGCCTCGGTGCCCTCGATGCCCAGGTCGCTCGCGCGCTTGTCGGCCATGGCCAGCAGCCTGCGGATACGCCCGGCGATGGCGTCCTTGGTCAGCGGCGGGACGGACAGCTGCCCCAGCTCCTCCAGGGAGGCCTGCTTGTGCGCCAGGCGCAGTTGGCCCGCGGCCACCAGGTGCTTGGGGGCGTCCTCCCCCAGGATCTCCAGGGCCCGCTCCACGCGCGCGCCAGCGGCCACCGCCGCCCGCGCGCTGCGCCGCAGGTTCGCGTCGTCGAAGTTGGCCAGCCGGTTGGCGGTCGCGCGCACCTCCCTGCGCATCCGCCGCTCCTCCCAGGCCAGCACGCTCTGGTGCGCGCCCAGCAGGGTCAGCAGCGCGCCGATGGAGTCGCCGTCGCGGACCACCACCCGGTCCACGCCGCGCACCTCGCGCGCCTTGGCGTGCACCTTCAGCCGGCGCGCGGAGCCCACCAGCGCCAGCGCGGCCTCCGGCCCGGGGCAGGTCACCTCCAGCGACATCGACCGGCCCGGCTCGGTCAGGGAGCCGTGCGCGATGAACGCGCCCCGCCAGGCCGACTCGGCGTCGCAGGCGCCGCCGGCCACCACGTGCCGGGGCAGGCCGCGCACCGGGCGGCCGTTGTTGTCCACCAGCCCCGTCTGCCGGGCCAGGGACTCGCCGTCCTTGATCACCCGGACCACGTACCGGTTGCCCTTGCGCAGGCCGCTCGGGGAGAGCACGACCACCTCGGACTCGTGGCCGAAGACCTCGGAGATGTCCTTGCGCAGGCGGCGCGCGGCCGCGCCCGTGTCGAGCTCGGCCTCGATCACGATGCGCCCGCCCACCAGGTGCAGGCCTCCGGTGAACCGCAGGATGGTGGACACCTCCGCCTTGCGGCAGCATGGCTTGAGAATGGTCAGCCGGCTCAACTCATCCTTCACCACGCCGGTCATCGCCATCGCTGAGGTCCTCCCCGTCACACAACCTGGCCCGGCACCACGCACTCGGCACCGGGTATGAGCCGCCGCGGCCCCGCCACGAGCGGCTTACTCCGTGGCAGACTACGTGACCAGGCGCTGGCTGCCGACCCCCGCACGGCGTGTTGCCCATCCGCCGACCAGCCGCGCGGCGCACCCTGGGAGCCTTCGTGCCGGTGTGCGGCCAATTGCTCCCCACCTGTGAGGACGGCGCCCGGAGCGGGTGCTCGCGCGAGGCGTGGCCGTGCCCGGTGTCCCGGGGCCCGTACGGCGGGGTGACGGTCCCCTCACCCGCGGAGCGGGACTCCCGGCCCGTGCACCAGCCCGTCGGGCCCTCAGTCCTCCAGGATCCTCTCGAAGGCCGCCGCGAGCCGGTCGGGGTCGTGGCGCGGCGTGCCGTCGTCACGGGACAGCTCCGCCAGCTCCAGGCGCCCGCCCAGCTCGCCGACCACCCGCACCAGGGGCTCGGGCTCGTCCACGGTCCCCCGGTCGGCGAGCACCACGTCCACCCCCAGCTTGGGCGCGTGCTCGCGCAGCACCTCCAGGTAGGTCTCGGGGCGGAAGCCGTCGGTCTCGCCCTGCTGCGGGGACAGGTTCAGGGCCACCATGCGCTTGGCCCGGGTGGTGACCAGGGCGTGCGCCAGGTCGGGGACCAGCAGGTGGGGCAGCACGCTGGTGAACCACGACCCGGGGCCGAACACCACCCAGTCGGCCTCGCGGACCGCCTTGACCGCCTGCGGGCTGGCGGGCGGGTCCTCGGGGATCAGCGAGATGGAGCGCACCTTGCCGCTGGTGCTGGCGCACGCCACCTGGCCGCGCACCGTGGTCAGCTCCTCGGGCCGCTCCGGGTCGATCCCCGACACCTCGGCGGCGATGTCCAGCGGCACCGACGACATCGGCAGCACCCTGCCGTGCGCGCCCAACAGCTGGCCCACCCAGTCCAGGCCCGCCACGGAGTCGCCGAGCAGCTCCCACAGGGCCACGATCAGCAGGTTGCCGACCGCGTGGCCGTGCAGTTCGCCCTCGGAGCGGAAACGGTGCTGGATCACCTCGCTCCAGGTGTGCCCCCACTCGTCGTCGCCGCACAGCGCGGCCAGCGCCATGCGCAGGTCGCCGGGGGGCAGGACGCCCAGCTCCCGGCGCAGGCGGCCGCTGGAGCCGCCGTCGTCGGCGACGGTGACGACCGCCGTCACGTCGGTGGTCACCCTGCGCAGGGCCGACAGGGAGGCGTGCAGGCCGTGCCCGCCCCCCAGCGCGACCACCCGGGGCGGGCGCCGCCCGTCACCGTCGGGTGCTGTGCTCTTCGCCATGGCTGTGGTCTGCCCCTCGTCCCATGTCCACTGGACGAATCGGACCGTACCACCGAGAACGGTGCACTGCGGGCAGGGCGCGTGTCGGGCGCCCGCGGGTCACTCCCGTCCGACGTCCCGGTGGACCACGTGCACGTCCACACCCTGGCCGCGCAGCCGGTCGGCGAACTGCTCGGCCATGGCCACGCTGCGGTGCTTGCCCCCGGTACAGCCCACCGCCAGTGTCATGTAGTGCTTGCCCTCGCGCTGGTACCCGGCGATGGTCAGCTTGAGGACGTCGGAGTAGGCCTCCAGCATCTCCTTGGCCCCGTCCTGGGCCAGGACGTAGTCGCGCACCGCGTCGTCACGGCCGTTCATCGGCCGCAGCTCGGGCACCCAGTGGGGGTTGGGCAGGAAGCGGCAGTCCAGCACCAGGTCCGCGTCCACGGGCAGGCCGTGCTTGAACCCGAAGGAGACCACGTTGGCGCGGGGGCGCGCCTCGTCGCTCTCCCCGAAGAAGCCGATCACCCGGGCCTTGAGCTGGTGCACGTTGAGCTGGGAGGTGTCGATGACCAGGTCGGCCTCGCCGCGCACCGCCCGCAGGGTCTCGCGCTCGCGGTCGATGCCGTCGGTCAGGCGCCCGTCGCCCTGGAGGGGGTGGGGCCTGCGCACGCCCTCGAACCGGCGGACCAGGGCGTCGTCTCCGGCCTCCAGGTAGAGCACGCGCGCGGTGATGTCGCGCTTGCGCAGCTCCTCCACCGTGGACAGCAGGTCCTCGGTGAAGGCCAGCGAGCGCACGTCGACGACCACGGCGACCCGCGGCACCGCCCCGTGCGTGCGTCCGGCCAGCTCGATCATCGTCGGCAGCAGGCCGGGCGGCAGGTTGTCCACCACGAACCAGTCCAGGTCCTCCAGGGCCCTGGCCGCCGTGCTGCGGCCCGCACCGGACATGCCGGTGACGATGACCACCTCGGGTGGCAGTTCCCCGCCCAGTTCGACCGTCATGCGTCTCCTCCCCCGTCAGTGATGTGCTGTGCTGGTGCCCCGTCGCCCTGGCCGCCCGTTCCGGCGGGGCCGCCGGACAGGTGCGCGTGCACGGCCTCGGCCAGCTTGGGACCGATCCCGGGCACCGCCGCGATCTCCTCGGCCGTGGCCGAGGAGAGCCTGCGCACCGAGCCGAACGCCTTGATCAGGGCCGTCCTGCGGGACGGCCCCAGACCGGGCAGCTCGTCCAGGCTGCTGCCGGTCAGCGCCTTGGCGCGCTTGTGCCGGTGGTACTGGATGGCGAAGCGGTGGGCCTCGTCGCGCACCCGTTGGAGCAGGTAGAGCCCCTCGCCCGCGCGGGGCAGGATCACCGGGTCCTCGTCGCCGGGCAACCACACCTCCTCCAGGCGCTTGGCCAGACCGCACACGGCGACGTCCTCGATCCCGAGTTCGTCCAGGGCGCGGCGCGCCGCCTCGGCCTGGGGCCGGGCGCCGTCCACCACCACAAGGTTAGGCGGATAGGCGAACTTCCCGGGTGACGGCTCGTCGTCGCTTTGGTGACCACCGTGGTCGCCGGTCTCGCCCATGCGGGCGACCTCACCGCTCCTGGCGCTCTCCTCCAGGTAGCGGCGGAAGCGCCGGTGGACGACCTCGTACATGGCCGCGACGTCGTGCTGCTCGCGGCCGCCCTCGCCGCTGCCGCGGACGGAGAAGCGGCGGTACTCGGACTTGCGGGCCAGGCCGTCCTCGAAGACGACCATGGACGCCACCACGTGCTCGCCCTGGAGGTTGGAGATGTCGAAGCACTCGATGCGCAGCGGCGCCTCGGACAGCTCCAGGGCCTCCTGGATCTCCTGGAGGGCGCGGCCGCGGGTGCTCAGGTCCCCGGCCCGGTGGGTCTTGTGCCGGGCCAGCGACTCGGCCGCGTTCTTGGCGACGGTCTCCATCAGGGACTTCTTGTCGCCCCGCTGGGGCACCCGCAGGTCCACCGAGGAGCCGCGGTGCTCGGACAGCCAGGCGGCCATGGCGGCGGGGTCGGCGGGCTCGTGGGAGACCAGGACCTCGCGGGGGACGGCGGTGCCGGTGCCCCCGCTCTCGTCCTCGCCCTGGGCGGGGCCGTAGATCTGGCCGAGGAAGGTCGCGATCAGTTCGCCGGGTCCGGCGTCGGTCATCTTGTCCACCACGTAGCCGCGCTGGCCGCGGATGCGCCCGCCGCGCACGTGGAAGATCTGCACGGCCGCCTCCAGCGGGTCGTCGGCCATGGCGATGACGTCGCAGTCGGTGGAGTCGGGCAGGACGACGGCCTGCTTCTCCAGGGCGGCGCGCAGGGCCTCGATGTCGTCGCGGATGCGGGCGGCGCGCTCGTACTCCATCTCCCCGGCGGCCTCGCGCATCCGCCCCTCCAGTTCGCGCAGGAACCGGCCGGTGTCGCCCGCCAGGAAGGAGCAGAAGTCCTCGGCCAGGGCCCGGTGGTCCTCGGGCGAGGCCCTGCCGACGCAGGGGGCCACGCACTTGCCGATGTAGCCGAGCAGGCAGGGGCGGCCGCTGTTGCGGGCGCCGCGGAACACCCCCGGCGAGCAGGTGCGCACGGGGAAGACCCGCAGCAGCAGGTCCACGGTCTCGCGGATGGCCCAGGCGTGGGAGTAGGGGCCGAAGTAGCGCACCCCCCTGCGCTTGGCGCCGCGCATGACCTGCACCCGGGGGAACTCCTCGTTGAGGGTGACCGCCAGGTAGGGGTAGCTCTTGTCGTCGCGGTACTTGACGTTGAACCGGGGGTCGTACTGCTTGATCCAGGAGTACTCCAGCTGGAGGGCCTCCACCTCGGTGCCGACGATCGTCCAGTCGACGTCGGCGGCGGTGGAGACCATCTGCTGCGTGCGCGGGTGCAGTCCGGCGAAATCGCGGAAGTAGGAGGAGAGCCGGGACCGCAGGTTCTTGGCCTTGCCCACGTAGATCACGCGTCCCGAGGAGTCCCGGAACCGGTACACGCCCGGGTCGGTGGGGATCGATCCGGGCGCGGGGCGCAGGTGAGGAGTCGCAGCCATGGTCCCATTGTGGTAGGTCGGGGGGACATACGGCCAACCGGGCCGCGTGCGCCCCGTGCGTGGCGCGTCTCACCCCGCGGGCCCCCGCGCGCCGGACCCGTTCTCCGGCGCACAGCGCGCGCCCGCGCGTCTCCGGTGCGGGTAAGCCAAACGTCACGATTGGGTATCCGCATGCTCTAGGTTGGGCGGGTACACAGGAACTTCCCGACATCGACGACAAGAGGGGGCCCTTCGTCGTGAGCCTGTCCCAATGGATCACGATCGGCGTCACCGTCACGGTCGCGGTGCTGCTGGTCTTCGCCCTGCGCTGGGTGCTCAAGCACAAGCTGGGCAAGGTCTGGCGGATGTCCCAGCACGTGGTCGACCGCACCACCTACACCAGTTACGGCGCGGCGGCGGTGGTCGGCGCGAACCTGTCACTGCCCAGCCGCGACAACGTGGACTGGAGCACCTACCAGACTATCCAGCACGCGATGAGCATCCTCATGATCGCGACGCTGACGGGCCTGGGCGTCAGCCTGGCCTACGCCGTCACGGACATGGTGCTGGCCCGGCTGTCGGTCGCCAACGGCGACGCCGACCGCAAGGCGCGGCGCATCCAGACCCAGGTGCGGCTGCTGCGCCGGGTGATCACCTCGATCATCGTGGTGCTGGCGGTCGCCGCCATCCTGTTCACCTTCGACGAGGTCCGCGCGCTCGGCGCCGGGCTGCTGGCCTCCGCGGGCATCATCGGCATCGTCGCCGGTGTGGCCGCCCAGTCCACGCTGTCCAACCTGTTCGCCGGGCTCCAGCTGGCCTTCAGCGACGCCCTGCGCATCGGCGACGTGGTCGTGGTCGAGGGCGAGTGGGGCCGGGTCGAGGAGCTGAGCCTGGTCAACGTCACCATCAAGATCTGGGACGAGCGCCGCCTGGTGGTCCCGGTCGCCAACTTCACCACGACCAGCTTCGAGAACTGGACCAAGCAGGGCACGGCGATCACCGCCAAGGTGGTGTTCCCGCTGGACTGGGAGGTGCCGATCGAGGAGATGCGCGAGGAGACCGGGCGCCTGATCACCCGCAGCGACCACTGGGACGGGCGCAGCTGGTCCTGCCAGGTCGTGGACATCGCCCCGAGCGGCGAGGTGCTGGTGCGGGTGGTGGCCACGGCCGCCGACACAGGGCACCAGTGGGACATCGCCTGCGAGATCCGCGAGCACCTGATCCGCTGGCTGGTCGAGAACTACCCCGAGTCCCTGCCGCGCCACCGCGCCCAGTTCATGGCCTCCGAGGACGCGGACGAGGCGACCTACGCCGCCCAGTTCCCCACCTCGGCGTTCCGGCGCCACGAGCCCAACGGCGTCAGCGGCCCGCCCGGGGGCGACCCCGGCGAGGCCTGACCCCGCCTGAGCCGCACACACCACGGCGCCCGGAGCGGATCCGCTCCGGGCGCCGTGGTGTGTGCGGCGGGGAGGCCTGCGGGCCTCCGTTCCGGCCCGCCCGCCGGTCCCCTCAGGAGGAGGGGCCCTGGAGGATGATGTCGGTGCCCTCGACCGTGACCTCGAACGGCTCCAGCGGCTCCTGCGCCGGACCCACCAGCGCCTCCCCGGTGGAGATGTCGAACTCGCTGCCGTGGCACAGGCACCGGATGACCTCGTCCACCTCCTGGACGGTGCAGCCCGCGTGCGTGCACGAGGCGCCGAAGGCCCGGTACCGGCCCGCCTCGGGCTGGGTCACGACCAGTTTGCTGTTGCTGAAGACCGCCCCCGCCCCCTCGGGGACGTCGGTGGTCTGGCCGACCACCTGGCCGTAACGGACCTCCTGGGGCTTGGGCTCCTGTCCGCCGCAGGCGCTCACGGCGGTGACGGCCGCGGCCGTCCCCGCCGTCCCGAGCAGTCGGCGCCTGCTCATCCCGCACCCGCACGTCCTCTTACCGGCCACGACGAAACGCTCCTCACCTGCGCCGAAATATCACTACACAATGTAGTAGGTACGGCGGGGTGCCCGGGATCCGGGGTGAGCGCGAGAACCCTCAGCCCTGCGGCCGGTACGGGGGTGGCATCGGGGAGCGCGGGTCCGCCGCGCCCACGTCGAGCACCACGGTCCCGGCGATCCGGTCGTGCAGTCCCTGCCGGTTGGGCCGGTTCCAGGCCGCCATCCCGCCGGTGAGCAGCGCCGTCACGGCCACCAGAACCCACCAGAACCAGCCGATGGTGAAGAGCAGGAAGAACAGCAGGAAGGGCAGGGCCAGCAGCGCGGCGCGCACCGTCAGGGCCGCGAGGGGCAGTGCGCCCAGGCTGCCGCTCCCGGCCTGGGGGGCGACCCTCAGACCGACGCGGCGCTTGCCCAGCGTCTGCTGCCAGCGGGAGAGGGCGAAGGTCTCGTAGCCGGCGTAGAGCAGGAAGAAGGTCACCGACAGGAAGAGCGGGTAGCGGTCGTCGATACCGTCGGTGCTGCCGGAGCCGACCGCCTGGACGCCCACCCAGGCCAGGGAGAGCACGAGCGCCAGCAGCAGCGCGGGCAGGGCGACCAGGAGCAGGTCGACGCCGCGCGCGTACACCCGCGACCGCCAGGCGGCCAGGGGGTAGAGCCGCTCCACGGGCTCGGGGCCCTGCGCGCCGGAGGGTGCGTCCGCGTGGAAGCCGGTGTGAGCGCTGGAGGACTCCTGGTGTCCCGGGCGGGGCGGGGGCTGTGGGCCCCCCGGAGGCGTTGGCCCGCTGTGGTCCGGCTGGGGAGGGACGTTCATCTGAATCCTTCCGAAGGAACTCTGGCCTCCAGGCCAGGGAGGAATCGGACTCCCGCGGAGCAGGACGGGAAACGCTGGTTCGCCCCGGAGGACCACCGCCCGCCGGAAACACCGGACCCGCGAACCAACGCTCGAACCGCTGCCGGCCTGACCCGCGTCGACCCAGACGGGGGCCACGTCCGGGTCGGCCTGGCGCCGGACTGGCGGCAAGTCAGGTCGGGTCCCGCTGTGTGATCCTGGCGAAGTCCACACCCCAGGGGCGGGAGCTGATCCAAGACCGATGGGCGGCACCCCGTCCCCCGCCGTTGGCTCGGGCCGGCGACCGGCTGCGAAGCAGAGAACCCGACTCACGAGGGAAGGGACTCCCGGCTTCAGCCGGAAGGGAAGTCACGGGCTGGCCAACCTCCAGGGCGGTTCGTCGGAGTCGCGCGGGCGCCGGACGCGGGGAGCCACCGGGCGGGGCGCGGACACGTCCGACTCTACTCAGATGGGACACGCGTCGCGAATCCGCCAACCCGATGTGGTCTCAGACGGCCCCGCGCCCCGTCCGGAGACCGGGACGGGGCGCGGGGCGGCGGAGTCGCCGGGCGCGACTCAGAGCATCTTGGCCAGGAACCGCCCGGTGTAGGACTCGGCCACCGCGGCGACCTCCTCCGGGGTTCCCTGCGCGACCACGCTGCCGCCGCCGGAGCCGCCCTCGGGCCCCATGTCGATGACGTGGTCGGCCGTCTTGATGACGTCGAGGTTGTGCTCGATGACGATCACCGTGTTGCCGGTGTCGGTCAGCCGGTTGAGCACGCCCAGCAGCTTGCGGATGTCCTCGAAGTGCAGGCCGGTCGTGGGCTCGTCGAGCACGTACACCGTCCGCCCGGTGGAGCGGCGCTGGAGCTCGGCGGCGAGCTTGACCCGCTGCGCCTCACCACCCGACAGCGTGGTGGCGGGCTGGCCCAGCCGCACGTAGCCCAGGCCGACGTCGGCCAGGGTCTGGAGGTGGCGGCGGATGGCGTTGATCGGCTCGAAGAACTCCAGGGCCTCCGAGATCGGCATGTTGAGGACCTCGGAGATGTTCTTGCCCTTGTAGCGGACCTGGAGGGTCTCCCGGTTGTACCGGGCGCCGTGGCACACCTCGCAGGGCACGTAGACGTCGGGCAGGAACTGCATCTCGATCTTGAGCGTGCCGTCGCCGGAGCAGGCCTCGCAGCGGCCGCCCTTGACGTTGAAGGAGAACCGGCCCGGCTGGTAGCCGCGCGTCTTGGCGTCGGTGGTCTGCGCGAACAGCTTGCGAATGTGGTCGAAGACCCCCGAGTAGGTGGCCGGGTTGGAGCGCGGGGTCCGCCCGATGGGGCTCTGGTCCACGTGCACGACCTTGTCGACCTTGTTCGTGCCGTTGACCCGCAGGTGGCGGCCGGGCACGTCGCGCGCCCCGTTGAGCTCCTTGGCCAGCGCCTTGTAGAGGATCTCGTTGACCAGGGTGGACTTGCCCGAGCCGGACACGCCGGTGACGGCGGTGAACACGCCCAGCGGGAAGGCGACGTCGATCCCGTCGAGGTTGTTCTCGCGCGCTCCCCGGACCACCAGCTCGTGACCCCGGGTGAGGGGGCGGCGCTCGACGGGCACCTCGATGCCGCGCTTGCCGGACAGGTACTCGCCGGTGAGCGAGTCCTCGGAGGTGAGCAGCTCGTCCACGATCCCCGAGACCACGACGTGGCCGCCGTGCTCGCCCGCGCCGGGGCCGATGTCCACGACCCAGTCGGCGGCGCGGATGGTGTCCTCGTCGTGTTCGACGACGATGAGCGTGTTGCCGATGTCGCGCAGCCGCTGGAGGGTCTCCAGCAGGCGCGCGTTGTCGCGCTGGTGCAGGCCGATGGAGGGCTCGTCCAGCACGTACAGCACGCCCACCAGACCGGAGCCGATCTGGGTGGCCAGGCGGATGCGCTGGGCCTCCCCGCCCGAGAGCGAGCCCGAGGAGCGCGCCAGGCTCAGGTAGTCCAGGCCGACGTCGAGCAGGAAGCCGAGCCGGGCGTTGATCTCCTTGAGCACCTGGGCGGCGATGACCGCGTCGCGGTCGGAGAGCCTGAGCTCGGCCAGGAAGGCCGCGCTGTCGCTGAGCGGCATCTGGGCGACCTCGGCGATGGACCTGCCGCCCACGGTCACCGCGAGCACGACCGGCTTGAGGCGCGTGCCCTCGCAGGTCGGGCAGGGCACGGTGCGCATGTACCCCTCCAGCCGTTCGCGGCCGTAGTCGCTCTCGGTCTCGGAGTGGCGGCGCTTGACCCAGGGGATGACGCCCTCGAACTCGGTGTAGTAGGAGCGGTTGCGCCCGTACCGGTTGCGGTAGCTGACGTGGACCTGGGTGTCGTGCCCCTCCAGCAGGGCCTTGCGCGCGCGGCGCGGCAGCCGCTCCCAGGGGGTGTCCAGGTCGAAGCCGATCGCCTCGCCCACCGCCTTGAGGATGCGCTCCCAGTAGCCGCTGTTGGGCCCGCCGGACCAGGGGCCGATGGCGCCCTCGGCCAGTGTCCTCTCGGGGTCGGGGACCAGCAGCTCCGGGTCGACCTCCATACGCGTGCCCAGGCCGGAGCACTCGGCGCAGGCCCCGTAGGGGGCGTTGAAGGAGAAGGAGCGCGGTTCGAGCTGCTCGAAGGACAGGTCGTCGTAGGGGCAGTACAGGTGCTCGGAGAAGACCTTCTCGCGGTCGGGGTCCCCGGCCTCCACGTCCACGAAGTCCAGGACGATGGTGCCCCCGGCGAGTTTGAGCGCCGTCTCCACCGAGTCGGTCAGGCGCCCGCGGGAGGAGGGCTTGACGCTGAGGCGGTCCACGACCACGGCGATGTCGTGCTTGTCGTAGCGGCCCAGCTTGGGCGCCTCGTCCAGGCGCACGGCCTGCCCGTCCACGACGGCGCGGGTGTAGCCCTTGGACTGGAGGTCCTTGAACAGCTCGACGTACTCGCCCTTGCGCCCGCGCACGACGGGGGCGAGCACCTGGAAGCGGGTGCCCTCCTCCATCTCCAGGACGCGGTCCACGATCTGCTGCGGGGTCTGGCGCGCGATCTCGCGGCGGCACTCGGGACAGTGCGGGACGCCGATGCGCGCCCACAGCAGCCGCAGGTAGTCGTAGACCTCGGTGATGGTGCCGACGGTCGAGCGGGGGTTGCGGCTGGTGGACTTCTGGTCGATGGACACCGCCGGGGACAGGCCCTCGATGAAGTCCACGTCCGGCTTGTCCATCTGCCCCAGGAACTGGCGGGCGTAGGCCGACAGGGACTCCACGTAGCGCCGCTGGCCCTCGGCGAAGATCGTGTCGAAGGCCAGCGATGACTTGCCCGAACCGGACAGGCCGGTGAACACGATCATGGAGTCGCGCGGCAGGTCCAGCGAGACGTCCTTGAGGTTGTGCTCCCGGGCTCCCCGGACTACCAGTTGTTCGACCATCGAGTGAGACATCCTTCGGCTCTGGCGCACAGGACGCGGACCCCGTCGCATGACGTCGGCTGACCCGTGTGGAACTTCGCGTGCGGCGGTCGGGGGCCTCCCGGAGACCGCCCGGGCCCCGGAGGCGGGCCGCTGAGGAGAGGGGGGAGGACGCGTTCGCCTCCCGCCCGTCCAGCCTAACGACCACCGACGACGGTTTCTTCCACCTCGGAAAACGAGATGGCACCCCGGCGCCGGAGCGCTCAGGGTGCCACCACTATAGACGAACGGCTGTTCGAATCCGGCCGTTTCCCGGAATGTCCTCGACGGGCGTGCGGGCCCGCCGTCGGCTCAGGAGCGGTCCGCCGGGGAGTCGACCGAGGGGTCGCGCTCGGTCTTGAGCTCGGGGTTCTTGCGCTCGTCGACGCGGGACTTGATCAGGCTGCCGACGATGGTGATGGTCATGATGCCGAGGATGACGGTCAGGGACAGGCCGATGCCGACCTCGGGCACGTGCACGCCGTTCTCGTGCAGGGCGTGCAGGATCATCTTCACGCCGATGAAGACCATGATCGCCGACAGGCCCCAGCTGATGTAGGCCAGGCGGTCCATCAGACCGGCCAGCAGGAAGTACAGCTGGCGCAGGCCCAGCAGGGCGAAGGCGTTGGCGGTGAAGACGATGTAGGCGTCCTGGGTCAGACCGAAGATCGCCGGGATGGAGTCGACGGCGAAGACCAGGTCGATCATGCCGATCGCGACGATGACCAGCAGCATCGGCGTGATGTGGCGCCTGCCGTCGAGCTTCACGGTGAGGTGGGCGCCGTGGTAGTCGTCGGTCACCGGCCAGAAGCGCTTGAGGAGGCGGACCACCGGGGTCTGGGTGAAGTCCTTCTCCTCCTCGTCGCCCTTCATGTGGTCGCGGACGATCTTGTAACCGGTGTAGATGAGGAAGGCGCCGAAGAGGTAGAAGACCTCGCTCCAGGCGTTGATGACCTGGGCGCCCAGGACGATGAAGATGCCGCGCATGACCAGCGCGATGACGATGCCGACGAGCAGGACCTCGTGCTGGTACTTCTTGGGCACCGCGAAGGAGCCCATCAGAAGGTAGAACACGAAGAGGTTGTCGATGCTCAGGCTCTTCTCGGTGACGAACCCGGCGAAGTACTCGGCGCCCGCGGCGCCTCCGCCGAAGTACCAGACACCGAAGCCGAAGATGATGGCGATGCCGATGTAGAAGGCCGCCCACCAGGCGGCCTGCTTCATGCCGAACTCCTGGGGCCCCTTCGTCTTGCTCCAGGGATGGTCGACGATGATGAGGTCGATCACCAGGATGGCGACCATGGCGCCAATGGTGGCAGCCCACACCCACAAGGGAACGTTCACGGACGGTCTCTCCTCCGGTCAGTGCGCGCGAGCGGTGTGCACGCACGTCGAACCACCGGAGGTCTCTCCCGTTCGCAGCACTGCGCTGCGAACCGGCGGCACCGGGAGGACGACATTGTCCGCCGTGATGACGACACCGCCGCGACAGGGATACTCCCCTCACGTGTCAGGCCAGGATACCGGTACCGCACTGTGGGCGGCACACACCGGACCGTAGTCCAGGATGACATCTTCACCCCCACGAGGTGAAGTCCCGGCGGGGGTAGCATCAGCCGCACTCCGAGGACAGGTCCACCGAACCCCGGGGCCATCCCTTCCCCGCGTCCCCGCACGCCACACGTCACCGCCGCAGCACCGCCTTGTACACGCCCGCGGCGGCCTCCACCGCGTCCTCCTCGCTCGGCAGCGCCTTGGCCGCCTCACGCGAGCGCGCCCGCAGGTCCTCGGCCAGCGCGGGGTCGTCCAGCACCCGGCCCACGGCCGCGGCGAACGCCGCCGGATCCCCCGGCGGCACCATCAGCACCGTCCCCGAGTACAGGTCCGGGATGCCGCCGACCCGGGTGGAGACCACCGGCAGCCCGGCGCGCAGCGCCTCCATGATCACCAACGAGGGCCCCTCCCACTGGCTGGTCAGGCAGAACACGTCCGCCGCCGCCAGCAGGTCGGCCACGTCCGCGCGGTGCCCCAGCATGCGCACGTCCGCGCGCATCTCCGCGGCCGTGTCGTGCAGCTCCCCCCACAGGGGCCCGTCCCCGGCGATCGCCACCACCGGTTCGGGCCGGCGGTCGGCGATGGCCGGCGCCGCCGCCAGGAGCATGTCCAGCCCCTTCTGCTCGGCCAGGCGGGCGACGGTCAGCAGCAGCGGCCGCTCGGGCCGCACCGCCAGGTCCGCACGGGTGGCCTCGCGCCCGTTCACCGGCGCACCGGTCTCGGGAGCGGCCACCACCGCCAGCCGCGCGTCGCGCGCACCGACCGAGCGCAGCCTGCGCACCAGGTCGCCCGACACCCCCAGCACCACGTCCGCGCGGTGCGCCACGACCCGCTCCAGCACCGGGTAGGCCGCCGCCAGCGCCCCCCGCACCAGCGGCGGCGCGTTGTGCGCGGTCACCACCAGCGGCGAGGTGCCGGCCAGCGCGCACAGGGCCCCGGCCCGCAGCCCGTGCGCGTGGACCACGTCCGCGCCCCGGGTCAGGGCGCGCAGGCGCAGCACGGCGCCGGGGTCGCCCGCGGAGGGCGCCGCGCCGATGCCGACCGGGGAGAAGCGCATGCCCTCCGAGGTGAAGCCGAACTCGCGCTCGGCGGAGGCCGGGCCCAGCACCGCCACCCGGTGGCCGCGCGCGACCAGGCCCGCGCCCAGCGAGCGCACGTGGCGGCCCACCCCTCCACTGCTGGTACCGATGACCAGCGCGATCCTGGCGTTCAACGCCTCCCCCTCCTGCGTTCGAGTACGGTCCTGACCCGGTCGGCGACGGCGCGCACCGCCGGACGGTCCACCACCGCCGCGACGGCCGCGTAGGCGGCCGACGCCGCCGTCGCCGACACCGCGGCCACCGCCACCGTCTGCCACACGCCGTCCGCGGGCAGGGAGGCGGCCACCGCTCGCCCCGCGCTCCACCCGACCACACCGCCCAGCGCCGCGGCCAGTACCGAGCGCGCCACACCCCCCAGGGCCCCGCGCCCGTGCGTGCGCGCCACCCCCGCGCACAGCAGGGCCGCAGCCAGGGACAGGCCGACCGTGCTGGCCGCGCCCAGCCCGGCGATGGACCAGCCCTGCGGCAACACCCACACCAACACCACAGCACACAACATCACCACCAGCCACCCCACCACCTGGGCCGTGGCGGCCAGGCGTCCGTGGTGCGAGGCGTACAGGGCCCGGCTGAGCAGGGCGACCAGCCCGAAGCCCACCACCCCGGGAGCGTAGGCGAGCAGGGCGCGCTCCAGGGTCAGCGGGTCGTGCTGGGCGAAGACCAGGGCCACGGGGGCCGCGGCGGCGGCCAGTGCGGTGCCCACCCCCGCGGTGACCACCACGCAGGCGCGGGCGCCGCCCGACACCAGGGAGGCGAACCCCCGCCGGTCGTGTTCGGCGTGCGCGACCGCCAGGGCAGTGAACGCGCTGGTGGCGATGGGCACCGCGATCACCCCGTAGGGCAGGGTGAACAGGGCCCAGGCGTAGGTGTGCAGCACGGCCGCCCCCGCGCCGCCGCCCCGGTTGGCCAGGGCGACGAACAGCAGCAGGCACAGCTGCATGGCCGCCAGCGGCAGCAGGGAGGCCAGCGCCAGGGAGCGCACGCGCCCGCCCACCCCGGGAGGGAAGGTCAGGCGCGGCCGGGGCCGCACCCGCAGCCGCCGGGCGGGTCCCACGACCGTGAGGAAGAGCGCGGCCGCCCCCGCGGTGGTGCCCAGGGACAGGGCGAGCTCGGCCGCCAGCGGCAGGCCCGCCACGTCCTGGCGGTGGTCGGCCCCCAGCGGGACGAAGGCCACGTAGGCAGCGATGACCACCAGGCTGGACACCAGCGGGGCCAGGGCCGGGGCCAGGAAGCGGCGGTGGGACTGCAGGACGCCGTAGAGCACCGAGGCCAGGCCGTAGAGGACGATCTGCGGGGCGAAGACCACGAGCATGCGGACGGCGAGCCCGAGCAGGGCGTCCCGGTCGCAGCCGGCGCCCTCGCCCAGCATGAGCGACATCGCCGGCAGCGAGACCAGGGCGAGCAGCGCCGACAGGGGCACGGCCAGCAGCAGGACCCACGTGATGAGCGCCGAGGCGGTGTGGCGCACCTGTTCGTGGTCGCCGCGCCGGGCGGCGGCGGCCAGGACGGGGACGACCACCGCGGTGAGCGCCCCGCCGATGACCACCTCGAACAGGACGGCGGGCAGCTGGTTGGCGGTGACGTAGGCGGTGCCCAGACAGGTGTCGCCGACGGTCTGGGAGAAGACCACGGTGCGCCCGAACCCCGCCAGCCTGGCCCCCACGGTGACCACCGCGATGAGCGCCGCCGCCGTGCCTACTCCGCGCGTCACCCCCTGGATGGTACGGGACACCGTGGCCGTCTCACTCGTGCCTGCCCCAGCGGTCGAGGCGGCGCAGGGCCGGAACGCGGTCGATGACGCGGGAGAAGCTGACGCGCTCGCTGGCCAGGGTCAGGGCGGCGACCCCCGCGAGCAGCGCGGCGCGCACCGGGCGGGTCGCCCGGGCCGCGGCGGCCGCGCCCAGCGCGGCGCCCAGGGCGTTGGCCCCGGCGTCACCGAGCATGGAGCGCTCGGCGAGCTCGTCGGGCAGCAACACGGCCGAGGCGCCCACGACGGGACCCAGCAGCGGCGCGGCCGGGGAGGCCAGGGCGGGGGCGGCGGCGATCAGCGCGACCTTGGCCGCGCGTCCGGGGCGCAGGTCGAACAGGTTGAGCAGGTTGGCGCTGGCGGCGATGAGCGCCCCGTCCAGCACGGTGTCCAGCGCGGAGCGGCGCAGCAGGCGGGCGGCGGCGACCCCGGTGGCCCCGATGCCCGCCATCTTGACCATGCCGGTGGTGACCCGGCCGCTCGCCAGGGCGCCCAGGTGCCCGCGCAGACCGCGGGCCCGGGACGAGCCCGCCAGGTCGTCGTAGACCCCGAAGGCGGCGGCGCCCGCCGCGGCCAGCGCGGAGGCGGCGCGCGCACGCGGCCCGGGGCCGGGCACGAGCAGGATCGCCGCGCACACGCCGCAGGCCAGGGCGGGGCCCTGGCGCAGGGTGACGCGGCGGCCGCGGAAGTTGGTGCGCAGCCAGACGTCCGCCGCTTCGGGTGTGCCGGGCGAGCCCGGTGCGCCATGTGCGTACGGTGTGCCGGGCGAGCCCGGTGTACACGGCGCACCGGATACGACCGACGCAGCAGGCGCACCGGCGGTGACCACCGTGCGCGGCGCCCCTGTGGTGACCGGCGCCGCAGAGACGTCGGACGAACTCGGCGCGCCGCATGCGTCGGGTGTGCCGGGTCCGGCGGCACGGACGGCTCCGGGCCGGGCGGAACGGCCCCGGGTGAGCAGGGAGTAGGCGGTGGAGGCCGCGGCGGCTCCGAGCAGGGCACCGGTCAGGCCCTGGGCCAGAAACCGCGCGGCGGCGGATCCGGGACCCGGGAGGGGGACGGGGGTGGTCACCGGTGTCACTCCCCGCCCCGCGCCGCGCGGCGGGCCTCGTCGGTACCGCCGCCTTCTCCGCCGCTCACGCCCCCGCTCCCGGTGGGCTCCGGCGAGGGGTCCGAGGACTCCTCGGAGGTCTCGCGCGGCTCGGGCAGCGGGTCGGGGAGGAAGCCTCCCACCCCCTCGCCGATGCCGTACGCTCCCCCGGCCTCCTCCAGGTTCTCCGCCAGGGCCAGGACCGTGATGACCTCGCCCATCGGGCGGCTGGCCACGTCCACGGTGGCGAAGGCCGCCTCCGCGGCGCGCGCCTGCGCGAGCATCCCCTCGCCGCGGGCGGAGGGTCCGTCACCGGCCACCACGGTGGCGCCGACCTCCTGGTGCAGGGCCGTGGTGATCGTGTTCAGCACCGCGTTGGCCGTCTGCGGATCCTGGCCCTCGGGCGAGGAACCGCCCGAGGGCGCGAGGACGACCACGGCGTCGGAGGACTCGGCGGGGTCCCCCTCGACCGTGATCAGCCCGCCCTCGGTGAAGGCCTCCAGGACGGCCGACGGGTCGTAGCCTCCGTCGTCGCCCTCCTCCGACTGCGCGGACGGGTCGTCGGACGGGGACGCCTCCTCCCCGTCACCGGAGCCCCCGTCACCGGAGGACTCCTCCTCCGGGGCGGCCAGGGCACGGCCGATCTCGGCGCCCGCCTTCTCGTGGGGACTGCCGGACAGGTCCTGGGGATCCCGGGTGATCTGCAGGGCCAGCTCGTCGACGAACGTGGCGTTGCCGGCGTCCAGGAACGCGTCGGTGACCTGGACCCGGCCGACGACCTCGCCGCCCGCCTGCTCCACGCGCCCGGCCAGGGCGTCGGCCGTCTCGGTGTCGGCTCCGGGCGCGGTCACGACCACCACGCCCAGGTCGGTGAGCAGACCGGCGAGCGTGTCGTCGGACACGGCCTCGGCCATACGGTCGGCCCCGGCGTTGAACTGGTCCGCTGCGTCGCGCTCGGCGCGCAGGTCCTCGCTCTGGCTGCGCAGGTCGGCGGTCTCGGACTGGAGCGTGTTGAGCAGCGGATCCTGGAGCATGGTGGTCCCCAGGACGAGCCCCACCGTGAGCGCGAGGAACACCGCGACGATGGACACCAGGTGGTAGCGGAAATCGATCACGTCAACAGCCCTGTCAACCAGTAGGAGAACGCGTCCCAGCGCGCCGCGAGAAAGGTGAGGTAGACCTGGCCCGCCGGTGAGCTGTAGGCGGCGACCACGATGGTGAGCAGGCAGGCCGCGACCAGCCCGAGCAGGGCCCAGGGGGAGATGCGCGAGCGGTACAGGCGGCTGACGCCCTTGGCGTCGACGAGTTTGCCGCCCACCCGCAACCGGGTCAGGAAGGTGCTGGCCATCCCCGCCCGGCCCTTGTCGAGGAACTCCTCCAGGGTGGCGTGGGTGCCCACCGCCACGATGAGCGCGGCGCCCGCGCCGTCGGCGAGCATCATCGCCACGTCCTCGCTGGTGCCCGTGGCGGGGAAGACCACCGCGCCGTGCCCCAGGTCGGTGAGCCGGGGCAGGCCCGGCGCCCTGCCGTCCCGGTAGGCGTGCACGACCAGTTCGGCCCCGCTGGCCAGCGCCCGGTCCGAGACCGAGTCGAAGTCGCCGACGATGATGTCGGGCCGGTACCCGGCCTCCATGACCGCGTCCGCCCCGCCGTCCACGGCGATGATGACCGGGCGGAACTCGCGGATGTAGGGCCGCAGCGCCGCGATGTCCTCCCGGTAGTGGTAGCCGCGGACCACGATGAGGACGTGGCGGCCCTCGATGTCGGTCTCGATGGTGGGGATGCCGATGCCGTCCAGGAGCAGGTCGCGCTCGTGCTGGAGGTAGGCCATGGTGTTGGCCGCGAAGGCCTCCAGCTGCGTGGCCAGCCCCGCGCGGGCCTCCTCCATCGCCGCGCTGACGGTCCCCGGGTCCTGGAGGGTGCCGCGCGCGACGACCTCGTCGCCGCGGTACAGGGTCGCGCCCTCCAGGCGGAGCCGCTCACCGTCGCGGACGCGGGTGAACACCTCGGGATCGACGTCGTCGACCAGGGGGATCCCCGCCTCCACGATCATCTCCGGCCCCTGGTTGGGATAGCGGCCGCTGATGCTCGTGGCGACGTTGAGGACCGCCGACACACCGCAGCCCACCAGGGCCTCGGCACTGACGCGGTCCAGGTCGACGTGGTCGACGACCGCGATGTCGCCCGGTCGCAGACGTTTGGTCAGGTTCTTGGTGCGCCGGTCCGAGCGGACGGGCGCGATCAGCCCTGTGGGAGCGTCCGCCCGGGTGCGGCGGAACCGCATGACTGTGGCGCTGAGCGCATCCGATACCTTCATCGCTGGCATACTGTCAGAACTCACCTACGGAGAGTAATCACAGCTGTGAGATCGGCGTGTTCTGGTCGAGACCGCCGACCTCACCCCGTTCCGGGACGACAACGGCGATCTGACCGCCCACTACCCAGAAACACCAGAAGGCCACACATCCGTTCTGAACGTGCGCACAACACCCGGGTCAGGCGGCCGGATAGGCGCGCTCCGGGTCGGCGTTGGTGAGCAGCTCCTCTGCGTGGGCACGCCCCAGCTCGGAGTCCTCCAGCCCAGCGAGCATCCGCGACAGCTCCCGGACCCGGCCCCCGCGGTCCAGCCGCACCACCCCGCTCTCGGTGACCAGCCCCTCGGTGGACTTCTCCACCACCAGATGGGCGTCGGCGAACGCCGCGACCTGCGGCAGGTGCGTGACGACGATGACCTGGGCGCGCCGGGCCAGCCGGGCCAGGCGACGGCCGATCTCCACCGCGGCCTTACCACCCACACCCGCGTCCACCTCGTCGAAGACGAACGTGGGCACCGGGTCGGCACCGGCGAAGACCACCTCGATGGCCAGCATCACGCGCGAGAGCTCACCGCCCGAGGCGCCCTTGTGCAGGGCCAGGGGCGGAGAACTGGGGTGCGGGGCCAGCAGGACCTCGACCTCGTCGCGGCCGTGCTGGCCGAACTCCTCGCCCGTGGTGATGCGCACGCTCACGCGGGCGTGCGGCATGGCCAGCGCGGTCAGCTCCTCGGTCACGGCCGCGCCGAACCGGTCGGCGGCCTCGGTGCGCACCCGGGTCAGCTCGGCGGCGGAGAGCTCCATGCGCTCGTACAGCTCGTCGGCCTCGGCGCGCAGCGCGTCGATGCGCTCGTCGTCGCCCTCCAGGTCGGCCAGCCGCTTGGCCGCGTTCTCGGCCCAGGCCAGCACCTCGTCCGTGGTCGCGCCGTACTTGCGCGAGAGTGAGGTGAGCAGCGCGCGGCGCTCCTGCACCAGGGCCAGACGGGCGGGGTCGGCGTCCACCGACTCGGCGTAGGAGGCCAACTCGGTGGCGGCGTCGGTGAGGATGTAGGAGGCCTCGTCCAGGCGCTCGCCGATCGCGGCCAGCTCGGCGTCGTGCTCACGCACCGCCGTCACGGCCTGCCGGGCCGCCGAGAGCAGCGCGGCCACGTCCACCTCCACGTCGGAGGCCGGGTCCCCGGCCAGCGCCTCGTGGGCCGTGGTGGCCGCCACGCGCAGGCTGTCGGCGTGCGCCAGCCGCGTCTCCTCCGCGAGCAGGTCGGCGTCCTCACCGGGCTGGGGCGCGGCGGCGGCGATCTCCTCCGCGCCGAAGCGGAGCATGTCGGCCTCCTGGGCGCGCTCGCGCGCCTGCTCCACCAGCTCCTCCAGCTCCGCCGACACCTCCCGGTGGCGCCGGTAGGCCACGGTGTACTGCTTGAGCGCCTTGGCCAGCGGCTCGCCCGCGAAGCGGTCCAGGGAGGAGCGCTGCCGGTCCGAGCGCAGCAGGCGCTGCTGGTCGGACTGGCCGTGCACGGCGACCAGGTCGTCGGCGAGGTAGGCGAGCAGGCTCACCGGGGCGGACCGGCCGCCCATGGTGGCGCGCGAACGGCCCTCGGCCGACACCGCGCGGGTGAGGATGAGGACGTCGTCGTCGATGTCGCCCCCCGCCTCCAGCACCCGGGCGGCCACCCGGCCCCCCGAGGGAACGGTCAGGCGCCCCTCCACCACGGCCCGGTCGGCACCGGGGCGTACGCGCTGGGGATCGGCCCGCCCGCCGAAGAGCAGTCCGAGCCCGGTGACGACCATGGTCTTTCCCGCGCCGGTCTCGCCTGTGACGACGGTCAGCCCCGGTGACAACTCCAAAACGGCGTCGTCAATGACCCCGAGTCCCTGGATACGGACTTCTTCGAGCACCGATCCCTCTCCTGATAGTTGACGCCACTGCCCACGCACGCGTGCACGACGCGGCCGGGCCGCGCGGCCCGGTCAGCGGCCGTGCTCGCCCCGGCCCCGCCATCCGGCGACCGACAGTCCGAACTTGGCCACCAGCCGGTCGGTGAACGGCGCCCGGTGCAGCCGGGCCAGCCGGACCGGCGTGTCGGCACGGGTGATCTCGATTCGTGCCCCTGCGGGCAATTCGACCATACGCCGTCCGTCGCACCAGAGCACGCCCGGCGCCGTGGCCGGGACCACCTCCAGGGCCACGGTCGCGTTCGGCCCCACCACCAGGGGCCGCGCGAACAGGGCGTGCGCGCTGAGCGGCACGACCAGCAGGGCGTCCACGTCCGGCCACACCACCGGGCCGCCCGCGGAGAAGGCGTGCGCCGTGGACCCCGTGGGGGTGGCGCACACCACACCGTCGCAGGCCCAGCGCGAGAGCGGACGGTCGTCGATCTCCAGCACGGTCTCCAGGATGCGGCGCGCCTCGCCCTTCTCCAGGGTCGCGTCGTTGAGCGCCCAGTTGCGCACGGGCGGGCTCCCGTCCCCCCTGCCCCCGTTGAAGACCGCCACGTCCAGGGTCATGCGCTCCTCGACGTCGTAGTCGCGGTTGACGACACTGCGCACGGTCGCGCCCAGGTCCTCGCGCTCGGCCTCGGCCAGGAACCCGACGTGGCCCAGGTTCACCCCCAGCAGGGGCGCCCCGGCCGGGCGCGCGATCTCCGCGGCGCGCAGCAGGGTGCCGTCGCCGCCGAGCACCATGACCAGCTCGACGCCCTGGGCCGCCTCACCCGGCTCGACGACCTCGACCGGGGAGAGCACGCAGTCCTCCACGGCCAGTTCCTCAAGCTCGTTCTTGAGCATGCGCACGGTCAGCCCGGCCCGGCTCAGGCTCTCGTGGACCAGTTGGGCGCTGCGTACCGCGGCGGGCCGACCGGTGTGGGCCAGCAGGAGAACACTGCGTCCGCTGGTCATCGCCGTCCCCTTACGTTCACTCCCCGGCGGGGAGTCTGAAGTGCTGGCCGGGGCGTTCGCCGACCCGGCCGGGTCACGTTACCGGACTCCTGAGACACGCTCACCACGGTCGCTAACGCGGCCCCTCCTCCACGGCCCGGGCCAACGCGTCCGGGTCCAGGGGCGCGGCCCCCGCGCGCATCCACAGGAAGTACTCGACGTTGCCGGAGGGGCCCGGCAGGGGGCTGGCGGTGACACCGACGGTGCCCAGCCCCAGGGTGAGGGCGTGCGCGGCGACGTCGGAGACGGCCTCGGCGCGCAACTCGGGCTCGCGGACCACTCCCCCGGCGCCGACCTTGTTCTTGCCGACCTCGAACTGGGGCTTGACCATGAGCACGAAGTCGGCGTCGGGAGCCACGCAGTCCCGCAGCGCCGGCAGTACCAGGCGCAGCGAGATGAACGACAGGTCGCCCACGACCAGGTCGGGACGGGGCTCACCGATCTGCTCGGGAGTGAGCTCGCGGACGTTGACCCGCTCCATCACGCGCACGCGGTCGTTGCTGCGCAGCGACCAGGCGAGCTGGCCGTAGCCGACGTCCACGGCGGTGACGTGGGCCGCCCTGCGGCGCAGCAGCACGTCGGTGAACCCGCCGGTGGAGGCGCCCGCGTCCAGGGCCCGCCGGTCGGTGACGTCGAACGCGAAGGCGTCGAGGGCACCGATGAGCTTGTGGGCGCCTCGGGAGACGTAGGGGGGCTCGTCGGAGGGCGGACGGACCACGATGGGCTGGTCCTGACCGACCTGGGTCGCGGCCTTGGAGGCCACGATCCCCGCGACCTTGACGAATCCGCCCTCGATGATCTCGGCTGCGTGTCCACGGGAGCGTGCGTGCCCGCGGCGGACCAGTTCCGCGTCGAGCCGGGTGCGTTTTGCCATGGTTACCGAGGATACCGGGGTTGTTCGGGGGCGCCGGCGCCCTGGTCGAGCGCGCCGAGCACCCCGGACAGCTCCTGGTGCAGGGTGTCGAAGACCGCGACGTGCTCGGCGGTGGGCAGGGCCTCCAGCGACTCCAGCCGCTCCCTGGTACTGCGCAGGGTCTGCTCGGCCAGTGCCTGGGCCTGCTCGTTGGGGTCCATGCCTCTCCCGGTGTTCGCGCTGGTCCGACTCTACTTCTTCGTGGTGCCCCTGCTCTTGGTGGTGCGCTTGGCGGCGGTGCGCGCGCGGGCCGTCTTGGCCGCGGTACGGGGCTTCCTGGCCGCGGGATTGCCGGTGTCCTGGGCGTCGGTCCCGGCGTCGGCCGCGGAACCGGTCCCGTCCCCAGAGGCGGAGCCGTCCGCGCCGTCGGCGACCGCGTCCCGCGTGTCCCCGGCCTCGGTGCCCTTCTCGGCCCCCTCGTCCCCGGCTCCGCCGGACCCGGCCTTCCCCGCCTTGGAGCCGTTCTCCGCGGACCCGGCCGCGGAAGCGCCCTCGGAACCCGCGGACGCGTCGGCTTCGGGGCCGTCGACCGCCGCGGCGGCCACGGGGCGCACCGGCGAGGACGCGCCCGCGTCGACGGGGGCCAGGGCGTACTCGACCGCGTGGCGGGCGGCCAGGCGGCGTTCGAGCTCGGCGACCCGGCGCACCAGCCGCTCGTGGTCGGCACGCGGCACGACGTCCATCCGCTCCAGCTGACGCCCGACCTCGGAGCGGATCAGGTCGGCGATGGCCGCACGGTTGGCCTGGCTGGTCTCGATGAGCTCTCCGGCCAGGTTCTGGATGCTCTGCCCCACCCGCGGCGGCAGGCTCTCCCCCTCCGCCGCGACCGGAGCGGCGGAGCCGTTGGCCCTGAGCAGGGCCTTGGCGGCGGCGACGGCCTGCTTGCGCGAGAGTTCGGTGAGGCCACTGGCGGCATCGAGGTAGGTGCGTACCGCGTCGACGACCATGATGACAAGTACTCCTTGATGGGACCGCGGAAGGGGAAGGGGCGCGGGCAGGGGAAGCCGCTGCGCGACGGGGGGCCGTGGCCAACGCTACCGGGACGGAACCGCCGTTGACACGCGAACTCCCAAGACCGCCCCATTCGTCCCGATAGCACCACAAGGACGCGAACGCCCGGCCCCTGGGGCATGATGTGGCCATGAGCAGCATCGACATGTGCCTCGCCGGCATCGAGAAGGTGAACCAGCGCATCCTCGCCCAATCCGACGAGAAGCGCCGCAAGTACATCCGTGAGCGCTCCCTCAGCGTGGAGGTCCCCGACCTGGAGACCGTCTTCGACATGCGGCTCACCCTCGACGGCCTGGTCGGCATCACCCACCGCCCCGCGGACCGGCCCGTACCCCGGGCACAGGTACGGATCACCGTGGGCAGCGACGACCTGGTCGCCCTGGCCGAGGACCGCCTGGACGCGGCCAAGGCCGTGTTCGGCCGCCGGGTGAAGGTCGACGCCAGCGTCGGCGACCTGCTGCGCGTACGCAAACTTCTTTGAACCAACCGCGCGGCAACCGAGCGGCGAACGGTGACGGGTACCGTGCTGGGATGCCACGCCAACCTCTCGAACTGGCGCCCTTCCGCGGCCTGCGCTACGCCGACCCGGACGCGGACCGCTTCATCGACGGAGAGTTCGACCTCGCACGACTCCTGGCCCCTCCCTACGACATCCCCGACGCGGACGAGGCACGTGAGCTACAGCGCTCCGACCCGCACAACGCGGCGCGGGTCACCCTGCCCTTCGAACTGAGCCGGCAGAGCCCCGCCGGGACGGGGACGACGGTGCCGCGCCGCTACCGCACGGCCGCCGAACTGCTGCGCAGCTGGATCGACGACGGGGTGCTCGCGTTGGACACGCAACCGGCACTGTACGTGTACGAGCAGGTCACGGCCGACGGGCGGCGCCAGCGCGGACTGGTGGGCAACCTGCGACTGCCCGAGGAGGGCGCCGAGTCCGCCGTACGCCCGCACGAGGACGTGGCCGACCCGCCGGTGCGCGACCGGTTCCACCTGATGGGCCTGGCCCGGGCCAACCTCGAACCGATCTTCCTCGTCTACCGTGGCGGCGACGGGGACGCCTCGGCCGCCACCGAGGCGGTCGCGGGCGCCCCGCTGACCCACGCGCGCACCCGCGACGGAGCCGAGCACCGGCTGTGGGCGGTCACCGACCCCACCGTGCTGCGACGGATCAGCGCGGACCTGGCGGGCCGGTCCGCGCTGATCGCCGACGGACACCACCGCTACGCCGCCTACCGGCGCCTGCGCGCCGCCCACGACGACCCGGGCTGGCGGTACGGGCTGGCCCTGCTGGTGGACAGCGACACCCACCCGCCCCGGCTGGGCGCCATCCATCGGGTGCTTCCCGGGCTGGACACCGACGCCGCGGTCACGGCCGCCCGGACGGTGGCCTCGGTGGAACGGGTCACGGGCCCCTCCGAACACGCCCTTGACCGGGTGGAGGCACCCGCCCTGCTGCTGGTCTCCGCCGAGGGCGACGCCCACCTGGTGCACGGCTTCGACGAACAGGAGCTGGAGAGGGCCATGCCCGGCCGCTCCCCGCAGTGGCGGCACCTGCCGACGGCCGCCCTGCACGAGATTCTGCTACCGCTGTGGGAGATGCCGGAGGAGCGGGTGCGGATGGTGCACGACGACGCGGCCGAGGCGATCGCGGCCGCCCGCGACGAGAAGGGCACGGCGGTCATCGTGCCCGCGCTGCGGGTGGAGCAGGTGTACGCGGTGGCCGACCGCGGGGAGCTGACCCCCCGCAAGTCCACCTCGTTCGGCCCCAAACCGCGCACGGGTCTGGTCATGCGCCTCCTGGGCTGAGGGAGCGTCCCCGGGCCGACCGCCGCGCCCCGGCCACCCGGAGCGCCCGGACCGCGTACACCGCCGCGAAGGCGAACGCGGCGGCCACCAGCAGGGTCATTGCGGTGGGGGCCAGGTAGAACGTCTGCCCCCAGGTCATGTCGCGGCCCTGGGCCAGCAGCGCCGCCAACCGGTTCGGGAACACGGCCGCGACGATGACGGCCAGCCCCGGCAGCAGGCGCGCGGCGCTGCGCCACCGGGGACGCACGCGGGCGGCCTCCGCCCAGGCACCGGCGCGCCGCACACCCCGCTGGGCGAGGTATCCGGTCAGCCCGACCAGGGCGACCAGGACCAGGTCGAGCGCCAACAGCACCGGAGCGGACGGCGCTGCGGGCTCCCCGCCGTCGGCCAGGGCCGCCAGCCCGTACAGCAGCGCGGAGGCGTCGGCGCTGCCCAGCCCGGTGTTGGCCATCACCGCGATCCCGTACCCGCTCTCGGGCAGCAGCGCCTGGTGGGCGGTGTAGGTGAACTGGATGCCCCCGTGCGAGACCATCCGGGTACCCGCCGGACTCTCCCCGGCGTTCCAGCCCAGCGCGGTGTCACCGCCCGCACCGCCGACCGGGGTGTGGGTGGCGGCGATGCCCTCCTCCGACAGGACGCGGGCACCGTCGGCTCCCCGCCCCCCGTTGTTCTGCGCGACCAGCCAGCGCGCCATGTCGTGCGCCGTGGTGACCATGCCGCCCGCGCCGTTGAAGTAGCTCTGCGGCTCGGGAACCGCGACGGCCGCGCCCAGGACGGCGATGTGCCCCCGGGCCGCCCCCGCCGCGAGGACCTCCTCGGCGGTGTCGACGGTCACGGTGTCGTCCATGCCCAACGGCGTGAACACGCGCTCGTCCATGTACTCGCCGAAGGTGCGGCCGCTGAGGACCTCCACCAGGCGGGCCGCGACGTGGTAGTTGGGGTTGTGGTAGTGCGACTCCGTGCCCGGATCGGCGGCCATCCCGGAGTCGGCCATCCGGGCGAGCGCCCCCTCCAGGTCGTCGGCCGCGGGAGCGCTCTTCTCCCGGAAGGCGGTGTCGGACATCCCTGAGGTGTGGGTGAGCAGTTGGCGGACGGTGACGCGGTCGGCGCGCGGGTCGTCGAGGGTGAACTCCGGCAGGTGTCGCGCCACCCGGTCGTCGAGAGCGAGTTCGCCCTCCTCCACGAGCTGCATGACGGCGAGCGCGGTGAAGGCCTTGCTGACCGAGGCCACACCCATGGGGGTGTCGGCGGTGAGCGCCCCGCCCCCGGAGTCGGCGCCGTAGCCCGCCGTGTGCACCACCTCGGCGCCCCGGGTCACGGCGACTGCGGCTCCGGGAAGGGGCGAGGCGTCCAGGTAGTCGGACACGTAGGCGTCCACGGCCTCGGGGGTCAGCGCGCCCGGGGCCGTGTCGGGGACCTCGGCCCGGGCGGGGGCGGCGGTGAGCAGCAGGAGACCGGTGGCCAGGCCGGCCGCCACGGTTCTGATCAGGGACATGGGAACCATCGTGGCCGGGCGCTGGTCCCGCGACCACGGTGCCGACCGTACGGACACCCTGGGGTTTTCCTCACCCCGACTCCCCCTGCGCGCCTCCTCCCGACACGACCACCCGATATCCGCTGGCCCGGTACCGGCCGTCTGCTGTACCCATGGTGATCTGCTCCGTTCCCTTCCAGCCGAGGAGTCCCCAGCGTGCCCGCCGCAGCGAAGAACCCCGGCCGCCCGCAGACCCGGGCGTCCCTGGCCCGCGACCTGACCGCACTGGGGGTCGCACCCGCCGACACCCTCCTGGTGCACTCCTCCCTCAGTGCGCTGGGCTGGGTGTGCGGCGGTGAACAGGCACTCGTGCAGGCCCTCATGGACGCCGTCGGCTCCGGGGGAACGCTCGTCGTGCCCACCCAGACCATGGACAACACCGACCCCGCGGGGTGGCGCGACCCGCCGGTCCCCGAGGACTGGTGGCCGGTCATCCGCGAGCAGGCACCCGGGTTCGACCCGCGCCTGACACCGAGCAGGTACATGGGCCGCGTCCCGGAGATGGTGCGCACCTGGCCGGGAGCGGTCCGCAGCGCGAACCCGCAGACCTCCTTCGCCGCCCTGGGCCCCCGCGCCCGCGACCTCATGGGGCACCACCCGGTCGGCTGCCGCCTGGGCGAGGACTCCCCGCTCGCCGCCCTGGAGCGCGTCCGGGCCAGGGTCCTGCTGCTGGGCACGGGATTCGACTCCTGCACCGCCTTCCACCTGGCCGAGTACCGGATCCCCCGGCCCCGCCTGGAGCGGTCCGGGTGCGCGGTCCTGACCCCGGACGGCGGCCGGGAGTGGATGGCCTTCACCGACGTGCTCCTGGACGAGGAGGACTTCGCGCGGCTGGGCGCCGACTTCGAGAACACCGGGGCCGTGGTCTCGGGCCCGGTGGGCGAGGCCACCGCGCGGCTGTTCTCCCTTCCGGGGGCGGTGGCCTTCGCGTCCAGCTGGCTGACCGTGAACCGGGACAGGTGACCCCCTCCCCCGCGCGCCCGACACCCGCCGCGGCGGCCCCGGGGCGGCGACGCAGCGCACACCCCGTCCCCGGGCGTGCGGGCCCGGACGGCGGAGGCCGCGTCATAGCCTGGTAGGCGACCACCACCATCGCACGAAACGGGTTCTCCACCATGTCCCTGCTCGCCGCAGACCGTCCCCTGAACGAGATCCACGACGCGATGCTCCTGGACCTGGACGGGGTCGTCTACATCGGCCCCCGGGCCGTACCGGCGGCGCCGGAGGCGGTGGGCAAGGCGCGGGCCGCGGGAGCGCGGGTGGCGTTCGTGACCAACAACGCCGGACGCACCCCGGCACGGATCGCCGAGCACCTGACCGAACTGGGTGTGGGCGCCGCCCCCGAGGACGTGGTGACCTCCGCCGAGGCGGCCGCCCGCCTGGTCGGCGAACACCACCCCGCGGGGTCGGACGTGCTGGTGGTGGGTGACACCGCGCTGCGCCAGGCGGTGCGCAGGATGGGACTGCGCCCGGTGTCGGTCGACAGCCCCTCGGTGGTGGCCGTGGTCCAGGGCTACTCCCGGCACATGACCCGCGACCTGCTCGACCAGGGCACGGTCGCGGTCCGGCGCGGCGCGTTCTACGTGGCCAGCAACAACGACGCCACCGCGCCCAGCGAGTGGGGGCTGACCCCCGGCAACGGGTCCTTCGTCCGGGTCATCGCCAACGCCACCGGGGTCGAACCGGTCGTCGCGGGGAAGCCGATGCGTCCGCTGCACGAGGAGGGCATCCTGCGCACCGGAGCGCGCAACCCCCTGATCGTGGGCGACCGGCTGGACACCGACATCGAGGGCGCGACCGCGCACGGCGCGGCCGGGATGCTGGTGCTGACGGGGGTGGCCACCCCGATGGACGTCCTCGCCGCACCCGAGCACCAGCGCCCCCGCTACCTGGCGTGGGATCTGTCGGGGATGAACCACACGCATCCGGCCGTCGTCCGCGAGGGCGACCGCGTCCGCTGCGCGGGGTGGACGGTGACCGTCACCGGCGGCGCACCGCGCGTGGAGGGGGCCGGGGACCGGCTGGACGGGCTGCGCGCACTGTGCGCCGCGGTCTGGGCCGACCGGGCGACGGACCCGTCCGGCCCGGCCGCACGTGAGGCGCTGTCCCGCCTGGGCTGGTGAGCCCGCGCGGCGGGGCCTCACCGCCGCACCGCCCCGGCCGCGGGGCCGTCGGCCGTCCGGACCAGGGTCGCGGTCCTGGCCTCCACCTCGCACACGCTGCGCACGCCCTCCCGGCCGCGCCAGGTGCGGCGGCGCAGCTCCCCGGTCATCCGGACCACGTCGCCCAGCCGCCAGGCGCGGATTCCCTCGTGCAGGGCGCGGTCGAAGCTGGTGCAGGTGATCGAGTCGGACTGGCGTCCGCGGTAGCGACTGTCGTGGGGGCGGGCCACACAGACCCGCCATGTGGCCAACCGGTCACCGCTGGGCAGTTCGCGGATGAGGGGTCGGGCGGTGATCCGCCCGGCCACGAGGATCTCGTTGCGGTGTTCGGACTCGTGCGTGTCCTGCCGCGGGGACGGGATGTCGGGGGCGGTGCGACTCGGGGCGACCGCGGACTCCTGCTGCATGTGGACGTCCTCCCATGGGTGAAGAGCGAGGAGACGGGCGCGACGCGGGGCAGGGGGCGGGGCCGGAAACCGAAGGTCCGGCCATCCGCGTGCGGTGGGGGCGTGCGCTCTCCCACCAGGATCCCCCCGCGAGGGTCCGGGCGAAAGGCCCGGCCCGAGGCTGTGGACAACCCGTCCCGGCACCGGACGCGCTCCGCGCACCCCTTCCGGCGAGGACCGGGCCGCCCCGCCCCGACCAGCCGTGACACCCTTGTCCTAGAGTCGGGTCCTGTCCGGTTCGGCTCCGCCGAACCCCACGACGACCGAGGAACAGGGGTGCTTGCAGTGCACGACGACGTGGACGTGAGCGGTCTGCCCGAGGGGATCACCCCGCTGGGCGACGACATCTTCGCCATCGACACGATGCTCGCCGGATACCCGGGGATCGTGTCGAGCTACCTCATCCGCTCCCAGCGGCCCTGCATCGTCGAGGTCGGCACCGCCGGTTCCGCGCGGGTCCTGCACGAGGCCGTCACCCGCCTCGGGCTGGCGCCCGCGGACCTGGCCACCATCGTGGTCACCCACATCCACCTGGACCACGCGGGCGGCACCGGCGACATGGCCGCCCTGTTCCCCAACGCCGAGATCGTCGTGCACGAGCGCGGCGCCCGCCACCTGGCCGATCCGAGCAGGCTGATGCGCAGCGCCGAGATGGTGTGGGGCGACCGGCTGGACAGCCTGTTCGGACGGATGAACCCCACCGAGGCGACCCGTATCCGGTCGGTGGCCGAGACCGGGGAGATCGACCTGGGCGGCGGACGCCGACTGGTGACGCACTACGCCCCCGGCCACGCCAAGCACCACATGGGCCTGGTCGACACCCTCACCGGCGACCTGTACGTCGGCGACGCGCTGGGCGTGTACAAGCCGCTCACCGGAGAGGTCAGCCCGGCCACGCCGCCGCCGGACTTCGACATGGAGGCGTGCCTGCGCACCCTGCGCCTGTTCGGGGACATCGACGCCCAGCGGCTGATGTTCTCCCACTTCGGCGCGGTCACCTCGGTCCCCGAGACCCTCGACCGGGCCGAGGCCGAGCTGCGGCTGTGGGTGGAGACGGTGCGCGAGTCCCACGGCAGCACCGGCGACCTGGACCACGCGATCGCCATGGTGCGCGACAAGGTGGTCTCGCGCTACGCGCCGATGCCGCCGGAGCTGCCCGCGGAGTCCGCCGCGATCCTGGACACCCTCAGCGGCGCGGAGGCCAACGTGTCCGGCATCGTGCACTGGCTGGACAGGCTCGCCCGGGAGCAGGCCGAGGCCCGGGCGGCGGAGGAGGAGCGCTCCTGACCGGTCCCGGACGGGGCACGGGGGTGCGGAGCGGCCCCGGCGGCCGCGCGACCGCCGGGTGCGGCGCGCGGCCCGCGGAAAAACCCGGTGCGCCCGCCCGGCCCCGGACCTAGTCTCACCCCCATGACGACTCAGATCCGCGCCATGGAGCGGTCCGACGTCCCCCGGGTCCTCCCCCTCCTGCGCGCCGTCCACCCCTGCCGCGTGCTGACCGAGGACGCGATGCTCTGGCGGAAGGGGAACCCCCCGCCCGGCAGCCGCGAGACCGCCCTGCTCGCCGTGGAGGACGGAAGGCCCGTGGGTTTCCTGCGCTCCGTGCTGCGGTGCGACCACGAGGGGCCCCGCAGCGGCCGGTCCTTCCTCGCCACGGTCGCCGTCTCCCACCGGGACACGGACGTGGGCGCGCGCCTGCTGGACGCCTCCGAGCGCGACCTCGTCGAGGGAGGTGCCGAGGTGCTGCGGGCCGAGGCCGCCGAGGAGGGCATCCAGGCCGGAGGCGAGGCCTTCCGGCGGACGGTGCTGGAGCGGGGGTACACCCCTGAGGACACCCACCGCGTCCTGGGCCTGGACCTGGCCGCGCTACCCGCCCTGCCGAAGGCTCCCGAGGGCGTCGAGCTGCGGCCCTTCAGCGACTACGCCGACGACCCGCGCGAGATCTACGAGGTCGACAGGCTGGCCAGCCTGGACGAGCCGGGCGCGGAGTCCTGGTTCCCCTCCTACGAGGGGTGGTACAAGGACGTGTGGCGGCACCCGATCTCCGCACCGGACCTGTCCCTGCTGGCGCTGGTCGAGGGCGTACCGGCCTCGATCACCTGCTACGTCAGCGACGGGGAGAGCCGGATGGAGTCGTCCATGACCGGAACCCTGCGCGAGTTCCGGGGGCGCGGTCTGGCCGGGTACGCCAAGGCCGCGGCACTGCACCGGGCGCGTGAACGGGGCATGCGGTACGCCTACACCGGCAACCACGAGGACAACGCGCCGATGCTGGCCGCGAACCGGCGGCTCGGCTACGCCCCGGTCGGTTCGGAGACCGTCTACGTCAGGCGGCTCAGGGGGTAGCGGCCGGTTCCGGTGGCGCCCCGGGCAGCCCCAGCTCCCGGAGCAGGTGGGCGTAGAGTCCGTCCGCCCAGGAGAGCTCGTCGTCGGAGGGCAGGACGTCGAAGGCCCGCACCTCCACGGTCTCGAACTCCCCGGTCAGCGGGACCAGCGCGGTCACCTGGGCGTGGGTGACCACTGTGACGTGCCCGCCGGAGAGCACGTAGTGGCCGACGGTCCGGATGTCGCCGAGGGTGGCGCCGGCCTCCTCCCGGGCCTCGCGACGCGCGGTGTCCTGGAGGGTCTCCCCCGGTTCGGCGTGCCCGCCGGGGAACTCCCAGGCCCGGTGCCGGTTGCGTACGAGCAGGGGTCGGTCACCGGTGTAGGTCAGACACACCACGGAGTCGTGGGCCTCGGGGAGGAGCCCCAGACGCACGACGGCACCGCCGAGCGGAGCCTCTCCGCCCGGCGGTGCGGTACCGCCGGTTCCGTGGAAGGAACTCAGCCCCGGTCCTCACGGCCGCGGTGCTGTTCGCCGCGGTCGCGGTCACGCGGGGACGTGCCCTCCCGCGGCTCCTCCAGGAACTCCTGCTCCTCAGCGTCGGTCCAGACGATGCCGTCCTCGGCGTCGTAGTCGACCAGCTCCATGCCCTCCAGGGCTGCCAGCCGCTCGTCGGCGTCGGTGACCCCGTCACTGTCCACGGCCGAGGCGCGCGAGAAGTACTCGCGGGCGTCGTCCTCGCGGCCCAGTTCCTCCAGGACGTCGGCGTAGGCGTAGAAGAGGCGGGCGACCCACGGACGGGCTCGCCGCTCCTTGAGCTCGGGAACCTGGAGTTCGGCCAGGGCGGCCTTGGTGTCACCCATGTCCCGGCGTGCCCCGGAGGCCACGATGCGCAGCTCGACACGGTCCGCGACGTCCAGGTCCTTGGCGGCCGGATCGTTGGTGATCTCCAGCGCCCGCTCGGGACGGCCCAGGCCGCGCTCGCTGTCGGCCATGAGGGCGAGGAAGTTGTCGCGTCCGCTCATCCGGCGGGCCGCACGCAGGTCGGACAGGGCCTCCTGCCACTTGCCGACGGTGTAGGCGGCCACGCCGGACGCCTCCCGGACCCCAGGAACGCGCGACGCCTTGCGGCGCGCGTAGGCCGCGTGGGCGTAGGCCCGCTCGGGGTCCTCGTCCAGGAGCATGCCCGCGGCGACGATGTGCTTGCCGATCAGTTCCGCCAGCGACTTGGGCAGGGAGTGGAGGTCACGCCTGGTCTCGGGGTCCAGCTGGGAGTAGCTGACCTCCTCCGGGAGCTGGGGTGCGATGTCGGCCGGGTCGCGGTCCTCACGTGGCGCACGACGGTCGTCACGCCGGTCGTCCCGGCCCCGGAAGCCTCCGCCCCTGTTGTCCTCGCGGCCGCGGAAGCCGCCGCCACGGCGGTCGTCACGGCGCTCTCCACCACGGAATCCGCCACGATCGTCACGGCGGTCGTCCCTGCGGTCGTCGCGGCCCCGGAATCCACCACGATCATCCCTGCGATCGTCACGGCCGCGATAACCACCACGGTCGTCACGGCGGTCATCGCGGCGCTCTCCACCGCGGAATCCGCCACGATCGCGATCGTCGCGGCGCCCTCCGCCTCCGCTGCGGAAGCCGCCGCGGTCATCGCGTCGTTCGTCACGGCCCCGGAAACCGCCACCGCCGCGACGCTCGTCGCGACCCTGGTAGCCCCCGCGGTCACGGTCGTCACGGCGGTATCCTCCGCGCCGGTCGTCACGACCTCTGTCATCTCTGGAACCGCTGTAGCCGGACCGGGCGCGGGGTCCGTCACCGCGTCCCCGACCACCAGGTCCACCGGAGCGATAACCGCCGCGCTCGTTGGCTCCGGAGTCCTCGCGGTCTCCCGATCGGCTGTCCTCAGTCATCCAACCCGTCCGTCAACACTCAAAAGCGCTGCCACCTTGAGCAGTAGCAGCGCGTCATAGTACTCGTGTCTTCCAGCTTACGACATGGTGTCGCCGCTCATCACCAGAGCGCAGGTGCCCAAGGTCCTACTTTCCCGTCAGCGTCTGCGCACACCGGGCAGAGGGATCCGTGTCCTGTCGTCCGCAGAACACACCACGCCCCGCCCCCCGTGTTCACAAACGCACAAACACCCACACAAAAAAAAGGGGGTGGGATCGCCCGACAAGACAACCCCACCCCCACCACACCAAAAAAAGAGGGGAGAAGCCGCCCCGCAAGGCAACCCCTCCCCCCTCAAGAAAAACCGTGGCAGCGACCTACTCTCCCACCCCACCACAGGGCAGTACCATCAGCGCAAAG
>NZ_JAAXPG010000031.1 GCF_012396365.1 Nocardiopsis alborubida | reverse complement strand
CCGCCGCCCTCAACGCCGGCACCCCCTACGGCCGCATCCACAACGCCCTCAAGAACGACGGCACCACCACCCTCGACATCCACGCCACCACCTCCCACGGCGACATCACCGCCCACAGCCTCTGACCAGCCGTTCCCCCGACCACCTGACGACTCACGGAGATCCATGATGGAAAACGACAACGGCCGCTTCTCCAAGACGGGGCTGCGCAGAATGCGCGACGTGCTGGCACGTCATGTCGAGAGCGGGAGGATTCCCGGACTCGTCGCCCTGGTCGGCCGGGGCGGTGAGACGCACGTCGAAGCGCTCGGGACGATGCGCCACGACGGCGGCGCGCCGATGCGCCGGGACACGGTCTTCCGGATGGCCTCGACGTCCAAGCCGGTCTCGGCGGCGGCGGCGATGGTCCTGCTCGACGAGTGCCGGCTGCGGCTGGACGACCTGGTGGAGCAGTGGCTGCCCGAACTCGCCGACCGGCAGGTGCTGAGGCGGATCGACGGCCCGCTGGACGACACCGTGCCGGCGCGGCGGCCGATCACCGTACGGGACGTGCTGACTTCCACGTTCGGGCTCGGCATCGACCGGAGCGCGCTGGGCACCCCGATCATGAACGCGGTCTTCGAGCAGGGGCTCACGCCCGACCTGCCGGAGCCGATGCCCGAGCCGGACGAGTGGATGCGCCGTCTGGGCACGCTTCCGCTGATGCACCAGCCCGGAGAGCACTGGCAGTACCACATCAGCAACGACCTGCTCGGCGTGCTCGTCTCCAGGGTCACGGGGCGGTCGTTCGAGGCGTTCCTGCGTGAACGCGTCTTCGAGCCCCTGGGCATGGGGGACACCGGTTTCCACGTGCCCGCCGACAGGATGGACCGGCTGCCGCCCCTCTACGCACCCGACCCGCGGACCGGGGAGTTCCACGTGTGGGACCCGGCCGAGGGGGGACGGCACAGCCGACCTCCGGCGTTCCAGGGCGGCGGCGGTGGGCTGGTCTCCACCGTGGACGACTACCACGCCTACTTCCGGATGCTGCTGAACCAGGGGATGCACGGGTCCGAGCGGATCCTGTCCCGGCCCGCCGTCCAGCTGATGACCACCAACCGCCTCACGCCCGGGCAGCAGGCCGCCCGGAACACCATGGCCGCCGAGAACGTCCACGTGTCGTTCGGCCAGGGGCAGCACGGCGGCTGGGGCTTCGGGATGGCGGTGCGCACCTACCGGGGCGACTACGCGCCCGTCGGCCAGTTCGGATGGGACGGCGGAGCCGGCACCTCGGCCTACGCCGACCCGGAGAACCAGCTCACCGGAATCGTACTCACCCAGGTCGGGATGTCCGTACCGGACTCGGCGCGGCTCATCCACGACTTCTGGACCACGCTCTACCAGGCGATCGACGACTGAGGCCGGGCCCCGGTACACCCGCTCCCGTTCCTACAAGGCCCATCGGCCCCTGACGGCCCAACCCCCTGTCTGCGCGCGGGGGTCGGACCTCGGGGGCCGCCGTGGCGACGGCCCCGCCGGTGGTCGGTACGCGGCCTCTCCCCGCTGTTCTGTGGAGTGCGGTGGACGCCCGGCGGGTGCGGTCGGTGTCCGGCGGGTGCGCGCTCAGCCGCGGTGGAAGACGTAGCCAGCGTGGTGGAGCACACCGTCGGCGAAGCGGCCGTAGGCCCAGAACCCCAGGTCGTCGCGGTAGACGATGCGGTCACCCTCGATCCAGAACGATCCCTGGTAGGCGTGGGGACGTCCGCCGCGCGTCTCGTCGTAGCGGCCGTCCGCGGTCAGTTCCTGGTGGATGAAGCCCGTCTCGTCGATCCACATGCCCAGGTACGTGCTGTCCGCCGGTGTCCGCGTCGGCCCCGGGAACCGCTCGGTCCGGGGTTCGGTCAGACGTCGGCCGTTGAACAGGGCGAACTCGCCGTCGATGACGACCGCGGCGGCCCGCTCAGGGCGCCAGATCACCTGCTCCAGCGCGGTGGCCTCGGGGTGGTGCCCGGAGATCACGACGAAGGTCGCCGGGTTTCCGGGTGCCAGTGTGCCGACCCGGTCGGAGGGGTGCCTGCGCAGTCCGGCGACGGTGTCGTTCTCGACCACGCCCGGGACGACGGTCAGCCCCGTGCAGTCCACGACGACCGCGCCGTCGTCCTCGGCCGCGGTGTGCAGGCCGGTGCCGACTCCGGCTATCTCCTTCCCGTCCAGGAGAAGGTCGGCGCCGGTCAGGTCGCCGATCAGCGGGTCGAACGTGTACACGGCGGCGTTGACGAACAGCAGCGGGCGGTGCGGCTCGGCGGCGATGGTCCTCAGCAGGTCCTCGTCGAACAACTTGGTGCTCATGGTCCACTTCCGAAGGGTGTGCGTGCGTCTCGGGAACGCTCTCCACCCTCGGTGCTGGAGGGCCGGGTGACCAGGCCGCGCTCCACCGGGGTGCGGCACACCCTGGCTCCACGCCCGGCTCGCTTCGAGGATCCGCCGCCGGTGGCAGGAGACCAGCGGGAAACAGACCCGCGAGACGGTGTTCGCCGTCACCGGCCCGGACACCCACCAGGCCGCGCCCGCCGAGCCGAAGGCGGCGGGGGCGGACAGCACCGCCAAGACCATCCGCGTGATCCGGGGCCCACCCGAACACGCGCCCCCGTTCTTCGGGATCGGTTACGAACCCGGCCCCTCGGGAATGTGAACGAGCCCTGCCGTGCCCCGGGAACGCAGTTCCCGGGAAACACCGGGCGAAACGAAAGGCCTCTGCCGCGAAGGCACATCGCAGCAGAGGCCTTCAGGAGAGATCGGCTGCTCTCGAGCCGGCGCGGCTAGCGCGCGAAGAGCGTCCAGGAGCCGTTGCTGGCTTCGCACTTCCACTCGGTGTAGTCCACGTACGGCTCAGCCAGGTACTCCTTGGCCTCGGCGACGCATTCTTCCATCGGGCCGAGTGCGCCGCCGACCACGTTCCAATCGGCCTCCGCGGCGGACGCGGTTCCCGCTGTCAGCGGAAGGACGACCGCGGCAGCGCCTGCGACGAAACCGGCGGTGACAAGAGAGCGCCACGAATTCATAAGACCTCACTCTGCTGCTGTACGAAACGTCAGCGGCCGGTGCAACCAAGAGAGATGCGCCATCGAACAGTGAGAAACCTCAAGGCCTCGCTTCCCGATAATTCGCAGGACAGCGATCGAGGCTCACTGAATCGAATCCGCGCCGATCGCTTCGTGCCAAGACCGCCTTCAGCAGAGTACATGAAGACCTCATCAAGCCGGGATAAAGAGATACATGCGTATTTTCCCGAACAGGGAGTGCTGCTAGGGCGCACGGAGACGGGTTGCATCCCGGTGTAAGGACGCGCGGCCACGAGGAGGGTCGGATATGGGCGGAATTCTCACCGACACCGAAGCGATGGCCGGATGGAGTATTGGTCGCATGACTTCGGAGACAGGTACGGGCGTTCTTTCAGGGATCGGCGGGCCAGTCGCCCTCACAGCGGATTCACAGGGCCCGTTCAAGCTTCCGAGGGGCGGGTTCGCAACCGATCCCCAAGGGGAGCACGGTGCGTGCCGTCAGGCGGCCCCGATGGGGTCGGAACCATCCCCGCGTGCGCGGGGAGCGCCCCGCCAAGGGCCACATCCCCTTCCCCGCCGCCGGGTGGGACGCCTCCCTCTCGGCCACCCGTCGCGAGAAGTCCCGCCGAAGCCGCGCGATCTTGTACTTATAGCGAGGTTGGAGCGTCGAGACGCGCTATGAGCACAAGACCATCGGTGATAGACCGGAACCTGCGGAGCCCGCCCGACCCCGGCCCCAGCTCTCCGCTCCGGCCCCCGGCACGGGCTCTCAGACCGTGTCGCGCAGCAGCGTCGGCACCACGTGCTCCGACACCTCCGAGTGGACCTGGTGCAACCGGGTCTGCACCGCCCGCCGGAGCTTCGTCAGGCACTCGACCAGGGTGATGTCGTCCCCGACCAGACCGCCCTTGGCCACCACCGGCGTTCCGTCCAACGGCCCTCCGCTCAGGTGCCCGTGCACCGTCAGCGGAACGATCTCGCCCCCCACGTCGAACGCGTGCACGTCCAGCTCGTCCAGCAGACTCGCCACCAGGTCCCCGCCGGTCAGGTACAGCCCGCTGGGCAGCGCCTGCGCTCCCGCGGTGTCGGCGACCTCGTTGACCACGTCCGCCACCAGCCGCGCGATCCGGCCGGGCAGCTCAGCGCGGATCTGGACTGGCAGCTCGCGCACCCGGTCGGAGGGCGTCACCACCCGCAGCACGCACAGTTCCGGAAAGCCCGACGAGGTCAGCTGCTCGGACAGCTCCCGCGCGGCCCGCTCGGCGACCTCGTCCGCACGCTCCCCCGCGCTGAACTCCACCGCGTCCAGGTCCACGAACCGCACCGCGCCGGTGCGCGCGACGGTGGCCAACTGCCGCCGGGTCAGCTCGGTGGTACTGCCCACCACCCCCAGGAGCGGCCCGCGCGAACCCGCCTGGCCGCGCAGCCGCAGCGCGTAGGCCAGCAGCGCCCCCGTGGGCCCGGGGTCGGCCGCCAGCCACACGATTCCCGTGTCGTGGTGCGCGGCGGCCGCGGCCTCGGCGATGTCGTTCAGGTGCTGCTCGGTACTCGCGTCGCACACGACCACGGGCTCGTCACCGGCGAGCAGTTCGGCGGTGAGCATCGTCTGCGTCACCTGCCGCACGGGCACGTGGCGCACCGGAAGGTCGGTCTGGGCGGCGAGGATGTCGGCGACGGAACTGGTGGTCATCGGGCACAGCGGGTCCTCGGCCAGCTCGGTGCGCTCCAGCGGCAGCCCGTTGAGCAGCTGCAACCCGTCCTCGGTGATGCGCCCCGAACTCGGGAAGGCCGGAACGAACAGCACCCGCACCCGCGTTCCGGCGGGCACGCGCTCGCGCACGGCGTCGTAGGTGGCCTCCAGCTCGGCACCGATGTTGCCGCGCAGCGTGGAATCGGTTCGCTTGACCACCAGTCCCACCGGCCACACGGCTTCGACCACGTCCGTGACCAGGTCGGCGGCGTGCTCGGGCGGAACGTGGCGGCTGTCCAGGTTGGCCACGACCACGTCGTAGTCCCCGACGACCCGGCTCACGTGCTCAGGAGTCACCGTGGCCACGCGCATCCCGGTACGGGCGAACCGGGCACCGGTGGCGTTGGCACCGGTGAGTTCGTCGGCGACCACGAGGACCTGGGCCACGGCGCGTCTCCCTTCGCTCGGAACTCTGCGAACCCCCTCCAACATAGAGCCAAGGACGGACCGGAGCGTCTTCCCGGGTCGGCACACAGCCGTGCCCCGACCCACGAAGCGGCCGGGGCACGGAAACCGACGGATTCAGCCCCGGGCGCGCGGCCCCGCCGAGGTCAGGGTCAGGTCGGCGTAGCGCTCCCCCTCCACGAGGTCGGCCAGGGTATCGAGTTCGTCGAGTTCGGATCCGGTCAGGAGCAGGTCCGCCGCGGCGGCGTTCTCGTCCAGCCGGTGCGTCTTCCTCGTACCGGGGATGGGAACCACAGGCATGCCCCACACGTCGGCACGCTGCTGCACCCAGGCCAGCGCGACCTGTCCCGGGGTGGCGCCGTGGGCCCCGGCAATCCGGATGACCGGTTCCAGGATGCGGTTGTTGGTCCTGAACCGCTCATCGGAGAACCGGGGCTGGTGACGACGGAAGTCGTCGTCGGCCAGGTCATCGGTGGTGGTGATGGTGCCGGTCAGGAAGCCGCGCCCCAGGGGGGAGTAGGGGACGAAACCCACCCCGAGCCGAACGCACTCGGGGACGACGGCCTCCTCCACGTCACGGCTCCACAGTGACCACTCGGACTGCACGGCGGCGATCGGGTGGACGGCGTGGGCACGGCGCAGTTCGCCAGCGGTCACCTCGGACAACCCGAGGTGGCGGACCTTGCCCTGGTCGACCAGTTCGGCCATGGCGCCGACGGTCTCCTCGATGGGAACGTCCATGTCGACCCGGTGCATGTAGTACAGGTCGATGACGTCGGTGCCCAGACGGCGCAGGCTGGCCTCAATCGCCTGGCGGACGTAGGCGGCGTCACCCCGGACCGGCCGGGCGTCGGGGTCGTCGGTCCTCAGGATGCCGAACTTGGTGGCCAGAACGGCGTCGTCGCGACGTCCTTTCAGCGCCCGGCCGAGAAGTTCCTCGTTGGCCCCGCGCCCGTACATGTCGGCGGTGTCCAGGAAAGTGACGCCGGTGTCGAGGGCGTGGTGCAGGGTGCGGACGGACTCGGCCTCGTCTCCGGGTCCGTAGAACTCACTCATCCCCATGCAACCAAGTCCCTGAACGGGGACGGTGGGACCGTTGTCTCCGAGAACGGTGGTGCGCACGATGGCTCCGGTTTCGTTGGTGGTGGACGGGTGCCCCGGCAAGGGGGCCTTACGCCGCGCTCTCGCGCGGCAGGGTACGCATGACCAGCAGACGGCAGGCGACCATGCAGATCAGGAAGAGCACGGCCATCGGAAGCAGGCTGTCGACCTCCAGCAGGGAGGAGCCGAGCATGATGAGGCCGGCGAAGAGCATCAGGCAGAACCCGAGCCAGGAGCTGGCCAGGCCGGTCATCTCCGGGAAACGCGAGACGCCCGCGCCCATGAGGTTGGGGTAGAGGATTCCGGCGAAGAAGATGATCACGGCGGAGGGCGCGACGAGCACCCACAGATTGGGCTCGGTGAGCGCGGCTCCGGCGACCATCGCCACGGCGGCCACGACCGATCCGATGGACGCGATCTGGAACTTGACCCGGTTGGTGACCGAGACCGGCAGGACGCGGTTGCTGAACACACCGAGGAAGTAGGCGGCACCCATGCCTAGGGCGATCCCCCCGTACAGGGCGGGTGAGTACCCCATGACGTCCTGTACCAGGAACGGGCCGATGAGGTTGAAGGTCAACAGCACGCCGTAGCACAGGCCCATGGACAGGTAGATGCGTGCGAACACGCCGTCACCGAGGATCGTGGCGGTGCCCGCGGCGAGGTTTCTGGCGTTCAGCGGCCGGGGGGACTGGTGGGTCTCCCGGTAGACGACCCCGATCATGAAGAGCAGCATCACGCCGTAGGCGACCAGGAAGTACAGGCTGTACTCCCAGCTCAGACTGGTGTGGAACCAGGCACCGATGACCGGGGCGATGATCGGTCCCAAACCCCAGGAAACCACCATGTAGGTCATGACGGTACCGAGGCGGGGGCCGCTGAAACGGTCGGCGGCGATCGCCTTCATCACCACGGATGCCGCGGTGATACCGAGGCCCTGGACGACGCGGGCGGCCACGAAGGCCCAGATCGAGGTGGCGAACAGGCTGATCACGCCACCGAGCAGGTACAGGGCGACCCCGATGAGCAGGGCGCGTCTGCGGCCGATGGCGTCCGAGAGCGGCCCGTAGAACAGCTGGCCGACGGAGAACGCGATCAGGTAGAGGGTCACGCTGAGCTGAACGGCGTTCTGGGTGGTCTCGAAGACACCCACCATGGCGGGCAGCGACGGGACGTAGATGTCGATGGCCATCTGGCCGATCGGGGCCAGCAACACGATCAGCCAGATGAGGAACGTGTCGCTGTTGGCCCTGGCCTGACGGATGGTGGACGAGGGAGCGGGGTTGGCCCCGGCCCCGGATGCGGAAGGGGGTCCGGTGGTGGTCATCGTCGTTCCTTCTCTCATTGAGCGGGTGGTCGGGTCAGTAGTCCTGTGGGTGTGCGCTCCCGTTCCAGGAGCATGCCGGTCCAGGTGAAGCCGGCCCCGGCGCCGATGAGCAGTACCCGCTCACCCGGCACCGGGCCGGTCCTGTGTGTCCAGGCGTCGAGTCCGGCAATCTGGTCGGCGGTCCCCAGATGTCCGACGGTGGCCCCGAACGACCACAGGGAGCGATCCGCTCCGCCGGGGAGCTCGGGGAAGTAGGAGCTCTCCAGCAGCGGTCGGCCGAGGTTGGGGTACACGACCGCCCGGAGCCCGTCCGTGTCGCCTCCGGGCAGCAGTGCCCCGCGTACGGACGCGACCGCGGCCCGGGTGCGCTCGCCCAGGACATCTCTGCCGTGTCTGGTGAGGAAAGCGCGTTTGGCCGCCCGCATGTCGTGCTCGGCGGTCAGGCCGTCGGAGGTCTCAGCGACGGGCCGGTCGTCGCGGTGCAAGCCCTCCAGCGAGGGTTCCGACACCGAGTGCACGCCACGGACCCGCCATCCCCAGCCGTTCGAGGCGGTGATGACGGCGGCTGCCGCCCCGTCTCCGTAGACGATGCCGTAGTCGCCGGTGAAGCGGTCGAAGGCCGAGTCGGAGAAGCGGTCGGCGGCGACGACGAGCACCGCCTCGCCTCCGCCTGGCCTGCCCTTGAGGACGTCGGCGGCCACGTCCAGTAGCAGGAGTTGGGCGTTGCAGCCCTGGTGGACGTTGAAGGGGAGGGCGTTGACGCAGCCGAGTCGTTCCTGGAGCCAGGACGCCGGAGACCACATTCTCCTGTGGCCGTGCCGGTGGATGGAGGTGAACACCACCATCCGTACATCCCGAACGTCGACACGGGCCTGCTCCAGGGCTCGCCGTGCGGCGACCAACCCCATGTCCCCGGGGTACAGCTCCGGCTCCACGCACACGGTGGTGTAGCCGTAGGCGAGGACACGGTCCCGTTCCCGTTCGGAGCGACCGGCCATCGCCCGCCGCACATCGACACGCTGTTCGGGCAGGTAGGAGCCGGTCCCGAGGATACTCAGGGCGTCGTTCACCGGACTGTTTCCACTTCTCGGGCGGGAAGCTGGCTCCACTCGTGGGCCAGGCCGTCGAGGCGCGCACGCACGAAGGCACGTTCGGGTTCGGTGGTGGCCTCACGCATGGTCTGGAGCAGGCCCGCCACGCCGGTGCTCCGGGCGACCCGTGCGGCGGCGGGGCGTCTGACCGCCTCGTAACCGTCCAGGAGCGCGGCGGGGGCTCCGGACAGAACCGTCTCCAGGCGCCCGGCCAGATCCACGGCGTCGGCGAAGCCGGTGTTCATGGCCTGGCCGCCCGCGGGCGAGTTCAGGTGTGCGGCGTCGCCCGCCAGCAGGGCGCGGCCGACCCGGAAACGGTCGGCGAGGCGTTCGTGCACCTGGTAATGGGTGACCCGGTCGATGGTCGCCATGTACAGCCGGGAACCGAATCCGAGCCCGTCGACGGCCCCGCGGAAGGCGTCTGCGGTCAGGGCCTCCTCCCGTTCCAGGAGTTCGGGCGTCACCGGCCCCGCGACCCGTATCCGCCCCTCGGGCAGGGGCAGCACGGAGACCGCCCCCGAGGGGCCGACGAACATGGCCGACTCATCGTCGGGTGCGGTGAGCCCGTCGCCCGGAACTCCCTCCGCGAGCAGGTAGCTCATCGGGTAGGTGGTTCCGGGGAAGTCCACGCCCAGGTGCGCGCGGACCGCGCTGCCCGCGCCGTCGGCGCCCACCAGGTAGCGTGCGCGGATCCGTCTCGTCACGGCCACGCCGTCGGCCGGGCGCATCTCGGCCAAGAGGTACCCGGACTCCTCCCGATGGCCGGTGTACTCGGCGCCGCGCAGCAGGCGACCGCCCGAGGACAGGTAGGTCTGCTCCAGCACACGTTCGACCTCGGGCTGTGGAACGTTGAGATAGTAGGGGCAGGGTGTGGGCAGGTCAGCGAAGTCAACGACGTAGTCGGCACCGTTCAGGACGTGGAAGGCGATCCGGCGCATGCGCAGCGCCGCCTCCTCGATCCGGCCCCGTACTCCCAGCCCCTCCAGCCATTCCAGGCTGGCGGCGTGCACCATGACGGCGCGGGCACGGGAGTCGATCCCCATCGCGCGGTCCACGACCACGCAGTCGGTGCCGCGTCGTCTGAGCTCGCATCCCAGAGCGAGTCCGGTGGGTCCGGCGCCCACCACCAGGACCTCGCAGTCCACGGCGACCGCCGAGCGGACTGGTTCGTCCATCAGATCAGTCTCCTTCTGTGTGGGTATGGCGACGTAGCGCCCGGGCGGAGGTCGGCAGGAAGAACCCGGGGCAGTCGCGGTTGGCCCCGAACCAGCGCACGCCTTCACGCACCAGGAGTTTGTGGGTTTCGTCCCGGTAGAGCCGGAAGTGGGCGCGGTTGACCTGTGTGCGGGAGGCTCCGTCAGCGGCCAGGCGGCGCAGGTCGGCGGTAAGGCGGTCGTAGGCGGAGCGGGGCCCGCCCCGCGCTCGCAGGGTGTCGCCCCCCTCGTGTACGGCGGATCCCGCGAAGCGATCGCCGACGATACAGAGGGTGAGGATGTGCTGCTCGAACATGTTCGCGCCTTTCCGCTTACTGGTCCGTGTGTCGAATCTGAGTTCCGGGGGCTTCCACCGACCCCGGGAACGACAACGGCGACGAGAAGAAGGCGCCCTTCCACCGAGAAGGACAGGCTTCTTCTCGCCCCTGTCCGCCCGAAGATCGACCGGAGGCCGGACGCAGGGCCAAGGGCGAGCGTCTGTGCGCTTCAGAGGGTCTCCAGTTCCCTCCCGTGGTGGAAGGAGAGGTCTTCCTCACTTCGGCGGCCTACCACGAGCGCTATGCCAGTATTTAAAACCAACTAGTTGGTTGTCAACGCGGAAAAGAGGCCTCCCGCTGTCCGGATCCGGACACGTGACCTACGACACCCGCACTTCGGAGATTGCGCCAATCCCTGGAAACCAACTGGTTGGCACCCGGCTACCCTGGGGACATGAGAAGAACCGAGGTCACCCGTGCACTCCTCCTGAACGCCGCACGGCGGGAGTTCGCGAACCACGGGATCGCCGGCGCGCGGGTGGATCGGATCGCCGAGCGCGCGGGCGTCAACAAACAGCGCATCTACGCCTACTTCGGCGACAAGGAGCAACTCTTCCGGCACGTCGTCACCGGCGCGCTGGACGAACTCTCCACAGTCGTGGAACTCCGGGGCACCGAACCCTCCGAGTACGTCCGGCGTGTCCACGAGTTCCACCGCGACCACCCCGACCTGCTGCGGCTGCTGTTGTGGGAGTCCCTGCACTACGGCGACCGTCCCCTTCCCGACGAGGACGAACGCACGGCCCTCTACACCCACAAGGCCGACGACCTCGCCGAGGTCATGGGCGAGGAGGTCTCGCGGCACACACGGTTGCTGTTGCTCACCCTCATCGGCGTGGCCGCCTGGCCGAACATCGTTCAGCAGCTGTCCCGGATGGTCCTGGGCCGCGACCTGCGTGCCCCGGAGGCCCAGAAGGAACTGACCGACTTCCTGGTTTCCTTCGTCCGCTCCGCGGTCGAGTCCGGTCAGGGCACCGGGGGAACACACTCCGGAGAGCACACGCTCTGAACACGCGGTACCGTGACGCCGGGCCAGCCGAAGGGAGCGCCTGCCCACAGGACCCTCGTGGCGGGCGAGGACCGGGCCGGGAGGTGGCCCGGGAGAGGCCCCGGGCCTAGAGAGCGACCACCGAACCCGTACGGGCGCTGCGCCGAGCGGCCTCGATGACCTCCAGCCCGTGGATCACCTCGTGCGGGTCCACCGGCAGGGGCTCGCCCTCGCCGACCGCGTCGCGCACCCCGGCGTAGAACTCCGGGTAGGCGCCGCGCGCGCTGGGCACCGGCCGGGTGTGGCCGTCCACCCCGAGCACGCCCCAGTCCGCCTCGGGGATCACGCCCCAGTCGGCGGCGTCGGCCCGCTCCCCCGCCGTCAGCCGGGCCTCCTGGCGGTCCATGCCGTGGCTGATGAACGCCCCCTCGTCCCCCAGTACCCGGAAGCGCGGCCCGCCCTGGGCGGTGAGCGCGCTCATCCACAGGTGGGAACGGGTGCCCCGGGCGTGGTCGAGGGCGAGGAAGACGTCGTCGTCGGCGTTGACGCCCTCGCGCCGGGCGTCGATCTCGGCGTAGACGGAGGAGACCGGACCGAACAGGTTGACCGCCTGGTCGATCAGGTGGGGCCCCAGGTCGTAGAGCAGTCCGGCCCCGGCCTCGACCCCGCCGCGCTCGCGCCAGGTGCCCTTGGACTCGGGGCGCCAGCGCTCGAAACGCGACTCGAACCGGTGCACGCGGCCCAGAGCGCCCTCCTCGATGATGTCCCACAGGGTGAGGAAGTCGGCGTCCCAGCGGCGGTTCTGGTACACGGTGAGCACCCGGCCCAGCTTGTCCGCGAGGTCGGTGAGCTCCCGGGCCTGGAGGGCGGTGAGCGCGAAGGGCTTGTCCACCACCACCGCCATGCCCGCCTCCAGGGCGGCCTGGGCGAGCGGGGCGTGGGTGTCGTTGGGCGTGGTGACGACCGCGATCTCGTACCGCTCGGCATCGGCCCACAGTTCGGCGACGTTCGGGTACACGGTGACGCCGGGGTAGCGCGCCTCGGCGGCCCGGCGGCGGTCGGGGTTTCCCGTGACCACCGCGGACAGGCGCAGTCCCGGGACCGCGTCGATCAGCGGCGCGTGGAAGACCTCGCCGCCCTTGCCGTAACCGATGAGGGCGACGTGCAGTTCGGGGCCGTCGTGTTCGGGTGTGCTCTGTGCCTCGGATGCGTCAGCCATGCCACCAATCTAGAGCGTGCCGCCCCCGGTCCGGTGGTGACAGGGCAGCACGCTCGCTTCCTCGTGGCGTCCGGACGCCGTCAGCGCGCGGGGACGGACACGGTGAGACCGCCGGGCAGGGCGTCGAAGGCCCCGCGGTACCGCGCGAGCAGGTCGGAGACCGTGGGGGTCCCCGATGCGGTGGCCCAACCGTCCAGCGCGTACCGGGCCGCGGAGGCGACCATGTCCAGGGCGAGCCTCGAACGCGGGTCGGCGTGGTCACCGATCCCCAGCACGGCCAGGGCCCGGACCGTGGTGCGCTCGCAGAACTGGAGGTTGTGGGCACTGATCGCCGGGGTGTCCCCGGCCAGTCTGAGGCTGAGCCGGGCGACGCGCGTCCACTCCTGGTCGGCAACGCGTTCCGCGGCTTCGAGGAGGGCGTCGCGTGCCAGCTCCACCAGGGGCCGACCGTCGGGGCCCTTCTCCTCCAGCACTCGGAGGAACGCCTCCCACAGGTCCTGCAACGGAGCCATGGCCAACTCCTCCTTGCTCGCGAAGTAGCGGAAGAAGGTGCGTTTGGAGACCTCCGCCGCCGCGCAGACCTCGTCCAGCGTGACCTGGTCGTACCCCGCCCGGGTGAAGCGCTCCAGCGCGGTGTCGACCAGGGTTCGTCGGGTGCGGCGCTTCTTACGCTCGCGCAGGGACTCCTCGGAGGCGGCGAGGCGGGGACGGGTGCTGACCATGGCCGCAGTGTACCGAAGCAAGCCGCCACTCAACGCCCATAGCCCCTGAGAAGCTTTAGGTCCTTGACGCCTAATGCCCCTGAGTGCCATATTGCAGCCCTGTCCATCCCGTCCCGTGAAGGAGCCCGAACATGCGCGCCCTGGTCGTCGATCGCACCGCACCCCACCACCTGCGCCTCGGAGAGGCCCCCGAACCGGTTCCGGCCCCGCACCAGGCGCTGGTCCGCGTCACCGCCGCATCACTCAACTTCGGCGAGGTGGACACCGTCTCCCGCCTGCCCGACGCGACCGTGCCGGGGTGGGACGCCGCGGGGTTCGTGGAACGCCCTGCCTCCGACGGGTCCGGCCCCGCCGCCGGAACCTCGGTGGTCACACTGGGCGTGTCGGGAGGCTGGGCCGAACTGCGCGCCGTCGACACCGGCTTCCTGGGGACGGCCCCCGAGGGTGCGGACCACGGAGCCCTCAGCACCGTCCCGGTGGCAGCCACCAGTGCTCTGCGCGCCCTGCGCAGGGTGGGGTCACTCCTCGGAAGGCGAATCCTGGTCACCGGGGCCACCGGCGGCGTAGGGCGGTACGCGGTCCAGCTCGCCCGCATGGGCGGTGCCCACGTGACCGCCTGCACCGGTGAGCCCCGGGCCCACGGCGCCGAACTGCGCGACCTGGGTGCCCACGAGGTGGCATCGGAACCCGGGGAACCCGACTACCTGGTCGACGGGGTCGTGGACTGCGTCGGAGGCCCCCAACTGGTCGCGGCCTTCGACAGGCTGAACGCCGGGGGAACCCTGGTGGCCGTCGGACACGTGACCGGGCAGCCCGAGCACTTCCCTCTCGGCGCCTTCCTCGTGGACGACGGGCGGCACGGCCGCTCCATCACCACGTTCCACCTCCAGGACGGCGTGGCCCCGGCCGGGGACCTGGGCTGGCTGGCCGCTCAGGTCGCCTCCGGGGACCTCGACCCGGGGGTCTCCTGGCGCGGTTCGTGGGGCCGGGCCGACGAGGCCGTGGCCGCCCTCCTCGAACGCCGCCTGCGGGGCAAGGCCGTTCTGGAGCTCACCACCGGGTGAGGGCGCACGGTCCGTCGCCACCGGCTGCGTCCGGCGGGCGCGGCGACCGCCGGGGGCCTTCCCTCCGCCGACCTCAGCGGTCGGGGTCAGGAAGGCGGGGGTCCGGCGGTCCGGCCCGGCCGGTGTGCGGTGCTCGGTGCGCGTGGCTGGCTCCGTCGCTGCCCGTGGGCACGGAGGCGGGTCGGCCGCCGGTGCCGACGGGGGCCGTCAGAGCTGGTCGAGGCGTGCCCTGAGCAGGCAGAACTCGTTGCCCTCGGGATCGGCCAGGACGTGCCAGGGCTCCTCCCCGGTCTGACCGATGTCGGCGAACACGGCCCCGGCGGCCAGGAGGCGTTCGAGCTCGGCGTCCTGGTCGCGGTCGGTGGCGTTGACGTCGATGTGCAGCCGGGGTTTGGCCCTCTCCGGCTCTTCCGTGCGGCTGAGGATGATCGTCGGCTGCAAGCCGCCGAACCCCTCGCGCGGCCCGATCTCGATGCAGCCCTCCTCCTCGCGGTCGAGCACGACGAAGTCCAGGACCTCGCACCAGAACCGCGCCAGCATCTCGGGGTCGCGGCAGGAGAGCACGAGCTCACTGATACGACATGCCATGGACGAAACCTGCTCTCCTCGTGGGAACTATGGGCGTGGCCGCGCGCGGGTCTCGTGGACTCCGCGGCGGCGACACTCCGAGACCGTACCGGGGGAGGTGGGCTGGGGCCAGGGGATTTCCGGCGTCTGTCCGACCGGGCCTCCCAGGCGAGGATCACAGGCTCCGGGCTCCGGACCCCAGTTCTCGGTTCGGGTCTCCAGGCTTCTGGCCCCCGGCTCTCGGCCCGGAGTTGCGGACTTCGGTTTCCAGGCCTCTGGTTCCAGACCCTCGTTTCCAGGTCCGGGATCCTCGGATCGTCAGATCGCGTTGAGTCTTATGGCCAGGTCGTCGAGGCTCCTCGCCTCCAGGTCGAAGCGGTCCGTGGCGCGCGGAGGGTCCCCGACGGGACGTTCGACATAGGCGGTCCTCATACCCAGGGCCTGTGCGCCCCGCAGGTCCCAGGCGTGGGCGGCGACCATGAGCACGCGGTCCGGCGCGCGTTCCGCGTTCGCGATCGCGAGCCGGTACACGTCGGGATGGGGTTTGTAGCTGTGCGCGTCCTCGGCAGAGAGCACCTGGTGCCAGCGGAGCCCGGCGTGCGCGCTGATACGTGTGAGCGCTGAGTTGCTGGCGTTCGACAAACCGATCACCGGGAAATACGAGGCGATCCGGCCCAGCGCCGGGGCGGAGTCCGGCCAGGGCTCCAGCCGCTGCGCGGAAGCCGCCAGCGAGCGAACCGCGTCCGCGTCGTCGACGTCGGCCTCGGCCGCGACGCGTGTGGCCGCTTCGAGGTCGATCACCGTGCTGCTGGCGTAGGGGCGGCGGCCCGCGAGCATCTCCCGCTGCTGCTCGTCGACATGCCTGTTCCACACCTCGACAAGCTCGCGCGTCCTCGCGTCGTCGATGCCCGGGAGCAGTGTCCGGATGCCGCGTCCGATCCCGCCGGGCTCATCGACCATGGTCCCGAGAACGTCGAAGACGATCACGTCCGTGTCGGGGGGTGAGGTCACGAGAAGCGCTCCCTGGGTTCCTCCGCCGCACCGCCCGATACGTGCGTGGGCTCAGTTGCAAGAGGGGTCAACGGTCCACCGGGCACGTTGGTGAGCATAGTGCGCGTGTTCCGTCTCCCCCGGAGGGGGGCAGCGGCACCGGCGGCACCGGGCGGCCCGGACGCTCAACCGCCGCGCAGGGCGGTGCGCGCGGCCTCCAGGGTCGTGGTGCGGTAGGCGGCGCCGAACAGGCACACGTGGACCAGCAGCGGGTGCAGCTGGTGCAGGGCGACCCGCGACCGCCACCCGGAGGCCAGCGGCGCCACCTCGTTGTAGGAGTCGCGCACCCGTTCCAGGTGGGGCAGTCCGAACAGGGCCAGCATGGCCAGGTCGGCCTCGCGGTGCCCGCCGTGCGCGGCCGGATCGATGACCACCGCGTCCTGCGCCCGCCAGAGGACGTTGCCGCTCCACAGGTCGCCGTGGACGCGCGCGGGCTCCTCGGGTTCCCCCGCCAGGTCCGCGACGGCGTCGACCACCTTCTCGACCACGCGGCCGTCGGACGGGGTGAGGGAGCCCTGGTCCAGGGCCTGGCGCAGGTAGGGGCGCAGCCGCTGCTCGGCGTAGAAGCGCGGCCAGTCCCGGGAGGGGGTGTTGTCCATGGTCAGGGGGCCGACGTAGCCGGGCCAGTCGGCGCCGAAGTGGTCGGCGCCGGTCAGGTGCATCCCGGCGAGCTGGCGGCCGAGGCGTTCGGCGGCCTGCACGGTGGGTTCGCGCTCCTCGATCCACGGCAGGACGAGGATGCGGTCGTCCCAGGCCACGACGTCGACGGCGGGCGAGCCGAAGGTCCGGCCCAGCCAGTCCAGGCCGCGCGCCTCGGCGGTGAGCACCCCGTTGGGCGGGGCGCCCCGCACCAGCGACTTGACGAACAGGCGGGTGCCGTCGGTGAGTTCGGCGTAGTAGATGTCCCAGTCGTGGCTGCTGCCGGCGCGGGCGGCGCGCCTGACGTCGCGGCCGAGCAGGACCGTGAGGCGCTCGGCCATGGTCCCGTCGACCGGGTCCCTGCGGCGCCCCTCCCCGGGCCCGTCGCCGTCGTCGCCTCCGAAGTCCCGCACGATCCGCTCCCCCCTCACCCGCGCTACCGCCTCAACCGGGTGACGAGCTCGCCGGTGAGGCCCTTGGCCGCGGACTCCACCATGTTCAGAACGGCGGTGAACCCGTCGTCACCGCCGTAGTAGGGATCGGGCACCTCCGGGTTGGGTCCGGTGCCGGGCGCGAAGGAGCGGAAGAGGCGGACCCGCGACATGTCGAACCCGTACTCCTCACCGTACTCGTCGACGACGCGACGGATCTCGTCGACGTTGTCCAGGTCCATGGCGAGGAGGAGGTCGCGGTCGGCCAGGACGTCGTGGGCGAACTGACGGGCGGTGTGGCTGGTGAGGTATCCGTGCACGCGCAGGGTGGAGGCCGCGCGCGGGTCCATGCCGCCGCCCACGTGCCAGTCGCCCGTGCCGAAGCTGTCCACCGCCACGAGTTCGCTCATCCCGGCCCGTTCGAGGTCGGCGGCGAGGATCTTCTCCGCCATGGGCGAGCGGCAGATGTTGCCCAGGCACACCACACTGACGCGGTAGGGACCAGCGGGATCACGCGGTTCCGGCAAGCTCATGCCCTTACCGTAACGAAAAACCGTTGCGGCCACGTGCTGTGGCTCCCGCGCGTTCGCCCGGCGGGGCGGGAGCACGGCGGCGGAGGACGCCCCGGGACGGGGACGGGCGGGCGCGGCGGAGGGGGGAGCGCACCGGCCCGCCCCCGGACCGGCGGGGACACCTGGGACGTGGGGGTTTGGTGAACACCCCCGGTCAGGGTGTGACGCCGACCTGCCAGACGTGTCCGTCCGGGTCGGAGCACAGGGCCGTGTATCCCCAGGGCTTGTGCTCGGGTTCGGCGAGCACCTCTCCCCCCGCGCCGCGGACCCGCTCGACCAGGTCGGTGACCTCCTGTTCGGTGGCCATGTCCACGCCCATGAGGCACTCGCTGGTTCCGGCGGGGGCCGGGCGGCGGCTGTCACCGAGGACCCAGCCGAGCCCTCCGGCGGGGATGAGGGCCAACAGGGTGCGCTGGTCGACGCGGAACATCAGGGGTTCGGGCACGCCGTCCTCGGCGGGTTCGCCGACGGGCTCGAAACCGAAGGCGTCGCGGTAGAAGAGCATCGCACGCATACGGTCGGCGATCGGCAGACTGATGTGGAGGCCACGGGCCTTGGCGGACACGGCCGCTCCGTTCGGTCGGGGTGCGTGACACGGTCCCCCGTACCGACCTCGGACGGGGGCGAAACTCATCGGGCGCGACCGGGGCGGCGCTCAGGGCAGCGCGAGGCGGGAGGGGTGGGTGGCCCCCCTGTATCCATGGAACCGCGGGCGGGCGCGCCGCGGTAGTCCCTGTGCGCGGCTGTGGAAAACCTCCGCGGAGGGCCCGCCGCGACCGCGCGAACCGTCCCTGCCCCTCCCCGCACCACTCCGCGGGACGGGCGCTGCCGTGGGAGCGGCACAGCCCCCGCGGGACGGGTGCTGCCCCGCGGGACGGGCGTGCCGCCCGGCCCCCGGGCAGGCGCACCCTAGCCCTTGGGCAGGCGCACCACGCTGACGAAGAAGTCGTCGATCTGCCGGACCACCCGTATGAACTGGTCGAAGTCCACCGGCTTGGGCACGTAGGCGTTGGCGTGCAGGCGGTAGCTGCGCAGCACGTCCTCCTCGGCCTCGGAGGTGGTGAGCACCACGACGGGGATGTGCGCGAGGTCCTCGTCGTTCTTGACCTCCTCCAGCACCTCCCTGCCGTCCTTCCGGGGCAGGTTGAGGTCGAGCAGGATCAGGTGGGGACGGGGCGCGTCGGCGAACTCGTCCTCGCGACGCAGGAAGCGCAGCGCCTCGACGCCGTCGGAGACCACGTGCAGGCGGTTGCCCAGCTTGTGTTCCTCGAACGCCTCCCTGGTCATCAGGACGTCGCCGGGGTCGTCCTCGACCAGCAGCACCTCGATGGGATGCACCAACATGACCTCGCTCAAGCTTCCAGACCCCTGCTCAGGGTCCCGCCCCGTGACCGGGGGGAACCGTACCGCCACCGGTGTCGGGCTGGGCGGAGCGGACGCCGCCGGGCCTGTCGCCCGGTTCGGCACCGTCCTCCCCAGGGTTGTCCGTACCCGTGGGCTGTCGTGCGGCCGTCGGAGCCGAGTCCTCGGGGGTGGTCTCGGCGTCCTCGGTACCCTCGTCCCCACTATCGACGGCGATGGGCTCGGCGGTTCCCCTGTCGGGGGCCGGGTCCTCGTCCTCCGCGGGGTCGGCGGGCAAGGACCAGCATATGCGTGTTCCGGTTCGGCCAGAGTCCCGGTCACCTGAGGTTTCGGATTCCTCAGCTGTCGGGGGGTCGGTTTCCAGCCAGATCCGTCCCCCGTGGAACTCCACGATCTTCTTGCACATCGCCAGGCCGATGCCGGTCCCCGTGTACTTGTCCCTGGTATGCAACCGCTGGAAGATCACGAAGATGCGCTCCGCGTACTGCGGTTCGATTCCGATCCCGTTGTCGGAGCAGCAGAACACCCACTCGTCACCGCGCCGCTCGACGCTGATGTGGACCCGGGGGTCCTCCTCGCCGCGGAACTTCACGGCGTTGCCCACGAGGTTGAAGAACACCTGGGTCAGGAGGGTGCGGTCGCCCTGCACGGTCGGCATCGGGTCCCGGGTGACCTCGGCGTCGGCCTCCTCCAGGCGGGTGGACAGGCTGCTCAGTGCGTCGTCCAGCGCGTCGTCGAGGGCGACCGGCGCGAAGTTCCTGACCCGGCCGACCCGGGAGAAGGCCAGCAGGTCGTTGATGAGGGTCTGCATGCGCTTGGCACCCTCGACCGCGAAGTCGATGTAGGAGTCGGCGCGCTCGTCCAGCTGCCCCTGGTAGCGGCGCTGGAGCAGCTGGCAGAAGCTCGCCACCTTGCGCAGCGGCTCCTGGAGGTCGTGGGAGGCGACGTAGGCGAACTGCTCCAGCTCCAGGTTGGAGCGGCGCAGCTCCTCGGTCTGGTTCTCCATGAGCACGGACTGCTCCTGGAGCTTGCGCCGCGCGGAGGCGACCTCGTCCAGGTCCTGCACGATGCGCTCGCGCATGGCGTCCACGTCCTGACCGAGCCGGACGATCTCCGGAGGGCCGTGCAGGGAGATCCGGTGGGCGTAGTAGCCCTCCGACACCTGGCGCATGTGCCCGGCGAGTTCCTCCAGGGGGCGCAGCACCCACTGCTGGAGCATCACCCACAGGAACACCGACAGGAACACCACGACCAGGCCGACCAGGACCAGCAGTGCCACGACCTGCTGGGTGGCCAGGGTCAGGCCATCGCGGGCCTCCTTGATCTCCGCCTCCAGCTGGCTGGTGGTGGCGTCGCTGATCCGGCTGAGCTCCAGGAAGAGGATCCGGCCGCGCCGCAGCTCCTCCTGGGTGACCTCCTGCCCTCTGCTGACCTGCTCCAGGGCGGGCTCGGCGAACTCCTCGGTCCACACACGGCCCGCGGCGAGCAGGTCGTCGACGTTGGTGGCCACCTCGGGGTTGTCCTCCGCCAGCTGGGCCAGGACGGCCTGGTTCTCCGTCAGCGTCAGCTGGCTCTCGACGTAGGGCTGGAGGAACTCGCGGTCCTGGGTGAGGATGTAGCCGCGCAGGGCGTGGTCCTGGGTGAGGTAGGCCGAGTGCGTCTGCTCGACCGCGCTCACGGCGGGCGTGAGGGAGTCGACCTGGAGCGCCAGGGACTCGCGGGCCTGGAAAGCCGCCAGGGTGATGACGGACACCGCCACGACCAGGACGACGGCGACCACGGCCAGCAGGCTCGTGACGCGCCGCCGCAGGCTCCACGACTGGTGGGCCGAGCGCTTCCCCTCATGGTTGGTGCCGTTGACGAAGTGCGTGCCGCCGATCGAGGCTCCGCCGCGCACGCCGACGTCCGGGGTCGACCCGGATTCCTCGGTCTCCATGGCCGTCCCCTCCCCGGTCCTCGGTGTCACTCGGGCTCTCCGTGGGTGATGAGCAGCATCGCCACGTCGTCCTGGAGCGGTCCCCCGTTGCTGCGCTCGGCCTCGTCCACCAGGCGTTCGGGCAGTCCGGCCAGGGAGGTGCCCCGTTCCAGCACGCCGGAGACCATCCGGCGCAGGCCCGCGACCTCCAGGCGCGCGGGCGGGGCGCCGTCGTAGGCGTCCACGAGGCCGTCGGTGTAGAAGAGCATGGTCGCCCCGGCGGGGAGCACGACCGTGTCGGTGTCGGTCTGTTCGACCGGGAAGACGCCCAGGGGCGGCTGCGGGGTGACGCGGGTCTCCTCGACGGCGCCGTCGCGCAGGACCATGGGCGGCGGGTGGCCCAGCACGCGGAGCCTGATCCGGTCGTCGCCGGTGTCCAGGCTGGCCATGCACAGGGTGGCGTACATCTCCTCCTGGGCCCGCTCGGTGACCAGGATGTCCTCCAGGTTGGGCAGCACCCGGTGCTCGTCGACACCGCCCATGATCAGGGCGCGCCAGGCGATGCGCAGGCTGACGCCGAGCGCCGCCTCGTCGGGGCCGTGCCCGCTGACGTCGCCGATGATGACGTGGGTGGTGCCGTCCTTCTCGACCGCGTCGTAGAAGTCCCCGCCGACCAGGGCGCGCTTGCGGCCGGGGCGGTAGTAGGCGAGGTGGTCCAGGGGCGAGCGCTGGAGGAGGACCTGGGGCAGGAGGCCGCGTTCGAGGCGCATGTTCTCGCGGGCGCTCATGCGGGCCTCGCGCAGCTGGCGGGCGTTCTCGTCGGCGCGGCGCCGCTCCAGGGAGTAGCGCAGGCTGCGGCCGAGCAGCGAGCCGTCGACCTGGCCCTTGACGAGGTAGTCCTGGGCGCCCGCCGCCACGGCGGCGACGCCCTCGTGCTCGTCGTCGAGCCCGGTGAGGACGACGACGGCGGCCGCGGGCGCGCTCTCCAGGACCTCGCGGAGCAGATCCAGCCCGTGGGCGTCGGGGAGGTTGAGGTCGAGCAGCACGCAGCCCCGGAAGTCCTCCAGGTGTCGGCGCGCCTCGGCGAGGGTGGGGACCCAGGTGATGTGCGTGGGCAGGGCCGTCTCGTCGAGCAGTTCCTCGGCGAGGAAGGCGTCCCCGGGGTCGTCTTCTATGAGTAGGACGTCAACCGGTTCGACAGCAGCCTCCACCCGCTCGTTCGGGACGGTGTCGTCGCCCAGGAAGGCCCCGTCGTGCGAGGCAGCATCATTGGCGGAGGCGGCCCGTGCCGCCTCCCCGCCGATCACCGTCACGGGATCGTGCCCTGTTCTCCTGGTATCCACTCATCGCCCTTGGTCTGCCGGTTCGTGGGTGCCGTGTCGCGCCGCGTGGACCCGGGAAGCGCCCCGGGTCCTCCCGGCGGTCCGGACCGCACGACACCCAAACGATAAACGCCCCGGTGACCTGTTGACCAGCGGCCGTGACGAGACACATCCGACGACGGAGACCGGGATCACAGTCCTGTTCTCCCTGTGTGAGGGGCTGTTGGCCTGCGGTGGAGAACTCGCTGACGCTTCGCCCCCATGTTCGGACGGAACGGGCATATGCCCATGCACGAGCACATGCAGGGTGTGACGGGGGACACTTCCCGGATTTCTCCGAGCGTACCCGAGACCTCTCCGGAGAGGCGGGCGCCCCCGCGGGAGGCGCGCCCGCGAGCGGGGCCGCGGACCTCGGCACGGAGCCCGGGGCGGACCGCCGAACGGACCGCCGACCGAATCTGGGGCGGATTCCGGATCGGCCGCGCCTTGGCGTACCGGGCGAGTTTTCATGACAGGGTGTCATATCCCTCTTGACAGCGGCCTCCGCCTAAATGACATGATGTCATAAAGATGCCGGACCGAAGGCGGAGAGCACCGATGAGCACAACGGCCGAGGTTCCCGCGACGACCGCCCCCGACGCACCCGAGACGTTCTCCGAACGGCTCCGCGCGGCGACCTGGAGCGACCACCAGGCCGCCGAGGACCACGGGTTCACCCGGGCCCTCATGGACGGCACGCTTCCCCTGGACGGGTACACCGGCATGGTCGCCCAGCACTACTTCGCCTACGTCGCGCTGGAGGAGACCGGCCGACGGCTGGCGGACGACCCCGTCGCCGGAAGGTTCCGCCACCCGGAACTGGAGCGGGTCCCCGCGCTGGTCCGCGACCTGGAGCACCTGCTCGGCGCCGACTGGCGCGACAGGATCGCCCCCACCCCGGCCACCCGCACCTACGCGGCGCGCATCGAGCAGATGGCCGACCGCCCCGAGGGGTTCGTCGCCCACCACTACACCCGCTACATGGGCGACGTGTCCGGCGGCCAGTTCATCCGCCGCGTGGCCGCCAGGACCTACGGCCTGACCGACGCGGCCGGCGTCTCCTTCTACGTCTTCGACGCACTGGGCAGCCTGCCCCGCTTCCGGACCGGGTACCGGGAACGGCTCGACTCCCTGAACCTGGACGGGGCCGCCGCCGACCGCCTGGTGGCCGAGACGCGGCTGGCCTACCAGCTCAACACCGAGGTGTTCGCCGACCTGGGCCGGATGTACGCTCCCGAGGCGGGGACGGACGCCGGGGCGGGCGCCGACGCCGCCTGAACGCTGACCGCGTGCGCCCGTCAGGGCTCCGGGGTCTGCCGGGCGCGCTCCTGGTGGCGGCGCGCCTTCAGGCGGTTGCCGCAGGTCCTCATCGAACACCAGCGGGCGGTGTTGGCGCGGCTGCGGTCGAGGAGGAAGAGGCGGCACTCGCCGTTGCCGCAGGGGCGCAGCCGTCCGGGCCTGCGCTCCCGGACGTCGTACCAGGCGAGCACCAGTTCCACCGCGAGCATCCGCTCGGGCGGCGCGTGCAGACGCCACCGCAGGTCCGACCCGCCGATCTCGGGAAGCCGGGAGACCCCGGCGAGCATCCGTCGCATCCGCGCCTCGGGCACGGGGCCGCGCGTGGCGGCCTGGAGCACGTCCCTCGCCGTCCGCAGCCAGCCGGCCTCCGACGCGCCGCCGGGACCGCCGTGCTCCCGCGCCCACCGCCCCAGCGCGGCGTCATCGGCCCACAGGTCCCGCGGCCGGCCGTCCACCACCGGGGTGCTGTTCAGCGCTTCGAGCAGCGCTCCCTCGTCGATCATGGCCGCCCACCTCACGAACTAACCCTCTTCATCGATTTGACAGGTTACCTCGCATCCGCTCCACTGAGGGCACAGGTAACCATCAAAGATGCTTTGGAAGGTTAGTCATGACGGAGATCCGCCACCAGTACGCCACCGTGCGCGGACACCGCGTCTTCTACCGGGAGGCCGGACCCCGCGACGCGCCCGCCCTGGTGCTCCTGCACGGGTTCCCCACCAGCTCGCGCATGTTCCGCCGACTGATCCCGGAACTCGCCGACAGGTTCCGCGTCATCGCCCCCGACCACCTCGGCTTCGGCCGCTCCGACACCCCGCCCGCCGACGCGTTCGCGTACACGTTCGACGCGCTCACCGACGTCACGGAGGCGCTCCTGGCCGGGCTCGGCGTCACCAGCTACGCCGTCTACGTGCAGGACTACGGAGCCCCCATCGGGTGGCGGCTCGCGCTGCGCGCCCCGGAGGCGATCACCGCGGTGGTCACCCAGAACGGCAACGCCTACGAGGACGGCTTCGTCCCCGGGTTCTGGGCGCCCGTGTGGGCCTACGCCAAGGCCCCGGGGCCCGCGACGGAACCGGCGGTCCGCGCCGCCCTCGGCCTGGACGCCGTCCGCTGGCAGTACCTGCACGGGGTGGACCGCCCCGAACTGGTCGACCCCGACACCTGGACGGCCGACCACCGTGACATCAGCCGCCCCGGCAACGACCTCGTACAGCTCGCCCTCTTCCGCGACTACGCCACCAACCCGCCCCTCTACCCGCGGGTGCACGCGTACTTCCGGGAGAGCCGCGTCCCGCTCCTGGCCGTGTGGGGAGCGGAGGACCGCATCTTCGGCCCCGAAGGCGCGCGCGCCTTCGCCCGGGACCTGCCGGACGCCGAGATCCACCTGGTGCCCGGAGGCGGCCACTTCCTGCTGGAGAGCCATCTGGACAGCACGGCCAGCCACATCCGGGGCTTCCTGAGCCGTACACTGCCGGCCGCCCGGGGCTGAACCCACGACGGCCCGCCCCCGGGCGTGACACCATAGGAGGATGCCCAAGATCACGGCGCCGACCATCGCCGCCCACCGTGCCCGCACACGGGATCGCATCATGGACGCCGTCGACGAGCTGATCCGGACCCAGGGGATCGACCGCATCTCCATGACCGACGTGGCCAACTCCGCGGGGATCACCCGTACCGCCCTGTACAACTACTTCCCCGACAAGCCCGCGCTGCTCCTGGCCTTCACCGAGCAGGTCAACAGCGCGTTCGTCGAGCGGTACAGGCGCGAACTCCCCTCGGGCGTCTCGGCGGCGCGGCGGCTCTCGGCGTTCGTCCGCCTCCAGTTGGAGGGCATCATGGCGCATCCGCACCCGCCCGCCGCCGAACTCGGGGCCAGCCTCGGCCCGGACGCCTACCAGGCGCTCGCCGCCCACGTGGCGCCCATGCAGCGCCTGCTGACCGAGATCCTGGAGGAGGGCACCGCCGCGGGCGAGTTCGACCCCCTGCCCGCCGAGCCCGTCTCCCGGCTGGCCCTGTCGATGGTCGGCTCCCAGCGCCTGCCCCTCGTCAGCGGCGAGATCGACCTCGACGAGACCCACGCCCTGGTCACCCGGTTCGTGCTCCGCGCCCTCGGTGTGGCGACCGAAACCGTGGACACCGTTCTTCCTCAGACCGCCGCGAGGAACACCCGCCGTAGCGGTACATGATCAGACAGTCATAAAGGCTGGCCCGTAACCTGCGCCACAACGTTGGCGAGGCGATATCAAGTCGCAACGGTACGGCGACATCGGTCAGAATCGGTGACCCCGCCCGCCCTTCGGGGCGGTCGCCCCTTCGACCGAGTGTGAGGCCCTCTCCGACGTGTCCCTCGTACTGATCCTCCTCGGCGCCGTCCTGGTGACGGTCGCCATGTTCAACAAGCTCCCCAGCTACGTCCCCGGACGGATCCCGGCGCCCCGTCCCGGCCGCGGCGGCTCCGTGGCCGCCGCGCGGAGTCCGGAGATGGTCCGTCCCCGTGTGCGGCTGGTGTCGGCCCGGCTCACCGAACCGGGCAAGGCGCTGCTCACCACACTCGGCGGAAGCGCGCTGATCGTGGCGTTCTTCCTCACTCTCTCCGGTCTGTGAGCCCTGGCCGGGCCCCGAGCACGGACCGGCCGATCCGGCCGAGCAGCCGCGCCGGGGAGCCGTCGGCGCGTCCGGCCGGATAACCGGGGTCGCTCGTGCTCCCGGCACCGGCCATGCGCAGCAGCAGGCCGCCCGCGGCCGTGGCCGCGAGCCCGCCCGTCACCGCGGCGGCCGCGGCCAGCCGCTCGCGGAAGCGGGTGTCGCGGTGCGCGGCCATCTCCGCGATGGCGCGGTCCGTGGCTCCGAAGGCCCCGCCGCACAGCAGCGGGTCCAGCTCGTGGGGCCGCCACCGCGCCTGCCAGGGGCCCAGCGGCGGAAGCCCGCCGGGCACCGACGACGTGCGCGGCTTCCAGCGGACCGGCTCTGCCGCGCCGCGCGGGCCGGGGACCGGCTCCGGCACCGCGAGCCGCTTGGGCGCGGGACCGCCGTAGCGCAGCTCGCCGGGGGCGTTGGCGAGCATCTCCGCGAGCAGTTTGGCGCAGGCACGGGCGTCGCCCAGCGCGGTGTGCTGTCCGGTCGGCCAGTCGCCGCTGAGCCGGTGGGAGGCCTTGGGCAGCGAGTACCGCTCCAGCTCCACCTGGGAGCGCAGCGTGCGCAGCGTGCACAGCCCGGCCTGACCCGTGGGCAGCCCCGCGGGCACCAGCTCCGAGGCGAGGAAGCGCTGTTCGAAGTCGAGGTTGTGGCCGACCACGACCGCCCCGGAGAGCAGTTCGGTGAGCCTGGGCGCCACCTGCGCCGCGGTCGGGGCGCCCACGGTGTCACCCTCGCCGATGCCGTGGAACTCGCGGCCGCCCACCGGCGCGCGCGGGTCGACCAGGGTGCTGAACTCCTCGACGAGCTTGCCGTCTCCGCGCACGCGCACCACGGCGATCTCCACGATGCGCGCGCCCTCGCGGGGGTCGAGGCCGGTGGTCTCCATGTCGAGCACCGCGTACTCCAGGTCCGCCGCCCGCATGCCGACCCTGCGCCGGGTCAGCGCGCCCATCCGCAGCGTTCCCATCGTGTGCCCCACTCCTTCGTCCGTCGTGCCGAACGGCTGTTCCACCTTGCCGCTTACCGGCAACGACCTTACTCCCCGCGTCCGACAGCGGACCCCGTGCACGTGGGAGGGCTGTTCCCGCCGACCGCCCCGGCCGGGTCCGCGGACCGGGAGACGGCTCCGGGAACAGCTCCGGCCGAGCCGGTTCCGCGACCGCGGGGCGACCGGAAGAAAGGGGAGTTATGTAACGTTCTCAGTCGTGTCCACCCACAGGCGGACACTCCACGCGCACCCTGACCCGACCTCAACGGCGAGGAGAAGCCCGCATGCCCCAGAGCCCGCTGCCCGAGTACGTCCCCCTGGCGCAGGTCATCCGGTCCGGAATGCTGGAGAGCGTCCACTACGGTGCGGTCGTCGGACTGTCCGCGGACGGCCGGATCGCCTACGCGCGCGGCCCCGTGCACCAGCCCATGTTCCCGCGCTCCTCGGCCAAGCCCTTCCAGGCGCTGGCGATGCTGCGGGCGGGCGCGCCCCTGGAGGGCTCCTCGCTGGCCATCGCCGCGGGCAGCCACTCCGGTGAGGAGGCGCACACCGCCGAGACCGAGCGCATCCTGGCCGCGGCCGGGCTCACCGCCGACGCCCTGGGCTGCCCCCCGGCCGCCCCCAGCGGCAAGGACGCGCGCACCGCGTTCGTCCGCGCCGGACGCGAGCCCGAGCGGGTGCTGATGAACTGCTCCGGCAAGCACGCGGGCATGCTCGCCGCCTGCGTCGCCCGGGGATGGAGCACCGGGGACTACCTCGAAGCCGGGCACCCCTTCCAGGTCCTGGTCCGCGAGACCATCGAGGAGCTGTGCGGGGAGCCGGTCGCGCACACCGCCGTGGACGGCTGCGGGGCGCCCCAGATGGCGGTGTCCCTGACCGGTCTGGCCCGCGGCCTGTGGCGCATGCGCACCGCCCCCGAGGGAGGCCCGGAGCGGGCCGTGGTCGAGGCGATGAGCGCACACCCGCTGTACGTGGCGGGCAGTGACCGGATCGACACCGACCTCATGACGCGGATGCCCGGCCTGGTGGCCAAGGGCGGTGCCGACGGGGTCCTGGTGGTCAGCGCCGCCACCGGCGAGACCGTCGCCGTCAAGATCAGCGACGGGGACGCCGAGGAGCGGGCGCGTACGCTGGTCGCACTCGACGCGCTGCGGACCCTCGGTGTGGACGTCTCCCCCGTCCAGGACCGGTTGCGCGCCGACGTCCTCGGAGGTGGCGCCCCCGTCGGCGAGGTCCGCCCACTCTGACGAGCCCCGTCCTCGGGGAACCACCACCGGAAGGGACACCACCGTGCGGGACACCCTCAACGACATCGTCGTCGTCGGCGCGGGGATGGCCGGGCTGCACACGGCCGAGGCGCTGCGCGAACGCGGATACGAGGGGCGGCTGACGCTCCTGGGCGAGGAGGCGCACCGGCCCTACTCGCGGCCTCCGCTGTCCAAGGAGGTCCTGACCGGGGTGGGCATGGAACCCGCGGGCGGCGGCCCGGGCTGGCTGGTGGGCCACCGGGCGCTGCGCCTGCGCGAGGACGAGGCCGTGGACGCCCTGGACCTGGACTTCCGTCCGGGCAGCCGGGCGGTGGGGCTGGACACCGCCGCCCGCGAGGTGAGCGTGTCCGGTCCGGGCGGCGCCCTCGGAACGGTGCGCTACGACGGCCTGGTGATCGCCACGGGCGCCCGGGCGCGCCGCCCCGCCACCGACCTGGCGGGCGTGTACGTGCTGCGCACCCTGGACGACGCCGAGGCGGTGCGGTCGGAGTTCGACTCCGGCGGCCGCCTGGTGGTGGTCGGGGCCGGTTTCGTCGGCGCCGAGGTGGCCGCCAGCGCCCGCGCGGTGGGCATGGACGTGACCCTGGTGGAGGCGGCGCCCACACCGCTGACCCGGGTCGTGGACCCGAGGATCGGCGAGGTCCTCACGGAGCTGCACCGGGAGAACGGCGTCGACGTGCGCCTGGGCGTGGGCGTGGCCGGTTTCGAGGGGCGGGACCGGGTGGAGCGGGTCCGTCTCGCCGACGGCTCGGCGGTGGAGGCCTCCCTCGTGGTCGCCGGGATCGGCGTGCACCTGAACACCGAGTGGCTGCGCGGGTCCGGGGTGGAGCTGCTGGCCGACGGCTCGGTGGCGTGCGACGAGTACTCCGCGGCCTCGGTGCCGAACGTGTACGCGGTCGGCGACCTGGCTAACTGGCCGCACCCGCGCTACGGCGGGCGGATCCGCCTGGAGCACTGGACCAACGCGGCTGAGCAGGGCGAGGCCGCGGCGCACAACCTGCTGGCCGGCGGCGGTGGGCGCACGCCCTTCACTCCGGTGCCCTACTTCTGGTCCGACCAATACAGGATGAAGGTCCAGCTGCTGGGGCAGGGCGCGCCCGCCGATCAGGTCGCCTTCGTGCACGGCTCCCCGGAGGACCGAAAGTTCGTGGCCTTCCTCGGCCGCGGCGGAATGCTCACCGGTGTGCTGGGGCTGCGCTCCACCCCCAGGACCATGCGCTACCGGAGTCTGCTGGAGAAGCCGACGACGTGGGACGAGGCGTTGGCGGCCGCGGGGGTCACTCCCGCACGGTGATGGCCCTCTTGGGGCACATGCGCTCGGCCTGGCGGACGCGTTCGTGCGACGCGGCGGCGGGTTCCTCGGTGAGCAGGTAGAGGAAGTCGTCGTCGCGGACCTCGAAGACCTCCGGTGCGGCGGCCATGCACAGGGCGTTGCTCTCGCACCGGTCGTAGTCGACCTCGACTCGCATCGTCACTGGACTCCTCGCGCGGAAGGCGGTGTGACCCCCGACTCTAGCCGGGGGCGGACGGGGTGCACAGGCCTGGACGGGTGTCGGGACGCGCGTCCAGAACTTCGCTTTTGTCCATAAAACGGATGCTGCGTGAACCGTCAGCGTGCGCGCGCTGTCCCACTGCCGACAGCACCGGGTAGTCCGGTGCCGTCGTGAAAGGGGCATACGGGTGAGCGAGGACGAGACCGCCGGGAATCCCGAGGGCCGCCGGTCGACGGTGGAGGCCGCTCCCGCGCCGGGGCCGCACGGGACCCCCGCGCCACCGGGTTCGCCGGAGCGGGTAGGACGACCGGGGCGACCGGCTCAGGTGGGGCAGCCGAGTCCGCCAGGACAGACGGGCCATCCGTGGCACATGGAGCAGGTGAGGCAGCAGGGTGCCCACCAGAGGCCACAGCAGTACGGCACGACGTTCGCCCACCTGTCGCACCTGTCACACCCTCAGCAGTACCAGCAGGCTTACCACGACCCGGCCTACCGGGAGCGGACGCGGGCGCCCCTGCCCCGGGCACCCGCGTGGCTGCCGGTCGCCGTACTCGGCGTCGGCGTGGTGGCCGCACTGCTGGCCACGTTCGACCGGCCCGGGATCGGCCTGGTCATCACCGGTGTGGTCGCGGCTCTGACCGCGTTCGCCGCGCTGACGGCGCGCCCCGCCACCCCCGGGAGCGAGACCGGGGACAAGGAGGCCCGAAGCGGGGAACCGGGATCCGGGGAGGCTTCCGGCACCGAGGGGAACCCGGGGGTCCACATGACCGAGGGTTCCGGTGATCCCGGTCCGGAAGCGGAGAGCGGACCGGCCGGAGGCAACGGGGAACCGCGGCCCGAGAACCCCTCCGGCGCCGCGGAGGACCCGGAGGACCTCGGAACTCCCTCCGGGATCGAGAACGCGGTCTCCGGGACCGGGGGGGACCACGAGGCTTCCGCGACCAGTCCCTCGGCTGAGGAGGGAGGGACATCCGAGCCCGCGGAGGGCAGCGATTCCGACAGCAGCGGAACAGGTACGCCAGGGAGTATGACCTCTGGGGACACGGGTGCCCCAGAGGCTGATGAGGGTTCCGCGCCGAGCGCCTCTGAGGCACCTGAGCCGTCCGGGAGCGGGGATGACGCCAGAACCGCCTCCGCCCCCGAGCTCCCTGGGCCGGTCGCGTCCGACGGTACAACCGGGAACCCAGAGGCCACCGAGGCCGCTGGGACCGGCGAGGCCACCAGGACAGGGCCCACCGGAGCTGGCAAAACTGCTGAGGCTTCTGAAACCGCTGAGGCCACTCCAGCCGCCGCACCCTCACCTCCGCCCCTCTCCCACCCCACAGCCGCACACGCCACCGCCCCCCGACCCGCCTCTCAAGCCACACCCGCCCCTGCTCCCGACCCCGAGCCCACACCCGACCGCCACTCCTACGCCTGGTCGGCGGTATACGGCGTGCTCGCCGCCGTCCTGCTGTTCACGGCGGTGTTCCGCGACGCGGGCTGGGTGCTCTTCTGGACCCTGACCGCGTCCTTCCTCCTCGCCTCGATGGCCTTCGCCGCGCGCGGCCCCGCCTCCCGCCAGGGCGCGGTGGGCGTCCTCGCCGGCTCGCTCGCCCTGTTCCGCAACCTGCCCTCCACACCGCGGTTCCTGACCGCGCCGCTCCAGGGCAGGCGGTCCCGCCGCCTGGCCGGGCCGGTCCTGGCCACCACGGTGGCCACGGTCGGCCTGCTGCTCGTCTTCGGCGTGCTCTTCGCCTTCGCCGACCCGGTGTTCGGCAGCTACCTGAGCCGGATGTTCACCGACCTGCTCCTGGAGAGCGACCTCAACCCGGTCGGCGACCTGTTCGCCATGGCGACGGCTATGCTCCTCACCGGATCCGCCGTGCTGACCGCGCGCCGCCGCCACACGCCGAGGCCCGCCGCCCACACCGCCCCCGCGGACCCCGTCCCCACGGGCCCCTCCCCCGAGCGGACTCCCCTGCCGGTGTGGGTGTGGACGATCCCGCTCAGCGCCCTGCTCCTCCTGTTCACCGCGTTCCTCGCGGTCCAGGCCGTCGCCATGTTCGGCGGCGACGAGTACGTCCAGCGCGTCGCCGGGGTCACCTACGCCGAGTACGCACGCCAGGGCTTCTTCCAGCTGGTCGTGGTCAGCCTGCTCGTCCTGTGCGTCATCGCGGTGGTCGTGCGCGTCCTGCCCTCCAGCACCACCCGCGTCCTGCGCAACACCCTGCTCGGGCTGCTGTGCACGCTCACCCTGGTCATCCTCGCCTCGGCGATGATGCGCCTGCAGCTGTACATCGACGCCTACGGGCTGACCCGGATGCGGGCCAGCGCCGAGGCGTGGATCATGTGGAGCGCGGGGGTGTTCGGCCTGCTGCTCGCGGCGGGTGCGCTCAACACCCTGGGCCGGTCGGCGGCCTGGCTGCCCCGTGCCACGGCCGCCCTGGCCGGAGCGGCCCTGGCCGTGTTCGCCTACGGCAACCCGGACCTGCGTATCGCCGAGAGCCACCAGGACCTGGACCTGACCACGGTCGACACCTGGTACCTGCGCGACCTGTCCGCCGACGCGATCCCCGGTCTGGTCGAACTGGAGGGCAACGACCGCGACTGCGCCCTGGTGGGCTTCCAGAACCTCGTGGAGGAGTCCGACGACACCGGGTTCGCGTCATGGAACCTGTCCCGTCACCGGGGGGTCCGGCAGCTGGCCGATCTGGGCCTGTTCGAGATCGGCGGCCAGGCCGGGATGAGCTGCTCCTACGAGCGCGGCCACTAGGGAGCGTGGCGGGCGCCTCGCGCGGTTCCTCCCGCGCACGGCTCCCGCCGCGTTCGTGGACGACCGGACCGGCCGGGGACGCGGGGCGCGGGGGCTCCCCGCACTCCGCGCCTCTTCCGAAGAGCCGGGGCGGCCCTCCCGCCCGTCCCGGGGCCGGGCCGCCCGCGCCCGGGTTACTTCGCGAAGCGGTCGGTCGCCTCGATCAGGTGGTCCAGGATGCCGGGCTCGCTGAACGCGTGCCCGGCGTCGTCCACGATGTGGAAGTCCGCCTCCGGCCATGCCTTGTGCAGGTCGTAGGCGGTGCGGGCCGGGGTGCACACGTCGTAGCGGCCCTGCACGATCACGCCGGGGATGTGCCGGATCGCCTCCGCCCCGTCGATGAGCTGGTTCGGTGTGAGGAACCCGCGGTTGACGAAGTAGTGGTTCTCGATCCGCGCGAAGGCCAGCGCGTAGTCCTCGTCCGCGTGGTGCTCGCGCAGCTCGTGGTTGGGCAGCAGGGTGACCGTGGACCCCTCCCACACGCTCCACGAGCGCGCGGCGGCCAGGCGCTCCTCCCGGTCGGGCGAGTTCAGCCGGCGCGCGTAGGCGGCGACGAGGTCCCCGCGCTCCTCCTCGGGGATGGGCGCCAGGTAGGACTCCCACAGGTCCGGGAAGAGCTGGGAGGCGCCCTCCTGGTAGAACCAGCGCAGCTCGCTCTCGCGCAGGGTGAAGATGCCGCGCACGACCAGCTCGCTGACGCGCTCGGGGTGGCGCTGGGCGTAGGCCAGCGCCAGGCAGCTGCCCCAGGACCCGCCGAAGACCTGCCAGGACTCCGCGCCGATCATCTCGCGCAGCCGCTCCATGTCCTGCACCAGCGTCCAGGTGGTGTTGGTGGACAGGTCGGTGTCCATCTGGCTGGCGTGCGGGGTGGAGCGGCCGCAGTTGCGCTGGTCGAACAGCAGGATCCGGTACCGCTCCGGGTCGAAGAGCCTGCGGTGGTCGGGCACGCATCCGCCGCCGGGACCGCCGTGCAGGAACACCACGGGCTTGCCCGCGGGGTTGCCGCACAGCTCCCAGTAGACGCGGTGTCCGTCGCCGACGTCGAGCATCCCCGAGTCGTACGGCTCGATGGGCGGGTACAAGGTACGCAAAGCGTGGGCCCTTTCGTGGACGTGGTTCCTCCCCGGGGGACCCCGGCGGAGTCGGGCGCCGCGGCCGGGAGTACCCGGGCGCCCGGTGGGGGGCCGACCGGTCAGAGCCGGTCGAGGAGTTCGGCCTTCTTGGCGCTGAACTCCTCGTCGGTGAGCAGCCCCTCGGCGTGCAGCCGCCCGAGCTCGCGGATCTTGGCGAAGACCGCCTCGCTGCCGTCGTCGGCCGCCGCGGTGAGCTCCCCGGTCCCCGCCTGGGCCTCCCGCGCCGCCGCGACGTGGGCGTTGACGGTGGCGGCCATCAGCAGGGTCTCCTCGCTGCCCTTGGTCCCGTGCGAGGCGAGCGTGAAGAAGTCGTTGTCCAGCGCCGTGGCCTCGGGGATGGTCACCCCGCGCAGCACGATGCGCAGGTGGCCCTCGGTGACGTCGACCGGCGGGTGCCAGTGGGCGGTCTCGATCTCGGAGAGCCGGTAGTCGCGGGACTTCTCCTTCTCCTTGGCCGTGCTGGCCAGCCAGCCGTCCCACTGCAAGCGCACGCGGGTGCCGTCGAAGGAGGCCGACCCCTCGGCGGTGCGGACCTGGAGCGGGGGCCGGGCCACCAGCCCTCTGGCCACCTCGCGCGGGTCGGGTTCCTCGGTCAGGGTCTCGCGGGCGAAGCGGGCCGAGGCGGCGACCCGCTCGGAGTAGTACTCGGCGAGGAGTTCGCCCTCGTGCGGGCCGGTGATCAGCAGCGGGGTGGGCACGTCCCGGCCGGGGACGCCCAGGAGCGCGTAGGGGTCGGCGCCCTCCACCAGCCTCAGCCGGAGCCGCCACCCCTGCTTGCGGCTGCCCCGGTCGAAGTCGACCTCGCGGACGGCGGTCATCGGAACCGCGCAGCCGCCCAGCGACCGGAAGAGGGTGGGCACCTTGCGGCCGGAGTCGAAGCGGATACGAATCGTCTCGTCGTCGATCCGCCAGATCCCGTGGTGTCCGCGAAGTTCCTCCATATCCACACATCCTAGAGCCAGAGGGCCCCGCGTGAGGGGGCGCGGGACGGTCGGCCGCACCGGGTGCGGGGGAGAGGGCGCTCCGGAACCGGACGCCGCCCTCCCGGAGGCGCGTCACCGCCTCGGATCCCCGTCCGCCGCGGCCTCCACCGCGGGTGAGGCGTCGCTGCAGCGCATCCCGGGTAGGACCAGCGGGGCACACCCGTTGCACCGCCCCGCCCGGGCGGGACCGGCGGACAGTGCGGTCGGCGCCCTGTCCCTGAACCGGAGGTCGCCACATGTCGAGAGAGACGGCAGCCGCGGGCGCGGCCGAGTTCCGCGCCGCCCGGGACCTGCTCCTGGACCTGCGCGAGGACCAGGAGAGGGCGCACCGGGAGTTCACCTGGCCCCGGTCGGACCGGTTCAACTGGGCGCTGGACTACTTCGACGAGGTGGCCGAGCGGCGTCCGGACCGGACGGCGCTGTGGATCGTGGAGGAGGACGGCGGCCAGACCAGGTACACCTACCGGCGGATGTCGGAGCGCTCCGGCCAGGTGGCCAACTGGCTCAACAACCAGGGCGTGCACCCGGGCGACCGGATCCTGCTGATGCTCGGCAGCCAGGTGGAGCTGTGGGAGACCCTGCTCGCCGCGGCCAAGCTCGGCGCCGTGGTCTGTCCGACCCCCACCTCCCTGTCCGAGAGCGACCTGCTGGACCGGTTGGAGCGCGGCGAGATCGCGCACGTGGTGTGCTCGGCCGCCGAGACCGAGAAGTTCGCCCCGCTGCGGGGGCACTGGACGCGGATCTGCACGGGCTACATGGAGGGGTGGCTGAACTACGCCGACTCCGAGCACGCCGGTCTGGACTTCCACCCCCCGCACCCCACCCATCCCGACGACCCCCTGCTGCTGTACTTCACCTCCGGCACCGCCGCCCTGCCCAAGCTGGTCGTGCACACCCAGCGCTCGTACCCGGTGGGGCACCTGTCGACCATGTACTGGCTGGGCGTGCGACCGGGCGACGTCCACCTCAACGTGTCCGAGCCGGGGTGGGCCAAGCACGCCTACGGCAGCGTGTTCGCCCCGTGGAACGCCGAGGCGACGGTGCTGGTCGTCAACCAGGAGCGCTTCGACGCGGCGGGGCTGCTGGACGCGGTCGTGCGCTGCGGGGTGGACACGCTGTGCGCGCCGCCGACGGTGTGGCGGATGCTGGTGCAGGCCGGCCCCGCCGCGTGGGCCGTGGGGCTGCGCGAGGCGGTGGCCGCCGGGGAACCCCTCAACCCCGAGGTGGTGGACCGCGTGCGTGAGGCGTGGGGAGTGACCGTGCGCGACGGGTTCGGGCAGACCGAGACGACCGTGCTGCTGGGCAACGGCCCCGGCCAGGAGGTGGTGCGCGGTTCGATGGGGAGCGAGATGCCGGGCTACGACGTGGTGCTGGCGGACCCGGCCACCGACGAGGCCGCCGACACCGGGCAGATCTGCGTGGACCTGGCCCGGGAACCGGTGGGGGTGATGAAAGGCTACGCCGACAACCCCGACCTCAGCCGCGAGGTGATCCGCGGGGGCCGCTACCGCACCGGTGACATCGCCAGCCGGGATTCGAACGGTTACATTACCTATATCGGTCGATCCGACGATGTGTTCAAGGCCTCAGATTACCGCATCTCACCATTCGAACTCGAAAGCGTTCTGGTCGAGCACGAATACGTGGTCGAGGCGGCCGTGGTCCCCTCCCCCGACCCGCTGCGGCTGGCGGTGGCCAAGGCGTACGTGACCCTGGCCGCAGGGGTGGCCCCGGACGCCGAGACCGCCCGGTCGATCCTGGCCCACGCGCGCGAGCGCCTGTCACCGCACCAGAGGGTGCGCCGCCTGGAGTTCGGCGAACTGCCCAAGACCGTCTCCGGTAAGATCCGTCGCGTGCAGCTGCGTCGGGCCGAGGCCGAGCGCGGCACGGTCACCGACGGCGCGCGCAACCCGCGCGAGTACTGGGAGGAGGACCTCCCGGGGTCGGGGCGGTGACCGAGCGGGCGCCGGAGCAGCCCCCGGCGGAAATGACCGCGGGAACCGGGAAAATACCGTCTCACGAAATGAGACGCTTTTCGGCGCCCGAAACCGGTGTGGTGTTTTCTGTCACGTGAACCGTGCCGGCCGACGCGCCCGCAGAGCGCCGAACCGTCCGCGCTACTGTTTTCATAAGACGGTTTTCGTGGCGACAGCGGAAAACACGACAGACGGGACCCGAGGGGAACACCATGCCGAGCACGAACGACACACGGGTGGCCAGTTACAAGCCGCTCATCGCCCCCCGGGACCTGCTGGCCGAGCTTCCGCTGGGTCCCGAGCGCAGCGCCCTGGTCGAGGAGTCACGCGCCGAGGTCAAGCGGGTGCTGGACGGTGAGGACGACCGCCTGCTGGTCGTCGTGGGCCCCTGCTCGGTGCACGACCCCGAGTCCGCCATGGACTACGCCCGCCGCCTGAAGGAGCTGGTGCCCTCCCTGCGCGACGAGCTCTGCGTCGTGATGCGCGTGTACTTCGAGAAGCCGCGCACCACCGTCGGGTGGAAGGGCCTGATCAACGACCCCGGCCTGGACGACACCTACGACGTGCACCGCGGCCTGCGCACCGCGCGCAAGCTGCTGCTGGACATCAACGCGCTCGGGCTGCCCGCCGGGACCGAGTTCCTCGACCCCATCACCCCGCAGTACATCGCCGACGTCGTCTCCTGGGGCGCGATCGGGGCGCGCACCACCGAGAGCCAGGTGCACCGCCAGCTGAGCAGCGGCCTGAGCACGCCCGTGGGCTTCAAGAACGGCACCGACGGCGACGTCCAGGTGGCCGTGGACGCGGTCGGCGCCGCCGCCGCCTCGCACACCTTCTTCGGGATCGACCCGGCCGGCGCCGGTTCGGTGGTCGTCACCGAGGGCAACCCTGACTGCCACGTCATCCTGCGCGGCGGCCGCAGCGGCCCCAACTTCGACGCCGGGCCGGTCAACGCCGCCCTGGACGTCATCGAGGGCGCCGGGCTGCCCCGCCGCCTGATGATCGACGCCAGCCACGCCAACAGCGGCAAGGACCACACCCGTCAGCCCGGTGTGGCCGCCGCGATCGCCGCCCAGGTCGCCGAAGGCCAGAAGGGAGTCATCGGCGTGATGCTGGAGAGCTTCATCGTCGAGGGGGCCCAGAAGCTGGGCGACCCCGCCTCCCTGACCTACGGCCAGTCGATCACCGACAAGTGCATGGGCTGGGAGACCACCGGGGACGTGCTGGCCCAGCTGGCCGAGGCCGTGCGCCAGCGCCGCAAGGCCTAGGTGGTGCTCTTCGGACCTCCGCTTCGCTGAGGCCCGCCCAGGAACAGCCCCTCTTCCGTGCATCGGCCCGCTCCCGCCACGGGGGCGGGCCGACGCGCGTCGCGGGGCCCGCGCGTCGCTCAGGCGGCGCGTTCCTCCTCGGGCAGGACCTCCAACTCCACGAGCATCTGCCGTCCCAGCGACTCGCACAGCTCGGCGCAACCGTCCTCCTCCAGGTCGAGGCGCAGCGCGAACGTGTACAGGTCGTCGCCGCGCTCGACCCAACCGACCCACCAGCCCTGCGCGGGGTCGACCTTCCCGCTCCACCCCGTCTTTCCGTGGAGGGCGTAGCCGTCGCCCTCCTCCAGGGCGGCGAGTTCGCGCACCGCCTCCTGGTGCGCGTCGTCCACGGGCAGCTCGTCTCGGGCCAGCCTCGCCAGGAACGCGGTCTGCTCCATCGCGGAGATCTCCAGCGGCCCCTCCACCCAGAACCGGTCCAGCGCGCCCGCCTCGCCCACCGAACGGTTGCCGTAGTCCAGCCGGTCCACCCAGGCCGCCATCGGCTCGTGCCCGACCCTGCGGGCCACCTCCTGGTAGACGGGGAGGTTCGAGGCGGGAAACGCCTCGCGCAGGGCCGTGCCCCGCTCCCAGCGGTCGACGGGCTGGGGCCGCACCACCTCGTCGACGTCCCCGACCGCGCCCGTCTGGAGACCGACCAGGGTGCTGACGAGCCCGAAGGTGGACGCGGGGACCGTGCGCTCGCGGGCCTCCTCCGGTTGCACGACGGTCGCCTCCCGCTCCATCACGTCGTGGAGCACGAAGGTGCCCTCGACGCCCGCGTCCGCGAACACCGGCTCCAGGTCCTCGCGCTCGACGGCGGCCACGTCGCCCCGCGTCAGGGGCGGGGGCCCGGCCTCCGCCCCCTCCCGGGCGGGCCCGTCCGGCTCCAGCGGTCCGCCCACGGCCCCGGCGCACCCCGTGCCCGCGGCCAGGGACAGCACGCATCCGGCCGCGAGCGAGCGCGCCCCGCGCGCCGCCCTCCCGGCGTCGGTTCGCATCCGTCTCCCTCCCCCCGGTCGGTACTCCCCGCACACGCTAATCCCCGCCTCCCCTCTCCAGGGCGGACGCGGCCGGAGTGTCGAAGACCCAAGGACACGGCGGACGCGGGCAGCGGGCGCGGGCGGCCCGGGAGCGGAGGGCGGACACGGAGCGGACGGCGCGCGACGGGGCCGCTCACGGGCTCCGGCGGGAGCACCGGCACCGCACCGGGCGCCCTTGGGCGCCGTTCACGGCCGCTGCTAGGCTGAACGTGTTGCTGACCCCGTACGGGAGAGTGCCCGCGTATCCAGCGCGGGCCGCCGAAGGAGCAATCCCTCCCCGAAGACAACCTCTCAGGCACAGCGGACCGTACGGGCGAGACCACTCTGGAAAGCAGGGACAGCCGTCCCTCGCCGAAGGTGCAAGCCGCGCCGAGCGCGCGGCGAAGCTCTCAGGCACAGATGACAGAGGGGGAGGATGGCAACGCCACGCACGTCACGACGCCCATCCTCTCGGGAGTGCCCATGTCAGACGCCTCATCCGCGCCGCGCGCGACAGCGCTGCGCGAGATCCACGAGAAGGCCGGCGCCACCCTCGTCGACTTCGCCGGGTGGCTCATGCCGCTGCGCTACGGCAGCGAGACCGCCGAGCACCGTGCGGTACGCGAGGCCGCGGGCCTGTTCGACCTCTCCCACATGGGCGAGATCCGGCTGACCGGCCCGCAGGCCGCCCAGGCCCTCGACCACGCGCTGGTCGGCCACCTGTCCCGGGTCAAGGTGGGACGCGCCCGGTACTCCATGATCACCGCCGAGGACGGCGGTGTCCTGGACGACCTCATCGTCTACCGGCTGCGCGAGGACGAGTACCTCGTCGTGGCCAACGCCGCCAACACCGCGGTCGTCGCCCCGGCCCTGGCCGAGCGGGCCGCGGGCTTCGACGTCGAGGTCCGCGACGAGTCGGCCGAGTACGCGCTGATCGCCGTCCAGGGGCCGCGCGCCGTCGACGTCCTGGCGCCGCTGACCGACGCCGACCTGGACGGCATCCGCTACTACGCCGGGTACGAGCACACCGTCGCCGGTGAGCCCGTCCTGCTCGCCCGCACCGGCTACACCGGCGAGGACGGTTTCGAGATCTTCGTCAGCCCCGCGGAGAAGGCCCCCCGGGTGTGGGAGGCCCTCATGGCCGAGGGCGGGCGGCACGGCCTCGTCCCCGCCGGGCTCTCCGCACGCGACACCCTGCGCATGGAGGCCGGGATGCCGCTGTACGGGCAGGAGCTGACCGCCGACCTCACCCCCTTCGACGCCGGTCTGGGCCGGGTCGTGAAGTTCGACAAGGGCGACTTCGTGGGCCGCGCGGCCCTGGAGGAGGCCTCCCGTTCCTCCCGTCCCCGCCGCCTCATCGGCCTCGTCGCGCGCGGGCGCCGCCCGCTGCGCCAGGGCCAGGAGGTCCTGCGCGACGGCACCTCCGTCGGAACCATCACCAGCGGCGCGCCCTCACCCACCCTGGGCCGCCCCATCGCCATGGCCTACGTGGACGGCGACCTCGACACCTCGACCGGCGCGTTCACCGTGGACGTGCGCGGGCGGGGCGAGGACGTCGACGTGGTCGAGCTGCCGTTCTACAAGCGGCAGTCGTAGGAGCAGGGGCCTTCACACCCCGAAGGCCCGCACGCCCCTCGCGGCGGGATCCCCCCACAGGGGACCCGCACGCACGGGGCGCGACCGGGCGTAGGCCGGGCCGGGCAGCCGTACGGGCGCGCGGCAGGAAAATGGAACACCTCCAAGGAGAGTTGAAGTGAGCGTTCCCACGGAGCTGGGTTACACCGCCAAACACGAGTGGGTCGTGGTCGAGGACGGGATCGCCACCGTAGGGATCACCTCGTTCGCCGCCGAGTCCCTGGGCGACATCGTCTACGTCGAGGTGCCCGAGGTCGGCAGCGAGGTGTCCGCGGACGAGCCGTGCGGCGAGGTGGAGTCCACCAAGTCCGTCAGCGACGTCTACTCGCCCGTGAGCGGTGAGGTCGTCGAGGTCAACGCGATCCTGGAGAACGAGCCCGAGACCATCAACTCCTCGCCCTTCGAGGACGGTTGGCTGTTCAGGGCCCGGATCTCCGAGGAGCCCTCCGACCTTCTCTCCGCCGAGGAGTACACCAAGCTGACCGAAGGCGAGGAGTAGGCCCCCGATGGCTACTGACAACACGCTCAACCAGACGCTGGGCGAACTGGATCCCGAGGTGGCGGCCGCGGTCGACGCGGAGCTGGCCCGCCAGCGCGACACCCTGGAGATGATCGCCTCGGAGAACTTCGCCCCCCAGGCGGTGATCGAGGCGCAGGGCACCGTCCTGACCAACAAGTACGCGGAAGGGTACCCGGGCCGCCGCTACTACGGCGGGTGCGAGCACGTCGACGTCGTCGAGCAGCTCGCCATCGACCGCGCCAAGGCGCTGTTCGGCGCCGAGCACGCGAACGTGCAGCCGCACTCGGGCGCGCAGGCCAACACGGCCGTGTACTTCGCGCTGCTCAAGCCGGGTGACACCATCCTGGGCCTGGACCTGGCCCACGGCGGCCACCTGACCCACGGCATGAAGATCAACTACTCCGGCAAGATCCTCAACGCGGTGGCCTACCACGTGCGCGACGAGGACGGCACCGTCGACTACGACGAGGTCGAGGCGCTCGCCGAGGAGCACCGGCCCAAGATGATCGTCGCCGGCTGGTCGGCCTACCCGCGCCAGCTGGACTTCGCCCGCTTCCGCAAGATCGCCGACTCGGTCGGCGCGCTCCTGATGGTGGACATGGCGCACTTCGCCGGTCTGGTCGCGGCGGGTCTGCACCCCAACCCGGTGCCGCACGCCGACGTGGTCACCACGACCACGCACAAGACCCTGGGCGGTCCGCGCGGCGGCATGATCCTGTCCAAGGCGGAGCTGGGCAGGAAGATCAACTCCGCGGTGTTCCCCGGCATGCAGGGCGGACCGCTGGAGCACGTGATCGCGGCCAAGGCGGTGGCCCTCAAGGTCGCCGCGGGCGAGGAGTTCGCCGACCGGCAGCGCCGCACGGTCTCGGGCGCCAGGCTGCTCGCCGAGCGGCTGACGCGGCCGGACGCAGCCGAGGTCGGCGTGAAGGTGCTCTCGGGGGGCACGGACGTGCACCTGGTCCTGGTGGACCTGGTGGACTCCGAGCTCAACGGCCAGGAGGCCGAGGACCGCCTGCACTCGATCGGGATCACGGTCAACCGCAACGCGGTGCCCAACGACCCGCGTCCGCCGATGGTCACCTCCGGTCTGCGGATCGGCACCCCGGCGCTGGCCACCCGCGGTCTGGGCGACGAGGACTTCGCCGAGGTCGCGGACGTCATCGCCGAGGCGCTCAAGCCGGAGTTCGACGAGGCCGCGCTGCGCGGCCGGGTCCAGGCGCTGACCGCCAGGTACCCGCTCTACCCGAACCTGTAGAGCCCCGCCGTGCGGGGCCTGGCGGCCCCGCACGGCACCCTCATGCCCCGGGCCCTGTACTCGACGAGGAGGACAGCCATGGCCATCAGCGTGTTCGACCTGTTCAAGATCGGAATCGGACCGTCCAGCTCGCACACGGTCGGGCCGATGAAGGCCGCGCGCACGTTCGTGGCCGGACTGCGCGAGGAGGGCCTGCTCGACGGCGTGGCCCACGTGCGCGCGGAGCTGTACGGTTCCCTGGCGCTCACCGGCAAGGGGCACGGCAGTGACCGGGCGGTGGTCCTGGGACTGATGGGGCACACCCCCGAGCACGTGGACGTGGACGCGGTCCCCGAGCTGGTGGAGCGGGTGCGCGAGGAGCGGACCCTGTACCTGGGCGGGCCCGAGGGTCCGCCGGTGGCCTTCGACTCGGCCGTGGACGTGGACTTCCGCCGCAGGGAGAGCCTGCCCGACCACCCCAACGGGATGCGGTTCACGGCGCTGGACTCCTCCGGATCCGAGCTGGCGGCGAAGGTGTACTACTCGGTGGGCGGCGGGTTCGTCGTGGACGAGCGCGCGGCGGGCGCGGACCGGATCAAGGCCGACGACACCGAGGTGCCCCACCCCTTCGGCAGCGCCGAGGAACTGCTGGGGATCTGCGCCGACACCGGGATGTCGATCAGCGCGGTCATGCTCGCCAACGAGCGGGCCTTCGGCCGCTCCCCCGCGCAGGTGCGCGCCGAGCTGCTCGTGCTGTGGGAGGCGATGCGCCAGTGCGTGCGCCGCGGGGTGAACACCGAGGGCAGCCTGCCCGGCGGGCTGAAGGTGCCCCGGCGGGCGCACCGCCTGTACCGGCAGCTGGGCGGCAACTGCGACGAGTCGGGCCTGCTGGCGCCGACGGGGGTGGACTCCGACCCCATGCGCGGCAGCGACTGGATCACGCTCTACGCGCTGGCCGTGAACGAGGAGAACGCCGCGGGCGGCCGCGTGGTGACCGCGCCGACCAACGGGGCGGCGGGCATCGTGCCCGCCGTGCTGCACTACTACCTGCACTTCAGTCCGGGCGCGGGCGACGAGGGCGTGGTGCGCTTCCTGCTGACCGCGGGGGCCGTGGGCATCCTGTTCAAGCAGAACGCGTCGATCTCGGGCGCCGAGGTGGGCTGCCAGGGCGAGGTGGGCTCGGCCTCCTCGATGGCCGCCGCCGGGCTGGCCGAGGTGCTGGGCGGCACCCCCGCCCAGGTGGAGAACGCCGCGGAGATCGCCATGGAGCACAACCTGGGGCTGACCTGCGACCCCATCGGCGGCCTGGTGCAGGTGCCGTGCATCGAGCGCAACGCGCTGGCTTCGGTCAAGGCGATCAGCGCCGCGCGCATCGCGCTGCGCGGCGACGGCAGCCACTTCGTGTCGCTGGACAAGGTCATCCGGACCATGCGCGACACCGGCCGCGACATGATGGACAAGTACAAGGAGACCTCGCGCGGCGGCCTGGCCGTCAACGTCATCGAGTGCTGAAACCACCCGCGCCAGGCCCCGGACCGGGCTTGGCGGGCACCTCCCCCATTCTGTTAACAGTATGGAGGTATGCCCCCTGCGGAAGCTCGCAGGCAACGGCACACTGACGCCCTCTGCCCTCTATGCCCCCTTGAACAGGCCAGATCCCAGGGGAATGGCCGTGGAACCAGTCGACCGCCATGGTGTTAACAAAATTCACGCATTGCAGTGCGCTTGCCTTCTCCATCGCGCGCCTGTACCGTGGACACCAAGTTGGACGACGCGGACCCCGTGGTTCCCGAGCCCCCGCACCTGTGCCGCCCCCGGACACAGCTGTGCCCCGGGTGGCGTGCTGAGCAGAGGCGGCCCGGGGCTTACGTCCTCAACGCTACCACGCGGAACTCGGAGCAGACAGCCCCCGCCCCCCCGACCGAGACGGAAGAAGGCCCTGTTGAGCGACGACATGCCGGAGTGGATGTACACCGTCTACTCGCGTCCGCGCCTGGCTCCCTACATCGCCAGCTGCGGCGGAGACGCTGCCAGGGCGGCCCGCCTGTACCACTGGAACGTCGCCGTCTCCGCTGCCTTCTACCACCCCCTGCACGTTCTCGAGCTGGCGCTGCGCAACTCCATGCACGACCGGCTGTCCGACCACTTCGAGCGGGCGGACTGGTGGCGCGCGGCCCCGCTCCATCCCAGAGGCCTCCAGCTCGTGGACCAGGCGAGGGAGACCTGCCTCCGGAGGGGCTCCCTCGCGGCCCCGGACGACGTCGTCACCGAACTGTCCTTCGGCTTCTGGTCCTTCCTCCTGGTTTCCCGCTATGACCGCAGCCTCTGGCGAACGGCCCTGCACCGCGCCTTCCCCTCCTACAGCGGGCCGCGTGAGAACCTGCGCAGGGAGCTGGACTACCTGCGCACCTTCCGCAACCGCATCATGCACCACGAGCCCATCCACCACCGCCACCTGGAAGCCGACCACAGCACGATCTACCGCGTCCTGTCCTGCATCAACTCGGAGGCGGCCAGCGGCATCAGGCACCTGGACCGGGTCCCCGAAGTGCTCCTGGTCAAGGAGCAGATGTGCCGGGGCGAACTCCCGCCGAACCCCTGAGGAGGCCATCGTGAGCAAGGAAGGGCCGACCCTGGTGTCGCGCGCGCAGCTGGCCAGGTACGCCGGGGTCAGCCGCGCCGCGGTCACCAACTGGCGCAAGCGCGGGCCCGACTTCCCCGAACCGGCGGACGCCGAACGGGAGCTGTTCGACCTCGACCAGGTCGCCGACTGGCTGTCCTCGCGTGCCGTACCCGTCAACGCCCGACAGCCGCACGAGCCCACCGGCACCACCTACGCGGACCGCGTACGCGCCAGTATCAGGGCCCAAGGCACGGGAGAACCCCTTCCCTCCTCCGCACCCGACGCGGGAGGGGAGGGTTTCGACAAGACCGTCCGCGAGGTCGAGCGCCTGCTCTGGCACGCTCTGGACGGACTCCGTGGGTACTTCCCCCCCTCCGAGAGCTGCTACCTCCTTCTCGACCTCCTGTACATGCACGCGGAGCACACGGACGCCTGGCGGGAACTACTGCTGCACATCGAGTCCCCGTCCGGTCCCACAGACCTGCCGGACGACGTCACGGCCCTCCTCCGCCCGCGCCTCTCCCTCTCTCTTGACGCGCTGGGCAAGAAGGACCCGTACAGGGCCCTCAGGAACATCGCGCTCATCGGTTCCGGCGATGACCGCACGGAGAAACTGGTCATCGCCTTCGACCTCCTGCTCTCGATCCTGGAGGAGGACAGGTCCACAGGAATCCTGCGCACTCCCGACAGCTTGGTGGAGGCGGTCGTCGGACTGCTCGTCACCGACACCGCGCCCTCCGCCCACGTCCACGATCCGTTCTGCCGGACCGGGGAGTTCCTGATCGCCGCGGACAAGCGACTGCGCAACGGTTCGTCCGCCACGTCCCACAGGCTCAGCGGCGCCGGGGGCCACACCGATCAAACGCGTACCGCGGGGATGAACCTCCGCATCCACGGCGTGGAAGCCGACCTCCTGACAGAGGCCGTCGAGCCGGGGCTGCTCCCGGACCTCTCCCCAGCCGACCTCGTCATCACCAATCCACCCTTCAACGCGCGGTTGCCGACCGTCTTCGGCCCTCCAGGATCCCCACCACTCGACTGGCCCACGCCCGTCCGTCGGGATGAACGCTGTTTCCCCTACGGGCTCCCTCCGGAGTCGAACGCGAACTTCGCCTGGCTTCAGCACGTCGTGACGATGCTCGCTCCGAACGGCAGGGCCGGTGTCCTGATGCCGACCAACGCCGCCTTCTCCGACCACCCGGACGAACGCAGGATCCGCTCGGCCATGGTCGAGGACGGGGCCGTGGAGGCCGTGGTGGCGTTTCCCAGTCAGCTCTTCCCGACCACGGGCATCCCGGTGAGCCTCTGGCTGCTGCGCAGTCCCGCAGGGCGCTGTTCCGAGATGCTGTTCATCGACGCGGGCGACCTGGGTTCGATGGCCTCCCGGACCCGCCGAGTGCTCCTTCCCCCGGACATCGACGCCGTACACGCCGTCTACCGTTCATGGAAACGTGGAGAAGCACTCGGGAACGGACTTCCAGCCCCGGGCCGTGCGGTGGGGATCGACGAGATCCGGAACCGGGACCACTCACTCCATCCTCCGTCCTACGTCACGGCAGGCCACGACCCCGAAGGCGCCGGAGCGCAGGCGGCCGAGCGGTTCAACCAGCTGACGAGGCGGCTCAGTGCTCTGGAGGGCCAGGTCCCCGAGACCGACAGCAGAGTCCGCCACCTGCTCAAGGAGGTGCACCGGTGGATTCCCTGATCGGCCCTCTTCCCGCTGGCTGGCGTGAACAGCAGCTCGGCGAGGTCTGTGAGATCCAGGCCGGGCCGTCCGGCGCGGGCACGTCCAGTCGGGAGTTCACCGACAGGGGAACTCCCCTGGTGCGTCCGAGGGACATCCGCGACCGCCGTGTCGACGGGGCCGAAACAGTGCGCGTAGCCGATGCGGTCGCCGCGCGCCTGGACCGCTACCTGCTCGCAGCCGGGGACGTCGTCGGCACGAGGACGGGAACCCTGGGCCGGTTCGCCGTCGTCGCACCCGAACAGCGGGGTTGGCTCTACAGCACCCAGATACTGCGGCTGCGCCCCTCACCGGAGCTCGATCCCGTCTACCTGACGCACTACCTGGCTCTGCCACCGGTGCAGAGATGGATCGACAGACACGCCTCCGGGAGCACCGTCAGGTCCATCACGCAACGCACCCTGCGCTCACTTCCCACCGCCCTGCCGCCCCTGTCCGTCCAACGTGCCGTCGGGGCGGCGCTCCACGCCCTGGACGACAAGGCCCGCCTGCACGCCGAGATCAGTCGCACCACGAACGACCTGCGCGAGGCTCTCGCGCCCATGCTGTTCTCCGGCCGGGTTCCGGTTCCGGAAGGGGATACTTCTCCTCCACCGGCATCTTGAGGTGGCGTCGCCCAAGGGCGAAAGCGGACGGGGGCCGCTCCCGGTCGGGAGCGGTCCCCGCCTGTGTCAGGCGTCGGTTCCGGTGGGCGCGGGCGCCTCGGCCGCGGCCACCCGCGCCGGGTCGGGGGCCTTGGTGACCAGGCTGGCCACGACGAGCGCGACCAGGGCGGAGGGCAGGGCGACGATGACCGCGTTGAGGCCGCCCGGGGTCCCGGCGACCTGCCACCCGATGGTGGTGGCGGCGCCGACCACCAGCGCGGCGACGGCGCCCGCCGTGGTCGCGCGCTTCCAGAACAGCACCGACAGGACCACCGGGGTGATCGCGGCGCCGTAGACCGTGTAGGAGTACATCTGCAACTCCAGCACGGTCGGGAAGAACAGGCTCAGCGCGAGGCCCGCGAGGGCGATGCCCAGGACCGAGAGGCGCTGGACCACGAGCTTGCGCCGCTCGTCCGCGCCGTCCCCGGCGAAGCGGGCGTACAGGTCGTAGGCGACGTTGGAGGCGCAGGAGAGCATGTACGAGGATCCGGTCGTGATGACGAAGGCGACCGCCCCGGCCAGGATCAGACCGCCCAGCACCGCAGGGAGATAGCCCTCGGAGGCCAGGCTCAGGACCGCCATGTCACCGTTGATGCCGGGCATGAGGACCGCGGCGGCGGTGGCGAGGAGCACGACGGGGACGAAGACGAAGAAACTGCCGACGAGCATGCCGGCGGTCGAGGAGCGGGCCTCGCGCTCGTCCTTGGCCGCGGCCAGGCGCTGGTACATGTTCTGGTCGGCGAGCAGCAGCAGGAAGAGCGGGAGGAAGTAGCCGAGGAGCTGGAGGGCGGTGAGTCCACCGCTGAAGGTGGTCGCCTGCTCGGGCAGGCCGTCCCAGTAGGCGCCGGGGCCGCCGACCGCGGCGAACACCAGCGGCAGCGACACGAACAGGCCGAGCACGATGAGGATGGCCGAGACGAAGTCGGTGTAGGCGACCGAGAACAGGCCTCCGGTGACGGTCAGCAGCGTCACGACGACCGCGACGAACAGTGTTCCCTGGGTGGCGGACAGCGGCGTGACCAGGCTGACGACGTACCCGCCGCCGACGAACTGCGAGGCGGTCAGCCCCAGGAAGGCGATGGTGGTGACCACGGCGGCGACGGTGCGCACGCCGATGCCGAAGCGCACCTCCAGCAGTTCGGGGATGGTGTGCCGGGACGCCCGGCGGATCCGGCGGGCCGCCAGGAGCAGGACCAGGATGCCCAGCGGCGTCCCCGCGAAGAAGACCATGCCCGCCATGGGGCCGTAGGTGTAGGCGAAGTTGGCGCCGCCGATGATGGTCCCCGAGCCGACCCAGGTGACCAGCATGGTGGCGATCATGACGGGGCGGGGGAGGCTGCGCCCGGCGAACAGGAAGTCGTCGCCGCCGCGCAGCCTGCCCGAGCGCACGAAGTAGAGGGCGATCCCGAGCATGGCCAGGATGTACACGGCGAGAATCACGAGATGGGTCGTCTGCATGGGCCACCTTCGCGGCGAGGTTCGGGATCAGGGGACGTGCACGGAGGGAACCGGCCAGCGGAGGCGGTCCGACCGGGCCATGTAAGCAGCCCCACCGCGTGAAGTGCAACACTTATTGCATTGAACGTGACCCTGATCACGTCACAGTGGTGTCACCGCGTCGTCCCAGGTCGTTTCCCCCGGCGTCACTCAGAAGAGCTCCGAACTCTCCCAGAGCCGCTCGGTGTCGCGCACGGCCGCCAGCACCGCGTCCCCGCCGACGCGGGCCAGCTCGGCCAGCACCGCGTGGACGACCGCCATCGCCGGGGTGAGGGAGGGGAACATGCCCACGCCCTCGCTGGGCACCAGCAACACGTGGTCCGCCCCCTCCACCAGCGGGGAGTCCCTGCGGTCGGTGATCACCGCGACCGGCACCGACCGCTCACGGGCCACCCGCGCCGCGGACCGCAGCGCGACCGGCAGCCGCCACAGGTCGCACGCCAGCAGCAGGTCGCCGGGGCCCATCCGCGCCAGCGCGCTGACCAGGCCGGTACCCCCCAGCTCCAGGCGCTCCACGTCGTAGCCCATGATCCCCGCGGCGTGCGCGAGCTGCACGCCCGGCGCCGCGAAGGTGCCCGAGCCCACCACCCGCGTCCGGCGCGCCCCGTGCACCGCGCCCGCCAGGGCGCGCACCCGGGCGGGGTCCAGGGTCCGCTCCAGGTCGCGCAGCCCCTCGCGGTCGGCGCGGAAGGCCTCGCGCACGGGGTCGGCGTCGGCCCCGGCGTGCTCGGCCAGGACCTCTCCGGCGCTGAGCGAGGCCAGGTAGCGCGAGCGCAGTTCGACGCGCAGGGCGGGCCAGCCGGTGAAACCGAGGGCCTGCGCGGCCCGCACGACCGTGGCGACGTTGACCCCGGCCCGTTCGGCGAGCTCGGCGGTGCTCGCGTAGGAGGCGAACCTCGGCTCGTCCCGCAGCACCCTGACCACGCGCTCGGCCGCGCGCCCCAGGCGTCCGCCGCCGAGCGCGGCCTCGATCCAGTCCGCCATCACCCCTCCGTCCCGGCGCCCCGGACCGCGCCGCCACCCAAGCGATACCACCCCCGAGGGGTGGCCCCTCCGCCGTGATGCAACATATATTGCAACAACGCGAACCCCGACGGAGGTATCCATGACCCGCCAGTCAGAACCGCACATCCTCTTCACGGGCGCCGGACTGCTCGACCCCGAGGCGGGGACGCGGACGCCCGGCTCCTGGCTCCTGGTGCGGGACGGCCTCATCGCGGGCAGCGGCCCGGGCACCCCGCCCGAGGTGGGCCCGCAGGTACCGACCGTGGACCTGGCGGGGGCCACCCTCATGCCGGGCCTGATCGACGCCCACGTGCATCCGACCGCCTTCAGCGCCGACCTCGGCGCCGCGATGGACGAGTCGCCCTCCTACGTCGCCAGCTACGCGGGCCGTTCCCTGAGCGCCATGCTCAGGCGCGGCTTCACCACCGTCCGCGACGTCGCCGGGGGCGACTGGGGTCTGGCCAGGGCGGTCGAGGAGGGGCTCGTCGACGGCCCCCGACTCATGTTCGGCGGCAAGGCGCTGTCGCAGACCGGCGGCCACGGCGACTTCCGCGCGCCCGGACGCCAGGGCAACGACACCCACGCCTGCTGCCCCGGGGCGGGCATCGTCTGCGACGGGCCCGTGGAGTTCCGCCGCGCGGCCCGCGAGCAGCTGCGCACCGGCGCCCACCACCTCAAGATCATGCTCTCGGGCGGTGTGGCCTCCCCCACCGACCGCATCGACTCCACCCAGTCCTCCGAGGACGAGATCCGGGCCGTGGTGGAGGAGGCCGAGGCGGCCAACCGCTACGTGACCGGCCACGCCTACACCGCCCGTGCCGTCAACCGCGGGCTCCGGCTCGGCGTGCGCTGCATCGAGCACGGCAACCTCATCGACGAGAGCAGCGTCGAGCTGTTCCTGGAGCACGACGCCTACCTGGTGCCCACCCTCGTCACCTACCAGGAGCTCTCCCTCCAGGGGGCTGCCAACGGGCTGCCCGCGGCCAGCCAGGCCAAGGTGGACACCGTGCTCAGCCGGGGTCTGGACGCCCTGCGCATGGCCCACGAGGCCGGGGTGAACCTGGTCTTCGGCAGCGACCTGCTCGGCGGCATGCAGGACCGCCAGAGCCAGGAGTTCGCCATCCGCGGCCGGGTCCAACCCGCCGCGGACGTGCTGCGCGCCGCCACCGTCAACGCCGCCCGGCTCCTGGGGTTGGAGGGGGTCGTCGGCACCCTGCGCGACGGGGCGCGGGCCGACCTCGTGGTGGTCGACGGCGACCCGCTCGCCGACATCGGGGTCCTGGCCTCGCCTGAGTCGAACGTGCGCACCGTGCTGCGCGACGGCCGGGTCCGCCACGAGCGCGACGCCGTGCGCTGACGCGACCGGCGGGCGCGGGTCCCGGAGCCCGCGCCCGCCGCCGTTCAGGAGATGGTGGCGGTCGCGTCCATGTACAGGAACTCCCACAGGTGGCCGTCGGGGTCGGCGAAGGAGCGCGAGTACATGCCGGTGTGCTCGGTACTCCTGGCGTGGGTCGCCCCGGCCACGGCGGCGGCCTCCGCGATCCGGTCGACGTCCTCGCGGCTGTCGGCGCTCAGGCAGGTGATCACCTCGGCGCCCGCGGAGGTGTCGGCTATCCCCGAGGGCGTGAACTCCGCGAAGAAGGGTTCGGACAGGAACAGGACGCGCGATTGGTCGCTGACGACCATGCACAGCGCCTTGTCGTCGGAGAAGGCCTCGTCGTAGCCGAAACCCAGCGCGCTGAAGAACTCGCGGGTGGCGTCGACGCTCTTGACGGGCAGGTTCACGAAGGTCATTCGAGTCATGTGGCGAAACTAACAGCGGGTACAGACAATCCGCGGCACCTGCTCAGGCCAGGCTGCGCCGCGGGTTCTTGGCCGGTGCCGTCATCGACATCCGCACGACGGCCGGCACCTGCTCCAGATCCAGCGCCCGGCGCAGGTTGGCCAGCGCCTCCGAGCTCACCCGCCGCCACACCCCGGCCACGTCCGCGTCGTCGTCCAGGGTCAGCGCCAACCGCAGGTGCGGCGCATCGGCGGACTCGGTCAGCCGTGCGCGGGCGCGGCGCACACCCGGGTAGTCGGCGACCTCCTGCTCCAGGGCCCCGCGCGCCACGTTCTCGGACATCTCCAACCGCCCCTGGTCTCCGCGCTCCAGGACCAGGCGCCCCACCGTGTCGTTGAGTCCCTGGGCCATCAGCCAGCGCAGGGCCAGGAAACCGGCGACGAAGGCCACCGCGACCACCGCGTAGGGCACCCACTGCTGGTCGAGTGCCTCCCGGACCCCGGGACCGAGCAGGGCGCTGTCGGCCGCTCCCCCGCCGAACAGGCCGCGTCCCGCGGCCAGCGACACCAGTCCGGCGGCGAGCAGCGCCGCGCCCACGACCGCCAGCCCCCAACGGTTCCCCCGCGCCGACCTGCGCGACCTGTCACCAGCCATGGTCAACCCTCCGCGTACCGCACGTGGGTGGCGATCCGCATGCTGCGCAGCGGCGCCAGCTCCTCCAACCGCCGCTCCACGGCCGCGGTCACCTCGGCGGGCAGCCCCGCCGACCTGCGCATCCCGGTGCGCGCGTGCACCCGGATCCTGTTGCCGCGCACCGTCACGTGCACGCCGTCGACGCCGCTGACGTCCTCGGCCGCGGCGGCCACCGCCCGGCGCAGCGCGGGCCGGGTCAACCCCACCACCAGGGCGGGGTCGTCGGTGCGCAGCGCCGTCCAGCGCCCCCGGCCGGGGGCCAGGGCGGCCACGATCAGGGCCAGTCCGATCAGCGCCAGGACCGCCGAGGCGATCTGCACCGACGGCATCGACCAGGTCGTGGTCGCCGCGTACCCGCTGGCCGCACCGACCGGGATCAGACCCAGCGGGCTCCCCGCCAGGGCCGAGATCACCTCGGCGGCGGCCACGACGGCCACCAGGAGGATCACGAGGCCCGTGATCACCGCGGGCCAGGACCGCCGCGGACGGAACGTGTGGACGGCCACCCGCCTGGCCCGGCGGTCGACGCCCTGGTCGGGGCGTCCGAGCACCTCTTCCACGGTGGTCATGTCAGCGCACCAACTCCGTGATCTCGATGTCGATGTGGTGGACCCGCTTCCCGGTGATCCGCTCGACCCGCTGCCCCACGTGCCCGCGCACCCGTGCGGCGACCTCGCGCACGGAGTGCGGATAGTGGACGCCGATCCGCAGCCTGAGCAGCACGACCTCGCCGCTCACCCGGGCCCGCGCCGTGCGCGACCGGGCGGGGAGGGCGCCGGGGACCTCGCGGACCGCACGCGCGGCCGCCTTCTCGACCACACCGGGCTCGATGACGGTGCGGCCGCCCGGGTCGCGGTCTCCCCCGCCCCCGGTCCGCTCCCGGGCGACCTCGTCGCCCGGGCGTTCCCTCTGTCGGGGAACCGTGCTGGTCCGTACTCCGGCCACGTCCGCTCCCTCACATCTCAGGCGGAGCGCCGCGAGAACATCGCGGTGAGGTCGATCTCGCCCTCCATCGCCCGACCGGCGACGAACCCCGCGATCCCCAGGACCAGGACCAGCGCGAAGGCCGTGAACCCGCCGAACGCGGCGGCCAGACCCAGTACCGTCCCGTAGGACAGTCCGACGATGGGCCACATGGCTTCCCCCTCTTGTCCAGCACCCGATGCTGCCTGCTCAACCGCCCGCCCGTGCGCCGTCCCGCAGTCCCGCGACCACGTCCTCCACGGACACGTGGACGGTACGGCCCCCGGCGATCGGGGTCAGGTCGCGGCGCAGATCGGCGGCGATCTCCGGCAGGGGCCGCCCGAACCGGACCACGACGCCGACCTCGACGCTGTCGGCGCGTACCGCCACCCCGAGGACCCGTCCCCCGGGGACGGGCGTGGTCAGTGTTCCGAAACCCCCCGAGGACAGCTCCACCACGTCCGGAGAGCGCTCGGTCTCCTCCACCAGGCGCCGGGCGACCTCGCCCGGGTCCTCGTCGGCGGCCGCCATCACTGGACCCGGGGCGCGGACTCGCCGTCGTCCTCGCCTCGGTCGTCGTCGGGCAGGTGGATGTCGTCCACCTTGATGTTGATCTCGGTGACCTCCAGCCCCGTCATACGCTCCACCGCCGAGGTGACGTTGCGGCGCACGGCCGCGGCCAGGTCCTGGATGGCGGTGCCGTACTCGACGACCAGGTCGATGTCGACGGCTGCCTGGCGCTCGCCCACCTCGACCGAGACGCCCCGCGAGACCGAACCGCTCTCGCCGCCGCCCCGGGTCACCGCGTCCCTGACGGCGCCGACGGCACGCGCGGTCCCGCCGCCCATGGCGTGCACGCCGCCGATCTCGCGCGCGGCCATTCCGGCGATCTTGGCGACCACGCCGTCCGCGATCTGGGTGCGCCCGCCCTCCTCCCGCGAGGAGTCCCCCCGGTTCGTCCGGCCCGACTCGCGGGCTCCCGGCACCTTGGTCTCGGTCCTCATGTCCGTCACTGGGTCCCCCTACGCAGTGTGCGGGCCGCACGGGCGGTTCCGACGCCCCCTGGGGGCGTCCCCCTGACCGCTCCCCGCGCCTTCCCGGCGGATGTGCCCTCCCAGAGGGCCGGACCGAAACCCGAGCCCGTGTCATGGCCGGAAGGATGTCGAACTGATCACACCATATACATACACACTGTAGCGGACAAGGTACTGTGAGTAATTTTTCCTGGTCGGAACGGGCAACGACAGCCCCATCCTCGACCCAAAACAGCGTCGAGAACCTGACCTGGGCAGGAAAACGCACGGGGGGCGCCCGCGGGCGCCCCCGTGCGGAAGCCACTCCCCGCCGACGTGCGGCGGGCGTCCGGCTCAGCCGAAGATGACCGTCTTGTCCCCGTTGAGCAGCACCCGGCGCTGCGCGTGCCAGTTGACCGCGCGCGCCAGCGCCACCGACTCCAGGTCCCGGCCGATCGCCGTGAGCTGCTCCGGGCTGTGCGTGTGGTCCACCCGGGACACCTCCTGCTCGATGATCGGGCCCTCGTCGAGGTCGGCGGTGACGTAGTGGGCGGTCGCGCCGATCAGCTTCACACCGCGCGCGTGGGCCTGGTGGTAGGGCCGGGCGCCCTTGAAGCTGGGCAGGAAGGAGTGGTGGATGTTGATGATCCGGCCGGACATCTTGGTGCACAGCTGCTCGGAGAGCACCTGCATGTAGCGCGCCAGGACCACCAGGTCCACGTCGTAGGAGTCGACCAGCTCCAGCAGGCGCGCCTCCTGCTCCCTCTTGCTCCCGGCCGTGACCGGCAGGTGGTGGAAGTCCACGCCGTAGGAGTCGGCCAGGAACCCCAGGTCGGGGTGGTTGGAGACCACGGCGGCGATGTCCGCGTCCAGCAGGCCGCTGCGCTGGCGGTAGAGCAGGTCGTTGAGGCAGTGGCCGAACCTGGACACCATCACGATCATGCGCGGGCGCACGTCGCGGGGACTGAGGGTCCACTCCACGAACGCGCCGCCCCCGTCGCCGCCGAAGTCGCCCGCGAGCGCCGCGAAGGCGCTGCGCAGGACGTCCTCCCCCACCACGCCGTCGCCGCCCCGCTCGGCCACGAACTGCATCCGCAGGAAGAAGCGTCCCGTGTAGTGGTCGCCGTACTGCTGACTCTCGGTGATGTTGCAACCGTGGTCGGACAGCAGGTTGGCCACAGCCGCGACGATGCCCCGACTGTCGGGGCACGAAAGGGTCAGAACGTACTCACGCTCACTCATGGAAAGAACCACTCCCGGGGTCGGACGGCTGATCAGCCGTGACATCCCAGGGTATCGCCCCCGCGGCACCGGGGGCCGGTTACCGCGAAGCCGTACGCGGACCGCCCCCGCACGGGTACCGCGTCCCCTTTCCCACGGAGAATATGAAAGACATTCATGTTCTGGCATGCTCAGGACATGACAAGTCTGCGCGAAACGTACGAGGCCGCCACACGCGGTCTCGAAGCCCCCTTCGCCCTCGTCGACATCGCCGCCCTGCGCGCCAACGCGGCCGACCTCACCCGCCGCGCCCACGGCAGACCCATCCGGGTCGCCAGCAAGTCCGTGCGCAGCCGCGAGCTGCTGCGCACGGTCCTCGCCCTGCCCGGCTACGCGGGCGTCATGGCCTTCACCCTGCCCGAGGCCCTCTGGCTGGCCACCGGCGACCACCCCGTCAGCGACGACGTCCTCGTCGCCTACCCCACCGTCGACCGCCAGGCCCTGGCCAGGCTCGTGCGCGACCCCGGCGCCGCCCGCGCCATCACCCTGATGGTGGACGACACTGCGCACCTGGACCTGATCAGCGCCGCCGTCGCCGACGCCGCCGAAACCCGTGGCCCCGACGCCCCTCCGGTCCGGGTGTGCCTGGACGTCGACACCAGCTGGCAGCCCGTCGGGCCGCGCCTGCGCGTGGGCACCTACCGCTCCCCCGTGCGCACCCCGGCCCAGGCCGCCGCGTTCGCCCGCGCCGTCGCGGTCCGCCCCGAACTGGAGCTGGACGGGATCATGGCCTACGAGGGCCAGATCGCCGGAGTGGGCGACGCCCCGCCCGGCAGGCCGCTCTACGGCCGCCTCCTGCGCGCCGTCCAGCACCGCTCGGCCGTGGAGCTGGCCAGACGCCGGGCCGCCATCGTGCACGCCGTCAGGGAGGTCGCCGACCTGCGCTTCGTCAACGGCGGGGGCACCGGCAGCCTGCACACCACCGGCCGGGAGAGGGCCGTGACCGAACTGGCCGCGGGCTCAGGGCTCTACCACCCGCACCTGTTCGACCACTACCGCTCCTTCGGCGGACGCCCCGCCGCCCTGTTCGCGCTCCCCGTCGTGCGCCGGCCCGGACCGGGCGTGGCCACCGCCCTCGGCGGCGGCTACCCCGCCTCGGGGCCCGTGAACGCCCACCGCGCACCGCTCCCCCACCTGCCCGCCGGGCTCTCCTACAGCGCCAACGAGGGCGCGGGTGAGGTGCAGACGCCCCTGCTCGGCGCCGCGGCCGACGGCCTGTCCGTCGGCGACCGGGTGTGGATGCGCCACGCCAAGGCCGGAGAGCTGTGCGAGCGCTTCGACACCCTGCACCTGGTGGACTCCGGCACCGGCGAGTACGCGGGCTCCGTGCCCACCTACCGGGGCGAGGGCCAGACCTTCCTCTGACGTCCTCTCCCGTCCGAAGAGCGGGAGAACCCAGCTCACGGAACCCGTCCGCCGCTGGTGGTCCACGCTTCGAAGCCCGCCTGGCGGCGGGGGCTCCACGTCCTGACACCCACCATGTCCTGGGGCGCTCGCTGCTTGACCGCGTGCTCGATGTTGCGCGCGGCGTTGGTGTCGGCGTGCGCGGTGTGCCCGCGCCCGGGCGCCTCGCACACGAACCGGTCCCGCGACTTCCGGCTGCCCTCGGCGATGTCCCGGCACCGCGAACAGCGCCGCGAGGCGTTCGGGGCGGGCACCCGCACCAGGTGTGTCCGCCCCGGTCGGCGAGCTTGTACTCCAGCAGGGTGACGGTGCGTCCCCATGCCTGAGAGGCGATGGCCCGGTTCAACCCGCGCTTTTGTGCCACGTCGGTGCCCGGGGCCTCCACCGCCCCCCCGGGGCCCTTATCCGTCTCCGGCCCGTGCCGGACGCCGCTCCCGGCGCCCCGTGGACACCCGGCCCGCCCCGGCGGACGCCGCACACACGAGGAGGGGCCCGCGGACGCGGACCCCTCCGACCGTGTGCCGGACCGGCACTACTTCCTCCTGCGGTGCACCGCCCAGGCCACCACGCCCACGGCGACGACCGCGCCGACGCCGACCGCGAGCAGCAGCGCCTCCGGGGGGAGCTGGCCGCGCGACTGGTAGGTGGTGACGACGTGGCCGTCACCCTTGACGACGATGCTGCCCTCCTCGGGCTCCACCGGGTGGCTCTCCACGCGCACCGCGCCGCCCCCGACCACCAGGGCGCGCGCCTCGTCCACGATCCGGGCGCCGCGTTCGCGGGCCCTCTCCATCTGCCTGCGGGCGATGTTGGCGGGCCGGGCCTGCACGCTCAGCTCGTCCAGGGTCTCGGCGAGCTGGCGCTGTTCGCGATTGATCTCGGCGACGACGTCCGCCGGGGTCAGGCGCGGTTCGGTGTCACGTCCCGTCATGGGTGCCTCTCTCCACTAGCGCAGGGTCGTCTGAGAACCCGTGTCCGAGCCGGTGTCCCGGCTCCCTTCCTCCGCGCCGTCGGACGGACCGGAGAATCTCAGCGCGCTGTCGATTCCGTCGACCACGCGGAAGAAGTCCCGCGTGGACAACCACAGTTTATAGATGATGGCGATCTCGAAGGCGAGGAGCAAAACACCCGCCACGGCGGTGATCCACCCGATAAGGGACGGCGCGCCGAACGCGGCGGCCGCCAGCGGAGCGATCACGAACACCGACATCTGGAACTCGATGCCGCCCACCAGGTGTGTTCTGATCCGCCTGGCGTTGAGGGCCGACCAGAACCGCTGGTACCACGGGAAGCGGTTGCGGAACTCCTGGTGCAGGTCCACCTTGGGCAGGGTCAGGTCGGGCTGTTTGCCCGCCGTGCGCTGGTTGCGCGCCTCGCGCTCGTTCTGGCTGTGCAGGATCTGCTCCAACACGCCGATGCCGTGGCGCAGCACCGCCTGCTCGCCGCCGTCGCTCATCGTCCGCCCGCCCGCGCCGGTGGCCGAGCCGGTGTCGTCCTCCTCCGGCTCCAGCATCGACAGGGTGGCGCGGGCCCGCTCCAGGGCGGCGGCCAGGTGCGAGCGCATCTCCCTGCGGACCTTGTACACCTGGAGCGCGTTGAGGTAGCGCAGCATGTCCAGGAAGACCACGGCCAGGGCCAGCCACACGAACCACACCGGCCCGTTGCCCTCGGCGTCCTCGGCGACGACGTACTGTCCGCCCATCAGGGCGACCACGCACACCAGCACCCGGAACCGGTCGGAGACGTAGTCCATCCACGACCCGAACAGCGACTCCGAGCCGGTGAGCCGGGCCAGCTTGCCGTCCGTGCAGTCCATGAGGAAGGACAGCAGGTACAGCAGCGCGCCCAGCGCCAGGAAGTGGCGGTAGCCCAGCGAGAAGCAGACGGCCGCGCCGAGCCCGAGGAAGAGCGCGACCACCGTCAGCTGGTTGGGGGTGATCGAGGTGCGGTTGGCCACCAGGCGCACGAGCCGGACCGCGATGGGGTCCACGAGGTAGACCGTCCACCAGGAGTCGCGCTCCTTGAGGGTCCGGGCCCTGACCTCGTCGAGTGTGAATCCAGGCATCGTCGCCAATACTCTCCAAGCGAAGCGGGTGTGTTCCGGCCCGCCGGGCGCCGCCGACGCGGCGTCCCCGGTGCGCGGCGGACGTCGCCGGGGCCGAACGACAGGACGAGTGCGGTCAACAATAGGTGATCGCACCGCTGGTCACTCCGGATGCGGCCGAACCGAACCGGAATCGCAACCGAAGACCGTCCCCCCAGCCTGGCACAGCCGACGAAGCGCCAGCTCCCGGGGCACCGGAAGGCGGGGAATGGCTAGGGTGAAAGCGAGATACGGCGGGGCGGCGCCGCCCCGCCCGCGAACCCGAGGGGGACACCACGTGAGCGACCCGATCCGCCTGGAGCCCGGCGACCAGGCACCCGACTTCACCCTCGACGACGCCGACGGCAAGCCCGTCACCCTGAGCGAGGTGCTGGCCTCCACCGGCAAGCGCGTCGTCCTGTACTTCTACCCGGCGGCCATGACCCCCGGATGCACCACGCAGGCCTGCGACTTCCGCGACAACCTGCGCGACTTCGACTCCGCGGGCCTCACCGTCCTGGGCGTGTCCCCGGACACGAGCGACAAGCTGGCCAGGTTCCGTGAGAAGGAGGGGCTGACCTTCCCGCTGCTGGGCGACCCGGACAAGGACACCCTGCGCGCCTACGGCGCCTTCGGTGAGAAGAAGAACTACGGCCGCGTCGTGCAGGGCGTCATCCGCTCCACCGTCGTCGTGGGCACCGACGGCCGGGTGGAGAAGGCCTTCTACAACGTGAAGGCCACCGGCCACGTCGACCGGATCAAGAGGGAACTGGGCCTGTGACACGGGTGCCGGGGGCGGTCCCGGCCGCCTGGGGACGCGGACTCCCCTGCGGCCGGGCCCCGCGCCCGGCACCGGTACAGTTGTCCGGAAGGGGCCGTAGTCCAACTGGCAGGAGACGGCAGCTTTAGGTGCTGTACAGTGCGGGTTCGAATCCCGCCGGCCCCACTCGGCGCCGGGTAGCCCTGTTCGCGGGCTGCGCCCGCTCCCCGGACCCGCCTCGCCGCTCCCCCATCGGGGGACGGCCCCGCCCCCCGCGCAGTACGGGGTTTCGCTGCCCGCCGGTGCGCTCCGTCCGCCGCCGAAGGTCAGGACCCCACACCTCACGGCGGCGCCGAAGGGCCGCCGACTAGCGGCCGAGCAGCGCCCAGAGCATGACCGCGAGCAGCACCAGGACGCCGAGGGAGACCGCGGCGATGGTGGCCACCGCGGGCAGGCGGCTGCGCTCGGCGTGCTTGCCCGAACTGGTCAGTCCCAGCGTGTCCGTGGACTCGCGGATCGAGGTCATGACCGAGTTCATCGCCTCGGGGCTGTTGCGCAGCCGCTCGTTGATGGACTCGGCCAGCACGTGCGCGCCCGCCTTGAAGTGCTCGCGGGCCGACTCGCGCTCCTCGCCACCGGGACGGGGATCAGCGGGTGTGGCGGTGCCCTGGGCCGCCGTCTCCGGGCTCGTCTCGGGCGCCCACGGCGCCAGGGCCGCGATCCGCAGCATCTTGGTGGCGTTCTCGGCGGTCAGCCGCTCCGAGGGCTCCACCCGGAGCAGCCCGGCCAGCACCGGCGCCAGCGGGCCCGCGCTGGCGGCCTCGGCGGGCTCGTCCAGCTGCTCCTGGCGCAGGATCTTGATGTAGCCCTTGCGGTCGTAGGGAGGGTGTCCCTCCACCGCCGCGTACAGGGTGGCGCCCAGGGACCACAGGTCGGACTCGGGCCCCACCGGGCCCGCCTTGGCCCGCTCCGGCGGGATGTAGGCCGGGGAGCCGATGATGCGCCCGGAGGCGCTCAGCGCCGACTCGCCGTTCCAGGCGGCCAGCCCGAAGTCGGTGAGCACGACCCGTCCGGCCTGGCTGATCATCACGTTCTCGGGCTTGACGTCGCGGTGCACGATGCCCTCGGCGTGCGCGACCTTGAGGGCGTCGATGAGCTGGAGGCCGATCTCGGCCACACGCTGGTAGGGCAGCGGACCGCCCACCTGGATGAGCTCCTCCAGGGTGGAGGCCTCCACCAGCTCCATGACGATCCAGGGGCGGTCGTCCTCGTCCACGACGTCCAGGACGGTGACCAGGCCGGGGTGGGTGAGGCGTCCGGCGACGCGGGCCTCACGGGTGGTGCGCTGCAGGAGCGACTCGCGCTCGGAGCGGCTCAGGTCCGCGGGCAGGCGCAGCTCCTTGACGGCCACCTCGCGGTCGATGACCAGGTCGGTGGCACGCCAGACGGTGCCGACACCGCCCCGGGCGATCTCCGACACCAACTGGTAGCGCCCCTTGAGCAGGCGTCCCTCCGGACGGGGCTCGGCCGTGTCGGCCGCCTCCTGTCGCGCGGAGGAGCGCGACGCCTCAGGGCGCTGCGTGTGGGGGTTCTCTAGGGAGGACACGGTTATCCACGGGTCCATTCACCGGCCATGGTGGCCTCCTGCGGGAGCATTGCGGTCGCTGTCACCACGTAGGTGCACGGATCACTCGTTATACCAGCAGGACGCCGGATCCATGCTGGTGGTTGCCACATCACGGACACATAGGTTCGCTTTCGTTATGTCCGGCGACAACCCCAGCATGCAGTGACGTAGCTCTCACTCCGACGCTCCCGTGCCTGCTGGCGGGGGCGGCGCGGGTGCGCGGGCGGACCCCCGCGCACCCGGCGGTCTCAGGTCCAGAGCGAGTCGGGGGTGCGCACCTCGACCGGGCCGATCCCGGTGTCGGTGAGCGGCTGGCGCAGGCGCTCGGCGTCGCCGACGACCACCACGACCGACTCCTCGGGGCGCAGGTACTCGATGGCGGCACTGTCCAGGGACTCCTTGGTGAGCCCCTCGTACCCGGCCCGGACGCGGTCCACGTGGTCCTCGGGCAGGTCGTGCACCACCATGTCGACCAGGGCCCCGGCCATGGCGCGCGCCGTGGCGTAGGTGACCGGCAGGCCCACCGTGTTGGAGTCGCGCACGGCGGCCAGCTCCTCCTCGGTGACCCCCGACTCGCGCAGCTTGGCGACCTGCTCCAGCGAGGAGGTGACCGAGTGCGCGGTGGTGTCCGCCTCGACCTGGGTGGACATGAAGAACACCCCGCTGTCGCGGCGCAGGTCGAAGCGGGACCCGGCGCCGTAGGTGTAGCCCAGGCGCTCGCGCAGCTCCAGGTTGAGCCGGGAGGTGAACATACCGCCCAGGACCTCGCTGACGCCCTCGGCGCGCGGCAGGTCCACCTGCGAGCGGGAGGGGGCGCGGTGCGCGATGACCAGGGCGGACTGCACGGAGCCGGGCCGGTCCACGATCAGGACGCGGGGCAGGTCCCCGGGCGGCGGCGCGGGCGCGGTCTGCTCGGTCGTCCGCACGGCCGCGGCGTCGCCGAACACGGTCTTGCCAAGGTCCTCCAGGTCGATCCCGGTGAGGTCGCCGACGACCACGAGGGTCCCGGCCACCGAGGCGACGGAGTCGGCGTGGAAGGCCGCCACGGTCTCGGGGGTGACGTCGGCCAGCCGCACCGGACCGCCCGCGAGCGGCGTGGCGTAGCGGCCGGTGAACAGCTGCCCGCCCAGGCTGCGCATGGCCAGGGTCCCGGCCGAGGCCGCCTCCAGCCAGAACCGCTCCAGCAGCTGGTCGCGGCGGCGGACGACGTCGTCGGGGGCCAGCGCGGGGCGGCGCACCGCGTCGGCGAACAGGCGGACCGCCTCGGGCAGGCGTCCCGCGGGGGCGTCCAGCCCGGTGATGAAGGCGTCCCAGTTGACGCGGGAGACCCACTCGGCGCCGTGGCGCTCCAGGGCGGGTGCCAGGGAGCTGTTGCCGTCGGGGCCGTCCTCCAGGACCTCGCTGGTCAGCGCGCTGACGCCCATGGCGTCGAGCGGCTCGGCGGCACCGCCGTGCGGGTGCACGAGGCGGAGGGAGACGAGCTGTTGGCCGGGTACGTCGATGGCGACGACCGTGCCGCCGCCCACGGTGAGGCGGCGGGGCTTGGGGAAGGTGTAGGACGCTACGGCACCGAGGTCCGGGCGTGTCTGCGGCATGCTCTGCGGCTCTTTCTGCGGCTTGCGGTAACGGAACCCGGATCAGGCGTCGACGGTGTCGGCCCCGGCCGCCTCTGCGGCCGCGGACTCCTCGGGGTCGAATCGGACGACGAGCAGGTTGTCGTCGACCAGCACGCGCTCGGCGGCGGCCCGCACCTCCTCGGCGGTGATGTCGTCCCAGCGCCGGGGCCAGGTGTAGGCCAGCTCGGGGTCGTCGAACAGCTGGGTGCAGCTGCTGATGCTGTCGGCGAGCCCGGAGGGGCTGGAGATGGACTGGAGGTGGTCGCGCTCCAGGACGGCGCGGGCCCGGTCCAGTTCCTCCTCGGTGATCCCGGCGGCCAGCTTCGCGATCTCCTCGCGCATGGCCGCCTCCAGCGTGTCACCGCTGACGCCCTCGCGGGCGAGCATGTTCACCAGCATCAGGCTGTCGGTGTAGCGGAACGGCAGGATGTCGGCGGCGCCCCCGCCGTCGTCGGCGGCGATGGGGCGGTCCACCACCAGGGAGCGGTACAGGCGGCTGCCCTGCCCCTGGCCCAGGACGGCCGAGGCCAGGTGCATGACGTCGAACCCGCGCTCACCGTAGGGGGCGACTCGGAAGCCGACGAACACCCCGGCGGCGGGCACGGTCTCCGTGACCGAGTCGCGGACCGGTCCGCCCAGCGGGGCCTCCAGCGTGGCGTCGGGCGCCTCGGGGACGGTCTCACGGGCCGGGATGGGACCGAAGAACTTCTCGACGCGGTCCCGGACGTCCTCGGGGTCGAGGTCGCTGACCACGGTGAGCACGCAGTTGTCCGGACCGTAGTGGACCTTGTGGAACGACTTGACGTAGTCGAGGTCGGCGGCGTCCAGGTCGGCCATGGAACCGATGGTCGGGTGGTGGTAGGGGTGGCCCTCGGGGTAGGCCAGGCGCAGGATGCGCTCCAGGGCGGTGCCGTAGGGCTGGTTGTCGTAGCGCTGGCGGCGCTCGTTCTTGACGACGTCGCGCTGGTTGTCCAGGACCTCCTGGGTCATGCCCTCGCGCAGGGTCGCCAGCCGGTCGGCCTCCAGCCACAGGATCCGGTCCAGGGCGTGCTCGGGGACCGTCTCGTAGTAGTTGGTGCGGTCGGTCGAGGTGGAGGCGTTGATGTCGCCGCCGAGCCGCTCGACCTCCTCGAAGTGCTCGCCCTTGGCGACGCCGCCGCTGCCCTGGAACATCAGGTGCTCGAAGAGGTGCGCGAACCCCGTGCGACCGGGGACCTCGTGCCGGGAACCCACGCCGTACCACAGGTTCACGGAGGCGACCTGGCCCGTGGAGGCCGCAGCGGTCACCAGGCGCAATCCGTTGTCGAGCGTGTACTGAACGACACGTCCCGCCGCTCCGATGGTGGTCACCAGTGCTGCCCCCGATTCACGTCGCCTGCGACCGCGCCGCCCGCGCGGGCGGCCGTCGTCGTCGTAACGAGTACGACCCTACGGCCTCATCGGACCGCGGGGACACCCGATCGGGTAATCGGTCGAACCGAAACCGCGACGGTCAGCTCTGGTACTCGCTGGTGTCCATGGACAGGGCGATCTCGTCGTACACGGCGGAGTACTGGGAGTCGGCCGACCACACGTAGAGCAGGACGTCGCTGACCGGCAGGAACCACATGCGCACCTCGAAGGTGTCGCCGTTGACGCACGACACGTTCCACACCGAGTGGTGCGAGGTGAGGCCGTCGGCGTGGTCGGTGAAGTCGGAGACCGCGAGCTCGGCCCCCTCCACGCCGATGCCCCCGGACGCGGCGGTGTTGAGACTGCGGCAGCTGCCGGTGTCGGCCGCCCATCCGTCGTCCTTGGTGAAGGCCTCGCCCTCGCCCGGCCAGCTCTGGGGGTGCTTCTCGGCCGCGTGCGGGGTCAGCTGAACCGAGCCGTATCCGCAGGGTTCCTGTCCCGGCGGGCTCACGCAGAGCACACCGCCCTCGCTCTGGGTCTGCCAGCCCTCGGGGACCTTGACGGACACGCCCTCGATGCTCTCGGTGGCGAACTCCTCCGGCGCCGGGGGTTCCGCCGCGGGCAGGGATCCGCTCTCGCCGAGCTGTAGTTCGGCCTCGCTCCCGCCGGAGCAGGCCGCCAGGAGCAGCAGCGCCGCGGCAGCCGCGACCGTTCCCGTGCCGACGCGTGCGGCGCGTACCCGCCGCCGTCGCCCGTGGATGCCCGCCATGCCGTCGTCCCTCTCGTGGATCACGTGCTCGAAGACACCGTTGACCTTAGCGCGCCCACCGACCGCATCGCCCGATTCGGCACGTTCCGGACGGCGTTCCACACCCCGGAGCACTACGCTGGGGCCATGGTGGACCTCGCGAAGATCATGAAGACCCGACAGCGCCCCCAGGGGCCGCTGGTGCTGGAGCTGGACCTGACGGAGGGGGTCGCCGACCAGGCCCCCGGGGATCCGGTCAGCCAGATCATGAACCGGCGCAGGCAGCAGTACCTGGACGTCCTGGAGGGGATCCGCCGCGGCGCGCGCGACCCGCAGGTGGCGGCCCTCCTGGTCCGGGTGGACGCGCGCTCCCTGGGATTCGCCAAGATCCAGGAGCTGCGCCACACCGTCGCCGACTTCCGCGCGGCGGGCAAGCCCGCGGTGGCCTGGGCCGACTCCTTCGGCGAGACCGGCGAGGGCAACCTCCCCTACTACCTGGCCTGCGCGTTCTCGCGCGTGTTCATGGCGCCCACCGGCGTGCTCGGCCTGACCGGTCTGATGATGCGCACGACGTTCGTCAAGGGCGCCCTGGACAAGCTGGACGTGTCCTACGAGGTGGGTGCGCGCCACGAGTACAAGAACGCGATGAACAGCGTCACCGAGACCGGTTACACCGCCGCCCAGCGCGAGGCCAGCGACCGGATCGTCACCTCGCTGGGCGACCAGATCGTCGAGGCGGTCTCGCAGGCCCGGGGACTGCCCCGGGAGGAGGTGCACGCGCTGGTCTCGCAGGGCCCGTTCCTGGCCCGCGAGGCGGTCGACAAGAACCTGGTCGACGGGCTCGCCCACCGGGACGAGGTGTACGCGCAGGTGCGGGCCGAGGCCCAGGAGGCGCGCGGGAAGCAGGGTGACAGCGGACCGCAGCTACAGTTCGTCACCCGCTACCACCGCAAGCACACGCCGCCGCAGCTGTCCCGGGACACCAGGGGCTACATCGCGCTGATCTCGGCCACCGGGACGATCAGCCTGGGCCGGACGCGGCGCTCGCCGCTGGGCGGCGGCACCGTCATGGGTTCGGACACCGTGGCCGCGGCCTTCCGCGCCGCGCGCAAGGACCCCCGGGTCAAGGCGGTCGTGTTCCGGGTGGACAGCCGGGGAGGCTCCCCCACCGCCTCCGACGCGATCCGCCGCGAGAGTGAGCTGACCAGTCAGGCGGGCATCCCCGTGGTGACCGTGATGGGCGACGTCGCCGCGTCCGGCGGCTACTACGTGACCCTGGGCTCCGACGCGGTCGTCGCGCAGCCGGGCACCCTGACCGGCTCCATCGGCGTGATCACCGGGAAGCCCGTCCTCGGCGCGCTGAAGAAGCAGTACGGCGTGACCAGCGACTCCGTGCGCACCGGCGAGCACGCGGGCATGTTCGACACCGACCGGCCCTTCACCGAGACCGAGTGGGAACGGGTCAACGCGCTCCTGGACGAGATCTACGAGGACTTCACCGGCAAGGTCGCCGCCGCGCGCAAGATGACCCGGGATCAGGTGCACGAGGTGGCCCGGGGCCGGGTGTGGACCGGCCGCGACGCCCACGAGCGCGGGCTGGTGGACGAGCTCGGCGGCCTGGAGACCGCCGTTCGGCTGGCCCGCAGGAAGGCGGACGCGGGGCCGCTCCCGGTGCGGGCCTTCCCCCGGCCGCACCCGCTCGACCGGATCCGCCAGCACGAGTCCAGCGAGGACGTGGCGGCCTCCGGACCGCAGACCGTGGTCAGCGCCTGGGGTCCCCTGGAGCACGTGGCCGTGGCGATGGGCCTGCCCGTCGGCGGCCCGCTGATGATGCCGGGGCTCTGGGAGATCCGTTGACTTACCTGGACGCGATGGCCCTGCTGCCCGTCGGCGTCACGGTGGTGACCGTCGCCGACGGCCGCGACGACGTGGGAGCCACCGTCAGCGCCTTCGGGTCGGTCTCGGCCGACCCGCCCGTGGTGTCGGTGAGCGTCGACGCCAGCGGTTACATGGCCGAGGTGATCGAGGAGGTCGGCGCCTTCGCCGTCAACGTGCTGGGCGGCGGCCAGCGGGCCGTGGCCGGGCGCTTCTCCGCCGAGGGCCGTCCCAGCGCGCGCCTGCTGGTGACGGACCAGCCCCACCACCGGGGCGAGCACACCCGCGCGATCGTGCTGGACGAGGCCCTGGCCGCGCTGGAGTGCTCCGTGCGCCAACAGGTGCCGGTCGGCGACCACGTGGTCTTCTTCGCCGACGTCACCAACCTGCCGGAGGTCCGGGGTCGGGGTGCGGCCCTGGCCCGCCGCTCCGGCCGGTACCGGGTGGTCGAATAGGCGGGCCGGTGGAGTGGGCGGGCCCGTGCAGTGGGCGGGGCAGGAGGCCTCGGGGAGGGTGAGCGCGCGCCGGCGGCTCACCCCCGCGGGGCCGAGGCGCCGAGCCCTGCCGCCGCCCCGGCCCCCGACGCCCCCGCGACCGCCGGTACCCGACCGCTCAGACCAGCCCCTCCTGCTCCAACCACTCCTGGGCGACGTCGGCGGCGTTCTCGTTGCCGATGACCACCCGCTCGTTGAGCTGGGTGAGGGCCTCGGTGGTCAGGGCGGCGGAGACGGCGTTCAACGCGCCCCGGGCGGTCTCGTCCACCTGCTCGCTGTTGACCAGCGGGGTGACGTTCTGCGCGCCGAACAGGTTCTCCGGGTCCTCCAGGACCACGAAGTCGTTGGCGGTGATCTGCGGGTCGGTGGTGAACAGGTTGGCCGCCTGGATGTCACCGTCCAGGAGCGCCTGGGTCAGCAGCGCCACCTCCAGGGAGCGGAACTCGCCGAACTCCACCCCGTAGACGTCGGCCAGGCCCACCACGCCCTGCTGGCGGGTCTCGAACTCCGGCGGGCCGCCCAGGGTCAGCTCCCCCGCGACGTCGGCCAGGTCCTCCAGAGCGGCCAGGTCGTGCTCCTCGGCGACCTCGCTCGTGACGGTGATCGAGTCCTTGTTCTCCGCGCTGGAGGAGTCCAGGATCTCCAGGCCCTCGGGCAGCGCCTCGGTGACCCTCTGGTTGGTCTCCTCGCTGCTGCCGGTGGGCGCGTTCTCGTCGAGGTAGGCCAGGATCGCGCCGTTGTACTCGGGGAACACCGACAGGTTGCCTGACTCGATCTGCGAGTAGTAGACCTCGCGGCTGCCGATGCCGAGCTGGTAGTCGACCTCCACGCCCTCCGCCTCCATGGCCCGGCCGTAGATCTCGGCGAGCAGGGTGGACTCGGGGAAGTCGGCGGAGCCGATGACGACCGCGCCTCCGGAGCCGCCGGACTCACCGCCGCCCTCCTCCGCGTAGGGGTCGCTGGCGCCGCACCCGGTCAGGAGCAGCGCGGCCAGGGGCAGGGCGATTCTCTTGTACATGGAACCTTCTCTCTGGAGTGGCCTGGCCCTGTGACCCGGCCCGGCTCTGTGGTGTGGCCGGCTCCGCGGCGCGGCCTGGCCGGTGTTCTCCGGACCTCCGCTCCGGCCCGTCCGAAAAACCGAACCTAGCCCCGCGGCGCGGCCTGGCGCAGACCGGGGGCGACGAGGAGTCGCCGGAGTCCGGCGAACAGGAGCGTGGTCAGGACCGCGAGCAGCACCACCAGCACCGATCCGCCGAGCATCATCGTCAGGTCCTGGCGTGCCTGGCCGTCGACGATGTAGCGCCCCAGGCCGCCGACCCCCACGTAGGCGGCGATGGTCGCGGTCGCGACCACCTGGACGGCGGCGGTGCGCATCCCGATGAGGATGAGCGGTGTGGCCACGGGCAGTTCGAGGCGCAGCAGCACCTGGTGGCCGCGCATGCCCATCCCGGCGGCGGCGTCCCTGAGCCGGGACTCCACACCGCGCACACCCTCGTGGGTGTTGACCAGGATCGGGGGCACGGCCAGCGCCACCAGCGCGCACAGCACGGGCACGATCCCGATCCCGGCGGCCAGCACGATGAGGAACAGGACACCGATGGTGGGCAGGGCGCGGGCGAAGTTGGCGAGGCTGGTGGTGAGGAAGCCGCCCACACCGGTGTGCCCGGTGAGCAGACCCAGGGGGACCGCGACGACGGAGGACAGCAGCAGTCCGAGCAGCGAGTAGTAGACGTGCTCGCCCAGGCGCGCGGGGATGCCCGCGCCGCCGGTCCACTGGGCGGGGTCGGCGAACCACGCGACCAGGTCGTTGAGGATGTCCATGGCTACTTCTCCCCCGCCGTGTCACCGGTGCCGGTCTTCGGTCCCGCCTGCGACCGGCCCGCCGCCGGGGCCCCGGCCAGCGGATCCGCGGCCGGAACCGGCCCGGCGCCCACCGCCGGATCCGCCGCGACCGCCTCCGCCGCGACCGCCCGGCGCCCGCGGCGCGGTGCGGCGCCGTCGCTGCGCGCCCACGGGGTGAGCAGGCGCTGGGCGAGCACGAGCGCGGCGTCGGTGACGAACGCCAGTGCCACCGTGAGCACGATGCCGACCACGATGGGCGCGTCGAACTGGCGCCGGAAACCCTCGCTGAGGATGAGCCGGCCGAGCCCGCCCAGACCCACCAGCGAGGCGACGCTGACCATGCTGATGGTGGCCACCGAGGCCACCCGCAGCCCGGCGATGACCACCGGCACGGCCACCGGCATCTCCACGTACAGCAGGCGCCGCAACGGGCCGAAGCCCATGGCCACGGCGGCCTGGCGTACGTGGTCGGGTACCTGGCGCAGCCCGTCCACGACGTTGGGCAGCAGGATCACCAGGGTGTACAGGGCCAGCGGCACGACGGCCGTCCAGTCGCTGAACCCGGTGTAGGGCAGCATGAGGAAGAACAGGGCGATGGAGGGCACCGCGTAGAGCACGTTCACACCGGTCAGCACCGGCGGGTACAGGGGCTTCCAGCGCGCGCACGCCAGGCCCAGGGGCAGGGCGACCGCCAGTCCGATGAGGATGGACAGGTAGGACAGCCGCATGTGCTCGGTCAGGCGGGGCAGGACGCCCCGGTCGGGGTCGCCGGGGTGGCTCCAGTTCGTGACGCCCCAGTCGACGACGCGCACGACCCAGTCCCACGCCCCGGCGACGGCTCCGGTGTCGGCCCCGGCCGCGGCCCCGACGTCCCAGACCCCGGTGGCGGCCTCGGCGATCACTCGGTCACCGACCACAGAGCGGCGCCGAGGTCGTCCTGCGAGACCACGCCGACCACCCGTCCGTCTGCGTCGACGCCGACCGCGCGGCCCGCGGGCGAGAGCACCGCCGCGTCCAGGGCGGCGCGCAGGGAGTCGGTGCCGACGGCGAAGGTGTGGCCGTAGGGTGCGAGTTCGAGCGAGCCGAGGGCGGTGTCCGCGGGCTCGTCGGCCAGCGTCCGCGCGCTGACCCAGCCCAGGGGCATGCGGTCGCCGGTGACGACCAGGGCCCAGGGCTCGCCTCCGAGTGAGGCGGTCGCGGCGCCCGCGCGGACGCTGTCCTCCAGGACGGCCTCCTGGCGCGGGGAGAGCCTGTCGGCGGGGAAGAAGGACAGGCGCCGCACGCCCCGGTCGTAGCCGATGAAGGACTCCACGAAGGCGTCCTCGGGCGCGGCCAGCAGGTTCTGGGGGGTGTCGTACTGGGCGAGCCTCCCGCCGGGGCGGAAGACGGCGATGCGGTCGCCGAGCCGGACTGCCTCGTCGATGTCGTGGGTGACGAAGACGATGGTCTTGTGCAGCTCCTTCTGCAGGCGCAGGAGCTCGTCCTGGAGGCTGGCTCGCACGACGGGGTCCACCGCGCTGAAGGGTTCGTCCATCAACAGGATGGGCGGGTCGGCGGCCAGTGCGCGGGCGACGCCGACGCGCTGCTGCTGACCGCCGGAGAGCTGGTGGGGGTAGCGCCTGGCCTGGGCGGGCTCCAGACCGACCAGTTCCATGAGCTCCGCGGCACGCGCCCTGGCCCTGGCCCGGCCCCAGCCGAGCAGCAGGGGCACGGTGGCGATGTTGTCGCGCACGGTGCGGTGCGGGAAGAGCCCGGCCTGCTGGATGACGTAGCCGATGGAGCGGCGCAGTGCGGCGGGGTCGCGCTGGCGCACGTCCTCGCCGTCGATGCGGACGGTGCCCCCGGTCGGTTCGACCATGCGGTTGATCATCCGCAAGGACGTGGTCTTGCCGCTGCCGGAGGGACCCACGAAGACCGTGGTCTGGCCGGTCTCGACGGTGAGGTCCAGCTGGTCGACGGCCACCGTGCCGTCGGGGTAGAGCTTGGCGGCGCCCTCGAACGCGATCATCGGCGGTGTCGTCTCCATTCGGGGAACCGGGAGGTCCGGAAGGTGGGGTGTGGCGAGGGGCAGGCCGTTCGCACGTTACCCCCGCGCGCGCGGGTCAAACCGCGAGGTGAAGGCCGTGACCGTACCGGGACCGAAGGTCGCTCGGGCACACCGAGGGGCCGGGCCCCACGGCCCGGCCCCTCGGTGTGCCGCCTCAGTCCTGACGGCCGATCCAGTCGGCGAGCTGGTGCAGGTCGTCCAGGACGGCGTCGGCGCGGGCCGCCTCCTCGGCGGCGGCGTGGCGGTAGCCGTAGATGCCCCGGCGCAGCAGGACGGTGCGCATCCCGGCGGCGCGGGCGGGGAGGACGTCGTTGTCGACGCGGTCGCCGACGTAGACGATCTCGCCGGGGTCCGCGCCGGGACTGGTGGCCCGGACCAGGGACAGGACGCGGTCGAAGAACGCGGGCTCGGGCTTCTTGACGCCCCAGTCGTCGGAGATGCCGATGCCGTCGACGCCCAGGTCCATGGCGGTCAGGGCGGGTCCGGCCTCGGGCGGCTGGTTGCCCGCGATGACCAGGGAGACCCCGGACGCGCGCATGGCCGCGAAGGCGGGACGCACGTCGGGGTAGAGGTCGCCCGCACCGAAGTGCTCACGCTCCCCGTCGGGGTCCTCGGCGCGCCAGCGCGCGCTCTCGGCCGCGAGGTCGAACCCGGGCACGAGCAGGCGGAAGCCGTCGGTGAGGGTGCCGCCGGAGGCGAGCACGCCACCGATGGTCCCGAAGAAGGCCATGTGCGGGATGCCGAAGCGGTCGGCCCAGCGCGCGAAGATCCGCGTCTCGTCGATGAGTGTCTCGCCGACGTCGAACACCGCAGTACGAATTGCCACGGTCAGGGAGTGTACAAGCCGCCGACGACGGTTCCCGAACAGGGGAAAGGACCGCGGCCCGGGTTCGACCGCGGCGCGCACCGCTCGGGCACCGCGCGCTCCCGGCGACGCGGCCCGCCCGCGAAGCCTCAGCTGGGCGGGCGCAGCACCGCGAAGGCGTCGGTGATCTGGAGGCTGCGGTCGCGGAACCGGAAGAGCGCGGCGGGCCTGCCCCCGGAGCGGCCCGAGGGCACCGAGCGGCCGGTCTCCTCGATCTGCCCGCGGCGCAGCAGGACGCGGCGCAGGTTGGTGGCGGCCACGTCGTGGCCCAGCGCGGCCCGGTAGTAGCCGGACAGCTCCGACATCGTGAACTCCGGCGGCGCGAGGGCGAACCCGACGTTGGTGTAGCTGAGCTTGGCGCGCAGCCGCTGGCGCCCGGAGCGGACGATGGAGGCGTGGTCGAAGGCCATGGGCGGCAGGTCGGCGGCCGGGTGCCAGCCGGTGTCGCCGGGCACGACCGGGTCGACGTCGGCGGGGACCAGCCCCACGTAGGCGGTGGCCAGGGTGCGGCGTCGGGGGACGCGGTCGGGGTCGCTGCGGGTCTCCAGCTGCTCCAGGTGTGACAGATCCCTCACGTCGACCTTCTGGGCGAGTTGGCGCCGGATGGAGGCGCCCAGGTTCTCCCCCGGGCCGAGCCTGCCGCCGGGCAGCGCCCAGGCGCCCTCGCAGGGCGGCAGGGCCCTGCGCCACAGCAGGACGCACAGTTCTCCGGCACGGATCTGGAGCACGACCGCGAGCGCCTCGTGCACCGAGAGCTCCGTGTGGTCGGACGCGGAGCAGACGGACGCCGCAACCTGTCCGTTTTCCTGAGGGATGTCCACCCTGTCCCTTCCGTTACCCGTCATGTTAAGCTTCACCAGGTTTGTGCCTGACAGACAAAAACCTGTTCTCCATCCGCACCGACCCTCCCCGGCACGGCGCCCGCACGGCGTTGCCCACAGCCTCAAGGAAGTAATTGGACATGGCACCGGTCACCGCCACGGCGGACACCATGACCAGGCAGGAATGGGCCGCTGAGGTCCACCGCCTGGCGAAGGAACGCGACGCTGTCATCCTCGCGCACAACTACCAGCGCCCGGAAATCCAGGACGTCGCCCACCACACCGGCGACTCCCTGGCGCTGTCCCGCCTGGCCGCCGGTGTCGACGCGAGCACCATCGTCTTCTGCGGTGTGCACTTCATGGCCGAGACCGCCAAGATCCTCGCGCCGGAGAAGACCGTCCTGCTGCCCGACCCCAACGCCGGGTGCTCGCTGGCCGACACCATCACCGCCGAGGACGTGCGCGCCTGGAAGGCCGAGCACCCCGGCGCGGTCGTGGTCGCCTACGTCAACACCACCGCCGCGGTCAAGGCCGAGACCGACATCTGCTGCACCTCCTCCAACGCCGCGGACGTCATCCGCTCCATCCCCGAGGACCGCGAGATCCTCTTCCTGCCCGACCAGTTCCTGGGCGCCCACGTCAAGCGGGTCACCGGCCGCGAGAACATCCACGTGTGGATGGGCGAGTGCCACGTGCACGCCGGGATCGACGGGCACACCCTGCGCGAGCGGGTCGCCGCCGAGCCCGACGCCGAGGTCTACGTCCACCCCGAGTGCGGCTGCGCCACCTCCGCCCTCTACCTCGTGGGCAGCGGCGCCGTCCCGCAGGAGCGCGTCAAGGTCCTCTCCACCGGCGGGATGCTCACCGCCGCGGAGAACACCAGCGCCAAGAAGGTCCTCATCGCGACCGAGACAGGCATGCTGCACCAGCTGCGCAACGCCAACCCGAGCACGGAGTTCGAGGCGGTCAACTCGCGCGCCGAGTGCCACTACATGAAGATGATCGACGCCGACAAGCTGCTCAACGCGCTGCGGTTCGGCACGACCGAGATCACGGTCGACGCCGACACCTCCGCGCGCGCCCGCCGCTCCGTCGAGCGGATGATCGCCATCGGGTCGCCGTCACGCGGCGGAGAGTAGCCGATCCGCGACCGTCTGGGCCCGCATCCGACCCTGAGGTTACAGAAGTCTTACCTTCACGACACAGGTAGACGATTCACCCACGCGTCGCTGCTCCCCTCGCTACCGTCACGGGAAACGGGGGGTTAGAAAAGTGACCAGAGGTAGCGAACCAGGCGAACCGTCGACGGTCGGGGCGCTCTACGACGCCTTCGCGCCGTCCCTGTACCGGTACGCCTGGTCGCTGTTGGGTGAGGACACCGGGCAGGTGGCCGAGGCCGTGCACGACGGCCTGGTCGCCGGTGTCGTCCTCGACTCGCGGCGCGCGGACCCGGCCGACCTCGGCTCCTGGCTGTACGCCCTGGTCCGCTCGGCCTGCCATCGCCGGGGCCTGGCCCACGTGAGCCCCTACACCCGGCTGGCCACGGTGCCCGCGGAGGAGCCGGCGGCCCGCATGTTCGCCCGGCTGCCCGCCAGCCACCGCGAACTGGTGGAGCTGAACCTGCGGCACGCGCTGCCCACCTCCGCGGTCGCGCGCGTCCTGGGCCTGGACCCCCAGATCTGCGGCGAGCTGACCCGCTCGGCGATCCGCCGGGCCGCGGAGAACCTGGACGGACACCGCGCTCCCGCCTCCCGGGCCCCCCGGGAGGCGGGAGCACCGGACGGAGCCGAGGACACCGGCGGCCCGGGCAGCGCCGCCTGGCGCGCCCAGGTGCACGACGTCTCCCAGGCGCTGGCCCTGCTGCGCCCGCCCGGCCCGCCGCCCGGCCTGCGCGATGCGGTGGTGCGCACCTGCACGGATCCCGGCCTCGGCGCCGTCCGCGAGCGCGTCGCCGCGCAGATGCACCCCCTCACCGGCGAGGGGTATCCGGCGCACCGCTCCCGCGCAGCGGGGACGGTCGAGGAGGAGGCCGAGGCGGCCGAGCCCGGCCCCGAGGCGCCGCCCCGCGCCCTTCCCGGCGACCGGTTGACCACGCGCGACCACCCGGTGCGCGAGGAGGCGGTCACCCCGCTGGCCGGACCCGGGGGCGGTCCCGGATCCCGTGCCGGTACCGCCACCGAACCCGACTCCGCTGACGATCCCGACGGCAGGGAGCGTTCCGCCCGCCGCCGCTGGCCGCTGCCCGCCGTCTCCGGACTGGCCACGGCGGTGCTGGCGGTCGCGCTGTGGGCGTGGGCCAGCGCCGTGGGCGCCCCCTCGACGATGATCGGCGCCGGACCCGACGAGGCCGAGCGCGGCCCGCTGGTCCCGGGGGTGGAGACCGACGCGACCGACGCGGACACCAAACCGGAGGTCGGACCGACCGCGGAGCCCCCGGCCACGTCGACGGAGCGGAGCGAACCGGAGACCGCCACGGAGCCGCGGCAGGAGGACGGCGGCGGCAGCGGGTACGAGGCCCCCGCCCCGGATCCGGAGCGGACCACGCCCGCACCGCCCACCGGGGAGGCGAGTCCGCCGCCCGGGAACGGGGAGTCCGACAGCGGTGCGGACGAGCCTGAGGGGGGCGACTCCGGAGACGACGACGCCCCCGGCGACCCGCCCGAGGAGGGCGGGGACGGGGGCGACAGAGGTCTGCTCGACGGGCTGTTGGGGCTGTTCTTCGGCGGTGGCTGACGCCGGTCCCCGTCGGGACGGGGGGAGGAAGCGGATCAGAAGGGGGCGAGCAGGCGCTCGGCCGCGGCCTGGAGCCGCCGCTCCACCTCGTCCACGTCGCGGCGGCCCTTGAGGACCTCCACCAGCTCGAAGATCCACACGCTGGTCAGCGCGCCCACCAGGACGTAGCCGGTGCTGTCGCGGTCCACCTCGGCGCCGTCCTCATCACCGGCGCCCTCCAGGTTGCCGGTGGCCACCCGCCACACCAGATCGGAGATGCGCACGTCGAGCTCGATCTTGACCTCGGCCATGATGAGCGAGCGCACCAGCGCGTCTGCCAGCTCGGGCTCGCGCATCAGTCCGCGCGTGGCCCTCAGCAGGACGTCGACCGCGCGTTCGGCGGGGGTGTCGGCGGTGGGCGGGCGGCGGACGATACCGCCCTCCAGCAGGTCCAGCTCCTCGGTGACCACGGCCACGACCAGGTCCATCTTCGAGGGGAAGTACCGGTAGAGCGTACCCAGGGCGACCCCCGCGCGCTCGGCCACCGAACGCATCTGCATGGCCTCGACACCACCGCGCACGGCCAGCGCGGCCGCCGTCTGCACGATGCGCTTGCGGCGCTGGGTCTGACTTCGTGACATCGTTCCGCTCGCCGCCTGCACCGCCACAGGGTCTTCCCTTCGTCGTCAGCCCGCGCGCTGCCCGCTCGCCGCGGCGCTGATGCCCGTCGCCGACGCCCACCCAGAGGCGGCGGCTGTTACGAGAACACGTTATCTAAAGGATGCCCCCCGAGGTGGCCCTCCAAGCCCATGATCCTCACCTCATCGCCCGACGTAGCAGTAGCAATACGAAAAGGGGACCGGGGTTTTCGGATCACCTGACAGGCTTTGTAGAATTTGTTCTCATTTGTGTACTGCGCATGAACACGGCCCCTCCCCCGGCCGCCCGGACGCCCGCCTCCCTCCGCGCGCTCCGCACCGCCACCCGCCCCGCACCGCAGCCCGGACGCCCGCCCCTCCCCACACCGCCCCGCCCGCGACCGGGAGCCGTCCGCGCCCTAGAATCGAACCGGATTCGGTTTCTAGTGAGAGGTCGCCCACCGTATGCGCGACACACCCCCCGTAGAGGACCTCGGCGACGGAGTCTGGAGCCTGCCGGTGCCCATCCCCGGCAACCCCCTCGGCTTCACCTACGTCTACGTCCTCACCGGCCACGGCGGCCCCGTCCTCGTCGACACCGGCTGGGACCACGACCAGGCCTGGGACGCGCTCGTCCGCGGCATCGAGCGGACCGGGCACACCGTGGAACAGGTCCGCGGCGCCGTCCTCACCCACTTCCACCCCGACCACTCGGGCCTGGCCGGCCGCCTGCGCGCGGCCTCCGACGCCTGGATCGCCATGCACCCGGCCGACATCGCCGTCATCGAGCGCCTGCGCGCCGTCCCCCCGCGGACCCGGCTGGCCGGGATCGCCGACCAACTGCGCCGCTCCGGCTTCCCCGAGGAGGACGTGCGGGCCCTGCGGGAGGACCGCGACCTGGTCAGCGCCCCCGCGCTCCCCGACCTGGCCCTGTCCGACGGCGAGGCGGTCGACCTGCCCGGCCGCGACCTGCGCGCCGTGTGGACCCCCGGGCACACCCCCGGCCACCTGTGCCTGCACCTGGCCGACGGCGGCAGGCTCTTCACCGGGGACCACGTCCTGCCCCGCATCACCCCGCACGTGGGCCAGTTCCCCCTGCTGTCCGAGGACGGAGACCCGCTGGGGTCCTTCCTCGCCTCCCAGCGCGACGTCGGCCGCCTCCCCGGAGCCGACCGCCTGGAGTGCCTGCCCTCGCACGAGACGCGCTTCCTCGGACTCACCGCACGTGCGCGGGAGATCACGGCCCACCACGAGGAGCGGCTCGACGAGATCGTCCGCCTCCTCGACGACGGCCCCGCCACGCTGTGGGCGGTCACCTCCGGACTCGCCTGGAAACGCCCCTGGGACCGCATGCGCGTCCAGGCCCGTCACATGGCCGCCTCCGAGACAGCCGCCCACCTGCGGCTCCTGGAGGAACGCGGCCTCGCCCGCCGCGCCGGACGCGACGACGTGCCCCGCTGGAGCGCCACCGCGGGACGTCCGACATAGGATCCCTTACCAACCGGCCCGACGCCGACCCGAACACAACTGCCGAGTAACATAGGCACGCGCGCGCCTGTCACCGGCCGACGGCATCCGCGCCCACGGCGACCGGGCCCGCGACCCAACGAAGAGGTGGACTCTTGACCCAGTCGGGCACCACACCGAGCCCACGGCCCCGTGCCGAGCGCCCCCTGCGCGTCGCCCTGCTGTCCTACCGCAGCAAGCAGCACGTCGGCGGACAGGGCGTGTACGTCCGCCACCTGTCGCGTGAGCTGGCCGCCCTGGGCCACGAGGTCACCGTCCTCTCCGGCCAGCCCTACCCCGTCCTGGACGAGGGCGTGACCCTGGAGAAGGTCCCCTCCCTGGACCTGTACAACGACGCCCACCCCTTCAAGGCCCCGCCCGTGCGCGAGTGGCGCGACTGGATCGACGCCCTTGAGGTCGCCACCATGTGGACCGCCGGGTTCCCCGAGCCCCTCACCTTCTCCCTGCGCGCCAACCGCGAACTGCGCCGCCGCCTGGACGACTTCGACGTCGTCCACGACAACCAGACGCTGGGCTGGGGACTGCTCGGCATCAGGTCCGCCGGGCTGCCGCTGGTCACCACCATCCACCACCCCATCAGCGTGGACCGCAGGATCGAACTGGCCGAGGCCCGGGGGCTACAGAAACTCACCAAGCGCCGCTGGTACGGGTTCGTGGGCATGCAGGCCAGGGTCGCCCGCAGGCTCGACCCGATCCTGGTGCCCTCCCAGTCCTCCGCCGACGACATCGCCCGCGAGTTCGGCGTCGCCCCCGCCGCCATGGAGGTCACCCCGCTGGGTGTGGACACCCGCCACTTCCACCCGCGCCCCGAGCTGGAGCGCGTACCGGGACGCATCGTGTGCACCGCCAGCGCCGACAGCCCCCTCAAGGGCGTGGCGGTCCTGCTGCGCGCCGCGGCCAAGCTCGCCACCGAACGCGACATCACCCTGACCGTCGTCAGCAGGCCCAAGCCCGGCGGCCCCACCGACCGGCTGGTGGACGAGCTGAGCCTGCGCGACCGCGTCGAGTTCGTCAGCGGCATCGACGACACCGCCCTGGCCGAACTCGTCGCCAGCGCGCAGGTCGCGGTCGTCCCGTCCTTCTACGAGGGGTTCTCCCTGCCCGCGGTGGAGGCCATGGCCTGCGCCACGCCACTGGTGGCCAGCCACGCCGGGGCCCTGCCCGAGGTCGTGGGCACCGACGGGGACGCCGGGCGCCTGGTGCCCCCGGGCGACCCCGAGGTGCTCGCCGACGCGCTCGCCGCCCTGCTCGACGACGACGTCGAACGCGAGCGCATGGGCGCCGCCGCCTGGCGGCGGGTCCAGGAGCGCTTCACCTGGAGGGCCGTCGCCGAGCTGACCGCGCGCCGCTACGCCTCCACCATCGACGCCGTGAGGGGGGACCGCCCCGCCGACGGCGGCAACCGCCCCGCCGACGGAGACGCGCGCCCCGCACCCGCTGAGCCCGCACCCGAGCGGGCCCGCGCGAACGGCGCCTGACACACCGGGGCCGCACGGCACCCCGGCGGGCCGCGCGACGACCCACCGCCCCGCGGCCGCGGGGCCGAAAGCCCAGATCCCCGAGCCAGATCCCCAGGGAGCCTCCACTGATCACCGTCGACTTCAACCTGTTCCCCGTCGGCCCGGGCGACCGCGTGCTCGACCTGGGCTGCGGCGGCGGCCGCCACGCCTTCGAGGTCTACCGACGCGGCGCCGACATCGTGGCCTTCGACCAGAACGTCGCCGACCTCGCCGAGGTCGAGACCATGTTCGCCGCGATGCGCCACGAGGGCGAGGCTCCCGAGGAGGCCAGGGCCGAGACCGTCAAGGGCGACGCCCTGGACATGCCCTTCGACGACGCCAGCTTCGACCGGGTGGTCGCGGCCGAGATCTTCGAGCACGTCCCGCACGACACCGCCGCGATGGCGGAGCTGTTCCGGGTGCTGCGGCCCGGCGGCATCGCCGCGGTGACCGTGCCGAGCTTCCTTCCCGAGCGCCTGTGCTGGGCCCTGTCGGAGGAGTACCACACCAACGAGGGCGGGCACATCCGCATCTACACGCGCGCCGAACTGGAGGCCAAGCTCAAGGCCACCGGCTTCGAGATCGGCCCGCACCACCACGCGCACGCCCTGCACGCGCCCTACTGGTGGATCAAGTGCGCGGTGGGCACCGACCGGAACGACCACCCGCTCGCCAAGGCCTACCACGACATGCTGGTGTGGGACATGCTCAAGGCACCCGCGGTGACCCGCGTGGCCGAGCGCCTGCTCAACCCGGTCATCGGCAAGAGCGTGGTCGTGTACGTGCGCAAACCGCACGCCGCCTGATGTCCGTCGCCCCCACGCCCACGGCCGGAACGCCGCCGCGCGCCGCCGCCCTGAGCCTGCCCGGCGTGCTCGACGCCGAACAGCTGCACCGCTCGGCCTCCTACCTCGTGCGCTGCCAGGAGGACAGCGGGGCCATCCCGTGGTTCCCCGGCGGGCACACCGACGTGTGGGACCACGTGGAGTGCGCCATGGCCCTGACCGTGACCGGCCTCGGCTCGCCCGGACACGCCGAGGCGGCCCGGCGCGCCTACCTGTGGCTGGCCGACAGCCGCGCGCCCGAGGGCGGGTGGCCCGCCAAGTTCCGCCAGGGCGTCCCGGTGACGCGGCTGCGCGAGGCCAACCACGCCGCCTACCCGGCGGTGGGCCTGCTCCACCACCTGCTCGCCACCGGGGACACCGCGTTCGCCGAGCGGATGTGGCCGGTGGTCGAGGAGGGCCTGGAGTTCGTCCTGGCGCTGCGCGGCGAGCACGGGGAGATCCTGTGGGCCCGCTCGGAGAACGGCGCCCCCGGCGACCACGCGCTGCTGACGGTGTGCGCGAGCGTGCACCACGCGCTGCGCTGCGGCGCCGCCCTGGCCGCGCGCCTGGGCCGCTCCCGTCCCGCGTGGACGGCCGCCGCCGACCGTCTCGCGGTGCTCATCAACGAGCACGAGGACCTGTTCGCGGACCGCGGCCGCTTCTCGATGGACTGGTTCTACCCCGTCCTGGGCGGCGCCGTGCGCGGCACCGCCGCCAAGGAGCGGATCGCCGCGCGCTGGGACCGCTTCGTGGTGCCCGGGCTGGGCGTGCGCTGCGTGAGCGACCAGCCGTGGGTGACCGCGGCGGAGTCCTCCGAGCTGGTGCTTGCCCTGGCCGCCGTCGGCGACGTGGACGCGGGTGTGCGCCTCCTACGGGACGTGCAGCACCTGCGCGACGCCGACGACGGCGTGTACTGGACGGGCTACCAGTTCGCCGAGCAGGTGCGCTGGCCGGTGGAACGCAGCACGTGGACGTCGGCCGCCGTGATCCTGGCGGTGGACGCGCTCACCGGGACCACGCCGGGCTCACGGGTCTTCCTGCACACCTGGGACGGGGACCCCGTCGGCTAGGCCGCGACGGAACACGGGAGACCCGACACAACGGGGAGGGCCCGGCGGTGCGCACCGCCGGGCCCTCCCCGTTCTCACCGGCTCCGGTCACCACCGGACCCGGCCGTCACCAGAGGTCGTCGCGTCTGGCCGGCGGGCTCTCGCCGCCGTCACCGCCGCCGCCCTCCTCTCCACCGCCGCCCTCACCGGTACCCGGCTCGGTCCCGGGGCCGGGGAACTCCGGCCACTCCGGCGTGGTGGGCGTCTCCGGCGTGGTGGGCACCTCCGGCGTGGTCGGCGCCTCCGGCTCGGTGGGCGTCTCCGGCTCCACGGGAGCCTCCGGCTGCTGCGGCTGCTCGGGCTGCTCGGTGGACACGTCCGGGGCCCAGTTCTCGGCGGTGCCGCTGAAGGCCGGGTTCGGGAACGAGCCGGGCTCGTAACCCTCCATCGCGTTGCTCATGTACCGGTTCCACAGCGACGCGGGGAGCGTACCGCCCGAGAGACTGCCGTATCCCGGGATGCTGAAGCTCTCGTTGTTGCCGCTGTAGATCCCCACCGCCGTGGACAGCTGCGGGGTGTAACCGACGAACCATGCGGCGACACTGCCGTCGGTGGTACCGGTCTTGCCCGCGGTGGGGTGGTTCGGCAGCCGCGCCGCGGTACCGGTACCGCCGTTGACCACCTGCTGGAGGGCGTGGGTGACGTCTGCCGCGGTCTCCTCCTCCAGAGCCCTGTTGCTCTCCACCTCCGGGCGCACGTTCTCGCCCTCGGAGTCGACGATCTCCCTGACCACGTGCGCCTCGACGTGCACGCCGCCGTTGGCGAAGGTGGCGTACCCGCTGGCCTGGTCGACCGTGCGGGCGCTGGAGGCGCCCAGCGGCATGACCGGCACCAGCTGGCTGTCGGGGACGCTCCCCTCGGGCCACCCCGCGGCGTAGACGGTGTCGCGGACGCTCTCGAAACCGACCTCCTGGGCCAGCTCGATGAAGCCGAGGTTGTTGGAGACCTGGGTGGCCTGGGTGAGCGTCATGACGCCGCCCGGCGAGTTGCCCGCGTTCTGGATGCGCGAGCCCGCGATGGTGCGCGGACCGCGCCCGTCCACGGTGGAGTTGAGGCTGTAACCCTGTTCCAGGGCGGTGGCGAGCACATAGGGCTTGAAGGCCGAACCGGTCTGCGCCGCGCCGAGGAAGGAGCTGTCGTACTGGTTCTCCCAGTAGTCGTGGCCGCCGTAGAAGGCCAGGACCTCGCCCGTCTCCGGGTCGATGGTGGTCAGGCCGACGTTGACGCCCTCGGGCCGGTTCTCCGGCGGGACCATCTCCTCCACCGCCGCGTAGGCGGCGTCCATCATGCCCTGGTCGAACGTGGTGACGATCCTGTAGCCCTGGCGGTTGATCTGGTCCTCGGTGAAGCCGAGCCGCTCCAGCTCGTTCATGGCCTCCTGGAGCATGTAGCCCTTGTAACCGCTCAGGTCCGTGCCCTCAGTGGGCCGTTCGGGCTCGGGCGCCGGGAACTCCATCTCGTCGGCCTCGGCCTGGGTGATGGCTCCCGTGGTGACCATGCCCTCGACGACGTACTCCCAGCGCCGCTCCATTCCGGGAGTGGTCTCCACGTCGGCCTCACCGAAGGGGGTGGGCTGCTGGATGGCGGCGGCCAGGAAGGCGGCCTCGGCGGGCTCCAGCTCCTGGACGTCCTTGTGGTAGTACGCCTGCGAGGCGGCCTGGACTCCGTAGGCGTTGCGACCGAAGTAGATGGTGTTGAGGTACTGCTCCATCACCCACTCCTTCGTCTCGCCCCGGTCGACCTTGAGGGCGATGATGATCTCCCGCACCTTGCGGGTGATGGACACGTCCCGGGTGATGCCCTCGTAGTAGTTGCGGACCATCTGCTGGGTGATGGTGGAGCCGCCCTGGACCTGCTGTCCGGTGACGGTGGACCAGACCCCGCGTGCGGTACCGCTCACGGACACGCCGGGCTCGGTCCAGAAGCCGCGGTCCTCCGCGGAGATGACCGCCTCGACGACGTGTTCACCACCCGCGGTCATCTCGTCGTAGGACAGGATCTCCCGGTGGGTGCCCCGGTAGGCGAACTCGGTCTCGCCGTCGGCGAAGTAGAAGGTCGAACCCTCCTCCAGGACGTCGGCCTTGGCCGCGTCCGGGACCTCGACGGTGGTGTAGAAGAAGGCGAAGACACCGCACCCGGCGATGAAGAACACGCCGGTGACGATGAGGAAGACCCGGAGGATCCTCCACCAGAGGGGCTTCTTCGCCTTCTGGCCCGCACCCTTCTTCTTTCCGTCCCGCGCCTTGGGGTCGCCCGGCCCCTTGGGCCCGCCGGGACCGGTGCCGCCGGGACCGGCCGGTCCCTTGGGGCCGCCGGGGCCGGTGGGACCACTGGGGCCGCCGGAGTTACTGGAGCCGGTGGGGTCGCCGTGTGCCCCGGAGTAGGCGCCAGCCGCGGCCGCTCCTGCGGCACCGGCCGCCGTGGAACCGGGGGCGGCGCCCCGATCACCCTGTGCGTCGGAGGGCGACTCGGACATGTAGGACGAGAGGCGGCGCGGCTCAGGCCACAGGGACGCGGTCTCGGCCGCGGAGGACTCGTCGATCCTCTGCTCTCCGTCGCGGTCCGGGGCGACGGCATCCGGCGCGGCGGGCACAGCGGACGCGGCGGACTCATCGCGCCCGGTGGACCCGTCCTCGAAGTCCTGGACGTCGGTCACGGTTCCGGCCACGGGGCTCTTGGGGGCTCCCGTGTCCTCCTGCCCGCGCGGGCTCCAGAGGTCCGTCCCGTCCTCCGCGGTACCGGCGTTCTCGGAGGCGTCGCCGGGTGCCTCCGCGGCCGAGGCGGCGGCTCGGACGGAGTCGAGCGAGATGGGCTCGGTCTGGTCGGGCGCCGGCGTTGGGGGCTCGCCGGTACCGGCCGTACCGTCCTGGTCGACGGACGTGTCGCCGACTGCGGAGGACCGGTCGGCCGGGGGGGGCTGACCGTGCCCGCGGACGCCGTCCTGGGACGTGTCCGGCTCCTCCGTGCCCGTACTGCCGGCTGAGGCGGGGGAGCCGGCTTCCGGGGAGGCGTCAGTGGCATCGGTGCCGTACGTGTCAGCGGGAACGCCGGAGGTCTCCTCCGCGGCGTCGCCGCTCGTGTCATCGGGACCGAAGCCCTGTTCCGCGAGGTTGCGGGCGACCTTGTCGCGAAGGAAGGTACCGCTGGTCTTGAAGGTGACCGGGCTGATGAACTCCGGTTCAGGCTGTTCTCCTACGCCTTCTTCTCCTCCAGGAGCGTCATGAGTGGATTGGTTTCCCTCGGTGGTGGGTATTCCACCCTCGGGAGTGTGCTTGTCGGACAGCTCTTCGGCAGAGGTGTTCCTGGTGTCCGGCGTGTCCTTCCCGGGACGCTGTCCATCCGCCCCGCTTTCGCCGTGTGTGCTCTCGCTCAGTTCCCCGCCCCCATGGCAAATCACGTCCGGCACCGTGCCGTCCTCATGTTTGACGCGCAGGTGCCCCGGATCGTTCAGTTCGAGTCAGGACCGAAGCGGTAATTCGGGGAATAACGCCGCCATCGCTCAGCCCTCCAAGCCACGATACCCGCCCGTAACCATGTCAAGTCCGAGCAGGTAAGCGTACTGTCACTTCTTACCCAAGGGTTGCCCTTGGCAGCTGTGCATCGGAAAGACTGTTAGCCCGCTCACCTTCCCCCGGTTCGTTCGAGCACGCGCAGGGATCCCACCACACGCGTCTCCTTGAACTCCCCCGAGTCGAGTGCCTTCCGGTAGATGTTGTAGGGCGGTCGGCCGCCGTCCTCGGGGTTGGGGAACACGTCGTGGATGACGAGGGCTCCGCCGGAGGCGATGTGGGGGCTCCAGCCAGAGTAGTCGTTCTGGGCGGCCTCCTCGCTGTGACCGCCGTCGATGAAGACCATGCCGAGCGGGGTGCCCCAGACAGCGGCGACATCGGCGGACCGGCCGACGAGCGCGATGATCTCATCGGCCAGGCCCGCTTCGGTGATCGTGCGCCGGAAGTGCGGAAGGGTGTCGAACCTGCCCGTCGCCTCGTCCACCAGGGACGCGTCGTGGTACTCCCAGCCCTCCTGGTGCTCCTCCGAGCCCCGGTGGTGGTCGATCGTGAGGACCTTGGCGCCCGTGGCGCGGGCGGCCGCGCCGAGGAAGATCGTGGACTTGCCGCAGTAGGTACCGATCTCCACGATCGGTCCGACCTGGGCGTAGTCGACAGCGGCCTCGAAGAGGGCGGTGCCCTCGTCCGTGGGCATGAAGCCCTTCGCGGCCTCCGCGGCGGCCAGGAGCTCGGCGGGGATTGTCTTCGTCATTCGGGAATTGTCCCACCGGCGAGAACAGAAACGGACAGTGGCCTGCGTGAGCGGGACGGTCATGCGCCCCAGGGGTGGAACGCGGGTCGTCCGCAGAACACACCACGCCCCGCCCCCCGCGTTCACAAACGCACAAACACCCACACAAAAAAAGAGGAGACAGAGCCGCCCGACAAGACAACCCCACCACCCCCACAACAAAAAAAGAGGGGAGAAGCCGCCCCGCAAGGCAACCCCTCCCCCCTCAAGAAAAACCGTGGCAGCGACCTACTCTCCCACCCCACCACAGGGCAGTACCATCAGCGCAAAGAGACTTAACGACCGGGT
>NZ_JAAXPG010000030.1 GCF_012396365.1 Nocardiopsis alborubida | reverse complement strand
CGCTCGCCCGCCTGCAAAAGACGCCCCGCATCGTGCGCGCCTTCTTCGGCGACCCGCACCTGTCCTACATCCGAGATGCCCCTCCGGACCACGCATGAAGTACGGAAACTTATGAATTAATTAGTATCGCCGAACTCCTCCGGCGAGCACCCTTCCAACCAGCCGTCGGCCCCCTCGTCCCGTTCCCCGCCGAGACGGAGACCGGAGCCGCCAGAGCCGCTTGAGGACCGGCCGCTAGCGCCGGAAAGCCGATACCCGATCCGGCCACCCTGCGAGTGGGCCCCCTTCCCCGTAGACCCGAACGCGGTGCCGCCCGGCCTGCGCTCCATCGTGTTCACCCACTGACCGGTCCCGGGGGCGGGCCACCGCACGCTCCGCTCCCTCCGGACACGGCGCGCTTCTGCGGCCGGGAGTTCCACGCCGACGAGTGGACCACCGACGACCACCACCACACGCCACACGGCTGGCTTCGCGTGCGCTCCCACACGACCCCCGCCGAGGAATGATGATCCTGCTGTCGTGTCCGCCATGCCCTTTCGCACCCACCTACCGATCCCCCCGAGCGAGCAGGACCGGACACACGATCCTATAAGAAGCACCTAGCAATCTCGCGTTGAGTAAGCAGAACGCAAGGCCGCGATCCTCTCGATTTCAATCTCATATTGACTTCCGCTCTCCGGGTCCAGTTCTTGCATCTGCAAGAAAAAACCCTCCCCCGCATCGATCAAATTCTGAACAAACTCCCCCTCTTGCACCCGGGTTGAGTTATTGAACTTTCCAGACCGAGAACCAATGGATACATGAAGCACACCCCGAGCAATCCTCTTCATTTCCAATTTTATTGGCTGATCGGGAAAGTACGCATGCGAGGAATTATCCGAAGCAAGCTCATTAAGAGAGTTAAGGATGTAGGCCCATAGTTGATCAATGTAGTCCCACATGGCCGTGGTGATCAACGGGGTTCCGTTTACATTTAGCTCCAGAGCCCCCTCCAGGTAATCAGTATCGCCAATTGGACCCTTCCACGACTGAACAGGAACAAAATTCCCGTCTGCTTTCCTCAGAAACGATTTAATACGGACAGACACGCGCCCCCACCTCCCTGGACCGAACTCCCTAGTATACAGGATAAAATTGCCCAACCCTTCCATTCTTAAGCCCAAGCACAAATTTTTCCCCGCCCACCTTCCCAGAAATTTGATACATCCCCAGTGAACCCTTTTCGATCAGCTCCCCCTTTTTTTGATTCATCACCTGCCCAATAGCGTCCACGACATCGTCGATGCTCATGCTTTGCAGAAAATAACTCTGGTCGGCCTTCTTGGACCCGTTCCAATATGCAGGGTGGTGGCGCTCCAATATATGCTTGAGCCCGGACCGGTCGAGCATAAACACAGAATCGCCATACTTCATTATTCTTGAATCAAAATCCCTCAAGTCATTAATGACCCTCTCGGGCAGAGCAGGCCTACTAGGTTCGCGGGGGTCAACTGACTCGGAGTCTTCGGTACCAGCACCGCCGTCATCAAGATCGTTACTGGGACTACCCTCGCCATCACCACGTTCAACTCGCTCGCCACCGAGTCCGTCACTGCTGCCACCCTCGGGAACGGGGCGGCCGCCGGTGGTGCCCCCCCGGCTGGTGTCTCCGTCACCGCCGGGTGTGAAACCGGTGCTGGAGGTGCCGTCCTGGGACGTCCGGGGCGGACCATCGCCATTGCCCGAGTTCGGGTCATGGGAGGCGGTGATCCCGAAGTCCTCGTTTACGAAGCCGCCGAAGTCGGAGTTCTGCGGGCCTCCCACGTTGGCGCCGACCAGCTGGTTCACGCGCAGCCACTCAAGCTGCCTTTCGGCGGGCAGCGCGCGGAACTCCTCCACCGTGTCGACGACCTGCTGCGTCGTCCGTTCGACGTCCCGCTCGTACTCCCGCTCGATCTCCCCTGCGTCCAGACCGAGGGAAGCGAACAGCCTGTTGTTCGGGGCGGCACCAGAGGCACTATCCGCCGTGACGTCCAGCGGCCGGTGGGAGTCCGCCTCGGAGAACTCCGAATCCCGGTCCGCGACGGACTGTTCGTCGTCCCCACGCCGGTGCTCGGAGTCCAGGAACTCCTCCATCTCCGGCCAGCGCTCGGTGCTCGGCGCGTCGAGATGGTGCGGAGCCAGGGAAGGCCGGTCCTCGTCCCCGCGACGCGGCGGACCGGGCTGGTCCGCCGCGGCCAGCACCTCGTGCTCGTCCTCGCGGCGCGGCCGGTCCGATTCACCCGGACGGTCGCCACCTGACCGCCCGTTGCCCGGACGACCGTCGTCCGGCGCGCCGGAGTCCCCTGCGACCGGCGCGGTGACGGGACGCGCGGCCCCCGGCGCACCCGGCTCCGGAACGAAGACGGGCAGGTCCGAACCACCGCCCCCAGCCGGGACGCCGCCACCCACCGGACCGCCCGCCGAGAAGCGGTCGATCAGCGCCGACAGGTCCCCGAACCCCGCCCCGAAGCCCCCCGTGGTGTCGGAGAAGTCGTCGCTGATCTCGCTGAACGTCTGCGACAGGCTGAACCCCGGCCGCGCCGCCGCGCCCGGCTCCCACACCACCTCCGGCCGGTCCACCGGGTCGAGGTCGGGCAGGCCCGAGCCGCCCCGGCCGAGGCTGCTCAGGATCGTCCCTCCCCTGACCGGGAGGGACACCAGGGTCAGCGCCGCGTTCCCGGCCCCGGTGTAGACCGTGTACGCGGGCCGGTCCTCCCACTCCCGCCACGGCACGACGTCGTGCGCCACCTCGGTCCAGGCCGCACCCGCGTTGGCCCGCCACGTCTGGCCGGAGCGCTCGTCCGAGTCGAACGGGTTCATCCACCCGTCCTCGCCGTAGAGCCCGGCGAGCGAGCCGAGCCCTTCGAGGGTCTCCTGCTTGTGCGTGAAGAAGTTGTCCGTGGCCTCACCGACGCTGTTGGCCCACCCGCTGCCCTCGCGCCACAGGCCGGTCCAGGCGACCGCCCCCACGCCCACGTCCCAGAGCATGCCGGGGCCGAAGTTGTCCCACTGGGCCATGAAGGCGTCGGTCGCCCAGTCCGCGGGCCAGGGCTTCTCCGAGTACTCCAGCTGGTGCCAGGTGTCCTCCATCGCCCGCTGCCAGTCGGCGAGGCTGGTGAGGTCGTACGCCACGTCAGGGACGTCGTCCGGGTCCAGGCCGTAGACGATCTCCCCCGCGCCCGGCGCTTCGCCGCTGGCCGCGACGTAGGAGTTACCGGAACCGGAGACGGCCGAGATGGCGTTGGCGCAGGTCCGCTCCGCCTCCTGGAACGTGGCCCAGACCCCGTTCACCTGGAGCTTCAGCCTGCGGTTCTCCGCATAGTCGAGGGGGTTGGCGCTCCAGTGCTCCTTGTCCCTCATCTCCTCGGCGAAGGTCGTGGCCTCGTCCTTGAGCGCGTTGAGGGTGGTCTTGGCGGTCTGCGCCGCTTCGGCGAAGGTGTCCAGCGCGCTGGCGACCGTGGTGACGTCGTCCAGGATGGTCCCGCCCTTGGCCGCCACCGGACCCATCGCGGCGAACAGGGTCTCGGACTCGGGCGCGGTGTAGTGGGGCTGCAACCCCTGCCAGGTGGACTCGTTCCCCTCCCCTCCCCTCCCTCAGCGACCTCGCCCGCGGCCGTGCGCATGGCGGAGACCGCGCCCTGGAGGATCTCCACGGAGGTCCCCGGGATCGGGATGGCCCCGGGAACGATCAGGACATCGAAGTCCATGTCCAGCGGCTGCTGGTTGCGGGGGTCGGGGACGGGACTCATCACGTCGACGGGAGGCACGTCAACTCCGGGGGGTGGTGGGGGAACGGGGGCTCGGGGGCGGCTTGGCGCCCGGAAGGGCCGGAACTCGGGCTACGCACCGGGCGGGCCGGGGAGGCCCGCGCGGCGGAAGGAGCGGGGGCGGCCCTCCGTTCACACGGGCGGGTTGAGGGGGTCGAGGGTGTCGATCGAACCGGCGTTGCCCTGCGCCTCGGCGGCCATCTCCTCGTCGCCGAGGAGGTAGGCGTCCACGGCGAGCGCGCATCCCTCCATCGCCGAACCCGCGCGGGCGACCGTCTCCTCGGCCATGCCGCCGACGTGCTCCAGGAAGTAGTACAGCTCCGTCTCCACGGGCCCGCTGCACGCGGCGGTGGCGGCGTCGAGGATCTCGTCGCCGGTGGTGGTCAGCGAACCGTCCAGGGCCTCGCCGCCGCCGTCGCCCACCTGGCCCAGCACGTCGTTGAGCACGACGCCCACCGAGGGCGCGTCGATGTTCCATCCGCTCATCGGTTCTCCTCGTTCGTCGCGGGGGCGGGGGCCACGGCCGCCGGGCCCGAACCTTCTGCCGGAGCCGTGACCGCCTCCCGTGCCGTCTTACCGGCGAAGCGGTCAGCGCGGAAGGTGTCCGGGGGCACGGGGGCGGGGCCGTGACCGGAACCGGCCAGTTCGCGCTCCGCCCGGACGATGCCCGCCTCCATCCGGTGGAGCGCGGGCCGGACGGCCTCGATGATCCTGGTCAGACGCGTGCCCAGCTCCTCGCTGCGGTCGCGCATGCGCGCGGCCAGCACCTCGTGCGCCCCAGGAGAGGAGGCGGGGGGCACCGTGGGCTCGGCGGAGGACCCGGTCGCGACGCCTGCCGCCGGCTCCGGGGCATCCGGTGGCTCCGCCGGTTCCACCAGCTCGAACTTCACGTGCTCCCCTTCCGTCCCGCGCCTGAGTGCCCATCTCCGCGCTGCCCTTTTGTGCGTATTATGCCGGTATCCAACGACAGACAGTGATGCGTCTCTCGCGCAGGATGTCCGTCTCGGTACCGCGTTCCTTGACACGGCGCGGAACGCTCCCCCCAGCCCCGAAGCTCACTCCCCTTCCCCCGCACCCCGATCCCCCGACCCGCCAAGGAGAACGGTTGAGCTACGACGTGGTGGCCCTGCTCGCCGCCGAACCCGGCATGCGCGCGATCTCCCGGGCCCTGCGCGAGGCCGGTCCCGAACTGCTGGTGCGCGTGCTGGACAGCGGCAACGTCCTCCAACTGTGCGACACCGACCGCCGCGTCCTGGCCGCGCTCGAACCCGCCCAGCTGGTCGAGTCGCGCGGCGAGGTCGCCCGGCTGCTCGGCGGGGAGGCCGCCGTGAACCTCCCCGAGACGTGCTGGTGGACCGAGATCCGCGCCCGTCCCGACGAGGCGGGACGCGAGGCCGCCCACCGGCTCGCCGACGCCCTCGCCCTGCGGCTGGGCGGCGGCGTCTGGACCTCGGGCCGCGCCGACTTCTCCCTGTGGGAGGAGAGCGGGCACCCCGCCGTCGAGGCCGCCGCCGAGAAGGCGGTGGTCGTCGCCCAGGACCGCGAGGTCGTCCCCCTCTCCTCCTGGATCCTCGACGCGGTGGCCGCCCACGGCGCACAGGGAACGGCACTCCAACTGCTCACCCCGAGGACCTCCCGGCTCACCTACGCCCTGCGCACCCTGCTCACCCAGCCGCTGGCCCGCTGGGCCGTGCGCGCCGAGGACGGGAGCTGCTTCGACGGCGTCAGCGGCGTCCCATTGCGCTGGGACCCCGTACACGCCTACGTTCCCGTCCCACCGGAGGAGGGCGCGCCCGAACCGGCGGAGGGGTTCCTGGACGACTCCCCGACGGGCGCGCACCTGGTCGTGGACCTGTCGGTGCGCCACCGCGAGTCCTTCGCCCCTCCCCTGGGCCGGGCCGTGGAGGTGGTCGCCGAGCACCTGGCCGGGGCGCTGCCCGCCGGGTGGGGCGAGCACGAACCGGCGCTCGCCCCCTGGGAGCGCGAGCGGCTGGTGCGGTTGGCGCGCCACCGCGCGCCGAAGGGGACGATCCTCCAGTTCTCCGGACCGCACGGGACGGGTCACCCGTTCACCGGCGGCGTCCGCGTCGGCTGGGACGGGGGTCGGGGCACCGAGCGGATCTCCATGGCCGTCGGCTACGGGGACGAGTCGGCGCAGCCCCTCGACGCGCTGCCCGGCCTGGTGGCGACCCTCGCTGAGGAAGGCCTGCTGGACGTGCTCCACGTCCGCAGGGCGCGCGGACGCCGCGACGTCACGTACGAACCCCGCTGGCACGGGCTGGCCGTCCCGGTCGGCATGGCCCTGGGCCCGGACGGGGTGCGCCGCGCGGGCGTGGAACACGCGCTGGGCGGACCGCTCCCCGGCACCATGTTGGGCGGGGAGGACGCCCCCGCGGTCTGGTACCCCGTGCCCGAGGACGCACCGCGCCACCTCGGGAGCCGGGCCGTGGCCGCGCAGACGCGGCACCTGGCGGCGGCTCCGTCCGCCTGACCGGCACGTCCGGCCCTCCCCGCACGGGGAAGCCGGGGTCGGCCGCGCCACCATTCTCACTCTCTGTGATTTCGTGGCGACTCTTTGCGAGAATGCGTTCAGTCCTCCTGCCGGTCACCACGCCGACCCGCACACGGTTCGCACGACCCGCACGACCGCACGACCAAGGGAGAATCCTCCGTGAAACCCAGCCGCCCGCTGCTCGCCCTGACCATGGGCACGCTGCTCCTACTCCCCGCCGGGGCCGCGACCGCGGCGCCAGCCGCACCAGCCGCCCCCGCCTCAGGGGCCGACCACTCCCGTGTGGTCGGCGAACAGCCCGTGCGGTGGACGCCGCACGTCCTGGACGGGGCGGTCAAGGACATCCTGCGCGTCGGCGACACCGTCCTCGTCGCCGGAAGCTTCACGCGGGTCAGCGCGGCCGAGGGGGGCCGCGCCCACGACCTGCCCCACCTGTTCGCGTTCGAGCACGGCACCGGGCGCATCCTCCACGGGTTCGAACCGGAGCTGGACGGCACCGTCACCACGCTGGCCCCCGGGCCCGACGGGACGGTGATCGCGGGCGGGGACTTCCGCTCGGTCGACGGTGAACCCTCCACCGGTCTGACCCGGCTGTCGGTCGACGACGGCGACGAGGTGCCGCGGTTCCGCGCCGACCTCGACGGGGGCCGGGTCCACCGCGTCGCCAGCGACGGCGGGCACCTGTACGTGGGCGGCAGCTTCCCCGGTGTGAACGGCGTGGAGCAGCCCGCGCTGGTCCGCCTCGACTCCGGTTCCGGCGAGGTGGACACCGGCTTCACCCCCAGCGTGACCGAGGAGCGCAACGGCGTGTTGAAGGTCCAGGAGCTGGCGCTGAGCCCGGACGGGCGGCGGCTGGTCGTCAACGGGTCCTTCACCGAGGTGGACGGCGAGGACCGCTACCAGATCGCCATGATCGACACCGCGAGCGGCTCGGTCTCCCCGTGGTCCACGTCGGCCTACGAGGCCCCCTGCGAGGACGTGCGGCTGCACACCTACATGCGGCGGATGGACTTCTCCCCGGACGGCTCGTACTTCGCGGTGGTGACGGCGGGCGGCCCGGAGGTCAAGCCGGGCCTGTGCAAGTCCGTCGCGCGCTTCGAGAACACCGACACCCCGGACTCCGACCCCACCTGGAGCAACAAGACCGGCGGCGACTCGCTGTACTCGGTGGAGATCACGTCGGCGGCGGTGTACGTGGGCGGGCACCAGCGCTGGATGGACAACGAGAAGGGCGCCCTCAACCCCGGCCCCGGCTCGGTGGCCCGCGAGGGCATCGGGGCCGTGGACCCCGGGACCGGCAGGGCACTGCCGTGGAACCCGGGCCGGACGCGCGGCCACGGCGTGGAGGCGATGCTCGCCACCTCCGGCGGGCTGTACGTGGGCAGCGACACCGAGCGCCTCGCCGGCGAGTACCACGCCCGGCTGGGGATGTTCCCGCTCTCCTGAACCGGGGAGGTCAGGACACGGGGGCGTCCCTGCGGCGCCCCCGGCGTCCGCCGGGCACCGGCGTGTCCACGCCCTTGAGCAGCTGGTGGACACGCTGGTGGGAGAGGTCGACGACGTCGGCCATGGCCCGCTGGGTGACGCCCTCCCTCCGCATGGTCTCCAGGACCCGGGCGCGGGCCCGGTCGCGCTCGGCCTGGGAACGCCGGAACTCCTCCTCCGCCACGAGGTACTGGATGACGTCCTCGGTCACGTCCTCGCCGCCGAACTCGTAACGCCAGGTGATCGTGAAGTCCTCCGGGTCGGTGTCCGTGAGATCGGCGATGGCCTCGGGAACCTCGTCCTTGATCTCGGAGAAGTGCACGTAGTCGACCGTTCCGACGACGTGTTCGGGCAGCCCCGCGATACGTACGACCCAGAGGTCCTCGTCGCGGATGACGGTAGCCGTGTAGTCAAGCATCACTTCTCCATCCATTTCTCACCGAACAGGTGCTGCAAGCCGTCCTCCACGTCCCTTAGAAGGCCCCGGGACAGCTCCTTGGAATGTTGCGTGACCACGAAACGGCCAACCTGTGCTCCGCCTTCGTCCAGGAGGACACAGGTCTGGTGTGTTCCTTTGCCTCGCCCTTTGGGTTCTTCCGGGCGCAGGCCGTTCTTACGCGCCATCCGGCGCACCAGGGCGAGCAGGACCCGCGCCTTCATCCGCTTGTTGACCATGAGCCTAAAGCTAGGCCGGTTGCCACTCAAGCGACCAGGAAACTAGATATATGAAGCACGAGCCCGTGGGTTCCGGATTACCGAAACCGCCCCAAGACTTCTTGGCCAACACCTCTTGGCCAAGAACCCTTGGGCGTTTACGGTGACCGCATGAACGACTCCGCCCCCCGCGACAGCGAGAACCCCGACCGAGCCGCCGACCACACCCCCGGCCCGGACCCGAACCCCGTCCCCGACGCCTTCGCCCACGCGGCGACCCTCGACGCCCGCTCCCTGCGCGGACTGGCCCACCCCCTGCGCATCCGCGTCCTCAACCTCCTCCAGCAGCGGGGACCCGCCACCGGCAAGACCGTCTCGGAGTGGCTGGACGTCTCGTCGGCCTCGGCCAGCTACCACCTGCGGCAGCTGGAGGCCCACGGGTTCATCGAGGAGGATCCCTCCCTGGGCTCCTCCCGGGAACGCTGGTGGCGCTCCCGGCACAGGGGCTTCCGCTTCCCCGAGCACCTGGACACCGACGAGCCCGAGCTGAGCACCGCCGTGCGCATGGCCCTGGCCGCCAGCTGGAGCGAGGAACTGGCCGCGGCCGTCAACGTGTGGGCGGCCCAGCCCGAGGGCTGGCGCGAGGCGCAGGTCATGTCCGGGCGGCGCACCGAGCTGACCCTGGACGAGCTCACCGCCTTCCGGGCGGAGGTCCGCGCGCTCTTCGACCGCTACGCGCGCGGGACCGGCGCACCCGGCAGCCGACCGGTGCACATCCAGTTCGCCGCCTTCCCCGACCCCGAGGACCGGGGCCCGGACGGAGAGGACGCCGGGAAGGGCGGCGCGGAGGCGGGGACGTGAAGGACGTCGGCGGACTGGTCGCCGCCCAGGCCCTGTGCTACACCGCCACGCGGCTGGCGATGATCGCCATCCCCTGGTTCGTCCTGGAGACCACCGGCAGCCCGGCGTCCATGGGGGTGGTGGCCTTCTTCGAGATCGGCTCCTACACCCTGGCCCGGCTGCTGGGCGGACCGCTGCTGGATCGCATGGGCCAGCGCGCGGTGAGCGTGCGCGCCGACCTCGTCGCCGCCGCGGCGGTGGCCTGCGTCCCGCTGCTGCACGCGACCGGGCTGCTGTCCTTCCCCGTGCTCCTGGCGCTGGTGACCGTGATCGGCCTGGCCACCGGCCCCGCCGAGGCCGCCAAGGTCTCCATGGCCCCGGCCGTCGCCGAACGCACGGGGACGCGCCTCGAACGGGTCACCGGGCTCACCGGGACCGTGGACCGGCTGTCCACGACCGTCGGACCGGTGGCCGCGGGCGGGCTGGTGTCCCTGCTCGGCGCGCTCCCGGCCCTGTACGCGAACGCCGCGCTGCTCGCCGCGGCGGCGGTGGTGCTGGCCGTCACCCAGCCCGGGGAGCGTCCCGGCCCCGGCGAGGACCCCGAGGCGGACGCGGGCTACCTGGCCAGGCTGCGCACCGGCTGGCGGGCGGTCTGGGGCGACGCCACCCTGCGCGTCCTGGTGGTCGTGCTCGCGGTCACCAACATGATCGACATGTCCGTGGCGTCGGTGCTGCTGCCGGTGTGGGTGGACGAGAACGGCATGGGACCCGCGGTGGTCGGGCTCCTGGGCGGTGTGATGGGCGCGGCCTCGGTGGCGGGTTCGCTCGCGGCCACGGCGGTCGGGCACCTGCTGCCCCGGCGGGCGGTGTTCTTCGCGGGACTGGTGCTGGCCGGGCCGCCCCGGCTGCTCGTGCTGGCGCTGGACGTGCCGCTGTGGGCGGTCCTGGCGGTATGGGGCCTGTGCGGGCTCGCGGGCGGGGTGCTCAACCCGATCCTGGGCGCGGTCCTGTTCGAGCGCCTGCCCCGCCGCGCCGTGGGACGCGGGACGGCGACGATCGGCGCGCTGACCCGGATGGCGGCGCCGCTGGGCGCGCCCGTGGCGGGCGCGGCGGCCGGGCTGCTCGGAGCGGCGCCGGTGCTGCTGGTGTGCGCGGCCGTCTACCTGGCCGCGGTCCTGCCGCCGCTCGTGGGCCGCGCGGCCGAGGGCCTCGACCGGCGCGGGTCGGGGGCGGACCGGTCGCCGGACGGAGCGGGCACGGGCTGAGGCACCGGTCGGGGCGCACGGACCCGGACCCGGGCCGATGTGCACGGGCGCGGGATCCGGATTCCGGCCGGGACGCGCCGGGACAACGCCGGCAGTCCCCGGCTGGGGTGCGCGGAGGCGCGGGACCCGGTCAGGACTCCCTGGCCGCGGCCGGCGCGTCCTCGCCCCTCTCGCCCTTCTCGCCCCCGTCCGCCTCGGCACCGGAGCCGGAACCGGAGTCGGCGTCCGCCCCGGCCGGGGCCTCCCCGTGGCCCGGTGCTTCCTGGTTCGGTGCTTCCTGGGCCGGTGCTTCCTGGAACTCGTCCTCACGCGCGGAGGCGGCCGACAGGCGCTCGGACACGCTGTCCGCCTTGCGGCGCTCCATCCGCTCCACCGCGCTCGCCGAGATCTTGTCGCGCATCCCGGACAGCAGGACGTAGGAGGCCAGTCCGCTGACCAACCAGGCCAGGATCAGGGCGATCCACGCACGGGCGCCGAAAAGGTAGACCACTCCGAAGGCCGCCGCGAACAGTCCCAGGCGGGCGGCGGTATAGGTCAGCAAGCTACGCATCCAAAAGCCTCACAACAGACGATTACCTGGACTAGATTGGTCGCTACGCCCATCGGCGGCGCGGAACGCCCGGTCAACACCTGTGTCCGGACGTTCCCACGCCCGGCACGGGTCGGGCTGAGGGCGTCCCACAGGTCCTTATCTCCAGGTTAAGGGCGTGCCCGCAGCGACGGGCATCGGGTCGGTGTGTCGCCTGCGGCACAGGGGAACCGGACATAGGCGAACACGATTCGCATAGTCATGGGATGTTTTCAATCCCGACAGCAGGGCCCGAACATCACGTTCCGGTCACATATCCGGTACTCCTCCCCCCAACACCGCAATTTCTCCGAAAACTAGGGAGGAAACGGTCCAACTCGTGCACACTAGGGGATCAAACGCCCGCCGCCCCCAGAGTCCGAGGCGGGCACGATTGGGGGAATGTGAAGGTGGAACGAGCAAGCGAACGCCTGTTGACCCCCGGGGAAGTGGCCTCACTCTTCCGGGTTGATCCCAAGACCGTCACGCGCTGGGCCGCCTCCGGGCGGATCAGCAGCATCCGGACTCCGGGCGGGCACCGCCGCTTCCGCGAGTCCGAGGTGCGCGCCCTCCTGCTCGGGGAGCCGAGCGAGAGCACGCCCTGAGTCAGAGCGCCCTGGGTCAGAGCGCCCCGAGACAGCCCATCCGGCGGGAGCAAGAGCTCCAGGAGCCACGGGGCTTTCCGGCCGCCCCGTCGGCCGGGCAGCCGCCCCGCGGTCTCCCCCTGCCCTCCGGCCCGGTGTCCCGACCGTGAGGAGTCGACTGCAAGAGTTAGGCTGGAACCATGGTGTGGCTTGGTGGCCTGATCACGCTCGTATCGATCGTTCTGTGGGTGTACGCGTTCTTCGACGCGCTCACCACCCCTTCCTCTGAGGTGCGCACTCTGCCGAAGGTGCTGTGGGTGTTCGTCATCGTGCTGTTCGTGCCCGTCGGCGCCGTCCTGTGGCTCCTCCTCGGCCGCCCGCGCCAGGCGGCCGCACCCCGCGGGAGCGCGCCCTCCCCGGAACAGACCACGGCCTCGGCCGACGACCTCGACCCGTCCGACTTCACCAAGCCCTCGGGCAGCCCGCACCCGCTCGGACCGGACGACGACCCCGAGTTCCTGCGACGACTCAACCGGCGCATCGATCCGGAGGACTGACCCGGACACGACCGGGCCGGACCGGCGCACGACGAAGACGAAGGTGGGGGCCGCCCGACAGGGGGCGGCCCCCATCGTTGTCCACGGCGCGGCACCCGTGCGTCGACCGGAGGCGTCGCCGCCGGGGCCCGGGAGGGGTCCGGAGCCCCGCCCGCCCAGGCGGTCTCCTGGTGGGCACCGTGCGGACGGACCGGTCATCGATGTCACATCCCCGCATCGAAGCCCCGTACCTGGGAACCCGCTCGTCGCTTTCGGCGTCCAGACCCGTGCACACCGCCGAACCCTGAGGAGGTCGCAATGCGGCAGACCGGACGTCGTCGAGTCATCACCGGAACAGCGCTGGGCGCGGTTTCCCTTCTCCTGACCACCGGCTGTTCGTTCGAGTTCAGCGTCGGCGGCCCCGACGCCGTCGACGCCGAGCAGGTCGCCGAACGATCGAGTGAGATGCTGGCCGAGCAGGTGGGCCAGACCCCCGACGACCTCACCTGCTCCGAGGACCTCCCCGCGGAGGTGGGCGCCGAGATCCGCTGTGAGCTCACCGCCGACGGCCAGACCCTCGGCGTGACCGTCACGACCACCTCGGTCGACGGTGACGACGTCCAGTGGGACGTCAAGGTCGACGACGCCCCGGCCGGGGACGACGCCGCCGAGGAGAGCGCCGCCGGCGGGGGCGCGGGCGAGGGCACCGGTGGGGACGACAGCGCCGCCGCCGCGAGCAACGGGGTCGTCCCCGCCGAGCAGGTCGCCCAGCAGTCGGCCGCGCAGCTGGAGGCGGTGGTCGGCCAGGCCCCCGAGGACTTCACCTGCTCCCAGGGCCTCCCCGCGGAGGTGGGCGCGGAGATCCGCTGCAACCTCGTGGACGGCGGCACGAACTACGGCGTGACCGTCACGACGACCTCCGTCGACGGTACCGACGTCCAGTGGGACATCAAGGTCGACGACCAGCCCCTGTAGCGGCGGCGGCCCGCCCGGCGGGGGCCGGGCGGGCCTGCTCCCCGGTGCGTGATCACGCCGGGAGCGCCGGTCTCAGAGCAGTCCGGCGCCCGCCTCGCGCGGCACGCCGCGGACCGCGTGCACCGGCTCCACCCGCGTGGAGTACTGCGGCACCCAGGTCAGGTCGGTGCCCAGCGACTGGTCGGGGTAGGCGTCGTTGTGCGCCTCCACCAGGTCGACCTCCGTGACGCGCCCGCGGCCGTCCTCCATCACCGCGTTGCCGTGCTCCACGATGTCGGTGCCGCCCCAGTTGGCGACGATCTCCCCTGCCCCGATGCCGTCGCGCAGGTCGAACAGGTTGTTCTCCGCGTACAGGTGCGACTCGAAGCCCACGCCCAGGCTGTACTGGTACAGGTCCGTGGCCACCGTGTAGTGGTTGTTGTAGACGTGCACCTGGCCGTAGCGCACGCGGGGCGCGCGCTGGCCCAGGCCGTCGAAGTGGTTGTGGTGCCAGGTGGTGCGCAGGTACCCGCGGTCGGTGGTGCGGCCGTCGCTGTTGCCCACCAGGATGGCCTTGTCCCGTCCCTCGAAGTGGTTGTACGACACCGTCACCAGGTCGCTGGCGCGCACGATGTCGAGCAGGCCGTCGTGCACCTCGTACCTGCGCCCGAAGTACTCCGGCAGCTCCGAGCCCGGGTTGTCGCCGTCGTCGAACGTGTTGTGGTCGATCCACACGTTCGTGGAGCCGGAGACCTCCAGGTGGTCGTACTCGGAGTTCCAGTTGCCCTCGCCGCCGTCGCCGGGGTCCCAGCCGGGGAAGCAGTCGTGCGTGTCGGAGAGGGTGAGGTTGCGCAGGATGACGTTGTGCGCGCCCACCACACGGATGCTCATCCCGGTGATCTCGGCGCCGTCCCCGACCCCCACCACGGTCGTGTTGGAGCCGACCTCCACCCGGACCCGCTCCGCCTGGGCGGCGTACGAGGCCTCGCGGGCCTCCTCCAGCGGGCCGCTGGGATCCTGCCAGCCCCACACCTCGGGGTCGTAGGCGGCCAGGTAGTCCTCCAGCGTGTAGCCGTCCACGGCGTAGTCCTCACACGACAGGGGCGTGCCGTCCGGCGCCGTGTTCGCGTCGAGGAGGCCCTCGACATGGACGATCTTGGGCTCGTCGCCGCTCACCGCCTCGCGGAACTCCTGTGCCGTGGAGACGTGGAAGACGTTCTCCGGGGAGGCGTCCGCGCCTCCCGTCGTCCCGCCTCCGGCCGAGGCCCAGCCGTCGCCCTCGGGCAGGACCTGCCTGCCCACGTCGGGCGCCGCCTGGACGGGCGCGACCGCGGTCATCACCAACACCGTGCTCAGAGGGAGTACGAGCCTGCGCATGGTTCTGCTCCTCAGGGGGGAAACTGCAAACGGTTGCATGAACATCTCCCAAGAGCCGGATCCGCGTCAACCCCTCCCACCCGGGAAAACCCCGGAAAACCAGGCACCGGACCCAAAAGTACGCACTGGTCAACCACAACCGGTTGCCAGTAACCTCGGAACCGTTCCCCACCGAAGGAGGCCACGGGTGGCCGTGACCATCAAGGACGTCGCCCTGGCGAGCGGGGTGCACGTCTCCACCGTCTCCCGGACCTTCTCCGCCGCGCACCTGGTCAACCCCGACACCCGGACCCGCGTGCTCGCCGCCGCCAGCGCCCTGGGCTACCGGCCCAACCGCGCCGCGCGCGCCCTGTCCACCCGGCGCACCGGCAACCTGGGGCTGATCGTCGCCGACATCGCCAACCCCTTCTTCCCACCCCTGATCAAGGCCGCCCAGGCCCACGCCCGCCGCAGCGACCACCACGTGTTCGTCGCCGACACCGACGAGCAGGCCCGCGTGGAGGAGGAGCTGATCCGCTCCATGGCCACCCAGGTGGACGGCGCGCTCCTGGTGGCGCCGCGCCTGAGCAACCGCCTGATCGCCGAACTCAGCGCCGACGTGCCCTTCGTCGTGGTCAACCGCCAGCCCGCCGGGCTGCCCGCCGTCCTCATGGACGTGGCCTCGGGCGCCGCGCAGGCCGTGGACCACCTCGCCTCCCTCGGCCACCGCGAGATCGCCCTGCTCACCGGCCCGCGCGCGTCGTGGACCAACCAGCGCCTGGAGCGCGCGGCGGAGGAGGCCGCCCTGCGCCGAGGCCTCCTCCTGCACAGCGTGGGCCCCAACCAGCCCACCGAGGAGGGCGGCGCCGCCGCTGCCCCCGGGGTGCTGGCCCTCGACGCCACCGCCGTCCTGGCCTACAACGACCTGGTCGCCCTCGGCCTGGTCCAGGAGCTCCGTGCCCTGGGCGCGTCCGTGCCGGGCGACCTCAGCGTCGTGGGCGTCGACAACACCCACACCGCCCGCCACTGCGACCTGACCAGCGTCGACATGCCCACCGCCGCCGCCGGGCGCTCCGCCATCGACCTGCTGCTCCACCGCATCAGCAGCGAGGATCCCCCCGGCACCGTCACCCTGGACACCCGCCTGGTGGTGCGCGGGTCCACCGCTCCCCCGCCCGTCTGAACACGGAGAGCACCGCGCGTAGCGTCCGTCGGGGGCGGTGGCCCGCCCCGAAGCGAAAGGCCCCGCCGTGGCGGGGCCTCGTGCGTCAGTCGGGGTCAGGCGTAGGAGTGCAGCCCGCTGAACATGTAGTTCACCGCGAAGAAGTTGAACAGGATGGTCGCGAAGCCCACCACGTTGATCCACGTGGCCTTGGGTCCGCGCCAGCCGCCGGTGGCGCGGGCGTGCAGGTAGGCCGCGTAGATCACCCAGGAGATGAACGACCAGACCTCCTTGGGGTCCCAGCCCCAGAAGCGGCCCCAGGCCTCGTCCGCCCAGATGGAACCGGCGATGATGCCGAAGGTCCACAGCGGGAAGGCGAAGAGGATGAACCGGTGGGAGATCCGGTCCAGCAGCTCGGGGCTGGGCAGGCGGCCCGCGATACCGGCCACCGTCTCGCCCAGCGCGCGCTTGGCCTCGGCCCGGTGCGCCACGAGGTAGGTGACACCGGCCGCGCCGGAGACCATGAAGGCGCCGCCCGCGATGATCGTCGCGGTCACGTGGATGGGCACCCAGTACGAGTGCAGGGCGGGGATGAGCGGGCCCGGGTCCACGTACAGCCAGCGGACGCCGATGCCCAGCAGGACGAGCACCGGGACCAGCACGAACGCGCCCAGGAAACGCGCCTGGTACCGGTAGGAGGCGAAGAGCAGACCGCCCACCGCGACCAGGCACAGGGCCACGACGAACTCGAACATGTTGCCCCACGGCCAGCGCCCGGCGGCCAGGCCGCGGGCGATGATCTGGGCGACGCCCATCACGAAGCCGAACGCCGTCACGCCCAGGGCGATCTTGCCCAGGACGCTCTGGGAGGCCTTGGCCTCCGCCTCGGTGCTGCGGACGTTGACCTCGATGCCGTCGTCGGCGCCGGACTCGGCACCGGCGTTGACCGGCATGAGCCGGCCGGACCTGAGCTTGGTGCGTTGTCCGTAGGCGGCCTCGATGGCGAAGAGGAACAGCGCAGCCGCGTACGTGACGATCATCGCGATGATCAACGAGTCACTGACTGACGCCATCACCTCGTCCACCTGTGCGGCGAGTGTGTACGTCACCGGTCACTCCCTTGTGTCGTCGACTCTGGCGGGTCGGATGGCGGATGGGGGTCGGAGCCCGGAACGGGGTCCGGGTCGAGGTCCGGCTCGGGGTCCGGACGGCCGTCCGGTTCGGAGCCGGGGTCCCCGTCGGACCGGCTCCGGAGCCGTCCGGCGAGTTCCGTGGTGAGTTCGTGGAACTCCACGTTGTTGCCCGCCGCCTCGGTCTTGCCCAGGGCGGCCAGCTCCACACGGGTGCGGCCGTCCCCGCCCCTGGTCGCGCGCACCCACACGCGGCGCGGACGGACGAACAGGGTGATGACCAGCCCGGCCACGGCCAGGGAGGCCGCGGTCAGCGCGGGCAGCCGGGCGCCGTCCCGGTTCATCTGGAGGCTGACGTACTCCTTGTAACCGGAGAAGGTGATCGACCCGGCGCCCTCGGGCAGCTCCCAGGTGTCCCCGATCTCCATCACGGGGGAGCTGCCGAGCTCCTCCATGCCGCCGGTGCGCAGCTGGTAGACCGACTGCGGGTCGACCAGGCCCAGGTCGCCCTGGTAGCCCTCCAGCGTGATCCGGGGGTTCTCGGCGCCCGGGAAGTTGGACACCAGCTCCCCCTCGGACGTCTCCACCGCGCTGGGCAGGAACACGCCGACGAAGCCGAGCTGCTCGCCCCCGGTGTCGGGCACCTTGACCACGCCGTCGGAGGTGTAGGAGGCGGTGTCCCGGTGCAGGAAGGGGACCGCCTGGTCGAAGACCACGTCGCCCTCGCCGTTGCGCACCTCGAACTCCGGCGCGTACCCGTGGCCGAGCAGGTAGACCTGTACGCCGGACACGCTCAGCGGGTGGTTGACCTCCAGCCGGTGCTGCTCCTCCTGCGCGTCGGGCGCCTCCCTGTAGGTGAGGTCGGCGACGTAGGACTCGGCCTGCCCGCGCAGGTCGCCGTCCTCGATGAAGGAGGCCTCGAAGTCGTCCAGGTGGATGGAGAAGGGCTCCAGGGAGTCGGTGTCGGTCCAGTGTCCGGGGTAGATGGCGTCGTAGGAGGTCAGGGTGTTGGCGAACCCGTCGCCCTCCACCAGGAGCATGTTGCCGCGGTAGCCGAGGAAGGATCCGGCGGCCAGCGCCAGCAGCAGGCCCAGCAGGGCCAGGTGGAACAGGACGTTCCCGGCCTCGCGCAGGTAGCCGGTCTCGGTGGAGAGCGAGTCGCCGTAGCGCTCGGTCCGGTAGCGCCGCAGGACCTTGCGGGACTGCTCCAGCACCGTCTCGGGGTCGGCGTCGGTGGTGAACGCGGCCGCGTAGGGCATCCGGCCCAGGTTCTTGGGCGTGCGCACCGGGCGGGCCCGCACTGCGCGGGCGTGGGCCAGCGCGCGGGGGAGCACGCAGCCCGCCAGGGAGACGAACAGCAGCAGGTAGATCGCCGCGTACCAGGGCGAGGAGAACACGTCGAAGAGGTAGAACCGGTCCAGCCAGGGCGCCAGTTCGGGGTTCTCCTGGAAGTAGGTGTTGACCTCGTCGACGCTCACCACGTTCTGCGGCAGGATCGAGCCCGGGATGGCCCCGACCGCCAGCAGGAACAGCAGGATCAGGGCGGTGCGCATCGAGGTGAGGGTGCGCCAGATCCAGCGCAGCCAGCCGACCGCGCCCAGGCCCTTGGGGCGCGGTCGGGCGCTCTCCTCGTCGTGGGAACCGGTCCCGGTCCCCTGGTCGTTCGCGGTCGTGCTCATCAGATCACCGTCTGGAAGTCGGCGGCCCAGCCCTGCATGGCGATGGTCAGCTGTGTCCACAGCCCGGTCACCATCGCCAGGCCGACCAGGACGAGCATGGCCCCGCCGATCACGGTGACCGTGCGGGTGCGGCGCTTGAGCCAGTCGAAGGTGCCCAGCGCACGCCGGTAGAGGAAGGAGGCCAGGACGAACGGCAGCCCGAGGCCGACGCAGTAGACCAGGGACAGCAGCATGCCGCGCCCGGCACCGCCCTCGACGAAGGCGAGGGTCTGCACGGCGGCCAGGGTGGGCCCGATGCAGGGGGTCCAGCCCAGGCCGAACAGGACGCCGAGCAGCGGGGCGCCCGCCAGACCGGCCCGCGGCAGGCGGTGGAAGCGGAACTCCCGGCCGAAGCCCGGGATGACGCCCATGAAGGCCAGGCCCAGGACGACGGTGAGGACGCCGAGCACCCGGGTGATGGGGTCGGTGTAGTCCATGAGGAGTTCGCCGAGCCAGCCGATGAAGCCGCCGACGGCGACGAACACCAGGGTGAACCCGGCGATGAACAGGACGCTGCCCGTGACCATGGTCCAGCGGCGGGAGGCCAGCTCGGTGTCGATGTCGGCGACGGTGGCGGTGCCGCCCCCCGCGGCCGGGGCGGTGCGCTCGCGGACCTGGGCGCCGCTCATCCCGGTCACGTAGGACAGGTAGCCGGGCACGAGCGGGAGCACGCAGGGCGAGAGGAAGGAGACCAGGCCCGCGGCCAGGGCCAGCGGGATCGCGGCCAGCAGGGAGCCGGTGAGGACGGTGGTGCCGATGGGATCCATCAGCCCTCGCCCCCGGACCCGCCGTCGTCCCCCGCGTCGCCGGAGTCCTGGGCCGCCTCGGACGGCGCGTCCGAGGGGTCGGCCGAGGGGTCGGCCGAGGGGTCGGCCTCCTCCGGGGACGCCGTCTCCCCGGCCTCCTGCTCCGCGACCCGGGGACGCTCCTCCGGGTCGCCGAAGTCGAACTCGACCACCAGCGGGTTGAGCAGCTCGGTCAGCTGTCCGTAGGTGGTCGGGCCGATGACGCGGGCGGCGATGCGGCCCTCGGGGTCGATGACGAGCGTGCTGGGGATGGAGCGCGGGGGCACGGTGTCGCGGAAGGCCTGGGGCACCGCGCCGGGCTGGTCGTACAGGCTCGGGTAGGGGACCCCCATGCTCTCCTGGTAGGACCGCGCGGCCGTCTCGTCGTCCTTGATGTTCACGCCGAGGAAGTCCACGCCCAGGTCCGCGTACTCGGCGTGGACCTCGTCCAGGACCGGCTGCTCCGCGCGGCAGGGGCCGCACCAGCTCGCCCAGACGTTGAGGACGACGATGCCGCCCTCGTAGTCGCTGAGGGAGACCTCCTCGCCGTCGAGGGTGGTGCCGGTGACCTCGGGCGCCTCGGCGCGGTCGGCGGCCTCGAAGGCGGTGGCGCTTCCGTCTCCGGAGATGAAGCGGTTCTCCTCGTCGCTGGCCTGGATCTCGTTGCCCCCGGCGCAGCCGGTCAGGGCGAGTACGGCGGCCAGTCCGGCCGCCGCCAGGCGCGGCACGGCACGGCTTCGGCGCGTACCGGTGCTGGTTCTGGGCATAGAGGGGACCTCGCGAACGGGGTGTGAACAGGGCGGACTACAACAACGACAAAGTGTAGTAGATGCCCTGGAGCCCGTTCGGCCGCCCCGGCACAAGGGGGAACCGCGGCCGGTGGGGGTGGGGACGGCCCCGTCGTGCGCCGGACTGCACGCGGCGAGGGGGTGGAGAACCCCGGTGGGGGCGGTGGCCGTCAGACACCGCCCCCCGGGTGTGTCGGCTGACCGGGGGCCGGGGGACGGCTCCGGTCGGCCGGGCCCTGCGTCAACCAGCCTCGACGAAAGCCTCGCGGAGGTAGTCGTGCACGGCCCGCTCGGGGACCCGGTAGGAACGCCCCACGCGAATCGCGGGGAGAACTCCCGAGTGCACCATTCGGTAAACGGTCATCTTGGACACACGCATGATCGTGGCTACCTCCGCCACGGTCAGGAACCTGACCTCTTCGAGAGGCGGCTTGCTCCCGTTCATCTTTCGACGCCCTCATTCCCGGACGTGAGCATTGTCTACCCTTGGGACCGGCGTGGTGTGCGGCGGCGACCCCGGTGTGCCCGCCCCAAACCACGCCAGCGTGTCACGCTGTCACTACTGACACGTCCGTTTTCAGAGTAGAGCCGAGTTCGCCTCAGCGAAAGGCCGTTGGGGCTGTCTTCGGCGCTATGTGTTGATGGCGGGTCGGATGAGGTTTAACGGTGGGTATAAATGGTCTTCCCCACTCACAGGAGACCGGCTCTGGCGAGAACGTACTCGCGCAGCGGGGCGTAGTCCTCGGTCAGGTAACCGTCGTCCAAAGGCACCGTGACCAGTAGTTTCCCCTCGGCCTCGGCGAGGAAGAGGGCGGGGTCGTTGCAGTCGGCGAAGCCCATCGCGGGCACTCCCGCCTCACCGGCCGCACCCGCGAACCCGTGGTCGGCGATGACCAACTGCGGCCATGCCTCACCGCGGTCCGCGAGGTCCCCGAGGATGGCACGCATGGCGAAGGGGTGGTGGCTGTGGCGTGCGAGGCGACCGTCCGTGACGATGGCGACGTCGTCCTCCCACACCACGATCCGCCGGTTCGGGGGGCGTTCTGTAGTCACTTCGTAGGAGTAGCCGCCGCCTGCGGTGATGACCTGACACCCGCGCTCGACAAGGGCGTCCTTCCAGGCGCGGTAGGTCTCGCGGAGGTTGCGCGGGTGCCCGGTGGCGAACATGACCCGCTCCCGGCGCTCGGCGGCCAGGGCCAGCCGGTCGGCGAGGGCCTCCAGGGCGTCGATGGTCAGGTCGGGGTCGATGGTGTCGATCCCCCACACGTAGTCCTCGTCGGCCACCACGCCGCAGCGCTTGCTCATCAGCGCCAGGACCTCGGAGAAGGTCCAGTCGTGGGAGAAGGTGAGGCCGAACTGGTGGTAGGGGTCCTTCTGGACGAGCCGCCGGTAGTGCCGCAGGTTGTTCTGACGCGGGGTGTCGACGTGCCCGGCGATTCCCGTGCGCACCAGATAGGTGATCAGTTCAGCGCGTGTCGGCGGCGTCACCTGGCGCTCCCCTTCCTCGTCTGCGCAGCGAGCGTGCGCCACGCTGGGCGGCCACCACGGCGCCTGCTCCTGTTCGCCCGGTATTCAACCTCTGTCCTACCCGCTTCGGACGCGACACGCGCGGCTCCTCCGGAATTCACGCCGGTCGACACCGGGGTGTTATGGGAGCCGTCCCATGAGTTGTCCGGAGCCCCCTGAGCCCCTGCCTACACCGGGTCCGCGGCCCGGTCCGCGGCGCAACGGAGGGTCGGCTCTAGAGACTCGGGTCGATCCCGTGGCTGGGGAAGACCGCGGTCCGGGTCGCGTGGATGGCCCGGTCCACCGGGTCGCCCGGGTCGTAGCCGTCCACGAAGTGGTCGAAGACGACCTCGCGCCCGTCGGTCATGTACAGCGGAGCCAGCTCCCCCGTGCGCTGGCGCACGAAGTCGCGCCAGCCCTGCGGGGTCTCGGTGTCGGGGTCGACGGGGCGGCCCGCGGCCTCGCCCAGCAGGTGGGTCCAGGCGCGGGGAACGACGTGGACCAGCCCGTACCCGCCGCCGCCGAACAGCAGCCACCGGCCGCCCGCGGTCTTGCGCGCGAGCTCGTGGAGCTCGGCGTAGGCGCGGCGCTGGCCGTCCACGCTCAGGGTGAGGTTGGCGAGCGGGTCCAGGGCGTGGGTGTCGCAGCCCTGCTGGGTCACCAGGATCTCGGGCTGGAACTCGTGCAGCAGCGGCGGCACGACGGCGTCGAAGGCCCGGTGCCAGCCGTTGTCCCCGGTGCCCGCGGGGAGGGCGACGTTGACCGCGTACCCCTCGGCGTCCGGGCCGCCGGTCTCGGAGGCCTGGCCGGTGCCGGGGAACAGGGTCGCCGGGGACTCGTGGAGGCTGATGGTGAGCACGCGCGGATCGTTGTAGAAGGCGTTCTGGACGCCGTCGCCGTGGTGGACGTCCACGTCCACGTAGGCGACGCGCTTGGCCCCCTGCTCCAGCAGCCAGGCGATGGCCAGGGCGGGGTCGTTGTAGACGCAGAAGCCCCAGGCGTTGCCGCGCATGGCGTGGTGCAGGCCGCCCGCGATGTTGGCCGCGTGCGCGGTCTCCCCGCTCCACACGGCCCGCGCGGCGGCCACGGACGCGCCGGAGATGAGCGCGGCGGCGTCGTGCATGTCCTTGAAGACGGGGTTGTCGGAGGTGCCCAGCATGTGGGCCTCGTCGGGTTCCAGTGTGCGGCCCGCGCGCTTGACCGCCTCGATGTAGGCGGGGTCGTGCACGAGGGACAGGAGTTCGTCCGAGGCCGGTTCGACGTCCAGGAGTCCGACCCCCGGCGCGTCCAGCACGCCGAGTTCGCGGCTGAGCGCCATGGTCAGCTCGACGCGTATCGGCGCCATCGGGTGCTGCGGACCGAAGTCGTAGGCCGTGAGTCCGTCGTCCCATGCCACCCGAAGCGAGCAGGACGTGCGCCCTCCCATGTGGTGACCCCCGTTTCAGGTGTGCGTGCTCCGAAGCACACAGTACGCACAACCGCACGCGTGGACGAACCCCGGGGTTTGGATGACCCGGTCCGGCACGGGACTCGACCCCGTGCCGGACCGCGGTGTCCGGGCCACTGCGTCCGGGCTACTCGGTGACGAAGTAGCAGGACTCGTACAGGTCGCCTCCGGAGAAGTCGACGGTGCCGTGCAGGGGCACCGCCCCGAAGAGCGAGTCCTGCGAGGTGAGCAGCACCCGGTACTCGCCCGGTTCGAGCTCGACCCGCATGACCTCGCCGTCGTCGAAGCAGGAGTTGCCCGTGGGCGGTGAGCTGTAGACCTCGCAGTCCTCGCACGCGGGGGTGATGATCTCCTCGTGGACGGCGTCCGGACCGACGTAGAGGAACTGCATCTCGTACGGGGTGTTGTTGGTGATCTCCAGGACGCTCTTGTCGCTGCCGGAGCCGCCGGTGGGAGCGGGCGCGAAGTCGGCCTCGCCGATCGAGGTCATGGCGTCCATCCTCTCCTCGATGCGCCCCGCGCCGATGTGGGTGACCATCCGCTCGACCTCGTCGGTCTCGTGGTCGGGGTACTCCGTCTCCAGGAGGACGACCATCTCGTCGGCGGTGTCGAGCGAGCCCCCGTCCACGCTCTCCCAGCCGCAGTTGAACGCGGCGTCGGGGCGCTCGGTGGTGATGCGCTCGGCGATCTCGGGGGCGGCGTCCCAGGCCAGGTCGGAGAACATGTCGATCTGGTCGAAGCCCGCGCACCAGTTCTCGGCGGCGTACTCGGCGGTGCCGGTGCCGTAGAGCTCGGTGAGCGCGGTGGGGACCTGGCCCGCGGCCTCGGTGCCCTCGTAGTCCACCGGGATCACGGTGTAGATCTCGTGCGCCCGCCGCATGCTCTCGCGGTACTCGTCGGTGACCTCGCCGCCGAAGTCCTCCTCGGCGGAGGCCACCAGGTCGGCGGCGTAGGAGAGGTGGATGTCGGCGACCTCGCCGTCGGTGTCCTCCCAGCGGGCGGAGGGGTGCTCGAAGTAGGCGGCGTAGGAGTCCAGGGCCCGCTCGTACTCCTCGGCGGCCACGTCGGACTGGGCGCGCTCCAGGAGCGCGCAGGCCTCGGCGCCCGCGCGGGCGCGCGACATGAGCGACGGGGAGAAGGAGAGCTGGAAGAGGTCCTCCACGCTCCCGTAGGCGGCGACGGCCTCGGAGGCGCCGCACTCGCCGCGGGCGTGGGCGGCGTCGGCGACGCGCAGCCGCCACTCCCCCGCCTGCCACACGCCGGTGAGGGCCGCCAGCAGGGCGACCGCCAGCCCGGCGGCGGTGAAGAGGGGCAGCGCCCGCCTGGACGGCTGCTCCCCCCTGCCGAGCAGGCGCTCGTCGCGGGAGCGCCCCGCGAACAGGCCGTGCACGGCCGCGACGGCGAACCAGGCCGCGAAGATCGACGCCCACAGCAGGAGGTTGTCGGCGGCGCCGAGGAAGGCGGCGGTGACCAGCAGGCCGAGGGTGATGACGAGCGCGGCGGCGAAGAACGGCCACTGGCGCAGGTAGGCGTATCCGGCTCCCATGCCCGAGGCGTTGAGCAGCGAGGTGCGCAGCGCGGAGGGGGAGGAGAACAGGCCGAGCCTGGGCGGCTTCGGGGGCGGCGGCGGTCCGAACTGCCCGGGGGGCATGCCGCCGGGGGGCATTCCGCCCGGAGGAGGCCCACCTGGAGGAGGTCCGCCGGGAGGCATTCCGCCCGGAGGCGGTCCCATGGGAGGCGGCCCGCCCGGGGGAGGCCCGCCCGGAGGCGGCATCATGCCGGGTGGCCTACCGCCCGGAGGCGGTCCCATGGGAGGCGGCCCGCCCGGAGGCCTCCCTCCGTGCGGCGTCCCGCCCGGGGGCGGACCGGGCACACCGCCCGAGTGCATACCGCCCGCGGGCGTGCCGCCGGCGGGTGCGCCACCGGCGGGCGTACCGCCGCGGAAGGCCCCTCCGGCCGGGTTGCCGCCGGTCGGACCGCCCTGGGCGGGGCTGCCTCCCGTGGGGTCGGCGCCGGTCGGGCCCGAGGGCGCGTGCCCCGGGGGCGGGAAGCCTCCGCCGGGCGGCTGGGAAGGGTCGGGCGGGGGAGGGGGAGAAGTCATGGGGGACCCTGGGATCGGGAGACGGGGGAGATCCCGCGCGTACGGGACCGAGGGGGCCGTGTACACCCTTCACCGAAGACACTACCCAGGGCCGCCGACACCGGACCCCGCAGAGCGGGCCGCTTCCGGCCATCTCCTCTCGCCCCACCCGCCGCGACCATGCGCTTACAGCGAGGCCCGGACGCCGGCATCGGCTATGAGTACGTGATCATCGGGGCCGGGACCCCTCGCGTCACACCACCACCGGTTCCGGGCAGCGCGTCAGCTGCCGGAGAGCGCGCCGCTGCGGTCCCGGGCCGCCTCGATGGCGTCGGTGAAGGCCGTGCGCACGCCGTGCCGCTCCAACTCGCGCAGCGCGGCCGCGGTGGTGCCGCCCGGAGAGGTGACGGCCTCGCGCAGCACGACCGGGTGCTCGCCCGAGCCGTTGAGCATGGCGGCGGCGCCCGTGATGGTCTGGCCGACCAGCTTCTGCGCGGTGGCGCGCGGCATCCCCATCGCCACACCGGCCTCGATCATCGTCTCGGCGATGAAGTAGAAGTAGGCGGGCCCGCTGCCGGAGATGGCGGTGACGGTGTCCATGTGCTGCTCGCCCACGCGGATGACCTCGCCGACCGTGCCCAGCAGCGCCTCGGCGCGGTCCAGGTGGGACTCCCCGGTGTGGGCGCCGCCCGCGATCGCGGTCATCCCCCGCCCCATCAGGGCGGGCGTGTTGGGCATCGCCCGGACGACGGGGGTCCCGGCGGACAGGTGCTCCTCCAGCACGGCGGTGGTGATCCCGGCCGCGACGGAGATCACGAGGCAGGCGGAGGACAGGCGCGGCGCCAGGTCGTCCAGCAGCGCCACCATGTCCTGGGGCTTGAGCGCGAGCAGGAGGGTGTCGGCGCGCTTGGCCGCGTCCGCGGCCGGGACCACCTCGACCCCGTAGCGGGCGCGCAGCTCCCCGGCGTGCTCCTCGCGCGGTTCGGTGACGAGGACGTCCTCCGGCGCGTGGCCCTTGGCCAGCATTCCGGCGAGCAGAGCCTCGCCCATCTTCCCGGCACCGATGATGGCGATCATGAAGGGTCCTTCCTGCGGATACCTCCACGCTAACGGCACGGACGGCCCCGCGTGGACACCGGATCCCACTCCGTGGACTCCCCGTGCGCCCCGGCCCGGCGGCGGACCGGGTTCACCCGGGGTCGACGGTGCCCTCGTCGTCGACGGTGCCGCCCTCGTCGACCGCGAAGCGGCGGGGCGGCGCCGAGGGGGCACGGCGCAGCAGCGCGATGCGCTCGCGGCGGTCGCGCGTCCGGTCGCCGGGGCCCGCGGTCCGGGCGAAGTGCAGCCGGGTGAAGGCCAGGGCCTCGGCCAGCTCGCGCATGCGCGCCTGGCGGTCGGGGGCCTTGCGGGTGCTGACCTCCAGGACCAGCTGGCCCCCGAAGCCGTTCCCGGCCAGGTACTCCAGCAGCTCTCCCACCGGCTGGCGTCCGCGGCCGGGGATGAGGTGCTCGTCGAGGTTCTGGCCGCCGATGCCGTCGGCCACGTGGATGTGGGAGAGGCGGTCGCCCAGGCGCTTGGCCATGTCCATGGCGTCGGAGCCGGACATGGCGGTGTGCGACAGGTCGAGCGTGACGTCGGGGTAGTCCCGGTCGAGCGGGTTCCAGCTCGGCGCGTAGGGGACGACCTCGCGGTCGCGCACGCGCACCGGGTACATGTTCTCCACCGCGAAGACGACGTCGGTCTCGTCCTGCATACGGGAGATGCCGGTCTCGAACTCACGGGCGTAGTCGCGCTGCCATCGGAAGGCGGGGTGCACCACGATCGTCTTGGCGCCCAAGGCCTCGGCCATCTCCTTGGAGCGGACGAGTTTGCCCCAGGGCTCCCTGCCCCACACGCGCTGGGTCAGGACCAGGCACGGCGAGTGGACCGCGGTGACGGGGATCTGGTGGTAGTCCGAGAGGCGCCGCAGGAGGTCGATGTCCTGGCTTGCCGGGTCGGAGGAGACGAGCACCTCCACGCCGTCGTACCCCAGCTTCGCGGCGATCTCGAAGGCGGCCGGGGTCTTCTCCGGGTAGACCGACGCCGACGACAGGACGACGGGCGCGTCTGGGACCTGGATAGGGCTCACGCGATCCAGACTATGCGCTAACGCGCCCCGTGTGCGTACCGCCCGCGTGAACGCGGCGTGCCGTTCTCCCCACGCCCTCCCCCACGGAGGGTGCGGGTCCCGGTCGCGCGACGGTGGTGGAGGGGCCCGCGGGTGCACCCGCGGAGCCCTGGTTCGTGGTTGCCGACCGCCACGTCGTCGGGGCGGTCGTACGGGTCGTGTCGCCCTCCGTGCCTGCCGCGTCGCCGACGGGTCCGTGTGCGGGACCACCCGGTCGTTTCGCGGTGGAGGCGGGGCACCTGGTGCAGGGGTGCCGCTCGGGGCTGGCCGGGTTCACTCCCCGGGGCGTGCGGGGCGGCCGTCAGCGCGCTGCGCGAGGCCTGCCCGTCTCACAGCCGTACGGCACCTGCGAGATCGTGTTTGTGGACGTCCCGCTCACGGACGTGGTCCCCCGAGTTCGGCGCGTCGATCATGCGCCCGTCGCCGAGGTAGATGGCGACGTGGTAGGCGTAGCCGCCGCTGTCGGCCCAGTACAGGATGTCCCCCCTGCGGGCGTCGGAGTAGGAGACCCGGGTTCCGGCGCCGACCTGGTCGTGGGCGACGCGGGGCAGTTCCACCCCGGCCTGCTTGTAGGCCCACTGCACGAGCCCCGAGCAGTCGAAGCCGTTCGGCCCGGTGCCTCCCCAGCGGTAGGGGGTGCCCTTCTTCGACTCCGCGGCGCTGATGGCGTCCTCCACCGTCGGCCTGGACAGGGACAGGTGGACGCGTCGCGGTTCGGCGGAGTCCTGCGCGGTGGCCGCGGCCTGCTGCGCCGGTCGCACCGGCTGCGGCGGCTGGAGCGGCTGGAGCGGCTGGGCGAGCGCGGGCGCCGTACCTGCGGTCAGGGCGGCCGCGGTGAGCGCGGCGACGGCGAGCGTGCGCCCGCCGCCCCGGCGCGGAGGAACGGGCGAGGCCTGCCGCCCCGGGTCCGTGGAACGACAGGCCTGCGTTTGCTCGTGGTGTCGCGGTATTCGCATGACGGTGGTTCTCCCGCTCTCGCTCGGAGCGCCGCGGCGCCCACGTCACTGTGACGCGGATCTCCCTGTCGCGACGCCCTCACCATTCGTCACACAGACCACGCAATATGTCACTCTCCGTAGCGCGAACAGCCGCCAAAGAGGGTAAAGAGTCCTTGACCTGCGGGGGACGAAAGCGGTCAGATCACCATCGAACGGACTCCCCTCCTCGGCGGCCGATCACCCTGGGCTACGCGGCGTCGTCCACGGGCACCGGCACCCCCAACTCCGCTCCCACGAAGTCGGCCGTGGCCTGCATGCCGAGGTAGTTCGGGTGCACCGGGGCCCCGTTCTCGGGGATCAGGCCCTCCACCCAGCGGGTGTCGGAGGACGTGCAGACGTCGTGGCCGCGCTCGAAGACGTCCACGAAGACCGCGCCCTGGGCCTCGGCCTCCTCGGCGATCATCGCGTTCAGCGCGGTCTGCGCCTGGTCCAGGAAGGGCACGTCGCCCCACGCGATGGGCGTGCTCGGCCAGCAGCCCCTGCTCTCGGGCAGGATCTGGAGGTAGCCCACGGCCAGCACCGTGGCGTCGGGGCTGCGCTCGGCGATGTCGGCGTAGACCTCCGCGACCTCCGGACGCAGGTCCTCGATGCGCTGGTCGAGCTCGTCGCCGTAGTGCTCGGCGCACGGGTCGCCCAGCGGGTTGCTCAGGCTCTGCTTGGCGCACTCCAGGAGCACCTCGGAGAAGCCGAAGTCGTTGCCCGCGATCCCGACCGTGACCAGGTCGGTCTCCGGCGTCAGGGCGTCGAACTGGGGCGGCGTGTCGTCGAACTGCGGCTCGTAGAGGTCGTTGACGACCGCCCCCGAACAGCTGGCGTCCGTGAAGTCGGTGATGCCCAGCCGCTCGGCGAGCATCGTGGGGTAGTTGTTGGAGGTGCGCAGGCAGCCCAGCAGCGGCATGCTGCTGCTGACCCTCTCCTCCCGGATGAGCGGACCGGCGACGAAGGAGTCGCCGAGGGAGACGTAGCTGTCGAAGGCGGGCGCCTGCGCGGTCTCGGCGGTGGCGGGCGCGGCGGCCAGGAGCACCGACCCCAGCGCGGCGGCGGCCACGGGGGCCAGGGCACGGCGCGGGGATCGGGACACGGCGGTGGCGGATGTACGGGGCACGCGGGTTTCCTCTCCATGGAGCGGGGGCGTTGGAGCTGTCGGACCCTAGGAATTCTTTAACACGCCCTACGGGAGAAGGCTCCTAACTCGTAGGTAACTTTCATGTGTCTCCGAAAGGTCCCTTTACTCCTTCCGGCGGGGTTGTCCCAGGGAGCCGCTAGCGTTGCCACCATGGCGAAGGCAGCGAAGACCACGTTCCGGTGCGCCGAGTGCGGATGGAGCACCCTCAAGTGGGTGGGCCGCTGCGGCGAGTGCCAGGCCTGGGGCACGGTCGAGGAGGCCGGCGCCCCCGCGCCCTCCGCCGTCGCGCCCGCGCCCGTCACCTCCCGGGCCCGGCCCATCACCGAGATCAGCGTGGAGAGCGCCGAGGCAGTCCCCACCGGCGTCGACGAGCTCGACCGGGTGCTGGGCGGCGGCGCGGTCCCGGGCGGCGTGGTGCTGCTCGCCGGCGAGCCCGGCGTGGGCAAGTCCACCCTCCTGCTGGAGGTCGCCGCGATGCGCGCGGCCGAGGGCCCCGTGCTGTACGTGACCGGGGAGGAGTCGGCCGGGCAGGTGCGGCTGCGCGCCGAGCGGCTCGGCGCGCTCTCCGACAAGCTCTACCTGGCCGCCGAGACCTCCATCGCCTCCCTGGCCAGCCACGTGGACGCGGTCGGCCCACGGCTGCTCATCGTGGACTCGGTGCAGACCATGGTCTCCCCCGACACCACCGGCGTCCCGGGCGGCGTCACCCAGATCCGGCAGGTGACCGGCGCGCTGATCCAGATCGCCAAGGAGCGCGGGATCGCCACCGTGCTGGTCGGCCACGTCACCAAGGACGGGTCCATCGCCGGTCCGCGGATGCTGGAGCACCTGGTGGACGTGGTGCTGCACTTCGAGGGCGAGCGCCACTCCCAGCTGCGGCTGCTGCGCGCGGTCAAGAACCGCTACGGGCCCACCGACGAGATCGGCTGCTTCGAGCTGACCGAGTCCGGCATCGTCGGTCTGCCCGACCCGAGCGGACTGTTCCTCACCGAGCGCACCGACCCGGTGCCGGGCACGTGCGTCACCGTCGCCCTGGAGGGACGGCGACCGCTCATCACCGAGGTCCAGGCCCTGGTCGCGCCGACCCCGCTGCCCGCGCCGCGCCGGGCCACCTCGGGCCTGGACACCTCGCGGGTGAACATGATCCTGGCCGTGCTGGAGAAGCGCACGGGCATGAAGCTGGCCAACATGGACGTGTACGCCTCCACGGTGGGCGGCGTGAAGCTGACCGAGCCCGCCGTGGACCTGGCGCTGGCCATGGCCGCGGCCAGCTCCAACAACGACGTCGCGCTGCCCGTCGGCTTCATCGCGATCGGCGAGGTGGGCCTGGCGGGCGACGTGCGCACCGTGAGCGGCGTGCGGCGCCGGGTGTCGGAGGCGCAGCGGCTCGGCTTCACCGAGGCGGTCGTGCCCAAGCACTTCGGCGACCCGATCCCGGGCATCCGCGTCCACGAGGTGGAGGAGCTGAGCGAGGCCCTGAGCCGGGTGGCCCGGCGGTCCCGGCGGGCCCGCGCCCCCCGGGACGAGGACTGAGCGCCGGCGCGCCCGCTTCGCCGTGACCTCGTACCCGTGGCGCGGTTCGTTGCGACGGACACGAGAAACCACCGCGCCGACACCGGCCATGAGCACGGGACCACCACGGTCCAGGGGCCTCGCGCCGCACCGGCGGCGCTCCCGGCCAGCGCGTCAGAAGTCGAAGACCGCGCCCTTCTCACTCGTGAGCACGCACTCGTTGGAGAACTCCTCCCGGTAGTCCTCGGTGCCGTAGGCCACGGCGACCACCGGGTCGTAGACGAACGGGCAGGCCTGCTCCTCGCCCCTGACCCCCGCGATCGAACCGGCCTCGGCGATGGCCTCGCAGGCCTCCTCGGCTCTGGGATGCGTGCCCGCGGCGACGGGGGCGCACACCAGCGTGGCCTCCCGCGTCTCGGCGTCGGTGAGGCCGTGGACGCGCAGGATGTAGCCGTTGTCGCCGGGCCGCGCCTCCTCGGCGGCGTGCGCGGGCGCGGCGAGCGCCAGGGCGAGGACGGGAGCGGCGGCCAGGGCCGGGACGATGCGATTCACGACAGCCTCCAGGGACGTGCGGGTTCCAGACAGCACGGATGGTAATCGAACCATTACGTGAAGCTGCCGCTTTTCCGCGAGGTCGCCGGAATTTCCCCGCCCAGGGGTTCCGGCCAGGCCCGATTCCCGGGCGAAAAGCAAGGAAATCGGGGTTATGTCGGAATCCCCGTCACCCCCGCGCCGACACTTCCGCCAGGTGCCCCACGACTCCGTAGCCGTCGGGGCGCAGGTCTCCCCCGGCGTCGGCCGTCCAGCGGCTGACCGAGGCCGCCGCCGCGGGCTCCTCCCTGCTCACCCGCCACACCTCGGCCTCCTCCAGGCCCTCCAGGATCCCCCGGAGCAGGACCACGACCGGCTCGTGGGCGAACAGCAGCACACGCTCTCCCGGGTACTCCGCGCACAGGTCGCGCAGGAACGAGCGCAGCCGCAGCAGGACGTCTGCCAGGGACTCACCGCGCTCGGGGCGGTGGTGCATCCGGTCGGCCAGGCGCCGGGGCGCCTCGCCGGGGTCGTACTCGTCGACCATGGCCGGGGTCATGAACGTGAAGGGGCCGCCGTCGTGGTCGCGCAGCCGCTCGTCCGGGTGCACGGGCAGGTCCAGCCCGGCCGCCTCCAGAGCCAGTCCGGCGGTGCGGCGGGCGCGCAGGTAGGTGGAGGAGAACACGACGCCGGGCCGCCGGCCGCCGGGCAGGGAGGCCAGCCAGCCCGCGCCCACGGCGCGGGCCTGGCGCTCGCCCAGCGGGGTGAGGTCCACGTCGGCGTTGCGCGCGGGCAGGTCCGCCGCGTCCAGGCGCCCGCCGTCGCGTGCGGCGGCGGCCAGGGCGGCGTTGAACGCGCTCTGCCCGTGGCGGACGACCGTCAGTTCCGCCGGTCCGCGGTAGCGCATCGTCGCGTCCTCCTCCGTGTCGGCCCATGGGGGGCGGTGGGGACTCCTCGGGGGCGAGTGCGGGCACTCCCGGAGGAGCGCCCGCTTGGGAGCGCTCCCAACCGCAGGAAGAGTATCCCCGAACTCCGGTGGCGTAAAGGGGCTCCCCGCGCCGCGGAACCGTCGGCGCGGGGGCGGGGGGTCGTGCGGCCCCCCGCCCCCGTGCCATGCGGCGGCTCAGGCCTTGAGCTGGAACGGCAGCTCGGGCTGGTCCCCGGCGTAGTCCCCGTGCAGGTTGGCCCGGTACCAGCCGGGCTGGGCCGAGGCGTCGGTGCCGCGGCAGTCCTCGAAGGAGCGCAGCCGCTCCCAGGTGAACGTGTACTCGTGCGGGACGCCCCTGCTGATCTGGTGCTTCTCCGCGCTCTCGTTCTCCGCGCAGTCGGCGGTGGAGAAGATCCGGTCGTCGCCCGAGTGGATGCGGATCTCCATGGCCTCGCCGCCCACGTCCACGGTGCAGGTCTGCTCGGCGGTGTTGACCACGGTGATCCTGAAGCCCGGGTCGGCGCCGGCGCCGTAGACCTCCTGGCCCTCCTCCGCGTACTCGAAGGTCACCACGACGTCCTGCGGGCGGCAGAGGTCCTCGGGGCGCTCCGGGGCGGGCACCTCGCCGTCCTCCCCGCCCCCGGCGGAGTCGCCGTCACCGGCCGCGGCGCCGTCGGAGTCCTCAGCGTCCCCGGAGGGATCGGCGCTCTCCCGCGCCCCCTCGGAGGGATCGTCCCCGGGCTCCTCGCTCGCGTCCGCGGAGGGCTCGGCGGGTGAGACACTGGGAGAGGCCTCGATACCCGCGTCCGAGCGGGTCGGCTCGCCGCTCCCGTCGCCGGAGGGGCGGCAGGCGTACGCGATGAGCGCGAGCACCAGCAGGGCCCCGGCCAGCACGAAGGCACGCCGCTTCCAGTAGGTCTCGCGACTGACGGCTCCTGGTTGTCCGGTACTTGACGCCATGCGCCGTAGTATTGCGGTTTTGCGTGTACCTCACCTACTCAACCCGCCGATTCCCAGTTAAAGATGAGCGATAACCCTTACAGCACCCCGGTTCTGGCGTGGTACGAGAGCCATGCCCGCGACCTTCCCTGGCGTCGGCCCGACGCCTCCCCGTGGTCGGTCCTGGTCAGTGAGATCATGCTCCAGCAGACGCCCGTGGTGCGCGTCCTGCCCGCCTGGCGCGCCTGGATGGAGCGCTGGCCCACCCCGGCCGACCTGGCCCGGGAGCCCTCCGGGGAGGCGGTGCGCATGTGGAACCGGCTCGGCTACCCGCGCCGGGCGCTGCGCCTGCACGCGTGCGCGGTGGCGATCACCGGGGAGCACGGCGGGCGGGTCCCCGACGACCACGCCACCCTGCTGTCCCTGCCGGGCGTCGGCGCCTACACCGCCGCGGCGGTGGCGAGCTTCGCCTTCGGTCAGCGGCACGCCATTCTGGACACGAATGTTCGACGTGTCCTGGCGAGAGCCGAAACCGGGGTCCAGTACCCGCCGAAAACACAGACGAAGGCGGAGACCGCCCTCGCCGAGTCCCTGCTGCCGTCCGCGCCCTCGGTGGCCGCACGCTGGGGCGTGGCCGTCATGGAGCTGGGCGCGCTGGTGTGCACCGCGCGCACGCCCGCGTGCGCGGACTGCCCGATCGCCCACCAGTGCGCCTGGCGGCTCGCGGGCAAGCCCGCCTACGACGGCCCGCCCCGGCGCGGCCAGACCTACGCGGGCACCGACCGGCAGGTGCGCGGACGGCTGCTGGCGGTGCTGCGCGACTCCGCCCACCCGGTGTCCAAGGGCGCGCTGGACGTCGTCTGGGACGACAGTGTCCAGCGCGAGCGGGCCCTGGACGCATTGGTCTCCGACGGTCTGGTGGACCCCCTGGACGACGGCCGGTACGCCCTGCCGGGCTGAGCACGCCCCGGCCCGGGGAAGCCGGTCGGCGCGCGGCGTCCCGGACTGGTACCGCCCCCGGTCAGCGGCCGGGAGGCGGACGCGCCCCGGCCCGGCGCCGTCCCCGGACGGCGCGCCAGGGGTGCCTCAGGTCCGCGGGACGGAGTACCGCGCCGCGGCGGTCCCGGTCTCCCCCGCGGGGTCGGCCTCGGTGCCGGAGTGGCCGTCGCTGCACGGCGCGCCCGGCTCCGGGGTGTTCTCGCCCTGGACGAACTCGACGAGGTACTCCGCCAGGCGCGGGTCCTCGGGGTCCTCCAGGAGGATCTGGGAGCCCCAGGCCGACGCCACCACGGGGGCGGGCAGGCCCTCCACGGGGCTGACCACCAGGTAGTCGCCGGGCGAGTAGTACCCGGCCAGGGTCTGGACCTGGGCCTGGGAGAGTCCGGGATCGTAGGCGATCCACACGGCGCCGTGTTCCTGGGCGTGCACGACGTACTCCGAGCGCAGGGGCTGGTCGTAGACGCCGCAGTTCTGCCAGATCGGGTAGTGCGCTCCGCCCGCGGGCGGGAACATCTCGTAGTCGACGGTCTCGCCCTCGTCCACGTGTTCGCTGGACAGGCCCTCGTAGTACCGCACCTCACCGACGCCCTCCGCGGAGGCGCCGCCGCCGCCGGAGAACAGCGACACAGCGGCGATCCCGCCGCCCGCCATGAGGACGACGACCAGGACGACGGCCCCGATGATCAGGCCGGTCCCGCCCTTCTTGCGCGGCTGGGGCTGGTTCGGGTACGGACCGTAGGGGCCCTGGGGGCCGTGAGGACCCTGGGGACCGGGCGGGCCCCCGTGGGGTCCCTGCGGCCCCATGGGCGGCGCTCCGGCCGGAGGGAACTGCCCCGGGGGAGGCGGACCGCCGACCGGGGAAGGGCCGCCGGGCGGGACCGCGCCGCGCTGCCCCGGGGGCGCCTCACCCGGCCGGGGACCGTGGGGAGCGGGTCCGGGCTGCGGCTGCCGCGCCTGCCACGGATCGTGCTGTCGGGGATCTGGATGCGTCACGTTCGCACCTTAGAACATGTCCGGCGAACACACACCCCGCTGCGCGACGGGCGGCGTCAGCCGGACACGCCCCGGCCTCCCCACGACGAAGGGGGCACCCCCGAAGGGGTGCCCCCGATGCCGGGTGCGGCCGGGCCGCGCTACTCCCGCTTGCCCGCGGCCGACTCCTCGACCTCGGGCGTGTCCGGCACCGCGGCCGGCTTGGGCACGCCCTTGAAGGTGAACTTGGCGTCCGTGCCCTCGCCCTCGGCGTCGATCACCACGATCTGACCCGCCTTGAGGTCACCGAACAGGATCTTCTCGGACAGCTGGTCCTCGATCTCCCGCTGGATCGTCCGGCGCAGCGGACGGGCGCCCAGCACCGGGTCGAACCCGCGCTCGGACAGGACCTTCTTGGCCTGGGGACGCAGCTCGATCCCCATGTCCCGCTCCTTGAGACGACCGTCCAGGTTCGTGATCATCAGATCCACGATCTGGAAGATCTCCTTCTCGGTCAGCTGGTGGAAGACGATGATGTCGTCCACACGGTTGAGGAACTCGGGCCGGAAGTTGGTCTTGAGCTCCTCGCTGACCTTGGCCTTCATCCGCTCGTAGTTGGTCTGGGCGTCGTCCTCCTTGGCGAAGCCCATGGCCTGGCCCTTGGAGATGTCCCGGGTGCCCAGGTTGGTCGTCATGATGATGACCGTGTTCTTGAAGTCGACGATGCGACCCTGGGCGTCGGTGAGACGTCCCTCCTCCAGCACCTGGAGCAGCGAGTTGAAGATGTCGTTGTGGGCCTTCTCGATCTCGTCGAAGAGCACCACGGAGAACGGCTTGCGGCGCACCTTCTCGGTGAGCTGGCCGCCCTCCTCGTAGCCCACGTACCCGGGCGGGGAGCCGAACAGCCGCGAGACGGTGTGCTTCTCCATGAACTCGGACATGTCCAGCTGGATCAGCGCGTCCTCGTCCCCGAACAGGAACTCGGCCAGCGTCTTGGACAGCTCGGTCTTACCCACACCGGACGGACCGGCGAAGATGAACGAACCACCCGGGCGCTTGGGGTCCTTGAGCCCGGCGCGGGTACGGCGGATCGCCTGGGAGAGCGCCTTGATGGCGTCCTCCTGGCCGATGACGCGCCGGTGCAGCTCGTCCTCCATGCGCAGCAGCCGGGAGGACTCCTCCTCGGTGAGCTTGAAGACCGGGATGCCGGTGGAGGCGGCCAGGACCTCGGCGATGAGCTCCTCGTCCACCTCGGCCACGACGTCCATGTCGCCGGCCTTCCACTCCTTCTCCCGCTGCGCCTTCTTGCCCAGGAGCTGCTTCTCGTCGTCGCGCAGCGACGCCGCCTTCTCGAAGTCCTGCGCGTCGATCGCGGACTCCTTGTCGCGGCGCACGCCGGCGATCTTCTCGTCGAACTCGCGCAGGTCCGGCGGAGCGGTCATCCTGCGGATGCGCATCCGCGAGCCCGCCTCGTCGATGAGGTCGATCGCCTTGTCCGGCAGGAACCGGTCGCTGATGTAGCGGTCGGCCAGCTGCGCGGCGGCCACCAGCGCGCTGTCGGTGATGGAGACCCGGTGGTGGGCCTCGTAGCGGTCGCGCAGGCCCTTGAGGATCTCGATGGCGTGCTTGATGGTCGGCTCGTCCACCTGGATGGGCTGGAAGCGGCGCTCCAGCGCGGCGTCCTTCTCCAGGTACTTGCGGTACTCGTCCAGCGTGGTCGCGCCGATGGTCTGGAGCTCACCCCGGGCCAGCATGGGCTTGAGGATGGAGGCGGCGTCTATGGCACCCTCCGCCGCGCCCGCTCCGACCAGCGTGTGCAGCTCGTCGATGAACAGGATGATGTCGCCGCGGGTGCGGATCTCCTTGAGCACCTTCTTGAGGCGCTCCTCGAAGTCACCGCGGTAGCGGCTGCCCGCGACCAGCGCGCCCAGGTCCAGCGTGTACAGCTGCTTGTCCTTGAGCGTCTCGGGGATCTCCCCCTTGACGATCTTCTGGGCCAGGCCCTCGACCACGGCCGTCTTGCCGACGCCGGGCTCACCGATCAGGACCGGGTTGTTCTTGGTCCTGCGGGACAGGACCTGCATGACGCGCTCGATCTCCTTGTCCCTGCCGATGACCGGGTCGAGCTTGCTCTCCCGGGCGGCCTGGGTCAGGTTGCGACCGAACTGGTCCAGCACCAGCGAGGTGGAGGGGGTGGACTCCGACGAGGCGCCGGTGGCCTGCGGCTCCTTGCCCTGGTAGCCGTGCAGCAGCTGGATGACCTGCTGGCGCACGCGGTTGAGGTCCGCGCCCAGCTTGACCAGGACCTGGGCGGCCACGCCCTCGCCCTCGCGGATCAGGCCCAGCAGTATGTGCTCGGTACCGATGTAGTTGTGGCCCAGCTGAAGCGCCTCGCGCAGCGACAGCTCCAGGACCTTCTTGGCCCGCGGGGTGAACGGGATGTGCCCCGACGGCGCCTGCTGCCCCTGGCCGATGATCTCCTCAACCTGCTGCCGAACCGCTTCGAGGCTGATACCAAGGCTCTCCAGAGCCTTGGCGGCGACGCCCTCACCCTCGTGGATGAGGCCGAGCAGGATGTGCTCCGTACCGATGTAGTTGTGGTTGAGCATCCTGGCCTCTTCCTGGGCCAGAACCACCACTCGCCGCGCGCGGTCGGTAAACCTCTCGAACATGTCTCGTCGCTCCTCTACAGAGCGGTCAGGCAGGGACGGTTCACTCCGACCCAACTCTTCCGCATATCGGCCCCACAGGGATGAACCGCCCCGGGGAGCGCTGTCGCACCCGTCCGAACGGTCGACCGGCTGCCGACCAGACGTAGGCCTCCGTACGGTCGGCCGCAGCCGTCCGTGCCAGAGACTTTCCCCGACGATAGGGCGTTCACCCAACATCCAACTACCAATTGCGGCGTCAGATTTCCCTGTACGCCGAAGGCGAACGGCCCGGGCTCTCCCTGTGTCACAGGAGTGCCCGGACCGCGCACGTGTAAGCGTTATCGGCTCTGAGCGAACAAGCCGCGTGTTGTTGTTCCGACCGGACCGTTCGGGCGGGGAAAGCGGAGAATACGCGCCGTCGACCGGAGCGGGGAGGGATGGGGCTCGGGTCCCGCGACCGGGGTCGCGGGACCGGAAGCGAGTGCCTTTCCCCGGAACCGGGAGGTCGTGTGCGGTCCCGTCGTGCGCGGGCGGTCGCGCGCGGACACGGCGTCGCGGCGCTCCGGCGGACCGGCCCGACCCGCCTCGCCGTCCGGCCCAACCCGTGGGTGTGGCGGCGGAGGCCTGGAGCCGCGGGGCCGGAGGACCGCTGTCATCGGCGCGGAGCCCTGTCCGGTGCTCCGTACCGCCCGAAGGGCCCGGCGGGCCCGGCGTATCCCCTGGCATCCCGTGTCACTGGGCCGCTCCGCGGCCCGGGATGGTCGGGTTCGGGTGTCTCCCCCCGGCAGGTACCGACCGTAATTCGATCAAGACCTGACAACATTTCGGCGAACCGGGGTCGGCGGCAAACCTAGCCCTTGATGGCCTCATATTCGGCGACGATCGCCGCGGGGATACGGCCGCGCTCATTGACGGGCTTGCCCGCGGCCTTCGCCCAGGCGCGAATCTCGGCGCTGCGCTCACGGCTGGGAGCATTCCGGCTGCCGGGACGGCGGCCCGCGCTGCGGGACGCCTTGGCCGGAGCCTTGCGGGCGGCGTCGACGAACGGAGTAAGGGCCTCGCGGAGCTTGGCCGCATTACCCGCGCTGAGGTCGATTTCGTACACGGAGCCGTCCAGACCGAACGTCACCGTCTCCTCGGCCTCGCCGCCGTCGAGGTCGTCGACCAGGAAAACCTGGACCTTCTGTGCCATGGAATCAAACCTTTCAGAAGAGCGGTGTCTCCACACCTGAATGTAAAGCTATCTCGCGAGAACGCGGAAGACAATTCCCGGCGTGCCTGAAATCACCCGGACACCGTCTCGGGTTTCGGGGGTCGCCGCAGGCGCGCGGGATCGGCGAGATGGCCCGCGCACGCGCGTGGCCGGTTCGCCGCACCCCGGAGGGCGCGTGATCGGTCGAGTACCGTATCAACGACCGTCGGATTCGGTGCGTTCCCCACCCTGGACAATCGGCGTCGTGTTCGCGGCACCCGGCTCTGCGGTCCCGGAACCCTCCCTGACCTCACCCGCACCCTCGGCGGCCCCGTCCTTGCTGACCAGGCTTCCGTCCATCCGGCGGGGCGCCATCTCCTTGCGCAGCAGCTGGACGACGAAGGTGCAGAAGACGGCACCGACGACCACCGGTGGGATGAGCGCCGACAATACGTCGATCAGTCCAGGGGGAAGCACCGACGACAAAAAGTTCCCCATCGAAGCCGTCCACCCTTCCTGGTTGTTACTTATTGCAGCAAATACCCGACTCCGTGTCGGCTGCTCCTGGGGGATGGCTCGCCAGGCACCCGGGCAAACGCATACCGGACATCATAGACATCGTTTGCCCCCGGTTTGACACCGGACGTACCCGAGACACCTCCGGCAAACCCGATGAGGGGTCAATGTCCGACCGTGCGTTCGGCGTCCTGGTGTGTCCGCGGGGGAACACCGTGCCCACCGGTGTCAAATCCCGACCCTTCGCCACCGCTCCGCGGAACTTCCTTCAACGTGTGGTCGGGACTCTACCCCCGGGGTACACATTACCCGCCCCCTTCCCCGGCCCCGCCATCCGGTTGTGCATAAGCTGCGCGGACGCGGGGAGGACGCGGTGTTGGCCCGGCTGCGGCCCGTATGGGGAACTTGGTCCCGAGTGAGCGCGAAAACCTTTAGGTCCGGGCGGTTCACGTTGCCGCGTCGAGGTGCACAAGCATGCGGGTGTTCCCAAGGGTGTTGGGCTTAACCCGCTCCAAGTCGAGAAATTCGGCGACGCCCTCGTCATAGGAACGCAGGAGTTCCTCGTACACGCGGGAGGAGACGGGTGTGCCCTGGATGCGGGCAAAGCCGTGTTTGGCGAAGAAACCGGTCTCGAATGTCAGGCAGAACACACGGCGCACGCCCAACTCCCGAGCGGTGTCGAGCAGCGCGGACACGATCCGGTGGCCGACGCCGAACCCGCGCAGGGCGGGGTCGACGGCGACGGTGCGCACCTCCGCCAGGTCCTCCCAGAGCACGTGCAGAGCGCCGCAGCCCACCACGCGGTACTCGGTCCCGGCGGCGGGGGGCTCGGCGCGGTCCGCTCCGGGCGCGGGGACGCCGGGCGGGGGCGCGGCGGACGGGGAGGCGGGGTCCGGGGAGTCGGGTGCCACCTCGGCCTCGGCCACCCAGAACTCCTGGACGTCCTCGTAGAGGTTGACGGTGCTCTTGGAGAGCACGCGCCGGTCGACGGTGTAGGTGTCGACGAGGCGTCGGACGGCGGCGACGTCGCGCGTCCTGGCGCGGCGCACGTGAACATGGCGAACGGGCATAGCCGGACCAGACTACGCCCGGACCCCGCGTCCGGCGGACGCGCGCGGTCCGAAAACGCGTCGGCACCCACCGGTGTTCCGGTGGGTGCCGTGGTGGGTGCCGCGCCCACCGGATCGCTCTTTCTCCGGTGGGCGCCTTCTCCGGAGGACGCCCGCGCCGCGCGACCGCGGCTCCGTTCCGCGGACGGCTCAGATGAGCTGGCGCCGCGCGGCCCAGACGACCGCCTCGATGGGTGTGTTCACGCCGAGCACGTCGCAGATGTTGCGGATACGGCGGCGCAGGGTGCGCGCGCTGAGTTCGAGGTGCCGGGCCGCCACCTCCGTGGTGACTCCGGTGGCGATCTCGGCGAGCAGTTCGAGCTCCTCGTGGTTCAGTTCCACCGGCGCGTAGGGGCTGCTCACAGCCGTCTCGCGCGGGCGGGCCTGCAAGGGGACCACGTTCTCCCGGCGCTCCCTCGTCTGAAGGGTGCCCTCGTCATCAGCGGTACGTCGTACGAGTGTGGCCTGTTCCACTCCGTCCTCCCTCATCATGTGAGTGCGGAACATCGACTCGTCACCTGGTGGACGCGAGCGCGCCGGACACGGGTCTCCCCCTGCTCCGGCGCGACGGACACCCCCGGGCGCACCGCTGTCCCCCACGTATCCCTCTGGCACAGGGACTGGGGGCGGGCGCACGGACGTCGCAGGGGCCGGTTCGCTGGAGGCTGGGACGGACAGACTCCACCGAGGGCGCACATGCGCGCGGGGGGCGCGGGCCGCGTCCGGCGGCCCCTCTCCCCGCTTACCGTCGTTCTCGATCCACTTCGGCAAACTCCACGGGTCTCGACCCGCTCACAGCACGCTAGGCCGCAGAGATGGTACCGTCAAGACCCGATAAATCACCATGTGTAGTTATGGCGAGCCCTTCCGTGACAAAGTAATGGAAGGGAAAATACGCTGACTACATTGACCTGCGTAAACAATGTTGAGCGGAGAGTGGTCGACTTCTCCCCGCCTCGGTCGGCAAAAAACTTCGGAACTGTCCGGTGGGACACGCGCCCGTGGCCGCCGGTTCGCCCGGCCTGTCCGGCCGGGAGGACGGAACCCGTGGTGCCGCCCCTGTCCCGAGGGAGGGGACGGGGCCGCCACACCGCGTGCGCGACGACCCCGCTCCACCTTTCGGTCATCCGACCGACGCCGTTATATCCCCGGTAAATCCGGGCTCATGGTGCTCCGGCTCAATCCCCGGAAGGCTTCACGAGCGGGAAAAGGACAGTTTCCCGGATGTTCTTTCCGGTGAAGGCCATGAGCAGGCGGTCGATACCGACGCCCACACCGCCGGTCGGCGGCATTCCGTACTCCAGGGCCCGCAGGAAGTCCTCGTCCAGCTGCATCGCCTCGGGGTCGCCCTCCGCGGCCATCAGCGACTGCCGGGTGAGGCGCTCGCGCTGCTCGACCGGGTCGACCAGCTCCGAGTAGCCCGTGCCCATCTCCATGCCGAACCCGATGAGGTCCCACTTCTCGGTGAGCAGCGGGTCCTCGCGGTGCTGCCGGGTGAGCGGGCTGGTCTCCACCGGGAAGTCGCGCACGAAGGTGGGCTGGACGAGCGTGTGCTCCACCAGCTCCTCGAAGAGGTGCTCGACGAGCTTGCCCTGCCCCCAGGAGGGGTCGTACTCCACTCCCCTGGAGTCGGCCAGGCGGCGGACCTCGTCGATCGGCGTGCGCGGGTCGACCCCGGCGCCCAGCGCCTCGGACACCGCCCCGTACAGGGTGACCTGCGGCCACTCCCCGCCCAGGTCGTAGGTCCGCCCGTCCCGCTCGACCACCGTCGAGCCGAACACGGCGCGCGCCGCCTCCTGGATGAGCTCGCGGGTCAGGTCGGCCATGACGTTGTAGTCGGCGTAGGCCTGGTAGAACTCCAGCATCGTGAACTCGGGGTTGTGCGTGGAGTCCGCGCCCTCGTTGCGGAAGTTCCGGTTGACCTCGAAGACCTTCTCCAGGCCGCCCACGACCAGCCGCTTGAGGGACAGCTCGGGGGCGATGCGCAGGTACAGGTCCATGTCGTAGGCGTTGATGTGGGTGGTGAACGGGCGCGCCGTGGCGCCGCCGTGCACCCGCATCAGCATGGGCGTCTCGACCTCGACGAAGTCGCGGGAGGCGAGCCCCTCCCGGATCGCGCGGATGGCGGCCGAGCGGCGGCGCACCATCTGCTGGGACTCGGGGTTGACGATGAGGTCGACGTAGCGCTGGCGCACCCGGGCCTCGGGGTCGGTCAGGCCCTTGTGCTTCTCCGGGAGCGGACGCAGGCACTTGGCGGTCAGCGTCCAACCGGTCACCAGGATCGACAGCTCGCCGCGGCGGGAGGTGATGACCTCGCCCTCCACGCCCACGTGGTCGCCGAGGTCGACGTCGGCCTTCCAGGCGTCCAGGCGCTCCTGGCCCACCTGGTCCAGGGACAGCATGATCTGGATGTCGCCGGTCTCGTCGCGCAGGGTGGCGAAGCACAGCTTGCCGCCGGTGCGGTAGAGCATGACGCGTCCGGCGACGGAGACCTCCGCACCCGTGCGGGTGTCCGGTTCCAGTCCCTGGTGTTTGTCGCGCACGGCCCCGATCGACGTGGACCGCGGGAAGGTCACGGGGAAGGGGTCGGTGCCCTCCTCCCGCAGCCGGTCCAGCTTCTGGCGCCGGACCCGCATCTGTTCGGGCAGGTCGTCGTAGGTGTCGTCGTGCGCGTCATTCACGCGCACGATCCTACCGGCGACCGCGGTCCGGCCCGACCGGTCGGCGTCCGCGGGCGGGCGGCCCGCGCCGTCGGTCGCGGCCCGCCCGGGAAGAGGCGCGGCGGGCGCCGACGTGGCACGGATCACTAGTATTGCGCTGCCCTGCCCCGCGCTTCGCAGCCGAGAACAGTACCTACCGAGAGATGGACCCACTGGTGAGTGTTGAGGGAAGCACGAGAGCCGTCGTCACGGCGCTGTGCGCGAATCTGGGAATCGCCGCGACGAAGTTCGTGGCCTACCTCCTGACCGGCTCGTCGTCGATGATGGCCGAGTCCATCCACTCGGTCGCCGACTCCAGCAACCAGGCGCTGCTTCTCATCGGCGGCAAACGGGCCCGCCGGGGGGCCACCGAGGAGCACCCCTTCGGCTACGGCCGCGAGCGCTACGTGTACGCGTTCATGGTGGCGATCGTGCTGTTCAGCCTGGGCGGCCTGTTCGCGCTCTACGAGGCCTGGCACAAGATCTCCCACCCCGAGCCGATCACGTCCTGGCAGTGGGTCCCCGTGGCCGTGCTGCTGGTGGCGCTCGTCCTGGAGTCGTTCGCCATGCGCACGGCGGTCAAGGAGTCCAACGCGGTCCGGGGCAAGGCGACCTGGGTGCAGTTCGTCCGCCGCTCCAAGGCCCCCGAACTGCCGGTGATCCTGCTGGAGGACGCGGGCGCGCTGCTGGGCCTGGTGTTCGCCCTGGTCGGCGTCAGCCTGACCCTGATCACGGGCAACGGCCTGTGGGACGGCCTGGGCACCGCCGCCATCGGCCTTCTGCTGGTGGCCATCGCGATCGTGCTGGCCGTCGAGGTCAAGAGCCTGCTCATCGGCGAGTCCGCCACGAGCGAGAACGTGCGGGCCATCCGCCGGGCCATCGAGTCGGTCGAGGACATCGACCGCCTGATCCACATGCGCACCCAGCACGTGGGCCCCGAGGAGCTGCTGGTGGCCGCCAAGGTGGCCGTGGACGCGCACGACGACGCGGGCCGGATCACGCGGGCGATCGACGAGGCCGAGGAGCGCATCCGGACGGCGGTGCCCATCGCCACGCTGGTCTACATCGAGCCGGACCTGTTCCGGAGCGGGGCCTCTCCCGGGGCGTCCCCCGGCACCGTCTCCTCGGGCCGAACCGGGGGTGGTGCGGCGGCCGGGGCCGTCCGCCGCACCACCACGGAGGCGAACTGACGCGGTCCTCGTGCACCGCGACCGCGACTTCGACCACCTCGCCGAGGTGCTCCCCCTGCTGCGCGTGCAGCGGCACGCCCAGGACCGAACCAGCCGGGGCGCAAGGGCCTCCTCCCGCTCCCCCCCGCCCCGGGGCCGGATCAGCCGACGTTGCGCTCGTAGACCAGGCGCAGGCCGATGAGGGTCAGCCACGGCTCGTGCAGGTCGACCGTCTCGCACTCGGCCACCACGATGGAGGCGAGCCCCCCGGTGGCCACCACGGTCACGTCGTCGGGCGCGTCGGTGAGCTCGGCGACCATGCGGTCCACGATCCCGTCCACCTGGCCCGCGAACCCGAACACGATGCCCGAGCGCAACGCCTCGGTGGTGTTCTTGGCGATGGCCGAGCGCGGCTTGACGATCTCCACCATGTGCAGCTGGGCGCCGCGCCGGGACAGGGCGTCCACGGAGATGTCGATGCCCGGGGCGATGGCTCCGCCCACGTACTCCCCGCGGGCGCTGACCGCGTCGAAGGTCGTCGCGGTCCCGAAGTCCACCACCACCGCGGGGCCGCCGTAGAGGTGGTTGGCGGCCAGCGCGTTGATGATCCGGTCGCTGCCCACCTCCTTGGGGTTGTCCATCCGGATCGGCACCCCGGTCTTGACGCCGGGCTCGACGATCACGGCCGGGACGTCCCCGAAGTGGCGGCGGAACATGTCCCGCATCTCGTGCTGCACCGACGGGACCGAGCAGCACATGGCGATCCCGTCGATGTCCTCGGGGCGGCCCAGGCTGCTGCCGTCGACGAGCCCCCGCAGGACCACGGCCCACTCGTCGGCCGTGCGCCTGGTGTCGGTTCCCACCCTCCAGTGTTCGAGAAGGTCGTCGGATGCGAAGAGACCGAAGACCGTCTCGGAGTTGCCGACGTCGATCGCGAGCAGCATGCTGGGGGCCTCATCTGTGGTCGAAGTGGTGTGTTCTCAAGGAATCTTCCACCACCCGGGCCGCTCACAACAGGTCAAGTGCGATATCCAGCGCCGGGCTGGAGTGGGTGAGCGCCCCGACCGCCAGGTAGTCCACCCCGGTGCGGGCCACGTCACCCGCGACGTCCAGGGTCAGGCCTCCGGAGGACTCCAGCCGCGCGCGGCCCGCGACCAGCGCGACGGCCTCGCGGAGCCGTTCGACGGTGAAGTTGTCGAGCAGGATCTCCTCGGCGCCCGCGGCGATGGCGTCCTCGATCTGGTCGGTCCGGTCCACCTCGACCTCCAGGGGCAGGTCGGGGAAGCGCGCGCGGATGGCGCGGACCGCCTCGCCGACCCCGCCCGCGGCGACGACGTGGTTGTCCTTGACCAGTCCGGCGTCGCTGAGGCCGTAGCGGTGGTTGACCCCGCCGCCGCAGCGCACGGCGTACTTCTCCAGCGCGCGCAGTCCCGGGCGGGTCTTGCGGCTGTCCCGGATCCGGGCGCCGGTACCGGCCACGGCGTCCACCCACGCGCGGGTGGCGGTGGCGATTCCGGACATGTGCGTGAGGAAGTTGAGTGCGGTCCGCTCCGCGGTGAGCAGGTCGCGGGTGCGCGCGGTGACCGTCATCAGGACGTCGCCGCGCTTGACCGCGTCGCCGTCGGCCACGGTCCGGTGCGCCTCCAGGGCCCCGTCGGCGACCAGCCAGAAGACGAGTTCGGCGAGCGGGAGGCCGCTGACGGTGCCGTCGGCGCGGGCGACCACGTGCGCGGTGCGCACCTGGTCGCCGGGGATGGTCGCGACGGTGGTGACGTCGATGCCCGGCCCCGCCGTGAGGTCCTCGGACAGGGCGCGGCGGACCAGGTCCACGTGGGACTGCGAGGGGGCGGTGTGGGGCAGGGAGAACTCGGCGCGCGCGTCCGGGCGCCCCGAGAGGCGGGAACCGGCGAGGGGGAAGGCGATGGAGTCCAGTTCGGCGGTGAGCGCGGGCGGCAGGGAGGGCGTCCAGTCCTCATCCGTGGTCACGATGGTGTTCCCTTCCAGTCGGACGACGACGGGTCGGATCCGGAGCCCGGGTACGGGCTCGGGGTGGTCGGCGCGCTGGTGGGCGCCCCTGCTCTCGGTCCTGTGCAGTGCGGCGGCGGCCACGAGCCGGGCCGCGGTGAGCAGGTTGGCGGTCTCCCAGGCGGCCACGTCGGGGATGGCCGGGGAGCCGGGACGCGCGAGGGCGTCGAGTTCGGCGGTCAGCTCGGCCAGTCCCTCGCCGGTGCGCAGCACCCCGGCGTGGCGTGACATCAGGGTACGCACGCGGGCGGCGGTGGCGGGATCGGGAAGCGGTGTGACGGTGCCGGTGGCCTCGGCCCGCGCGGGCCGGGGGGCGGGGCCGCGCGCCAGGCGGGCGGCGATCCGGTCGGCGTAGACCAGCCCCTCCAGCAGGGAGTTGGAGGCGAGCCGGTTGGCGCCGTGCACCCCGGTGCGGGCGACCTCGCCGACGGCCCACAGCCCGGGGACCGAGGTGCGGCCGTCGATGTCGACCTCGGCGCCGCCGGACGCGTAGTGGGCGGCGGGGGCGACGGGGACCGGCTGGGTGAGCGGGTCGATGCCGTGCTCGCGGCAGGAGGCGAGGATGGTCGGGAAGCGCCTCTCCCAGGTGGCCCGGCCGAAGTGGCGGGTCTCCAGGTAGACGTGGTCGACGCCCTGCTCGGCCATCGTGCGGGCGATGGTGCGGGCCACCACGTCGCGGGGGGCGAGGTCGGCCAGCTCGTGGACGCCCTCCATGATGCGCCTGCCCCCGGCGTCCACCAGGTAGGCGCCCTCGCCGCGCAGGGCCTCGGAGACCAGGGGCTGGCGCCCGCGCGCCTCGGGGCCGAGCCAGAGCACGGTGGGGTGGAACTGGATGAACTCCAGGTCGCGCAGGCGCGCTCCGGCCCGGGCCGCCAGGGCGAGGCCGTCGCCGGTGGACACGGGCGGGTTGGTGGTGGCGGCGAAGACCTGTCCCATGCCGCCGGTGGCCAGCACCACGGCGGGGGCCAGGACCGCGCCGACGCCGTCACGGGCGCCCTCGCCCATGACGTGCAGGGTGGCGCCGCACACCGCGCCCGTGCCGGGGTCGCGCAGGGCGTCCAGGGCCACGGCGTGCTCGACGGCCTCGATCCGCTCCTCGGCCAGGACGGCGGCCACGAGCGCGCGCTGGATCTCGGCGCCGGTGGCGTCGCCGCCCGCGTGCGCGACGCGGTCGGCGCGGTGGCCGCCCTCGCGGGTGAGGGCCAGGGCGCCGTCCTCGGCGAGGTCGAACTCGGCGCCCAGGCCGATGAGCCAGCGCAGGGCGTCGGGGCCCTCGGCGGCCAGGACGTTGACGGCGTGGGGGTCGGACAGGCCCGCCCCGGCCAGGTGGGTGTCGACCATGTGGGCGACGGGCCCGTCCTCGGGCGCCATGGCGGCGGCGATCCCGCCCTGGGCGTAGGCGGTGGAGCCGGTGGACAGGCGGTCCTTGGTGACCAGCACGACCCGGCCGCGCTCGGTGCGCTGGACGTAGCGCAGCGCGGTGCTCAGACCGGCGATGCCCGAGCCGACGACCGCGACGTCGGCCTCGATCGTCCACCCCGGCTCGGGCGCGTCGAGCCGTGTCTGGAGGGGTGTGCTCATCTGGGTTCTCTCTTCCGGGGAGCCGCCGGTACGCGGCGCTGGTGTGCGACGGGTCCGGCCCTCCCCTGGGACGCGGGGCGGGGGACGGCTCAGAGGGTCAGGGACACGTTGTCGATGAGCCGGGTCGCGCCCACGCGGGCGGCGACGGCCAGGACGGCCTCGCCCACGTGGTCGGCGGGGGCGTCGGCGAAGGTCGCGGGGTCGACCAGCGCGAGGTAGTCGAGCTCGACGGGGGGCTCGGCCCCGGCCGCGTCGTCCAGGACGGCCCGTGCCGCGGCGCGGACCGCGTCGGGGCCTCCGGCGGAGGCGGCCCGGCCCGCCTCCAGGGCGCGGGACAGGGACAGGGCGCTGACGCGCTCGGCCCCGGACAGGTAGACGTTGCGGCTGGAGGTGGCCAGTCCGTCGGGGTCGCGCAGGGTGGGCGCGCCGACGATCTCCACGGGCATGTTGAGGTCGGCGGCCATGCGGCGGACCACGGCGAGCTGCTGGGCGTCCTTGCTCCCGAAGACCGCGAGGTCCGGGCCGACCAGGTGCAGGAGCTTGCTGACCACGGTGAGCACGCCGGTGAAGAACCCGGGGCGGGAGGCGCCCTCCAGCCGGTCGCCCATCGCGCCCGCGTGGACGGTGACCGTCTGTTCGGCGGGGTACATGGTGTCGACGCCGGGCGCGAAGACCACGTCGACCCCCTCCTCCGCGCACACGGCGGTGTCGGTGTCCAGGGTGCGCGGGTAGCGGTCGAAGTCCTCGTTCGGCCCGAACTGGAGCGGGTTGACGAAGACGCTGACGACCACGGTGTCGGCGCGTTCGCGGGCCAGGCGCATGAGGCTGCGGTGGCCCTCGTGCAGGGCGCCCATGGTGGGGACGAGGGCGACGCGTCCGGCGCCGGAGAGGGCGCGGCGCAGCTCGTCGGGCGTGTGCGCGACGAGGGGGGCGGGGGCGGCGGAGCGGGGTGCGGATGCGGTCATCGGTGGTTTCCCGTGGTGGTGTTCTGCGTCGCGGCGGCCGTGCGCGCGCCGGACCCGGCGCTTCCTCAGCGGCGGAGGACGTCGAGCAGGCGCACGGCGTCCTCGGGCTTGAGCATTCCGGCGTTGATGGCGCGGTCGGCGGTGAGCCGGGCGAGTTCGACGTAGCTGGCCACGCTCTCGGGGGCGTTCTCCCGCAGCTGCTCGATGTGCCCGGCGACGGTTCCGGCGTCGCCGCGCAGGACGGGGCCGCTCAGTCCGTGGATGCCCAGGCGCAGGGCGTTGTCCAGGGCCGCGCCGAGCATGGGGGCGAGCATGCGGCCGGGCTCGGGGACACCGGCGGAGGCGAGCAGGGCGGCGCTGTCGGAGACCAGGGTGACCAGGTGGTTGGCGCCTCCGGCGAGGGCCGCGTGGTAGAGGGTGCGCTTGTCCTCGGTGATCCACACGGGTTCGGCGCCCATCTCGACGACGAGGGCCTCGGCGATGGGGCGCAGCTGCTCGGGCGCGGTGACCCCGAACGCGCAGTTGGCGAGGCGGTCGACGTCCTCGTCGCGCCCGGTGAAGGTCATGGCGGGGTGGAGCGCGAGGGGCAGCGCGCCGACGAGGGTGGCGGGGGCCAGGACGCCGTAGCCGTGCGCGCCGCTGGCGTGGACGAGGATCTTGCCGCGCAGGTCGGTGCCGGTGGAGGCGAGCCCCTCGGTGAGTTCGGGGAGGGCGTCGTCGGGGACGGTGAGCAGGACGAGGTCGCTGGCCTCGGCGACCTGCGCCGGTTCGACCACGCGCGCGGTGGGCAGGCGGTCGGCGACGCGGGCCCGGGAGGCCTCGGAGACCGCGGAGGCGGCGACGATCTTGTGCCCGGCCCGGCCGAGGGCCTGGCCGAGGACGGAGCCGACCCGGCCGGATCCGATGACGCCGACCCGCAGGCGGGCGGGGCGTCCCTGCGTCGTCTCCATGTGTGCCCCCTCGTGGTCCGAATGCGTCAGGCGCGTCCGGTTCCTGTCATGCCGGGGCCCCTGAGCACACGATAGTCCTCCCCGGCCGGTGACCTGCCGACCCGCCCCCGCGCACGGGTGTGGGGGCGGACACCGCGTCCGCCCCCACGCCCGGCTCCGCCGGCCCCTCCGCGGGACCGGTCGGATCAGTCCTGGATGATCACCCCGGTGTTGAAGCACGAGCCCAGGGACTGGCCGAAGGCGGCGTTGGAGTTGCCGCAGCCCGTGTTCGTGTTCGCGAGGCCGTTGATGTAGGAGAGGTTGCCGCTGAAGTCGGAACCGTAGTTGGAGGTCCAGGTGCCGACGTTCGCGGCCGCCGGTGCCGCGGTGAGGAGGACCCCGGCGGAGGCGAGGATCACGGCACTGGTGGCGAGCGTCTTCTTGAGCACTGCGCGTCTCCTTCTGTGTCCGGTCGGGGGGACCGCCGGACGGGTGGTTGCGTGGTGGCGCCCTGGGGAGCCGCTCACGAAATTACCCCCGGAGAGCCCTCGTTTCCCCGCTTTGAACTGGCCTTATAACGAGAAACATCTTTATGTTCACCCTCCGTGCGCACGCCTCTCGGATGCGATCGGGACAAAGGCTCCGACATCGGCGGGAGGCGTGTGCGCGCAGCGTCACCGGCCCAACGGTTTCCAGTCGGACGACAATTGCGGTTGCGGCCGAGCGGAAGGGGGCGGGTCGCAGTCGGGGTTCGCGGGGCGGATCCGGGAGAATCGCGTGCGGGACGCGGACACGACGAAGGCGCCACCCCGTCGTCACGGAATGGCGCCTCGTTCGGGAACCCGTCGCCCGGCGGAGCCGGGTCGGGTCGCCCGGAGCTACTACCAGTTCTTCACGGTGGCGCCGGAGTCGGTGCAGTTGGCACCGGCCACACCGAGGACCGCGATGGCGTTGCCGCAGACGTTGATCGGCACGTCCAGGTCGGCCACGAGCTGGTTGCCCCCCAGGATGCTTCCGTTGCCGGAGGTCGAGACGTTGCTGTTGGCCATGGCCGGAGCGCCGGTGAGCAGGACGCCCGCGGCGGCGGCGACGATGGCACTGGCGGCGAAAGCCTTCTTCAGCATGTGGTTTCTCCCGTCGGACCGGTTGGCGGGGGGCGCCAACCGGTCGATACCATTGACTATGCGTATGACAATGAACACTCCTCGTGTTCGGTCACCATTTAGCCATACTCCCTCGCCCCATGTGGCCACAACGCGAAAGCGTTTCGCGGCCGCAACCTGGAAGTATCACCATCCGTGCGCATCCATGTCCGACATGTGGACCACAAAAGGAAGCCTGCGAGCCCCTTAATGTGACGCACGCCACATCAGCGTTCGGGGGTGTCCCGAGCCCCCTCCGTACCGTCCTCGGCGGAGGTGTCGCCGGTGCCGTCTTTCCCGGCTTCCGGAGCCCCTGGTCCCGGATCCTCGGATCCGGGACCTTCGGCCCGCGGTTCCAGGAACCGCGGGCGGCCACCCGGCGGCGCGGCGGGATCCTGATCCTCGACGGGCACCGGCGCACCGGCGGGCGCGTGCTCGCCGGGTCCGGCCTCCTCGAAGGAGGGCGGACCGGCGGACCCGGGCCGGCGGGTGAGGGTGGCGCGGGTCGCCCAGCGCTCCGTGCCCGCCGCGGGCACCCGGGCCCGGCGCCCGTGTTCGGCCAGGGCGTCCAGGAAGCGGCGCGCCTCCAGCGCCTCCCGCCCGTGGGCCCTGGCCCGGACCGGGCCCGGGGGCGTGTCCACGTCCACCGCGACGCGCCCCGTGACGCGGGCCAGCGGTCCGGCCACCAGGCGCACCGTCTGGACGCGTTCCACCGGGACGATCTCCGTCACCAGACAGAACAGGCCGCGTGTGCTGACGAAGAGGTGCTCGTCCACGCCCACCAGGCTCGGCACCGGCCTGTCGTTGGGCACGAGCGGCACGTGGGCCGCCTCACTTTCCGGGAACAGCTCGTTGACCAGAGCGAAGGCCGTCCGGCGCGGCGCCACGGGCAGCAGGGTGGACGAGTCGCCCTGGCGCGCGCCCGCGTAGCCCGCGACGTTGGCCTCGACCCGCGCCACCCCCAGGGCCCGCCAGAGCAGGGGCTCGACCACGCGCACGGCCTGCACGCGCCCCGGCGGGACGGTCTGCATGCGCCGCTGGAACATGCCGTAGCGCAGGCGCAGGCCGTCGGAGGACAGGGAGGCGTAGTAGTCGGTGTAGCGGGCCAGGGGCCCCCAGAAGTAGCGCAGCAGCCCCAGGGTGAGCGGCAGGAGCGCGCCCACCACGCCCGGTTCCGCGAAGACCGCGCCCGCGGTGGCGAGCATGAGCAGCGCGATGAAGGACAGCAGGACCGGCACGCGGAAGGTCAGCGCGCCGAGCAGCAGCAGGAAGGGCAACCGGTAGAACGGCCACTCCGGTGCCTCCGGTGAGCGCCCGGGGAGCCCCGCGGCGTGCGCGAGGACGGCCACGCGCAGGCGCTCGGCCAGGGCCCGGGGCAGGCAGCGCAGCCGGATGTCGCTCCCGTCGCCGCCCGCCAGCTCGATGCGCAGTTCGGCCATGCCGAACACCTGGAGGAACAGGGGCCGGACCACGTCCACCGCCTGGAGGCGGCTGAGCGGGACCTCGCGCGAGCTGCGCCTGACCAGGCCGCTGTGCACGACCAGGTGGTCCTCGCGCAGCCCGAAGGTGGCGTACCACCACGCGGGCAGGGCGTAGGCGAGCGTGCCGAAGACGACGGCCACCGTCATCATCACGACCCAGGCGAGGCCGAAGGTGTTGAGGATCGGGCCGACCAGCGCCACGAAGACCAGGGTCACCGCGATGACCTGGAGCGGGATGCTCATCCAGTGCGATCGGAACACGCCCGTGGTGACGTCGTCCTCCGGCCGCGGGGGCCGGACCGGCTGGGGCCGCCACCCGGACGGGGGCAGCAGGGTGGGAGGCGGTCCGAACGGCGGGCCCGGAGGCCCCGGAGGCCTCTGATACCCCGGAGGGACGGGAGGCCCCTGATACCCCGGGGGACCGGGAGGCCCCGGTCGGACGTGCGGGCCCGGGGGGCCCTGCGGCGGCTGAGCTGGTCCGTGCACTTACAACCCCGTCGAGAAGCTCTCACTGCGCGCCGCGAGCCGGTCGCGCATCCGGACCGCCTCGGCCAGCGGCAGCCCGACCACCCTGGTGTCCGCGGTGCTGGCGGCGGTGCGCACCTGCACGGTGGCGATGCCCAGGGCCTGTTCGAGGAGGTCGGCGGTGACGTCCACGACCTGCATCCGGCCGTAGGGGATGACCACCAGCTGCCTCACGAACACCCCGTAGGTGAGGTAGAGCTCCTCGGAGGCCTCCGCGTAGCCCCACGACCGGCGGAAGAGCCCGGCCAGGACCCAGCACGCGGCCAGGACCGCCGCGGCCAGCACCGCCCAGGCGACGGCCCAGGGCCAGGAGGCCCGTACGAGCAGCAGCAGGACGCCCCCGCCCCCGGCGATCAGGCACAGTACGCCCACCACGATCCGGCGGTACCAGGCCAGGGCGGGCGACACACGGCTCCAGGCGGCGTCCCCGGGCGGTGCGAACGCCGCGTCGAGCGGCCTGGAGGGCCCGGGCGGCGATGTCGTGTCACTGGTCTCCACGGAGCCAGTCAACCATCCGGGGGCAAGCACCGGCAGACCGACGCGGCGCGCAGGCCAATTCGGACGAAAGACCCCGGGGAGTCAGAACCGGGCGCCGTCCTGCGGATCGTCGTCCTCGGGGACCCGGCAGGCGTGCTCCAGGTACAGGGCGGCGGCCAGCAGCAGCCCCGACGACAGGGCCGTGCCCAGCGCGGTGAGGAACACCTCCCGGTGCACGGGCAGCACCAGCGTGTCCGACACCGACAGCGCCATCCCCGCGAAGAAGCCCAGCGCCAGGGCCGCGAACAGCGCGCTGGCCTTGGCCAGGGCGACCAGGCGGGCGGCGCTGAGCGGCTGCATCGGCTCGGTGCCCGGCTCCCGGCGGATGCGCCTGCGGGTCCGCCCCGCCGTGTAGCCCTCGGTGACCGCGAGCAGCAGCAGGGTCGGGATCGCCGACCACGGCAGCAGCGGCAGACCCGGCAGGGAGTTGGTGATCAGCACCCCCGCGAGGGCGCCGACCACCGCCAGCAGGGACGGCACCCGCCACCCGGTGGGGCGCATCCGCCCCTCCTCGTCCTGGGGCATCAGCCGCGCCCCGGCAGACGCAGCCGCAGGTCGTCGCGCCGGTGCAGCCCCTGCTCACCGCAGGCGTCCAGCAGGTCGGCGACCGCCCCCCTCCCGGGCAGGCGCGCACCGGGGTCGGCGTCCAGCCAGGGCCGGAGCACGAACCCCCTCTGGTGGGCGCGCGGATGCGGCAGGGTCAGCTCCGGGTCGTCGTCGCGCACGTCCCCGAACGCGATGACGTCCACGTCCAGCGTGCGCGGCCCCCAGCGGACCTCGCGGACGCGGTCGAAGGCCCGCTCGGCCGCCTGGGCGCGCTCCAGCAGGGCGCGGGGCGGTCCGTCGGCGTCCACGACCAGGACCGCGTTGAGGAAGGCCCCCTGTTCGGGTCCGCCCACCGGCGCGGTCTCGTAGACGGGGGACACCGCCACCGGGACCGGCGCGCCCGCGCCGCCCAGCAGCGTGTCCACGGCTCCCTGGAGGGACGCCATGCGGTCCCCGAGGTTGGAGCCCAGGGAGAGCACGGCACGCCGTGTGGAGGGATCGCGCCGCGCCCGGACCACGGTGACGGCCACGTCGGCGAACTCGTGCTCGATGGGCGCCGACGGCTTGTGCACCGTCACCTCCGCCCGCTCGACCAGCGGCTCGGCCAGGCACTCCCGGGCCAGCCGCTCGGCGAGGGTCTCGATCAGGTTGACCGGTTCCCCGGTCACGATCGCGACCAGCCGGTCGGCGAGCAGGCCGTAGTGGACGGTGTCGCCCACGTCGTCGGAGGCCGCCGCCGGGGCGGTGTCCAGGTACAGCACCGCGTCGACCACGAAGTCCTGGCCCTCCCGGCGTTCGAAGTCGAACACGCCGTGGTGGCCGCGTGCCCGCAGTCCGCGGAGCGCGACGCGATCGGGCATCAGGCCTCGACCTCTCCCTCGTCCTCGTCGTCCTCCATGAGCACGGGCGAGGCGTGGTGCGACCACAGCCGCCACCCCTGTTCGGTGTCCACGAACAGGTTGGTGGTGACCACCTGGCCGCCCGCGACGAAGCCGGGGCTGTCCTCCTCGGCGGTCAGCACGTTCTCCTCGCACGTGACCATGGCGATGTCGCCGCCGATCCCGATGTGGGTCTCGGTGAGCACGTACTGGATGTAGGTGACGTTGGCCATGATCAGCGACCAGGCGCGCATGATCTCGGTGCGCCCGCGCAGCAGCGGCCAGCCGGGGTTCACGCACACCAGGTCGGGCGCCTCGTGCTCCTCCGCCCAGACGCTGCGCATCAGGTCGATGTCACCGTTCTCGATGGCGCTGTAGAACTGCGCGTTGGCCTCGGCCACGCGCTCCATGACCTCCTGGCGCGACTTCACAGGCGGCCCTCCACCGGCTCGGCGCGTCCCTCGTCCAGACGGGCGCCCCCGTCGGACCAGGCCGCCGCCACGCGGACGGCGTCGGCGCTGGGACGGACGTCGTGCACCCGCACGGCCCACGCCCCCCGGTCCGCGGACAGGGTGGTGACGGCCGCGGTGGCGGCGTCGCACTCGGCGAAGGGGCGGTCCTCGCCCTTGGCGTCGCCGAGCAGGCGGCTCAGGAAGCGCTTGCGCGATCCGGCCACCAGCACGGGGCGTCCCAGTTCGTGGAAGCGCTCCAGTTGGTGCAGGAGCGCCCAGTTGTGTGCCTGCTCGGGGCGTTTGGAGAATCCCAGCCCGGGGTCCAGAACGATCTGGCCGGGGTCGACACCTGCACTGATCATGGCCTCCATACGGTCGCGGAGCTCATCGAGGACCTCCTGGACGACATCCGTGTACACGGCACGGCTCTGCATGTCATGACTATGCCCACGCCAGTGCATCAACACGTAGGCAACGCCGGAAGAGGCCACGAGTCGGGCCATGGCCGGGTCGGCCAGCCCGCCGCTGACGTCGTTGACCAGGACGGCCCCGGCCTCCACGGCCTTCTCGGCGACCTCGGCGCGCATGGTGTCGACGCTGACGGCGACACCCCGCGCGGAGAGCTCCCGCACGACCGGTTCGACCCTGCGCAGCTCCTCCTCCGCGGAGACACGCTGCGCGCCGGGACGGGTGGACTCACCGCCCACGTCGATCATGTCCGCGCCCTCCTCGACCAGGCGCGTCCCGTGTTCGATCGCCCTGTCGGGATCGAACCACGCGCCGCCGTCGGAGAACGAGTCGGGGGTGACGTTCACGACCCCCATGACCAGGCACCGCCCGCGGTCGGGCAGGCCCGGAAGTGTGTGTTTCGGCCCCATAAGGATCACCCTACGCGTACGCCGGAGAACCGGAGGCGCGCGCCCGGGGCTTGCGCCCGCCCGGGAAAGCACCGAACCCTCCCCCGCGACCTCGGTCGCCGGGGAGGGTTCGGGGGAGGGACGCGCCCGGCCGCTCCGGGGAGGGCCCTGGCGCGGTCCTACCGCTGGCTCAGGATCAGGCTCATCGCCTCGGAGCGGGTCCGGTCGCTGCTGCGGAAGATCCCCCGCACCGCCGAGGTGACGGTCTTGGCCCCGGGCTTGCGCACCCCGCGCATGGTCATGCACAGGTGTTCGGCCTCGACCACGACGATCACCCCGCGCGGCTGGAGGAACTCCATGATCGCGTCCGACACCTGGCCGGTGAGCCGCTCCTGCACCTGCGGGCGGCGCGCGTACACGTCCACCAGGCGGGCGAGCTTGCTCAGGCCGGTGATGCGGCCGTCCGCGCCGGGGATGTAGCCCACGTGCGCCACCCCGTAGAACGGCACCAGGTGGTGCTCACAGGTGGAGTAGAGCTCGATGTCCTTGACCAGGACCATCTCCTCGTGTCCGGCCTCGAACACGGTGGTGAGCACGTCCCCGGGCTTTTGTCCCAGTCCCGCGAACTGCTCCTCGTAGGCCCTGGCCACCCGCTCGGGCGTCTTGACCAGGCCGTCCCGGTCCGGATCCTCGCCGATGGCGAGCAGGATCTCGCGGACGGCGCGCTCGATGCGCAGGCGGTCCACGGACCTGGGAGGTAGTTCCTCAGCCGCGCTCACGCCTCGTCCCCCTCATCTCTGGCGGACGGCCCCGGGAGCTGCCCGTTGGCCGAGGGGCCCCGGACCGCCTGGGGGTCCTGGACGTCCGTGGAGCCCTGCACCGCGCCGGCCCCCGTGACCTCGGCGCCGTTGAGCACGGCCAGCTCCTTCTTGGAGCGCACCGGAGGCCGCTCCGAGGGCTGGCGCTTGCCGTACCCCGTGTAGGAGCCGCGGGACGGGCGCTTGACCACCGGCGCGAAGATCTCCAGCACCTGGGCCTTGGACAGGGTCTCCTTCTCCAGCAGCGCCACGACCAGGTCGTCCAGGACGTCCCGGTACTCGACGAGGACGTCGTAGGCCTCGTCGTGCGCGGACTCGATGAGGCGGCGCACCTCCTCGTCGATGATGGAGGCGATCTCCTCGGAGTACTCGCGGGCGTGCGACATCTCCCGGCCGAGGAAGGGCTCGGTGTTGCCGGAGCCGAACTTGCGGGCGCCCAGGCGCTCGCTCATGCCGTACTCGGTGACCATGTTGCGGGCCAGGCTGGTGGCCTTGTCGATGTCGTTGCCCGCGCCGGTGGTGGGCTCGTGGAAGACGAGCTCCTCCGCGGCGCGGCCGCCGAGCATCATCGCGAGCTGGTCCATCATCTGCGAGCGCGAGGTGAGGAACTTGTCCTCCGTCGGCACCGACATCGTGTAGCCCAGGGCCCGGCCGCGCGGCAGGATGGTGATCTTGTGGACCGGGTCGGAGTTGGGCAGCGCGTGGCCCACCAGGGCGTGTCCGCCCTCGTGGTAGGCGATGACCTTCTTCTCCCGGTCGGACATCACCCGGGTCTTGCGCTCGGGACCGGCCATGACCCGCTCGATCGCCTCCTCCAGGACGGCGTGGGTGATGACCTTCCGGTCGCCGCGCGCGGACAGCAGGGCGCCCTCGTTGATGACGTTGGCCAGGTCGGCGCCGGTCATCCCGGCGGTCTGGCGGGCGATGACGTTGAAGTCGACGTCGTCCGCCATGGGCTTGCCCTTGGCGTGGACCTTGAGGATGTCGCGGCGGCCGTCCATGTCCGGGCGGTCCACGACGACCTGCCGGTCGAAGCGGCCGGGGCGCAGCAGCGCCGGGTCGAGGATGTCGGGCCGGTTGGTGGCGGCGATGAGGATGACGCCGCCCTTGACGTCGAAGCCGTCCATCTCGACCAGCATCTGGTTGAGGGTCTGCTCGCGCTCGTCGTGCCCGCCGCCCATACCGGCGCCGCGGTGGCGGCCGACGGCGTCGATCTCGTCGATGAAGATGATCGCGGGGGCGTTGGCCTTGGCCTGCTCGAACAGGTCGCGCACGCGGGAGGCGCCCACACCGACGAACATCTCGACGAAGTCCGAGCCGGAGATGGAGTAGAACGGCACCCCGGCCTCACCGGCCACGGCGCGGGCCAGGAGGGTCTTACCGGTGCCGGGCGGGCCCATCAGGAGCACGCCCTTGGGGATCTTGGCGCCCATCGCCTGGAACTTGGCCGGGTTCTGGAGGAACTCCTTGATCTCGTGGAGCTCCTCGATGGCCTCGTCGGCCCCGGCTACGTCGGAGAAGGTGTTCTTGGGCGTGTCCTTGGTGATGAGCTTGGCCTTGGACTTGCCGAAGTTCATCACGCGCGAGCCGCCGCCCTGCATCTGGCTGAAGATGAACCAGAAGATGACGATGATGATGACCAGCGGCAGCAGGCTGAACAGCGCGGTGGTCCACACCGGCGTGGTGGCGACCGAGACCTCGTAGGACTCCAGGCTGGAGCCCTCGCTGTCCAGGGAGGACTGGAGCATCTCCGCGAGCTGGAGGCCCTGCCCCTCGACCCAGTACGCCTCGTAGATCTCGTCGTCCACGGTGGTCAGCACGATGCGCTGGTCGCGGTCGACGATCTCGGCGTTGTTCACCTCGTCCTGCTGGATGAACTGGTGGACGGTCGAGATGTCGGTCTCCGTGGGTTGGGGACCGCCACCGACGTCGAACACGCGGAAGCCGATGATGAGCATGAGGCCGACGGCCAGGATCCAGATCCACGGGCCGCGGAAAAAACGCTTCAGATTCATGTGAGCGGAACCCTGTCGGGTCCGTCCCTCCTGACCAGGCCGCCCCACCCCAGAGGAGTTTCCGAAGCAGGACCTATCGGACACGTGGTTCCCCGGAACGTCGCCGGGATATTCGACGGTACACCTCGCCCCCAAGGGCGGGCACGCCCGCACGGACGACCGGACGGGAACCGTCATGAAGGCAACGACGACACCCCACCGCGTTGTTCCCGTGGCTCTCCCCACAGCCTCCGTACGGGTCCCTGCGGGCCCGCACGGAGGCGGAACGGTGTTCCCGGCGGGCCGTCGCCGGAGTCTGTTCTCGGACCGGCCTCAGCCCCGGGGACGGTTCGGACGCCCACGGGGTCCTGGAGGCGGCGGAGGCGGGTTCGCGAGGAACGAGCCGACCCGCCGCGGGCGCCGGGGGTTCCCCCGGCGAAGGGCGTCCGAACACGGAACGAAGCGGGGCGCAGGTCCGAAGACAACGCCGCCTAGCCCTCGTAGACGTGCGGGGCGAGGGTGCCGATGAAGGGCAGGTTGCGGTACTTCTCGGCGTAGTCGAGGCCGTAGCCGACGATGAACTCGTTGGGCAGGTCGAAGCCGACGTACTCGACGTGCAGGTCCACGTCGAAGGCCAGCGGCTTGCGGATCATGGTGCAGACCTCCACCGAGCGGGGCCCGCGCGACTTCAGGTTGCCGATCAGCCACGACAGGGTCAGACCGGAGTCGATGACGTCCTCGACGATGAGGACGTCGCGGTCCTTGATGTCGGTCTCCAGGTCCTTGAGGATGCGGACCACCCCGGAGGAGGTGGTCCCGGCCCCGTAGGAGGAGACCGCCATCCAGTCCATGGAGACCGGGGTGTGCAGTACCCGGGCGAGGTCGGCCATCACCATCACCGCGCCCTTGAGCACACCGACGATGAGCAGGTCCTTGTCCGCGTAGTCGGCGTCGATCCGTGCGCCGATCTCCTCCAGGCGGGCCTTGATCTCTTCCTCGGTGACCAGGACCTTCTCCAGGTCCCGACCCATGTCTTTGGCGTCCACGCTGATGTCCTCGCTGCTGGGTTCCCCGTTTGCGGCAACCAGGATAAACGTGCCGAACACGGCGGCGGAGCCGGACCGGCCCGCCTCCCCCCGCGACGGCGCGTCCCGCGGGGCGGACACGCCGGACGCAGACGGACCTCAGCCCTCGAAACGGACACGGCCCGCGACACGTAGGCCCCGGACGCCTCCGGGCAGGTCGATGTGGGCCTGACCACGCCACGCGGTGACCAACCGGTCCAGCTCGCGCACGTGCCGGGCGGTCAGCGCGCTGGCCGGACAGCCCGCGGCGAGCGCGGCCCGGCGCAGCACCCGGGTGCGCAGGGACTCCGGAGCCCGCTCCAGCGGCGCCACCGCCAGTGCGGGCCCGACCGCGCGCGCGTCCCCGCGGTCCCCGTCCCGCCGGTCCCCGTCCCCCGGGGCGGACGCCTCCTCGAAAAGGCCGTCGGCGAGCAGGTCCAGGGTGTCGGCGTCCGCGCGCAGCATGCCCGCCGTGCGGGCGAGCGCGGCGGCGATCCCCGGCCCCAGCGCGCGCTCCAGGGCGGGCAGGGCCTCATGGCGCACCCGCGACCGGGCGAAGCGGGGGTCGAGGTTGTGCGGGTCCTCCCACGCGTCCAGCCCCATCCGGGCGCAGGCCTCGCGCACGGTGGCGCGGTCCAGGTCCAGCAGGGGGCGCAGGCGGTGGCCGGTGCGCGGCGCCATGCCCGCCAGCGAGCGGGCCCCGGAGCCGCGGGCCAGGCCGAGCAGGACCGTCTCGGCCTGGTCGTCGAGGGTGTGGCCGAGCAGCACCACGGCGGGGGCGCGGTCGGCGACCGCTCCGTCCAGGGCCTCGTAGCGGGCGCGCCGGGCGGACGCCTCGGGTCCGCCCGGGCCGGTCACCCGCACCGTCCTGACCAGGACGGGGTCGAGCCCGAGCCCGTCCAGGACCTTGGCCACCGCTTCGGCGCGCTGGGCCGACCCCTCCTGGAGCCCGTGGTCGACGGTGACCGCCCCCGCGGCCCGGCCCACGCGGGGGGCCTCGAAGGCCACCGCGCCCGCCAGCGCCAGGGAGTCGGCGCCGCCGCTGCACGCCACGAGCGCCGTGGTGTCGGCGGGCAGGTCCCGCAGCACCCGCCGGACCGCCGATCGCACGGCGGCGACGGCGGGGTGCGGACCGCTCACTCGCTGATGGCCGCCGGGCGCACGACCCGGTCGATCCAGGCCGTGGGGTTGCGGATCTCCGCCAGGGTGGGCAGGGTCTCGGGCGAGGTCCACACCCGGTTGAACTCGGTCATGCCGACCGCGGCCACCACGGCGCGGACGAAGGCGGCGCCCTCCTCGTACTGGCGCATCTTCATGTCCATGCCCAGCAGCTGGCGCATGATCCGGTCGACGGGGTTGGCGGACTCGCGGCGCTTCTGGAAGCGGGCGCGGATGGTGGCGACGGTGGGCACCACCTCGGGGCCGACGGCGTCCATGACGAAGTCGCCGTGGCCCTCGGCGAGGCTCATGACCGCGGTGACCCGGTCCATGATCTCGCTCTGCTCGGGGCTCTGGATGGCGGTGATGAGGTTGCTCTCGCCCCCGCCCCGGACGGCGTCGGCGACGGCCTCGCCCGCGGCGCGCAGCCTGCCGATGAGGTCGCCCGCGTCCATCTCCGACGACAGGAGCAGCTCCTGCATGAGGTCCTGGACGTGGCCCCGCAGCCACGGCGTGGCCGTGAACTGCATGCGGTGGGTCTCCTCGTGCAGGCACACCCACAGCCGGAAGTCCCGGGGGTCGACGTCCATCTCGCGTTCGGCGTTGACGATGTTGGGCGCCACCAGCGTCAGACGGCCGGTCGGCAGGGTGCCGTCGGGGCCCGGCGGCAGGAAGAGTTCGTACTGGCCGAGGACCTTCCCCGCCAGGTAGGAGAGCACCGCTCCGAGCTGCACCCCGGTGATCCGGGAGCCGACCGCGCTGGTCAGGTTCCCGGCCGGGCTGTTGTTGAGCCGGTCGGCGCCCATCTGTTCGAGTACGGGTTCGATGACCACTCGGAACCCGTCGACGTTGGCTCGGATCCAGCCGGGGCGGTCCACGATGACCGCGGGGCCCGCTGGTTCGAGGGGGTTCATTCCGGTGAATTCGCGTACGTGTCCGGCCGCCACGGTGGAGAGTTCGCGCAACTGCGCGACGGCCTGCCGCGCGTCGGACAGGTCCACCTGCGGGCCCGGGCGCACGAGGCGGACACCGGTGTTCACGGCTACGTCCCAGTCGATCACAGTCACACCGCCAGCCTACCCACGCGGCGCGGGACGGCACGGGGATCAGGGCGGGAATTCCGGGTACCGCCCGGGATGACCCTGAGGGCGACCGATTTCCCCGGCTCCCCCGGTACCGCCGGAGGAGCCGCACCGCCGCCGTCCGGTCGCGCGGACGGGGGCGTGTGCGCGTGGTGATCCGGTCAGGAGCAGCCGCACTGGCTGAGCGCGGCGGCCAGCGGGTCCAGGCGGTGGCCGAGGGCGTCGGGGTGGTTGGCCATGAAGGAGAACAGGAACACGTTGCCCTCCTGGTCGTGGATGGTCCCGGCCAGGGTGCTCACCCCGTTCAGGGTGCCGGTCTTGCCGCGCACCAGCCCCGCGCCCTCGTGCGCGGCCGAGTAGGGGGAGTAGCGCCCCGGCACGGCCAGGGTGCCCGTGGAGTTGGCCGTGGGCAGGCCGGTGACCGCGGCGTTGAGGTCGGGGCGGTCGCCGCTCGCGGCCAGCCGCAGCAGCTCCACCAGGGCCCGCGGTGTGATCCTGTTCTCGGTGCTCAGGCCGCTGTTGTCCGACAGCCGCACGCCCTCCACGCCCAGGCTCTCCATCACCTGGTGGGTGGCCGCCGCGGCGCCGTCGAAGGAGGGCTCCCCGCCCAGCCCGATCGCGGTGACCCGACCCAGCGCCTCGGCCATGTTGTTGTCGCTGGCCAGCATCATGTGCTCGACCAGCGCCGACATGGGGGGCGAGTCGACGCTGGCGACGGGCTCCCCGGAGGCCTGCTCCTCGGTGGGGGCTCCCTCGACCGTGATCCCCGCCTCCTCCAGCTGTTCGGCGAAGGCCTGGGCCGCGAACAGGGGCGGGTCCGGCACGCGCGACCCGTGGCCGCTGGCCTCGGGGGAGAACCTCCCGGAGTCGATCATCAGCGCGTGCACCGTGGCGGTGCTGCCCTCGAGGACGTAGGTGGGCTTCCAGCCGGGTGCGGTGTCCGGGCCGGTGAACAGCGAGTCGTCGTAGCCGAGGGAGACGGCGTCGAGGCCCTCCTCCCCCAGGGCCCGCGCCGTGCGCTCGGCCAGCTCCTCCAGGGTCGCTACCTGCGGGTAAGCTGCGGAGTCGGCGGTCGTGGTCAGGGTGACGTCGCCCTCTCCGCGCAGCACCACGCGGTCCTGTCCTGGAACCAGGTAGGCCTCGGTGCTCAGTACGTGGTCGGGTCCGACGGTGTCCAGTACGGCGACGGCGGTGACGATCTTCGTGGTCGAGGCCGGGGTCACGGGAACGTCCGGATCCAGCTCGAAGAGCGTCTCACCGGTGGCGGCGTCCACGACGAAACCGGAGAGGCCCTCCTCGATCCCGGAATCCGACATGGGATCATCGAGGGTGTCCGCGATCCGTTCCGGGTCCGCCGGAGTCGAGGCCGCGGGTTGCGCCGCCGCCACGCCCTCGGCGTCCGTGACCGGGTTGGGCGCCGCGGGAAGGGGCCGGGCCCCGATCACGTCGAGGGCGACAAACCCGGCGATCAGCACGAATATGTTGAGCAGGGCCAGCGCGAGGAGCGCCTCGCCTCGTACCCGTCGCACTCGGGGGCACCTGCCCTTCCTTCGGTGTAGCGGCCTGACGTTGTAGTTATACGGCGACATTAGTCGCATTGGGAGCCGAGATCAGCATGGAATTCGACGTTACGATCGAGATCCCCAAGGGGGAGCGCAACAAGTACGAGGTGGACCACGAGACCGGTCGTATCCGTCTCGACCGCATGCTGTTCACCTCCACGACCTACCCCGCCGACTACGGGTTCGTCGAGGGAACCCTCGGCGAGGACGGCGACCCCCTGGACGCCCTCGTCCTGCTCAAGGCCCCGACGTTCCCGGGCTGCCTGATCCGGGCCCGCGCCATCGGCATGTTCCGCATGCGCGACGAGGCGGGGGGCGACGACAAGCTGCTCTGCGTCCCCGCGACGGACCCGCGCCAGGAGCACCTGCGTGACATTCACCACGTGAACGAGTTCGAGCGCCTGGAGATCGAGCACTTCTTCACGGTGTACAAGGACCTGGAGCCCGGCAAGTCCGTGGAGGGCGCCACCTGGGTCGGCCGCCACGAGGCCGAGCAGGAGATCGTGGCCTCGGTCAAGCGCGCCGAGGAGGCGGGCGTGCACGGCGACGCCTCGCACATCTCCGAGGTCAAGGAAAGCTAGTCGGTTCCCGAACACACGTGTCCCGGCGTCGCCGCGACGGCCCGGCGGGGGTGCTCCCCGCCGGGCCGCGTCGTGTCCGGGTCCGGCGCGCGTGGCGGCGGTCTCAGCGCTGGCCGCGCGAGGCGACCGCCCCCGGGCTGGGGAAGGGCTCGTGCGCGGAGTCCGTGGTGAGCACGTACCCCGCCAGCGCGATCAGCAGCAGGGCGCACAGCAGCGCCAGGGCCACGGGCAGCAGTGAGGCCAGGCCGCGGGTCAGAACCGGGTCGCCCGGCGGCTTGGGGAAGCCCTCGCGGTCGAAGCGGTCGGCGCGCACGGCCACGTGCGTGCGGTAGCCGTCGAGTTCGGGACCGGCCATGCCGTTGAGCACCCGCAGCGGGACCAGCTCGGTGTTCTCCGGCAGCGTCAGTTCTCGCGGCGCGCCGGTCCGCGGGCCGTTGGCCCGGTGGCGGGCGCACTCTGCCTCGGCGAGCGCGTGCAGCCACTCCCCCAGCCGGTCGGCGTCGGCGAGGCGCCCGATGTGCGCGCGGGCGACGATCAGTGTGTCCCTGAGCACCACGTGCGCGGCGTCGCGGTCGCGCAGGACCAGGATGCAGCGCCGGTACAGCTCCGCCCCGTACGCGTCGAGAAGCCTGGCGTAGGCGTCCTCCGGCGGAGTACGGCCGGAGCGCAGGGCGTGGAGGAGATCCCGGTCCGTCATAGACCAAGAATCTACGCCGCGCGCGGCACGGTGCTCACCGCTTTGTCGAAAGAGCGTCCGGCGGCGTGGCGCGTACGGCCCCCGGTGGCGGGGCGGCCGAGCTCAGCCCCCCTCCGGGGGACGGCGCGGCTCCGGCCCCCGGAGGGTGTCCGACGGCGGCGTGGCGGGTCCTCCTGCGCGGGCGCGCAGCCACAGCAGCACGAAGGTGAGTGCGGTCAGGACGGCGACGAGCAGGGCCTCCCCCGGTCCGAGGAAGCCGAGCGCCATCACCCAGGCGGCCGCGACGACGAGCGCGCGCACCAGCACACGCGCCCACAGTCCCGGCGCCTCGGTGCTCAACTGCGCCTTCCGGGGACGGATGCCATAACGGCCGCTCCTGTCACTACGGCTGGGGGATGGAGCCCTTTCCGGCGGTGGCTGCACGCCGTACTCGGATTCCACATGTCACCACCACGGGGCGCCGCCCGCAACACGCCCCGGGAACGCCGGGGTGAGGGGAGCGACACGCGCGGCCACCGGACCGTCGCTTGACTCCTCCCGGCCTTTGCTGGTCTCCTTACACCCATGTATCCGCGCACGCGCACCGACGCCATGGCTCGTACGGCCCCCGGGGCCTCCTGCCACCTGGCCCGTGCGGCGTGTCCGTGTTGTCGTCGCTGAGTCGTCGCCGAGGCGTCCTCGTACGCCGCCGACCGACCGCGTGCCCCTCCGCGCCCCCCACTCCATCGTGGACGCCGGGCGCTGGGCACCTCCCCGCAGGGTGATCTCCGTCTCCGCGTGAACCCGCGAGGCCGCTTCCCCTGCCGCCCCGGCGCACCGGGGCTTCCAGACGACATCCGCGCGCTCCCGTTCCCGGGGCGCGCACACGTGAAGGATCCTCTCACGATGCCCCAGCGCACTCTCTCCGGCACTGCCGTACTCCCCGCTCCCCAGAACGCCGCCGCACCGGCCCCCTCGACCGCGCCGACCGCGTCCGTCTCCCTGGAGGGGATCGGTGACGTGGTGGACGCCGGACGACGCTCCGGCTACGCCCACCTGGGCGGGCGCCGCCTGCCGACCCTCGGCCGCCTGGCGGCCGCCGCCCGGGGCGCCGCCGACTCCCTGAGCAGGCCCACGCTGCGGCCGTCCCGGCGGGGGCACTGGCAGCTCGTCCCCCGCGCGGCCCGGCGCCACGCGGGCGGCAGGCTCCGCGTGACCGCGGTGGCGCTCGAACCCAACAGCTTCGTGTCCGGCCCCGCTCCGCGCTCGCCCCGACAGCACGGCATGGAGGTGCTGTACCTGGTCAGCGGGCGCGCGCACCTGATCGCCTCCGCCGCGGACGGGCAGATGCGCTCGGCGTCGGAGCTGTCCGCGGGCCGGGTCCGGGTGGTGGGCTCCGCCGAGGGCAGCGGCGGCAGCCACCACCTCGTGAACACCGGTGACGAGGTGGCCGTGGTGGTCCGGGTGACCGCCTGACCGGGAGCCCGGGTACGCGGTCTCACTCATCGCCGCCCCGTTCGGTCGCGGCCGCGCGCAGGGCGGCGTCGACCGCCTCGACCGACCTGAGGACGGCGGCCATGCGCTGCCCCTCCGCGAGGTAGGCGTTCATGACCTGGTCGAGGGCGTGCGGGGGCATGTGGTCGCGCAGGTCGACCCTGGCGGTCCGGTAGCCCTCCCGGGCGGCCTCCAGCGCCGAGGAGACGTACTGGCGGGCCAGCCGGGACAGGGCGACCGGATGGCGCCGCAGGACGCCGTGCAACCGGTAGTCGGCGGGTACGTGGTCGAACAGCCACACCAGGGCCGTCTGTTCGAAGGAGTCCGCCCCGGGCGGGTGGACGCTCGCGGGCCAGTCCGGCGTCAGCGGCTGATCGGGCATGCCTCCGATCATACCCGCCGTTCGAAAACCTGTTCGATGCGACCAGGGGTCAGTCCACGGTCCCGGAGGATTCGGACGTGCCGCCCTCGGCGGACTCCCGTCTCTCCATCTCCACCCGGATGGCCTGCTCCGCGGCGTCCACGGCGGCACGCGCGGTGATGGCGTTCGTGTGCGCCCGGTCCAGCTCCTCCAGGAGGATGCAGTCGAAGGACACGCGGGCGTCGTGGATGGCTGCTTCGAGTTGACGTGATGCCTCTTCCAGACTCATGTCCCTCTTCCTTCCCCAGAAGTCGGCACTTGCACATCACGTGCCCCAGGCGTCTCCCGCCCGCGGTGGCCGCGGCACGCCTTCCCGGCGGACTGTCCCCGCGCCGTTCTACGATGTTCACGAATCGCCGCTGTTCACGGCAGTGACGACCATCCGGCCGAGAGGATCCCATGCGCAACCGCTATTCCGGGACATGCACCGACTGCCAGTCCTCCGTCGGCGCCGGCGAGGGTGTCGTCGTCAAGGAGGGCGGCCGGTGGCGCACCTACTGCGCCGAGCACGAGCCGCGCCCCGTCCCTCCCGCACGGGGCGGCCACCCCGGCTGGCACACCACCCCCCTGCTGGGCTTCGACACCGAGACCTCCTCCCGCGACCCCGACACCGCCTTCCTCGTCTCGGCCGCGCTGGTGGACCGCGAGGGCAAGGCCCGCACCTGGCTGGTGGACCCGGGCCCCCGCGAGATCCCGGCGGACGCCGTCGCCATCCACGGCATCAGCACGGAGCGGGCCCGGGCCGAGGGCCGCCCCGCCGGGGAGTGCCTGGAGGAGATCGGCCAGGCGCTGGCCGACCAGCTCTCCTCCGGACAGGGGCTGGTGGTCTTCAACGCCCCCTACGACCTCAGGGTGCTCTCCGGGGAGATGCGGCGGCACGGGCTGGCGCCCCTCGCGGAGCGCCTGAGCGGCCCCCCGGCGCCCGTGGTGGACCCGCTGGTGATCGACCGGGGCGTGGACCCCTACCGCAGGGGCAAGCGCAACCTCGGCGCCATGTGCGAGTACTACGGCGTGGAGCTGACCGACGCCCACACCGCGACCGCCGACGCCTCGGCGGCGCTGGCCCTGGCCGAGGAGATCGGCGCCAGGCACCCCGAACTCGCCGCCGTCAGCCTGGCCGAGCTGCACCAGCGCCAGGTCGACTGGTCCCTGGCCTTCGCCCGCAACCGCCAGGAGTGGCTGGACCGCAGCAAACCCGGCCACGGGACCGTGGTGGACGGCACCTGGCCCTGACGGGCCGATCCGCGACGGCGCCGGCGCGCCCTCCCGGTCGGCGCACGGGGTCGTCCCGTCCGGGCCCGCGCGCCCGGGGGCCGCGGCGTCGGGGAGACACCCCGCGGCGGGCCTCCCGATGTGTGCGGCCCGGCGCGGAACGGGTAGGTCCCGACCCAACGCGATCCTGGGGGACGACATGGTCTACTTCATCCTGGTGCTTCTGGCGGTATGGCTCATCCTCGCCATCCTGGGCATGGTCATCAAGGGCCTGCTCTGGCTCGCCGTCATCGGCGCCGTCCTGTTCGTGGCCACCGCCGTGTGGGGCTGGTTCCAGAACCGGCAGCGCGCCTGAGAGGCGCGCGGCGCCCGGGCCGTGTGCCGGTCGGCGGCCCGGGCGGGGAGACCGGGCGGGCCCGCCCGGTGGCCACGGGGGGTCGAGGGCGCGGGGCCTCTTCGCCGAGCAGGCCGTCGGCCCCCTCCTTGGCCCGCAACTTCTCGGCCCACAACGCGAAACGCCACCCCGGTCCGGGGTGGCGTTTCGGCTGGAGCCGCCTGTCGGAATCGAACCGACGACCTATTCATTACGAGTGAATCGCTCTGCCGACTGAGCTAAGGCGGCGCGCCGCCGCGTGTTCCACGCGGCGATGCGGTCACCATTCTAGCCCCTCGGCGGAGTGCCGGGGACACCCGGGCACGCTCACCCGGCCGTCCGCGTCAGGCGCAGGCCATGCCGTCCTCGGGCACGGTGAGGTCGACCAGGTAGGCGTCCACGATCTCGTCGATGCACTGGTCGCCCATCCGGTAGCCGGTGTGGCCGTCGCCGTCGCGGGTCACCAGGAAGCCCGAGTCGAGCTGCTCCGCGAGCGCCTCGGACCACGCGTACGGGGTGGCCGAGTCCCGGGTGGTGCCCAGCACCATGACGGGGGCGGCGCCCGCCCCGACCAGCTCGGTGTGCGGGTCGACCGCCTCCTCCGGCCAGTACGCGCAGGGCAGGGCGCCCCATGCCAGGCTGGGGCCGAAGATCGGCGACTCCTCACCGGCCTGGGCCGCGGCCTCGGCGTAGGCCTCCACGTCGCGCGGGCTGGGCGAGTCGGAGCAGTTCACAGCGATGAGCGCGGCCGTGGAGTTGACGTAGACGCCCGTGTCACCGCGGCTGTAGAGGTCGTCGGCGAGCTGGAGCAGGAGGGTTCCGTCGCCCTCCGTACCGGCGGTGAGGGCCTCGCGCACGCGCGGCCACCAGTCCTCGGTGTAGAGCGCGGCGAGCACGCCCAGTTCGGCGCGGGCCCGGTTGACCTCGCGGTCGTCCATGCGGTTGGACAGGGGGTTCTCGGCGGTGTCCGCCAGGAAGGCGGTCAGCGCGCCGATGCCGTCGTCCACGCTGTCGCCGGGGCCGCCGAGCGGGCAGTCCGACCGGCCCAGGCAGTCCTCCACGAAGGCCCGCAGAGCGGTCTCGAATCCGGTCGCCTGCTGCACGCTGAGGTCGAGCTGTCCCTGGCTGGGGTCCACGGCGCCGTCGAGCACCAGGGCGCGGACCCGGTCGGGGAACTGCTCGGCGTAGTGGGCTCCGATGCTGGTGCCGTAGGAGGCGCCCAGGTAGGTGAGCTGCTCGTCGCCGAGCAGGGCGCGCAGCAGGTCCATGTCGCGGGCCACGTCGACGGTGCCCATGTGCAGCATCAGCTCGGGGTGGTTGGCCTGGCAGGCCTCCACGAAGCCGCGGCTGTCCTCCTCCAGCTCGGCCAGCTCGGCCTCGGAGACCTCGGACATGTCGCCGTCGCCCTCGACGCTGTCCGCCCCGCCGAGGAACTCGTCGAGGCCCTCGGCGTCCAGGCAGGTCAGCGGTGAGCTGCGGCCGACGCCGCGCGGGTCGAACCCGACCACGTCGAACCTCTCCCGCACCGCGTCGCTGACCGTGGAGGGGGCGTGGTCCACGAAGTCGTACCCGGAGCCGCCGGGCCCGCCGGGGTTGACGAGCAGGGAGCCGAGGACGTCACCGCCCTCGGAGGGGAGGCGCTTGACCGCGATCTCGATGCGCTCGCCGTCCGGGTCCTCGTAGTCGAGGGGCACCTCGTAGGTGGCGCACTCGGCGCCCGGCGCTCCGCTCTCGCACTCGCCCCAGGCCAGTTCCTGGTCGGCGAAGGCCGCCAGGTCCTCCGAGACCCCGGGCGCGACGCTTCCCTCCCTCTGCTGGTCGTCCTGCGCCGTGCACGCCGTCGCCAGCAGCACGGACCCTGCGAGCACGACCGCCCACGGTCCCCGAACCCTCGTCGCCAACGGTGTCCCGCCCTCTCGTCACGTCCGACCGCGACCGACGTGCCGTCGGCGCCGACCCATTCTCCACGACCGGCGCGTCCCGCACCGACCCAACGCGCGTTCTCCGTGCCCTGCCGGGCACGGCGTCCTGCTGCCGTCGCGCGCCGCCGCCCGGGCCCCGGCGCCGCCGCACCGCCCCGCGGCGGGTCTGCGCACGGGGGACCGCGCCTTCCACCAGATCGCCGGGACGGCGGTCCGGGCGGCCGGTCCGCGCTCGGGGAGCCTCCCTACCCGGCCAGGAGGGCGGAGGTCATGGCCTCCATGGCGATCTGGGGGTGCACGTTCGCGGCGATGCGCTCACGGCACTCCATGATGGCGTCGATCCTGCGCAGCGTGGACTCCGGGGTGCTGGAGCGGGCGAGGCGCTCCAGGTCGCCGGAGCGCTCGGCCGTGGACAGCTCCACCCTCGCGCCCAGCTGGAGGGTGAGCGCGTCCCGGTAGAACGCGACCAGGTCGAGCAGGGCCCGGTCGTAGGAGTCGCGCTTGATCCGGGTGGCGCGGCGCTTCTGCCGCTCCTCCAGGTCCTTCATCGCCCCCGCGGAGCCGCGCATCGCCTTGGCCACGCCCTTGCCCGTGGAGCCCTCGCCGAACGCGGCCCGCAGCTCCTCCCTCTCCTTCTCGTCGAGCGCCGTGGTGAGGGCCTTGGACTCCTCCTCCGCGATCTCGTAGAGCCGGGCGGCGGAGGTGACGCACGCACCGAGTCCGTCGAGCCGGGCGGGGATGGACAGCACCTCCTCCCGGCGTCTGCGCGCCTCGGGGTCGGTGGCCAGCTGCCGGGCCCGGTCGATCCGCCCGGAGGCGGCGGCCGCGGCGGCGCGGGCGGTCTCGGCGTCGATCCCCTCGCGCTGGACGAGGGCGTCCACCAGCTCCCGGGTGCCGGGCGTGGCCAGGGTGACCATGCGGCAGCGGGAGCGGATGGTGACGAGGAGGTCGTCGGGGGTGGGGGTGCACAGCAGCCACACGGTGCGCGGCGAGGGCTCCTCCACCGCCTTGAGCAGGGCGTTGGAGGCGGCCTCGGTGGCGCGGTCGGCGTCCTCGAACAGCACGATCCGGAACCTCCCGCCGGAGGGTTTGGAACCCGCCCGCAGCACGAGGTCGCGGGTGGCGGCCACGCCGAAGCTCAGCCCGCTGGGCCGCACGTACAGCACGTCGGGGTGGGTCCCGGCGAGGGTCTGGTGACAGGAGGCGCAGTGCCCGCAACCGCCTTCCGGGCACTGGAGGGCGGCCGCGAAGGCCCGGGCGGCCTCCGAGCGGCCCGAACCCGGCGGCCCGGTGAACAGCCAGGCGTGGGTCATCCCCGTGCCCCGCCCGCCGGAGACGAGGTCGGCGGCCCCGGCGACGGCCCGCTGGAGCTGGCCCACCGTGGACCGCTGGCCGATGAGGTCGTCGAAGACCGTCATGCTTCCCTCCCACCGCTGGTGTCCGGTCTTCAGGATAGGAGTCGGCGCCGACGTCCGGGCCGTCGTCCACAGGCCGGTCTCCCCCGCCCGCGCCCCGTCGCGCTCCGGTCGCTGTTCCCGGTCGTGACCCATGCGCCTCCTCCGTCACACAGCCGTCCGCCCGCCTCCCCGAGGAGTGCCCCGATCGGCGCGGACGCCGGAGGGACCATCGGGTTGTCGCAGGTCAAACAGTGTCCGCATGAGGCCAGAAGATGTATCCCCCGAACCGCGCGGGCCCTTCGGCGATCCTCTCCCATGTGACCGGGGACACGGTCGCGCACAGGAAACCCGATGGGGGAGGAACACATGTCGAGCACGAACGAGAAGGCCGCTCCGGTGGCGACCGGATGGCCCGAGCTGGCGGAGGGCCAGCGGTCCTGGAGGGTCGCCGTCGTCACCTTCCTGCTCTACGACCTCGGCTACTACGGCCGCGAGCACGTCGACGACGAGTTCGGCTGCGGCCTGGTCGAGGTACTCGTCGCCTACCAGCGCGCCAGGGGCCTGGAACGCAACGGCAGGGTCGACGCCGCCACCTGGGCCCGGCTGACCCGCGACCTCGGCGTCGTGCGCCAGAACGACAAGGGGCCCAAGGTCAAGGCCGTCCAGGAGGCGCTGGTCTCCGGCCACGGCCACGACCTCGTCCTGGACGGGGTCTTCGGCCCGGCGACCCTGGCCGCCGTCCGGTCCTTCCAGCGGGGAGCGGGGATCACCGTCGACGGCGAGGTCGGCCCGGTCACCTTCGAGGCGCTGATCACCCTCGGCGCCTGAGCCGGGGCCGCTCGGCCCGGACACCGGGGGCACGAACGAGGGCTCCCTCCCGCGAGCGCGGGGAGGGAGCCCTCCACGTGTGTCGGCCGGCCCGGCCGTCCGGGCCTCAGCCCTGTCCGACCTCGTCGTTCCTGATCACCGGAATCATGCCGGTGACGGCCTCGGAGCTGCTCGGGACCGGGTCGGGCAGCAGGGAGCGCACCCGGCGCTGGATCTCGCGGGTGGTCCTGTCCTGCGGCTCGCGGGCGTCGAGCACCAGGTAGCGCTCCGGCGCGGCCCGGGCCAGCTCCAGGAAGCCCCGGCGGACCCGGTCGTGGAACTCCGCCGACTCGCCCTCGATGCGGTCGGCCGGACCGCCCAGGCGGGACAGGCCGTCCTCGGGCCGTACGTCGAGCAGCACCGTCAGGTCCGGGACCAGGCCCTGTGTGGCCCAGTCGCTGATGCGGCGGATCTCCTCCGGGGACAGGTCGCGGCCCGAGCCCTGGTAGGCCAGCAGGGAGTCCACGTAGCGATCGCTGATGACGACCGCGCCGCGCCGCAGCGCGGGCAGGATCTCCTGCTGGACGTGGTCGGCCTTGTCGGCCGCGTAGAGCAGCACCTCTGCGCGCGGGGTGATGTGCGAGTTCTCCCGGTCCAGGAGCAGGCCGCGCAGGCGCATGCCGAGCTTGGTCGCGCCCGGCTGACGGGTGCCGACCACCTCGAACCCCTGGTCGCGCAGCCACACCGTCAGCTCGCGCACCTGGGTGGACTTGCCCGCGCCCTCGCCGCCCTCGACGACGATGAACGCGCCCGCGGGCTTGGACTCCTCGTCCTCCTCCGGCGCGATCGCGACGCCGCGCAGCGCCGCGAACAGCTCCGGGAGCAGGCCGGGACCGGCCTCGGGGTCGTCCCTGCGGTTCATCTGCCGGTAGCAGACCAGCGCCACGACCAGGGCGAGCAGGCCGGAGACCATGAGGACGACGCCGCTGCCGCGCAGGTCGTAGGTCAGGGGGCCGACCGGGATCTCGTAGCTGCCGACGAGCCCGGCGGCCAGCGGCGCGAGCACCGCGGCGCCGACCAGGGCGATGCGGGCGGCGCCGTGCAGGAAGGCGAAGGCGCCGTCCCGCTGCTCGTCCTCCATCTCGCGGTCGAACACGGCCAGGCCGATCACCCAGGCGATACCCGCGCCCACGCCGAGCAGCGCGGTGAGCACGGCGGTGAGCACCATGTCGGCGACGGCCCCGGCGAGCAGCAGGGCCAGCCCGGCGAGGGCGATGCTCAGGCCGAACAGGCGGCTGCGGCTGAACTGCTTGAGGACTCGCGGCCCGGCGAGCATGCCCAGGGCCATGCCCGCGAAGAACGCGGCGAAGACAACGCCGAAGCCGGCGTTGCCCGCGCCCAGGCCCTCGACGTGCACGCGGCCGACGCCGATGACCGCTCCTCCGGCGGCGAGGACGCCGAGCATGCCCAGGACCAGGCCGCGCACGCGCGGCGTGCCGCCCGTGTGGCGCCGACCGGTCGCCACCGCGCGCAGGATGCCGCTGTCGCGGGTGTCGCTCTCGGCGTCCTTGGAGGGCTTGTGCCTGGGGATCGGCAGCCCGGCGACGACGATCGCCGCGACGACGAAGGTGAGGCCGTTGAGGTAGAGGGCGACGTCGGCCTCGGGGCTGGCCATGGAGGGCAGGAGCGCGCCGAGCACGTTGCTCACCGAGGCGAGCGCGGCGAACAGCAGGGCTGCGACGGGCGCGGTGCCGTAGGTGGTGAGCAGGCTGAGCCGGTTGGCCTGCCCCAGCAGCTTGCGGGGCACCAGGTTGGGGATCGTGGCGTCCTTGGCCGGGGCCCAGAACAGGGCGACGACCTCGGCCAGGAGGGTGGCGATGAGCAGCCACTCCAGGGCGAAGCCGGGGAGGAGGAGGCCCACGAGGGGGATGGAGACGTACAGCAGGGCGCGCAGGACGTCGCCGACCACCATCGTCCACCTGCGGTCGAGGCGGTCGGCGACCGCCCCGGCCAGGGGGCTGAGCAGGATCGACGGGGCGAGCTTGATCGCCACGACGCCGCTGACGGCCAGGTACTGGACGAGCTGGGATCCGTCGGCGGTGAAGACGGTCGCCAGGGACACCAGTGCCAGCAGGCTGAGCCAGTCGCCCAGGCTGGAGAGGGAGAGAGAGATCCACAGCCTTCGGAAGGGTGTGATCGCAAGAACGTTGCGCGCCTCGGCCGGCGCTCCCAGGGATGCAGATCTGCTCATAGCGCTCAAGATTATCGGTGAGGGGAAGAGGGAACGACGGATCACGGATCCGTCTCAGATTCGGTGGATACCTTCGGGGATGACGCACGTTTCCGCGCCCCCGCCAGTCCTGCCAAGCGTAGTACGGAAGGCTGCTCCCGCACAGGGGCGAGAGTGCGCCCACCCGGGGTGAACACGCAGGAGAGCACCCACCCGGCCACCCCCGTCGGGAGGTGTCCGGGTGAGCCTACGCGTACGGGGGTCCGGGAGACGAATCCCGGCCCGTCCCCCGCCGCCCGCGCCCTACTCCACGCGCCTCACACCCATGTGTCCTGCTCCCCCCGAGCCCTCACTCCTCGGGGGCGGGGTCGGAGGCGCCGGTCTTCCTGGCCGGGGACCTCTTGGCGGCCGTCGTGGAGGTGGACGCCTTCTTGGCCGTCGTGCCCGTCTTCTTGGCGGGCGCCTTCTTCGCGGCGGGCTTCTTGGCCGCGGGCTTCTTCTTGGCGGGCGCCTTGGCCCGGCGCTCGGCCAGCAGTTCGGCGGCCCGCTGGTCGGTGATCGACTCCACCTCGTCACCCTTGCGCAGGGAGGCGTTGACCTCCCCGTCGGTGACGTAGGGGCCGAACCGGCCGTCCTTGATCACCATCTTGGCGCCCGAGGCCGGGTCCTCCCCCAGCTCGCGCAGCGGCGGGGCGGCGGCGCGGCGGCCGCGCTGCTTGGGCTGGGCAAACAGCGCCGCGGCCTGCTCCAGGGTGACCGTGAACATCTGCTCCTCGGTCTCCAGGGAGCGGCTGTCGGTGCCCTTCTTGATGTAGGGGCCGAACCGGCCGTTCTGCGCGGTGACGTCCTCGCCGTCGATCTGGCCGACCACGCGCGGCAGCGACAGCAGGCGCAGCGCGTCCTCCAGGGTGACGGTGTCCAGGCTCATCGACTTGAGCAGCGAGCTGGTGCGCGGCTTGACCTTGGCCTTGGCCCTGGTCTTCCTGCCCTCCTCGGCCTCCTGCGGCTCCTCGACCACCTCGGTGACGTAGGGGCCGAACCGCCCGGTCTTGGCCACGACGACGCGGCCGGTCTCGGGGTCGGTGCCCAGCTCGCGGTCACCGCTGGGCTGGGCGAACAGCTCCTCGGCCTTGTCCTTGGTCAGCTCGTCCGGCGCCAGGTCCTCGGGCACGTTCACCCGCACGCCGTCCCGGTCCAGGTAGGGGCCGTAGCGCCCCACCCGCAGCACGATGTCGGTGCCGGGCAGCGGCAGGGAGCTGATCTCCTTGGGGTCGATGTCGGAGAGGTTGTCGCTGACCAGCTCCTTGAGCCCGGTCTCCCGCTGGCCGGCGGTGTCCTCGCCGCCGAAGTAGAAGCGGCGCAGCCACGGGAGGCTCTCGGCCTCGCCCCGGGCGATGTCGTCGAGCACGTCCTCCATGTGCGCGGTGAACTCGTAGTCCACCAGGTTGCCGAAGTGCCGCTCCAGCAGCTGCACCACGGCGAACGCCAGGAAGGACGGCACCAGCGCCGTGCCCTTCTTGAACACGTAGCCGCGGTCCTGGATGGTGCCGATGATCGAGGCGTAGGTGGAGGGGCGGCCGATCTCGCGCTCCTCCAGCTCCTTGACCAGGCTGGCCTCGGTGTAGCGCGCGGGCGGCCTGGTGCTGTGCCCCTCGGGCTCCAGGTTCTGGGCCTTGAGCGGGTCGCCCTCCTCCAGCACGGGCAGGCGGCGCTCGCGGTCGTCCAGGTCGGCCGCCGGGTCGTCGGAGCCCTCCACGTAGGCCTTGAGGAACCCGTGGAAGGTGATGGTCTTGCCGGTCGCGGTGAACTCGGCGACCTCGCCGTCGGAGGAGGTGCCCTCGATGCGCACGGTGACGGACTCGCCGACCGCGTCCTTCATCTGGGAGGCGACGGTGCGCTTCCAGACCAGCTCGTAGAGCCGGAACTCGGGGCCGGACAGGCCGGTCTGGGCGGGTGTGCGGAAGGTGTCGCCGGACGGGCGGATCGCCTCGTGCGCCTCCTGGGCGTTCTTGACCTTCTTGGCGTACACGCGCGGCTTGTCGGGCAGGTAGTCGCCGCCGTAGAGGTCGCGCACCTGGGAACGGGCGGCCTTGACCGCACTGTCCGACAGCGTGGTGCTGTCGGTACGCATGTAGGTGATGTAGCCGTTCTCGTACAGCCGCTGGGCGACCTGCATGGTCTGCTTTGCCGACAGGCCGAGCTTGCGGGACGCCTCCTGCTGGAGGGTGGTGGTGCGGAACGGCGCGTAGGGCGAGCGGCGGTAGGGCTTGCGCTCCACCGCGGTGACCGCGAACCCGGCCCCGGCCAGGCGCTCGGCGAGGCCGCGCGCCGCGGCCTCGTCCAGCTGGCGGACGGGGCGGTCCGAGCGCAGCGTGCCCTGCGTGGTGAAGTCGCGGCCCACCGCGACGCGGGTGCCGTCCACGGAGACGAGCGTGGCGGGGAAGGAGGCGAGACCGTCGGCCGCGGCGGCCCCGGTGGCGTCGAAGAGGGCCTTGAGGTCCCAGTACTCGGCGGAGGTGAACGCCATGCGCTCGCGTTCGCGCTCGACCACCAGCCGGGTGGCCACGGACTGCACGCGGCCCGCCGAGAGCTTGGGCATGACCTTCTTCCACAGCACGGGGGAGACCTCGTAGCCGTAGAGGCGGTCCAGGATGCGCCGGGTCTCCTGTGCGTTGACCAGGCGGGTGTTGAGGTCGCGGGTGTTGAGGGCCGCGCGCTGGATGGCGTCCTTGGTGATCTCGTTGAACACCATGCGGCGGACGGGGATGCGGGGCTTGAGCTCCTCCAGCAGGTGCCAGGCGATCGCCTCGCCCTCGCGGTCCTCATCCGTGGCGAGGAGGAGTTCGTCGGCGTCGGCCATGAGCTCCTTGAGCTTCTTGACGTGCGCCTTCTTGTCGGTGTTGACCACGTAGAGCGGCTCGAAGTCGCCGTCGACGTCCACCCCGAGCCGCGCCCAGGCCTGCCCCTTGTACTTGGCGGGGATCTCGGCGGCCTTGTTGGGCATGTCGCGGATGTGGCCGATGCTGGACTCCACGACGTAGCCGCGCCCCAGATAACCGGCGATGGTCTTCGCCTTGGCCGGTGACTCGACGATGACGAGGGCGGTGCCCGCCCCCTGTCGTCCGCTGTCCTTCGAGCCGTTCTTGCCGGCGCTGCCCTTCGTGGGTGGCACGCTCTTCCCCTACGTCTAGCCCTACGTGATCTTTCCGGCCGCGGTCTGTCGGAAGCCCCTGGGAACCGACAGTAACCGAAACTCCAGGCGCTCCCCCCGTCGGTGGACGGGAGGGACCCCACCCTCCGCGGGTGAGGGTCCCGTCGCTCTGGGTGGACACCCGGCCCACGCCCACCGGCACCCGCAGAATAAGCGCTTCCCGAACCGGTACCGGTCCGTAGCGTACGTGAGCCGCCCCGGCAACGTGGGCCGGTTGGCCATCACCGCCTCTGACGAGCACCCATAACGACTCCCGCGAGTGACTTCGGTCACACTTGACGGTGACCGAGTGTCTACTTTCCCCAGAATGCGGCGAGTCCTCCCGGATATTCCCGGGAGGACTCGGCTCACGTCACGGGCTGACGGCCAGCTCCTCCGCGCTCCCGCAGTCCACCGCGTTCCTCACGGAACGGGAGTGCGGAGGCGGGTCGTCGTGGCCCGTCGACGCGTACGGCACTCAAGGTGCCGGTCCGGGATCGCGCTCCGTGTCCGACGCCGCCCTGTGGGATACGGCACCCCGCAGTCCACCGCGTTCCTCACGGAACGGGACGCCGTACTCCCTCAGGCCCGCGCGGCCGCGGGCACGATCCCCTGTTCTGTCGTTACAGACCCACGCCCGCGGCGCCGAGCAGCTCGTTGACCGGGTCGGCCACGCCCACGGGGGCGGACTCGGGCAGCTCGTCGGCGTGCTCGGGAGCGTGCTGCTCCACGGCCTGACGGGTGGTCTCGCTCACCTCGTAGTGGACGGGCAGCATCTCCGAGACCGGAACCTCGGGCAGCTCCTCCACCAGGGGCAGGGAACCCAGCGCGCTGGACTGGGCCTCGGGGGCGCTCTGGTGCACGACCGCGGCGCCGTCGTCGGTGCTGCTGGCGCCGGCCAGGCTCGCGACCGCTGCGATGGCGTTGCCGGAGACGTTGACCGGGACCTCGCCGTCCGCGACCAGCTGGTTGCCGCCGACCGCGGAGCCGTTGCCCGACGTGACGACGTGCTCCTCCCCCTCCAGCACCAGGGCGCCGGTGTCGGTGGAGGCCGCACCGGCCACGCCGCCGACCGCGCCGATGGCGTTGCCCGCGACGTTGACCGGAACGTCCAGGTCGACCACGGCCTGGTTGCCGCCCACCAGCGAGCCGTTGCCCGAGGTCGCGACGGACTGGTGCTCGCGCGGGGCCGACTGGTGCTCACGGGGCGCCGACTGGCGCAGCACGCCCGTGTCCACGCCGGAGGTGTCCGGCAGCGGCAGGATGGTGGCGTTCCTGGCGGCCTCGTTCACCAGGTCCATGGCCGTGTACTCGGCGGGCGCGGAGTGGTGCTCGCGGTGCCCGTGCCCGTGGCCGTCGTGCACCAGGGCGCCGGTGTCGGTGGCCGCGGCCCCGGCCACACCGCCGACCGCGCTGATCGCGTTGCCCGCGACGTTGACCGGAACGTCCAGGTCGACCACGGCCTGGTTGCCGCCCAGCAGCGAGCCGTTGCCGCTCGTGGCGACGTCGGGGCCGTGGTGGTGGTGACGGTGGCCGTGGTGGTGCTCGACCACCGCGGCGCCCGTGTCGGTCGTGCTGGCGCCGGCGATCCCGGCCACGGCGGCGATGGCGTTGCCCGAGACGTTCACGGGGATCTCGCCGTCCACGACCAGCTGGTTGCCGCCGACCGCGGAGCCGTTGCCCGACGTGGCCGCGTCGGGGCCGTGCTGGTGGTCGACCACGGCCGCGCCGGTGTCGGTGCTGCTGGCGCCGGCCGTGCCCAGGACGGCGCCGACCGCGTTGCCGGAGACGTTCACGGGGATGTCCCCGTTCACGACCGCCTGGTTGCCGCCCAGCAGGGAACCGTTGCCGCTCGTGGCGGCCTCACTGTCCGCGAAGGCCACGCCGCTGCCCAGCGCGACGAAGCCCGCCGTCAGGAGCACCGACTTCGCGGATGTGTTGACCCACTTGCGCATGTGGGAGGTCCTTTCAAACATGTCGATGAGAAGGTGTGTGCTCGGGCCACAGGCCGTTCCACGCCCCTGGGTGGGGTGCGGGCCTTCGGCCAAGGCCGGGGATCGTCCGGTCCGCCTCGCACCTGGGAGATGCGTACGACCGGTGCTGGGAGAATGCGCCGCGGTCCCGCTCCGCTGGTTGCGGCCGGACGCGCGCACCCCGTCCATCAGCCCCGCCCCGGAGGGCGGCGGCTGACGTGAACCCCGCGCACATGGCCTTGGCCGGTGCTACGGGACTCGCGTCAGCCCCCGGGCCGCGAACGGCCCGGGAGGCCGGGGGTCAGGCGCGGGCGCGGCGCCTGCCGAACAGGAGCAGCCCGGCGCCCGCGGCGATCGCGGCGGCGGCGCCGGCGAGCAGACCGCTCAGGGCGCTGCCGTCGGTGCCGGTCTGGGCGAGCTCCGGGCCGGGGGCCGGGGGCTCCTCGTCCGTGGCGGGCGGGGAGACGGGCTCCTCCGGCGTACCGCCGCCGTGGTCGCCGCCGTCGTGGCCGCCCCCGTCGTGACCGCCGCCGTCATGGCCACCACCGTCGCCGTAGCCGTCGTCGTGACCGCCGCCGTCATGGCCACCACCGTCGTGGCCGCCGCCGTCACCGGGCTCCTCCCCGTAACCGGGCTTCTCCGGCTTCTCGGGGGTCTCGGGCTCCTCCGGGGTCTCCTTCTCGGGCTCGTCGGGGGTCTCGGGCTTCTCCGGCTTCTCGGGCGTCCAGGTGGAGCTGTCGTCCTCCACCACGGCCCCGCTGTCGGTGCACTGGGCGCCCGCGAGGCCGAGGACGGCGATCGCGTTACCGCAGGCGTTGACGGGGGCGTCCAGGTCGGCCACGATCTGGTTACCGCCGAGGATGGAGCCGTTACCGCTGGTCGTGGTGTCGGCGTAGGCGACTCCGACACCGGCGGCGGTGAAGAACCCCGCGGCCACGAGTGCGGCGATACGGGCGTGCGTGTGGTAGGTCATCGCGTGTCCTTTGGTCAACGAGAAAGATCGGCCAGCTGCTCGTGGACCGCGGACGGAGAGCTTCGTGCTCCGGAAAGCCGGGGAGAAGGCACGCCCGCCGGAGTCGGCGAGGCGGCTGCGCGCAGAGGAGCGCACGGACCGGCCGCGGTCGTGGAAGACGCGGCTAGTCGGGAGCGAAGGAGGGGTCGTCCGCGGCGTCGCGGACGACCAGGGTGGGGTCGCCGGGAAGGGCGACCCGCTGGGCCCGGGGAGCCAGGTGGTCGGCTCGGGCCGTCAGGAACCCGGCGGCACCGGGCGCGGGGAAGGACGGAGCCGCGGCGCCGGTGGCGTCCGCTCCGGCCTGGTGGTACCCGCCGCCCGCGATGAGACGGATGCGCTCACCGGGGTCGTCGTCGGTCGGCGCCCGGTCGGCGCCCTCGTCGGCGACCCGGTGCCAGACGGACGGGTCCACGTGAGCGTGGACGGCCGTCACCGCACCGGTGCGGTCCCCGTCGCGTTCGGCTTCGGAACCGTCGTCCTCGTCGGACGCGGAGCGCTTGGGCGCGGACGCGGCCGGGGAGAGTTCGTCGACGCCGCCGAGAACGGGCAGTCCGAACGGCGCCGCGGTGCCCGCGGGGCCGCCGATCCGGCCCTGGACGGCCCGGGTGGACTCGGTGAGCCCCTCGGAGACCGTGCCCACGAGACTGCTGTCACGCAGTGAGCGGTCGGTGGACTCCACCATGTCGTGGCCCCTGCGGGCGAGGCCCCCGACGAGGTCGCCCGCGCCGCGCGCGGTCTCGTCGACGGTCCGGGTGGTGTCATCGACCGCCCTGTTGGCGGCGGATCCGGTCCGGGTCCGTTCCAGGGCCGCGGTCACGCCGGTCCCGTGCAGGGTGTCGGCGGGAAGAGCGGCCGTCTGGGGAACCACGGTGTCGGTGAGCGACTCCGTGGCCGACGCGGCCCGGACCGTGGCGTCGGAGAGGCGGGCGCCGCGGATCTCCTCGGCGGCGGCCTGTCCGGTGCGTCCGGCCCCGTCGCCGACCTCCAGCACCCGGTCGACCAGGCCACCGGACTCGGGGGCGGTCTCGCCGTGGGCGACACCGATCCCCCCGGCCAGCCATGCGACGGCGACGATGCCGGACAGGAGCAGCAGCCGGGCGGGGCTCAGGGCGATGCGGGCAGCGCGACTGGAGACCAGCCACTCCTTGCCCGCGAGCACCATGAGTGCCCCTCCGTTTCGCTGCTACTGGACGGTCCCGTGCGGTGGTCCCGCCACGGTCACACGCCGGTGCCGTTCCGCGCCCGCGAAGGCGGACGGGGAGCCGAGCACCGCCGAACTCACAGCAACACTAACATCACGTTCGGTGACGAGGGGCCGGATTGCGAACCGCGCCGAAAAAGTTCTCGGCGCGGTTCGGCTGAGGTGACGGCGCAAAGCGCCCGTGGTCAGCTCAACCCGACGAAACGGTCCAGGACGCGGACCCCGAACCGGAGGCCCTCGACCGGGACGCGCTCGTCCACCCCGTGGAACATGCCCGCGAAGTCCAGCTCCGGAGGCAGCTGGAGGGGGGCGAAACCGTAGTTGCGCACCCCGAGTCGGGAGAAGCTCTTGGCGTCCGTCCCCCCGGAGAGGCAGTAGGGGACGGCCTTGGCGCCGGGGTCCTCCGCCAGCAGGGACTCCGACATGGCGCTGACCAGACCGCCGTCGAAGGAGGTCTCCACGGCGGGCAGGTGGTGGATGAACTCGCGGCTGACCTTGGGACCCAGCAGCCGGTCGATCTCGGCGAAGTACGCGTCCTCGGTGCCCGGCAGGAAGCGGCCGTCCACCTGGGCGGTGGCCTCGCCCGGGATGACGTTGGCCTTGTAGCCGCCGCCCAGGACCGTGGGGTTGAGGGTGTTGCGCAGGGTGGCGCCGATCATGCGCGCGATGGGACCCAGGCGGGCGACCGTGGCGTCGACGTCCCGCTCGTCGAAGGGGATGCCGAACTCCTCGCAGATCTCCTCCAGGAAGGTCCGCACGGTCGGGGTGAGCTGCACGGGGAACCGGTGCTCGCCCAGCCTGGCGACGGCCGCCGCCAACTCGGTGACGGCGTTGTCGGTGTTGACCATCGAACCGTGCCCGGCGGTGCCGCGCGCGGTCAGCTTCATCCAGGCGATGCCCTTCTCGGCCGTCTCGATGAGGTAGAGGCGCCGGTTCTCCTTCACCGTGAACGAGAAGCCGCCGACCTCGCTGATCGCCGAGTCGCAGTCGGCGAACAGGTCGGGGTGCTCGTTCACCAGGTACTGGGCGCCCCAGGTGCCCCCGGCCTCCTCGTCGGCGAGGAAGGCCAGCACGATGTCGCGCGGAGGGCGGCGGCCCTCGCGCAGGCGCTGGCGCAGCATCGCCAGGACCATCGCGTTCATGTCCTTCATGTCGACCGCGCCGCGGCCCCACACGCAGTCGTCGGCGATCTCGCCCGCGAAGGGGTGGTGGGTCCAGTCCTCCGGGGCCGCCGGGACGACGTCGAGGTGACCGTGGATGAGCAGCGGGGGACGGCTGGAGTCCTCCCCCGTGATCCGGGCCACGACGTTGCTGCGCCCCGGGTGCTTCTCGTAGATCCTCGACTCGACGCCGACCTCGTCGAGCTTGGCCGCCACGTACTCGGCCGCCTTGCGCTCCCCGGGGCCCGAGTGGTCGCCGTAGTTGGAGGTGTCGAACTCGATGAGCTCCCGGCACAGGTCGACCACCTCGACCTCGGCCGCGCTCAGTTCCCTGCCTGGCTCCGCCATCTGACGCTCCCGTCCAGCCGCACCTTGTCGCCCTACTGTTCCACCGACCCTGCCATGTCTTCCACCGGTGGAAAACATGGTTCGTGCGGTGTTCGACCTTTGCTATGGTTGACGTGTTCGGCGCGGGAGCGACGAGCACGCCCGGTCCGGGTGGCGGAATAGGTAGACGCGCTAGCTTGAGGTGCTAGTGGCCGTTAAGGCTGTGGGGGTTCAAGTCCCCCCTCGGACACGAACCCTTCCCCCACGGGAAGAGTTGAACTCGCGGTGCGGGTCGAGTCGAATCTCGGCCCGCACTTTGTTTTGCACCGGGTGGTAGCGCATCCGCAGGCCCAGCCCCCGGTACAGCTCGGCCTTGTCCTCCCGGTCGGCGCTACCGAGTACAGCGGTGATGTCACCCAGCGCGTGAACCATCCTCATCACGTCTTCCTTGTTGGTCTTCTGCGGTGACCGGCCTACACGGGCCAGTCCTGCCTCAGCGGCCGACTTCTCGGCCTGGGTCTCCTTCATCCACTTCGTGACCTCCACGGGATCGGCTCCGGCCTCCAGAACGGCGCGGTGCTGGGCCAGCTTGCGATCGCACTCGGACAGCCTCTCCCGAAGCCGCGCCATCTCGCGGGCCACCCCGGTGCCCCGCTCCTCGTCCGCGCCCATGAGGGCGTCCACCGTGGCCGTGATCTTCCCTGGAGCGAACTCGGCGGCGATCCACGCGTCCAGTGTCGGGACCACGTCAGCCTCGCGCAGGTAGACGTTGCGCGGGTGATGGACCCTGTTGGCCAGCGCGTACTCCTCCGGAAACCGGCAGCGGTAGTACGCCTTCCCGTGAGACCACTGCCCCTGCATCCTGCGGTCGCACAGGCAGCACTCGAAAGCACCCCGGAACAGGTAGGGGTTGCGGGTGCGGCGCGTCTTGTGCTCTCCACCTGGGCTCCGCCCTCGCGAACCCATCAGCGCCTTCGCCTGCGTGAAGTCCGCGTGAGTGATCAGCGGATCGTGGACCTGGTCCCGGGACCACACCCACTCGTCGTCCTCGTTCCACCTCAGCAGGGTCTGATGGCCGAGCTGGACGTCGTTGACGTCGATGAGGACTTCGTCCTTACGCTGTTTGGCCCACACCTGGTGGCCGGTGTAGCGGGGATTCCTCAGGATCGCCCGTACCGCACCCTTGGACCAGGCGATGCCGGAGCGGTGCCGGTTGCGTTTCCGGTCGTGGGCCGAGGGCGAGGGGATGCCGTCACGTGTCAGCCCTTCGGCAATCGCGAAGATGCCCATGCCGCCCAGGTACTCGGCGAAGATCCTCCGCACCACCCAGGCCGTCCGGGGATCCGGGGCCAGCCGGTGCAGCCTCCTGCCGTCAGCTGCCTTGGCCGGATTGGGATGCGGGCCCGCGTCCACGAGCATGTACCCGTACGGCGGACGCCCGCCCAGATAGCGGCCTTCCAGCAGGGTCTGGGCTGCCATGGCGGCGCGGACCCGGGTCTTGATGCGGGTCCGTTCGCCCTTGGAGATGCCGCCGTACATCGACATGATCAGCTCGTGGGCCTCGTTGGCCGGATCGATGGGACCACCGATCTCGGGCACCCACAGCTGCACGCCGTAGTGCTCGAACACTGGTGACGTCATCGTGAACTGGCTGCCGTAGAAGGCGCGTTGCGGTTCGCCGATCACTACGGCCTGGAAGCCTCGGTCGGGATCCGGTAGCGAGTCCAACAGGCGACTGGCCTCCGGACGGCGCTGCGGGGGTATCGAACGCGAACGGTCGATGTCGAAGTACTCCGCCACGATCCGCCCGTGCGGGGCGATCAGCGTCTCAGCGCGCATCCTCTGCCAGTGGCGCGAGGATTCGGGATCCTGCTGGTCTTCGGTGGACACGCGCCCGAGGAAGGCGAAGTCCACCTGTTGGGCTGCTGCCATGGCTCAGGTCCTTCTCTCCGGGGACGAGGGGTCGGGCTCCTCGGCAGATCGCCGTGCGTACGCTGTGCGAATGATCCGCAGCAGCGCCCGGACCGCTTCGGGGGTGAAGTCCGGCGGCTCCTCCGGCGGAACCACTCGCGGAGGGTTCCCGCTTGCTCGGGTAGGGCTGTCGTGTCCATCAGGGTAGGCCTCGGAGCCGCCGTTTTCACAGTGTTTCAGCTGGTCAGAGTGGTTATCTACCTCTTCAGACACACAAACCTCCCCCCGAGGTAAGGTCCTGAAAAACGGCAGTACCGACCGCCGTCCGGCAATGCCGCCGTTGCCGCCGCGGCACCCTCGCCGCCAGAGCGGCGGACTGTGCGGAGCAACCATCTGGCACGCGCTAGGACCGGCACTGGATCGTGTGGGAAGGACGCGCGCTCCTCCGTGCCGCTCTCTGTACGCCTGCCCGGCGGCAACAAGCGGCACCGGGAAGCCGGATACGGACCCATAGGTCTCATGGCACCTCCCAGCGACGGCGAGCGATGCCCTGAACGCGGGAACGGCGTGGAGAATGCCAGTCCTCGCGGGCTGGCAAATCGGCAACGAGGCGCCATCCGGCTGCACTCAGCGAGACCCCGCTCTCGTCGCCACGGGTATAGGTGACCAGGCGCCGGTAGGCCAGAGCCCGCGCCGCTCGCCAGGACGCGGCGTAGAGCTTGGAGCAGGCATTGGGAGAACCATCACTGGCGAGTCTGGTGACTTCGAGCGTGCGGCCGTCATCGAGTTCACGCGCCACCGGCCGTCCGACCACGGCAACGGCGACCAGGACACCGTCGTCACCGACGAGGCCGAGACTGAACTTGTGCCCGCGTGGCGGCTTCAGGTGGCGGTGCCATACCTCGATGAAGGCCTTCGCTTCGGCGAGCGGTACGGGCACCAGGGTCAGTCCCATGCCGCACCTCCCGGTTCGGCGCCACGACATGCCCACGGTGCGCAGCCATCCGGTCCCGGGTCGGTGGTGGCGCTCAGGTCGGCCTGGTCCAAGGGCACACGGTCGGGGTGGAGGAAGTAGAGGGTGCCGGGCGGCATGCCGCGTGTTTCCGCTCCAGGGTGGCCGTGCCGCAGGATGGCATCGGCTGCTACCGCTTCAGTGAACGTTGCCGGATCGGCGGCCCGTAGGTGTGCCCATCCGTGGTTGGAGCGGTTGGGGCATGCCACACACGCCATCCCCGCTTCCTCGTCCAGACCGTGGTGGTGGAGGAAGGCCCGGCAGTCCCGAATACTCCAGCCGAGGTTGGCCAAGGGGTAGCGGAAGAGCACGAAGGGCGGGCCCGACAGGTGGTGAGCGTGTTCGGTGCCGTACCCGACCGCGCACTCGGCGAAGACACCATCGGGCACGGGATGAGGATGCGGGTAGCCCAGGAGACGGCGGATGTGGCTGGTCAGGGCCAGAGCCTGCCGACGGGCGCATCCCTGGGGAAGGCGTCCCGGCGTGCCGTCGGGGCTGAGGGTGAACAGCGGTAGTGGACACGGCAGACGGTTGTTGAGGCTGTCGCGGGCGATGCTGCTGGTTTCGGCGCGCGCCCACTCCATGGCGGCACCGGTGGCAATGCGGCGTAGCCGTTCCAGATGCCGGTGGGTGTGGGCGGAGTACCAGCCGGTGTCGGGGATCAGGACGGCGTCGAATCTGGGGATCGCCCCGTGGGCGGCCAAGAGGAGCAGAGTGGTGGCTCCCGGGCTGCCGTCCAGCAGTAGGAGCCGTCGTCGTGGCAGGGTGCGTGTGCTCATCGCAGGGTCAGTCGGCTGGGTGTCGAACGCCTCACCTATCAAGAGGAGCGAGATCGGCGTTTGCGCTCATGACCGCAGCCGAAGCGCGTAAGAGATGCGTACGCACCGAGCATGGCGCTTTCGATTCCCGCACCCTTGTCCGAGACCAATCAAAAACCAGGAAATAAATCCTTCATCACCGGTGGGCGGTATTCGCAACTCCTCCCGCAGCTATGGTGGCTCATCTTCTGCTCATTTCCTGCGAAGTGCGTGGTGCTCCATGGAACTCCCGAACCTGAAGGGAGTCGCACCATGGTGCACAGCACTCGTCCGGAACAGCCGCTCGTGGTTCTTCAGCGATCGGTCGACCTGCTCGCCACCGGGCCCGGCCAGCCCACCCTGTCCACCGCAGACGTGGACGGGATCGACGCCGACGAACTGACCGCCTCCCAGATCATCGACCTACTGCGCCACGGCCCCCAGGAGCTGGCTGACGCGCTCTGGCATCAACTCTTCGCGCTCTCGCGTGCAGGTGCGGCGACCTGGACGGTGATCGCAGCCGGGGCGATGCTGCCGCGCATGGTGGTGGCCTGTTCCCGGTACGCGCGCGTGCCCTCTCAGCACGTCCCCGATGTGGAGGCGGAGATGTTGACCGCCCTGTTGGAGCAGGTGCGGTCGATGCCTCTGGGCGTGAGCGAAGTGGGTGCGCGGATGTGGTCGGCGGTGGCCAACACCGCCAGCCGGTACGGCTACCACCATGTTCGTGAGTCGCACCGCTCCATCCCGTACAACCTCAACGCGCACGCCACCAACCAGGCCGATGGTGGACGTGGGCCGGTCACCGTACTGGCCGAGGCCGTCAGCGCAGGGGTACTGTCGCCGGTGGAGGCGGACCTGATCGCCCGCACCCGGCTGGAGCACAGCACGCTGGCCCAGGTCGCCGACGAGTTGGGGCTGACCTACATCACCGCACGTCGCTGGCGACGCGCCGCCGAGAGCAAGCTGACGGCTGCCCTCGGCGTGAAGAAATCCGCGAAGCCGATGAGCGCTATCGCGCCGTGAATTCCTCTTGATGGGTGAGGAGGGATCTCTCCTCACCCGCAGAGGGATCACGGAAGCCGGGACGGAGAGGGTTTCGAACGCCCACCGATACAACCCTTGACCGGAAGGAGGAGTCGGCCCTCCGCCCCGGCTTCTGATTCGCGTGAGATCCCCACATTCTGCGGGTTTTCACCGAAGCGAGGTGGAGATCGTGGAAGCGCTCAAGAATTGCCTCCGTCCGACATTGGTGGTCTGCGCTGTGGCCGTGAGCGTTGTGGTGGCCTCGGCTGACCTATCGCCCGTCTGGGCCCAGGAGACCGACACCCCCACGGTGACGGACCTGAACACCGTCATCACCAACGTCCGCAACTGGGTCGTGGGCCTGCTGGTGGTGCTGGCCACGCTGTTGCTGACCATCGGCGGGCTGCGCTACCTGCTGGCCGGTGGCGATCCGGGCGAAGTCAACAAGGCCAAGGACACCCTGAAGTACAGCGCGTTGGGCTACCTGGTGGCACTCCTCGCACCGCTCCTGGTGCAGATTCTGCGCGGGTTCGTGGGGCTGGAATGAACCCGCGTCCCTGGGCTGTGGCGTTCCTTGTCCTCACTGTCAGCGGAACGTCTCTGGTGGGCTCACCCTCCCCTGTCGAGGCCGCGCCGGTCCCCGCGGACGTGACCGAAGATCCTGCTGATCCCACTCCGACCGATCCCGAGGAGTGCGGGACCTTCGACTACGGCTGCCGCGTGACGGTCGGGTTCTACGTCTGGTTGGCCGACTTCATCGCGGAGGCCGTGGAGTTCACCATCACCCTCGCCGCCCTGCCCGCGCTGTCCACCCCACCTCCCACCGACGGAGTCAGAACCGCCTGGGGCGAGGTGCTCACGGTCGCCAACAGCCTGTACGTCCTGGTGGTCCTGGCCGCCGGTGTGCTGCTGATGAGCTACCAGACCGTGCAGACCTCGGTCGGGGTCAAGGAGCTGCTGCCCCGGGTGGTGCTCGGCTTCATCGCCGCGAACTCCTCGTTCCTGCTCATCGAGATGATGCGCCAGTTGGCCAACGGCATCGCCGTGAACATGCTGGACGGGGCCGCCACCGTCGACAACATCACCGAAACGATCGGCCGTGTCCTGGGCGATCCTGGCGGTGAGGCCCTCGTGGTGCTGCTGTTGATGTTGGTCGCCTCGCTGCTGGGGTTCTTCTTCATGCTGGCCGCCATCGTTCGGATCGTGCTGTGGATCCTGCTGACCGCGGTGGCTCCTCTGGCGTTGGCCTGCCACGCACTTCCCCAGACCGAAGGCATCGCCCGCATGTGGTGGCGGGCGATGGCGGCACTGGTGGTCACCCAGATCGCTCAGGGCATCGTGTTGCGGCTGATGGTGGTGCTGTTCTTGTCCCGGGAGGCCGCCCCGGACTTCATCGAGGCCGCCCAGAACATCGTCGACGTCTTGTTGATCACCTGCTGCATGTACGTCCTGGTCCGCATCCCCTTCTGGGCGTTCAAGCAGGTGTTCAACTACCAGAAGTCGCCCCTGGTCAAGGGGGCCAAGCTCGCGGCCAGCCTGGTGGTCTTCCGCGGTCTGGGCAAGGCGTTCGCAGCCAAGAAGGCCACAACCGCAGCGACCGCGTCCCGGGCCACGGGAGGTGCCCCGGCCATGGCATCGGCACCACCTCCCTCCCCAAGTCCAAGGCGGTGGCAGCAGCCCGAACTGCCGAACTTCACAGCCAAGCTGCCCTACCGGCAGGATCCGCTGGCTGGGATGGATCGGCAGATTGATCGACGTCAGCAGGGACGGCTGCGCGAACGGCGTCGGTACTACCAGCCCGAGCTGCCACGGCCTCGTCGCGTGCCGCGGCCCCGCTTGCGCCAAGAGCCGTTGCCGCAGTGGGAGGAGCCCACACCGCGCCAGGAGATGCTGCCGCATGCGCGCCGCCTGCCTCCGCCTCGGCCCCGGCCTCAGCAGGACGCTCTCTTCCAGCCGCCCGTTCGCCAACGTCCTCGCCGTAGGAGGTCCTGAGTGTCGCGTGTACGCATGCCCGCTGACGTGGAACGCGAGGACAAGATCCTCGCCGGGTTGACCGCCCGACAGTTGGTGCTCATCGGCGCGCCCGCGGTGGCGCTGTGGGCCGCCTACAGTTTCCTGGGCCATCTGGTGCCCATGCTCGTGGTCGTGGCCGTCGCGGTTCCGGTGATGGGAGCGGCCGTGGCCGCGGCGTTGGTCCAGCGCGATGGGTTGAGCCTGGATCGCTTGGCTTTGGCGGCGTTTCGGTTCGCCCGTTCCCCCAAACGCCGCGCGACCGGCGCCAAGCATGCGGCAGCGGTGCCCTCCTGGGTCGATGCCACCACGCCGCCGCTGCCTTCTCCGCTGAACCTGCCGGTGCGCTCCATCTCCGATGACGGGGTGGTCGACTTGGCCGAGCATGGACACGCCGTCCTCGTCTCGTGCTCGACGGTGAGTTTCGCCTTGCGTACGCCCTCGGAGCAGGCCGGGTTGGTGAACGGGTTCGCCTCCTACCTCAACTCGCTCAACACCCCGGTGCAGTTCCTGGTGCGTGCCGAGTCCATCTGTCTCGTTCCGGGTGTGATGGAGGCTCTCAAACTTGGGAAGGATGAGAGTCATGCCGGCACCGAGGAAGTACCCGCCTGAGCTGCGCGAACGAGCGATCCGGATGGCTGTGGACGCCCGCCGC
>NZ_JAAXPG010000003.1 GCF_012396365.1 Nocardiopsis alborubida | reverse complement strand
TCGACGCCTACCAAAAACTCCTCCCCGACGATGTTCGTGTCAACGGCCCCGACCACCCCGGCACCCTCACCACACGCAACCAAATCGGCTACTACCAAAGCGAAACCGGCGACCACCACGCCGCCCTCAACACCCACCAACAACTCCTACCCGACCGCACACGAGCACTCGGCCCCGACCACCCCCACACCCTCAAAACCCGCTTCTCCATTGCGAAATGTCTGGGCAAAACCGGAAACCCGCAAGCCGCGCTCGACGCCTACCAAAAACTCCTCCCCGACGATGTTCGTGTCAACGGCCCCGACCACCCCGGCACCCTCACCACACGCAACCAAATCGGCTACTACCAAAGCGAAACCGGCGACCACCACGCCGCCCTTGGCACCTACCTAGAACTCCTGCCCGACCGCACACGAGCACTCGGCCCCGACCACCCCCACACCCTCAACACCCGCTACCAGATCGCTTGGTGGACCTACCAGTCCGGCAACACCACCAAAGCCATCGAACTCCTCACCGCTCTACTCCACGACCGAACACGGGTGCTCGGCCCCAACCACTCCAGCACGCAACTCAGCAAGAAGGTGCTGCAACGATGGAAGAACAAGCTGTCCGGACAGTGACTCCTCACCAGTTCCCCAGGGGTGTCTTGTGCCGGTTTTATTGGAGGCTCGGAACCAACGCTTCGCCCTGTGTTGAAGCAGAACCCCGCTGGTAGAAGTCGTCTTCGAACTCTGTCGGCGGGACCAGGCCGATCTCGCCGTGCAGACGGCGGTGGTTGAACCAGTCCACGTACTCGGCCACCGCGATCTCCACTTCGTCCAGGTTCTTCCACGGGCCGTGGTTGCGGACCAGCTTGGCCTTGAACAGCGAGTGAAACGCCTCGGCCAGGGCGTTGTCGTAGGAATCGCCGGTACCGGGTCCGGGGTGGCGAGAGGAAGCGGGCTGCCGGGGCGGGTGCCCGGCACGAGACAGTCATGTGGCCCTAGGATCCAAAATCCGACTCCGAAAAACGCAGGACACACCAGCTTTGGCGGATGGACGCAGCCCTTATGCTGACCCGGTGCAGACGACCACCCCCCACCTCCTGCTCGCGACACCGACCTACACGCGCGGCTTTGTCCCCGAGGATCTGGCCACCTACGCCGAACTTTCCGAAGCCGGCTGGAGCCGTGTCGGACTCTTCGATGATCACGGTGCCGGGCCGGACGCCTACATGGCCCATCACCCCACCCCGTGGGGAGGCCGGACCCTCACCCCGCTGTATCGCACCGACCGTGCCCACACCGCACAGGACAAGGAACAGCCCCGCTTGTTCCGAGGCCCCGACACGGTGGCCCTAGACGTCGCCGAAGAAGTGCTCCACTCCCAGCAGCCCGCAGTGGTCCTGGCTGGCCGAACCGCGCCGTGCTGCGGGCGCCTGCACCATTTGGCCATCACCTCCAGCGCCGGCACGGTGCTCTTTGACAAGACCTTCTCCGCCTACGACGGCCCTGACGACACCCCGCATCCCTGGGGCTGCGCCGGACGGCACCAGCCCGGAGAGGGCACCTTCACCCGCTGGGCCACCACCGTCCACTCCCTGCTGCGCTACCACCACACCACTCCCGAGCCCCACCCCTTGGCCAACACCGAAGAGCGTCGGGGCAGGACCCTCCGCCGCTCCTGCCTCATCGTGTGGGGGCCCCAGGCCCTGCATGCGGTGATGGGCGAACTCGCCTCAACCCATGGGCAGGAAAGCCACGGGCGCAAGGTCGATGTGGACTGGGGGCTGGACCACCTGCGGGTGCTCGATCTTCAAGCCATCGACCTGCTCTGGCACGAAGCCGACGAGCTCGGAGTCAGTCACCTCATGCACCTGGACGCACCCTCACCAGCCCAGGAATGTGAGCTCATCCTCGACCACGCCCACTATCTGGCCAAGAACCCCCAGGTGGGCCTGCACGGCGGACCGTTGCAGCGCCGACCGGGATTTCGCATCGGCCCCGCGGACAGCACCGTGCTGCCTTCAACGTCACTCACCCTGCTCCAAACGGAGCAGCACATCGCTCCCACACCGGCCGATTCTGCTGCGCTGAGCGGGGCAGGGGCCCCGCGGCAACAGGATCCGCGCAAGCGCAAAGCGGTGGAGCTTCACGCTGAAGAGGTCGCCATCGCCCATTACCAGAGCCAGGGGTGGCAGGTACTCGAGCGCGGGCGGCCGGGCCGACCCTACGACCTGCTCTGCGTACGCGGCGACGAGGTCAAACACGTCGAGGTCAAAGGCCTGACCGGGTCCGCGGTGAACGTTGGCCTGACCGCTAACGAGAAGCACCACGCCCAGACCTTCCCCGACATCGACCTGTTCGTGGTCCACGGCATCGGTGTCTCGGACACCTATGAGGCCGCTGGTGGAACCCCTCTGGTGTACGAGAACTGGACTCCCCGAGAGGCGGACCTCACCCCAACCGCGTACCAGTACCGTCTCCCGCGAGTCTGAACACTCCCGAGTGTGTGAACCTACGCACCGGGGGTGAGGCGTCGCTTATCCAGGGCGTACAGGACCGCGGTCGCCCTACTACCGCCGGGGGTGCGCCGTTCCAGGTCGAACAGGGTGGTGGCTGCGAACAGGTCGCTGAGCTTGCCGTAGCCGTAGGTGCGGGCGTCGAAATCCGGGCGCTGCTTCGTGATTAGGTGGCCGACCCGGGCCAGGTTGGCCCACCCGTCCTCGTCCGAGGACGCCTCCACCGCCTGGCGCAACAGCAGTACCAGCGCGGTGTCACCCTTCAACTGGGCTGTGGGGACCGGCCCGGTATCGGCTCCGACCGTTGTGGGCTCGACGTCCACGGCAGTGCGCAGGTTCTCGATCCGGATGAACTTGTCGCACGCGGCGACGAACGGCTTGGGGGTCTTGTGCTCTCCGAACCCGTAGACCGTCAGCCCCGACTCACGGGTCCTGGCGGCCAGGCGGGTGAAGTCGCTGTCGCTGGAGACGATGCAGAACCCGTCAAAACGGCCGGTGTACAGCAGGTCCATGGCGTCGTTGATCGTGACGTCGAACAAGGCGTTCGGGCGGTGGGGCGAGGTGTTCGGCGATGACACGGTGGCCGCGGCGATGATCGACCGTCTGATGCACCATGCGGAGGTGGTCCCGCTCAAGGGCGACAGCTACCGGTTGAAGGACCGGGATCTGGATCGGGTTCCGCCATCGGCCGGGACGGCTCGTTAGCAGATCACACGCGAAGGGAGGGGGCCAACTTTCAGGCGCCGCGAGGGGGTCACTTTTCAGCCGTCGTTGACAGCCGCAACCTCTAAAGAACTCGGAGCGAGACAGGAGCTAAGGCTGCATGCTGAAGAGCCGAATGTAGTACTGGACAGCAACGGCGTGATCCCCCGCGTCGGACGCGTCCTTCGCGAGCGCAGCGAGACGTGCGGCCTTCTCGATCGCGTACTTCGCCGAGATCGAGTCAGCGAGGCTGTGTGCCCCGGTCGCGATGCGTCGGCCGTAGTTGGTGGGATCGTTCATCTCACGCAGGTCGCCATCGGCCAGGCCCTTGAAGAGGTTGCGGAGGTCCCAGTCGTAGATGATGATCGTGTTCGCCAAGGCGTACTGCGCTGTGCGCATTTCGAGGTAGAACGAGGAGATCGGCACGGAGTTCCATGCTTTCCACGTCTTGACCAGCCGGATCAAGTCCTTCGCCTTGCCGTCGGTATCGCGCTGGGCGCGGTTGACGTAGTTGAGGTGGACGGCGGGGTTACTGCGGATCCATCCCGTCCCTGCGGGGTCTGGGATGTCGTAGTCGTCGGTTGCCTTGTAGTACGCCGGTGTGATCTCCACAGCGGGGCCGCCGTCGAAGTAGGTCACGCGCACGGAAGGGCGGTCGATGTGCACCCCGCAATCGGTGAGGCCCCTTGCGAGCGACGCACGCACGGTCTCCAGAGCAGTCCATGAGTCCGTCGGCCTGGTGCCCGGCATCGTCACGAAGTAGTCGACGTCGCTGCTGCCGCTTATCGCGGTGCCGTGGTGCCATGAGCCGGTCTCGCGCATGCGGATGATCTTCAGGTCCTGCTCGAGCCAGGACTCGATTGAGGCGCGGTGGCCAGCGGCGGTGCTCCGGGCCTCCTCATCGGGCGTCATGGCCCGGATAATCGATGCCAGGGCTGAGCGCCCGGTCGCCTCCGTCATATTCGGTCAGCCTCGAAGGTCTGGCCACCGTCGCGCTCGATGTTGCGCTTGGCGAGCCGGTACGCCCAGCGTGGGATCGGATCCGAGGCGTGATCCAGCTCGGACGCGCGAGCGGCGAGTTTGGTCAGCGCCTCTCGGAGTTCCGGCACGGGATCGGTCGGCACCCCGATGTCCCGCAGTCGTCGAGCATCATTGCGCAGCGTCGTGTAGGCGTTGCCGCTGTTCTGCGCCCGTTGGGCGAGATTGTCCGGGCGAATACCGGTCAGCACTGCAGCCGATATGGCCGCCGTCACCGCCAGAGCGCCCGAGACGGTCTGGACATCCGCAGCGAACGTGACCACCGCTGCCGTGGTACTGAAGCCCGCTGTGAGCGCGCCGAGGCTCCAATGGAGCATCCGCCAGAGTTTGGCGGCCTCAAACTGGCCCTGGGCGGAGAACACAGCACTCTCGTGAACCCGAACAATCTCCACGCGGATCGCCTCGCGCTGTGCGGCATCGACAGGATCCGTCATGCCCATTCCCTCCTCGATCGCCTGGCCTCTCGACACCGCCAAGGTCGGAGCGCGCCCTCCTTGGCAGGTTATCGGCGGCGACCGACGTGCCACATCCGCGACCCCGCGCCTGGCCTGAACCAAGTCCGAGACCTTGTGGCGGAACTCGGCGAGGTGTCTGCGGCACCCCACAGTGTTCCCCTTCAAGAGTCACGTGGCCCTAGAATCCAGAAAACCGACTCCGAAGAACGCAGGACACACCAGCATTGTCGCAGCAGTCCCCGATCGATCCCATCGAGGGCACCAGCCCCGACTCCTTGGCCCGCCGAGTGAAGGCCCAAGATCCGAACTGCACCCCGTCATCGGAATGGAGCACCGTCCCCGGGCTCGGCTCGCGGTTGCCGATGGCCATCCCGAGCGCATTCGTCACCAAAATCGCCGTGGGCGAGGAGCCGATCGCCCACCCCGCCACACGCCGCGAGCACACATCCAGCACCACCGCGCAGTACACCTTGCCCTCCCGAGTGGGATGCTCGGTGATATCGGTGACCCACAACTGGTCCAGGCCCTCACGGCTGAACTGCCGATCCACCAGGTCGGCCGAGACCAGGTCCGGACGCGCCCGCCGCCACGTCGGACGACCCGTGACTCCCTTGAGCCCCGCGCGGGACATCAGCATCGCCACGGTCCCATGCCATAGACGCATCCCACGTCCGAGGGTGAGTTCGGCGTGCACCTGCCGTATCCCGTACACGCCGCTGGAAGCGGCATGGACCTGGCGGATGGTGTCCGTGAGCAACACGTGCCGGATCGAGCGGGCCGAAGGGCCGCGGTCGCGCCAGGCGTAGAACCCCGACTCCGACACCCCCAGCACCCGAACGGCGACCTGGACCGGATGTCCCTCGGTGGCCATCACCGCGATCACCTCGAACCGCCTTTTGGGGGCACCACCTTCCCCAGCAGCTCACTGGCCCGGCGGTGGATGGCCAGTTCGGCCTCCGGTTCGGCGATGCGCTTGTTGGCCGCGGCCAAGCATGGCATCGGCATGTTCGACGCTCTGGTCCGGTTGGCCGAGGGCGGGTGTTGGATGCCCGGAATCGCGCGAGCCCCCACGAGAGCCCTGAACAGTTATCCGCATACAGGAACCCCAAATACCAAGGCAAACCGGAACTACAACTGGAGCATTAGCATTTCAGAAACCCTGAAACCCAAGTTTCAAAATTCGAAATAACGCTCTCAAAAAGCCGTTCAAATTCTGCGCTTGTTATTTTTTCGGAATCGAATGACTGCCAAGCTTCACTCAGCATGCCGACCAGTTCGATCTGCTCCGCGAGGATTTCGTATAGCTTCTCCCCCTCCAGAGACTGCTTTCCCACAGAAGAAATCCAAATAGTGCTAGCCGCATCTATCGAAACCCCGCGACCAGCAAGTTCCACAACGCGCCAAGAGACTCGAGCGTCACCAGCCACCCTAAGGAGGATACCGAGTGCTTCAGAATTTCTAACAGACATTTTTTCCTGCGATCGAAGGGTGGCGTCGAAAGATCAACCATGGGGATCGACTTCAGTAAACTACCGGACTGAGAGGAAATCACGCGCCCACGGGATGGCCCGCATCCCGCTCGGAGCATCATAACCTCCTGCACGAAGAACGCTCGTACAGTACGTCAAACAACTGTTGCCGAGTTCATGATACTCACCCCAACCGCCCTGAGTATCCTTTTGAAAATCCAAGGCTGCCCGAGCATTCGGGAGATCGATATCACGGCTCATGATACTCGGAGCACCGGAGTACGAAGAGACTACTGCTTCGCTCCCATGCGGCATCAGATGAGTATGAGACACCGTCTCACCATCCGTAACTTCAATACTGAAGTGGTTTCCCTCTCCATGGTAATGCAATGTTGCGATGCCTTCGTTGCAGTTGTGGTTGAGGACGTCCAGGCCCCCAGCAGTGACGTGGAACGTGTGGACGCCCTGGACGGTCAGGTTATGGACCGTCGCGGCCTGCGTCCAGGCCTGCACCGCGGAGACCTGCACCCACGTGCCCGCCGAGGTCTGCAACCACATCCCCGGAGCCAGGTCGACCGCGTCAACCCACTGCCCCAGGTCAGGCACCCAGAACGGGTGCCCGTCGGTCGCGATGACCACGTCCCCCGCCGTTACCGGACCAGGGATACCCGACTGCTCGGCCTGCTGGCCTTCAGTTTCGGAATCGGTCCCCTCATCGGGCGCTTCGCGCTCGGTGGTCGGGTCCACCGTGATCTCCACCAGGTGCTTGCTGCCCGACCCGATGATCGTGGCCAGCACCGTCCGCGCGGTCTGCTCACCGGTCTCCGGATCGGTGGCCAGCACCTTCTCACCGACATCGACCTCCTCGATCGGTTTGGTCGATCCGTCGGCCATCACCACCCGTGTTCCGGGTACGAAACTGTTGCCGATCGGGCAGGAAAGGTTGTCGACCTTACGGTTGGCCCTGATCAGACCGTTGACCCCGTCGATCAGTTCACCGCCGAGCTCGGCGATCCTGCGCCCCAGTTCTGCGGCCTTGCCCCACCGCAACCCGTACTTGATCGCGATCTTGCCCGCCAGGCCACCCACGAACATCGACGCGATGTTCAACGCCGTCTCGCCACACGCCCCCAGATCGCCGGTGGTGAAGCACTCCAGGCCAGCCGTAATCCCCAGCTCGTCCGCGACCAGCTTCGCCAATCCGGTCGCGGCGGCGATCAGCTTCTGCTTGGCCTCCTCCTTTTCACGCTGGGCGTCCAGATAGGCCTGCGACGGACCCTGCTGACCCTGGTACGTCGTTCCGCCACCGGAACCGCCACGGGAGTTGGACTTGCCCTGCGGGTTCCAGTTCCTGCCCGGTGTGTAGGTGACCCCGCCGCCGGGCTTCTTATTGATGTACTGCTTACGGTCGTAGTCGTATAGACGAGTGCCGCCGCCGGGCTTGCTGACCACCAGGTAGCCGCCCGGACCACAGAAATCAATGCAGTTCAGCATCAACCCGTCGGGGTCGGTGAAGGTCACCGGGTTGTTGTTGGCGTAGGTGTAGCCGTGCATCTGCTGGTGGTCGGTCACGTCCATCAGCGGGTCCACCGAGATGAACCGGCCCAGCCCCGAGTCGTAGGCACGCGCACCCAACTGGGTCAGACCGGTGGAGGCGTCGATCGTCCCGTCCACGAACCCGCGCTCGGAGGGCCATTCGCCCACACTGCCCCGGTCGGTGCCGAACACCGTCGTGTACCGGTGGGTCGTCTCACCGGTGCGGGCGTTGATCGCGACCTGTCCCGTTCCGTGGCGGTCGGAGTGGATCCACGACAGGGTGCCGTCGTTGTTGCGCACCGCGACGGTCTCTCCCGCGAAGGAGTAGAACCGGGTGGTTTCCTTGAGCAGACTCTGCCGGTCCAGGCGCAGTTCCATCCCCGGCAGGTAGAGGGTGGAGGCGTCCGGGGCGTGACGGATCAGGCGCTGGCCGTCGGCGTCGTAGACGTAGGAGGTCTGGGAGCCGTCCTCCTCGGTGACGCGGGCCAGGTTGCCCTCGGCGTCCCACTCCAGGTCCTGGTCGCGGGAGGCGGTAGTGCGGCCGGTCATGTTCCCGGCCTCGTCGTAGGCGTAGGTCTCCAGCCGGTCGCCGCCGGGCCCGGTCTGTTCGACCCTGGTCAGAGCCTGGGGGCGCAGTCCGGTCGCGTCACCGTGGGTGTAGGTACGGGTGATGTCCCCGGTGGGGCCGTGCTGGACCTCGGTGGTGCGGTTGCCCAGGGTGTCGTAGGTGTAGGCGTGCCAGTAGGGTGCGGCTCCGCCCAGGGCGTCGGCCGAGGGCGCCGCTGCACAGGCCTCCTCACCGGCGGCGTCGGGGGTCCACACTCCGGTCATGCGGCGCATGTGGTCGTAGGTGAAGCACTGCACGTCCGCCTGGAGGTGTTCGGCGGTGGGCTCGTCGCGCAGGTTGAGGATGTTGCCCGCGTCGTCGTAGGTGTAGTGCTGGTGCACCAGTGAGCCGGTGACCCCCTGCTCGGGGACCAGGGTGGTCTGGGCCATGCGCCCGGTGGCCGGGTCGTAGTGGCGGGTCAGGTAGGTGGCGTGGGTGCCGGAGGCACCCATGTCCATGGTGCGCTGGCGCAGCTCACCGGTGTTGCTGTAGACGGTCGCCGTGACGTACTCGGCGAACCTCGACGACATCGCGATGGGCATGCCGAGGTCGTTGTAGGAGTAGCCGACGGTCTCCTGACCCAGGCCGCCCACGGCGGGCATGGTCTGCGCCTTGACGGAGCCGTCGGGGTTGTACTGCGTGGAGAAGCGGTAGCGTCCCGCGAGCCCCGGTTCGCTGGAGGGGATGAGGACCTCGGTGGTGGTGGGCCGGTAGAACTGGTCGTAGTTCACCACCCGGGAGGTGTAGGCGCTGCCGTCCACGTACCGGGTGGAGGAGGTCAGGCGTCCCTTGGCCAGGGTGTCGTAGACCCATTTCGCCCGCAGCGGGCCGTCCGGTGCGTCGTCGTGCAGACCGATCTGGCGGCCAGCCGCGTCGTAGGAGTAGGCGAGGGTTTGGCCGCGGGCGTCGGTGGTGGTCACCAGCTGGTCGAGCCGGTTGTAGGCCATCTCGGTGGTGCCCGTGATGGGGTCCTCGGTCCGGACCAGGCGACCGCGCAGGTCGTAGGTGTAGGTCCAGGTGTTGCCCTCGGGGTCGGTGACCGTGGCCAGTTCATCGTTCTTGGCGTAGGTGTAGGTGATGGCGTCGTAGTCGCCCTCGGGGGTGGGGCCGTGGTGGGTGCGTACCTCGGTCAGGCGTCCCTGGGCGTCGACGATGGAGGTGGTGGCCACGCCTCCGTCGGGCGGTGTGACCAGGGTGCGGTCTCCGTGGTGTTCGGTGCTGGTGCGCCAGCGCTCCTCGCCGAAGCCCACGTGCAGGATGTCGGTGGCGCGTCCGGCTCCGTCGTAGAGGGTTTCGGTCTGGCGTGGGATGTTGGCGTCGTTGGCGGCCACGAACAGCGTGCCGCTGGGTTCGTCGGCGTTGTAGTAGGCCTCGCGCTGGATGACCACCTGGCCGCGGGTGTCGTGGAAGGTGTCGGTGATCAGCCGCCCCCCTTCCTGCGCCGGACTCGGGCCCTGGGTCTGTCGGGGGCGAAGGAAGGCGTCGAAGATCTCGTAGCTGGTGGTGTAGTCGGTGCGGTTGTTCAGGGTGTGCGTGACCACGGAGGTGGGCGCGTCCTGGCGGATGTGGTACTCGAACTTCGCGGTGGGGATGTCGGCGTCGGGGTCGCGGTCGGGCAGCCACACGCTCGTGAGGCGGCCGAGCGGGTCGTAGCCCATGTGCATGGTGCGGCCGTTGGCATCGGTCTCGGCCACGGGCATCCCGCGCGCCGGATCCACGACCGTGGTCGTGGTGTGCCCGAGCGGGTTGGTCTCGGTGACCGACTCCGGCAGCCCCACGGCGGTCTGGGCGTAGTCGGTGGTGGTCACCCCGCCGTTGGCGTTGGTCTCGGCGACGGTGTTGCCGAAGGAGTCGAACTCGGCTTCCTGCACCATCTGGTAGACGGGCTGGCCGCCGGAGTAGGAGTCGAGCTTCTCCGTACGGGTGGGCAGGCCGCGGGTCGGGGCGTCACCGTGGCCGCCTCCGTCGTAGGACACGAGTTCGTCGGTGACGACGTCCTCGGGACGGTCAGGGGTCTGTCCGCAGTCCACGTCCAGGGTTTCGGTGCGTGAGACGAGGTTGAGGATCCAGGCGTCAGTGTTGCTGACGTAGGTGGTGTGAATGCACTCCTCGTCCCCGGCGACGTCCACGTCGCCGTGGTCGCGGGTGCGGGTGATGACGCCGTCGTCGTTGAGGGTGTGGTCCACCCGCGCGTGGCGCCAGGTGCCGTCGGAGAGGCGGGTGAAGCTGTCCACACGTTCGGTGCGGATCATGTGCGCGGTCTGGCTGCCCCAGTCGTGGGTGACCTCGGCGGTCTCGCGCAGCCAGGGGGTGGTGATCTCCCGGGAGATCTCCTGGCCGTCCTCGCCGTCGCGTGTGATGGTCTCCAGGAGGGTGCCGTTGAGTTCCTTGTGGTCAGTGTGCTCGACGCCGTGTGAGTCGGTGACCGAGACGTCCCTGGTGCCGCTCGGTTGTTTGTCGCCGTCCATGCCCTGGAAGTACAGGTACTCGGTCTCGCTCCGCTCCTCGGTGGCGTGGCCGGTGCGCACGATGACCCGGTCGTAGCCGCGCCAGTCCGCCCAGGTGCGGTACTTGTCCTTGACCATGCCGTCGGCCTCGGTGTAGCGCCAGGCCGGGGTTCCCACGTAGTCGTAGCTGGTGGTCAGTGTGGGTTGGTCGGTGACCAGGTCGAGTTCGTTGACCTCGGTGACGACGTACTTGTGGAACCAGTCGGTCAGCTCCACCCCGCCTTCGGGGGTCCACTTGACCGGATAGCAGCGCTTGGTGTTGCTGTGCGGTTGGGGAGTCTCGCCGTGCACGCACTCGGGTGCGGAGTAGGTGATGTCGAGCTGTCCGCCGGTCTCGGTGCGGATCTCGGTGATGCGCCAGCGCAGCATCGGCGCGATGTCGTCGGTGGGTGAGTCCACCCGGTTGGGCATCTGGGTGCCGCCGAAGGTGACCTTGGGCAGGGTCTCGGTGCCGCCCACGTGGCCGGTGTGCTCGATGGAGTCCAGCCACAGGGTCGGGCCGGTGCCGTCGCCCGCCTCGGGGAAGGAGTGCTTCAGGGTCCAGGAGTCGACCTTGGTGTACTCGTCACCGTTGTGGATCTGGGTGGTGACGGCGTCGAGTTTCCTGGTGGACCAGAAGGTGGGCGAGTGCTTGCCCGCGCAGGAGGAGCCGGACTCGCAGTCCTGGTCCAGGGGGACGTCGGGCCAGTGCTCGGCGTTGTCGGAGGTGCGCTCGTCGGCCGCGCATTCGAAGGAGTCGGTGACCAGGCAGCGTTCGGAGGTGGAGAAGACCACGCGCGCCGGAGCGGTGGCGTACACGTCGTCGCTGCGCAGGCCGTACTCGATGCGCTCGATGTTGGCCGCGCGCACGTAGGGGGTGGCGGTGTTGGTGAGATTGCGGCCGTAGTGGTTGGTCTCGGCGTCGTAGTAGAACGTCATGACGTTGCCGTGCACGTCCACGACGTAGTCGAGGTTCCACTTGTAGGCCTGCTGGCACCAGGACTCGGCGAAGGTGGAGTCGTAGCAGGGCTGTCCGGACTCGGCCGCGTAGACGGGCATGGTCTGCGCGGAGTCGGTCTCGGGGTCGCCGCTGGACCAGCCGGGCAGGCGGTTGCGGCCGAAGAAGTACTGGGTGCCGTCGGGGGTGGTGACCTTCCAGTACTCGCCCTCGTGCGCCCCGTTGGTGGCGCCGGTGAGCCTTTCGACCTTGGTCCCGTCGTCGTTGGAGAGCCGGTAGGTGCCGTCGTCGTGCTTGATGAGCGCACCGGAGTGTCCGCTCATGGACAGGGTGACGTTGTCGGTGTTCCAGCACAGGTCACCGGTCCTGTGTCCGGAGTCGGCGCAGGCGGCGTAGCGGCGCTCGATCGATCCCGGGGCGTAGGCGAACCCGTCGCCGATCCAGGAGGTCTGGTTGTTGGAGGTGGCCACGCGCCCGTCCACCCCGCCGGAGGAGTAGCTCAGGCCCATGGCGGGGACCAGCGCGCTGGGCGCGGGCGGGACGGACAGGTCGTAGGACCAGGAGAAGTCGCCCGCCTGGGTGTTGACGTTCCAGGTGGAGGAGGGCGAGAGCTTCGTAGCCCGGTAGTCGCCGTTGCCCCCGGCAGGAGCGGAGGTGACGGCGAACAGGGACCCCTGGGCGGGCGCCGCGCCCACGAGGGCGGACAGGCTCTGGTCCGGGACGCTGTTGTCGAGGAGCTGGGGCGCGTCGAAGGCGACCGCCTCCTCCTCCGGGCAGGAGTCGTCCAGGACACAGGGGTCGAGCTCGACGACGTGCAGGCGTGAGGCGTAGTCGCCGCCGAACGCGGCGGCGAACTCGGAGTAGTCCACCTCCATCCGGACCGGTGCGAGGGTGAGCGAGTCGTCGGTGCGGGTGATGCTGACGAGCAGGCCGTGCACTCCGGCCGCTTCGGCGTCGGCCTGGTCCAGGACCTCCACTTGGACCGACTCGACGGGCTCGGGGGCGGAGAAGGCGTCCACCTCGGGCTCGTCCGGAGTGACGGGCTCTCTGCGCATCTCGTTGTGGTCGGGGGACGGGCTGCTGTCAGGTGAGGGTTGCGCGGCCTCCGGCGCCTCTTCTTCCTCGACGGTGTCCGGAGCGGGCTCCCGTGTCGGGGCATCCTCGCGCGGCGGTTCCTCCGCCGAAGGCGTCTCCTCCGGAGCGGGGGTCTCCTCCGGTGCGGCAGCCTCCTCCTCGGGCGCTTCCTCCTCGGGGACCGGTGGCGCCCATTCACCCCAGTGCTCGGGGCCTCCCAGTCAGCGAGGTCCTCCCCCTCTACAGCCGTGACCGTGACCGGCGACTGCTCCTGTGCTCTGAGCGTCCGCGCCTGTTCTCCGCCCAGGTCCACGTGGGTGGCCGAGGCCTCGGGCCAGTCGACCTTCTCCGGAGCGGTCACGGCCGCCTCCGCGACGGCGTCGTTCTCCTCCAGTGCCTCGGCGACCAGGTCCTGCCCCTCGACGGAGGGCAGGTCCTCCACCTCCGGGCGCGGGTTGTAGGCCGTGGCGGACGCCGGGAGGGCGTTGAGCAGTCCGGCCACGAGGACGAGGCCGACCGAGTAGGTGATGCCTCGGCGGATCGGGCCGGGGCGGGTGGGGGTGTCACTGCGCGGGATCACAGCAGTCCTCCTGTCCTCCACCGCTCGGGTGGAGGACGATCACAGGGGCAGGGGGAGGTCGAAAGCGTTGTCAGCTCTGGGTGTTGGCGAACTCGCCCGCGTACACCCAGGACAGTTCACGGTCGCTGACCACGCCCTGGTAGGCGTGGACGTCGTCGATGTCGCCGGTCCAGTGGTAGGTGTTGGAACCGCCGTGTTGGGCACTGCCGATCCGGAAGGGGCCGTCGGCGTGCCAGGCGTGGTCCACCGCCAGGCGGGACTCCTCGAAGCCGTTGACGTAGAGCACCAGTTCACCGGTGGTGTGGTCGTAGGCCCCGGCCAGGTGGGTCCACTCCCCCAACCGGGCGGCGGTGGTGGAGTAGGCGTAGGTCCATCCGGTCGAACCCGAGGTCGGAGCGTCGTCGTGGGGGGCCATCTTGAACACCCACGCTCCACGTGATCCCTGGTAGCCGAGGTGGAAACCGCTCTGGAACTCGCCCGCCTGACTCACCGCGGAGGTGTTGACACCTTCGCCGGTCTCGTCCAGGCGTACCCATGCCGCGACGCTGAAGCTGCGGTCAGTGCGCAGCGCGGGTCCGGGTGCCTCGACGTACTCGTCGGCGCCGTTGAGGCGTACCCCTGGAGAGGCGGTGATGCCGTTCTCGGCGGTGTTCCACGCGGTGAGGGGGTCGCCGTGCAGGGTGGCGCCCAAACCGTGGTCGGTGGAGTCGGCCACCGCCGTACCGTCCCACTCATCGAGCATCCACCGGCCCTCGGCGGCCACCGGCCGACTGGCCAGGCGCCACACCTCGGAGGCGGTCTCGGCATCGGAGACCGTCTCGTTCAGCACCAGCCGGTCCCAGACCTTCACGTCGTCGATCGCACCGGGCCAGTAGTAGTTGCCAGTTCCCTGGAACAGGGCGCGTCCCATGGTCAGCGGCCCGGTGGCGTTCCACCCTCCGACGAGCGTGTCCGTACCCTGCCTCACACCGTCGACGTACAGGGCCATCTCACCGGTCTGCTCATCGTGGGTACCGAGCAGGTGGGTCCACACCCCGACCTCGGCGGAGTCGGTGGAAGTGACCATGTCCCAGTTCCGGGAGCCGTCCCAGTACTCGTCCTTGGACGACATCTTGAACACCCACTGGTCGGTGTTTCCCTGGTAGCCCAGGTGGAAGGCGCTCTGCTGCTCGCCCTCCTGGGCGACGGCGGTGTGGTGGGCGTAGGCGCGGTCGAGCTTGACCCATGCCGAGACGGAGAAGGTTCCGGAGGTGTCCACGGCCGAGCCGTCGGCGGTGATCTCGTCGTAGGGGCCTGGGTCGCCGTCGGTGTAGCCGCTGGTGTGGACGGCGGTGCCCTCCAGGCGCGGGGCGGGGTCGGTATGGGGGTTGTCCACAGAGCCGACGCGTCCGCGCACCCACTCCACCCCGTCGGAGAGGGTGGCACCCTGGTCGGGGTTGGCACTGTCCGCGGCCCGGCTCCCCTGTCCCTCGTCGAAGGTGTAGTGGGCGACCGGGTCTCTGGGCGGGGCGACGAGGAAGGAGTAGACGAGCACGCAGTCGGAGGAGTTGCCGAAGGCGTCCACGGTGCGCGCGTAGATCCGGTTGGGGCCCTCCAGGCGCGGGGTAAGGGTCACCGTCACCTCACCGCCCGGCTGTTCGGGCTCGGCCTCGGTGACGCAGGAGTCGTCGTTGAGGGCGTAGAAGTAGCTCTCGGCGTTCTCGACACCGTTGTTGGAGAGGGTGAACTGCCCGGGTAGGCCGGGGGAACCGTGGAACTCGTCCCCGGCGGGGTAGTCGGTGGAGGTGACCGCTGGGCCCTGGTCGGGGCGTGCGGTGCTGACCCTCAGGTAGCAGTAGCCGGTCCAGCCCGACCAGGAGGTGCCGTCGTGAGCGTTGGCCCGGTAGCCGATGAGCACGTCCTCGGGCAGTTCGCCGGAGCGCACCGACTGGTAGGAGCCCGAGGACCACACGGCCACGTTGGTGGAGGAGGTGTCCACCTCACCGGTCCGTGTGCCCCCCACCCACCAGGCGAAGCGGGTCTTGACCTTCTGGCGGTTGGCCGAGGTGGAGTCGCGGTCGCGCACGTAGGCGGTGAAGGTGGGCCTGGTCTCGTTGATCAGGCGCGGGTTGTCCGGGTCGGTGGAGCAGGTGCCGCCGTGGGAGTCCGAGATTTTGGTGGGGATCTCGGGCGGGTTGTTGTAGTCCACCTGCAGGGTCGGGTTGGCGTCGAAGCGGCGCCAGTCCCAGTTGCTGGAGGACTTGCTCTCGTTGCCGCGCAGGCCCAGGGTGGTGGTCGTGTGGCCCGCGTCGCGGCTGTGCACGTACCCGTCGGTGGCGTCGAACTCCACCGTCGGTGAGGTGCCTCCGGGGCAGTTGGAGCGTCCGGCGTTGATGGTGCGGGTGTCGAGCCTGGTGTTCCAGAACGCCGAGGTGTTCTGCCTGCTCCAGGTGGTGGAGGAGGTGATGGAGTCGGTGCGCCACAGCTGGATCTGCGCGTTGGTGCACCCGTAGGCGTGGGTGACCCTGGGGCGGAAGGTGACCCGGGTGATGTCGGCGTTGCGGGTGCGCGAGTCGACGCTGAAGCGCCAGAACGCGCGCTTGGTACTGCCGTCGCTCGGTTCGTAGCCCACGCCGGGGTCGTGGGAGGTGGAGTAGTTCCAGTACGACTGGCTCGGGTAGTTGGCGTTGACGTAGGTGCGCCCCACCCGGCTCACCGCCAGCGAGGGGTCGATGTAGACGGGGTAGGCGGTCTCGGCGTCGTCGAGCATGGCGGCGTCGGGGACCAGGCGGATGCTGTCGGTGGTCAGGTCCACGCCCAGGAGTTCGGTGCGCGCGCCCATGGGGGCCATCAGCGTGGGGTCCTCGCCGGTCTCCTCAGCGCCCGCGGAGTCCCACATCGCTGGAGCGACCGCGGTGAAGACGCTCTCCTGGCCCAGGTCGCCCAGTGCCTCCAGGGTGCCGTTCTCCGCCAGGTGCATGGTGACACCGGTGGTGGCCAGAGCCATTTCGAGTTCGGCGAGGTCCTCGTGCCGGGCCGCCTCGGGGGTGTGCACCACCAGCACCTGCCCGAACCCGTCCACGCCCGCGGTCAGGACCAGGTCCACGTCCGGCAGGACGTCGGCGTAGGTGGCCTGGGGACCGTCGACGGCGGGGGCGGGCAGGTCCTCGTGCCAGCCCAGGTCGACGGAGTTGGAGCCGATCCCGATGCTGGCCAGGGCCTGGTCTCCCCCGCCGGAGAAGGCGATGTCGGCGCTGACCGCCTTGGGGCGGAGACGGCCGTCGGAGTCCACGGTCAGGTCGGTGTCGACGGGGGTCCAGCCGTCCTGGGCCCGCACCCGCACCGGGAAGGCGCTCTGCTCCATGGTGAAGCTGCCGTCGGGGTTGGCCAGGTGCCGGGTGGTCTCGGTGGTGGCGGCGGTGATCTCGACCGGTTCGCCGGTCTCCTGGGCCTGGACCAGGGCTTCCTGATCAGTGGTCAGGTCGGCGGTCGAGACGGAGGGACCGGGGTCAGGCTCCTCGTCCGCGTAGGCGGGGGTGGACAGAGCAGGCATGAGGAGCAACGACGCCGTGAGGGCAGCGCCGAGTACTCGCGCATGGCGGGGCATGGCAGAGCTCTCTAACCCAGGTTGGGGGATCACCGCAGGGGTCCCGTGTCATGGGGACACGGGTGGTGGTTGTCCTGGGACCGAACGGGAAGTTAGCAGCCCGAAGGAAACAACACGAGAGTGGCACACGTCACAACATGTGGCACACGAGTGCACGACATGCACATTCGGCCACAGACGGGGAACTCAGCACCATGTTGGCCGCATCCGGCCACTTCCCTCTCGTTTGGCTTGGAAAAGCCTGTTCACAGGACTGCCCCCTTTTCGGGCGCTCCAAAGGACCGCAGCTCAGCGCGGACCCATGTCGTTCCCCGACAAACGCATCCCGCTGATGAGGACGAAAGCAAAAGCAGACCACCGGACCCCAGGCCATCGACGCCCAGCATGAGCGTCTTCCATGCGCCCTGGCCCTCGTCGACGCGAACCTGCAGGGACCCGTTGAATGCCTCGATGCGCACCTGGAGCCGGACGGGATCGGTCTCGGCCAGCCCCTTCAACCGCCACAGCGCCCCGGTCCCGCTCCCCGCTCATGGAGGACCTCGCGAGGTGCCATCGGACGCCACCAGGGGCCGGTGTGTGCTCCGTTTGTGCTCCGCAGTTCCGGACTGGCACGACACCGGGCGGCGCCTCTTGACACGAAACGATGGCGGCGATCGGACAGATAGTTATGAAAAGGCACCGTGTGGCACGGAGGAGCACGAAAAAATCCTTCTAATCCGATGGTCGCAGGTTCGAATCCTGCCGGGTGCGCCACAAAACCCCAGGTCAGACGGGGTACGTCACCTCATCTCCGAGGAGCCGCCGCACTGATGGGACCAGAGTGGGACCGAGATGGGACCAGCCTCGCGTTCCCCCTTCGCGCCCATCCTCGCTGGTGCGTCTTACCGGAGTCACGTAGCACCAGCCACGCGGTCCGCTCGGCCGCCTCCCGCGCGACCTGCGGCAACACGCTGGAATAGGTATCCGCTGTGAGCACGATGCTGGCATGGCCCAGCATCGCCTGCACCACTTTCAACTCCACCCCCGCAGCCAACGCCAACGTCGCCGACCCGTGCCGCAGATCATGCAACCGCACCGGCGGCAACCCACTCTCCGTGTTCAGTTTCCGGAACAGCCGGGACAACCGTTGAGGAGCCAGCGGACCGCCCCGCACGGCGGTGAACACGAACCCGCGCGTATCCCACACCCGGCCCTGTTCCTCGGCCTCCTTCTGCTGGTGCCACTGGTGACGGCGCAACACCCCGGTAGTGGTGTGGTCCAGCACGAGCATGCGGCGGCTCGCCGCGCTCTTGGGCGCCAACTCCACCAACCCGCCCCGGTGGGCCTGGAGCTGGCGGGTGACGCGCACGGTGCCCTGGATCAGGTCGAGGTCGGGCCACCGCAGGGCCACCACCTCACCACGGCGCAGCCCCGTCATCACCAGCAGGTGGAACAGGGCGTACAGTCGATGATCGGAGACGAAGTCCAGGAAGTGGCGGGTCTGCTCCACCGTCCACACCGCCACCGTCGGCCGCACACCGCTGTGGGCCCATTCGGCCACCGCCTGGTCGGTCCACACCACCGGCCGCGCACTCCGGCCGCTCTCCAACCGCAGCCCCTGGGCCGGGTTAGCGGGCAGCAAGCGCTCACGCACAGCGGTGTTCAGAGCCACCCGCAGGGTGGCGCGAATCCGCTGCACCGTCGCCGCAGACAACGGCGCCCCGGTGGACGCCGTGTGCTGAGAGATGTGCTCGAAGGCCTCCCGCACATGGGCGGGGGTCAACTCCTCCAACGGCACATCGCCCAGGTGGGGGATGAGGTAGCGGTGAATGTGCTCGGCGTAGCTGATCCGGGTCAAGGGACGCAGCCGGGTACGCGTGGCCAGCCAGCGCTCCAACCACACCGCCACCGTCACCACCGACGCACCCGCCCCAGCTCCGTCCAGCTCCCGGGCCTAGCGCAGGCCTTCACGAGCGGCGCCCCGGGAGGCGAACCCACCCCGACGCACCCGGTGCCTCCCGCCCGGAGCGTGCTCCAGCTCCACCGAGAAGTACCAGCTCCCATGCCCCCGCCGCCGCAGCCCAGGACACCGACATTCTTCGGCCTTCGCCCCCTTGGTGCCGCGGCACCCGCACCGCTTGTACACCGAACCCGATCCAGGCATGACCAACACCCCTGAAACCAGTCTTCCCCGAGAGGAGCTCAGGAGCAGCCAGCGCGGAACAGAGCTGGTCGAACCACTCCCTCAGCAGTCCTGAGGATTACCGGATACATGGAAGAGGCCCCCGGCACTCCCCAGCCTCCCTCACACACGACATGAGCCAACTCTCGTTCTAGAGACGATCAGTCACGTCGATTCCTCCATCGGCCACCCCGCCACGAGGCGCCGCCACGCCGTAGTTGATGGCCGTACCGAAGTAGGTGGGCTCGCCCGCCTCGGCCTCACCCCCCAGCACCGCCGCAAGTCCTCTCAGAGCCTGGCTCAGGCGAGGGGCGTTGCCGTCATGAACCTCCGAATGAGGGCGGCCGAAGAAGTCGTTCTCCGCCCAGATGTCGTGGTAGACGCTCACCTCGACCATCGTGTCCTCGGCGGCGATATCAACGGAAACACCGACGAGCTCGGGCTCGCCTCTCTTTCGTCCGCCGGGCGCGATCCAGTTTCCGGGGCCGATGAGAAACAGCGTCTCCGGGTAGGCTTCTGGTCGGCCTGCTGGCCGCGAGTCGCGAACCCGGTTCGCCAGGGCAGCGGTTGTGAGGCCACGGCAGTGCAAAACCCGGGATCGGAAGCCGGTGTGGCCGGATGCGTACTGGAACCAGTCCACATCGACGCTGTCGAGGTACAGCAGATCGTGCTCCTGCAGGGCCTTTGCCACCGTCATCGCCGTCGTACAGCCCGCCTCCAGACCGTTCAAGCCTTCGTCGTGCTCAACCACCCACGTCCATGTGGCGGTGGCCTTCGGCGACTTCGTCAACAGGGACATGCTCCCTTTCATCGTCGTTGATCACCAAGGTCGTGATCAGCCCCTGAAGGTTGCGCTTCGCAAGTCAGCGTTTTCGAGGGGGATCACAACCTGTCAGTGGAGTCCATGGCTAGGCCGTCCACAAGGTCCTCAGCATCCGGGCGCTTAATCCAGAAACCCTCCGAGACACCGAAATACGTACCCTCCCCGTTCTCAGTCTCGACTTGGAGCACTTTCTCCACATTTTCAAGGGCCGCAGCCAGGCGTGGTGCGTTCTGGTCGTAAATCTCGGGGTGAGGATGGCCTGCGAAGTCATACCAAGACCAGATATCATGGTGAACACTGATTTCTACCTGGATCTCGCCAGGCTCCGGAGAGACTACCAGGCTGACAAGTTGGCGCTCCCGATGCCTCCTGCCGTCCGCGTCGATCCATATCCCGGTACTCACTGTTTCGATATGAGCGGCATACGCGTCAGGAAAACCAGAGGGTCGACTCTGCTGCACGAAGTCCGCATACCGGGAATCAGCGAAGGCGACCCCCGGGGAGATCCTCGTCCAGATCCCAATTTTTCCTTTTCCGTATTGACTCCAGCAGACTTCCATAATATCCGACTTGAGAAGTTCGTGCTTTCCCAGAACGCCTGCCAACTTCGCGACGACCGTGAGACTGTCGCTGATGTCGGGCTTCTCTGGTGCTTCGATATACCACAGCCATGATCCGACTTCGCTGGGTGCACGCAGGAGTTTTGACATCAGTTCTCCCTATTTTGTCGGGTAGAGGGGAGCGCCAGGCGGGAAATCGAGAGTTCCGTCCTGGAAATGGACATGGAAGGATATGTTCTCAGCCTTGGCTGCTTCATGAAGGCTCCTCAGGTCCCTGTCTAGGAGTTCATTCATCTCGAAGTTAGCCTCAATGATTCCGCCCCGGTGGGACGCCTCGGTCGTCGCCGGGAATTGCTTCCTGATCTTCCGGAGCGCACTCCTGATTCCCTCCGGATTTTCGACTACCTTCGCCTGGTAACCATACTCAACCCTACCGTCATCTCCTCTCACAGCCACGTCAAGGTCTTCTCCAGTAATCGGGTTTTTTCCGGGGAACGCGACCCTGTCCGGCGGGAAGCCAGAATCCAGCAGGTCCGTAGCAATTCTCATTTCCTGATTCCTCGCGGGGAGGTCGCCCCTACTTTTGAGGGAGACGATCATGTCATTGAATCCTTCAACGTTGGCTAGACGTCCTTGCAGGATCATATCCGCAGTCTGAGCGCCGACAGTGGACCTCTTGTTCTCCAGGGAGTTGAAGAGGCTCGCGTAGTCCTTGTCGTTGAAGCCTGACTGCCTAAATCCGGGCACCTGCTGGATTATGTCCCTGAGTTCGGACCGAAGCTCGGGAGGCATTGGGCCATTATGGTCTGGTTTCTGGTTGTTTGGGTTAGTAGGTTCAGGGCGCTCCGGGAGGGAGTCGTCTCCGTCACCACCGCCGGTGCCGGTGCGGTCGTTGGGGGGCTCGTCGCCACCCCCGCCACCGCCACCGCCACCGGCGGCGGGCTCGGGACGCTCCGCCTCCGGCTCCTCGCGCCGACCGCCCGCGCCCTCCCGCTCGTCGCTCCGACCGCTCTCGTCGTCCTCGTCACGACGTGGGGGACCCTGTCCGGGGTCGTCCTCGGCGCGGGGCGCGTCGGTGTCGCCGCTCCGGGACTCGCTGTCCGGCCGCGGAGTCATAGCGGGGGCCCCGGGTCTGTCACCGGGCGCTCTCGACGCATCCTGCGCGTCCTCGTCGGAACGCCGCGGAGTGTCCTCACCAGACCGATGGGACGGTGTGCCGCTGTCCTGGGGCTGCGGCGCGGGCGGGCTCTGCGAGGGCCGGTTCCCGCCGCCGTCGGGTACGGGGGCGTTCGGGGTGGAGGCGGGCGGGCGGTACCTGTCGGGGTCCAGCAGTGAGTTGTTCAGCATGGTGAGCGGGTTCTCGAAGCGCTCACCCGTGGGACGCTGGCCCTCCCCTGCGCCCGGCAGCGGACTGCTGGGCCAGCCCCGCGTTCCCGGTCCGCCCCTCGACGTGAAGTTGTCCGAGCCCGTGTCCGAACCCCCGCCGGAACCCGAGCCGGAGCCGTCGAACTCCGCGTCACCCGATCCCCCGGGGGCGTCCATGGAGCTGACCACCCCCGCCCCGGCGATGATCTTGAGAGCTTTGAGCGGCAGCCCGCCGGTCAGCATCACCGCGTTGGCGGCCATAGTGGTGTTGGAGTAGGCGACACCGTCATCGCGTGTGGACCAGGCGGTGTGCCCCTCCCAGACCTCGGTGAGGCTGTCCTGGGCGTTGCCGGTCCACCGGTCCCATCCGGCGCTCCAGCCCTCCCGGCCGCGCTCGCCCGGCTCCCACAACCACCCGTGCTCGTCGTGGATGCCGACCAGCGCGGCCGCGTCCATGCCCGCGTCGCGCCAGGCCGCCCCGAAGTTCTCCAAGCGCCCCCGCGGGTCGAACCGCCACCCGTTGTCGGGGTGCCAGAACCCGAGCTTGGACGTCAGCCCCACCGCCGTCCCCCACAGCACGTCGGTGACCACCGTGTCCCAGGCCGCCTGACCGGTGGGGTTGCCCCAGTCCGCGAGGGAGGGGTGGAACTCGCTCCCCGCCCATGCCGTGACGTCGTTGATGTTGCTGTTGACGCCGTCGAGACTCAAGTGGTGTTCCAGGGACAGGTCGCGCTCACCGGCGTCGGTGGGCAGCCCGTAGACCAGCGCTCCGTCCCCGCCCGCCTGGTCCGGGGACACGTAGGCGGGGCCGCCGAAGGTCGCCGAGATCCGACTGGCGCACGCGTTCTCGGCCTCGTTGAAGGTCGACCAGGCCGTGTTGACCGCGTCCTTGATGCGGATGTTCTCCGCCAGCGCCCACTCGTCGGTCTCGTCGTCCTTGTTCAGCCACCACACCTTCTTGTCGTGGTTGGCGTTCCACAGGCTCTGGGCGTCGATGCGCAGGGTGTTGAGCGAGCGGCGCGCGGTCGCGGCCGCCTCGGCCAGGTCCTCCAGCGCGCTGGCGACGGTGGCCAGGTCGCTCTGGATGCCCTCTCCCCGGGTGACCACGGGGTCCATCGCGGCGAAGAGAGTCTCGCTCTCCGGTGCGCTGTAGTGGGCTTGGAGCCCGCCTCAGGTGGAGGACATGTCCTCGGCCCCGCCGAAGAGGTCCTCCCCGCCGGTGCGCAGGGTCTCGGCCGCGTAGTTGAGGGACCAGACGTCGGTGAGGGGGTAGGGGACGGTGTCGGGGACGATGAGCGTGAACGGGTTGGGGTCCACGCCGTTCTGGGGCTCGGTGGGCTCGAAACTCACCAGGGGGCCTTCCGTGGGGGCGGGGCAGGGGTGTCGGTGGTGCGGGGGCGCGTCGGGTCAGAGGTCGAGGTTCTCGCCGGTGCCCGCCTGACTCTGGGCTTCGGCGGCCATCTCCTCCTGGCCCTGGTTGTAGGCCAGCGTGGCGTCGTTGGCGCCCTGCAGACACGACAGGGTGCGGGTGAACATGGCGTCGGTCTCGCCGGTGAAGTGCTCGAAGAACCCGGACAGAGCGGCCTCCACGGGCGGGCTCTTGGCGTTGGTCAGCGCCATCTCGATCCCGTCGGCGGTGGAGTCGATGGTGTCGGAGAACCCGCCTCCTTCGAGGCCGAGCTGTCCGCCGAGGTCGCCCAGGACCAGCGAGACCCCGTAGACGTCGATGTTCCACCGGCTCATCGGCCGTCTCCCTTCGCCGGGGAAGCTGCGAACCGGTGCGCGTGGAACAGGGCTCCGGCCTCGGCCTCCGGTAGGTCAGCAGCGTGGACGCGGACCTCGGCCATGTTCTGCTCGGCGACGCGGGCCCGCAGCATCTCCAGCGAGGCGCGCACGCCCTCGACCGCCCTGGCCCTGCGTTCCCGCACGGGCCCGGGGAAGGCCGCGTCCGATTCCTTGAGAACCGCGATCCCGTCGGCGGGCGCCGGGTCCCGCGCTTCGGCGACGGCGGCGCTCCCGTCCGACTCCTCCGACCCGTCAGGCGGCTCCACCAGTTCGAACTTCATCCGATGCCTGCTCTCCCTCGTGGATTCCGTGGCCCGCTTCGCAGGACTCCCATAGCAGTATGCGCATATGGAGTGACGTTCCACGATCGGTCCCGGTTCCGGAGGAACCGCCCCGGTGGTGGTCAGGCGCGGGGTCTTCCGGACGAGCCGAGCAGAACACGCAGCCGGGCACTACGAAAGTGACGTGCGTCACCCCTGCTCCGGGAAAGGGCGACGGGCCTTCCTCCGGGAAGGCTCAGGCCCTCTTCGCGGGAGCCGCGGACAGGTACTCCGTCTGCCTCCGCATGAGGTCCAGGGCGCGCAGGGGCGCCTCGGCGTCCTCCACCACCGGGTACCAGACCGCCCGGGCCCCGTCCTCACCGACGAGCGCGCCCGGGATCGGCCCCGCCTGGGCGTTCGCGAACGAGCGGCGCGACCATGGACGAGAGTTGAGCCCTGCCCTGTCGGGCAGCGTCACACCATGAAGCCCGTGCCAGGGCAAGGTGGCTCCCGGCTCGCGAGGACCTCGCGAGGTGCCATCGGACGCCACCACCGGGCCGTGTGTGCTCCGATTATGCTCCGCAGCTCCGTACTGACACGGCACCACGCGGCACCTCTTGACACGAAACGATGGTGGTGATCGGGTAAATAGGGACGAAAAGGCACCCTGTGGCACGTAGAGGCACGAAAGAACCGGACTTCTAATCCGATGGTCGCAGGTTCGAATCCTGCCGGGTGCGCCACAAAACCCCAGGTCAGACGGGGTGCGCGAGTCGAACAGACGAGGCGCCGGTCCTGGATCGGGGCCTGAAATGCTCCATGTGTGCTCCCCAGTACAAGGTCCAGTACAGGTGGGGCTCGACCTCGCGGAGCACTTTGCCTTCCCGTGACCCTGGTAGCCCTGCGTCGGGACACCCCGCGCCCGCCCACCAGCGCCCCACAGCCGCCCCGACGCCCGCGCGGGACCCATGTACGCCGCATGGCCTCACAGGCCGCATACGGCCGTTTCAGCCAAAACCCCTTACCCTGCCGGGCTTCACGCGCCACAATCAGATGGCATGAACAGGGCAAGGTGGATCTGGGCAGCAGCGGCAAGCGTCGCAATCTTGGCCGCGTTGGGAGCCGGATTGTGGTTCGGCGGCGGCCCCAGTACGCGCGACGGCTGGGAAGCCGCCTCATGGGCAGCGGGCATCACCACCGCCCTGGCGCTCATCGTCACCGCCATCGCCTGGGTCGCCACCTCCCGACCCTCCGCCCCAATCCCACCTCCACGTACAGGCGATGGAAGCGACGTCGCGAACACGGTGAACGGCAACGTCTCCGGAAGCACCGTCGTCCAGGGCCGGGACATGCACGTGGAGAACACCACCTACGGCGGCGACCACATCGACTTCCGCGATGGCAACTTCCACGGAACGGTGATCGGCAAACAGGTCAACCACCGTCCCGAGCCCGGCAACAACGGGCAAGAGCCGACCCGGTGAGCACGTCCTACCACGGCGACCACATCGACCTCGGCTTCAGCGACTTCCGCGGACCGGTGGTCGGCAAGCAGACCAACCACTACCACGGACCTCATACGGTCGACTGGCCGATACGCGTCGGCGCTATCCCCGAACAGGCTGCCCACTACCAGCACCGGACCATCGGCGACGAACTCAGCGAGGCCCTGAACAGCTTCGGGACCGTCGTCCTGCGCCAAGTCCTGTCCGGCACCGGCGGGGTCGGTAAGACCCAACTGGCCGCCCACCACGCCCGCGCCTTAGCCCGCATTACCACCCCCGAAGAACGGATGGATGTCCTCGTCTGGGCCAACGCATCCAACCGCGAACGCATTACTTTCGCCTACGCCCAAGCCGCCCACCAGATGTTCGCCACCGTTCCCGATGACCACGATGACGCCGCACTTCTGTTCCTCACCTGGCTTGATGACCCGAACAAGCACCAGAACCGGCGCTGGCTCATCGTGTGGGACGACCTCGTCGACCCCGCCCAGGTGCGGGACCTGTGGCCCCCACACGACCAACCTCACGGCCGAGTCCTCGTCACCACCCGCCGGCGCGACCACTCCCTGACAACCCAGGGACGGCACCTCCTCGACGTAGGCGTCTACACCCCCGACGAGGCCCATACCTTCCTTGCCCGTGCCCTGAGCGAAACCGGGATCCCTCACACCACCAGGGAGCTGGGCGCTGTCGCCCACGACTTGGGGCTCCTCCCACTCGCACTGGGGCAAGCGGTGACCTACATGGCCGAGACCGGCCTAGCGTGCGCTGACTACCTGGAGCTGTTCCACGACCGAATGACCACCCTGCACCAGGTGTTTCCCGACTGGGATGCCCCCACGCCGCTCGCCGCCACGTGGGACCTGTCCCTGAACCAGGTCGATACCTTCAACCCCCAAGGGGTGGCCCGACCACTCATGGGGCTTATCGGTCTTCTGGACGGAACAGCCATCCCCGAACACGTGCTGACCAGCCCCACGGCCCTGGAGTACCTGGCCACCCAGCGCAGTGCACCGGAACACGCACCCTCAGCCACCAACTCCCCCGCGACCCCGGCCACCACACCCAAGTTGTCCGTACCGGAGGTGCGTACCGCACTGGTCGGCCTGCATCGGTTGAACCTGATCAACCGTACGGTCACGACATCTGAGGCCAGCGAACCGGTGATCCGCACGCACCAGATCGTCCAACGCGCTACCCGCGAACACCAGGCAACCCAGCCCACACGGGAGAGCGTGTACACGGCTGCTAACGCGCTCTTCGAGGTGTGGCCCGAGGTAGAACGCGACACCGTCCTGGCCGACCATCTGCGCTCGAACACCCGCACCCTGCGGAACCATTCCGTCCAGGGACGCAGCGTAGAGGAGTGGTTGTGGGAACCCGACGGCCACGTGGTGCTATTCCAGGCAGGGAACAGCCTGGCCGAAGCCGGACAGGTGGGTGAGGCAAAGGCCTATTGGGAAAAAATGGCCCAAACCGCACATCACTACCTAGGCCCCGACCACCCCCACACCTTCACCACCCGCCACAACCTCGCCTACCTGCGAGGCGAGAGCGGGGACCTAATCGGAGCTGCCCAGGCTTTCGAGGAACTCCTCCCCGAGATACTGCGCGTCCTCGGACCCGACCACCCCCACGCCCTCACCACCCGCCACAACCTCGCTCTCTGGCGTGGCCAAGCTGGGGACTCAACCGGAGCCGCCACAGCCTACGAAGTCCTCCTCACCAACCAGCTGCGCGTCTTAGGACCCGACCACCCCGACACACTCGTCACCCGCGCCCACCTCGCCTACTTGCGGGGCGCGGCCGGGGATGCTGCCGGAGCCGCCCAGGCCTTCGAAGACCTTCTCACCGACCGCATCCGAATCCTCGGACCCGACCACCCCGACACACTCGTCACCCGCGCCCACCTCGCCCACCGGCAGGGCGAAGCCGGAGTGCCCACGACAGCCGTCACAGCCCTCCAAGACCTCCTTGTTGATAACCTGCGCGTCCTGGGACCTGACCACCCCGACACCCTCGCCACCCGCCACAACCTCGCCTGGTGGACCTACGAATTCGGTAACGCCGCCAAAGCCGTCGAGCTTCTCACCGCCTTGATACGCGACCGCACACGGGTGCTCGGCCTCGACCACCCCGACACGCAGGACAGCAAACGGGTGCTGCAACGCTGGCAGGACGAACTGCCTGAGGGGTGACCTAACCAGGGGACCTTTGATCCGATGGACTACCGGACCCAGACATGAGGAAACCCCAGGCCAATCGGGGTGAACCCGTGAACTGACCTGGGGTCGGTGACGCCGTGTTGCTCCTGGTGTGCTCGCCAGTTCGGCTACCCGGCCCTCACCGGAGCCGGGCCTCGCAGCAGCGCGGCGGTGGCCTCGGCTGCCGCCTTCGCTACATCCGGGAACACCGACTGGTAGGTGTCCTGGGTGAAGTGAGTGGTCGCGTGCCCCAGCTCGCTGGACACGATCTTCACGTCCGTCCCGGCCGCGAGCGCCAGCGAGGCCGCGCCGTGGCGCAGCCCGTGCAACGTGATCGGCGGCAGCCCGGCGGCCCTGGCGATGCGCAGGAACCAGTCACTGACCTGCCCCGGATGCCACCCCGAACCGTCGTCCCGGGTGAAGGCCAGGCCGCTGTCCGTCCATGCCGCTCCGGCCTTGAGCCGGGCTTCGTTCTGGAACCGTTTCCAGGCCCGCAACACCTTGATGGTGTCGGTGTCCAGGGTGATGGTGCGCTGGCCCGCTGCGCTCTTGGGGGTGGAGGTGATCGTCTCCCACGCGAGTTGTACGACCTGGACGCGGATGTCGATCTGCCCGTCCGTCAGCCGGGTGTTGGACCAGGGCAAGCCGACCGCTTCTCCCCGGCGCAGGCCCTTGACCGCGATCAGGTGGAACAACGGTTACAACCACGGGTACTTCCTCGCGTGCATCAGGAACGTACGCGTCTGCTCCGGGGTCCACACCATCACCTCCCCCGGCACGGTCCCGTCCTTCTTCCACTGGCGCACCCGGTCCGGTGTCCAGACCAAAGGACGCTTCCTCGGACACGAGGGCAGCCGCACGTGCGAGGCGATGTTCACCGACACCGGCAAGTCCGGGCGGCGCACCGCCTCCGACAACGCACTTCGGAGAGTCGCGCGGATGCGGTGCTTGGTCGACAGCGAGATCACCCGCCGCCGCCTGACCGAGGCCCGCACCTTCACGTCGTCGGACTCGCGGCACCCCAGGATGCGGACGTTGGCCTCCTCGATAGCCGCGAACACGGTCTCGATGTGGCCTGCCTGGAGCCTGTCCAGGCGCAGGAGCACCTCGCAGAGCTGTTGAGGTGAGCTCTGAGTGAGTGCGGGAGCGTCGTTCGCCGCGCATGTGGTTGGGGAAAGGGGCCGTACCATCGGTCGGGAGAGGCACTCGAACCGACAGGTGCACGCTCCTTCGTCTGATGAGCCCTCTTCTTCCCTGGGAGGGTTCGGGCTGGAGGTGCGGAGTGCTGCCTGAGCCGCCAGGGGTGAACGGACGGCGTGTCTACGACGAGCTCGTGCTGCGCCGCATCGACCTCGCCTACCTGTGCTGGGTCAGTCGAGCTCGGCCTGGGCGCCGAGTCTCGTGATCCGGCGCCCGACCGTCGTCAGGATGACGAGGACCGCGATCGCGCTGACGGCGTAGACGGACCTGAGCGCGAATCCTTGGGAGGTCCAGGACGAGAGCACGTCGACGAGCACGCCACCGGCGGCCATACCGATGGCGGCCACCCCCCAGGTGGCCGATCCCATCGCCGCGTTGACCCGACCCAGCAGGTCCTGCGGCGTCACGCGCTGGCGGAGAGAGGCCACCGACACCGAGTACATCAGAACCGCCGCGCTCGACAGGGCCAGTGCGGGGATGACCACGGCGAGCCGAGGAACGCATGCGATGGCCGTGTGGCTCAGGCCGACGACGCACAGGCTGGCCATCGGCAACCAGCCCGCGGGCAGGTGATCGGCGGCCCGGCCGCTGAGCTGGCCCCCAGCGACGCCCCCGACTGCGGCGGCGGTCATCACGAGGCCGAACTGCGCCGCGTTGAGACCGAGAACCTCCTGGGCGAAGAGGACCTGGGTCGCCAGGATCGCCGCGTAAACCACGTTGAAGCACACGGTGGCGATCGCGGTGCGACGGAGCAGGGGATGCTCGACGATGGTGCGGACGCCGGCACTGATGCCGTGCCGGTCGGTCCTCGGCCTCGGCCTCGGATCAGGCGGGCCGGACCCGGTCTTCCGCTGATTCAGACGGGTGAGCAGGAGCGCCGATACCGCCGCGAACACAGCGTTCACGGCGAGGGCCAGGGCGGCGTGCAGGCCGAGCAGCACGCCGCCCAGCGGCCGGCCCGCGAACTCCTGGGCGGTGATCTCCGCTGTCTTGAGGTGACCGTTGGCGCGGACGAGTGCGCTTCGGGGGACGATCCGCGGGAGCGCGGTGAGGGCGGCGGTGTCGTACAGCACCTCGACGACGCCGAGCACGAGAGAGCCGGCCAGGAGCACGGGCAGCGTGAGCTGGCCGGTCAACGCGAGGACCGCGAGGAACGTCCAGGACACGACTCGGGCCGTGCTCGCCGCGGCCATCAGCCTCAGGCTCGAACAGCGATCGACGAGGACTCCCGCCGGGATCGCGAACAGCCACGGCAACCTGCCCGCCGCCGCCGTCGCGGCGACCCAGAAGGCGCTGTCCGTGGCCGCGGTGGCGAGCCACGGCAGCACGATGAAGGAGACCCCGTCCGCCAGGTTCGAACTGAGGAACGCTGACCAGAGCCGCCAGAATCGTCGTCCGAGAGCGCCGTCCGCAGCCGACAACGCCGCCTACCTGGGCATCGGACCGGTGCCCGACCCGGGCTGGGACCGCGTCTGCTCTCGGAGGGATCGCTCGATGTCGTCCGGAAGCAGGTACGTCGCCAGGCGCAGGGTCGGGCGACTCATCCGGTGCCGGTGCCTTGCGAGAAAGCCGAGCAGGCGTTGCCGGTCGATCTTGCCGACCTCGCGCAGAGCGGTGCCGACTGGTTTGGTGACGAGTTCGCTGGGATCGTCGAGCAGCAGATCGGCCAGGGCGAGCGGATCGTCGAGGTCGCCTTGCCGGATGAGCCAGAAGGAGGCGGTGATCGCGGTCCGCCGCTCGATCGCCGCGTCGGACCGCGCGAGGTCGAACAGCGGTTGACGCGACTTGTCGAGCAGGTACCAGCCGACGACGCGCGGGGCTGAGCGGTCGACGAGGTCCCAGATGTTGATGAACTCGTGGTGGTTCATGTAGGACTCGTAGAGCCGACGCCGTCCATCGTCGTCCAGACCGCGGCGCCGCGCTTTGAAGTCAAGGACCGAGACGCCGACCATGCGCATCTCGTACCACGGGCTGGCCAGCAGGTCGGGGATGTGGGAGAGGTCCAGGTCCGTCCACTCCTTGGCGGTGTCGAAGACCTCCTTCATCCGCACACCGATCGCGTCCAGGCCGCTGTCGGGCGGCAGGCGCCGCACGATCTTTTCCCTCTCCGCAGGGCTCTGCCGGTCGCTCAAGGCGTCCTGGATCCGTTCAGGGGGCTGTGCCATTGCGCTGACCTTCCTGTCGTCGAATCGGTGTGTTCCGGTGAGTGGTCCACGCGTTCTCGGGTGAGCGCTCCGGCTCCGTGCGACGGCCGCGCCGACCGGAGGGACGGAGCGCGTCCAGGCGTTCCCCGCACAGCCGGTCGTGCGCCAGGGCACGGGTCAGCGTGGCCCGCGACGGTTCGCGACCGCAGGGCTGCCCGCCGCGTTCCCCGCGAAGAGCACCGCCGGGATTTCGGTGAACACCCCGGCGGCGCCGCCGGGGGCGAGCACGCCGGACTCCGCGGCGGCCAAGAGCGCGGTCAACGCTGCGGGTGAGCGCACGAGGAGCACGACGGCTGCGCTGGCATGGAAGCGGGTGCGGCGCTGCGCGTCGGCGTGGTCCTGGGATTCCGTGAGGGTCGCGGCAGGGTACCGAGGGGGCGCGGGGTGTGCGGGTAGGTGCTGAACATCGTGTCCGGACAGGAGGTGACGACGTTCACGGGGCGTCTCCTTCGCTGGCTATGTCGATGAATCTGTCGACGACGGACTTCGTGCTGTGCCATTCCTCGATCTTGGCGTCGAGGTGGGCGAGGCCCATACCTGTGATGCGGTAGTAGGTGCGCGCTTTGCCGGAGGAGGCGATGTCGGCGGATGAGGTGACGTGGCCGCTGGATTCGAGCCGCTTCACCGCCGAGTAGAGGGTGGTCTGCTTGATGGCGTAGTCGCCGCCGCTGATCGCGGTGATGCGCTGTGCGAGTTTGTACGCGTAGGACGGGCCGTGGCGCAGCTGGGAGAGCACCATGAGGTCGACGTAGCCGCGGATGGCGTCGGCGCTGATCACGGGAGCGCTCCTGTTCGTCCTCGGCTCTTCGGCGCCTCGATCGTACTGTGCCTGGCGTAGTACGACAATGCTCTGGCGGAGGCGTTCCACTCCTTGCCCGAGGCCGAGGCGTTGGTTGCGAGCCTCGCGTGAACCCGGCGCGAGACACCGCGAGCCGACTCCCACACGCACCTCAGGGACATCCCGGAGAGTCCCCCCATATCGACGCCGACCCCTGGAAGCCATCGGCGCACCGCCCTAGGGTGCTGTCCATGTGGACAGTAAACAATCCAACTGGACAGCCTTCCTCGGTCGACGGCGGTCGGCTGTACTACCTCGACCACCTCAAACTCCTCCTCATCACCTTGGTCGTGCTCCTGCACGCGGCACAGCCCTACGGTCCCGCCGACTGGTGGTACTTCGAGAGCCAGGCCCAGATACCACTGCTCTCCGACGCCACACTCGTCGCCGGCACCTTCCTGATGAGCCTCTTCTTCCTGATCTCCGCCTACCTCGTCCCCGCGGCCTACGACCGCAAGGGCGCCAAGGCCTTCCTGGGCGACCGCTTCCGGCGGTTCCTTCCGCTGGTGCTCGTCGGATTCCTGGTGCTCGTCCCGGTCCTGATGTACGCCTACTACCTGAACTTTCGCCCCCACCCCGGCCTCGGCTTCGCCGCCTACTACGCCGACGTCTACATGGGCGGCGCCGAACAACCCCGAGGTTGGTCCGGCCCCAGCTGGCCGGACCGCCAGTTCGCCCACCTGTGGTTCATCCAGCACCTGCTGGTCTACGCCGTCCTGTACACCCTGTGGCGCGTTGTGGCGGCGCGGCTGCGCGGCCCGGCGGACTCCTCCCCCACGGACGCCGCCCGGGCTCCCTCGACCGCCGCGATCCTGCTCTTCACGGTCCTGGTGGCACTGGCGACCTTCGCACTGCGAATCTGGTATCCCGTGGACACCTGGGTCCCGCTCCTGGAGTTCATCCAGGCCGAGCCCGCCGACCTGGCCATGCAGTCCTCCTTCTTCGTGGCGGGCCTCCTCGCCTACCGGCAGGGCTGGTTCCGGGCTTTTCCAGCCCGCGCGGGATACGCCTGGCTCGCCTCAGGCGCAGTGCTCGCCGGAGCACACCTGGCTTTCGGCACCAGGCTGGGCGAGTGGTACGCCGGGGGCGGCTGGAACACCGGTTCCCTGCTGTGGTCGACCGTGGAGACGGTGATGTGCGTGTCCCTGTCCATCGGCCTGCTCGTGCTGTTCCGCCGCTGGACGGCCAGGCCGAGTCGGCTGCCGCTCGCCATGGCGGGCCTGGCGTTCACCGTCTACCTCCTCCACGTTCCGGTGGTCGTCGCACTGCAGTACACGGCGGGCGCCCTCACCGAGGACCCCTGGCAGGGTTTCGCCCTGTCCGCCGGTGCCGGTCTGGTGTTGAGTTTCGTGCTGGCCTGGTGTGTCAGCCGAACCCCCTACCTGCGCCGGGTGCTGTGAACACCGCCCCGCCGGTGGGACGGCTAGGCTGTGCGCCCATGACGCACAGTGCCGATCTCACCGGCCGGGCCCGCATCCGGATGTCCGCGCTGCGCCTGTTCTCCGAACAGGGCTTCTCCAGCACCTCGCTCCGCGCCATCGCGACCGACGCCGGGGTATCGCACGCCTTGGTCCGACACCACTTCGGCTCCAAGGAGAAACTGCGCGAGGCCGTGGACGAGGACGTCCTGGACGCCTTCGACGAGATCCTCTCCGACATCGGCGAACGGGAAGGCGGGCCGGAGAACCTCGCCGCGTTCAGCGAGGCCAGCGTCAAGCTGTTCGGAACGGACGCGGTCCGTCGGGAGTATCTCCGCCGCGCCCTGGCCGAGGGCAGCGACCTGAGCGCCCGCCTCTTCGCCCGCCTGCTGGAAGGGGTGCGGATACGGCTCTCGGCCATGGGTGGCACGGGCGGGCACTGGGCCCCCTACCAGGTGCTCTTCCTCATCCTGGGGCCCATGCTCCTGGAACCGGCGATGCGGCCGGGCCTGGACAGGCCCGTATTCGATCCCGCGGTGGTGGCCGAACGCAGCGCGGCCAACCAGCGGTTGCTCACCCGCGGAATGTTCCCCGAGGCCTGAGCGGGAGCCGCGGGAGGACAGGATCGGCGAGGCCGCCCAGCGGCCCGCCCGGGAGTCCACCCCTGGCACGGAGCACGAACCGCGCCCCGGGCCGGGACGGCCCGTGCTCGCCGCGGGGAGCCCCGCGGGCTCCCGGACCGCCCGCCCGGCCGACCCGCCGCCCTCGTGCGGGCCGCCCGCCCGCGTTCTCGTCCACCGCACGCGCCGGGCCGGGCACACCGACGGCTCGCGGGGCGGTTTACAAGCTCCTTCCGCATTCCTCGACACCCCTTGATCCCGACGATTCCAGCACAAGAATGCCGATATCAACAAACCCGCGACCCGACACAAAAAGCACCAAGGGCGAATGAATGCGGGCATTCTTTTCTTTACACTTCACCACCATCCCGCCATCCGCGCAGAATTCCATCAGATCGACTCGGGAATGGGTTTGCTTCTTCCTTCCACGGGAACCAGGAAAGAGGACGCCCACGCGGGCAATCACCAAAGGGCGCAACCGAAAAAACTTTCCAATATTTCGGGGGGATTCATGAAAAAGATTTTCCTAGCGTTTGGTCTGGCCGTTACGTTGGCGACGGCTCCGCTCGCCGCCGGGTCCGCCTCAGCCGACACGGCAGCGGCGGAACGGGCGGCCGTCGCCTCCGTCAGCCACGCCCCGGGCACTGAGCTGGCCACCGGCACCGAAACCGGTACCAACACCAACACCCATGAGGACAGCGGCGGGGGGAACGGGGGCCTCTGGGGTCTGCTCGGGCTGCTCGGTCTCCTGGGGCTGCTCGGCCTCCGCAAGGGGCGGCAGTCCTACGGCGGTTCGTCCACCAACCGCGGAACGCCGTAGTAACGACGGCTCGGCTGGTTGGCACGCACCGGGTTTGGTGGAGCCTTGTTCCAGGATTCTCGGGTCACGGTGCCCGGTTGTCCGTTCCCGGACTCCATGGGTGTCAGCCAGCCGGTCTCCCAGTACCGCAGTGCCGACCGCGAAAGGTCTGCGGGTACTCGGGGACCGCGCCCGCCCGCCCCGACCGGGACCGCCGCCGGCGTCGGTCCGATCGACCGCATCCGACGGCCGCAGATCCGGGTTCTGCCCAGTCGCCCGGCCCCGACCCCCGGTCCTCAAGGCCACGCGGGCGGCATCAGATCGCTCTCGCTGACGGTGTGCGTCAGCAGGGGGTAGACGAAGTCCGTCTCCTTGTTCTCACGGCTCCGCAGCTGGTAGAACTCGCGCCTCTGCTCGTCGTCGGCCGACGTGAGGCGCACGCCCTGCGGGAGGTATGCCTGTCCGCCGCGAAACCGGACAAAGGTCTTCGACGTTCGAAACGTCACGCCCAACCACTGGTTGTCCGCCCTCTGCGCGGGCGCGTCCAGCACGATCCTGTGCCTGATGCGCCGATTCGTTTCGACGGAGAACGCGACGACGCTGTTGTGGGCGAGGGGGACCTCGAAGCTCTCGGCACCGGTCTCCTTCGGTTCGAAGACCAGCTTCCTCGGCGGGCTCGCTTCGGGGTGCCGGTAGCAGGAGAAGACGGCGATGAAAGACTCGTCGGCCAGGTCGAGGGCCTGGTCGGAATGGCTGCCCATCTTCCTGTAGGCGTTCGTGTAGATCTCCATGAGGGCGTTGTTGAATCCGACAGGGATAGCCGCGCGTTCTTGGATCCGTTTCGCCAGCCGCTCGTGCACCGTTCGGAAATGCTGCGCGGGGTTGCCGTATCGGGTGGTGGTACGCACGAGAGGCACACCGTCCGTCTCGTCGGCCTTGGTCAGCACGGCGCCTCGCCGTCCCTTTCCAAGGTCCTCCAGAAGAGCCGACTCGGACAGCTCCGCGAAGAGGTTCTCCTCAGCCGGCAAAGCGCATGAAAGAATCTCATCCAAGATCCTGGATCCGGGGGGCAATGTAGTCTCCCGTGTTCATACTGAAAAGGAATTCGTCGCCGTAGTCGATGAAGGACGAGGTCCTGTTCTCCTCGGCGTACAGACTGCGCAGCTCCTCCATGCCCGCCGTCGTGGGCTTCCCCAGCCTCACCAGGCCTCCGGGTGCCTTGAGGAACGTGTCACCGCTCCTGTGAACGGCTTCGGCGCTCGAACAGCGCACCACGTATCCCAGACGGGTCGGGAGCAACGCGGCGTCCAACGTCGAGGGACGAATCTCGTGCGTGTACAGACGGTTGGTGGACAACGGCATGAAGAACACGGAGCCGGGATAGAGGGTCAGCCCGAACTGCGACGGGAGCGCGGCCCCGTCGCGTGCTTCGGTCGGCTCCTTGAGGCGGAAGCGCAGCTCGGTCAGCCCGCTGGTGCTCTTCACGCCGTAGTCGAAGGCGTCCTCGGCCATGGGCTGCAGCCTGCCGAGCCCGTCGTAGAAGGTACAGAAGGCCATGATGCCGTTGACCGGCATGTCCTTGGTCTTGTCGGCATGGGCCGAGATCCTGGCCTTGGACTGCTTGCGCTCGGCCGTGGCGAGGGTGTTGTGGTAGATCTGCGCGAGGACGTGGTTCAGCGGTGCATGGTCGCGGAAGACGGCGGCGGCCTCGCGGTTCAGGGTCTCGACGATGCGCGTGTCGGTCGGGCCAAAGCTCTCGGTCGGCCCCGAGAGGTTCGTGGAGCAACGGAGCAGGCGGAAATGCAGTTCGTCACCGTTTCGCGTGACGGGCGTCAGATAGATTCCGCTGCGATGGGCCTTTCCGGGCTTGGTGGACTCCGTCAGGGACTGGAACTCGTGCTCCGCACGGATCCGCCCGAAGTGGTCGGCGCCGGGGTCGAAGAACCGGCGGTAGTACACGCCGGCTCCGTGTACGCGGACGGGGACCCGGCCGAGGTCGACGGGGGTCCAAGGCCTGCCGACGTCCTCGCGGTAACCGCGTGACAGATCCCGGACGACGAACACCCGGTCCGCCTCACGCAGGTGATGGTCGCTGATCCCGGATACGTCGCCGCACAGGTAGACGGTCCTCCGCGAGAGGTCGGGCGAGCCGGACGCGAGTTCCTCCGGCGTGATCGTGGACCCGAAAAAGTCCCTGACCAGATCGTTGTCCCGCAGGCCCGCAGGCGCGACCAGGATGTTTCCCGTGTCCTCGATGCAGGCTTCTGCCGACTCTGCTGTGCACATCAAACGGTACCTGGAATTCACATATTCCTGTGTGTTACGCGCTACCACGAAAACGACGGCGGCCGCACTCTTTCCTCTGCGTTGTGAAGCACGAAAGGGAGAAGGCGAACCGGTGGAGCCCGATCCTCTCACGGGGGCTCGACGGAGGGCAACGGATCATGCTGCGGGGGCAGGGCGCGGAACCGCTCGACGAGGCCGTGCGGAGGGCCTGCGGCTGCTCTGAGGCCGAGCCGGGACGCCGGCATCGCCACGGCCCGCGTACCGGACGCGCGTCCCGCGACCGGGGACGGCTCGGCGTGCACCCGCCGCACGCCGTACACGCCGTCGGTCGCGGCGTGGATCCGGCGGACGGTCAGATACCGGCGCACCGGCCGCCGGCAGCCTCCCCGGTTTCCGGGTCGGGCACGGGGCGGCCCGGTCGCACTGCGCGTCGACGTACCTGGAAGTCCGGCAACGCCTCCCCGGCCCGGAGGAGGACCACGGGCTGCTCACCCGGCGAACACCCCTCCCGAAAGAGCGTCACCCACGGTCATCGGCCATCACGCAAAGGACGCGCACGGTGGTTGGAGGGTTCGGGACCGGGTAGTGGTGGCCCCATGCTGCTGATGAGGCCACCGGGTGTCTACCCAGCTCAGGAGGACACCTCCCTGCTACGTACCGTGCTGCGCCAGCGCGGCCGGGTCGCCGGGCGTTCCGTCCTCGACGTCGGTTCGGGCACCGGGGCGCTGGGCATCGAGGCCTTCCGCGCCGGCGCGGCCAGCCTCACCTCGATCGACCTGTCGCGCCGCTCGGTACTGGCGAGCTGGCTCAACAGCCGACTGCACGGGGTCCCGGCGACGGTCCGGCGCGGCGACCTGTTCGCTCCCGTGGCCCCGCACCGCTTCGACCTCGTCCTCGCCAACCCGCCCTACATGCCCGCTCCCGGTCGGCGGCTGCCCCGCCACCGGATGGCGAGGTGCTGGGACGCGGGGCCGGACGGGCGGATCCTGCTGGACCGCATCTGCGCGGGTGCGCCCTCGGTGCTCAGCGAGGACGGCGCGCTCCTGCTCGTGCAGTCCGAGCTCGCCGACGAGCAGGCCACGTTGAACCAGCTCAAGAAGGCCGGGCTGGTGCCCGAGGTCCTCGCGAGGGCCCGCGTCCCGTTCGGGCCGGTGCTGCGCGCGCGTGCCGCGGCGCTGCGCGCACGCGGGCTGCTCGGCCCCGACCAGATGGAGGAGGAGCTCGTGGTCATCGAGGCGTGCCATGGCTGAGGACCGCCGCCGGGTCGTCGTCACCGACGACGGCCCGATCCTCGTCTACGGCCCGATCGACGTGGAGACGCCCGACGGGACCCGCGTGCGCAGCGACCGTGCGGTCACCGCGCTGTGCGTGTGCGGCCGCAGCAGGCGCCGCCCGTTCTGCGACACCAGCCACCGTCGGCGCGTACGCGGTGACGAGGGGAAGGAGTACGGCCCATGACCATGACGACGCCGGAGGCGCCGACGCTGCCCGCCCCCCGCGGCCCGGTCTCCGAGGCGGTTCTGGACGCGCTGCGCGGGAACCGGACCGGGTTCCCCGCGGTGGACGGATCCCCGCCCTACGGAGAGGACCTCCAGCTCGCCCTCTACTGCTGCTACGAACTCCACTACCGCGGGTTCGGGGGAGTCGGCGCCGAGCGCGAGTGGGACCCGGCGCTGCTGACGGTCCGCGCCGAGCTGGAGAGGGCCTTCCTCGGCGCGCTCAGGGACGAGGTGGCCCCGGGCGCGGACGTCGGGAGCGAGATCGGCGCGCTCCTGGTCGAACACGTCGACGCGTTCGGCGCCTCCCACCACCTGCGCCGCCACGGGCAGCTGTGGCAGCTGCGCGAGTACGTCGCCCACCGCTCGCTCTACCACCTGAAGGAGGCCGACCCGCAGACCTTCGTCATCCCGCGCCTGCACGGCCCCGCCAAGGCCGCCCTCGTGACCGTGCAGCACGACGAGTACGGCGCGGGAGACCCCGAGCGGACGCACTCCACGCTCTTCGCCGACATGATGGCCGAGCTGGGCCTGTGCGCGGACTACGGCGCCTACCTCGACTCCGCCCCCGCCGAGATGCTGGCCGAGGTCAACTTCATGTCGCTGTGCGGTCTGCACCGCGGGTTGCGCGGAGCGCTGATCGGACAGTTCGCGACCGTCGAGCTCACCTCCTCCCCCGGCTCGGACCGGCTGGTCAAGGCCATGCGGAGGCTGGGCTGCGGTCCGGCCGCCATCCGGTTCTACGCCGAGCACGTCGAGGCCGACGCGGTGCACGAGCAGCTCCTGCGGCGCGAGGTGATCGCGCCGCTGCTGAACACCGAACCCGAGCTGGCCCCCGACATCGTGTTCGGCATCCGCGCCAGCACTCTCCTGGCCACCCGGCTGGAGGAGTACCTCCTGTGGCGGTGGGGCCGCGGCGAGTCGAGCCTGCGCGACGGGACGGACGTGAGGAGACCATGAGAACACCTGGACCAGCGGTGCGTGCCCGTGTCCTTCAGCTCCCCGACAGGGGCGACGCGGTGCCGGACGACACCGTCGTGCGCGACTGCCTCCGGCAGGCACCGCCCCGGCTGCCGCCCTGGCTCGGCTACGACGCGGTCGGCTCCGAGCTGTTCGAGCGGATCACCGAGCTGCCCACGTACTACCTGACCCGCGTGGAACGCGACCTGTTGGAGCGCCACTCCGCGGAGATAGCCGAACGGCTCGCCTGCGGGCGCGTCGCCGAGCTGGGCAGCGGAAGCGCGAAGAAGACACGGCTGCTGCTGGAGAGCTGTCTGCGCCTGCGCCAGACCGCCTACCTGCCGATCGACATCGACCGGAGCGTGCTGGATTCCAGCGGCGCCGCGTTGTGCGCGGAGCTGGACCGCCTGGAGGTCACGGGCCTGTGGGGACGCTACGAAGCCGGTCTGGACTGGCTGCGCACCCATCCCGGTGAGCCGCTCGCGATCGCCTTCCTCGGCAGCAGCTTCGGCAACGCCACCCGGGGGGAACGCGACGCGTTGCTGGGCGAGATCGCCCGCACCCTGCGCCCGGGCGAGGCCTTCCTGGTCTCCGCCGACCTGGACAAGGGCCGTGAGGCCCTGGAGACCTGCTACAACGATCCCCCCGGATACTCGGCCTTCGCCGACTTCCGGCTCAACTACCTCACCCGGTTGAACCACCGCTACGGCGCCGACTTCGTACTCGACGACTTCGTCCCGGAGGCGCGCTACGACGCGGACACCGCCACCGTGGAGGGACGTCTTCGCGCCAGGGCCGACCGGACCGTGCCCGTTCCGGGGCTGGGGCTCACCGTGCGCGTACCGCGCGGGGGGTTCCTCAACGTCGGCTACTCGGTGAAGTTCGGCTGCCGGGGGCTGGTCGACGAGGTGGGGGCGCACGGTTTCGGCCTGGGGGCCCGGTGGCTGGACCCCGATGCGCGGTACGGGCTCTTCCTCTTCCGCCGTGACGGGGGCTGAACGGCCGAGGCGAAGGGCCGCCACCCGTGCGGGTGGCGGCCCTCCTGTGGCTGGGGTGTGACTACCTCCGGCCGATGACCTCGAATTCGAGGACGTCGGTGAACTCGCGGCCGTAGGAGTCGGTCGCGGTCACCTCGGCGGTGTGCTCACCGGTGTGCAGGTTCCTGGGCAGGTCGAACCGCCACAGGTGCATCGACCGGACGGCGAGGCTGCCGCCGTGGACCAGCTGCTGCGAGACCGCGTACGGGTCGGAGTACTCGACGCCGACGTTGGCGGCCTCACCCTCCATCTGCTGGGTGCGCGTGGCCTCCCGGGCCGGTCCGCCGTCGATGCTGACCTCGACCGTCGAGCCGGTGGAGCCGAAGAAGAAGTTGGTCGTCAGCCAGCTGCCGTAGGCCAGGTCCGCGCGGTCGACCACCAGGGGCTCCTCCAGCTCGGGGGCCTCGCCGACGGGGTTGTCGTTCCACTCCTGGCGCGCCTCGAACCACTCGCGGTAGGTCGGGCTGTTGATGCCCAGCTGCGTCTGCACGTCGTCGGACTCGCCGGTGACGGTGTAGCGCTCCCGGAACTCGTTGCCCTGGATGTCCAGCGTCACCACGCCGGGACGCCCGCCGTCGCGGCCGATCGCGGTCGGGTAGCCCTCGTCGCCGATCGCGCCGGAGTACCAGTCACCCGAGATCGCGCCCGCGGTGATGTGCGGGAACGGCAGGCCCTGGACGCCGAAGAGGTCGCGCCAGCCCGCGGCGTCGTCGCCGGACTTGAGGTTCTCGATGCTGTGGCTGTGGCCGGCCACCGCCACGGCGTTGCGCCCCTCCAACAGCTCGTGCACCCGCTTGACCTGGTCGGTCTGGTGCACCGGGGAGCTCGCGTCGGCGTAGTTGAGCAGGCCGATGTGGCTGGCCACGACGACGAGCTTGTCGGGGTCGACGTTGGCCAGGTCGCGTTCGAGCCACGCGAGCTGGTCGTCGTCGAGGCGGCCGTTGTAGGACGGGTCGCCCTCCGGGTCGGCGCAGTGCGCCTCGATGCCCTCGGGGCTGTCGTCGGCCGCGACGCACGGGTACTCGACGGTGTTGAGCGCGATGATGTGCGTGTTGCCGACGTCGTAGGAGTAGTACTCCGGTGCCAGCTGCGCGCGGTAGGTGTCGAAGGAGTGCTCGGAGTTCGGGGCGTCGAAGTCCAGGTCGTGGTTGCCCGGCAGGAAGCGCGCCGGACCGTTGGTCTCGGCGACCAGGCCCTTGATGTCGGGATAGAGCGACAGGTCGTCGCCGACGACGTCACCGACGAACAGCGTGCCGCAGCCGGCGTAGTCGTGGCGCTCGGCCAGGTCCGCGATGGCGCCGGCGCGCGCGTACTCGACTTCCTGCCGGTCGTAGGTCTGGAGGTCCCCGGCCATGATGCAGCTCTGCGCGTCGGTGGCGGTCAGCTCGCTCTCGACGAGCGGGAAGTTGACCGCGGACGGCAGGGGGCCGGTCGGCTCGATGCCGCCGTAGCGCAGTTCCGGAGACCCCTCGGGCAGGTGGTTGTAGTGGAACTGCGGGATGTTGTGCTCGTCCATCGGCACCTGGTAGCCCGACGGCTGCGTGATGGACACCGTCATGTTGTCGAACGCGGGCAGTTCGTAACGGCCCTCGCCGTCGGTCAGCACCACGTCGCGGCCGTTGGTGACCATGACGCCGGGCAGGCCGGTCTCGTCGCCGCCGCTGACGCTGTCCCGGTTCGCGTCGACGAACACCTGGCCGGTCAGCACCGTGTCGTCGGCGGCGCCGGTCGGGGTGCGGACGACCTCGACCTCACCGCGGTAGGCGGTGTCGTCGAAGCTCTCCGACGGCTCCGCCGCGGCCGGGGCGGGCACCGCGGTCACGGAACCGGCGATGACGGCGGCCATCGAGACCGCCATCGCGGCACGAAAGTAACGGCGTGCCCGCAGAGCACTCGGCGTCTGCGCACGTCGTGGATGTGTCGTTGGCATGCAGTTGCCTCCGGTATGCGGGGGAGGGGGAGCAAAACCGGCCAGGGGGACCGGCGGGAAGCAACCTTTCTAGATATGGCTGAACAAAGGCCCAGTTGCCGACCAACAGCCAGCCACCGGACGGTGACCACTGACGCGACACACTGATTATTGGCGGCCAGTTCCATCCCCATGCGTTGCGAATGACCAGAGCCGTCCGGACGTTCTCTCCGGCCCGGTCCGGACTGACTCGGGTTCTGCTTTCTGGACGGTCACGGGGTTCATCCGCCCTCCCTGCGCACTTGTCGCAGAGAAAGCCCCGCGGCCGGGACCAGTACGTCGCTGACAAATGTCCGCGCACGTCAGCTAATGTCTACGCACGCCGGCCCGGGAAGCAAGGCGCAACTCCGCACACGCCGAAAAACCTTGTCGATGCGCCGTCGGGCAGTGCCCCGCGGCCGCCCCGGGCGCCGCACGCCCCCCGGTGACGAAACCGGCACCTTTCGGCGTACTCCCAGATTGAACGGCACGTATCCCGGTGTGGAGACCGCCCCGTCAACGCCTCCCCGCCCCCGCCCGCGGCCCTCCCGCGAACCCGCACCCCGCACCCCGCACCCCGCACCCCGCACCCCGCGACGACACCACGAGCGGTGCGACCCTCGCGCGCCGCGGCCCTTTCCTGTACCCTCATCGTGGTCGATTTTCGGATAAGCAGGAAGGTGCAGGCGAAGATCAAGGCACTGGCTCTCAGCACTCTGGCTTCGTCTTTCCGGGGCCATTACATCTGGCGGAGCCTGCCCACGAACTCGCGCTCCAACTCGGCCCCGCGACACTCCTCCAGTTCCTTCTCGCCATAGCCGCGGGCCTGTTCACCTGCAAAGTCGCCACGGGTATCGCTGATCTGCTCGTGAGAATCCTCAGACACAAGGCCGCACAACGGTGGCCCGGCCTGGTAACGGAAAAGCCCCGCCGCGGTTCGGCCGAAGCCGGGCGGCCCGCTCCGGGGCCGACGGACACCCGCAACGAGGTCCGCGGCGACGCACGGGGCATCGTCGTCCAGGCCGGGCACACGGTCCAGCTCCACATCCACCGCCCCGGATCCGCGGCCCCGCGGGGCCGCCCGGGGGAGACGGCCGCCGGGCCGTCGGAGAACGGCCACACCTGAGGGGTCCGCCGGACGCGGGAACCCGTGCCGGGATCGGGCCGCATCACCCCTCTTCACCCCATCTATACACATTGTGTATAGTCGCCGCCATGTCTATCGGCAACACGCTGCTCGGTCTGCTCGAATCGGGCCCCCGCCACGGATACGACCTCAAACGCCTCTTCGACGAACGGTTCGGGCACGACCGGCCGCTGCACTACGGGCAGGTCTACTCGACGATGTCGCGTCTGCTGAGGAACGGCCTGGTCGAGGTGGACGGGGTGGAGGCGGGCGGCGGCCCCGAACGCAAGCGCTACGCCATCACCGACGCCGGTGTCACCGACGTCGGCCGCTGGCTGGCCACACCGGAGAGGCCCGAGCCCTACCTCCAGAGCACCCTGTACGCCAAGGTCGTGCTGGCACTGCTGACCGGCCGTGACGCCGCCGGGCTGTTGGACGTCCAGCGGGGCGAGCACCTGCGCCTCATGCGTGAGCTCACCCGCCGCAAGACGGGCGGCGACCTGGCGGACCAGCTCGTCTGCGACCACGCCCTGTTCCACCTGGAGGCCGACATCCGGTGGCTGGAGCTGACCGCCAGCCGCCTCGACCGACTCGCCGGGGAGGTCGGCGCGTGAGCGGCACCACCGCGGCGGAGGGCACGGGCACCCTGCTCACCGCCACCAGGCTCCGCAAGTACTTCGGATCGACCGCCGCTCTGAACGGAGCGGACTTCAGCATCGACTCCGGCGAGGTCGTCGCCGTCATGGGCCCGTCCGGGTCCGGCAAGTCCACACTGCTGCACTGCCTGGCGGGCATCCTCGACCTCGACGGCGGCACCGTGCACTACGGCGGTCGCGAGCTGTCGGCCCTGCCCGACTCCGAGCGCAGCAGGCTCAGACGCAGCGACTTCGGCTTCGTCTTCCAGTTCGGCCAGCTCGTCCCCGAGCTGACCTGCGTGGAGAACGTCGCGCTGTCCCTGCGCCTGACCGGAGTCGCCCGCAGGAGGGCGGAGGCCTCCGCGGTGGAGTGGATGGCCCGCCTGGAGGTGGACGACATCCGCGACAAGCGCCCCGGCCAGGTGTCCGGCGGACAGAGGCAGCGGGTGGCCATCGCGCGGGCGCTGGTGGCGGGGCCGCGGCTGCTCTTCGCCGACGAGCCCACCGGCGCGCTGGACTCGCTCAACGGAGAGCGCGCCATGGAACTGCTCACGGGCGCGGCCCGCGACAGCGGGGCCGCGGTCGTCCTGGTCACCCACGACGTCCGGGTCGCGGCCTACTCCGACCGCGAGGTCGTCGTCCGCGACGGCCAGGCCCTCAGCGCCACCACCGGGATCACGGGGGCGACGTGATCGGCCGGTGGTACCGCGACCTGGCCATGGGCGCCAGGCTCACCCTGAACGGGGGGTGGGCGGGTTGGACGGGGACGCTGCTCACAGCGCTGGGCGTGGGCCTGGGGGTGATGGTGCTCCTGCTGGCCGCCGCGGCGCCCTCCGTGCGCGCGGCGGGCCAGGACCGGATGGACGCGCGGGCGCCGGTGCGCCTGGAGCAGGGTGCGCCGACCGGCGACGCCGCGGTCCTCGCGGCACCGGAGATCGTCGTGTACCGGGGCGACATGTTCGTGGGCATGCTGCTCGAAGCGCCCGGGGGAACGGGGACGGACGTGCGCCCCCCGGGGATCGACCGGCTGCCAGAGGCGGGCGAGCTCTACGTCTCCCCCGCCCTGCGCGACCTCCTGGACTCACCGGAGAACGCCCTGCTCGCCGAGCGGTTCGAGGGCGCCTCGGTCACCGGCCTGATCGGCTCCGAAGGACTGCGGGGGCCGCACGAGCCCTACTTCTACCTGGGTACGGACGCCCTCTCGCAGGATCCGGCACAGTACGCCGTCTCCGGCTTCGGCGCGGACCAGCGGGGCGACGGTATGGCCGCGATCCTCGTACTGCTCATCGTCGTCATCATCGTGGTGCTGCTGCTGCCGATCGCCGCGTTCATCCTCACCGCGATGCGCTTCGGGGCCGAGCGGCGCGACCAGCGTCTGGCCGCGTTGCGGCTGGTGGGCGCGGACAGGGCGATGACGCGCAGGATCGCCGCGGGCGAGTCCCTCGTCGGCGCGGTCCTGGGCCTGGTCCTGGGCACCGGGTTCTTCCTGGTGGCCCGGACGTTCGCCGACGACGTGCGGCTCCCGGGCTCGGGCGTGCTGCCCGCGGACCTCACACCGGTGCCGCTGATCGCCGCCCTCGTCGCGGTGCTCGTCCCGGTCAGCGCCGTCCTGGTCACGCTCCTGGCGCTGCGCAGGGTCGAGGTCAGTCCGCTGGGCGTCTTCCGGGAGGGCACCGACCGGGGACGGCGGCTGTGGTGGCGCGTGCTGGTCCTGGCCGCCGGCTGCGCCGTCCTGGCCGTGCTCGGGCGGGGAGGGGGCTCCGAGGGCACGGAGTGGGCCGTCGCCGTCGGCGTGTCGGTGGCCCTGACGGGGTTCACCCTGCTGCTGCCGTGGGTCGTCGAGGCCGTGGTGGGCCGGCTGCGCGGCGGTCCGCTGTCGTGGCAGATGGCCACGCGGCGCCTCCAGCTGAACAGCGGGATCGCGGCCCGCACCGTCAGCGGCGTCACCCTGGCCGTGGCCGGGGCGATCGCGCTCCAGATGCTGTTCTCCGCGGCCAACGCCCAGGTCCCCTCCGGCGGTGACCAGGAGCCGGGCCGGGTGGAAATGATCGCCTCGACCACGGTGGAGAGCCGCGCCGAGGGCGCGGAGTTCGCCCGCGGCGTCGACGGCGCCAGGGGTGTGGAGTCCTCCTCCCCGTTCCTCATGGCCCACCTTCCCCCGGCGGACGCCCCGCCCGGTGCCGACGACCCGTGGCGGACGGTGGTCGTCGCCGACTGCGCGACCCTGGGCGAACTGATCACGTTCTCCTCCTGCGCCGACGGTGACGCCTTCGCCGCGGGCGAGGAGGCCTCCGCCGTGCGGCCGGGGGACCGGCTGGACCTCAACAACGCCCCTCCGGGCGACTCCGCCGCCGATCCCCGCCCCTGGACGGTCCCGCCGGTGCGCGAGGCCCGGGCCGCGGACCCCCTGGTCGAGCAGGAGTACCAGGGGTTGTTCCTCACCCCGTCGACCCTTCCGGTCGAGGAGCTGGAGCACCTCCTGTCCACGGTGTTCATCACCCTCGACGGGAGCGACCCGGACGCCGTCGAGCACGTGCGCAACCACATCGGCGTCGACAGCCCCGGGACCGACCTGCGCGCCCTGCACGAGGAGAGCGGCGGCAGCGTGTTGACGTCCATCGGCGACGCGCTCCAGGCCGGTGCCGTCCTCACGATGCTGGTGATCGGGGCGAGCATGGTCATCTCCACGGTCGAGCAGCTGCGGGAGCGCAGGCGACAGCTCTCGGTGCTGATCGCCTTCGGGACCAGCCGCTCCACGCTCGCCGCCTCGGTGCTGTGGCAGACCGCGATCCCGGTGGTGCTCGGCCTGGCGATCGCCGTCGGAGGCGGGACCGGGCTCGGCCTCCTCCTGCTGCGGCTGGCCGACCTCCCGGTCGCCGACTGGCTGAGCTTCCTCCCCCTCGTGGGCGCCGGACTCGGCGTGATCGCGCTGGTGACGCTGGCGAGCCTGCCCTACCTGTGGCGCATGACGAGCCCTGAGGGTCTGCGCACCGAATGAGGCCGGGGCGCATGGTGGGGCCGTGGGCACCGGGTCCGCGGCCCCACCGTCCGTTCGTGGGGCGGCCTCACCAGAGGCGCGGCGGCCGCTCCACGCGCACGGATCGCGGTTACGGTCACGGGCCGCGGTCGCGTCGGGACTCCACGCCGGGAGGCCCACGGGGGCTTCGCCTCGGGGGACCACGGCGACCACGGAAAATCCAAGTCGTCCATATCGCCTTTGTCTGACATGCAAGCGGATGCGAGTTATATAACTCCCTGGGCGCGAATCCACGGAAAGCCCCACCGAACCCTTTCCACCCCGAGGCATGGGGAACCCAGACCTCCCGGAACCGAGTCCCGACGTTCCGGGCTTTCCCTCTGCGGAATTCGAACCGACCCGAACTCCGGACAGACAGGCGCACTCCACCTGCGAGAACACAGGAAATTCCCACACCAGTAGCGGGCTTTCCTTCGCCTTGTCCGTTTACTCCTTTCCCCTCCCCTCTTCGACCCTCACCAAAACGAACCAGATCACACCATTGCGTTGACAAAAACGCCGATGGCCGAAGATGATCACCCCACAGGGGACCGCAGCGGATCTCCGGCCGACCGGACAGGACTCCCGGAAGCGCCGCCCGTTTCCGACCGCGGTCCTTTTCGTGCCAACCGGGAATGGGGGATACGCCGTGGCGCACACCGGTGACGGTGCGGGCACCGACCGCGTGAGCGAGCCGTTGCTGCTCGCGGCCGGGGTGGCCGACCTGGCCTACAGCGGGATCGGCGCGGCCCTGCGGGGGGCGCGGTCGCTGCTGGGCCGGTCGGACCTGGCCGAACTGGCCCGGGACGGCCGACAGGAACTGAGGCAGCGCGGCGAGCTGGCGCTGCGACGGTACGCTCCGACGGCCGAGTCCCACATGGAACTGCTCGCCCGGCGAGCCGCCTCCGCGTCGTCCTCCCGCCCCTGCCAGAGCGATGGCTGAGGCCGGGGAGCAGGTCCTGCTCCGGGCCCGGGTGGACGCGGAGCTCCGGGAGTTCGCGCGCCGGGAGACGGACCGGCTCGTCGCCATCGACGCCGACCTGCTGCCGGTGGCCGAGCAGCTGGACGTGGCGGTGACCGGGGGCAAGCGCCTGCGCGCGTCGTTCTGCTACTGGGGGTGGCGCGCGGCCGGGCAGCCGGACAGCGACGCCCTGGTCAGGGCCGCCGCGGCGATGGAACTGGTGCACGCCGCGGCCGTCGTCCACGACGACCTCATCGACGAGAGCCCGATGCGGCACGGCGTGCCGAGCGCCCACGTCGCCCTGCGAGCGGCGTTCGCCGACAGGGCCAGGCCCCACACCGGGGGCCGCGCCCTGGCCCTGCTGACCGGGGACCTGCTCATGTCGTGGGCCGCGGAGCTGTTCCTGTGCTGCGGCCTGCCCTCGGCCTACCTGTCCCGCGCCCGTGAGCTGTGGCTGGTCATGGCCCGGGAACTGGTCGCCGGCGAGTGCCTGGAGGTCCTGCGCACCGGCTCCCCGCCCGACACGGGCCGCTCGCTCCAGGTGATCCGGTACAAGACGGCCAAGTACACGGTCGAGCACCCCCTGCGCATCGGCGGTGCGCTGGCCGGCGCCCCGGGCCCGACGATGGAGGCCTTCACCGCCTACGGGCTTCCCCTGGGCGAGGCCTTCCAGCTGCGGGACGACCTGCTGGGACTGTTCGGCGACCCGGAGCGCACGGGCAAGTCGAACCTGGACGACGTCCGGGGCAACCGGCCCACCGTCCTGCTCGCCGAGACCTGGTCGGCCGCCACCCCGGCCGAGCGCCGGGAGCTGCGCGGTCTGCTCGGCCGCCGCGGCCTGGACCGCGAGGGCCTGTCCAGGGTGCGGTCGATCATGCGGCGCACCGGGGCCCCCGAGCGGGTCGAGGAGATGATCGACCAGCGCGTCCAGGCCGCGACCTCCGCCCTCGCCGGCGCCGACCTGCCGGGCGAAGCCGCCGCCGCCCTGACGCAGATGGTGGCCTCGGCCGCGGCCCGCCGCTCCTGACCCCAGAAAGGGACCCATGTCCTACACACCGGAGTCCATGAACGCGCTGCGGCTCATGGGGGACGAACTCGCCGACGCGACGGTGGAGACGCTCTTCGAGCGCGGGGAGGTCGGCAAGTTCAACACCCTCATGCGCTACTTCTCCACCGCCGGGCAGGAGCTGCCCGACGGGTTGCCCGACGTCGCCCGCGAGTACCTGCACGCCACGGCCGCGCCGCCCTCCTGGGTCGACTGGGGCGAGATGGAGAGGGCCCGTCTGTTCTTCATCGACAACAACGTGCACATCTCCACCGCCCTGGCCTTCTCGGCGATGCCCGCCTGCTACGTCATCCCGCACGTGGCCAGGCTGCTCAGCGCCACCCACGCCCTGGAGTACCCCTCGCGGCGCATGGCCGAGACCGGGCAGTTCACCGTCTACCTGATGCAGCCCGACGCGTTCGAGGCGGGGAGCCGATTCGTCCCCGCCGCCCAGAAGGTGCGTCTGCTGCACGCCTCCATCCGCTACCACATGCGCCGTGAGAACCGCTGGGACATGGAGGCGCTCGGCACGCCGATCTGCCAGGAGGACATGATCGGCGGCCAGATGATCTTCTCCATCCAGGTCCTGGACGCCCTGCACCGGCTGGGCGTGCACATGTCGGTCGAGGGCGCGGAGTCCTACTACTACGCCTGGCGCATCGTCGGCGCCATGCTCGGGATCAGCACCGAACACGCGCCGCCCGACGTGGCCAGCGCCCGCGAGTTCTCCGACCTGTACATGACCCGGTACATGGGTCCCTCCGAGGAGGGTGCGCACCTGACCCGCCAGCTCATCGACCTCTACGAGGAGGTCGTGCCCGGAACCCTCCTGGACCCGGTGGTCGCCGCCCTCGTCCGCTACCTCATCGGCGACACCTGCGCCGACTGGCTCCAGGTTCCGCGCAGCGCCTGGGACACGGCCGTCAGGGCCTCCCCCGCCCTGCTCGGGATCCTCGAACGGGTCGAGGACGGCTCCCCGCTGGGCGCGTGGGCCCTGGACCGCCTCGGCCACGTCACCACCCACCTGGAGCTGAGCTCCCTCACCCGCGGCCGGGTCATGCAGTACGCCATTCCCGAACGGCTCAAGGACGAGTACGGCGTCCCCTCCCAGGCTTCCCGCGTCCGGCGCTGGACCCCGCCGCCCCCGGTGCCCGGGGCCTGAGCGCCGGGCGGTCGGCCCCGACCCCGGTGGGCCCCTCCTCCGACCGCCGCTGGGATGATCGCGGGGTCGGCCGCCGTGGTCGGCGCAGACGAGGGGAGCCCCTGCCGTGACCGGACGCCTCCTGCACGTGGGACCGGTGATCATCGACGTCGTGATGGCGGTCGACGCCCTTCCCCGGGCCGGTGAGGGAGTGTTCGCCTCCTCCGCCCGGACCGTGGCCGGAGGCGGTTTCAACGTCGTCGCCGCCGCGGCGCGCGCGGGCATGGAGGTGGTCTACGCGGGAGCGCACGGAACCGGGCCCCACGGGGACCTGGCCCGCGCGGCGCTGCACTCGGAGGGGGTGGCGGTGGCGCACGCCCCCTCCCCCGACGCGGACACCGGCTTCTGCGTGGCCCTGGTGGACGGCGACGCCGAACGCACCTTCGTCACCCGGCTGGGCGCCGAGATGGACCTGTCCCCGGACCAGCTGCGCACCCTGCGGCCCGGACCGGGGGACTTCGTCTACACCGTGGGGTACTCGCTGCTGCCCGGACCGCGCGCCGACGACCTGCTCGCCTGGATCGGTGACCTCCCCGAGGGGGTGCGCCTGGTCCTGGACCCGGCGCCGGTCGTGGGCGACCTCCCCCGGCCGACCCTGGAGCGGGCCCTGGCCCGCGTGGACCTGCTCAGCCTCAGCGCCGCCGAGGCCGCCACCGTGACCGGGCACGCCGTCCCCGAGGAGGCCGCCGCGCTCCTCCTGCCCCGGATCCGTCCCGGCGGCGTGGTGGTCGTGCGCGACTCCGCTCGGGGCTGCGTGGTGGCCGAGGCCGGGGACGGGGACGCGGCTCCCCGGCGGGTGCCCGGTTTCCCCGTGCGCGCCGTGGACACCAACGGAGCCGGTGACGCGCACGTGGGCGTGTTCACCGCCGCCGTGGCCGGCGGCCTGGACCCGCTGTCGGCCGCACGCCGGGCCAACGCGGCCGCCGCCCTGGCCGTCACCCGCCGGGGCCCGGCCACCTGTCCCACCGAGAAGGAGACGGACGCCTTCCTGGCGGAGGCCGGAGACGGCGAAAACCCCGACCGGAGCCGGTGAGCTGACCAGAAGTGCGACCGGTGCGAAGCATGGGGCTCTGACCTGCACTGATCTTGTACCCGTAGCCGATGTCGGCGCTCGGACCCCGCCACAGGTACAAGACCACCGCGGGGGGAGCGGGCGGTGCCGTACGCGCCTTCACCCGCCGGAGGCAACCATCGCACGCACCGGCCGGTTTCGGGACGCGCCCTGTCCCCCGCCTTGCCGCCGCGCGATCCGCGGGTGAACACCCGGCCGGTTTCCGGGGAGAGGGTGAAGTCCCCATGAACCGAAAATAAAGTTGCAGGAAAAACAGCGTCTGCAAGAAAAGTTGCTTGTATCGTGGGCGCCGTGAACCTCCAGGAACGTATGAGCGAGTACCGCGACCGGCTCACGAAGTCGGACCGGGTCCTCCTCGACGAGCTGCTCTCCAACCCCGCCGAGGCTCCCCTGTGGCGGGGCGGAGAGGTCGCCCAGCGCGCGGGGGTCCACCCGGCCGCGGCCACCCGGCTGGCGCAGCGGCTGGGCTACCAGGGCTACCTGGAGCTGCGCGAGGACCTGCGCGAGGCCCATGAGGCACGCCTCAACGGCGCGGGCGACCGGTTCCGGGCCGAACTCCGGGGCCGGGGGCGGGCGAGCGTCCTGGACACCCTTCTGGCCACCGAACTCGACTCCCTCGCCGCGGTCGGCAAACACGTGAGCCAGTCCCAGATCGACGAGGTGGCCGACCTCCTCGTCGGCGCGCGGGTGGTCTACCTCTTCGCGCGCGGCAACGCCGGGGTCCTGGCCGAACTCCTCGACAGCCGGCTGCGGCGGTTCGGGATGCGCCCGGTCAACCTCGTCGGCCCCGGCCGCGAGGTCGCCGAACGGGTTCTGGCGATGTCGGACTCCGACGTCGTCGTGTCGTTCGCGTTCCGCCGCGCTCCGCGCAACCTCACACAGCTGTACGCCCACGCCTCCGAGGTCGGAGCCCGTTCCGTGCTGGTCACGGACACCCTGCACACCCTCGACCCGGCTCCGACCACCGTGCTCTCGGCCCCGCGCGGACACCAGGAGGGCTTCTCCTCCCTGAGCGTCCCGATGATGATCGCGAACGCCATCGTGCTCACCGTCGCCCAGCGCCGCCCCGAGACCATCCTGCCCGCCCTCGACCGCCTGGACGACCTGCTCAACGCGTTCGACTGACGCCGGTCTCCCCATCCCCCGCGACGGCCGGACCACCCCGGCCCCGCTCCCGCCTGCGCGAAAACCGACGCAAAGGACCTGTCATGCGCACTTCGAGACTGCTCTTCGCCTCCGTCGCCCTCCCGCTCGCCGTCACGCTCGCCGCGTGCGGCGGCGGCGCCCCCGGGGCCGCCGACTCCGGCGGGCCCGCCCAGCCCCACGAACTCGACGACGCCACCCACGAGGAACTCGTCGAACTGGCCCGGGAGGAGGGGGAGGTCACCGTCTACTCCTTCACCTCGCGCATCGCCTCCGTCGAGGAGGCCTTCGAGGCGGAGTACCCGGGCATCGACCTCATCGGCCACGACATCGCCTCCTCCGAGCAGGTCACCCGCCTGCAGTCCGAGGCGCAGGCCGGAACGCCGTCGGCGGACGTCGCCTACATCTCCGACGCCCCGGTGGTCATCACCGAGCTCATCGCGGGCGGCATCCTCCAGAACCACGTGCCCCAGCGCGTCGCCGGGACCGTGCCCGAGGAGTACCAGCAGCCGCTGCTGGCCAACCGGCTGTCGACCAAGGTCCTCATGTACAACGAGGAGGCCCACCCCGACGGCAGCCCGATCGAGAACCTGTGGCAGCTGACCGAGGAGGAGTGGAGCGGCAGGGTCGTCATGGTCGACCCGAGCGTGCGCGGCGACTACCTCGACCTCGTGACGGAGATCGTCCGCCGCTCCGACGAGATGGCGCAGGCCCACCAGGAGCACTTCGGGTCCGAGGTCGAACTCGACGAGGGCGTGGAGAACGCCGGGCAGCAGTTCCTCAAGGACCTCTACGCCAACGGGCTGGTCCTGGTCGACGACACCGACAACGTCAACGCGGCCGTGGGCGCGACCGGGCAGGAGGACCCGCCGGTGGGCATCACCTCCTACTCCGACCGCAGGGACAACGAGGAGGAGGGCTGGGCGCTCCAGGCCTCCCTGGGGACCGCCCCGTCGCTGGGCATCACCTTCCCGGCCTACATCGGCATGGTGCAGGGCTCCGACAGCCCGGCCGCCGCACGCCTGGTCGCCGACTTCCTCATGGGCGACGACTCCGCGACCGGCGGTCCCGGCTACGAGCCCTTCTACGTCCCCGGCGACTACCCGGTCCGCACGGACATGGAGATGCCCGAGGGCGCCGCGCCCCTGGACGAACTGGGCGCCTGGGACATCGACCCCGAGGAGACCGCGCAGGTCCGCGACGACGTGGCCGACTTCCTGCTGACCCTGTGAGAACCCGCTCCCCCGGCTCCCCCGCCGGCGAAAGGACATCATGACGACGGCACCCGCCCCCCGCCGCACCGCGGTCGGCACCACGGTGGCCCGTGCGCGCACGGCACTGAGGCAGCCCGCCGTGGTGCTGGGAGCCGGCACCCTGCTCGTACTGTTCGTCCTCGTGGTGGCGCCGATCAGCGGGCTGGTCAGCACGACCCTCCAGAGCGGCAACCGCGAGGCGTGGGCGGACGTGTTCGCCAGCCCGATGTCGGAGAACCTCCTGTGGCGGCCGATGGGCAACTCGATCCTCATGGGGACCGCCACCGCCGTGTGCTCCACGGTGGTGGGCGGGTTCCTCGCCTGGGTGGTCGTGATGACCCGTATCCCGGGGCGCAAGACCCTCGGCCTGCTGGCGACGATCCCCTTCGCCCTGCCGAGCTTCGCCCTGGCGCTGGCGTGGGAGTCGGTCTTTCGCAACGACCTGATCGGCGGGTCCACCGGGATCCTGATGAACCTGGGCCTCGACGTCCCGGACTGGCTGGCCTGGGGGCCCGTGCCGATCGCCGCGACCCTGACGGCCCACTACTTCTCGCTGTCGTTCATGCTCGTCGCCGCGGCGCTGGCCAGCGTCAACGGCGACCTCATGGAGGCCGCCGAGATGACCGGGGCCTCCACGCTGCGGGTGGCCAGGGACATCGCGCTGCCGGTCGTGGCCCCGGCGATGGTCTCCGGCGCGCTGCTCGCCTTCGCCGAGGGGGTCTCCAACTTCGTCTCACCCGCCCTGCTCGGCCTGCCGGTGCGGTTCCACACGCTCTCCACCCGGTTGTACGGGGCGATCTCGACCGGTGACGTCGCACGCGGGTACGTGCTCTCGATCGTGCTCATCCTCGTCGCCGCGATGATCATGTACGCCTCGACGCGCATCACCGGGGGCAGGCGCAGCTTCGCGACGATCACCGGCAAGGGCGGCCGCCGCCGGGGCGTGGACCTCGGGCCCTGGGGATGGCCGGTGGCCGGACTCGCCTGGCTGCTGGTCACGTGCACCACGGTCGTGCCCGGCCTCGTGCTCGTCCTGAGCTCGCTGACCCTGCGCACGAACGACTTCTCCTCCGGGTTGACCCTGCACTACTGGATCGGCGGCTCCGACCCCGCGCTCGCCCAGGGGCAGCGGGGCGTCCTGAACAACCCGCAGATCCTGGAGGCCACCTGGAACACCGTCCTGCTCGGGGTGTGCGTGGCGGTCGGCGCCGGTGTGCTCGGGCTGCTCATCTCCTACGTCATCACCCGCTCCAACGGCCCGAGGTGGCTGGTGGGGACCATGAGCGTCACCTCGTTCGTGCCCTTCCTCATCCCCGGCATCGCGCTGGGCGCGGCCTTCATCGCGCAGTTCGGGGCGCCCATCGGCCCGCTCCCGAGCCTGTACGGGACGTTCGCGATCCTCGTGCTGGCCGGGATCGCGGCGACGATCCCGTTCTCCGTCCGGTCGGGCACCTCGGCCCTGAGCCAGGTGTCCAGGGACGTCGAGGAGTCCGCGGTGATGGCGGGGGCCGGGCTGCTGCGCAGGATCGGCGCGGTCATCGCACCGCTGACCGCCCGCGGCCTGTTCACCGGCGGGGTCCTGGTGTTCGTCCAGATGGTGCGCGACCTGTCCCTGGTCGTGCTGCTGGCGACCCCGGCGATGCCGGTCCTGGCCGTCCTCACCTACCAGTACTCCTCGGAGAACTTCACGCAGCTGGCCAACGCGGTCACCGTGGTCATCGCGGTGATCTCGGTCGCGGCGACCGTCGTCGCGCGGCGCTTCGAAGGCGCCGCCCAGCCCTGGAACTCGAACTCATGACCCCCGCGCCGCGCGCTCGCGCGGCCGAAAGGACCGACATGCCCTCCGGAGCCTCCTCGGCCTCCCTGACCATCACCGACCTGCGCAAGGACTTCGGCGACACCGCAGCCGTCGACGGCGTCTCGATCGAGGTTCCGGCGGGCTCCTTCCTCGTGCTGCTCGGTCCGTCCGGCTGCGGGAAGACGACGACCCTGCGGATGCTCGCCGGGCTGGAGAACCCCACCGGGGGCGAGATCCGGTTCGGCGACCGCGTCATCGCCCGCGGCGACGGGACCGAGATCGTGCCGCCCGCCGAACGCGAGGCCGGGCTGGTCTTCCAGTCCTACGCGCTGTGGCCGCACAAGACCGTGCGCCAGAACATCGCCTGGCCGCTGACCGTGGCCAGGTGGTCCAAGGCCGACCGGCTGGCCCGGAGCGAGCAGGTGCTGGCGATGCTGTCGATCGAGGACCTGGCCGACCGGTACCCGGGGGAGATCAGCGGCGGCCAGCAGCAGCGCGTGGCGATCGCCCGCATGATCGCCCCGCGGCCCAAGGTGCTGCTCTTCGACGAACCGCTGTCCAACCTCGACGCGAAACTGCGGGTGGACACCCGGGGTGAGCTGATGCGCGTGCACCGGTCGACCGGCGCCACGAGCGTCTACGTCACGCACGACCAGGTGGAGGCGATGACCATGGCCACGCACATCGCGCTCATGAAGGACGGCCGGGTCGAGCAGTTCGGCACGCCGCGGGAGCTGCTGGAGTCGCCGCGCACCGCGTTCGCCGCGACGTTCGTCGGGACTCCCCCGGCGAACATCGTCGAGTGCCGGGCGGGGGGCGGGCGGCTGTCGGCCTTCGGCGTGGACTGCGGCGCGGCTCCGGCACCGGTCGCGGACGGGGTCGTCAGGGCGATGTACCGGGCGGGTTCGCTCGGGATCGAGCGCGGGTCGTCCGCGCCCGGGTGCCTGGAGGCGACCTTCGCCGACCAGGTGCCGATGGCCGACAGGTGGGTCGTGGGCGTGGACCTCGCCGACGGCACGCGGGTGAACGTCTCCCGGGACACACCGGTCGACCTGCTGCCCGGCGACGCGGCCTGTCTGCGCCTGCCCGAGGCGCCGGACGCCTACTTCGACGCCGCGGGCGACCGCCTGGACACCGAGGCGGTCCGATGACGCGGCTGCTCCTGGTCCGCCACGGCGAGACCCCCTGGAACGGCGAGCGCCGGTTGCAGGGACAGCAGGACATCGGGCTGTCGGAGGCCGGGCGCCGCCAGGTCGCCGCGCTGGCGGAGACGGTCGGGTACCTGGACCCCGGCCACGTCGTCACCTCCGGCCTGCGCCGCACGCGGGAGACCGCCGAGATGCTCGGGGTCCGCCCGGACGAGCGCGACCCCCGGCTCAACGAGGCCTACCTGGCCGGGTGGGAGGGGAGGTACTCGGCGCAGATCAAGGAGGAGGACGGCGGTGTGTACGCCGCGTGGCGCGCGGGGCGGTTCCACCCGCCGGGCGCGGAGAGCTTCGGCGAACTCACCGACCGGGTGGTCGACGGGATCGGCGCCGCCGTCCGGCGGGCGCACGCCGGGGGCCACCGGACGGTCCTGGCCGTCACCCACGGAGGACCGGTGCGGGCCTTCCTCGCGGCCGTCGTCGGGCTCGACCCGGCGCGCACGGTGCCCAGCCATCCGGCCAGTCTGAGCATCGTCGACGTCGACCCCGGGGCCGCCTCCCTCACCGAACCGGGTGCGGCCAGGCTCCGGCTGTTCAACTACTCCCCGGCGATGTCGCCGCTGGACCCGCCCGACTGACGGGCTCCGCCGGGGCGGGGACGCCGCGCGAGCGTTCCCGCCCCGGCGGCGGATCGGTCCCGCGGGCCCGTGCGCGCTGCTGCGCGGGCCGGGGTCCGGTTCGGCTCCGGGCCGGAGACCGACCGGCCCCCACGCGCTGGTGCGGGCCGGAAGCGGGCCTCAGTCGTTCCCGGACTCCATGGCGGCGTGGTCGAGCAGGTCGTCGCTCTCGGAGGCCTGGCCCCGGGAGGCGATCGCCTCGGCGCCGCCTTCGGGCATCGCGCCGATCAGCCCGGTCGAGGCCGCCTGGGCGGCGCCGATCGACGTCGGGTGCGAGGTGCCGACCATGCCGACCCTGGAGTACTCCTCCAGCTTGGCGCGGGAGTCGGCGATGTCGAGGTTGCGCATGGTCAGCTGGCCGATGCGGTCGACCGGGCCGAACGCGGAGTCCTCGGTCCGCTCCATGGACAGCTTGTCCGGGTGGTAGCTGAACGCCGCCCCCGTGGTGTCCATGAGGGAGTAGTCCTCACCGCGCCGGAGCCGCAGGGTCACCTCGCCGGTGACCGCCGTGCCCACCCAGCGCTGGAGGGCCTCGCGCAGCATCAGCGCCTGGGGCTCCAGCCAGCGGCCCTCGTAGAGCAGCCTGCCGAGCCGTCGGCCGTCGTTGTGGTAGCTGGCGAGGGTGTCCTCGTTGTGGACCGCGTTGACCAGCCGCTCGTAGGCCGCGTGCAGCAGCGCCATGCCCGGGGCCTCGTAGATGCCGCGGCTCTTGGCCTCGATGACCCGGTTCTCGATCTGGTCCGACATGCCCAGGCCGTGTCGGCCGCCGATGGCGTTGACCTCGTTGACCAGGTCGACGGCGGTGGCGAACGTCTTGCCGTTGACGGTGACCGGGCGGCCCTGCTCGAAGCCGATCGTGACGTCCTCGGCGGTGATCTCGACCTCGGGGTCCCAGAACCGCACGCCCATGATGGGCTCGACGAGCTCGATGCCGGTGTCGAGGTGTTCGAGCGCCTTGGCCTCGTGCGTGGCGCCCCAGATGTTGGCGTCGGTGGAGTAGGCCTTCTCGGTGCTGTCCCGGTAGGGCAGGCCGTGGGCCAGCAGCCACTCCGACATCTCCTTGCGGCCGCCGAGCTCGTTGACGAAGTCGGCGTCCAGCCACGGCTTGTAGATCCGCAGGGAGGGGTTGGCGAGCAGGCCGTAGCGGTAGAACCGCTCGATGTCGTTGCCCTTGAAGGTGGACCCGTCGCCCCAGATCTGCACGCCGTCCTCAAGCATCGCGCGCACCAGCAGGGTGCCGGTGACGGCCCGCCCGAGGGGGGTGGTGTTGAAGTAGGTGCGGCCGCCGGAGCGGATGTGGAAGGCTCCGCAGGCCAGCGCCGCGAACCCCTCCTCCACCAGGGCCTCGCGGCAGTCGACCAGGCGGGCGCCCTCGGCGCCGTAGGCGGTGGCGCGGCCGGGGACCGAGGCGATGTCGGGTTCGTCGTACTGGCCGATGTCGGCGGTGTAGGCGTACGGGACGGCGCCCTTGTCGCGCATCCACGCGACCGCCACCGAGGTGTCGAGGCCACCGGAGAAGGCGATCCCGACGCGCTCGCCGACGGGGAGGGAAGTGAGTACCTTGGACATGGAAATAAGTATGCGCCCTTATGAATGAGCATGCAATCTGGGGGGCGGCATGTCGGTGTGGGATAGATCCCCGACCTGCCGCGCGGGGAGCCGGGGCCGGGGCGCGTGCGGCGTCCCCGGACCCCGGGAAAACCGCGTGCGCCCCGCGGGGGCCGCGGGTTAGCGTTCCGGGATGAGCGCACAGGAGAACCACTTCGCGGAGAGCGTCGCGGCGTCCTACGACGAGTCGTCGGCGGAGATGTTCGAGCCCGCCGTCCTGGATCCGGCGGTCGACGTACTGGAGGAGCTGGCCGGTGGGGGCCGGGCCCTGGAACTGGGGATCGGGACGGGACGCGTCGCGCTGCCGCTGGCACGCCGCGGGGTGCCCGTGCACGGCATCGACCTGTCCGAGGCGATGGTCGAACGGCTCCGGGCCAAACCCGGCGGCGACGCGGTCGGGGTGACGGTCGGCGACTTCGCCACGACCCGGGTGGAGGGGACGTTCTCCCTCGCCTACCTGGTCTTCAACACGATCATGAACCTGACCACGCAGGACGAGCAGGTGGCCTGCTTCCGCAACGTCGCCGACCACCTCGCGCCCGGGGGCCGCTTCGTCATCGAGGTCGGCGTCCCCGACCTGCGCAGGCTGCCGGAAGGCCAGGACGCCGTGCCGTTCCACGTGGGTTCGAACAGGCTGGGGTTCGACGTCTACGACGTCGCCACGCAGGCGATGAGCTCGCACCACGTCACGGTCGAGGACGGGCGCGGCACGTACCGGGCGGTCCCCTTCCGGTACGTGTGGCCCGCCGAACTCGACCTGATGGCCAGGCTCGCCGGGATGCGCCTGCGCGACCGGTGGGACGGGTGGACCCGGGAGCCGTTCACCAGCGCCAGCCGCCAGCACGTCTCGGTCTGGGAGAAGCCCGTCGACTGAGCCCGGGACACGGCCGGGTCTGCCCGGGCCCGTGCCCGGACACGGAAGCAGCGACGACGGCCGCGCGGGCGCACCGGTTCCCCGCTAGACGGCCCAGTCGCCGGTGCGGCAGGCCCCCTTGGCCACGACCGCGCGGAACAGCCCGACCTGCGCCAGCTCCAGCGCGTCCGCGTTGGGGTGCGGGTGGATCGTCAGCCGCTCGGCGGCGACCCGAAGGGTGGACATGGCGGTTCCTCCGTGTGGGGGGCGCGTTCGGACCGCGCCTCGGGGGCGGTCCACCATGTCCGAGCGCCCGCCGGGCCGACAACGGCTTCACGGAGGGACCGGGGCGCCCGGCGGCGGGCCGCGACGGGTTCGGTGCGACGTTAGAGTCGGGTGGACGAGAGGGGGTGCCGCGATGTCCGGCGCGCAGCACATGCAGATCGGCGAGGTCGCCGAACGGACCGGCCTGTCCCTGCGCACGATCCGCTACTACGGCGAGGTCGGCCTGGTCGAGCCCTCCGCGCGCTCCCGCGGCGGCTTCCGGCTCTACACCGAGACGGACGTGGACCGCCTGAACCTCATCAAGCGGATGAAGCCGCTGGAGTTCAGCCTGGAGGAGACCCGCGAACTACTGGAGGCCGTCGACCGTCTGGGCTCGGCCGAGACCGGCCCCGACGAGCGGCGGGTCCTGAGCGAGAGGCTCGACGCCTTCGAGGCGGCCATCGTCGCCCGCTGCCAGACCCTGCGCGATCAGCTGGCGATGGCCGAGGAGTTCGCCGGGCGGCTGCGCGAACAGCGCGCCCGCGACAACGCCACCGCCTGATGGGCTGACCGAAAACGCCGCTGGTGCGCCACGAGGGCCCTGGCCCGCGATGATCTTGTACTCATAGCGCGCCTCGACCGTCGGGACGCGCTATGGGTACAAGATCACGGCGGAGGAGAACGGGTTTCGGCCGCCCCTTGTGGTCACGGTGCGCCATCGCCGGGGAGCGCGTCCGCCGGATGGAGAACCCGCCCCCGCCTGGAGGAACACCCACACCCTTCCGTCGTGTGAGGGTTGTCTCAGCCACCGAGGGCGACTCAGACTCTAACGTAAGAGTAGAGTCTCTCCGGGTCGTCACCCGTGCACGAGCGGGGTGCCACCGCGCTCTCCTCCGGTCCTGCCCAGGGGCACGGCCCGCCCCAGGGGCACGGCCGGTCCCGCGGCGACGAAGCCGCCCCGGGGTGTCACGGACGTCGCCTCGGATCCCCGTGCACACGAGCGCACCCCCGCCCGGCGCGCGTCCGCGCCGGGCACGAACGCCTGACCCGAACACCGCGGTCCTCGTCGTGGGCTGCCCGAAACCCGATGGGTGCCATGAAACTGCCCGTGAAGACCCCCCGGTCCCTCAAGGCCCGGATCCCCGCCGCCGCGCAGCTGCGCGCCGACGTGCTGGCCGGGCTGGTCGTCGCCCTGGCCCTGATCCCCGAGGCCATCGCCTTCTCCCTCATCGCCGGGGTCGACCCCCGCGTGGGCCTGTACGCCTCCTTCGTGATGGCCGTGTCCATCTCCTTCCTGGGCGGACGGCCCGCGATGATCTCCGCCGCCACCGGCGCGATGGCCCTGGTCGCGGCGCCGCTGTCGATGGAGCACGGCGTCGACCACCTCATCGCCGCCACCATCCTGGCCGGGCTCATCCAGGTCGCCCTGGGACTGCTCGGGGTGGCCAGGCTGATGCGGTTCGTGCCGCCCAGCGTGATGACCGGGTTCATCAACGCCCTGGCCATCCTCATCTTCACGGCCCAGCTGCCCTACCTGGAGGGCGTGGGCGTACCGATCTACGTCATGGTGGCCGTGGGCCTGGTCATCGTCTTCGGCCTGCCCCGCCTGACCAAGGCGGTCCCCGCGCCGCTGGTGGCCATCGTCGTGCTCACCGTCGCCGCGCTGACCCTGGGCATCCCGGCGCAGACGGTCGGGGACATGGGCGAACTGCCCGGCACCCTGCCCGTGCCGCTGATCCCGGACGTGCCCTACACGCTGGACACGCTGGTCCTGATCGCCCCCTACTCGCTGACCCTGGCCCTGGTGGGGCTGATGGAGTCGCTGATGACCGCCAAGGTCGTCGACGACCAGACCGAGACCGCCTCGAACCACGGCCGCGAGGCCCGCGGCCAGGGGTTCGCCAACGTCCTGGTCGGGTTCTTCGGCGGCATGGCCGGGTGCGCGATGATCGGCCAGACCATGATCAACGTCAAGTCCGGGGCCCGCACCCGCGTCTCGACCTTCCTGGCGGGCACGTTCCTGATCATCCTGTGCGTGGCCCTGGGCGACCTGGTGGGCATGATCCCGGTCGCGGCGCTGGTCGCGGTGATGTTCTTCGTGGCGGTCGTGACCTTCGACTGGCACAGCGTCGCCCCGGCCACCCTGAGGCGGATGCCCTGGACCGAGACCCTGGTCATGGTCATCACCGTCGCCGTGGTCGTGGCCACCCACAACCTGGCCCTGGGCGTGATCGTCGGGGTCGTGGTGTCCATGGTGCTCTTCGCCCGCCGGGCGGCCATGCAGGCCGACGTCACCAGCGTGCTCGACCCCGAGGGCGGCACCCGTGTGTACTCGGTCAACGGAGAGGTGTTCTTCGCCTCCACCGGCGAGCTGGTCAACCGGTTCGACTACACGGAGGAGGGACTCAGGCGCGTGGTCATCGACATGTCCGACGCGCACGTGTGGGACTCCTCGGCCGTGGCCGCCCTGGACCAGGTCACGGAGCACTTCCGCAGGCACGGGGTGCGGGTGGAGATCACCGGCCTCAACGGGCCCAGCGCGCACCTGCACCGGGAGCTGTCCGGAACCCTCACCGGCGGGCACTGACCCGGGACGGCGGGCACTGACGAGGCGACGGGAGCGGCCCGCCGGAGTCCCGGCGGGCCGCTCCCGTGTTCCCCGGGCTGCCCCGGCCGCGTCGCGCTCAGGCGTCCTCGTCCACGTGGATCGCGCCGGTGGGGCACACCTGTCCCGCCTCGCGCACGGCCGGGTACAGGTTCTCCGGCGGCCGTTCGGTGAGCAGCTCGACGATGCCGTCCTCCTCCCGCTGGTCGAACACCTCCGGGGCGAGCAGTACGCACTGGCCCGCGCCGCAGCACCAGTCCTGGTCGACGGTCACCCTCATGGTCATTCCTCCTTCGTCGTCGCGGCGTGGTCGTGCCCGGCGGCCGGGGTGGCGGGGGCGAGCCAGATCCCCGTGAGGGCGTCGACCAGCCCGGTCGCCGTGTCCTCCCAGCTGCACCGGGGCGTCGCCGCCTCCTCGGCGAGCGCGCGCTCGCGCTCGGCGCACGTGTGCACGATCAGGTGGCGGGTCATGTCCTCGCGTTCGGCGCGCACCTGCGGCGGCAGGTCGGGCAGGCCGGCGCGCAGACCGGTGAGGATCCGCCTGAGCTGGGGCGCAATCAGCGTCTCCTCGGTCATGATCACGCGCAGGCCCGGGTCGGTCATGACCTGCGCGGAGAAGCGGGCGAACCAGCTCGGGACGCCCAGGTGCGCGAGGTGCCGGGTCACCGGCCGGACCAGGCAGGCGATCCGGTCCCGCACGCCCGGGGACTCCCCCGCCTCCTCGGCCATCCGCGACCACAGCAGTTCCATGGGCCCGGTGTGCGTGCGCACGATCGCGCGCACGAGGTCGGCCCTGGTGCCGAAGTGGTAGCCGACAGCCGTGTTGTTGCCCTGGCCCGCCGCCACGCTGATGCCCCGGTTGGACACCGCGAACAGGCCGTGTTCGGCGAACAGGCGCTCGGCGGTGGACAGGATCAGCTCCCGCGTGGCGCCGGCGCGTTCGGTCCGCGTCCGCGACACGGTCACCACCGGACCGGGACCTCGCTCAGTCCGCCCACGACCAGGCCGTCGAGTCGCCGCAGCTCCGCCGCGGGGACGGCCAGCTCCAGCGTGGGGAGCCTGCGCAGCAGCACGTCGAGCACGGCCTGGAGCTCGGTGCGGGCCAGCGCCTGCCCCAGGCACGAGTGCGCCCCCGCGCCGAAGCCCAGGTGCGGGTTGGGCACACGTCCCAGGTCCATCTCGTCCGCGTTCTCGAACGCGCTCTCGTCCCGGTTGGCGGCGCCCATGCTGCACATGACGGTGGTCCCGGCCGGGACGACGGAACCGCCGATCTCGGTCTCCTCGGTGATGTAGCGCGGCAGGCCGAGCCCGGAGTTGGCGTCGAAGCGCAGGGCCTCCTCCACCGCGGAGCGCACCAGCGTCCGGTCGTCCAGCAGCCTCTCCCAGCGGCTCCGGTCGTCCAGCAGCATCGCCACCATCTTGCCGATCATGTTGGCGGTGGTCTCGTGCCCGGCGACCAGCAGGCCCATGCTGGTGGCGACCAGCGCGGAGGTGGGCAGGTCGACCCCGGCCTCGGCGGTCTCGGTGATCAGGGAGCTGATCAGGTCCTCGCGCGGCTCCGCCCGCTTGGCCTCGACGTGGCCGCCCATGTACGCGAGGAACTCGGCCTGGGCCCGGTCCATCTCCTCCTGGGAGTAGCGGGTGAGGTTGAGCAGCGCGTCCGACCAGTGGGAGAAGCGGTCGCGGTCGGAGTCGGGCACGCCGAGCATGTCGCAGATGACCCACACCGGCAGGGGGAATCCCAGGTCCGCCCTGAGGTCCGCCGGGTGGCCGCGCTCCACCATGCCGTCGACGAGCCGGTCGGCCATGGCCTCGATCCCGGGCCGCAGCGCGTTCATGCGCTTGGCGGTGAACCACTTGCCGACCAGCCGCCGCCACTGCCGGTGCTCCTCCCCGCTGTCGGGGACCGCCGCCGCCAGGTCGCTGTTGAACACGCCGCCCGTCGCGCTGGCCGAGACCCGGGCCGCGTCCTCGGCGTCGAGCCGCCGGGTGAAGCGCGGGTCGGAGAGCACCCGCCTGACGTCCTCGTAGCGGGTGACCACCTCCGCCCGGTCGCCGCTGGGCAGCCGCACCCCGGCGACGGGGCACCGCCGCCTCAGCTCCGCCCACTCCGCGGGCGGCTCCAGCGCCTCCGGACCGGGGATCGGGTAGTCCATGAGCCGTTCGGTCTCGTCGGCACCCACAGCCGTCACTCCTCTGCGTCAGCGGTACGTACACGTACAGTGAACTTCCGCCACCGCGTTGAGTCAAGCGACTGACTTAAGAAATGGGGCGTACGCGTTCGCACGCCCGCCGCGCCCGCCGTCGCGGACCCGTGGCCGGGTCCGCGCGCGGGCGCCCCCTCAGACCGCCGACCAGCCGTTGTCCACCGGCAGGACCGCTCCGTTGATGCTGCTCGCCGCGTCGGAGGCCAGGAAGACGACGGCGGCGGCCAGCTCCTCGGCCCGGGCCACGCGGCCCATGTTGGACATGAAGGTACCGAGGGTGGTCGGGCCGTGGGGCGCGGACGCGACGTCGACGGTGATCGAGGTGGCGGTGCCGCCGGGGGCGACGGCGTTGACCCTGATCCCCTTGTCGCGGTACATGACCGCGGTGGACTTGACCAGGCCGACCACGCCGTGCTTGGAGGCGGTGTAGGCGGCCCCGGCGGCGCTGCCGCGCAGGGAGGCCTCCGAGGCGGTGAAGACGACCGATCCCCGGCCCTGCTCCGCCATGAGGGGCAGGACCGCGCGGGTGAGCAGGAAGGGCGCGGTGAGGTTCACCCGCAGGAGCCGCTCCCAGACCGCGTCGGTGACGTCGGCGGTGGCGGACATGTCGTCCATGATCCCGGCGTTGTTGACCAGGACGTCGACACCGCCGAGGCGTTCGACGGCCGTGGCGACGACCTCGTCCACGACCTCCTGGCGGCTGAGGTCGCCGACCACGGTCTCGGCGGTGCCCCCGGCCGCACGGATCTCCTCGGCAGCCTCCCGCGCGGTGTCGGCGTTGAGGTCGGCGACCAGGACCCTGGCGCCCTCCTCGGCGAAGCGCAGCGCGCTCGCGCGGCCGATGCCGGAGCCGCCTCCGGTGACGATGACGTTCTTGTCCTTCAGGCCCAGGCCGGTCATGGGAAGCCCTCTCGTTGCCGCTAGTGGCGGCCACGGCGGCCGCTGTTGTCACTGTAAGACTTTTTGTCACTCAAAGAAAAATATTGTTGTGCCTGGTCCGGGCGTTAGTAGAGTGGACCCGCCCAGGCGCCGCGGACACGGGAGGGGGAACGGTCGTGCCAGGAACACCGCCCTCGGAGACGACCCCCGCACCCTCGGGGCGGGGCCGCCCGCCCATGACCGAGCGGCGCAGGGAGATCGTCCGCACCGAGATCGCGCGCGCGGCCGTGCGGCTGTTCACCGAGAACGGGGTGTCGGGCACCACGGGCGACGACATCGCGCACGCGCTCGGCATCTCCACCAGGACGCTGTGGCGGTACTTCCCCAGCAAGGAGAGCTGCGTCCGGCCCCTGCTGACGACGGGCCTGGAGCACATGGCCGAACGCCTGCGCGCCTGCCCCCCGGACGTCCCCCTCCTGGATTACCTGGAGCGGGAGCGGTTCTTCGACGGCGAGCCGCAGGTCGTGGAGGGGCCCGTCGCCGACCTCATCCGGATGACCCGCGGCGAACCGGCGCTCATGGCGGTGTGGCTGGAGGTCCACCACGCGGCCGAGTCCGTCTTCGCCCGGATCATCGCCGACCGCACCGGGGAGCCCGCCGACAGCCTGGCCGTCCGCGTCCAGGCGGCCACCCTCAACTCGGCACTGCGCCTGGCCGCCGAGGAGCGGGCGCGCCTGGGCGGCGACGGGCAGGGCGCTTCGCCGGAGGGCGTGGGGCCGCTGCTGCGCACCGCGCTGACCACCGCGGCCCGCGGCCTGCCCGCCTTCGGGCACGACCACGGGGACGGCAGCGGGGACGCGTCCTCGGCCTGAGGCCGCCGCGGCCTCTCCCGGCGTGGTCGCCCCGCCGGGAGCTGACGCGGAGGGGCCCTCACACGGTGAAGTACAGGACCAGCGACCCCAGGGCCAGCGCCAGGTAGACGAGCGGATAGGCCAGTGCGTAGTTGCGCGCCCGCAGGTGCGTGGCCACCGCCCCCACGAAGAACAGCGTCAGCCCCAGCGCCGCCGCGGCCCCGATCACCGGGACGCCGAGCAGGCCGAGGAGCAGGCCCAGCGCGCCCGCGCCCTTGAGGAGGCCGAGGGCGGTCAGCCACGACTCGGGAACACCCACGGCGGCGGAGTTGGCCAGGACGAACCGCGCGCGCAGCAGGTCGGCGACGGCCATGCCGCCGTTGGCCAGGACGGCGAGCACGGTCACCAGGACGTAGACGGCGTTCATGCCACTGCTCCCTCTTCGGGTCGGGAATCGTAGGAGTCCTCTCCTCGACGGTTCGCGACCGGAAAAGGTGACGCGGAGCTTCCACGGGATCGCCGGGCACTCCCCGACCCGCGAACCGGCCCGTCCCGGTCGTTGCGCGCGGGGCCCTCCCGTGGACCTCCCTTGCCTTTATATATCGTTCACTGATATATATCAGACATGAAGATGAGAGAGCAGACCTACCTCGTGCTCCTGGCCCTCGCCGAGGAGCCGATGCACGGGTACGGGATCATCTCGGCCGTGCGCCGGCTCTCCGACGGCGACGTCTCGCTCGGCGCCGGAACCCTGTACGGCGCGCTGGACCGCCTGGCCGACGGCGGCCTGGTGGAGGTGTCCGGCGAGGAGGTCGTGCGGGGCCGCAACCGGCGCTACTACCGACTCACCGGCCAGGGGCACGCGGCCCTGGTCCGGGAGACCGAGCGCATGACCCGACTCGCCGACCTCGCCCAGCGGCTCCTGAACCCGGGGCCGAGCCCGCAGACAGGAGGAGCGTGATCCATGGACGCCTACGAGGAGCGGCTCCGGCGAGCGCTGCGCTGGTACCCCCGCCACTACCGCGAGCGGCACGGCGAGGAGATCGTGGCCACCGCGCTGGACCTCCAGCGCGCCGCCGGCGGCGACGCGGTGGACCGGGCCGAACTCCGGGGGCTGGTGGTCGCGGGTCTGCGCACCCGCCTGCGCGAGCGTCCGCCCCTGGGCGCCTGGGCGCGCTACCGCTTCCTGGGAACCCGGGTCCCCTACCGCCACCGCATGTGGGTGCGCGACGACGTCACCGGCAGGGGCTACGCCGTGCGGAGGGTCGGCTGGGGCCTGGCCGCCCTGCTGCTGCCCGTGGTCCTCCTGTCCCCCTTGGCCGTCCTGCTCCCCATGGCCGCGGGGGTGGACCCCTGGGGCACCGAGCACACGATGGGCCTCCTGCCCAAGGCCTGGGAGAACCTCGCCGGTCTGGGCCTGCTCTGGGCCGTGGTCTGGCTCAGCTCGCAGGGCTTCGGCCGACACGACCGCGCGAGGACGCTGCGCAGGCACGACTTCCATCCGGACGGCCGACCGGTGTCGTGGTGACTCCGGGCGGGGCGGGACGGGACTCCCGCCCCGCCCGGTCACGCCGCGGGCCCGCGCGGCGGGGCGCGCCTCCGTTCCGGAGACGCGCCTCGTTCCGGGCCTGCGGGCCAGCCTGAACGTGCGGATCCGCTCCGAACGTTCGGTCCGCCCGAGGCGCGTGCCCCATCCGGCCGGAAGTGTTGCCAGGGTGACGCATGGGCCCTTGACCTGCGGTGATCTTGTACTCATAGCGAGGCTCGATCGTCGACATCGGCTACAAGTACAAGACCACGGCGCGTGAGGCGGGCTGGTGGGCCTTTCCGGTCAGCGCGCTACTCCGGGTAGACGGCGTCGGGAACCTCCACCCGCGCCCAGTCGGTGTCCGCACCCAGGTGGAAGGACGTGTACGCGGGCTGGTTGTAGCCGGTCTGCTGCCGGGCCACGTCCACCCGGTACTGCGGGTCGTGCATGAGGGTGTGCAGCCGGTGTCCGGTCACCTCGGTGCTGGTGAGGATACGCAGCGCGCCGCTGTCCTCCGTGCGCAGGACCAGCTCCTCGCGCCAGTCGCCGAGCACGTCCGCGACCAGGGCGGGGTTGCCCTTCGTCCCGTTGTTGGTGAGCGTGCCCTCGGCGGTGAGCAGGGTTCCGCGCCGCCAGTCCTCGATCCTGGGGTCCTCGGTGCCATCGACGATCTGCGTGGTCATGTCGGCGGCCCAGCGGACGCTCATGTTCGTGCCCGGGGTCTGGTCGCCCAGGAACTCTCCGCCGGCGCTCCACAGGCCCGCCTCACCCCCGCCGCCGGGCGGCATCGAGGACCACACCTCCAGGCCGGGGACGTCCGGGTCGATGTCGCCGACCATGCCCCGACCGGTGTCGGTGCCCGTGTACCCGCCGAACAGCACCTCTCCGGTGGCGGCGTCGCGCATCGCGAACCCGTACGGCGCGCTCGCGCCGCCCTCGTGCACGGTCCAGACCTCCAGGCCCTCGCGCTCCGGGTCGAGGTCGCCCACGTGCATCGCGTCGCCGTGCCCGAGCTTGGTCGTCTCGCCCTCGATGGCGCTCCCGGGCGGGCCCTCGGCGTGCGAGGAGTACAGCAGCGACCCGTCGTCGTCCAGGGTCGCGGAGCCGTAGACGATCTCCTGGCGACCGTCGGCGTCCACGTCGGCCACGCCGAAGGAGTGGAAGCCCTGTCCCGCGAGCGTGCCCATCTCGGGGTCGGAGCCCTGACCGCCGTGCGGGGAGGCGTCGAACGGGTTGTCCATCGGCACGTGCCCGCTGTCCGCGACCCAGCGCGTGCTGATGTCCTCGCCGTCGAAGTCGTAGGCGGCCACGGCCGAGCGCGTGTAGTAGCCCCGGGCGAACACCGCCGACGGGCGGAAGCCGTCCAGGTAGGCCACCCCGGACAGCAGCCGGTCCACCCGGTTGCCCGGCTCGATGCGCGACATCGCGTAGTCGCCCCACAGGAGGCCGTCGTCGCCCCGGCCCGGCTCGTAGCGGACGGTGTCCAGCTCCGCGCCGGTCTCGCCGTCGAACACCGTCAGGTACTCGGGACCGTCCACCACGAAGCCCTCGAACTCGCGCAGCTCGTTGCGCGCGCTGCGCGAGGGCGCGTACTCGTCGAGGAAGAAGTCCGCGAGGGCCCCGGCGTTCTCTCGGCTGAGGGGGTAGTCGTACCGGGGCTCCTCGCCGAAGGCCTCCTCCAGGGTGGCGGGCCAGTTCCCGGCCACGACCTCGGGGTGCTCGTACCAGCCCAGGAACACCTCCACGACGTGCTCGCGGTAGTCCTCGGCGCTCATCCGGTAGTCGTCGCCGTGATCGACCCCGGCCTCGACGTCCTCCTCCGGCAGGGTGATGTAATCCCCGGAGGCCGCACCGTCCCCGTCGAAGGTCAGAGTCCGGGTGCCCGGGGCGGTCTTGAGCATGATCTCCGAGCGGCCGTCGCCGTCGAGGTCGTAGACGACGAACTGCGTGTAGTGCGCGCCCGACCGGATGTTGACGCCCAGGTCGACGCGGTGCAGCAGCTCGCCGTCCAGGGTGTAGGTGTCCACGTACGTCGGGCCGGTGTAGCCACGCTGGGAGACGTCCTTGGAGTTGGTGGGGTCCCACTTGACGACGAACTCGTACCGCCCGTCGCCGTCCACGTCGCCGACGCTGACGTCGTTGGCGGTGTAGCCGTACTCCTCGCCCGCCGGGGTGGTGCCGCCCTCGGGCTTCCGGAGCGGCAGGTCGTGGTGGCCCTCGGCCCACACGGCGGCCTCGCCCTCGGGGCCGACGCCGGGCCTTCCCCGGGGGACGGGGACGACCCGGTACTCGGAGTCGGCGCTCCCCTCCCCGTCCAGGAAGTTGGTGCTGTCGCGCACCATCCCGACGACCCGGCCGTCCCGGTACACCCGGAACTGCGGGCCCCGGAGCCCGGAGTCGGTGTGTCCGCCGACCTCGGAGGCCAGCAGGCGCCAGCTCAGGAAAACGCCTTCCGAGGTGTCGACCGCGACCAGGCCGCGATCCAGCCGTTCCAGCTGGATGCCGGAGTCTCCTCCGGGCTCGGCCAGCGCGGCGGAACTCGCGGCCATCACCAGGGCACATGCGCCCGCGATGAGCGGACTCGTTCTTCGGACGGAACGCGGGGGGATCCCCATGGGCACGCCTCCTTGTACAGCGGGGTGACCCACGTTACAAGGCAAGCGCTTTCCGACCAAGACCCCCACATGCCCGCTGCCGCGCCGGAACACACCACCTGCGCCAGGACACCCCGTCGCACACCGGCGACACGCCCTGGCAGCGCGCGAACGGGTACGGGCCCGGCCGGACCCGTGGGCCCGGCCGGGCGCTCCCTCCCGGCGTGGTCGAAGGTCCCCTACGGGACGAGGATCGCGCGGCCCCGGACACGCCCGGCGCCGAGGTCGTCCAGCGCGTCCTGGAAGCGGTCGAGCGGGTACTTGCTGGTGTGCAGCCGCACGTGCCCCCGCGCCGCCAGCACCATCAGCTCGCACAGGTCGTTGTAGGAGCCGACGAGGTTGCCGACGAAGTTGATCTCCGCCGAGATGACGTCGATCGTCGGCACGTCGATGTTCTCGCCGTACCCGACGACGTGGTAGTCCCCGGCCCGGCGCAGGAACCGCACACCGTCCGAGGTCGCCCCGCCCTCCCCCACGAAGTCGATGACCACCTCGGCGCCGTGGCCGCCGGTGAGCTCCAGGACCTGCTCGACCTGCGTGCCGTCCGCGACCACCCCGTGGTCTGCGCCGATCGAGGTGGCCAGGGCGACAGCGTCGGCGTTGCGGTCCACCGCGATGATCTCGGCCGCGGTGATCGCCTTGAGCACCTGGACGCCGATGTGCCCGAGGCCCCCGGCGCCGATCACCGCGCACCGGTCGCCGGGGCGCAGGCGGCGCGCGGCCTTGGCCGCGGCGTGGTAGGCGGTCAGCCCGGCGTCGGCGAGCGCGGCCACGTCGGAGGGTTCGAGGGAGTCGTCGATGCGCACCACACTGCGCGCGGAGGTCTTGAGGTACTCGGCGTAGCCCCCGGCCGTGTCGATGCCGGGGAAGAGGTTGTTCTCGCAGTGGACGTCGTCACCGGAGCGGCAGGCCCGGCACAGGCCGCAGGTGATCAGCGGGTGCACGATGACCTTGTCGCCCTCGGAGACGTTGGTGACGCCGCTGCCCACGGCGTGCACCCAGCCCGCGTTCTCGTGGCCGATCGTGTAGGGCAGGGTGACACCGGACTTCTGAGCCCACTGCCCCTCCAGGATGTGGATGTCGGTGCGGCACACTCCGGCGCCGCCGATCCTGACGACGACGTCGAAGGGACCGGTGACCTCCGGGGCGGGCACCTCCTCCATGCGCGGGTTCTGGCCGTAGCCGACGACCTGGACTGCCTTCATGACTGCCTCGCTTGGACGGTGAGCGGAAGTGTGTGGGCGGGCGGGGCCTGGTCGGCCTCCGACCCGGGGTAGCGGGTGCGCAGCAGCCCGCGGCAGAAGTGCGCGTTGCCCTCGATGGAGATCCGGGTGGAGCGGGCGAACCTCAGCCGCAGCGGAACCTCCTCACGGGGAAAGGGGTCGCCGTGGTCGTCCACGAGCACGCGCGCGGTCGGGTCGTCGTCCAGCCCGAGCGCCGCGCGTCGCCGCAGCAGCGCCCGCCCGGCCCGGTCGTCGGGCAGGTCGGCGAGGGTGAGGTCGTGCAGGTCCTCCTCGGCCAGGCCGGGGTCCGCGCGCAGCAGCAGGGTCAGGGCCCGCTCCATCGCGGCGGCGTGGGCCTTGCGTTGGAAGACCAGGCGCAGCTCCTCCAGGTCCTCCTGCGCCTCGTCCCCGAACGTGCCGCGGTAGCCCGCGTCCGCGGCCAGACCTCGATTGATCCTGTCCGAGTCGTGGTGGTCGTCGAGGAGGACCGCGACCTCCCGCACGCCGGGCAGGTCGGTGAGCACGTCCTTGGCGTCGGAGGCCATGAGGTAGGCGAAGTTGGGCGCGCAGAACGAGGTGGGCAGCCGCAGGTGGACGGTGAGCGCGCCGCCGTCGGCCCTGACCGAGCGGACGAAGCCCAGGTCGGTGACGGGCTCGTCCAGCTCGGGGTCGTACACCGCGTCCAGCGCCCGCAGCGCCGCCCGCTCCAGCTCCGCGTCATCCGGGGTCCTGTGTCCGGAGGCCTCGTGCCGCGGGGCCGGGCGCTCCAACCGGGTGTGTCCGGACGGGCGCATGTCAGACCACCGCCTCGGCGTTGGCCCCGGCGTCGGCGTCGGCCGCCAGGCCCAGCCCCTCGGGCACCTCGATGCCGTACATCGCGGCCGCGTTGAGCCCGAGGATCTTCTTCTTCTGGTCCACGGTGACCGGCGCGTACTCGGTCATGTCCTCGGGGATCTGGAAGTCCACGAACTTCTCCACCAGCCAGCGCGGGGTCCACAGGGCGTAGTCGCTGGAGAACTGGATGCGGTCCTCGTCCAGCCAGTACAGCAGCTCGCCGAGGATCTGCGCGAAGTAGCGCGGCCGCGTGTGGATGAAGGGGATCGCCACGGCCAGGCCCGCGTGCACGTTGGGCTCCTGGGTGGCGATCCAGCAGAAGTCCTCCAGGCGGGGCAGCCCGCAGTGCTCCACCACGAAGTTGAGGTCGGGGAAGTCGGTCGCCGCGTGGTCCACGTCGGCCACGTCGAAGGCGTCGCGGTCCAGCGGCCGGATCGTGGGCCCCTTGTGGACGTGGATGTTGCGGATGCCGAGCTCCTGGCAGGTCTCCAGGTAGCGGTAGGTCCACGGGTCGTCCAGCTTGTACCCGCGCGAGCCCTCCTTCCACTCGGCGGTGTAGAGCTTGACCCCCTGGAGTCCGAACCGCTCGGCGTCGCGGCGCAGCCACTCCAGCCCCTCCTCCTCGAAGCGGGGGTCCCAGCAGTGGTTGTAGGTGAGCTTGTCGGGGTGGGCCTGGGTGAGCGCGAAGGCCTCCTCGGCCTGCCCGAACCCGTTGCGGTAGAAGGCGCCGAGGTGGGCGGGCTGGAAGATGGCGTGGTCGACGTAGCCGTCGGTGAACAGGTCGCGCATCAGGCGCTCGCCGCCGTAGTAGAGGAAGTCCTCGTACGGCCACAGCTCCGACTCCGGGCCGAGGTTGCGGTGGTAGTCGTAGAAGCAGTCGATGAACTGCTTGCCGTGGATGTTGAGCTGGTTCTCGGGACGCGCGTCCCACAGGGCGACGTGCGCGTCCACGACGAAGTAGTCCTCGCCGTCCTTGCTGTACATGCTTCCTCCCACGAGGCCGGGTCGAGTCGGCCGTTTCGCTGGAAGACTAGGGAGACGTACGCAACTCTGGTGTGTGTCGCGTGTCTCAGTTTGAGACAGTCGCTCCGGGGCCTCCGGGACACGGACGAGTAACCTGGCCGTCACGCGGCCCGGGCGGGTGTACCGACCGTCCGCCCAGGTCGCGGCCGCAGAACCCCTGGAGGCCGACGTGCACGACCGGACGTGTTCACCGCCCAGACACGCACCCACCGACACCGCCGGACGGACACCGGCGAAAGCCCCCCGGCTGCGCGCCTCGTGGCGGCGCAGCGAGCACTACGGCGTCTCCGCCGAACGGGTGGAGCCCGCGTTCACCGGTTCCGTGGACACCGACTCGCTGCTCTACGAGTGCGGCAACGAGGTCCTGCGGGGCATTCAGCGCACCATCGCCAACGAGCCGGTGAGCCTGATGATCACCGACAGCGAGGGGCTGGTGCTGAGCAGGCTCGCCAACGACGCGGCGATCCTGCGCTCGCTGGACCGGGTCCACCTGGCGCCCGGGTTCTCCTACGCCGAACGCGACGCGGGCACCAACGGCCTCGGCCTGGCCCTGGCCGACCGCGCGCCGTCGCTGGTCAGGGCGGAGGAGCACTACTGCACGGGGCTGCGCGGGTACACCTGCGCCGCCGCTCCGGTCCTGGACCCGGCGGACGGCACGCTGGTCGGCAGCGTCAACCTGACCACCTGGTCGGAGTCCTCGTCGGCCCTGCTGCTGGCGCTGGCCCAGTCCGCCGCGCAGAGCACGTCCGCGCTCATGCTCGCCCGGGGCACGGGGCGCCGGGTCCAGCCCGCGCCCAGGGGCGCGGTGTTCCGCTTCCGCGCCGCCGGCGGCGGACAGGCCGACGCCTGCGCGTCGCGGCTCTGGCGCGGCGCCGTCACCGAGGCCCGCCAGGCGGTCGGCGGGAGGACCCTGGCGGTCGTGGGAGAGCCCGGTTCGGGCCGGACCTCCCTGGCCTCGCTCGCTCGGCGGCAGGTCAGCGCACGGGAGAGGGTGCTCAACGCCCGTCCGCCCGCCCCGGAGGACGTGGACTCCTGGCTCACGCTCTGGACCCCCGAGCTGGCCAAGGACGACACGTGCGTGATCGTGTCCGGGGTGGAGGAGCTTCCGGCATGGGGCGCGAGCGAGCTGGCCCGGCTGCTGGCCGGGGCGCGGCGCGCGGGCGGACGTCCGCAGCCCTTCGTGGTCACGGGGCGGAGCTTCGACGCGCTCCCGGAGTCCCTGCGGGAGCTGGTGGACACGGTGGTCGAGGCCCCGGCCCTGCGCCGCCGACCGGAGGACGTGCTGCCGCTCGCGCGGCACTTCGCGCAGGGGGCCCGGGGGCGGGCGATCGGCTTCACCCCGGCGGCCTCCCGCGCGCTCACCGACTACCACTGGCCGGGCAACGTCACCGAGCTGAAGCGGGCGGTGTGCGACGCGGCGCAGCGCGCGGACGTCATCGACGTGCACCACCTGCCCGCCGAAGTCTTCCGCAGCAACGGCGGGCGCCGCCTCAGCCGTATCCAGGCGATGGAGCGCGACGAGATCGTCCGCTGCCTGACGGCCCCGGGCGCGACCGTAGTCGGGGCCGCCGCCGAGCTGGGGATGGGACGGGCGACCGTCTACCGCAAGATGCGCCAGTACAACATCCGGATGCCCCACCAGCAGGAGTAGGCGCCGGGAGTAAGCGGGGCCCGGCCGGGGACGCTCCGGCGGGATCCACCGCTGAGTCACAGGCGGGCCGGGACCGCTGGCGGCGGTTCCGGCCCGAGGTGGGAGAGGCCGATCAGGCCGGTACGGGGGTGAGAGCCTCCACGGCCAGGGCAGGCGGCATGAACGGGGCGTTGTGCGGCCACAGGGCCAGGAGAAGGGCGTCAGCGTTCGCAGCTTCGAGGAGGCCGGTGGGGGTGACGGCCCAGAAGGACTGGGTGGCCTCGCCGTAGTAGACGATCAGGTGGCGGTGCCGGGCCTGGATCGCGGCGGCCTGGGCGTGTGCCGCGGAGAAACTGCGCCGGAGGCGTCCGTTGAGGGTGGTGGAGGGCGACGGGCGGGCGAACTCGGAGCGGTGGCCGCCCAGGCGGGGCAGGCGCTGGGCGCGGCGGACGCGGCACGAGGGGTGCTCGCAGACCGGGCAGGCCGGGCCGATGAGCGGGGTGCGGCGCGGGAGCAAAGGGATGGGCCGGGGCATCGGTCGAACGTCGTCCGAACGGCGGGGCGAGGGGATAGGGTGCTGCATCAGATCCTCTTTTCTTACCTATGTCTGGGTTGGTTGTTGGGGGTTCAGGGCCCGGGAGAAGCGCTGCAACGCTTTCCTGGGCCCGTCTCATGTCGGCGGCATGTCAGAGGTCGGTGTGGGTGTTCCAGCGGCTTCCGGTGAGGTCGTAGGCCAGTGAGAACCACACCGTGCGGTAGTGGGCGTTGCCGTTGTCGCCCCAGGCGGTGGCGAAGGCGTTGACCATGGCCAGGCCCCGACCCGATTCGGCGTCCAGGTTCAGGCCGTTCTTCTTGGGCTCCAGGTGGGAGTCCTCGTCGCGCAGGCCGCCCCGGTCGCGGCAGGCCAGGTGCAGGCCGGTCCGGTGGCGGTGGACCAGGAGGGTGTAGCTGCCCCCGGGCTGGCCGGAGAGGCTGTGGCGGATCGAATTGTTGGCCAACTCCGATCCCAGCAGCGTGAAGAGGTAGCGGTAGTCGGTGTCCTGGGAGGCGGCGCAGGTGTCCAGGAACGCGCGGACCAGCGGCATCACGGCCGGGGTTCCGGCGAAGTCGTAGCGGCGCATGCGGTAGTTGGGCCGCTCGGGCTGCCGGGTGAAGTAGTGGCGGTGGACCGGTCGGATGAAGCTGGCCAGCGGGACCGTGGCTTCTCCCAGCGCGGGCACGGGCATCGGGGCGTGGGCTTTCGCGGGCATGACGAGAACACTCCTTGGCGTGAGCAGGGGTTTCGTGGTGCCCGTTGGAGGAGTCTCACGGATGCCGTGATGCGCGGAACGGGCAGGGCGTAGCCTGACCGACGTGAACTCTGTGTGATCCATCAGTCACTAGCTACAGTCACATGATGCAGCTCGATAATCGAGCTGTCAACGATAATCGAAAACTCTTGGTCTAGAATCCTGACATGCACAGCCCGATCAGCCCCACGGTGCGCCGCCGACGACTGGCGCGCGAGCTTCGACGGCTACGTGAGTCACAGGGATTGAAGCTGTCTGTGGCCGCGAAGACAGCCGACGTCCCCCAGTCCACCCTCAGCAACATCGAAGGCGCGGACGCACGCCGCATCAAAGCGCGTGACATCGACGCACTCGCCGACCTGTACAAGGCTCCTGACGAGGTCCGCGCAGCCCTTCACGAGCTCGCGAGAGAATCCAAGGAGCAAGGCTGGTGGTCCAGCTACAAGGATGTCTTCGGCGGTAACGCCATACCGGACTTCGAGGCCGAAGCGTCCATGATCCGGACCTACCAGTGCCAGGTCGTTCCCGGCCTGCTGCAAACACCCAGGTACAGCGAGGCTGTCTTCCGAGGCGGGCGCGCCTACTCGGACGATGAGGTCCGGCGCAACGTTGACGCGCGGCTACAGCGCCAGCACGTCCTGGGGCGCTACCAGCCGCCACACTTTTGGGCCGTGATCGACGAAGCAGCCCTGCGAAGGCGGCTCGACGACCCACAGATCATGCGAGAGCAGCTACAGCACCTGCTGGACATGGCCACCAGGAAGAACGTGGACATCCAGGTGCTGCCCTTCGACGCGGGCATGCACGCTGGACTGTCCGGGTCCTTCGTCCTCCTGGACTTCCCCAACCCGGCCGATCCCTGTATCGCCTACACAGAGACCGCGACAGCGAGCCTCTTTGCCCAGGATTCCGATGACGTGCAGCGCTATGTCACGATCTTTTCGCATCTGAACTCAGCAGCGCTACAAGCTTCGCGCACGACCCACTTCGTCCAGCAGATCATGGAGCAGGAGCAACTGACATGACCAGCAGAACCGAGCTGCGGTTCTTCAAGTCCAGTTACAGCAGTGACAGGGTCGAATGTGTCGAGGTCGCGCACATCCCCACGGGCTTCCGGAAGAGCACCCACAGCGGCCGGGCCCAGAACTGCGTCGAGGTAGCCGACCTCCCCTGCGGCGCGGCCGTCCGCGACTCTAAGCACCCCGGCGCCGGGCACCTCCCCTTTCCCGCCGCCGAGTGGAGCGGCTTCCTGAGAACCGCCCTCTCGCACTGACCCCTGGAACCACCCACGCCCGGCCGCCTCCCCCGAGGACCACGGCCGGGCATCGTTGTTCCCAGGGAACAGGCATCCCGGCCGCCTCGCCCGTCTCCCGCCTCACCCCAGGGAGTTGAGGATGAACAGAAGCAGCGCGGTCAGCGCTACCGAGACCACCAGCGACATGACACAGCCCAGACGGTTGCTGAAGAAGACGAACACGGCACTCCCTCCACTCCACACGGCCCGAGGACCGAGCCCGGTTACGCGATCCCCTACTCGCTACCCCTACCCGTGACGGCCTCCCAGGACCGCGTATGCGAGGGGCGGCACCCCAGACAGCCGCTGAGGAAGCCTGCGGGCACCGCGCCGCCTCCGAAGACGGGCCGACAACCCCCGGCTCCCGCGACACATCGGTATCAACCTGACGTAGGAGTCTTGCATCTGCCCGACAAATCATGAAGGTTTTCTCCTAGGGCAGACCCGGACGCCGCGCGCGGTGCCCGCACCGGAGCGCATCCCTTCCGACTGCTCCCTGTCCGCACGACAGAAGCCGGAAGGAGCCCACGTTGGCGAAACCGCACCGGAACCGTCCCGCTCACCCGCCCGCCCGGGGGGCGGGTCGGGTCTCCCGAGCCGTAGCCCTGGCCGCAGCGCTCACCGCGTCGCTGCTCCACGCGCCGCACGCGGCGGCCGCTCCGGCCGTCCCGGCGACGAACACCTCCACCGAGCAGTGCGCGGTCGATCCGCAGGCGCCGCCCAAGCGGCAGATGCGCGCCGAGTGGATCTCCTCGGTGGTCAACATCGACTGGCCCAGCGAGCAGGGCCTCTCTCCCGAGCAGCAGAAGGCCGAGCTCACCGACCTGTACGACCGGGCGAAGGCCGACGGGCTCAACGCCGTGTTCGTGCAGATCCGGCCGACCGCCGACGCGTTCTGGCCCTCCCCGCACGAGCCCTGGTCTGAGTGGCTCACCGGCACGCAGGGCACCGACCCCGGCTACGACCCGCTGGCGTTCGCGGTCGAGGAGGCGCACGCCCGCAACCTGGAGTTCCACGGCTGGTTCAACCCCTACCGGGTGGCCATGCACGACGACCCCTCGCGCCTGGTGGCCGACCACCCGGCGCGGGTCAACCCGGACTGGGTGTTCGCCTACGGCGGCAAGCTCTACTACGACCCGGGCATCCCCGAGGTGCGCGCGTTCGTCGTCGAGGCGATGATGCACGCGGTCGAGAACTACGACCTGGACGGCGTCCACTTCGACGACTACTTCTACCCCTACCCGGTGGCGGGCGAGACGGTGCCCGACCAGGACACGTTCGCCGAGTACGGCGGCGGGTTCGGCGACATCGGGGACTGGCGGCGCGACAACGTCAACCGCATGGTCCAGGAGATGGACGAGGCGGTGCACGCCGCCAAGCCGCACGTGAAGTTCGGCATCAGCCCGTTCGGGATCTGGCGCAACGACACCAGCGACCCCAACGGTTCCGACACCGGCGGGTTCGAGTCCTACAGCCAGATCTACGCCGACAGCCGCAGGTGGGTGCGCGAGGGCTGGGTGGACTACATCAACCCGCAGGTCTACTGGGAGATCGGCCTGCCCGTGGCCGACTACGCGGTGCTCGTCCCCTGGTGGGAGCAGGTCACCGAGGGCACCGACGTACACCTCTACATCGGCCAGGCCGCCTACAAGGTCGGCAACGCGGGCGCCTGGTCCGACCCGGGCGAGCTCTCCCGGCACCTGGACCTGAACCGCGAGTACCCGGGCGTGGACGGGGACGTCTACTTCAGCGCGAACTCGCTGCGCACCAACGCCAGGGACGCCATGGACGTCGTGGTGGAGGAGCACTACTCCCACCCCGCCCTGATCCCGGTCAAGGAGGACCTGGGCGGGTCCGCGCCCGAGCAGCCCGTGGTCACCGCAGCCGCGCGGGCCGAAGGCGGCACCGAACTGACCATCCGCCCCGGTCGCGGCGGCAGGCCCGCCTACTACGCGGTCTACGCCCTGGACGGCGCACCCGGACGGCAGGAGGTCCCGTGCGCCGTGCAGGACCCGCGCGCCATGGTCGGCACGGTGCGCGCGGCCGGGGGCGGGGGCGAGACGGTCTTCACCGCGCCCGGCGGCGGTGATGTGACCTACTACGTGACCGCCCTGGACCGGCTGCACCACGAGAGCACGCCGAGCAACCCGCGGCACGTGCCCTGACGTCGGACGGAGCGAGCGGGGCCCGGCGCGTGCGCCGGGCCCCGCGGCCGTTCCCCCGTCCACGTCTGCGGCCGTCCCCCACCCGGGCGGCGGACGGCGCCCGGACCCGCGGCCGGGCCGTCCCGGTCCGCACCGTGGTCCGTCCGTGACACCGCGGCGACGGACCGGCGAAGAACTCGCCAACTCCCCCGCCCGAGCCTGGCCGGGGCGCGCGCCGCTGGGCCAGACTCTCCGGGACCACCCGCTCCCCCGTGAAGGAACGCAGAGGATGACCCTCCCTCCACGCTCCCCCCGACTCCTCTCCCCACTGCTCGCCCTCGCCGTCGGCGCCGCCCTGCTCTCCCCCGCCCCGGCGGCCTCGGCGGCGCCCGTCCCGGTCGAGGCGGCCCAGGCCGTGGCCTCGCCCGCCGATTACGTGGACCCCTTCATCGGCTCCACCAACGGCGGCAACACCTACCCCGGCGCGGTCCGGCCGTTCGGGATGATCTCCTGGAGCCCGACCACCACCCGCGGGGACCAGACCGACACCGGCGCGGCCAACGGCTACTCCTACGACGTCACGCGGGTGCGGGGCTTCGCCCTGACCCACGTCAACGGCGCCGGCTGCCACCCCGGGGCCGCCGGTGACGTGCCGATCATGCCGGTCACCGTGCCCGTGGACACCTCGCCCAGCGCCGACACCCGCGACGAGGTGTACGCGAGCGACTTCGACCACGCCGACGAGTCCGCCTCCCCCGGCCGCTACACGGTGACCCTGGACAACGGCGTGCGCACGGACCTGAGCGTCACCGACCGGGCCGGTGCCGGGGAGTTCGACTTCCCCGAGGGCGCCCCCGCCAGCCTGCTCTTCCGCACCTCCAACTCGCTCAACGGCAGCGAGGAGGCCGACGTCCGCATCGACGAGGAGGCCCGCACGGTGAGCGGTTCGGTGCTCACCGGCGCCTTCTGCGGACAGCGCGCCAACGGCGGCGAGAACAACCGCAACTCGTACTACCGGCTGCACTTCACCGCGCGCTTCGACACCCCCTTCAGCGGGGTGGGCACGTGGGAGGACGACGAGCTGAAGCCGGGGGCCACCACCGCCTCGGGCGGTGAGGGCTACGACCGCGACCAGCGGCGGGGCCGGGGCTCGGGCGGCTACGTCTCCTTCCCCGAGGGCTCCGACGTGGGCGTGCGCGTGGGCATCTCCTACGTCAGCGCGGAGAACGCCGAGGCCAACCTCGCCGCCGAGATCGCCCCCGGGCAGAGCGTGGACGCGGTGGCCGCGTCGGCGCGCGAGGCCTGGAACCGGCGCCTGCGCACGATCAGGGTCGGCGGCGGCACCGACGACCAGCGCACCGCCTTCTACACGGCGCTGTACCACTCCCTGCTCCAGCCCAACCTGGTGAGCGACGTGGACGGCCGCTACCCCGGCATGGACGGCGAGGCGCACCGCGTGGCGGACGGGCAGGGCGCGCAGTACACCAACTTCTCCGGCTGGGACCAGTACCGCGCGCAGGTCCAGCTGCTCGCGCTGCTGGAGCCCGGGGTGGCCGGGGACTTCGCGCAGTCCCTGCTCAACTTCTCCGAGCAGAACGGGGGCGTGTGGGACAGGTGGGTGCACATCAACGGGCCCACGCACGTGATGACCGGCGACCCCTCCGCCGCGACGCTGGCGACGTTCGCCGCGATGGGCGTGGACGGGTTCGACGCCGAGGCCGCCTACGAGTCCCTGCGGACCCAGGCCACCGAGCCGCACCCCGACGGGCTGTCCGACGCCGGGTGCCCCGGCCAGTGCGAGGGCCAGCGCCCGAACCTGGAGCGCTACCTCGAACTCCGCTACGCGCCGCAGGACGACTGCCACTGCTGGGGCGGGGCCGCGGAGACGCTGGAGGCCTCCGTGGCCGACAACGCGCTCGCCCAGTGGGCGGAGCGCCTGGGGCGTGAGGACGACGCCGCGGTGTTCGCCGAGCGCGGCGGGTACTGGCGCAACGTCTACAACCCCGGGGCCACGCCGGAGGCGGGCTACGCGCAGGCGCGTAACGCCGACGGGTCCTGGGTGACGCCCTTCGACCCCGGGCGCGACACCGGGTTCGCGCAGGGCACGAGCGCGACCTACACGTGGATGGTGCCGCACGACGTCGGCGGCCTGGCCGAGGCGATGGGCGGCCGGGAGACCGCGGCCGGGCGCCTGGACGGGTTCTTCCGCACCCCCGACGGCGCGTGGTCGGTGGGCGGCGGCGACCCGCTGCGCTACGACCCCACCAACGAGCCGGGCATCCACGCCCCGTGGATGTACAACGCGCTCGGTCAGCCCTGGAAGACCCAGGAGACGGTGCGCGAGATCGTGGACACCCAGTACGGGACGGGGCCGGGCGGCCTGCCCGGCAACGACGACCTGGGCACGATGTCGGCCTGGTACGTCTTCTCGGCCCTGGGGCTGTTCCCGCAGGCGCCGGGGCGCGGCGAGCTGCTGCTGTCGGCCCCGGTGTTCTCCTACGCCAGGATCGCGCCGGTCGGGCGCGAGCCGATCACCGTCGTCGCCCCGAACGCCGGGCCGGACGCGACCTACATCGGTTCGGTGCGCCTGGACGGGCGGGAGCACACGCGCTCCTGGCTGCCGGAGTCCTTCCTGAGCGAGGGCGGGCGCGTCACGCACGTGCTGGTCAGCGAGCCGAACACGGAGTGGGCGACCGCCGCGGAGGACCTGCCGGTCGACCGCTGAGGACGTGGGCGGGCGCCGCGCTCTCGGGTGCGGCGCCCGCCCGCGATCCGGCCTCTGGGTGGGTGCGGCGTCCGCCCACGACCGGGATTCCGGAACCCGCCCGTGACCGTCGCGGGGTCCGGCCGGCGCCGGGCCCCGCGGCCGCTCACCCGGCGGCGTGCAGCGGGCGGGCGCGCAGGGCCGCGACGGCCGGGACCAGGCTCGCGAGCAGCCCGATGCCCACGACGGCACCGGCCAGCGGCAGGTACTGGTCCAGGGGGACGGCGAGCACCACCGTCCCGCCGCCGACGAGGGCGTGGCCCGCGGCGGCCACCCCGGCCAGCGCCGTGGCGGTGCCCAGCACCACCCCCGCCAGCGACACCGCCAGGGCCTCCCCCGCGACCATGCCCGCGACCTGGGCCCGCGAGGCCCCCACCAGGCGCAGCAGGGCGAAGCTCCGCGCTCGGGCCGAGACGGAGACGACGAGGGCGTTGACCGCGCTCACCCCGGCGAAGCCCGCCACCAGGGCCATCATGAGATGGGTGATCCAGGCGTCCTCCTGGCCGATCCGGGCCTGGTCCGCGATGTGCTCGGCGCGGTCGGCGACCCGGAGTTCGGGCCCGGCGTCGATCGCCTCCTCCAGCCGGGAGGCCGTCCTCCCGGCGTCGGCCGAGGGGTCGAGCGCCACGTACAGGCCGTTGTGCAGGGTGTCGAGCATGCGGGGCGCGACGGCCTCCTCGGGCAGCAGGACGTCGGGGAAGTCGAGCCCCGCCCGGTACAGGACCGACACCCGGGCCGTGAACGCGGTGCCGTCGGGGCCGACCAGCTCCACGGTCTGTCCCGCGCGCCACCCCTGGCTCCGGGCGGTGTCGGCGCGCACGGCGACGCCGCCTGCGCCGAATTCCTCCCACGCGCCGTCCTCCACCGCCAGGTCGTGGACCCGCGGCACCGCCCCGGGTTCGACCAGGTGGGTGGACAGGTACGGCCCGCCCGCGGAGGTGACCGTCTGGCGGTAGCCCCCGGCGGCGGCGACCCCGGGCACGTCCTCGGCGGCCTCGGCCGCGGACGCGGGCAGACCCACGCCCAGGGACCCTGACACCACCAGGTCGGCGGCCAGGCGCTCGCCGTAGGCGCGCAGGCGGGCCTCGGTGGTGGTGGTCTCCTGGAAGAGCAGCAGGCAGGCGACCGCCGTCGTCACCAGCAGGGGCGTCATGACGCCCGCCACCCGGCGGACGTCGGCGCGCGCCTCCCGGTCGGCGACCAGGGAGGCGGCCCTCCTGCGGGTGACCGGGCGCAGCAGGAGCAGCACCGCGTGGACCAGCACCGGCGAGAGCAGGACCGCGGCGGCGACGAGGACCAGCGCGGCGGAGACGGCGGCGGTCACCGCCACCACGGTTCCGGCCAGGCCCCAGGCCGTCGCGAACAGGGCCGCCGCGCCGCACAGGGCCACGGCCCCGAGTACCAGGCGGGCACGGGAGAAGGGGGCGGGTTCGGCCTGCGCCGCGCGCATCGCCTCCACGGGCGCGATCCGACCCGCGGTGAGCGCGGGGTGCAAGGAGGCCGCCAGCGGCACGGCCAGGGCCAGCGCCACGCCCGCCGCGAGCGAGGGCCAGCCCAGGACCAGTGCGAACCCGTCCGGCAGCGTCCCCAGCTCCGTGAAGAGTCCGGTCAGGAACAGTGCCAGCGCCGAACCCACGACGCAGGAGAGCACGGCGGCCACGCACCCCAGGACCAGGGCCTCCCCGACGACGAGTCGGCGCACCAGCCCTGGCCGGGCCCCGGCCAGGCGCAGGAGGGCGAACTCCCGGGCGCGGTCGCGCACGGTCAGGGAGAGCAGGCCCGCGACCGTGACGGCGGCCACCGCCAGCGCCAGTGCGGCCATGGTGCCCAGGAACCGGCCCATGCCCGAAGCCAGGTCCCGGTTCTCCCCGTCCAGGGCCAGCGCCGTGGCGCGTTCGTCCCCGGTGAGCACCCGGACACCGGGCGCGGCCTCCTCGACCGCCCCGGCCAGCCGGTCGGGGTCGGTTCCCTCCCCTGGCCAGAGCGCGGCCATGACCGGGTCGCCGCCCCGCCGCGCGGCCTCGGCGGGTGGGAAGAACAGGGCCCGGTCCGGGGCGCCGCCGCGCTCGACGGTTCCGGTGACCAGAACCTCGGCGGTCCCGTCGGAGGTCAGGACCCGCGCGCGGTCGCCAGGGGTGAGCCCGGCGTCGGCGGCGGTGCGGGTGTCGATGACCACCTCGTTCCCGCTCTCGGGGGCCCGTCCGGTGGCGGGGGTGAGCCCCTCGGCCTCGGCGAGCGCCCAGGAGTGGCCGAAGGAGCGGTCGGAGTGGCCTCCGAGCGTGCGGTCGGCGGTGACCACGTAGGCGGAGAAGGGGGCCTCGACCGCCGTCCGGCGCACGCCGGGAAGGCGCTCCAGTTCCGCCACGGTCCGCGGATCCAGACGGGGCGGTTCCCCCAGCGGTGAGGCGGTGATCCCGGCCGCGGCCTCCTCGGGGACGGCCGTCACCACGACCGGTGCCCGCGACAGCGTCCAGGAGGTCCCGGCTCCCCCGGCGGCCACCCGCTCGGCCGAGTCCTGGAGGGCGAGGACGGCCGTGGCCAGCCCGGCGCCCAGGGCCACGGTCAGGACCGACAGGGCCAGCTGGCGCGCGCGGTCGGCGGCGCCGCGCAGAACCATCCGCATCACGCGGCACCGCCTTCCCCGTCGCCCGGGGCCGCCTCGTGGTGGTGCGGGTCCTCACCCTGGTCGCGCGGATACGGCGGCCGACCGGTCGGCGTCTCGGGTGGCATGGTGGGTGGCGCCGTGGGCGATGTCGCGGCCACCGCCCCGGGCAGCGCCGCGTGCGGGGCTGTGCGCGGCACGCCGGGCACCGCCTCGGGTGGCATAGTCGGCAGCACCGCGGATACCGCCGCGGGTGACATGGTCGGCAGCACCGCGGATACCGCCGCGGGTGACATGGTGGGCGCCGCCGCGAGTGCGCCTGTACACGGCCCCGCAGGTACCGCCGCGGGCAGAACCACGGCCACCGCCCCGGACGGCCCGTCGTGGTGCGTCGCGCGGTTCACCGCTCCTCCAGACGTCGGATCCAGGCCAGGACGGAGTCCGCGGTGGGGTCGGCCAGTTCCCCCTGGACGCGGCCGTCGCGCAGCATGAGCACGCGGTCGGCACGGGCCGCGGCGACCGGGTCGTGGGTGACCATGACGACGGTCTGCCCGTGGTCGGAGGCGGCCCGGCGCAGCGCCTCCAGGACACCGGCCCCGGAGCGGGAGTCGAGGTTGCCGGTGGGTTCGTCGGCCAGGAGCACGCTCGGCCGGTGCACCAGGGCGCGGGCGACGGCGACGCGCTGCTGCTGGCCCCCGGAGAGTTCGGAGGGCCGGTGGTCGAGGCGGTCGGCCAGGCCGAGCGAGGCCACGAGGTGGTCGTGCCACGCCTCGTCCCGGGGCAGGCCGGACAGGCGCTGGCCGATGGTGATGTTCTCCCCCGCGGTCAGCGACGGGAGGAGGTTGAAGGACTGGAAGACGAACCCGAACGCCCGTGCGCGCAGCCGGGTCAGGGCCGGTTCGGCGAGTCCGGTGATCGGCTGGCCCTCGACCGTCACCGCGCCCGCGTCGGGGCGTTCCAGCCCCGCCAGGCAGTGCAGGAGGGTGCTCTTGCCCGAACCGGAGGGGCCCATGACCGCCGTGAACCCTCCCCGGGGGAAGGCCGCGTCCACCCCGGCCAGCGCGTGGACGGGGACGCCTCCCCTCCTGTGGGTCCTGGTCAGCCCGGAGGCCCGCAGCGCGTGGGCTCCGGCCCGGTCCCGGACGTGCCCATCCATGGCGAACTCCGCTCGTCTCGTCGTGTGGAAGGGGCGTCGGCGCCCTGCCCGGCCCCCGCTCAAGAGCCAAACACGGGGGCCGGTCGGCGTCACTGGGCCTGGACGGAGGTCCGGTGGTGGGGACCGCCCCACCACCGGAGACCGGCCGGGGCACGGGGACGGGCCGCGCGGGCGGGCCTCCGTCGGCGGTGCGGACATGGGCCTCCCCGACGGGTTCGGCGGCGCCGGCGGGCGGGATCCGCGGGCGGGGCGCGCGGTCCCGCTCCCTCCCGACGACCGCTTCCCCTGGTCGCGGTGTCCGGACGTCCCTATGCTTTGCCGGGGCCGCCTGTCCCAGGGAGGCGGACGGAGACGAGGGGGGAGTCCGTGACGGACGGATACGACGTGCTGGTGGTGGGGGGCTCGGGCGTCGACACGATCGTCCGGGTGGACGAGCTGGCCCTGCCCGGCGGGGACTCGGTGTTCGTCCCGCCGGTGGTCGACTACGTGGGGCACACCGGCAACGGGGTGGCGCTGGGGTGCCACGCGCTGGGGCTGGCCACCAAGTTCATCGACTACCTGGGGGACGACGCCCAGGGCCGGATGGTGCTCGACTCCTACGCCGAGCGGGGACTGGACTTCAGCCACACCGTCTCACCGCACGGCACGCCCCGGGGCGTCAACCTCGTGGACCGGAGCGGGCGCCGCTTCTCCTTCTACGACGGGCGCCATCCGGGAGACCTGCGGCTGCCCCCGGAGTTCTACCTGCCCTTCGTACGACGGGCCCGGCACGCGCACCTGTCGATCATCGGCCACAACCGGGACATGTACGGGGACCTGGAGCGCCACGGCCTCACTACCTCCACGGACCTGCACGACTGGGATGGGACCGACCCCCACCACCTGCACTACGCGCTGCGCTCGGACGTGGTGTTCATGAGCGCGGCGAGGGTCCGCGACGGGGTCGGGGACGTGCTGCGCGACGTGGTCGGCCGGGGGCGGGCCCGGGTCGCCGTCGCCACCGACGGCGAACGGGGCTGCCACGTCCTGGAACGGGGCTGGGACGCGCCGCGCGGCTTTCCCGCGGTGCGGCCGAACCGGCCGGTGGTGGACAGCAACGGCGCGGGGGACGCGTTCGTGGCCGCCTTCCTGCACGCCTGGCTCGGCGGGGAACCCGTGGAGCGGTGCGTCCTGGCCGGTGCGGTGGCGGGGGCCTTCACCTGCGGCAGCGCGGGAACGCACACCGAACTGATCGACCTGCCCACGCTGCGCCGTCTGTCCGAGGACGCCGAGTACGAGCCCGCGTGAGGGGGCGGCCGGAAGTGGTGCCGGTGTAGCGCGTGGGACGGGCCCGTGAACCCTGGCGGCCACGGCGCCGGGCGGGGCCGGTCCCCGCCCGGCACCCCCGCCGCACGGGGCGTGCGGGGTCCACGCACGTCCCACGGTCGCCCCGCACGACCCCGGGCGCCGGGTCGCGTTGGGCGGCGGGGCACGGAGCGACGTAGCGTGACCCCATGGACATCGATCTGCGTACACGCACGGCCCTGGTGACCGGCTCGACCCAGGGCATCGGCCTGGCCATCGCCACGGCGCTGGCGCGCGCCGGGGCGACGGTGGCGGTCAACGGGCGCGGCGAGGAGAAGGTCGCCCGCGCGGTGGAGGCGGTCACCGAGCGGGTGCCCGGGGCCGCGCTGGTGGCCGCGACCGCCGACGTGACCACCGAGGAGGGCGTCGACCGGCTCCGCGAGCTGCTCCCCCGGCTCGACGTGCTCGTCAACAACCTCGGGATCTTCGGGGCTCAGGACGCGCTCGACATCTCCGACGAGGAGTGGCGGCGCTACTTCGAGGTCAACGTGCTCTCCGCCGTGCGCCTGACCAGGGAGTTCCTGCCCGGGATGACGGAACGCGGGTGGGGCCGGGTGCTCAACATCGCCAGCGACTCGGCGGTGGTGATCCCGGCCGAGATGATCCACTACGGCATGTCCAAGACGGCGCTGCTCGCGGTCTCGCGGGGGTTCGCCAAGGAGGCCGCGGGCACGGGGGTGACCGTCAACTCGGTGATCGCCGGTCCCACCCACACCGGAGGCGTGGAGGACTTCGTCTACCAGCTCGTCGACCGGAACCTGCCGTGGGAGGAGGCGCAGCGGGAGTTCATGCGCCTGCACCGGCCGCAGTCGCTGCTGCAGCGGCTGATCGAACCCGAGGAGATCGCCAACATGGTCGCCTACCTGAGTTCGCCGCTGGCCTCGGCCACCACGGGGGCCGCCGTGCGGGTGGACGGCGGATACGTCGACTCCATCGTCCCCTGAGAACGCGCCCGGACGCCGGACGCCGGGCGCCCGACGTCCGGTGTCCGGCTCCGCTCTCAGCCGGTGGTGTCCACGGACCGGTGGAGCCGGTCGGCGAGCGCCGCGGTGCGGCGGGCGAACTCCGGCGAACCCTCGACCGTGAAGGGCAGGCCGGTGAGCGCGAGGACGACCGCGAGCCACTCGTGGGAGTCCACGCGGGCGGTGTAGCGCGCCCGGTCGGGGCCGACCGCCTCCAGGTCGCCGTCGATCCGGGAGATCCGCGCCGCCACCTCCCCGGCCGACGCGTCGAACAGGACCGACACCGTGTGCCGGGCCCGCCCCGCCCCGAAGCCCCGCTCCAGGTGCTCGGCCAGCGGTTCCCCGGGCAGTTCCCGGCGGGTGAAGGGCGCCCTCGTGGGGGTGACCCCGGTGATCCGGTCGAGTCGGAAGGTCCGCCAGTCGTCGCGCTCGCGGTCCCAGGCGAACAGGTACCAGCGCCGTCCGGACAGGACCAGCCGGTACGGGTCCACCTTGCGGCGCAGCTCGCGGCCGTCGCCGCCGCGGTGGAGCATCCGGACCCAGTGCCCGTCCGCGACGGCCTCGCCCAGGTCGGTGAGGACCCGTGTCCGCACGCCCGGCCACACCCGCTGCTCCGGTTCGACCGCCGAGGCCATGGCTTTCGCCCTGCGGGCCAGGCGCGAGGGCAGTACCCGGCCGAGCCGGGCCAGGGCCCGCTCCGCGCTCTCCTCCACCCCCTCCACCCCGCCGAGCCCGGCGGCGACGATCCGCAGGCCCAGGGCGGCGGCCACGACCTCGTCGTCCTCCAGGAGCAGGGGCGGCACCGCGCGGCCAGCGGCCAGCCGGTAGTGGCCTCCGGGGCCGCGGAGGCTCTCCACCGCGTAGCCCAGTCCGCGCAGCCGGTCGATGTCGCGGCGCAGCGACCGCGGGCTGACCTCCAGGGCAGCGGCCAGGTCCGCGCCGGGCCAGGACCTGCCGGTCTGGAGCAGGGAGAGCAGGCGCAGCATCCGCGCACTCGTGTCGGCCATACGGCCCATTCTCCGGCGGGTTGTGGCCGGATTCCGACCGCAATCCCCCGGTGCGGCGCGGTCGCCGATCTGGCCGGGCGTTCCGGCAGCCCGGAACACGGATTTGCGCACGGTCACGGGGGTGACAGAAAGGCACCGGTGGTGTGATCGTGGACACCGTCGGCGTTTTCGTGGGATCGCTCCCCGTCGCCTGGGGTGGAGACCTCGTGCGCTGACCAGCGGCTCCCGGGAAAGGGAGCAGCGCGGAAGTCGCGTTGCGCCCCTGTGCGATCACTCTGCGCGTCCATCTCTTACTGAGAGTTTACCCGGGCCGGGTAGACATAGACGGAATAGGCCCCCACGGACCTGAGATAAGGATGTGCGCGACGTGATGGACTGGTTGAGCAACATCTTCGGCGGAGCAGCCGAGGAAGCAGCCCAGGGAGTGTCCGACGCCGTGGGCGGAGTCGGCGAGGCCGTGGGCGGGGTCGGTGAGACCCTGGGCGGCGCCGGAGAGGCCGCGCAGGCCTACGGCGAGGAAGCCGTCGGCGGGTTCGCCGAAGGCGCCCAGGCCTACGGCGAGGAGGCCGTGGGCGGTTTCCAGGACAGCGCCACCGAGGCGGTCGGCGGCTTCCAGGACCAGGTGGACACCGTGAGCGGTATCGCGGAGGACCCGGGCGGTGCCGCCGCCGACCACTTCTTCGGCAACAACTGACCTACCACCCTCCCGGCCCCGGCCGGGAGGGCACGGCCCGCCCGGAGCACCCGTGCCCCGGGCGGGCCGTTCGTGCGCCGCTCCCGTCAGCCGGGGAACAGCCGGTCCAGGTGGTCGTCCAGTACGGCCAGCGCCCGTTCCCGCGTACCGTGCCCGAGCAGGACCTGCGCCCTGAGCCCGTCCACGAGCGCGAGGACCGCGGTCGCCGCCGTCTCGGGGTCGGTGCCCTCCACCGCCTCGCCGCTGGCGACTCCCCGGCGGACGACGTCCTCCAGGAGCGCCTGGACGCCCGCGTAACCCCGCAGCAGCGACTCGGCCAACCGCGGCTCGACCAGCGCCCGCGCCTGGAAGGCGACACTCACCCGCTGCGCCTCCAACTGCTCCGGGGCACCGCCGAGCAGCCCGGCCAGGACCGTGCGGACGACGGCGCGGGGCTCCGGGTGGCCGGGCAGCCCGGCGAGGGCCTCCCGTGCCCCGGCCGCGTCGCGCCCTCCCACGTACTCCAGCGCGAACAGCAGCATCTCGTCCTTGGTCCGGAAGTAGTGCTGCACGCGTCCCATCGAGATCCCGGCCTCGGCGGCGACGTCCCGCAGGCTGACCGCCTCAAGCCCCCGCGCGGAGACGAGTGAGCACACGGCCTCGGCGATCTCCCTGCGCCGCTGCCCGTGGTCGACCTGCCTGGGCATCGCTCTTCCCCGCCTCCCGTGACCACCGGATCCGACGCATCGCATTGCACCACACCCTCCGCGGTCAAGTTACAATACACTTGCATTGCAATGCGGACGCATTGCAAAAGGAGGGAGGCAGCACGGTGCGGCACCTGAGGTTTGTGTTCGGTGAGGGATGGATCTACGGGCTCGTCCTGACACTCGGCGCCCTGATGGTCGTGCAGGGCTACGGGACGGGACTGAGCGAGGTCTTCTGGGGTGTCTCCTGGGGACCGCTGGCCTGGGCCGGGGAGCGTGTCGCGCTGCCGGACGGGGCACCCTTCCTCCTCGGGGCGCTGGGCTTCGTCCTCGTGCTCGCGACCTGCTTCTCCCTCGCGCACGATCAGGTCCGGGACCGCGCTCGGGCGCGGCGCGGCCGGGCCGCCGAGAGCACGGCGAGCGCGGCCAGGGCGGCGACGCACGTCCAGGCGAAGGCGTCCCCGATCCGGGAGTAGACCGTGGTCACCCCCTCCCGGGGCACCATCGCGACCATGGTCTGCTGCCCGGTGGTGAAGTAGTCGGTCGTCGCCAGCACCCGCCCCTGGTGGTCGGTGGCGTTGGCACGGCCCCGGCTCGCCTGCCGGAACAGGGCCGAGCCGTTCTCCACCGCGCGGAACACCGCGTTGCGCGCGTGCATCTCCTTGATCCCCTCCCAGGTGTTGGCGCCGACCAGCAGGATGTCCGTGCCCCGCGCGCCCGCCTGGCGGACCAGTCCCGGGAAGTCGGCGTCGTAGCAGATGGCCACGGCCAGCCTCCCCGCCGGCGTGTCCGCGACGGGTACCGTGCCGGACCCCGGCTCGTAGGGCTCCAGAACGGGTACCGGCCTGCTCTTGTCGTAGGTCCACACGACCTCGCCGTCCGGAGCGACCATGAGCATCTGGTTGCGGATGTGGGGAGCCCGCCCGGTGTAGACCGACATGCCGGCGTTGACGTACACCCCGTGGCCCCGGGCCACCTCCCGGATGTCGGCCACCAGCAGGTCGCGGTCCTCCTCCAGGGTGAAGGCCGCCGACTCGGGCCACACCACGACCTCGGCACCCGCGGCCGCCTCCCTCGCGGTGCTGGCGAGGAGTTCGTCGTTGACGACGCCGAAGCGCTCACGCAGCACGGCCGGATCGGCGGCCCGCAGCGCCTCCAGCGAGTCATACTCCCGGAAGGTCGGCACCAGCTCCTCCCACGCGTCCTGCGAGGTGGTGACCCCCGCGACGCGCACGGTGTCGCCCGAGGGCGCCATGAAGACCAGGCGCGCGCCACCCGCGACCGCGACCAGCGCGACCGTCCCGGCGCAGGCCGCCGCCACCGCGCGGGCCGTGCCGTCGGTCAGGCCGCGCGCCCACAGCAGCGCCGCCGCCGAGCACGCCCAGGCCACCAGGAAGCTCACTCCGTACACACCGGTCACCGAGGCCACCTGGATCAACGGGAGGTTGTCGGCCTGGGTGGCACCGAGAACCCCGTGGATGGTCCCGAAAGGGGTCACCGAGGCCATCGTGAACTCCACGGCCACAGTGGTGAGCGGAAAGACCAGGCTGACCGGCCACGGACCGCGCTCCCCCAGTCGGCGGTGCAGGAGGCGGTCGGCGGCATAGGGGGCCGCGTCTGCCAGGGCCAGGGCCAGCGCGAGCAGGACCAGCGGCGGGGAGAGCAGGTCGGCCAGCCACAGCCAGACCAGCACGGCCGCCGTACTGGCGGCGAGGACACCCAGGAGGGCGGGCAGCGGTCGGCTGGCGCGTGCGAAGCGCAGCAGCAGGACCGGATAGACCCACGCGAGGAGCGCGATGTCCCAAGCGGCCTGCATCGCGAAGAGGGACAGGGCGGTACCGGCGAGGAGCCAGGCGTAGCGCGGGAGGGTCGGGGGTGCGGTCATGATTCAGCCTTCGTCTCGGGGAACGGGGGTCTGGGCCGGCCGGCACGACCACAACGCTAGGGAGCCGCGGCCCCGGCGCCCATGGGGAGTCCCGCCCGGTTCGGGACGCGGCTCCCCACCCAGGAATGCGGTGTTCCGCAGTACCCGCGCGCCCGGGGGGTGGCTAGTGTCGACGCGTACGCCGACCGCGGCCTCCCCCCGTTTTCCGAGAACACGGATTCCGAGGGCACGGGCCCGCGCGCGGACAGCCGGAGACGGGTGCCTCGCACGCATCAGCGGACGCGGGCACCAGGCACGGGACGAGCAGCCGGGCCTGGGAGCCCAGCGCGGGATACCGGAGGCGGCGGCGATCGGACAGGCAGAGAGGACGGATGTGACGACGCACGGGGACGCGCATCCGGCGGCGGCGGTGGCGCGCGCATGGGGACGGGCCGTGACGGGCGCCGCCGCCGGAGCGGTGACCGCGCTGGCCGAGGCCCTCTTCCTTGCAGCGGTCCTCGCGGCCGCCGTTCCCGCGCTGCCGCTCCTGCTCCGCCCCGCCTCGCGCGCGTCCCTGCGCCGGGCGCTGGACGGGGCCGCCCGGCCGCTGGTCTCCCTGGAGCGCGGTCGCCTGTCCGCCCTGTTCGGCGTCGACATCACCGTGCGCCCCGAAACGGCCCGACCGCTGGCCTACCTCGCGGTGCGCTGCCCGGTGGGGCTCTTCGGCGGGCTGGTGCTGGCCTTCTTCGCCGCCGGGCTCTACCTGGCGCTCTCACCGCTGGAGGTGCTCGACGGCAACGACCCGGCGATCGTGCCGATCGGCCTGGCCCTGATGTACCTGAGCGCTCAAGGAACCGTGGGCCTGGTGGGAACGGAACGCTGGCTCGCCCGGCGGTTCCTCGGCCCCAGCCGCCAGGACCTCATGGAGGAGCGGATCGGGGTGCTGGTCGCGACCCGTGCGGGAGTGGTCGCCGCCGTGGACGAGGAGCGCCGCCGGATCGAACGCGACCTGCACGACGGCGTCCAGCAGCGCCTGGTGCTGCTGGGGATGGCGCTGGGCAGGGCCCGCCGCGACCCGGGTTCGGAACGGGGTCGCGCACTGGTCGAGCAGGCCTACGAGGAGTCCCGCGACGCCCTGCGCGACCTGAAGGAGGTCGCCTGGCGGGTCTACCCGGCCGCGCTCGCCGGGTCGGGGCTGCGGGCCGCGCTGCACGACCTGGTCGGCCGGTCGAGTCTGCCGATCGACCTGGAGTACGGCCTGGAGGGCGCATGCCCGCCGACCGTGGAGACGGCGGCCTACTTCGTGGTCGCCGAGTCGGTGACCAACGCGGTCAAGCACGCGCGCGCCGAACGGGTCAGCGTGCTGGTCGGCGCGCGGGGCGAGGAGGGAGAGAGGTCCGTGGTGGTGCGGGTACGCGACGACGGGGTGGGAGGGGCCGACCCCTCGGGAACGGGGCTGGCCGGTCTGGCCAGCCGGGTCGAGGCGCTCGACGGCCGGCTGTCGGTGGACAGCCCCGCGGGCGGGCCGACGACGGTCAGGGCGGAGCTGCCGTGCGGGTGATGTTGGCCGAGGACTCGGCTCTGCTACGCGAGGGGCTGGTGAGGCTCCTGGAGGACGAGGGACACCAGGTGCTCGCCTCGGTCGGAGACGCCGACGGCCTGTTGGCGGCCGTCCGCGAGGAGGCGCCCGACGTGGCCGTGGTGGACGTGCGCATGCCGCCCACGCACACCGACGAGGGGTTGCGCGCCGCGCTGCGGATCCGCCGGGAGCAGCCCGGGGTCGGTGTGCTGGTGCTGTCCCAGTACGTGGAGAAGCGGTACGCCACCCGGTTGTTCGGCGAGAACACCACCGGTGTGGGCTACCTGCTCAAGGACCGGGTGGTGGAGGTCGACGAGTTCCTGGAAGCCCTGGTCAGGGTGGGGAGGGGAGGCGCGGCCTTCGACCCGGAGGTGGTGCGCCAGCTGCTCGCGGGCAGCAGCCGCAGGGATCCGCTGGGGCGCCTGACCGAGCGCGAGCGCGACGTCATGGCCCTGATGGCGCAGGGGCACATCAACTCGGCGATCGCGGCGCGGCTGTTCGTGTCGCAGAGCGCGGTGGAGAAGCACGCCAACGCCATCTTCGACAAGCTGGAGCTGGGCGATACCAAGGGGTACAGCCGTCGCGTGCTGGCGGTGCTGCGCTACATGCAGGCCTGAGCGCGGGCGGGGCCGGGCACGGGGGCGCCGCGCGGCGGTGAGCGGTGTCCGCCGCGCGGCCGTCGGCCGCGGGTCCGCCGGGGGTGGAGGTCCCGGCGGACCCTGTCCGGAGGAGGGGTCCGGACGGCCGGTCGGTTGGTCGTGGGGATCAGGTGAAGTTCACGTCACTGCACAGGTAGTAGACCTGGTCCATGTGGGAGGCCTGCCAGATCGTGAACACGATGTGGTGGCCGGACCTGCCCGAGGTGCTGACGTCGATGTAGCTGTCCAGCGCGGGCGCGTAGGGACCGGTCTCCTCGACCAGTTCGAGGTCGTCCCAGCCCAGGGCCTGGGTGGTCGGGTCGAAGCCCTGCTCGGTGACGTAGACGCGGAAGTAGTCCGCGCCGTGCTGGGCCTGGTCGTACAGGTGGAGGGTGAAGTCGTCTCCGACGTCGGTGGTCTTCCACTCGCCGACCGCGTCCATCGAGTCGTAGCGGCCGCCCTCGGTGTTGCCGCCGCTGCACAGGGTCCCGTCGGGGATCTGGCCCTGGTGGTCGCCGCCCACGTTGTCGCGGTACAGGCCGTTCCAGTTCCACATGGCGTTGGGGTTGTCCTGCCACGCCTGCCAGCACATGGGGTCTTCCTGCGCCATGTCCGGGTTGAGGTGGTCGCTGCCCCAGCGCTCCCAGCAGCCGTAGTTGCGGCTGGCGGGGTCCACGATCGAGCCGTGCGCGGAGGCGGGGGCGGCCATCGTGGTCAGGGCGACCAGGGGCACGGAGGCCAGGACGAGCGCGCGTGCGGCCCAGGTCCGGCGGGTGGTTCCGGTGGTCTCGGTGGTTTCAGCGGTTCGGGGGGTCATGCTTTCCATTGCGTTCTCCATCGTTCTCGGCTTGGTCAGCCGATCGACGGGAGCGCTCCCACAGCGCATGTTACCCCTCGGAGCCGAGTCGAAACAGAGCGCGGGGAAAATCCCTGGCGCGCCCTTCACGGCGGCGGCCACCGCCCCCGGCGCCCCCGGTCGCCCTTCAGGAGGAACACCCACGCGCACCACCGTCGCCCGCCGACCGGCCGCCCCGCTCCGGCACGGGAACCGCACCCCAGGTGACGCGGTTCCGGGGAGAGCGCGGACAGCGCCGAAAGCGGTGACGGCACCGGGCGCCGCCTCCCCGGCGCCACCGGGTCCACGACCCACTCCCGCCGAGGCGGGACGGACGGCCTCCGGCCCTCTCGTCCCCGCGCCGATCGGCGCTTTCGCCATGCCCTCCCGGGAGTCCTGCCGTGTCCCTGTTCCGTCGCGCCCGTGGCGCACGTCCTTCCCGCGCACCCCTCGGCCCCGACTTCGCCCGCCTGTGGGGCGCCTCGGCCCTGACCAACCTCGGCGACGGGGCCCTGGTCGCCGCGGGCCCGCTCCTGGTCGCCTCCCTCTCCCCCTCTCCGCTGGCGGTCTCCACCGCGGCGGCGCTCCAGATGCTGCCCCACCTGCTGTTCTCCCTGACCTCGGGCGCGCTCGTCGACCGCCTGCCGCGGCGCGCCGTGCTCGCCGCGGCCAACCTGGCCCGCGGCACGGTCCTGGCGCTGCTCACTGGCGTGGTCCTGTCCGACGGCACCGCCCTGTGGCCGGTCCACGCTGCGGTGTTCGTGCTGGGCGCGGGCGAGACGCTGGCCGACACCGCGTACGGCTCACTGCTGCCGTCGGTGGTCCACCGCGACGCGCTGGGCCGGGCCAACGCCCGGCTGGCGCTGACCTTCTCGCTCAACAACCAGCTGGCGGGCCCTCCCCTGGGCGCGCTGATGTTCGCGGCGCTGGCGGCGCTGCCGTTCGGGTTCGACGCGCTGGCCTACCTGGTGTCGGTGCTGCTCGTGCTGCGGATCCGGTCGGTGCGGCCGGACCCGCCCGAGCGGCCCGGACCGGCGGAGCCGCGGACGACGCTGCGCGCCGATGTCGCCCGGGGGCTGGCCTTCGTGTGGGGCGCGCCGGGCCTGCGCACACCGTGCGGCTGCATCCTGGTGATGAACCTGGCCGGGGTGGGCGCGTTCGCGGTCTGGGTGCTCTACGCCCGCGAGCACCTGGGGCTGTCCGAGACCGGATTCGGTCTGTTCGTCGCCGCGGGCGCGGTGGGCGGCGTCCTGGGGTCACAGGCGTACGGGTGGCTGGAGGCCCGTCTGGGGCGGGCGTTCCTGCTGCGGTGGGGCCTGGTGGTGGAGGCGGCGACCTACCTGCTCCTGACGCTGACCTCGAACGGCCTGGTGGCGGGCGCGGTCATGGTGCTCTTCGGGGTGCACACGGTGGTGTGGGGCACGGCCGCCACGACGGTGCGCCAGCGGCTCACCCCCGACCGGCTGCTGGGCCGGGTGGGAGGCGTGTACCGGCTGGCCGACCTGGGCGGAGCCGCCCTCGGCGCGGTGGTGGGCGGCCTCCTCGCCGAGTACGCGGGGCTGCTGGTCCCGTTCTGGGTCGCGGCCGCCGCGGTGGGTCTGCTCGCCGTGACCGCCTGGCGACCGCTGGTTATTACTGACCGGTTGTGAAGCAGGTCACTACCTGCGTATTTCCCTTCCGTGAACCGCGTACCAGAAATACTCCGGTCATATGGTGTTTACATATCACCATTGTCGGGCTACCGTTCAGGAAAGCGTTCCGGATCCGTAACCCTCAGCCACGGAAACCGGTGACGCCTTCGCACACACTGTTCACATCCATCCCCCTACACCCCCGCTCACCCCGACTGGGAGCGCTCCCACCCTTCCGGTCCCTTTTCGCTCAGCTTTACCCCGGATCTAAGGCACGCGAATGCCACGCTCACCTCCATAAACGCAGGGAATTCCCGCATCCCCCGTCTGCCGGGCACGAACTCCCCGACCCGGCACTCCCGAAGGCTCCTTCTGGCAACTCGCTTCCATAAGGAAAGAAGAGATGAGCACACCCCCCCGTGCCACGAACCTACGTTCGTGGACACGACGCGGCCTGGCCGCGACCTCCGCCCTGGTGCTCGGCAGCACCCTGGCGGTCGCCTCCTCCGTACCCGCCAGCGCCGCGGCCGGTTGCGAGGTCGACTACCAACTCAACGACTGGGGCTCCGGCTTCACCGCGAGCGTGGAGATCACCAACCTCGGCGACGCGGTCAACGGCTGGACCCTTGAATGGGACTTCGCCGGAAACCAGCAGATCACCAACTCCTGGAACGGCACCGTCTCCCAGAGCGGACAGAGCGTCTCGGTCACCAACGCCGCGCACAACGCCTCACTCTCCACCGACGGCACCGCCACCTTCGGCTTCCAGGGAAGCTACACCGGAAGCAACGCGGCACCCACGGCCTTCGAACTCAACGGTGTGGCCTGCGAGGGCCTGGTCGACCCCGGACCCGACCCGGACCCCGACCCGGACCCCGATCCCGATCCGGACCCGGAGCCCGGCACGGGCGAGCGGGTGGACAACCCCTACGTGGGCGCCGACGTCTACGTGAACCCGATCTGGTCGGCCAACGCCGCCGCCGAGCCCGGCGGTGACGCGGTCGCCGACGAGCCCACCGGGGTGTGGCTGGACCGCATCAGCGCCATCGAGGGCAACGACAGCCCCACCACCGGCAGCATGGGCCTGCGCGACCACCTGGACGAGGCCCTGGAGCAGGCCGCGGGTGAACCCCTGGTGTTCCAGGTGGTCATCTACAACCTGCCCGGCCGCGACTGCGCCGCGCTGGCCTCCAACGGCGAACTCGGCCCCGACGAGATCGACCGGTACAAGAACGAGTACATCGACCCCATCGCCGACATCCTCGCCGACTACGAGGACACCGAGCTGCGGATCGTGACCACGGTCGAGATCGACTCGCTGCCCAACCTGGTCACCAACGTCTCCCCCCGCGAGACCGCGACCGAGAACTGCGACGAGATGCTGGCCAACGGCAACTACGTCGAGGGTGTGGGCTACGCCCTGGCCACCCTGGGCGATGTCGACAACGTCTACAACTACGTGGACGCCGGACACCACGGCTGGATCGGCTGGGAGGACAACTTCACCGCCTCGGCGGCGCTGTTCTACGAGGCGGCCAACGCCGCCGGCGCCACCCCGGCCGACGTGCACGGGTTCATCGCCAACACCGCGAACTACTCGGCGCTGGTGGAGGACAACTTCGCCATCGGCGAGACCATCGCCGGTACGCCGGTGCGCCAGTCGGACTGGGTGGACTGGAACCAGTTCACCGACGAGCTGTCCTACGCCCAGGCGCTGCGTGAGGAGCTGGTGGGCCAGGGCTTCGACTCCGGCATCGGCATGCTCATCGACACCTCCCGTAACGGGTGGGGTGGCCCGGACCGCCCGGACGGGCCGGGGCCGTCCACGGACGTGAACGCCTACGTGGACGGGGGCCGCTACGACCGCCGCCTCCAGTCCGGGAACTGGTGCAACCAGTCCGGTGCGGGGCTGGGTGAGCGTCCCCAGACCGAGCCGGAGCCGGGTATCGACGCCTACGTGTGGATGAAGCCGCCGGGTGAGTCCGACGGGTCGAGCCGGTTCATCGACAACCCCGAGGGCAAGGGCTTCGACCGGATGTGCGACCCGACCTATGAGGGCAACCCGCGCAACAACTACAACATGAGCGGCGCGCTGCCCGACGCGCCGATCTCGGGGCACTGGTTCTCCGCGCAGTTCCAGGAGCTGCTGGCCAACGCCTACCCGCCCATCCAGTAACAACCACACCTCCCAGATCTCGGCTCCCTTCCGAGACGGGGCGCCCGTCCACCCCTGGGGGTGGGCGGGCGCCCGCCATGTGCGGGCCCTGGGATCATGGCCTGGGGCTCCGGAGAGCAGGGTCCCGGACACGATCATGGGGGGAAGCGCGTGGCGGCACCGCTGGAGACCGACACCGCCGTGGTCGGACTGGGTGCCATGGGGGCGCAGGCCCTGTGGCGCCTGGCCCGGCGCGGTGTGGACGCGATCGGGATCGAGCAGTTCACACCCGGACACGACCGGGGCTCCAGCCACGGCGAGTCCCGCATCATCCGCACCGCCTACATGGAGGGCGCCGCCTACGTGCCGTTCGTGCGGTCGGCCTGGCGCGCGTGGTCGGAACTGGAGGAGGCCTCCGGGACCCGGCTCGTGGTGCGCACCGGCGCCCTGATGCTCGGCGCGCCGGACAGCCCCGCCGTGACCGGGTCGATCGCCGCCGCCGAACACCACGGCCTCCCCCATCAGGTGCTCTCCCGCGACCAGGTCGCCGAGCGCTTCCCCCAGCACGTGCTGCGCCCGGGCGAGGTGGGCGTCTTCGAGGAGGACGCCGGCGTGGTCCTGCCCGAGGCCGCGATCACGGCGGCCGTGCGGCTCGCGCGGGAGGCGGGCGCGCGGGTGCTCACCGGCGCCCGGGCGACCCGCGTCGTCCCCGACCCGGACCGCCCCGGAGTGGTGGTCGGGGACACCGTGGTCCGGGCCCGCCGGGTGGTCGTCACCGCCGGGTCCTGGCTGCCGCGGCTGGTGCCCGAGGTGGCGGAGCTGGGCGGCGGCCTGCGGGTCGAGCGGCGGGTACTGGGCTGGTTCCGCACCACGCGTGACCCGTCCCCGCACGCGCACGGGCCGGTGTTCGCCCGGGACGGGGACGACTGCACGTGGTACGGGTTCCCCAGCATGGACGGCGGCCGGACCGTCAAGATCGGCGTGCACGCCGAGGCCCCGGGGAACAGGGGCGAGGGCGCCCAGTGGGGCGAGCCGGTCGACCCCGACGCGGGACCGCGGGAGCCCGACTCCGCCGACGCGCGGCGGCTCGGACGGCTGGCCGCGGGGCTGCGCGGGGTGGCCCCGCTCCCCGAGCGCATGGCGTCGTGCATGTACACGATGACCCCGGACGAGCACTTCGTCATCGGGCGGCGCCGCGAGCTGCCCGGTCTGGTGCTGGCGGGGGGATTCTCGGGACACGGCTACAAGTTCGCCTCCGCGGTCGGGGAGGCCCTGGCCGACCTCGCCCAGCACGGGCGCACGGACCTGGCCGTGGACCTGTTCGACCCGCACCGCTGGGACTGAACGGAGCGGTTCGCGGGCGGCCGCGGGCTTTCCGGGGCGAGGTGCGTCCGGCGCGCGAGGGCGTGCGATCATCGCTTCCACGCGCGGCGCGAGCGCGTCCTCCCCGCCCCCTCAGCCTCCCTCCGGAAGGACCGCCATGAACAGTCCCACCGTCCCGCGGACCGCGCTCGTCACGGGCGCGTCGTCGGGGATCGGCGCCGCCGTGGCCGCCGAGCTCGTCCGCCGCGGCTACCGCGTGTACGGGACCAGCCGCGACCCCGGTGCGGTGGCCGAGCCGGTGCCGGGCGTGGAGTACCTGGCACTGGACCTGGCCGACGCGGCGTCGGTCGAGGCGTGCGCGGCCGCGGCGGGTGATGTGGACGTACTGGTCAACAACGCCGGGGAGAGCCAGAGCGGGCCCTTCGAGGAGCTGCCGCCGGAGGTGGTGGAGCGGCTGTTCCGGATCAACGTGTTCGGCGCGGTGCGGCTCACCCAGCTGCTGCTGCCGGGGATGCGCGCCCGCGGGTACGGGCGCGTGGTGATGGTGGGCTCGATGCTGGCGAGCTTCCCCCTGGCCTACCGGTCCTCCTACGTGGCGTCCAAGGCCGCGCTCAAGGGGTTCGCGAACGCGCTGCGCCGCGAGGTGTCCCCGTACGGGGTGGGGGTGGCCACGGTCGAGCCGGGGTCGATCAACACAGGCATCAGCGAGCGGCGGACCCAGTACCTGCGGGAGGGGTCGCCGTTCGCGGCCGAGTACCGCACCATGCTCAGGGCCCTCAACGCCAACGAGGCGTCGGGGATCACGGCGGGGGCGGTGGCCCGGACGATCGTGCGCGCCGTCGAGGCAAACCCGCCCCGGCCGTTCTACGCGGTGGGCAGCAACGCACCGGTGGTCTTCGCGCTGCGGCGGCTGTTCCCGCGCTCGCTCATCCTGCGCATGGTCGCCCGCAGGCACGGGCTGTAGCCTCGGGCGCGCTCTGTGCCCCACGGCTCGGGCACACGCGGACCCGCCGCGCCGGAGAGGTTCCGGGGGCGCGTCCTCGGTCCCGGGTAGGTTGTCCCGACCGCAGAACACCGGTCGCCCCGGGCCCTTTCCGGGGCGGGCACAGCGACGGAGCCGCCGTGAGACAGCAGGTTCACTTCATCACTCTCGCCACAGCCGACCTGGACGCCGCCCGCGCGTTCTACCGGGACGGGCTCGGTTGGGAGCCGCTCGCGGACGTTCCCGGGGAGATCGTCTTCTTCCAGGTCGCGCCGGGACAGGTCCTGGGCCTGTTCGACGCCGGGAAGTTCGACCGCGACCTGGGGCGGCCGCCCGGCACGACCGGGGTGTCGGGGCTGACGCTGTCGCACAACGTCGACGGCCCCGAGGAGGTCGAGTGGACCGTGGAGACCATGGCACGGGCGGGCGCGAGGGTGCTCAAGGCCCCGCAGCGGGGTGAGTTCGGCGGGGTCTTCCACGCCCACGTGGAGGACCCCAACGGCGTGGTGTGGGAGATCGCGCACAACCCGGGCTGGCGCGTGGACGAGACCGGCCGGGTCGTGTTCGGCTGAGGCCCGGAGGTCCGTCGGGGACCGCAGCGCCCACCGGAGAGACGACGGGTCCCTCAGCGGCGTCGGGCGGCTGCGGCCCGGAGTTCCGGCCGGATCACGGTTCCAGGGGGCGCAGGCGGAGGTCGTGGCCCTCGGCGTCGGCCGCCGCGAAGCGCAGCAGCCGTGCGCCCTCCTCGGTGACCGCCTCCTCCTGGGCCGGGGTGAGCGGTGCGAACAGCCGCACGTCCAGTACGGCGGGGCCGCCGCGCCGGGACCGCTCGATCCGCCACAGCCCGTGCACGAAGCCGTCCACGGTCAGCGGCGGCTCGACCACGAGGTGGGGGCGCCGGTGGTCGTCGACGACGCGGGAGCGGTCGTCGTGGGACACGAGCACGTTGTCGAGCAGCGCGAGGAAGCGGACCGGCGCGGGCGTCTCGGGGTCCGGCCGGGGCGCGTCGGGCAGGTCGAACAGTTCGCGGCCGTCCTCGTCGCGCAGGACCCGCAGCCGCGGCCGCAGGCCCTCCACGACCGCGCGCATGCGGGTCATCCCGCTCCAGGCCTGGACGTCCTTGGCGGTGGCCGGGCCGAACGCGGCGAGGTAGCGCAGCACGAGGGTGTCCGGGGAGGGCTCGGCGGCCAGTGGCGCGCCCAGCCACTCCTCGGCGAGGGTGAAGGGTGTGGCGCCGCGCCGCCCCCACGTGCCGTCGGGCGGCGGGTGCAGCACGGGCAGGAGTCCCTGGACGGAACGGGCCAGGGCGACGGGGGCGCGTCCGGGCCAGCGCTCGGCCAGGGCCCGGCCCAGATCGGGGCGGGCGAGTCCGCCGCCGACGAGGAGCGCGCGTGCGGCGGAGGCCAGCTCGGCGGGGTCGACACCGGGCAGGTCCCGGCCGAAGGCGCCCTTCTGCCAGCGGGTCAGCATGGGGTGCAGGACCGGGCGCAGCCACAGGTAGTCGTCGGCGGTGACCAGGTGCTGGGTGCCCCGGAGGAGGGTGGCGCGCACGACGTCGCGGCTGTGCAGGAGCCCGGTCAGGTCGTCGATCCGAAAGCCCCGGACACGGGACCACAGTCCGACGTAGGGCGGTTCGGGGTCCTGCGCCTGGAGGCCGACGAGGCGGTGGACGACCTCGGCGGCGGTGTGGTCGCTGGTCCGGCCGAGGAGCAGCTGGCGGGACAGGGTCGCCCGGTTGAGGGCGCGGCGGTCGAGCGCGGTCATGGACACGACCCTAGGAGGGGTGGAGGTCGTCCGCCGTCCTCCACTCGTCCGCCGGGGACGGCCGCTTCCCGCGGTCCTGCCAACGGCCGGGGCGCGGACGCGCGGCTCGCCGGGGAGAGGGGCGCGTGCGGCGCAAGGGGCGGGGCGGCGCGGGTGGCGGCGGAGGTTGTCCTAGGTTGGGCGGAAGGACCGCAGACAACCGAGAGAGGTGCCGTGTGAGCAGCGTCGTCAAGTTCAACGTCCTGACCGTCCCCGAGGGCGCGGGGGCGACCCTGGAGGAGCGTTTCGCCAAGCGCGCCGGGCTCGTGGAGGACCAGCCCGGGTTCGAGGAGTTCCAGCTGCTGCGCCCGGTCGAGGGCACCGACAAGTACCTGGTGTACACCCGGTGGCGGTCCGAGGAGGACTTCCAGAACTGGGTGAGCGGCCAGGCCTTCCGCCGGGGGCACGCCCAGGCCGCCGCGGACGCCCAGAAGGAGGGCGCGCCGGCCGGGCACGGTCACGGGCACGGCGGCCCGGCCGCGACCGACAGCGAGATCTGGGGCTTCGAGGTCGTCCAGCGGGTCTCGGCCCAGTCCTGACCACCGGGGGGTGCCCGCGCCCCGCGGCCCGGAGGGGTCAGCGGGGTTTGCGGGCCTCGATGAGGAAGCGGGTCGTGGTGGCCGTGAACGACCCCTCGCGCTCGATGTGCTCGTGCATGTCCCGGAGCCGGTCCCGGTAGGCCTCCACGGTGAAGCCGGGCACCATCCAGATCACCTTGCGCAGGAAGTACACGACCGCGCCGACGTCGAAGAACTCCGTGCGCAGCCGCTCCATGCGCAGATCGACCACCTCCAGCCCGGCCGCCCTCGCCCCCTCGCGCGCCCGGTCCGGGTGGCGGGAGGCACGCGCCTCCTCGGGCCGCGGTCCCAGGAAGAACTCCACCACCTCGAAGACGCTCTCCGGGCCCACCTGCTGGGACAGGTAGGTTCCGCCCGGCGCCAGGACCCGGGCGATCTCCTCCCACCACACGGTCACCGGGTGGCGGGAGACCACCAGGTCGAAGGCCCCGTCCGCGAAGGGCAGCGGCGGCTCGTCCCCGTCGGCGACCACCGCCACCCCCAGGGGGTGGAGCAGCCGGGTGGCCTTGGCGATGTTGGGCGGCCAGGACTCCGTCGCCACGGTCAGGCGCGGGCGTTCGGGGATCCCCGCCAGCACCTCGCCGCCGCCGGTCTGGATGTCGAGCGCGGCGCTCGCGCGGGCCATGTGCCCGGCCATGGTGCGCTGGTAGCCCCAGGAGGGGCGCTGTTCCGTGGCCCGGCCCTCCAACCAGGAGAAGTCCCAGCCCTGCGTCGGCTCCGCGTCGGCCTCGGCGACGAGCTCGTCGAAATCGCGTCCCATGGCGGCATCCTCCCCCGGGCTCCGCGGCCGGGTCCAGCGGTTTTCCCTCCCCCGGGCGACGGCGCGGGTCCGGCGGCACGCGAGGATGGTGGACCATGAGAACCCTTGTCCGTCGTGTCGGCCTCGTGGCCCCCGCGCCCGCCGTGGCGGCCGGTCTGGTCGCCGTGCTGGTCGGGGTGACCAGTTCGGCGGCGATCGTGTTCACCGCCGCCGAGGCCGCGGGCGCCTCCTCCGGACAGATCGCCTCGTGGATGCTGGCCCTGGGTGTGGGCATGGCCGTGACCTGTGTGGGGCTGTCCCTGCGCCACCGGGCCCCGGTGGTGACCGCCTGGTCCACGCCCGGCGCCGCGCTGCTGGCGGTGGGGCTGGACGGGGTGACGATGGCCCAGGCGGTGGGGGCGTTCCTGTTCTCGGCCGCGCTGATCACCCTGAGCGGCGTCACCGGGTGGTTCGAGAGGGTCATGGACCGCGTGCCGGTGCCGCTCGCGGCGGGGCTGCTGGCCGGGGTGCTGCTCCAGTTCGGCATGGGGCTGTTCACGAGCATGGAGGACGACTTCGCGGTCGTGTTCGCCATGTTCGCGGCGTACCTGCTGTGCCGCCGGTGGCTGCCGCGCTACGCGGTCATCCTGTCCCTGGTCGCGGGCGGGGTCGCCGCTGCGCTGCGCGGGACCCTGGACCTGGGCGGAGTGTCCCCCTCGTTGGCCCGGCCGGTGTTCGTGGCGCCCGAGTTCTCCTGGCAGGTACTGGTGAGCGTGGGGCTGCCGCTGTTCGTGGTGACCATGGCCTCGCAGAACCTGCCGGGTGTGGCGGTGCTGCGGGGCGACGGCTACCGGGTGCCGATCTCGCCGGTGATCGGGTGGACCGGGGCGACCAACCTGGTGCTGGCGCCGTTCGGGTGCTTCGGGATGAACCTGGCCGCGATCACCGCGGCCATCTGTACGGGACCGCAGGCGCACCCCGACCGCGAGCGCCGCTACCTGGCCGGGGTGTGGGCGGGGGTCTTCTACCTGTGCGTGGGGGTCTTCGGGGCGACGGTGGCTTCGCTGCTGGCCGCGCTGCCGCCGCCGCTGATCCTGGGGATCGCCGGGCTGGGCCTGCTCGGGACGATCGGGGGCTCGCTGGCGTCCGCGCTGGGGGACGAGCGCTCCCGGGAGGCCGCGGTGGTGACCTTCCTGGCGACGGCGTCGGGGTTCACCCTGTTCGGTGTGGGCTCGGCCTTCTGGGGCCTGTTGGCGGGGGCGCTGACGCTGGCGGTGACCCGTTCCTGGCGCCGGTCCCGGCGGGCGGGTTCGGGCGGCGGCGCCGAGGAGGGCGCCGGAGACGCGCGGGAGACCGACGAGGCCGTGGAGGCTGCGGAGACCACCCGGGAGAACACCGGCGGGGCTCAGCAGGCGGCCGGAACACGGATGGCCGGCGGGGCGCACGAGACAGGCGAAGCTGTGGAGACCAAGGAGCACGGAAGGGTCACCGAGACGCGGGGGCCCGGCGATCCCGGCCCGGACAGCCGGGCGGCTCGCGGTTAAAAGGGGTTGCCCCGTCGATCGGAACACGGTTATAACAGTCGCGGCCCCGACCACAGCGGCCCCGGGGCCCCGACGACGAGAGGAGGCGGAGCCGTGTTCACCGCAACCACCGCGCTCGCGCCCTCCCGGGGCAGCCTCGACGGCTGAGTCCCCGGAGCGGCCGGGCGCACGCACCGAAGGTGTCGCCTTGACCGTGCATGACCTGACCATCCGTACGATCACCGGACCTGAGGAGCTCGACCTCTTCAACCGGATCCCCTACCCCCAGAACTTCGAGTTCGCCGAGGACCTCGCCCAGGGGCGCCGACGCCCCTCGTGGATGTGGGTCGCCCTGGACGGAGACCGCCTCCTGGCCCGCCTTTCCTGGTGGTGCCGGAGCAGTGACACCTCCCCCCTGCTGCTGGACGTCCTGGACGTGGACGACACGGCCGGGGACGTCGACCGCACGGGGATCCTCGAACACCTGCTGCGCACCGCCTCGGCGGCGACCCTGCCCGAAGGCGGGACCCCGCCCGAGTACCTGCGCTTCGTCCCCGCCGACTGGCGCGAGGACGCCGACAAGCGCCGCGCCGTGCAGGAACGCGTGGCCGCCGTCGAACGCACCGGCGGATCGCTCCTGGTGGAGCGGCTGCGTTTCGAGTGGACGCCCGACCTCCCTACGCCGGAACCGGGCGACCGCCTCCGGTTCCGACCGGTCCGGGACGAGGAGGAGATCCTCGGTCTGATGGTCCGGGCCCTGGAAGGGACCCTGGACGCCCACGACCGCGCCGACCTCGCGCACACCACGGCGGAGCAGGTGGCCGCCGACAGCTGGAACGAGGAGTTCGCCCGGTATACGACGCCGCGCTCCTGGTGGCGGATCGCGACGCTGCCGGACGGCGAGCCGGTCGGCTTCGTCCTGCCCGCGCGCAACGACTACCACCCGATCATCGGCTACATCGCGGTGCTGCCCGAGCACCGCGGCAACGGGTACATCGACGACATCCTCGCCGAGGGCACCCGCGTCCTGGCTCAGGAGGGTGTGGACCGCATCCGCGCCGCCACCGACCTGGGCAACGTCCCCATGGCACGGGCCTTCGAACGTGCGGGGTATCCCACGCTCAGCGGGGTCGTCAACATGACCTGGTAGGACCGCTCCCGGCCCCGCGGCCCGGAGCCGGACGGGCCCGGGGCGCGGGGCCCCACCGCGGCGCGCCGGTCAGGCCGTGGCGAGGATCCGTCCGGCCTCGGCGACCGCCGAGCTCAGGTCCTGGGGGTCGGCGGTCATACCGGCGATCACGAAGTCGATCTCCTCCAAACCGGCCGTGGACAGCAGTGCCTTGTCGTTGGTGACCCAGACCCCGCGTTCGGCCAGGACCGCGTGCGCGGCCTGCGCGGCGGCCTGGGACAGCAGACCCGCGGTCTGGGCGACCCGGCCGTACGGGGCGTGGTTGTGCCGGGCGTAGGACAGGGTGGCCGCGGCCCTGCCCCGCCAGAGGGGCGGTGCGCTCCTGCGCAGCGCCTCGGGGTAGTCGGGCCGGGGCAGGTCCCCTACGAGGACCCGGCCGATGGCGAGTTCGGCGACGACCAGGTAGGTGGGGATACCGGCCAGGTGGAACATGAGCGGTTCCACCCCGAAACGCCCCTGCCGCGCCTCGGCGAGCTGGTGCTCGACCACGTCCAGGTCGCGGTAGTGCACGTCCACCGCCCGGCCGCCGATCCGCAGCCACGCCCCGCCGTTGAAGACGCCGCCTCCCCAACCGCCGACCTCCGACACCTCCCCCTCCCAGCCGAGGTCCCGCAGAGTCTGCGGGTCGAAGTCGCCCCGGTAGTAGACCGCCAGGTCCCAGTCGCTGTCGGGGCGGTGGGTGCCCTGGGCCCGGGAGCCGCCGAGGGTGACCGCCTCGACGGCCGGAAGGGCGGCGAGCCGGTCGGCGGTGGCGGACAGGAAGGTCGCGTCGTCATGTGCGGAGGTGGACATGGTGACCATCATTGCGGACGGCGTGTCCGCCCGCGAAGAGGTTTGCCCCGCACCGGTGACCACCGGAGGCAGCGGCCACGCCGACCGTTCCCGGTCGCCCCGTCACCTTCGTGCCGGTACCCGGTGGAGGCCGCAGCCGCGCAGGCCCCGCCGAGCGTTCCCGAAACGCCCAACCGTCTCCGCACCGGCGCCCAGCAGAAATCCCCGCCGCGCAGGGTGTGCGCCACGCGTTTCGGGCCGCGCGGATCCCGTCGAGCGCTTGGGCGCACGGTCATCTCCGCGCCGGTTCGGCCTCCGGCTGCTCCGCCCGGACGGTTCTGTACGTCCCCCAACGCAGGAGGCGCTCGGCCGGGCCCCGGATCCCCGCGCGGTGCATGAGGTCGGCCAGGACCACGGTGGCCGACCAGACGGCGACACCGACCAGGACGGCGGCGGTTCCGGACAGCCGTGGCGCCAGGTCGAGGGCGTAGGGCGCGAACAGCACCATCCAGCCCACCGACTGCAACAGGTAGCAGGTCAAGGAGCGCTGGCCGGTGGCGACCAGGGCCCGCACGACGGGTCCCCGGCGGGTGCCGAGGCGGACCGCGACCAACGCGATGAGCGCGGCGTAGCCGAAGCCGCCCGCGTAGCCGGACAGAACGTGCAGCCAGCCCGCACCGGCCTTGAGCACGAACTCGGGAGCCCACAGCTGGGTGGCCACCAGGGCCTGCGGCAGCCCGCCGACCACGGCCACAGGGATGCCGATGAGAGCGACGCGGCGCAGCAGTCCGAGGTGGCGCTCGGGCTGTTCCATGACGCGGCGGCGGGCCGCCCAGACTCCGACGAGGAAGGGGAACACCGAACACGCCACGAGCATCGGGGTCATGACCGGCCAGGTGAACAGGCGTGTGACCATGTCGGCCAGCGGGTCCTGGGTGAGCACCCCGCCCGCCTCGGGGTCGGAGAGGGGGAGGCTGTTCATGACCGCGTAGAACAGTGAGCCCAGGGAGGCCCAGGCGAGGGCGTGGGCGAGCAGGCGCCGGTCGCCGGCGTGCAGCAGACCGGCGAACAGCAGGGCGATGAGCCCGTAGACCGCGACGATGTCGCTGAAGAAGAGCAGGAGCGTGTGCAGGAACCCGATCAGCACCATCCACCGGCCGCGTCGGCGCACCAGCGAGCGCACCCACGGCTCCGGACGCCCCTCGGCGGTGCGGCGCAGGTGGATCCAGGCCAGACCGTAGCCGAACAGCGCCGCGAACATGGGGTACCCGCGCGCCTCGGCGAACAGCATCAGCAGGGCGGTGGAGGCGGTGTCGAGGAGGCCGCCCGGCGCGGAGCCCTGTCCCGCGGTGGCCATCGCCCAGAGGATGTGCGCGTGCACGACGGCGATGACCAGCAGCATCACCCCGCGCGCCAGGTCGGGGGCCAGGGAGCGCCGGCCGAGTGCCACACCCCCGGGCGGGGGCGGCGGGGAGGGGGGAACAGACATACTGAACTCCGTTCACGCGGAAGGAACAGCATTGGATACGGACCCGTATCCAACTCCCTTCCTAAGATACGGCATCGTCGCTTAGTTGGGAAGAGCATGGTTGACCGGGAGCGGCCGCGGGCTGACGACGAGGCGCGGGAGGCCGCGCGGGACGCACGGGAGGAGGCGCCCCGGGCCACGCGCAGACGCGGGCGGGAACTGCTCGACGCCATCCACGAGGCGGTCATCCTGGAGGCCGCGGACGTCGGCGTCGCCCGCCTGTCCATGGAGGGGGTCGCCCGCCGCGCGGGCACGGCCAAGACCTCGCTGTACCGGCGCTGGCCCACGCCGGGGGACATCCTGCTGGACGCGATGTACCACACCTACCCGCAGGAGCAGCCCGCGCCGGGCGCCGACGACCTGCGCGGGGACCTCGTCGGGGCGCTCATGCTCCTGCGCGACACGATGAGCCGCTCCCTGGGGCAGGCGATGTTCTCCGTGGTAGCCGAGGCCAGGCACCACCCCGAGCTCTACGACCGGTTCGTGCGGGAGGTCTTCGACTCCCGCGGCGGGCGCTTCACCCGCACCGTCCTCCAGCACTACGCCGACCACGGCAGGATCGACCCCTCACGCGTCACCTCCGTCACCGTCGACATCGGTGAGGCCATGCTCATCAAGTACGCCATGGACCACCAGGGACCTCCCGGCCAGGAGTACGTGGAACGGATCGTGGACGAGGTGATCCTGCCCGCCCTCGGCCTGGACCCGCGCGACCCGTCCCCCGCCGCTCCGGAGGGGTCGGGTTCTCCCGCCTCCTCCGGCGGCTAGCGCACGCGGCGGCCTGGACGCCCCGCGGTCGGGCCGCGTCGCCGGAGGCGGTTCCGGGCCGGACCGGCCGGCACACGGCGCCGCGGAGCGCTGGGATCCGGGCGGGCAGAGGGGTCGGGGCGTGTTCGGCTGGTGCCGCACGCGCCGTAAAACGATGGGAATCCGGCGGGCGCCAAGGCTAGGGTGCGGGACATGCGCATCCCTCCGTCCGTGGAAGCCGCCCGCGTCGAGGAACTCGACGTGGGGCTGTCCGGAGCCCGTGTGGCCCGACTGTTCGACGCCCGGGACCGGCCCTTCGCGGTGCTCAAGTCCGCGGACGCCGACCGCGCCGACCTGGTGGACGAACTCCTGGGCCAGGAACGGCGCCTGCGCTGGCTGGCCGGGCGGGGGCTGCCGGTACCGCACGTACTGGGCTCCGGCTCCTGGGCGGGACTGCGCTGGCTGACCATGAGCCACCTGGACGGACGCGCCGCCCACGAGCCCTGGCCCGCCGGGGACCGGCCACGGGTGCTCGACCTGCTCGCCCGGGCCGCCCGCGCGCTGCACACCGCTCCGGCCGCGGGGTGTCCCTTCGACATGACGCTGCCCGCCCAGCTCGAACGGGCACGTGAGCGGGTCGCCTCCGGGCTGGTGGAACGCTCCTGGGCCGCCGCGGGCAAGGAGGGGCCGCCCGCCGACGAGGTGCTCTCCGAGCTGACCGGACTGGCGCGCGCCCTGGGTCCCGGCCGGACCGCGCTGGTCCACGGCGACTACTGCCTGCCCAACGTTCTGCTCGACACCGGCTCCGTACGCGGCGGGGCGGAGCGCGCGCACCGGTCCGCACGCGGGGACCGGGACCCCGCCCGCCCGGACGCCTCCCCGCCCGCCGGGGACGGCTGGGCCCTGGTGGACCTGGGCCGGGCCGGGCTGGGGGACCCGCACGCGGACCTGGCCGACATGGTGGGCAGCCTGCTCAGCCCGATGAACCCGCAGTTCGGGCCGCGGGACGTCGAACGCTTCCTGGACGCCTACGGGCGGGAGGACGTCGACCCCGAGCGGCTGCGGCTGTGCGCCGGGGTCAACTCATTCTTCTGGCCCGTGTGAGGGCCCCGGCCGGAGCGGCCGGGGCCCATGACGGCACCGCGCCCCTACCGGGGTCCGCCGTCACCGTTGCCGTGGCCGTGCTCCCCGCTGCGCTCCCCGGCTCGGGCCCCGGCCTCGCCCAGGCGCCTGTTCCGCTGCCGGATCCTGCGCGCCCTGGTGGCGAGGGGCGCCCTGCGTTCGCGTTGCAGACCCGACCCTTCCGCGAACTCGGCGTGCAGTGAGCGCACGAGCCCCACCATCATGAAGAAGCCGATCACGAAGAAGGGCAGCCCGAACACGATGATCGTCTGCTGCAGGGCGTCCAGGCCGCCCACACCGGAGGCGGTGAGCACGGTCGCGGCGACCACCCCCTCGGTGATCCCCCAGAACACCCGCTGCCGGGTGGGGTTGCCGCTCTTGCCGGAGCAGAGCATGTCCACCACGAGGGAGGCCGAGTCCGAGGAGGTGGTGAAGAAGATGATGACGATGAGGATGGCCACCACCGACACGAACATGGTCAGCGGGAAGTGCTCCAGGAAGGCGAAGAGGGAGCCCGGGATGTCCTCCTGCGTGACCACCTCGTCCACCAGTCCGCCGCCCTGGTCGCGCTCGATGTTGAAGGACGACAGCCCGAACACGCTGAACCACACGACGCTGAACGCGGTGGGCGCGGCCAGCACGCCGAGGATGAACTCCCGGATGGTGCGGCCCCTGGAGATACGGGCGATGAAGATGCCGACGAACGGCGACCAGGTGATGGTCCACGCCCAGTAGAAGACGGTCCAGGAGCCCTGCCACCCGGTGTTGGCGAAGGTGTCGTTCCAGAACGACAGCGGGACCAGCATCTCCAGGTAGACGCCCGTGGTCTCGATGATCCCCTTGGCCAGGAACAGCGTCGACCCCGTCAGGAAGACGAAGACCAGCAGCGCCACGGCCATGTAGATGTTGATCGTGGACAGCCACTTGATGCCGACGTCGAGACCGGTGGCCACGGAGATCACGGCGATGGTCGTGACGATCGCGATGAGGATCAGCTGGCTGACACGGCTCTCCTCCAGGCCGAACAGGGTGTTGAGGCCGCTGTTGATCTGGAGCGTGCCCAGGCCGATGGTGACGGCGACGCCGAACAGCGTGCCCAGGACCGCGATGATGTCGATGGTCCGCCCGATGGGGCCGCTGATCCGGTCCCCGAGGAAGGGGTGGAAGATCGAACTGACCCGGAAGGGCAGGCCCTTGCGGTACACGAAGTAGGCGAAGGCGAGCCCGGGCAGGCAGAAGATCGTCCAGGTGTGCAGGCCGAAGTGGTAGAGCGTGAAGCCCATCGCCTCCTCGGCCGCCTCGATGGTCTGCGGATCGACGCCCGAACGCGGCGGCTCGGCGTAGTGGCTGATGGGCTCGGCCACGCCCCAGAACATCAGGATGCTGCCGATACCGGCGGCGAACAGCATGGCGAACCAGACGGAGTTGCTGTAGTCGGGTGTGCTCTCCGGCGGTCCCAGGCGCACACGCCCGAACCTGCTGAACGCGATCCAGATCAGGAAGATGAGGAAGCTGGTCACACCGAGGATGTAGAGCCATCCGAGGTTGGTGAGTATCCAGCCGGAGGTGGCTCCGAAGACGGCGTCCACCGTGTCGGTGAAGAAGATCGCGCACACCACGAAAACGATGGTCAACGCGGCGGACACGAAGAAGATCGCCGGGTTCGTCTCGAGCCCCAGCTTTTGCGCCAGCTTTTCGAACATGCCGATTGCTTTCTGGTGTTTCGGGGACGTTCGTCGAGGGACAAGGGCCCGTCAGCCCGCACCGACCTCGGGCAAGGATACGTCCTTGGGGCGGGGTTCCCTGTTTATCCTTCCTTTTGAGGAGAGTCGGGAACGTCCTTACCCGCCACCATTAGCAGCACACCGAAAACTCGCTGTTTAAATATGCCAAAATCCACATAGGGCATGTTCTTGCAGGGTTGTGTACACTACGCACCCTTTCGCGCGGGTACGTCCCGCCTCGTCACCGTTCCCCGGAACCGCGGGGAGGAGGACCGGGAGTCCGCCCGGAAAGGACGGACGGCGCACGCGGCCACGCGTCGCACCGTGCTCCGCCGACCCCCGCGCGGGGGTCGGGGCGCTGGGGCGAGGAGGGCGGGCCCTCCCGACGGGCTCCGTCCCCGCGCGGCGGGGGAGCTCCGGCAGAGGTCAGGCGTCGAGTTCGTCCAGCAGTTCGCGCACCCGCTCCGGCTGCTCGTACAGCGACAGGTGCCCCGCGCCCTCGATGGTGTGGACGTCGGCGTCCAGGAACCGGCGGGCCGGTCCGTGCAGGCGCGCGGGCGAGAAGAAGGGGTCGTGCGATCCGGTCGCGACGGCGACCGGGGTGCCGGACCAGGCGCGGAAGTGCTCCGCCGGCAACGGGCTGGGAGTGGACCCCGCGCGGCAGTACCGGGCCACCAGGGTCAGCCACTCGGCCTCGGCCCGGTGCTTCTCGCACTCGGTGGCGGGGCCGCTGAGGAACTCCACCAGGCGTCCGCTGGTCTGCTCGTTGGGGTGGATCATCCACGGCAGGGTGGCGCGCATCGACTCGGAGCTGACCCCGGCCGCGGTCAGTCCGGCCGGGTTGAGCAGCAGGATCCCGGCGACCAGCGGGGAGGGCGTGGAGGCGAGCGCGATGGCGGCGCCGCGCGAGTGCCCCAGCACGAGGACGGGCCGGTCGGTGATCTGGGGCAGGAGCTCGTCGAGCCACGCGCCGTAGGTCTCGACCCTGGCTCCGCCGACCCTCTGGCTACAGCTCAGGCCCGGCTGTCCGGGCAGGTCGACCAGCAGTACCGGCCGGTCCGCGGACAGCGCCCGGGCCGCGGGCACCGTGGCGGCCGCGTTGAAGTTGGTGCCCGAGAGCACCAGCACCGGGGTTCCGGGGCCGCCCGCGGAGCGGAAGGCCTGCGTACTGCCCAGACGGGTCTCCACGGGCGGGAGGGGTCCGAGTTCGGGCCACTGGCTCAGGGCTTTGTGGCACCACGCGTGCACGGAGCGCTCGGCGTTGTCGGAGCGGTAGACGCGTGCGGTGCGGTGCGGGACGACGGTCATGATCTGCTTCGCCTAAGAGGAGACTGGACGCCGTCCTTGCTTGTCGGCGCGCCAAGAGAGGACTGTACGCCTCCGTTCGGCACCACGCCACTCGGGGGCGCCGGGAGTGTCCGAACAGACACGCGAAAGAGATCCGTGCCCGACACGAGGTGTCCTCTGTTGAGTTCTTCGCCCTGGTGTGAGGGTGTTCGTCCGCCTGTTCCCGGCACCGCCAGGCCCCGGTCCTCCGCCCCCGCGGGGTGTTCCCGGGCCGGCGTCCGGCCCGGGAACACGGCGGTCAGCCGACCGTGGCGGGGTCCGAGCCGATCCGGCCGCCCCGGTCGAGCGCCGAGACCCGGTCCATGTCCTCGGCGGACAGCTCGAAGCCGAACACGTCGAAGTTCTCCCGGATCCGGGACGGGGTCACGGACTTGGGGATCACGACGTTGCCCAGCTGGAGGTGCCAGCGCAGCACGATCTGCGCCGCGGACCTGCCGTGCTTCTCGCCGAGGGCGGCCAGCTCCGGGTCCTCCAGCAGCCCCTTGCCCTGGCCCAGCGGGCTCCAGGCCTCGGTGAGGAGGCCGTGGCGGGCGTTGACGGCCCGCATGGCCTCCTGCGAGAAGTGGGGGTGCAGCTCGATCTGGTTGAGGACCGGGACGACCTCGGTCTCCGCGACCAGGCGGTCCAGGGTCTGCTCGGTGAAGTTGGACACGCCGATGGACCTGGCGCGGCCCTCGGAGTGGATGCGCTCCAGCGCCTTCCAGGACTCGACGTAGGCGTCCTGCCTGGGGCAGGGCCAGTGGATCAGGTACAGGTCGACGTAGTCCAGGCCGAGGCGGTCCAGGCTGGCGTCGAAGGCCTTGAGCGCGCTGTCGTAGCCCTGCTCGTCGTTCCACAGCTTGGTGGTGACGAACAGCTCCTCGCGGGCGAGGCCCGACTCGGCCAGGGCCCGGCCCGTGCCCCGCTCGTTGTCGTAGATCCTGGCCGTGTCGATGCTGCGGTACCCGGTCTCCAGGGCGGTCGCGACGGCGGCCTGGGCCTCGTCGTCGGGGACCTGCCAGACGCCGAACCCGAGTTGGGGCATGGTGAGGCCGTTGTTCAGCGTGACGTGCTGCATGAGCGCCCTTCCGTCGTGGCGGACTCGTCGGTGTTCGTGGGGGTGCTCCCCCATGGTGACGACCTGGAGTGCACTCCAGGCAAGTGGTTCAGGGTGTGAGGTGGACCAGCATCTTGCCGGTGTTGGCGCCCCGCATCATGCCGAGGAAGGCCCGCACGGCGTTGTCGATGCCGTCGACGACGGTCTGCTCGCTGCGCAGCCTGCCGTCGACGATCCACTCGGAGGCGCGCTCGGCGTACTCCTTCATCAGGTGGCCGTGGTCTCCGGCGATGAACCCGCGCAGGGTGAGGCGCTTGCCGACGGCCAGGAAGAGGTTGTCGGGACCGGGCGCGGGCTCGGTGGCGTTGTACTGGGAGATCGCGCCGCACAGGGCGATCCGGCCGTGGTTGCGCATCGCGGCGATGGCGGCCCTCAGGTGGTCGCCGCCGACGTTGTCGAAGTAGACGTCGATCCCCTCGGGAGCGGCCTCGGCGAGCTGCTCCTCCAGACGGCCCTCGCGGTAGTCGATGGCGGCGTCGAAGCCGAAGTCCTCCAGGAGGCGGCGCTTCTTCTCCGGGCCGCCCGCGGACCCGACCACCCGGGAGGCGCCCAGCTGGCGGGCGATCTGGCCGGCGGCGGATCCGACCGCTCCCGCGGCTCCGGAGACGAACACCACGTCGCCCTCGCGCACCGGGGCGACCTCGGTCAGGCCCGCGTAGGCGGTGAGGCCGACCATGCCCAGTACGCCGAGGTAGGCCTCGACGGGCGCCAGCGAGGCGTCCACCGCGCGCACGGACTCCGCGGGCAGCAGCGCGTACTCGCGCCATCCGGCCGCGTGCAGGACGGTCGTGCCCACGGGGACGTCGTCGCTGCCCGAGGCGGTGACCACGCCCACCGCGCCCCCGTCCATCGGCTCACCGAGCCGGAACGGGGGGACGTAGGACTTGACGTCGTTCATGCGGCCCCGCATGTACGGGTCCACGGACATCCAGTCGTTGCGTACCAGGACCTGCCCGGGACCGGGGTCGGCGACGGTGGTCTCCACGAGGGAGAAGTCGGTGGGCTCGGGCTCGCCGACGGGACGGGCCACCAAGTGGACCTCCCTGCTGGTGACGGACATGACGCGACCTCCGTGACTTCGCTGGGTGTTGACGCGGTGACCCGCGGACCGAACAGACACTAGTCCGAGCAGCTATTCACCCACCAATAAAATCGGCGAAGTGAGCTATAGGAATGTCAATGGTTCGGGCACGGCGGCCGACCCGCGGTCCGGCGGACCGCTCGATCTCCAGCAGTTGAGGACCTTCCTGGCGGTGCACCGGTCGGGGTCCTTCACCGCCGCCGCGCAGCTGCTGCGGCTGTCGCAGCCCACGGTCACCACCCAGATCCGTTCCCTGGAACGACGGCTCGGACACCCCCTCTTCGAGCGGCTGCCCCGCGGGGTGGCCCCGACAGCCGAGGCCAACGACCTGGTCGCGCGCGTGGCCGAGCCCCTGGACGCGCTGGAGGTGGTGGCCGGGCGCGACGGGGGCGGCGCGTCCGCGTCGCCCGCGCCGCTGCGCGTGGCGGGTCCCGCCGAGGCGCTGCACGCGCTGGTGCTGCCCGCGCTCGCGCCCCTGGTGGAGGACGGTGTACGGCTGCGCGTGCGCACCGGTCCGGCTGAGGAACTGCTGGAGGAGCTGCGCCGGGACAGGCACGATCTGGTGGTGTCCGCGGTCCGCCCGCGCGGGCGGACCCTGGTCGCCGAACCCCTCGTGGACGAGGAGTCCGTGCTGGTGGCGTCGCCGTCCTGGGCGGACCGGATCGGCCGCGACCGGCTTCGCCGCCAGGGCGCCTCCGCGCTGTGCGCGGTCCCGCTGGTGGCCTACGACGACGAACTGCCGGGCCTGCGCCGCTACTGGCGGCACGTGTTCGGGGTGCGGCTGACGTGTGCCCCCGCGGTCACCGTGCCCGACCTGCGCGGGGTGATGTCGGCCGTCACCGCGGGGGCGGGGGTGACGGTGCTGCCCCGCCACCTGTGCCGGGAGGCGCTGGCCGGGGGGCGTCTGGTGGCGCTGCTGGACCCGGAGGAGCCGCCGGTCACCACGCTGTACCTGGTGCGGCGTCCGGGGGTCGCGGACAACCCGCGTCTGGAGGAGGTGTACCGGCACCTGGTGTCGGCCGCCCGCGCCTGCTGAGGGGGGAGGACTGCGATGGAACGGATGCGGGTGCAGGGAAGCGGCACGGAACCGGCGGACGGCGGGGCCTCCATGGCCCGGCGCCGCTCCTCCGCGGTCACCGTCGTGGTCGCGCTGGCCGCCGCGGGGCTCGCGGTGTTCGCCCTGCTGCGGGTCCTCGGCCTGGAACGGGGGTGGCCCCTGGTGCCCGCCCTGGCCTTCACCCCCTACGTGCTGGCCGCCGCACCGCTGGCGGCGGCGGTGGCCGGACTGCTGCGGCGCTGGATGTCCATGGCGGTCCTGACCGCGGTGACGCTGGCGCTGGCCGCCGTGGTCGTGCCCCGCGCGGTACCGTTCGGCGTGACCTCGGCGGGCGGTCCGGCCGTGCGGGTCATGACCCTGAACATGCTCGGCGGCGGCGCCGACGTGGCGGAGGTGGTGTCGCTGGTGCGCGACCGGGAGGTGGACGTGCTCACCCTCCAGGAGGTCACCCCCGACCTGGTGCGCGAGCTGTCCGCCGCCGGACTGGACGGCCTCCTGCCGCACGCGGTCGACCGCTCCGACCCCAGGGGCGCGCACGGAAGCACCATCCACTCGGCCTTCCCCCTCACCGACACCGGCGGCGGGGAGGCGGGCCACGACGCCTTCGCGATGCCGACCGCCGTCGTGAGGCTGCCCGAGGACGGCGACGGGGACGGGGAGAAGGACGTCCTGGAGGTGACGTCGGTGCACGTCCCGCCCCCGCTGACCCCCGCGCACACCGGCTCCTGGCACGGGGAGCTGGAGGGCCTGGCCGAGGCGGGCGACCCGGACAGGATGCGGGTCCTGGCCGGGGACTTCAACGCCACGCTCGACCACGCGGCGATGCGCGAGGTCCTGGACGCCGGGTACCTGAGTTCGGCAGCGGTCCTGGGCGAGGGGCTGGAGCCCACCTGGCCGGTGGGGCGCGCCGTCCCGGGCGTCGCCATCGACCACGTCCTGGTGCACCCCCGGATGGGCGTCGACCGCCTGGAGGTCGTGGAGGTGACCGGCACCGACCACAGGGCGGTGTTCGTGGAGGTGTCCCTGCCCTCGCCCCGGTAGGCGTTCCGGAGAGGAGGGCGCGGGGGTGCCTGACCCGTCCTTGGCCCTCACACCGGTGGCACGGTCTACCGTCGTTCCATGAGCGAGCTGACCGAACCGATCACGGGAACCCCCCTCCAGGTGGTCCTGCCCGACGAGTCCGCGGAGATGTCCCCGGGAACCCTCGTCGAACTGGGCGTTCGCGCCGAGGAGCTGGGCGTGGACGCGGTGTGGCTGCCGGACCACCTGCTGCCGCCCGCCCCGTACGGCCGGACGTTCGGCGGCGTGTACGAGCCTCTGGTGACCCTGGCCCACCTGGCGGCCCGGACCCGGCGGATCCGGCTGGGCACGTCGGTGCTGGTGGCGCCGATGCGCGACCCGTTCGTCCTGGCGAAGCAGGTGGCGACCCTGGACGCCCTGTCCGGGGGGCGCTTCGTCCTGGGTGTGGGAACCGGCTGGTCGCGCGAGGAGTTCGAGGCCGTGGGGTCGGACTTCGCCACGCGGGGCGCCCGGACGGACGAGGCGCTGCGGCTGCTGCGGCACCTGTTCGAGGGCGAGGGGCCGTTCGAGGGACGATTCCACTCCTATGAGCGCGGGGTGTTCGCGCCCCGTCCGACGCGCCGTGTGCCCGTGATGGTGGGCGGCACGTCCGACCGGGCGCTGCGGCGGGCCGCCGAGTGGGCCGACGCGTGGCAGGGCGTGGGGCTGGACGCGGCGGGGTTCGTGGAGGCCCGGAACCGGCTGCGGGAACTGACTCCGCGGCCGGTGCGCGCGAGCACGCGGATCGCCTGGCCCGGGGGTGAGGAGGAGTTCGAACGCGCCGTCGGGCTGTTCCGGGAGCTGACCGCCGCCGGGGCGGACGCGGTGGCGGTGTGGTTCGGCGGCGCGGAGGGCTTCGGTGACCGGATGGAGCGGTTCGCGGCGGCGCTGCGCTGACCGGTGGCATCGCGCTGACCGGTGGCGCTGAACCGGCCGGCGGGGCCGGTCCGGCTCCGGACCGGTGGCGCGCTCCTACTTCTGCGCGCCGAAGAGCCCCCGGCCGCCGTACTTCTTGTGGATGGCCTGCTTGGACACGCCGAGCACCTCGGCGATCTCGGCCCAGGTGGAGCCCCGGTTGCGGGCGCGGCGGACGAGGACGGCCTCGACCCGTTCCATCTCCCTGCGCAGCCGGACGGTGGCGTCCAGACCCACCAGCGGGTCGTCGGCTCCGGTGGTGCGGGCGAGCGCGGTCAGCTGTTCGGCGTCCATGGGTCAACTGTAATTGACATGCCGGTGGTGTCACACCCGCTGCCGGGCACGTGTCCGGCAGGGGTGCCGTCGCCGACCCGGCGATCTCGGATGGCACTCTGGAGTGCCCGACGAGGACCGGACGAGGGAGTGACGTGGGCGGCTACGACGAGGCGACCGTGCTGTTCGACCTGGACGGCGTGCTGGTGGACTCCACCGCGAGCATCCGCGCGGGACTGACCGCGTGGGCCGTGGAACGCGGTCTGGACGTCGGCGCGGTGCTCGAAGACCACCACGGGCGGACCGACGTGGACCTGGTCCGCCTCTTCGCCCCGCACCTGGACCCGCTGACCGAGGCGTCCCGGATCGAGGCCCACGAGGCCGCGGCCGGGGACGGCGTCCGGGTCGTGCCCGGCGCGCGCGAACTCCTGGCCGGACTCGACGCGCACGGGCGCCCCTGGGCGATCGTCACGTCCGGGAGCGACCGGATCGCGCGTTCGCGGATCGCGACGGCCGGGCTGCCCCTCCCCCGCGTACTGGTGACCGCCGACCAGGTGGTCGAGGGCAAGCCCCACCCGGCCCCGTACCTGCTGGGCGCCGAGCGCATGGGGGTCGCGCCCGGGCGGTGCGTGGTGGTGGAGGACTCCGTGAGCGGCGTCCGCTCCGGACTGGACGCGGGCATGCCCGTGGTGGCCGTGGCCTCCACGACCGGACCCGACGACCTCGACCACGCGACCACCGTGGTGGCGGACCTCGAAGCCGTGGCCGCGCTGCTGCTCCCGTAGTCCCTGTCCCTGCTTCCGCCCCGGGTCGGGGGCCGTACCGCCCGCGACACGAGGGGGCGCTCCGGGCGGTCGGACCACCGCTCCTTCGGAACCGCTCGGAACCAGGACCCGTCGACCGCGCCCGGCGCCGCCGGAGCGCCTGAGAACGTACGGAGCACCCTTGAACGACGGCGTCACCATCGACCGGGCCCGCGCCGAGGACGTGGCGGCGATCGTCGCCATGCTCGCCGACGACGCGCTGGGCGCCCTGCGGGAGGATCCCGGGGACCCGATCCCCTACCTGGCGGCCTTCCGGGTGATCGACGCCGACCCGCACCAGTTCCTGGCGGTGGCCCGCCGCGACGGCCGGGTGGTGGGAACCCTCCAGCTGACGTTCCTCCCGGGCCTGTCCCACCGGGGCGCCACCCGCGCCCAGGTGGAGGCGGTGCGGGTGCACTCGGGTGAGCGCGGCGGCGGTCTGGGCACCGACCTGCTGGCCTGGGCCGAGGAGGAGGCCCGCCGCCGGGGAGCCGCCATGCTCCAGCTGACCTCGGACGCCTCACGCGGGGACGCACACCGCTTCTACGAGCGGCTGGGGTACACCGCCTCCCACGTCGGTTTCAAGAAGCGGCTCGACTGACCGGACGCGGAACGGCGAACCGGGAACCGAGGGACCCGGAACCGAGGCGCACGGGATCAGCGGGCGCGAAGCGGAGCGGCCGCGCGCCGGACCCCGCGGCCGGGCGGGCACCGGCGCGCGGCTACGGCGTCCGGCGGGCCAGGTGGAGCCGCGTGACGTAGGGGACGCGCACGTTCCCGTCGGGGAAGTGCGCGGCGACGAGCGCCGTGAGGGCCTCCCGGGTGCGCTCCTCGCCGATGTTGCGGACCACGGCGGCCATCCTGCTGGAGGACAGCGCGCTTCCGACGAAGCCCGCCGCGTCGAGTTCGCGCGTCCAGGCGGCGGTGGACTCGGTGGCGTCGACGAGGCCGTCCTGGGCCTCCGCCTCAGCGGCGGTGTCGTAGGCGCGGTAGTCGCGCCGGTAGTCGTCGCCGTACTCCTCCATCAGGCTCTCGTGGGCGTCGACGAACGCGCTGGCGGTCCAGTCGCGGTCGTTGTTGAGGACGGCGACGGTGCCGCCCGGCAGGAGCAGGCGCGCGGCCTCGGCGTAGAAGGCGGGCCGGTCGAACCAGTGGACGGCCTGCGCGGCCAGCACCAGGGAGGCCGACGCGTCGGGGAAGGGAACCCTCTCGGCGCGGCCGTCCACGTACTCGACCCCGTCGGGCTCCTCGGCGGCGGTGGCGCGCATGGAGTGCCCCGGCTCGACGCCGACCACACGGGGGCCCGGGCCGAAGACGTGGCGCAGGGCGCGGGTGGATATGCCCGTTCCCGCGCCGACGTCGAGCAGGAGCCGGGGTTCGGGCCAGGAACTCCGCGCACCGGCGAGGACGTGGGCGCGCAGTCGGTCGAGCAGGGGCCGGGGGTATCCCGGCCGGAAACGGCGGTAGTCCTCGCTGAGCTGATCGAACGCCTGGGTCCTGTCGTTCATCGCGTCCCCTTCTCCCGTGCCCTGGTCTCCGGGCCCCGGGAACACGAACCTAACCGAAGGGGGCTCGGGGCGGCGTCAGGCCTCGTGCGGTACGCGTTCCGCCCTCATCGCCCGGTAGGCGGACGGGCTCGCGCCCGTGTGGTTCTTGAAGGCGGAGCTGAACGCGAACGCGCTCCCGTAGCCCACCCGGGCGGCCACGGCCTCCAGGCCCAGCCCCGGGCGCGCGGTGAGCAGGTCGCAGGCCACCGTCAGCCGCCAGGTGCGCAGGTAGGTCATCGGCGGGGTGCCCACGGCCCGCTGGAAGCGCGCGGCCAGAGTGGCGCGGGAGACCGCGCACTCCCCCGCCAGGGCCTCCAGGGTCCAGGGCTCGGCGACGCGCTCGTGGACCAGCTCCAGCGCCCGCGCGACGACGGGGTCGCTGCGGGCGGTGAGCCAGTTGGGCGCGCTGTCGGGGTTGTCCTCCAGCCAGGCGCGCACCGCCATCACCAGCAGGCAGTCCAGGAGCCGGTCGTTGAGGCTGGTCTGGGCGACGTGGCCGGTGGTGATCTCGCGGGCGAGCAGCTCCACCAGCGCGGGGTCGACCCGGCCCTCGGGGAGCACCGCCAGCGACGGCAGCGCGGCCAGGGCGAGGCGGCCGACCTCGCTGTCGTCCAGGTAGGCGCCCACGACCATGGTGTCGGTGCCGTCGGGGTCGTTTCCCCAGGTGCCGACGCCGTGGCTCATGGACACGTGGACCTCCGCGCCGTCGCGGGCCACGCACCGCCCACCCGGCAGGGCGGTGACCGTGGGTTCCCAGCCGGGGCTGTCGGCGATCACGTAGGGCTCCGGGCCCCGCACGAGCACCAGGTCGCCGGGACCGGCCTCGACCTCCTTCCCGCACGCCGCCACCCAGGCGTGTCCGGAGGTGACCACGACCAGGGTGAGGGCGGCCTCGTCGCGGATGTCGATGCCCCAGGGCGGGCTCATGACGGTGCGCAGGGTGAAGGCGCCGCGCGCGCGTGGCCCGTCCAGGAGGTGCACGAGGGGGTCCATGGCCTCACCCTAGTGACGCGCACGGGAGGGCCGCCTCCCGCCGGACACGCGGATCCCCTCTGGGGCGGTGCCGACCGCTCTCCCGGACAGGTCCGCTCCGGAGCCGTTCGGGCGGGCCCGCTCCGCAGCCGCACGAACCGACCCCGCTCCGCAGCCCCGGGCCGTTCCGGGCCGCAGGGCGGGGAAGGAGGGGGCCGGAGCGGGAGCAGGGGCAGGGGCGAAGTCCGGGAACGACGAAAACCACGCCGGATTCAGACGAACGCTTATGCACACCAGCTTTCTGACTATGTTCCGTCCGAGCCCGAGTTGATGGACTGGGGACATGACCACAGAACACGTCCTCGTCACCGGCGGCACCGGCATGACCGGCCGCCGCGTCACCCGCCTGCTGCGCGAGCGCGGCACCGACGTCCGGGTCGGCTCACGCTCCGGCGAACCCCGCTTCGACTGGCACGAACCCGCCACCTGGGACGCCGTCCTGGAGGGGGCCACCTCCGTCTACCTGTGCTACCACCCCGACCTGGCCTTTCCCGGAGCCAGCGAGACCGTCGCCGCCTTCGCCTCCCGCGCCGCCCGGAACGGCGTACGGCGCGCGGTGCTGCTGTCCGGCCGCGGCGAGGAGGGGGCCGAGCGCGCGGAGCACGCCGTGCGCGCGGTGTTCCCCGGCCTGACCGTGCTGCGCTGCTCGGTCTTCGCGCAGGACTTCTCCGAGAGCTTCCTGCTCGGGCCGGTCCTGGAGGGCACCGTGGCCCTGCCCGTGCCGGACGTGTCCGAGCCCTTCGTCGACCTCGACGACGTCGCCGAGATCGCGGCCCGGGCGCTGACGGAGGACGGGCACGGCGGTGAGCTGTACGAGCTGACCGGCCCCCGGTCCCTGACGTTCACCGAGGCCACCCGCCTGATCGGTGAGGCCGCCGGGTATCCCGTCGCCTGCCGCTGTGTCCCACCGCAGGACTTCGTCGCCGGGGCGGTCGCCGCGGGGCTGCCCGCGGAGGTGGCCCACGGTCTGACCGAGCTGTTCGGCGAGATCCTGGACGGCCGCAACGCCGAACCCGCCGACGGGGTGGAGAAGGCGCTGGGCCGCCCGGCCGCGGACTTCACCGGGTACGTCCGCCGGGCTGGGGCCTCCGGGGTCTGGAGGCGCTGAGCGCGGGGACGCTGCATGCGGGGCGCCCAGCGTGGAGCCGCCGGGCGAGCGGGGTGTCGGCCCGGGGCCGCCCCGCGGGGAGCGTCCGCCGGGGCCGTCCACAAGGGCCGTCCGGCAGGACCGGTCCGCGGGAGGTGCCGGGCAGGGGTTGCCCACAGGGGCGGACCCGCTCCGGCGCCTCCCGCGCGCGTCGCGGTCGACTGGAGAACGGGGGTCTCCCCCGCCCCTCCGAGGCCCGCTCCCGTTGTGAGCCCGCCACCGGAACGGTTGCCCTCCGTTACCACCGACCGAACCGCGAACCGGAGTCAACGCAGGTCAGGGCATTCCGCATTCGCAGACGACCCGACCACTCCCACCACACCCCTCACGGGGAGCCACCGAAGCGCGTGAACACCCGCACAGACAAACACCCTCAGTGAACAGAAATCCGGGACCACACCACCGAAAGTGATCAAATGTCAGGTAAACCTTAAGTTTCCCCCTCGTGGGTTGGCCGTTACGCGCCTCTGGCGTGAAGGTTCCTGTGAGCCGCTACACACAGGACCTGGAGGAGAAGGCCATGCCGAGTCCCGGACGCGCCGCCGCCCCCGGGCAGAGTGCCGACAAGGCACCGCCCCGGCGCAGGAAGCCCATCTACCGTCACCTGTACTTCTGGGTGCTCGTCGGTATCGCGCTCGGCATCGCCGTCGGTCTGCTCTTCCCTGCCTGGGCCGCGGACATGCGCTGGCTGGCCGACCTGTTCATCAAGCTCGTCAAGGTGGTCATCGCCCCGACCATCTTCTGCACCGTCGTCGTGGGCATCGCCGGCCTGGGCAACCTGGCCAAGGCCGGCGGGCTGGCCCTGCGCACCCTGGTGTACTTCACCGCGCTGACCGTGGTCGCCCTGGCCATCGGCCTGGTCACCGTCAACATCATGCGCCCGGGTGTGGGCCTGAACGTGTCCTTCGACGAGGCCGACGCCGCGGACACCATCGCCGAGGCCGAGGCGGGCGGAACCGGTTTCTCCGGCTTCATCCTCCACATGATCCCCGACTCGTTCTTCTCCGCCTTCGTGGAGGGCGAGCTGATCCAGGTCCTGGTCCTGGCCATCCTGGTCGCCTGCGCCCTGACCATGCTCGGCAGGCGCGGCGAGCCCGCGGTCCGCGCCCTGGACACGATGTCGCACATCATGTTCGGCGTCATCAGGATCGTCATGTACGCGGCGCCCGTCGGCGCCTTCGGCGGCATGGCCTTCACCATCGGCGAGTACGGCGGCCAGGTGCTGAGCAGCCTCGCCTACTTCATGCTCAGCTTCTACGTCACCTGCGTGCTGTTCGTCGTCGTCGTCCTGGGCGTCGTCAGCCGCCTGGCCGGGTTCAGCCTGTTCCGCATGGTGCGCCTGATCCGCGACGAGCTCCTCATCGTGCTGGGCACCTCCTCCAGCGAGTCGGTGCTGCCGCGCATGATGACCAAGCTGGAGGCCGCGGGCGCCAAGAAGTCCGTGGTGGGCCTGACCATCCCGACCGGGTACTCCTTCAACCTGGACGGCACCGCGATCTACATGACCATGGGCGCCATCTTCATCGCCCAGGCCACCGGCTCGGACATCTCCGTCTGGACCCAGGTCGGGCTCCTGCTGTTCATGCTGCTCTCCAGCAAGGGCGCGGCGGGCGTCAGCGGCGCCGGTCTGGTGACCCTGGCCGCCTCGCTGGCCGCGTTCGGCGACGTGATCCCGCTGGCGGGCATCGCGCTCATCGTCGGCATCGACCGCTTCATGTCCGAGGGCCGCGCCCTGACCAACCTCATCGGCAACGCGGTGGGCACCCTGGTCATCGCCCGCTGGACCGGCGGCCTGGACCGCGAGCGCCTCGCCCACACGCTGAGGAACCCGGACAGCATCGACATGGACGCCCTCATGAGCTACGACAAGCCCGCCGGGGGTTCCGACGGGGGCGGGTCCTCGGACCCCTCCGGCACGGCCGGGGACGCCGACGCGAACGCCGAGGCCGTCAGGACGGCCGACGCCTCCGGTGACGAAGGCGGGGACCGGCGCACCCCCGTGGGCGCACCGCGCGGCTGACCACGCACCGCGGCGCCAGACCGCGGTCAACGGCTCGCCTCGGTCGGCGGACGGTCCACTCCGCCGTCCGCGGCACGAGCCCCCGGGTCGACCGCGGCTCCAGACCGCGGGCCGGACACTCCCAGCCCGTCCCCCGGCCCGCGCCCGGTGTCCGTACGCTCCCGTCCCTCGTACGGGCACCGGCTCCCACCGCCCCGGACGGACCGCCAGGTCCGCCCGGGGCGGCCCGCGTCCGGGTTCAGCAGTCCGCGAGCCGCCGGGAGAGGGCTCCGCGGCGGCGCTGGAGTTCGTCGGTACGGGAGCCGAGCGCGGCGAGCTCCGCGCGGATGGTGGTGACCAGGTCCGGGCACAGGTCCGTGCCGATCGGCCCGTCCGCCTCGCCGCGGGCGCAGGGCGGCGCGAAGGCGGGTCAGCGAAGGCAGGCGCGGTCCGGATCACCCCGTCCGGGCCACCCGCCGCAGGTAGCGCACCCAGTTCGCCGCGACGCCGCCGACCAGGGCCGGGCACGCCGCGAGGAGGAACGAGGACAGGATCCACTCCCGGGAGCCGTCCGGGCCGTAGACGCGGTTGGAGGCCCCGGCGTCCACGGCCGGGATCCGCGCTCCCTCCTGGCAGGTGTCGCGCCCGGCCGCGTGCAGGTAGACCCCGCGCGGCTCCCCTCCCCCGTCACCGGTGAAGGTGCCGTTGCAGGTGCACGACTCGTGCCCGGGGTGCTGGACGCAGGTGATGCTCGACACGGTGAACACGCCCGGTGCGCCCTCGCCGCGCGCCGCGCGCAGCCCCTGCTCCAGCCCGGCGAACCCCACGTAGGCCGCCAGGGCGGCGAGGACCACCAGCACGGCGGAGAACCCTGGTGACGGGCGCCCGGCCCCGCGGGCCGTACCGGAGCCGGCTCCCGCACGGGCGCCCGCGGGGTGCTCGGCGCCGTCCCGGACACCGCTGTCCCCCGTCTCGCTCACGCCCCCTCCCGCCCGTCGGCACGGGCCCCTCCGGGCCCCTCGTCCGCGAGGCGGGACACCTCCGTGCCGCGCGGCACCCCGAAGGCCAGCATCGCGGCGGCACCGCACAGGGCGGCGGCCATCAGCCACACCGGCCCGTAGCTTCCGCCCACGTCACGGACGAAACCGCCGAAGACCGCCATGGCCCCCGCCCCGACCTGGTGGACGGCGTTGACCCACCCGAAGACGATGGCCCCGTCGGCGCCGAAGAGCCGTCGGCACAGCAGGATGGTCGGGGGCACCGTCGCGACGTCGAGCAGGCCGAACACCACGACGAAGGCCACCATCGCCGCCCCGGTGTCCGGACCGAACAGCGCGGGCAGCGCGGCCAGGAGCACGCCCCGCCCCGCGTAGTAGGCGACCAGGAGCAGGCGCGGGTCCACCCGGTCGGTGAGCCATCCGGACAGGATCGTCCCCACCAGGGAGAAGACACCGATCGTCGACACCAGCGCAGCTGCGGCCGTGACGGCCATCCCGTGGTCCTGGGCGGCGGGCACGAAATGGGTCCACATGATGCCGTTGGTGGTCGCGCCGCACACCGCGAACGTTCCGCCCAGGAGCCAGAACCGGCGGCTGCGCACCGAGGAGAACAGGACCTCCACGGTCCGGCGCGCCGCGCCCCGGTCCGCCCGGGGCCTGTCCACGAAGACCGCGGAACCGTAGGGGCGCTGCCCCAGGTCGGCGGGGTGGTCGCGGAGCACCAGGGCGATGAGGACGATCATCACGCCCGCCGTCAGCGCCAGGGTCACGACGGCCGGACGCCATCCCTGGTTGTCGACGATCCATGCCAGTGCGGGCAGGAACACCAGCTGGCCGAAGGCACTGGCCCCGGTCAGGGCGCCGATGACCAGCCCACGGCGTTCGACGAACCAGTTGTCGGCCACGGTGGCGGCGAACGTCATCGCCAGTGACCCGGTGCCCGCGCCGATGAGCAGCCCCCAGTAGAGGGTCAGCTGCCAGGCGGTGGTCATGACAAGGGTCAGTCCGGCCCCCGTCACGACGGCCCCCAGGGCCGCCAGGGCGGTGCGGCGGACACCGAACCGGTCCATCAGCGCCGCGGCGAACGGGGCGGTCAGGCCGTAGACGAGCATGTTGACCGAGGCCGCCGTACCGATCGCCCCGCGGGACCACCCGTACTCGGTGTGCAGGGGTTCGGTCAGGATTCCGGGCATCGCGGCGAAGGCCGCCGCGGCCACGATGGTCAGGCACGCGACGATGGCGACCGGCCACGCGCGGTGGAACCGGGTGCGTGCGGGTTTGTGCGCGGAAGCGGTGTTCTCGGCCATGGCCCCAGCCTCCTTCGCGGTCCCCCTCCCCGACAGTGTCCTGAAAGCCAACATGCGCAAGAATCGGGCCATGAGGATTTTCTCGCGGTCCGGCCGCCACCGCGTGGCCGTCCTCGTCCGGCACGGCCTGCTGCCCATCGAGTCGGGCATCGTCCACCGCCTGTTCGGCCAGGCCCGGGGCGCGGACGGGGAGCCGCTCTACGAGGTCGTCACCTGCACGCTGGAACCGGGGGAGGTCAGCACCGACACCGACTTCACGATCAACGTGGCCCACGGCCCGGAGGCCCTCGACGAGGCCGACACGGTGGTCCTGCCCGCCGCCGACGAGGACTACGGCGAACGCCCGCACGCCCCCCTCGCACCGGCTCTGGCCGCGGCCGTCGCGCGCATCCCGCCGACCACGCGCGTGGCCTCGATCTGCACCGGCGCGTTCGTGCTCGCCGCGGCGGGGCTCCTGGACGGGTGCCGCGTGACCACCCACTGGAAGTCCGCGGGCTACTTCCGCGCCATGTACCCCGGCATCGACCTGGACCCGGACGTGCTGTACACCGACAACGGGCGCGTGCTGACCGCCGCCGGGGTCGCCTCGGGCATCGACCTGGGCCTGCACATGATCCGCGCCGACCACGGCGCCGCCGTGGCCAACGAGGTGGCGCGCAGCACCGTCGTCCCGCCCCACCGCGACGGCGGCCAGGCCCAGTACATCCGCCGTCCCGTGCCCGCGCCGGAGCGTGCCGCGACGGGTCGGGCGCGCGCCTGGGCCCTGGAGCACCTCCACCTCCAGCCGAGCCTGCGGGAGATGGCCCTCCAGGAGGCCGTGAGCGTGCGTACCCTCACCCGGCGGTTCCGCGAGGAGGTGGGGCTCTCACCCGGCCAGTGGGTCGCCCGGCAGCGTCTGGACCGGGCCCGGCAACTGCTGGAGGAGTCGGACCTGCCGGTGGACGTGGTCGCGCACGAGGCGGGTTTCGGCACGGCGGCGTCACTGCGCCAGCACATGCACGCCGAGCTGGGAGTGTCCCCCAGCGCCTACCGGCGCACCTTCCGCGGCACACCGGACGCGGCCTGAACCTGCCCGGGGTCCGGGGGCCCCGGCCGGCGCCTCGGGCGGCGGGCTCCCCGACGGGGACGGCCCCGCCGGGGTGGTCGGTGCGGTGCGCGTCCGGAGCGGTTCCGGCCAGCACCGGGGCGCGGGACGGAGCGCGGGGAGAGCGGGCCACGGGCGCGGGACCGCCCGTGGCGGCGCGGTCCGCGGCGTGAGGGGGCCCGGAACGGGTAACGGGGAACCGTGGGTCTTCGCCCACGCCCACCCCCACCCCCCCGGGAGGCCCCGTGAAGCTCTACGCCGAGTACCCCGTGCGCGCGTTCCTCCAGTTCGCCTCCGACCTGCTCGCCGCCGTCTGGGCGTACGCGTGGGTCAGCGCGGCGCTGTCGCTGCGCGAGACCCTCATGGCCCTCAACCGCCCCGGCGAACTCATGGTGAGCACGGGCGAGGGCTTCAGTGAGCACATGGAAGCCGCGGCCGAACAGGCCCGGCGGGTGCCCCTGGCCGGGGAGGCCCTGGCCACACCGTTCACCGACATGAGCGAGACCGGTGGGTCCCTCACCGCAGCCGGGGTCTCCTTCCAGGAGACGGTGGCCTCGCTCGCGACGGCCCTGCCGCTGCTGACCGCCGTGCTTCCGCTGCTGCTGCTCGCCTCCACCTGGTTGCCCATGCGCGCCCGGTGGGTGCGCCGCGCCAGCGCCGCCAAGCGGCTGCGCGGGCTCGCGCCCGAGGCGCGGTCCCGGCTGCTGGCCCTGCGCGCCCTGACCTCGGCTTCCCCGTCCCGGCTGGCCGGTACGCACGAGGACCCGGCGGGCGCCTGGCACTCCGGCGACCGGGGAACCGTGGAGGCGCTGGCCGCGTTGGAGCTGCACCGCCTGGGCCTGCGCCGGGTCTGAGGCCCCGCCCGGACCCGTGCCGAAGCGCGCGTCCCGGGGCGCGGTCCGGAGTGGCCCGATCCGGCCGCTCCGGACCGCGCGAACGTCGGTGTCGCTTCCTAGGCTGGGAGGCCACGCCCCCGACCCCCCGGAGACCGCATGCACCTGTCAGCGCTGTTGGACTTCGACACCGTCCCCCGGGACACCGACGACGCCGTGTCCGCCCTGGTCGACATCACCGCCCCCGAACGCGAGGAGGACACCGAGCGGCCGCCCGCCACCCTCCAGGTCGTGCTGGACCGCAGCGGGTCCATGGGCGGAGGGCGCCTGGACGGCGCGGTGCGCGCCCTGCTCTCGCTGGTGGAGCGGCTCGCCCCCTCCGACAACTTCGGGCTCGTGTCCTTCAACAGCCAGGCCCGCGTCGAGGTGCCCTGCGGACCGCTGGAGGACAAGGCGCGGGTGCGCCGCCTGATCTCCGGGCTGCACGCATCGGGTGGCACCGACCTGTCCAGCGGGCTGATGCGCGGCGTACAGGAGGCCCGCCGCGCCGGAGCCGACCGGGGCGCCACCCTGCTGCTGATCTCCGACGGACACGCCAACCAGGGCGTCACCGACCACGACCTGCTCCGGCAGGTGGCGGCCGACGCCTACTCCCACGGGGTGACCACCACGACCCTGGGGTACGGCCTGGGCTACGACGAGGCACTGCTCGGCGCGGTGGCCGACGGCGGCGCGGGCAGCGCCCTGTTCGCCGAGGACCCCGACACCGCGGGCGGCCTCATCTCCCAGGAGGCCGAGTACCTGCTGGCCAAGACCGCGCAGGCCGTGTCGCTGCGGGTTCCGCCCGGCCCGCTCCTGCGCGCCGTGTCCGTGGTGGGCGAGATGCCCTCCCACCAGCTCGCGGACGGGTCGGTGGTGGTCGAACTGGGCGACTTCCACTCCGGGGAGCGGCGCCGCCTGCTGCTGCGCCTGGAGGTCTCCGGGTTGTCCGCGCCGGGCGCCGTCACCACGCTGGAGGTCACCTACGCCGACCCGGTCACGCTGGCCAGCCGCACCGTGTCCCTGCCCGTCGAACTCGGCGTGGTCGCGGAGGACGCGGCCGAAGAGCGGGTGCCCCGGCCGGAGGTGCGCGCCGAGGAGGTCCTGCAGCGGGCGCAGACCGCCAAGAGGAAGGCCAGCGAGGCCATGCGACGGGGCGACCGCTCCGGCGCCGCGGGCCTGCTGGAGGACGCGCGGACGGACCTGGCCGACCACATGCCGCCGGTGGCGCCCGCCGGTGCCGCCCCGTACGGGGCGCGGGCGGCGGCTCCGCCCCCGGAGGTGCGCGCGCAGATGGAGGAGCTGCGGCATATGGCGGGGATGGCCCGGACCGGCGACGCCTCCCGGGTCTCCAAGTCGCTGTACGCGAGCCAGTCGGGTTACTCGCGCAAGAGCGGACGTCAGCGGCCGGGAGCCGCGCAGGACGGCCGACACCGGGCCGACGGGGCCGGGAACCGGACCGGGGAGGACGGGGACCGGTCCGGAGACGGTGGACGCGCGGACCGGGACGGGGACCGCGATTCCGGTCAGGGCTCCGGTCGCGGTGGCCGCGGGCGCCTCATCCGGGGTCAGCAGACCGACGGCGGACGCCCCGCCCCCGACCGGGACGCGCCCCCGCGGGAGTCCTGAGGCGGCTCCGGGCGGAGCGCCCTGACCAGGATGTTGTGCGCGGCGGCGGCCGCGACCGGGGCGGCGCCCGACAGGCGGACGCCCCGGGGAGGCACTGCCTCTCCGGGGCGTACGGGTGCCGTCGCGCGGGGCGTCGGCCGCGACGCGGCTAGCGCTCGGCGTCGGCCAGCGCGGTGCGCACCGCGCCCGGGAGCTTCTGCTCCAGGAAGCGGGCCATGTCCTCCTCCTGGTGGAGGATGGCGGTCAGCTTGAGGGCGATCTGCTCCTCGCCGAGCGCGCGGGCGCCCTCGATCAGCGCCCGGTAGGAGGCGATCTCGAAGTGCTCGGCGGCGTAGTCGGAGAGGGCGTTCTTGACCATGGTGTCGCCCGCGGGCCTGTTCGCGATGCCCTGCACGGAACCCATCATCCCGGCCAGGGCGCTCTTGACCTTGGACACGCTGCCGCCCAGGGACTCGATACATCCCCTGACCGTCTCGGCCTGCTCGCGCGTCTCCTCGATGTGCCGCGTGATGCGGGCGTGGACCTCGGGGTCCTTCTCCGCGTCCTTGGCGTGGCTCTCCAGCGTCTCCTCGAGGGACTTCTCCATCGAGTAGGCGTCGTTGAGCCAGGCAATCAGCTGCTCGCGGCTGTTCACAGCGTTTCCCTTCGTTCGTCGTGGTCGCTCGGCCCTGGGCCCGCGACTACCCCCGGGGATTCGGCGACAAACGTCAGGGCACCTGGTACGAGGAGTCGCGCACGTCGGTGATGGCCATGTGTCCGGGGGCGTGCCCGATGGCGAACTCCGGGGCGGAGGCGGTCACCGCCGCCTGCGGGGTGACACCGCACGCCCAGAAGACCGGGACCTCGCCGGGGCGCACCTCCACCGCGTCGCCGTAGTCGGGCCGGTCCAGGTCCTCGATGCCCAGCGCGGCGGGGTCGCCCACGTGCACCGGGGCTCCGTGGACCGCCGGGTAGCGCGAGGTGATGCGCACCGCGTCGGCCACCCTGTCGGCGGGGATCGGCCGCATGGAGACCACGAGCGGACCGCTGAACCGGCCCGCGGGGCGGCACGGCCGGTTGGTGGCGTACATGGCCACGTTGCTGCCCGCCTCGATGTGGCGGACCGGCACACCGGCCTCCAGCAGGGGCGTCTCGAAGGTGAAGCTGCACCCGATGAGGAAGGCCACCAGGTCGTCGCGCCACAGGTCGGTGACGTCGGTGCGCTCCTCGACCATCCTCCCGTCGCGGTAGACCCGGTAGGCGGGCAGGTCCGTGCGCAGGTCGCCGTCGAGGACGGAGGCGCTCACCTGGCCCGGCTCGGTGACGTCCAGGACCGGGCAGGACTTGGGGTTGCGCTGGGCGAACAGCAGGAAGTCGAAGGCCGCCTCGCGGGGCAGCGCGATGAGGTTGGCCTGCGCGTAGCCCGCGCTGTAGCCGGAGGTCGGAACGCGCAGGCCGTCGCGGAACAGCGCTCGGGCCTGGGACGGGGAGAGGTCGGCCGGAGAGGTCATCGGTTCTGCCTTTCGTTCCGGGTGGGGCGGACCGGCGGTGTTCCCGCGGCTGCCGAGAGGGTGAAGCGCAGGCGGGTCCCGGGGCGCGCCTGGGCGGCCCTGGGCAGGTCCGCCGAACACACGACGGCCACCACCGGGTAGCCGCCGGTCACGGGGTGGTCGGCCAGGAACAGCACGGGCTCTCCTCCCGGCGGCACCTGGAGCGACCCCGCGACCATGCCCTCGCTGGGCAGTTCGCCGGAGCGGGCGCGTTCCAGGACGGGGCCGGACAGGCGGGCGCCGACCCTGTCGCTGCGCGGGGTGACCTCGTACGCGGACGACAGCAGTGTCCGGACGGCCTCGTCGGTGAACCAGTCCTCGCGCGGGCCGAGGACCACCCGCAGGACCTCCTCGGAACCGCCGACGGGCGGAGCGGGGGCGTGGTCCACGTTCGGGAGGTCCGCGGGCGCGGGACCGACCGGGAGCAGCGCCCCGGACACGGGCGGCTCGGGTCCCAGGCCGGCCAGGACGTCGGTGCTGCGCGAGCCCAGGACCGGCGGGACGTCCACCCCGCCGCGGACGCCCAGGTAGGAGCGGAGTCCGCGGTCGGGCACGCCCATGGCCAACTCCGCCCCGTCGGGCAGGTGCAGCACCGTGTTGACGGCGGCGCCCCGCCCGTCCACCCGCAGCGGGGCCTCGGCCCCGGTGACGGCGACGGTCACCGGCCCGCGGGCCCGCACGCGCAGCCCGCCCAGGGTGACCTCCAGGACGGCGGATCCCGGGGGGTTGGCGAGCAGGCGGTTGGCCAGGGCGTAGGAGTCGGCGTCGGCCGCGCCGGAGCGGCCCACGCCCAGGTCGGCGTGGCCGAAGCGGCCCGCGTCCTGGACCGTGGTCATGGGTCCGGTGGCCACGACCTCCAGGGCCGAACGCCCCCTCCCGGAGGCCGGAGCGTGCGCCGCGCTCCCCTTCCCCGGCTCCGACGCCGTTCCCCGACCCGCCACCGCGCTCCTTCCCCGTTCCCGTTCCGGCTCCCGTTCCCGGGCCGGCCCCGTCCGGGCCCGTCCGGCACGCGTACTCATGAGGCCTCCGCGTCGGTGAAGCGCACGCGCACACCCGGCCGCAGCAGGCCGGGCGGTTGTCGGTCCAGGTCCCAGATCGGGGCCTCGGTACGGCCCAGCAGCTGCCACCCCCCGGGAGAGCTGCGCGGGTACACCCCCGCGAACTCCCCCGCCAGGGCCACCGAACCGGCGGGCACGCGGGTGCGCGCCTCACCGCGCCGGGGCACGTGCAGGCGCGGGTCGTCGCCGACCATGTAGCCGAACCCGGGCGCGAAGCCGCAGAACGCGACCGTCCAGGTGGCGTTGGTGTGCGCCTCGACCACCCCGCGCCGGGTCAGGCCGGTCAGCTCGGCGACGTCGTCGAGGTCCTCGCCGTCGTAGAACACCGGGATGGTGACGGTGTCGCCGGAGCCCGGCCCGGCCCCGGGGGTCAGCGGCAGCCCGCTGACCGCGGCGGCGACCCCGTCGGGATCGGTGCCGGGTTCGATCCGCAGCAGCAGCGTGCGGGCGGCCGGGACGACGTCGGTGACCCCGGGGACCGGCCGCGCCCGGAGCGCGGCGCGCAGCGCGATCACCTCGGCGAGGTCGGCGACCTCCACGAGGACACCGGTGTCCGCGCACGTCAGGACACGCACGGCGCCTCCTCGGCGGGGACGGGGAGTCCCCTCCTCCCGGCAGGGATCACGCGGCCTCCCCGGTGAACGGCGCGAGGGTGACGCCCTCGGCGCGCAGCCGGTCGGCCACGGCCCGGGCGATGTCCACCGCGCCGGGGCTGTCGCCGTGCACGCACAGGGAGTCGGCCTCGATGACGATCGGGGTGCCGTCGACGGCCTCGACCGGCTCGCCGCGGGCGATGCGCAGGCAGCGCTCGGCGATGGCGGCCGGGTCGTGCAGGACGGCGCCGGGCTCGCGGCGCGAGACCAGCGTGCCCTCCGGGGTGTAGGCGCGGTCGGCGAAGGCCTCGCGGTGGGTGGGCAGCCCGGCCTCCTCGGCCAGGCGCAGGAACCGCGATCCGGGCAGGCCCAGCACGGGCATGGCGGGGTCGAACTCGCGCACCGCGGCGACGACCGCGGCGGCCTGCCTCTCGTGGTGCACGATCGTGTTGTAGAGGGCGCCGTGCGGCTTGACGTAGCGGACGCGGTCCCCGGCCAGGCGGGTGAACGCCGACAGCGCGCCCATCTGGTAGACCACCTCGTCGGTCAGCTCGGCGGGCGGCACGTCGAGGAAGCGGCGGCCGAACCCGGCCAGGTCGCGGTAGCCCACGTGCGCGCCGACGGCCACTCCGCCGACCGCGGCGTCGAGCGTGGTGCGTCGCAGCACGGACGGGTCACCGGCGTGGAAGCCGCAGGCGACGTTGGCACTGGTGACGATGGACAGCAGGGCCTTGTCGTCACCGAGCTCCCAGCGGCCGAAGCTCTCGCCGAGGTCGGAGTTGAGGTCGATGCGCAACGTCGGTGCTCCTCGTTCTCTCGTGTTGCCCCTTGCGGGGATACCTACCCCGCCCGGGTGGCGGTCCGGGCGGGGCGGGGACGGGGGACGGCGGAAGGGCGCGCGTCCGGCGGGCTACTGCCAGAGGGCGGCGATGCCGCCCAGGGAGCCGATGGCCATGTACGCGGTGAGCGCCCAGGCGGCGACGCCGATGACGATCAGCCAGCGCGGGTAGCGGTACCCGCCCAGGAGGTCGCCGGAGCGGCGGGCCGCGACCCACAGCAGGATGCCGAGGCCGACCGGCAGGATCACGCCGTTGAGGGCCCCGGCCAGGATCAGCAGCGTGTTCGGGGCCTGCCCGGACAGCAGCAGGATCGCCAGCGAGAGGCCGATGAAGACGGTGACCAGGAGGCCTCGGCGCTTCTCCAGCCACGGGTGGAAGGTCGTGACGAAGGAGATCGAGGTGTAGGAGGCGCCGATGACGGAGCTGACCGCCGCGGCCCACAGGATCACGCCGAACAGGCGCGCGCCGGTCTCGCCCGCGGCCTGGCGGAAGGCCTCGGCGGAGGGGTTGGCGGACGCCAGGATGTCGGCGCCGCCCGCGACGACGCCGAGGATGGCCAGGAACAGGACCACGCGCATGACGCCGGTGACGATGATGCCGGTCACGGAGGTCTGCGTGATGGCGCGGACGTTCTCGCGCCCGCCCTGGCCGGTCTCGACGAGGCGGTGCACGCCCGCGTAGGTGATGTAGCCGCCGACGGTGCCGCCGATGATGGTGACGGTGGCCAGGAAGACGTCCGCGCCGAACCGCTCGGGCAGGACGGCCTGGCGCAGGGCCTCGCCGACCGGGGGCTGGGACACGAAGGCCACGTAGACGGTCAGCACGATCATGGCCAGGCCCAGCACGACCAGGATGCGGTCCAGGGCCACGCCCAGCTTCTTGACGCCCAGGATGACCACGGCCAGCACCGCGGACAGGACGGCGCCGAGCTGGGTGTCGAACCCGGTCATGGCGTTCAGGCCCAGGCCGGTGCCCGCCAGGTTGCCGACGTTGAAGACGAGGCCGCCGAAGACGATGAGCGCGGCCAGCAGGTAGCCCGCGCCGGGAACGACCTTGTTGGCCAGGTCCTGTGCGCGGATGTTGGCGACGCCGATGACCCGCCAGATGTTCAGCTGGACCGCGATGTCGACCAGGATCGAGATGAGGATCGCGACCGCGAAGGTCGCGCCCAACTCGGCGGTGAACGTCGTGGTCTGGGTGATGAAGCCGGGGCCGATGGCACTGGTGGCCATGAGGAACATCGCACCGAGCAGGCTGCTGCTGATCGCGATCCGCCCGACACGGGGGCGCACCTTCGGGGGTGCGGGGGGTGTGTCACCCATGGGTCGCTCCAAGGGGTCCGATGTGGGTCGGTGACGCGATAACCGACCGCGCCATCGTTGGATTGTTGAACGATACTTCAATCCAACGAGACGGGTAAAGAGGCGGTATGCAAAAAACCCAGGTCACCTGTGTTGCAGGAGTGTTTCCTCGCCCCACCCTGCTCGGAGGGCCGCTGAAGGAACCTCTGGAAGGGGTGCCGAGGACGCGTGGGCGGGGGCCGCGTGGGGGCCGCGCCGCGGCGCACTGATCCGATGAACCGACTTCTACCGGCTCCCCGCTCCCCCGGGAGTGCTCCGCGTCGGTGACAATGAAGTAACAGACGCCAGCCCCCTTAAGGAGCAACTGTGACGGCCACGGACGCCCGCACCGACCGGCCCAGCGGCCGCACGCGCCTCCTCCCTCCGCTGCCGACGCAGGCCGAGCGGGTCGCGGAGCTGCTCCGCGAGTCCCTCATCGACGGCGTGTACCCGCCGGGACAGCGCATGTCGGAGGAACGGCTGTGCGAGGAACTCGGGGTCTCCCGCAACACCCTGCGCGAGGCGTTCCGGCTGCTGGTGCGTGAGCGGCTGCTGGTGCACCAGATGCACCGGGGCGTGTTCGTCGGCCTGCCGACCAGCGAGGACGTCCGCGACCTGTTCAAAGCGCGCCGGTCCCTGGAGCTTCCCGCGCTACGGGGCGCGGTGGACTCGGACGAGGAGGCGGTGCGGCTGGTCGGGGCGGCCGTGGACGAGGGCGAGGCCGCACGCGGACGCGAGGACTGGTGGCGGATGGGGACGGCGAACATGCGCTTCCACCAGGCCGTGGCCGGGCTGGCCGGGAGCGCGCGGGTGAACGAGTTCATGAGCCAGGTGCTGGCCGAGACCCGGCTGGTGTTCCACGTGATGGACGCTCCCCGCGAGTTCCACGTTCCGTACCTGGACTGGAACCGGAGGATCCACACCCTGTTGGCCTCGGGGGACGCGGACGGGGCGGCGGACGAGCTGACGACCTACCTGGAGACCTCCGAGAACCAGCTGGTCACCGCGTTCACCGCCATGGAACGGCAGCGGGGCTGACGCGCTGGCCGGAGAGGTCCACCGCCCCGCTCCCCGTACCGTGGCCCGCTTCCCCGCCGTGGTCTTGTGCCTGTAGCGGGGTTCGAGCGCCGGCATCGGCCATCAGTACAAGACCATCGCGGTTCAGGACCCCGTGAGGACCACGGAACGCCCGGTTCCGTGGTCCCCGCGCACGCTGTCGTGGGTGTTCGAATGGAGGTCGCCGAATCCACGCGGACACCCGTGCCGTTCTTCCGGTTACCGCCCTGGCGAGGATCCCGAACCGGCACGGATGCCACAGGCCGGGCGCCTTCGTCGGAGCGCGTGGAGCCGCGCGACACGCAGAACCCCGGCGCGGCGGACCCTCTCCCTCCCCGCAGCCGGATGGACCGCCCTCCTGACCAGCGCGACCACCGCGCGGACGCCGCCAGAGGGGGGGCGAAAGGCCCTCACCGGGGGACCGGCCTACCTTGAATCCATGACGAAATACGCGTGGATGTACCGTCTCGGCTTCACTCCCTGGGAGCGCTACGGCGCAGCGGGCGGGGCGGCGCAGCTCGGCGCTCTGATCGACCGCGAGACGCGGTCACGTCCGAGCGGTCCCGGGCGGGCGCTGGACATCGGTTGCGGGCGCGGGCAGTTCACCCCCGAGCTGGCCCGGCGCGGATGGGAGGCGGTGGGCGTCGACATCGTGCCGGAGGCGGTCGAGGCCGCCCGCCGCAAGGGCCCGGCGGAGGTCACCTACGTCGTCGGCGACGTGACCGACCTCGAATCCTCCGGCCTGGGCGCCTTCGACCTCTTCGTCGACATCGGCTGCTTCCAGGGTCTGGACACGGGCCAGCGGGCCGCGGAGGGACGGGGGGTGACCGCCCTCGCCGCGCCGGGGGCCACCCTGCTGATGCTCGCCTTCGGCCCGTCGCGGTACCAGCGGTTCGTCGAGGGCGTCGCGCGGGCGGAGATCGAGGCCGCGTTCCCGGGATGGGAACTCCTCACCGCCGAGGACGCGGAGACCAGCGGCCTGGGGTGGCCCATGAACCAGACCTCCCCGCAGTGGTACCGGTTCCGCCGTACCGCCGGATGAGCCGTACCGCCGGATGACACGAGCCCCGGCGACCGGGTCCCCGACCCGACCTGCGCGGGGTCCTCGTCACCCGCGGTTCCGGTGGGGGAAACCCCGATGGCGCAGATCCCGGAATGCCATGATGGAAACCTCATGGAACTGAACGGACGCCCCGTCAGCACCGGGGAACTCGCGGGCCTCGCCCTGTACGGCTACGGCCACTTCACCACCATGCTCGTCACCGACCTGCGCGTCCGCGGACTCGACCTGCACATGGAGCGCCTGAGCCGCGACTGCCGCACCCTCTTCGGCGTCGAACTCGACATCCCCCGGGTCCGCGAACTCGCACGGCGCTCCGCACGTGCCCACCCCTCCCCCTCGGTGGTCCGCGTCACCGTCTTCGACCCCCACATGGACCTGGGCCGGCCCTCCGCCCGCCAACTCCCCCAGATCCTCGTCAGCACCCGCCCCGCACCGGCGGGCACCTCCCCTCCCCCGGTCCGCCTGGGCACCCGCCTCTTCACCCGCGACACTCCACAGGTCAAGAGCACGGGCCTGTTCGGAGCGATCCGCCAGCGCCGCGCCGCCCAGCTGGACGGCTACGACGACGCCCTGTTCACGGGCGTGGACGGCCGCGTCTCGGAGGGCCCCACCTGGAACATCGGCTTCCTGGACGGCGGCGGCCTGGTCTGGCCGCAGGCGCCCTGCCTGCCGGGGGTGACCACGGCGCTCATCAGCCAGGCCGCCGAGAACCTCGGCATACCGGTGACCACCCGGCCGATCGCCTCGGCGGCGAGCACCCGCACGGCGGGCGCGTTCACCACCAACGCCACCACCGGCGTGCGGCAGGTGGCCGCCATCGACGGCGTCCACCTGCCGCAGGCGGCACTGGTGCGCAAGTTCTCCGCCGCCTACGCGGACCTGCCGGGCGACCCCCTGTAGGGCGTCTCCAGCGGGCGCACGCTCCGCCGCGCGGCGGTCGGCGCCCACCGGGCACGCGCCCGTCCGCGCGCGGCTCCGCCGCCGGGCGCTACGCGCGCCGGGCGGGTTCGCGCTCCTCCGCGCGCTTCGGGGCCCGGCCCGCACGCCCGGGCCACCACACGCGCGACCCTACGTCCAGGGACAACGCTGGCACCAGCACCGTCCGCACGAGCAGCGCGTCCACCAGCACGCCGAACGCCACCAGGAACGCCAGCTGGAGCAGGAACAGCAGTGGGATCACGGCCAGCGCCGCGAAGGTCACCGCCAGCACCACCCCGGCGGAGGTGATCACCCCGCCGGTGACGGTCAGCGCGCGCAGCACGCCCTCGCGGTGGCCGTGCAGCAGCGTCTCCTCACGCGCGCGGGACATGAGGAAGATGCTGTAGTCGATCCCCAGCGCCACCAGGAACACGAACGCGAACAGCGGCACCACCGGGTCCGCGCCGGGCAGGCCGAGCACGTGCTCGAACAGCAGCGTTCCCACTCCCAGCGCGGCGGCGAAGGACAGCACGTTCACGGCCATCAGCAGCAGCGGCGCCACCAGGGAGCGCAGCAGCGGGATGAGCACGAGGAAGACCACCACGAGCACCAGCGGCACCACGACCGTGAAGTCGCGCTGGGCGGTGTCCAGGGTGTCCAGGTCGGTGGCGCTCACCCCGCCGACCATGGCGTCGGCGCCCTCGACGGCGTCCAGTCCGGCACGCAGGTCGCGCACCGCGTCCACCGCCTCGGCCGACTCGGGACCGACGGTGAGGACGACCTCGACCAGCACCCGGCCGTCCTCCACCAGGGGCGGCAGGTCGGCGCCGGGCGGGCCGGGCTCGGTCACCGGCGCGGCCCCGTCCACCACCGGCAGGCGTTCGGCGGCCCGGACGACCTCGTCCAGGTGGTCGGCGTCGGCGACCACCAGGGCGGGGGCCGCGCTGGCGTCGGAGCCGAATCCCCGGTCGAGGGCCTCCTGGGCGTCGACCGCCTCCACCTCGGTGCGGAAGACCTCGGCCTGGCCGGTGCCCCCGGCGTCGAACTGGGGCGCGAACACGGCCGCGGCGGCCAGGACGGCGGTGGTGGCGATCCAGTACAGGCGCGGCCTGCGCGAGACGGCGGTCGCCAGACGGCCCCAGAACCGGTGGCTGTCCACGACCTCGTCCAGGGTCCCGTCCGTCCGGCCGCCGCTGTGCGGGGCCACCGGCCAGAAGGCGGCGCGTCCGCACAGGGCGAGCACGGCGGGCAGGAAGGTCATCGCCGAGAGCAGGGCCGCGACGACACCGACGGCCACCACGGGACCGAGGCTGCGGGTGGAGGCCAGGTCGGCGGCGAGCAGGCAGAGCAGGCCGAGGATGACGGTTCCGCCGGAGGCCAGGACCGGTCCGGTCACGCCGCGCACGGCGGCCGTGACCGCCTCGGGCACGCGCTCGCGGACGACCAGTTCCTCGCGGTAGCGGGCCACGAGCAGCAGCGCGTAGTCGGTGCAGGCGCCCACGACCAGGATGAAGAGGATGCCCTGGCTCTGCCCGTTGAGGCTGACCAGGCCGGTGTCGGCGGCCAGGTAGACCAGCGCGCCGGACAGGCCGAGGGCGAGCAGGCAGGCGAGGACGACCAGCACCGGCAGCAGCGGTGAGCGGTAGACGGCCACGAGGATGACCAGCACGGCGGTGACGGCCACGATCAGCAGCGTGGAGTCGATACCGCCGAAGGCCGCGACGAGGTCGGCCGCGAAACCGGCGGGACCGGTGACCTGGGCCCGGAGACCCGCCACGGGGTCGTCGGCCAGCACCGCGCGCAGGTCCTCGACCGCGTCGCCGGTGTCGGCGGCCGAGTCGAGCGGCACCACGAACTGGGCGACGGAGGGGTCCTCGGTCCCGGGGAAGGGGCCGACGACGCTCCCGGAGACCCAGGGCTCCCCGCCCACGCGCTCGGCGACCGCGGCGATGTCGGCGAGTTCGCCCTCTCCGAGCGCATCGTTGCTCCCAGCGTCCCCGCCGTCCCCGGAGTCCTCACGCGAGTACACGACGATCGCCGGGACCGCCTCCTCGCGGTCGAACCCCTCGGCGATCTCGCCGACCTCGGTGGACTCGGCGCCCACCGGCAGGAACGCGCCGGGGTCGTTGGTCTGCACCTCGCCGAGCCTGCCCAGGAACATGCCCAGGGGCCCGGCGCCCACCAACCACACCAGGGCGACGAGCAGGGCCGCTCCGATCCACCAGCGCGACCGCCTGGCAGGTGGTCTGCCGTTGTCCTTGTCCACGTTCGGGATCCCTCTCACACCGACAGCTTGCTCGAAATTCAAGCATCTTGTTTTTCGAGTTACTTTCGGGCATGACCCTACCCCAGTCCGCTTCCGCCATGCGTCGGCCCCCGGCGGGCGGCGCCGCGCCCCCGTCACCGCACGCCGGGGGTGTGGACGGACGCTCCTGCGACCGGACGCGCTTCCGGTCAGGGCACCCCTTCGCCGGGGCCGGGGCCGGCCGCCGGGCACCCGGACCCGCTCACCGACGCCGTGCGGGCCCCGGCCCCCGGCTGGCTCTCCCCGCGCCCCCGCGCAGCGCGTGGTGCCACGCCTGGTCCAGGCTGGTCAGCGACATGGCCGCGACCGGCGTGCTCAGGCCCATCGCCAGTTCGCGGGACAGGCGCGAGCCCCCGTCCAGGAAGGCCAGCACGTCCCCGAGGCGGTTGGCCGCGAACAGCCCGGCGAAGAACTCCGCCCCCCGCACCCGCCCCGTGTCCAGGGCCCGCAGCATGACCGCGTCCATCGCCAGGTGGCGGCGCCGGTGGGGCACCGGCGGCACCGGGACCCGCCCCCGGGCCAGCGCCCGCGCCACGGCGGCCGTCTGGCGACGCACACCGCTGAACGTGTACCCGGTCGAGGGCCGGGTGGCGCCGCCAGCCGTCCCCACCCGGAACACGCGCCGTCCCGCGCGGGGTCGGAACCGCGCGTCGGTCATCGGGATGACGCCCTGCTCGGCCGCGGTCACCTCCACGTCCCCCAGCCCCAGCAGGCCGCAGTAGTCCTTGAGCGCGCGCTCGTACTCGGGAGTCGTGAGCGCCTCGCGGCCGAACTCGGTGTACTCCACCAGCGCCTCGCGCGGCGACAGCGGCAGCACGTAGCCGAAGGCCACGCCGTTGGCGGGCTGGGGAGGGCGCAGGTCCATGAGCACGGCCGAGGAAGGGTCGAAGACATCGACGGGCGTGCGCACGAACCAGCCGCGGAAGTGCTGGAGCAGGTGCGTGCGCCCGCGCGGGGCGGGCCGGGGCGGACGCGAGTCGAACACCCACGAGGCGGTCAGCTCCCGGTCCGCTCCGCCCTGCCCGGTGCCCCGCACCACCGCGTGCCCGGCGCCGTCGACGATCTCGCTGACCAGCAGCGGGAGCTGGTCCACGTGTTCACCGGCCGAGGCGCGCACGTGCGCGTCCACGTCGGCCGAACGCAGCATCTTGTACACGTAGGGCGCCGCAGAGGAGGCGTGGACGGTTCCGTCAGGCCCCACCACGGACAGGTCCGACCAGCGGGCGGCCAGCAGGTGGTCCCACGGCCCGCCGTCGGGCTCCCAGAAGCACCAGGTGCGCGGTGGAGGGGTGTGCGGCCCCGGGGGCGGTTCCACGAGGGCGACCCGCACCGGTCGGCCACGTCGGTCATTGACCGCGCGGAGATGGTGGGTCAGGGTGAGCCCAGCGGCTCCCCCGCCGATGATCGCCACGTCGTAGTCGGCCATGCCCCCAGCATGCACGGGGATGGCCGCGCCCGCACGCGAACACCCCCGGGAGGAGAACGTGGACACCACGACGCACGCCATGAAGGACGGCGCGGTCACCGACGAGTTCGACCACGCCGCCGGAGCCTACGACCGGCTCGTGGCCGCCAACCCCGGCTACCACGCGCACCTGCGGGTCTCCGCCAGGCGGCTGGGCCTGCCCTGGGACGGCACGGGGCTGCGCCTGCTCGACCTCGGGTGCGGCACGGGCGCCTCCACCGCCGCCCTGCTGCGCGCCCTGCCACGGGCCCGGATCGCGGGCGTGGACGCCTCGCCCGGGATGCTGGAGGCGGCCCGCGCCAAACGGTGGCCGGGCTCGGTCTCCTTCCACCAGGCCAGGGCTGAGGACCTGACCACCGAGTGGGCCCAGAGGCACCTGGGAGGGCCGGTGGACGCGGTGTTCGGCGCCTACCTCATCCGCAACTGTCCCGACCCCGACGCCCTGCTCGCGTCCGTGCGCGCGCTGTTGAGGCCCGGCGGCAGGATCGTCCTGCACGAGTACTCCGTGGCCGACTCGGTGTCGGCCCGGGCGGTGTGGTCGGCGGTGTGCTGGGGGGTGGTGATCCCGGCGGGCAAGGCGCTGACCGGCCGCGCGGACCTGTTCCGCTACCTGTGGCGCAGCGTTCTGGAGTTCGACGGCCGCACCGCGCTGCTGGACCGGATGCGCCGCGCGGGCCTGGAGTCGGTGGCCAGCGCGCCGCTGCCGGGCTGGCAGTACGGGGTCACGCACACCTTCGTGGGGCGGCGCCCGAACGGCGCTTCGGGCGGTGCTCCGGACAGCGCTCCGAACGGCTCCCCGGAAGGACCGCGCCGATGATCCCCCACGGCGACGGACGCCCCGGAGCACGCGTCCCCTCCAACGGGTCCGGCCGTCCCCCCGATGCCCGCGACCCCCTGGCCGAGGCGGTCCCGCCCGCGCCGCCGACCGGTCCCGCGACCGGCGGGAGGCCCCGCGCCGTCGTGGTCGGCGGCGGCATCGCCGGACTCGCGGCGGCCTGCGCACTGGCCGAGCGGGACGTGGACGTGACGGTGTTGGAGCGCGAGCCCTCGCTCGGGGGGCGGCTGCGCGGCTGGGCCACGACGCTCTCCGACGGCTCGCCCGCGACCATGACCCGCGGGTTCCACGCGTTCTTCCGGCAGTACTACAACCTGCGCGCCCTGCTGCGCCGCGGCGACCCCGGACTCGGCGCGCTGGTCCCGCTCACCGACTACCCGCTGGTGCACAGGGACGGGCCGCGCGACCGCTTCTCGGGGCTGCCCGCGACCCCGCCGTGGAACGCGGCCGTCCTGGCGGCGACCAGCCCGAGCTTCCCCCCGCGCGACCTGGCGCGGGTCAACGTGCCCGCGGCCCTGCAACTGCTCGACGTGGACGTGCCCGGCGTGTACGAGCGGCTCGACCACCTCAGCGCCCGCGACCTGCTGGACGCGGTGCGCTTCCCGCCCACGGCGCGGCACCTGGCCTTCGAGGTGTTCACCCGCAGCTTCTTCGCCGACCCCGGTGTGCTGTCGGCCGCCGAACTCGCGCTGATGTTCCACGTGTACTTCCTCGGTTCGTCCGAGGGCCTGGTGTTCGACGTGCCGGGATCGCCGTTCCCGCAGGCCCTGTGGGATCCCCTGGAGCGCTACCTGGCCAAGCGCGGGGTCCGTCTGCGGACCGGCGTGCGGGTCGAGGACGTGCGCCGGGGACCGGAGCACGGGGAAGGGGATGCCCGGGGAGGGGAGCGCCGGTTCACGCTGCGCGGGCGCACACACGAGGGCGAGGTCTTCGAGGAGGGCGCGGACGCCGTGGTGCTCGCCGCCGACCCCGCCGGAACCCGCGACCTGGTGGCGGCCTCGCCGGGACTGGGCGCGCTGGAGGCGGGCGCGCCGGAGCTGGGCGGGGCCTCCTGGCGCGACCGGATGGCCCGGGTGCGTACGGCTCCCCCGTTCCTGGTGTCGCGCTACTGGCTGGACCGACCCGTGCGCCCGCACCGCCCCGCCTTCCTGGGCACGGCGGGCTACCCCACCCTGGACAACATCAGCGTGCTGGAGCGCTACGAGGACGAGGCCCGCGAGTGGGCCCGGCGCACCGGCGGGTCGGTGGTGGAGCTGCACGCCTACGCGCTGGAGGAGGGGTGCCGCCCCGAGTACGAGCGGCAGCGGCTCCGGGAACAGGCCGAGTCCGTCTACCCGGAGCTGCGCCGGGCCCGCGCGGTGGACGCCCGGCACGAACTGCGCGCGGACTGTCCGCTGTTCGCCCCGGGCAGCCACAGGGACCGGTGCGGGGTGACCACGCCCGACCCGTTCGTGACGGTCGCGGGCGACCACGTGCGCACCGACCTGCCCGTGGCCCTCATGGAACGCGCCGCCACCAGCGGCCTGCTCGCGGCCAACGCCCTGCTGTCGCGGTGGGGGCGGCCGGGGCACACGGTGTGGACCGTGCCCCGGCAGGGGCGGTCGGCGCCGCTGCGGGCGCTCGCCCGGTGGTCCCGGCGGTCCCGGTAGCGGGCCGAGGTGTTGCCGATGTGGCCTGCGGACCCCTGACCTTCGTCTTAGCCGATATCGGCGCTCGAACCTCGCTATGAGTACAAGACCGCGCCGGATGTGGCGGGCGGCCGACACCGGCCGGGGCTCAGCCGGGCCAGCGGCCGGTGCTCCTGAGCAGGTACCGGCGCTCCGCGTAGTCCAGGTCGTCCTTCCACAGGCGCCGGGCGGCCATCCGCATCACGGGACGCACGACCGGCCCCGCCAGTCTGCGGGCCAGCAGGAAGCCGATCCGCTCGGAACTGGCCACGGTCGCCTCGATGACCGCCGTGCGGGGCACGCCCCTGTCGTCCACGCCCAGCGGGGTGGCGTGCGTCTCCACCACGCTGCCCAGGCCCTCGCCCTCGATGATGCGCATGACCACCGTGCGCGGGTCCGGACAGCGGAACTCCGCGCGCACCGGCACGCCCCACCGGCCCGCCACCCGGAAACCCACGTCCACGACCATGCGGTCCGGGTCGGGATCGGCTCCCTGGGGCACCTCGGTCACCTTCAGTCCCACGAACGAGTAGGGGTGGAACCACGAGCCGTGCCAGGGGTCGAGCCGGTTGGCCACCACGTCCTCGGGTTCGCACCGGCCCGCCAGGCTCTCCACCGCCACCAGGCTCCCGGGCAGCGCGGGGCGCTCGGGGACCACCGGCTCGTCCAGGGGCTCCTCCCCGCCCTCCCGGTCCAGGCGCACCCACACCAGGACGCCGTCGTCGTGCACCGGATAGGGGTCCCACCCGGGGAAGCCGCCGCCGCCCAGCGACAGCCCGTGCCACCGGCACACCAGGCGCCCGGAGTCCACCGCGCCCCGGCACAGCGGCGCGCCCAGGTGCGGGCAGGCGCCCGGTCCCGCGTGCGCGGTCCCGTCCGGGGTGCGCCAGGCCACCAGCTCGGTTCCGGCCACGACGCGCCCGAACGGCCGGTCCGCGCGGACCTCGGTGCTCGCGGCCAGCACGAACCAGTTCCCCGAGGGCCGGGCGAGCGCGCGTTTGAGCGCGGACCCGATGACGGAGGGCGAGCCCTCCCGCCAGGTCGGCTCCTGGGTGTTCCACGTGGTGGCGGGCATGCGGCGCAGGGGAAGCCGCCGCGGTCGCGGGTCGGGCAGTGTCACGGGGTCCTCCAGGTACGTCGGTCGAGGGGTCGGGGACGGACCGCGTGTCCTCAGCCGGTCCGCGGGCGCGGTACCCGGCCGCGCAGGGAGCGAGCGATCAGCGACCGCGCGAGGGCGGGTACGGCGGCGGCCGCCTTGCGGGTGTCCGAGACGCGGTGCCGGACGCTCCACACGTCGTAGTCGGCCGCACGCACCTCGTCCAGGATCGCGCGGTAGAGCCGGAAGGCTGTGGCGACACACGGGCGCGCCACGGGGGAGAGCATCGCGATGCCCGGTTCGGCCCGCCGGTAGAAGCCCTGGTTGACCTCCACCAGGTCGGCGAGGGCCTCCCGCACACGCGGGTGCGGCTCCCTGACCCGCGCACACTGCTCCAGCAGCTCGCGGTCCACGCCGTGCGCGGCCAGGGCCTCCTCCGGCAGGTAGACGCGGCCGCGCCGCAGGTCCTCGGACACGTCCCGCAGGAAGTTGGTCAGCTGGAAGGCCTCGCCCAGCGCGGCGGCGTGCGGGGCCGCCTCCTCGCGCGGGGCCACCGTCCCCAGGACCGGCAGCACCTGGAGGCCGATCACCGCGGCCGAGCCGTACATGTACTCGCGCAGGTGCTCCAGGTCGCGGTAGCCGGTCACGGTCAGGTCCATGCGCATGGAGGCCATGAACGCGGTGAAGTAGGCGTGCGGCAGCGCGTACCGGTGGACCGTGTGCGCCAGGGCGGACAGCACGGGCGCCGCCTCGGGGTCCCGCGCGGGTTCCCCGCCCAGGACCCGGGCCAGGTCGGCGTCGATGACGTCCAGACGGGCGCTCTGGTCCGCCACCGTGGCGCCCGGCGGCGGCTCGTCGACGATGTCGTCCACCCACCGCGCGAAGCCGTACAGGGCGTGCACCCCGGGCCTGTGCTCGGGCGGCAGCACCCGCGTGGCCGTGTAGTAGGTGCGCCCGTGGAGGGCGTGCAGGGCCCGGCACCTGAGGTAGGCCTCCCGCAGCGGCTCGCCGGTGATCCCGGCGGCGTCGAGTTCCGCGGCTCCCGAGTTCATCGGCCTCCTCCGGTTCTGCGGACCACCTCTGCCGCGGCGAGCTTTCCCGAGATCAGCACGGTCGGCAGGCCGACCCCCGGCGTGGTCCCGCAGCCGGCCAGGACGGCGTTGGAGGTGCCGGGGACGGTGTTGCGCGGACGGAACGGCCCCGTCTGGGCGAAGGTGTGCGACAGCGAGAACGGTGTGCCGTGCGCGAGCCCCTGCCGCGCCCAGTCCGCCGGGGTGACCAGGTGCTCGGCCCGCACGGAGGCGTCCAGCCCGTCCAGTCCGCGCTCCTCCAGGACTCCGACCAGGCGGTCCCGGTAGCGCGGCCCCTCGCGGTCCCAGTCGATGCGGCCCGCGGCCAGGTTGGGCGCCGGGGCGAGCACGTACAGCAGGTGGCGCCCCTCCGGGGCCAGCGACGGGTCGGTGAGGGTGGGCTGGGTGACCAGCAGGGAGGGGTCGCTCATGGTGCGGCCCTCGCGGATGATCTCGGTGAAGGTGCGCTTCCACGCGGCGCCGAAGGAGATGGTGTGGTGTCCCAGCCGTTCCCAGGTGCGGTCGGTGCCCAGGTGCAGCACGACCGCCGAGGGCGAGTAGCGCGTGGCCACGGGGCGCCGGGGCGTGTGGCCGAGCAGCCGGTGGGCGGCGGGCAGGTCCGCGGTGATCACCACCTGGTCGCAGGCCAGGCGCTCCCCGTCCCCGGTGACGACGGCGCTGACGCGGTCGCCCGCACGTTCCAGGCGCACGACCTCCTGCCCGTAGCGGACGGTCCCCCCGGCCTTGGCGACCGCTCCCGCGAGGGCGTCGCCCAGGGCGCGCATCCCTCCTCTGGGGAAGTACACCCCGGCGACGGTGTCCATGTAGGCGATGACGGCGTAGGCGGCCAGGGCGCTCTCCGGCGCCACCCCGGCGTACAGCGACTGGAAGGAGAAGATCCGGCGCAGCCGCTCGTCGCGCACGTGGCGGCCCACGGCCGGGGCCAGCCTGCCGAAGCCGCCCATCGCGGCGAGCCGGAACAGGTCGGGGCGGACCAGGTCCAGCGGGGAGCGGAGCCGGGCGTCGATGAACGAGCGCATCTCCACCCGGTACAGCCGGGTGAGCCAGTCGCGCAGCCGCAGGTAGCCCTCGGCCTCGCGCTGCCCGGCCACCCTGGCGACCTCGGCGGCCATCGCCTCGCGCTCGGTGTGCACGTCGACCACCGAGCCGTCGGCGAAGGAGGCGCGGTAGGCGGGGCTGAGCGGCACCAGGTCCAGCCGGTCGGCCACGGTCTCACCGACCGCGCCCAGGGCCTCGTCCAGGAGCTCGGGCATGGTGAGCACGGTGGGACCGGTGTCGATCTGGAAGCCGTCCAGGTCGAGCCGCCCCGCGCGCCCGCCCGGGTGCTCCTCGCGCTCGACCACGGTGACCTCGCGCCCCGCGCCCAGCAGGTGCAGGGCGCAGGCCAGACCGGACAGTCCTGCGCCCACGACGACCACGGGTCCGCGCCCCCGCGGCCCGGGTCCGGCCCGGGGCGGAGCCGGCGGCTCGGGGTTGTCCTCAGGCACGGTGGTGCTCCTCTCCGGTGTTGCGGATACCTTCCCCGCCCGACGGGTCACACACGGTCACGCGCGATCCGGGAGGCCAGGCCGCCCAGTCCCTCCAGCACGTGCGCTGGCGCGTCGAGCCCCTCCAGGCGCGCCCGTCCCTGTTCGGCGAGTTCACGGCACCTGGCGCCGACCAGGTCGCGTGCGCCGAGGCGGTCCAGCACGTCGGCCGCCTCCGCGGGGTCCACCTCCTCACCGGGGAGGCCGATGCGGTCGAGCAGCCGCAGCGCGGCGTCGTCCCCGCGCTCGCGCGCCAGGCGGGTGCCGGTCACCAGCAGCAGCGTGCACTTGCCCTCGCGGATGTCCTCGCCCACGGGTTTGCCGGTCCGGGAGCTGTCCCCGTAGACGCCGAGCAGGTCGTCCCTGAGCTGGAAGGCGATGCCCACGTCCCTGCCGTAGCCGCGCAGGGCCCGCACCGCCGCCGGGTCGGCCCCGGCCATCGCCGCGCCCAGGTGCAGGGGGCGTTCGACGCTGTAGGAGGCGGTCTTGAGCATGTCCACGCGCAGGGCGGCCTCCTCCGAGCGCTCCCGGCGCGCCTGGGCTCGCAGGTCGAGGAACTGCCCGGCCATGATCTCGGTGCGCAGGTCCCGCCACACGGTCCGGGCCCGGGCGGGTTCGGGCACGCCCGGCAGGGCCTCGTTGAACATGTCGTCGGCCCAGACCAGGGCGAGGTCGCCCACGAGGACGGCCAGCGCCTCCCCGTATCTGCGGGGATCTCCGACGTGGCCGTCCCGTTCGTGTTCGAGGGCGTGCGCGGCGTGCACCGAGGGGCGGCCCCGGCGGGTCGGCGAGCCGTCCATGACGTCGTCGTGGACGAGCGCGCAGGTCTGGACGAGTTCGACCGCGGCGCAGGCCTGGCGGGCGGTGCGGGCCGTCTCGCCCGAGGGGGCGCCTCCGCCCGCGATCCACCCCCACCAGGCGAGCAGGGGCCGCATCCGCTTGCCGCCGTCCAGGGTGAAGCGGACGGTCGTCCCGGCCAGGTCCCGGCCGAACTCTCCGTCGAGGTCCTCCGAGTCGCGGAGCCTGCGCTCCAGGTAGTCCTTGAGCGACTCCTCCAGGGCCGCGCGCTCGTCGGCGACTCCGGCGTCCGGCGGGTGCGGGTGCCTGTGGGTGTTCAGGATGGGATTGACGGTGTCCTCCCCGGGTAGCATCCGGACAATGCGACTCGGTTTCCATGAATCTTGGCAACCGAACTACTTCCCCCTCTGCGAGGGTCGAACCCTTCTCTGGTGGAGGGGTGTACGCCTCCCGGAGAGGGTCTGCGCGTCCCGGTGGCGCTTAGACTTCCAGGAACGGCCGGAGCCACCGGCCACGAACGCGAGAGAGGAACCATGGACACCGCGTCGGCCGCATCCTCTCCCCCCGACTTCGGAGGGTCCGGGACCGCGGATTCCGAGGCCAGGTCGCGGGCCGAACTCTACGACGCGTTGCAGACCGACGGACAGCGACTCGCCGTACGGCTGATCCGCCTGTTGCACCGGATGGCGGAGCGCTCGGGGATGAACCCGACCGACTTCCAGTGCTACACGCTGCTGCGCGTGGGCGGTTCCATGACACCGGGCGAGATCGCCGACAGCCTGTGCCTGTCCACCGGTTCGGTGACCGGGGTGATCGACCGGCTGGAGGCGCACGGCCTGGCCGAGCGCACCCGCCACCCCGAGGACCGGCGCAAGGTCGCCGTCCAGCTGACCGGCGACGCCGCGCGCCCGGGGCCCTCCGCCGCGCCCGGGATGCGCGAGGCGATGACGGCCGCGCACGCCGACTACTCGCTGGAGGAGCTGGCCACGATCACGGACTGGCTGGACCGGATCGGCGCGACCCTGGACCGGCTGTCCGCGAAGACGGAGCCGTGAGGCCGGAGGGGCGACGGTCGGAGCCGTGAGCATGGAACCCGCAGAGGTCGAGCGGAGCGAGGGTGACCATCCCTACCCCGTTACGCGCGGACATATGCCACCATGTGTCCGGACAGGGCCTATAGCACTGCAAAGGATATTTCGCCGCTCGTAGGCCAACACTCCACAGTTGGGTGGTTGCTTCACGAAACGGCTTCTGGCACCTACCATCCCACGGGACATGTCCGTGGGCCGGTGCCCGCACCGGCCCCTCATCCCCCGACCAGGGAAAGCGACCCTCCGGGGCTGGGAAGGAGCCAGCATCTCATCCCTACGCGAGTACATCCGAGAACACACCAACCCCACGGTCTTCGGGGTTTCCGGGGTCGTGATCCTCGCCTTCGTCATCGCCGGCATCGTCGCCACCGAGCCGATGCTCGACGCGGCCACCGCCACGCGCGACTGGATCGGGGAGAAGCTGGGCTGGGTCTACGTCCTGTCCACCACCTTCTTCCTGGTGATGGCGGTCTTCCTCATGCTGAGCCGGTTCGGGAGGATCCGCCTGGGCCCGGCCGACTCCCGGCCCGAGTTCGGGACGCTGGCCTGGTTCGCCATGCTGTTCACCACCGGCATGGGTATCGGCCTGGTGTTCTGGGGGGTGTCGGAGCCCATCCACCACCTGACCTCGCCGCGCTCGGCCGAGTTCGTCACCCCCGAGGGTGAGCCGCCCCCGCCCGAGGCCGCGAGCGAGGCCCTGGCCCTGAGCTACTTCCACTGGACCTTCCACCCCTGGGCCATCTACATCGCGCTCGGCCTGTCACTGGGCTACTTCGCCTTCCGCAAGGGCCTCCCCCTGCGCCCCGCCTCGGCGCTCTACCCCCTCCTGGGCGACCGGGCCTTCGGCTGGCCGGGCAACGTGGTGGACATCCTCGCCATCTTCGGCACGATCTTCGGCCTGGCCACCTCGCTGGGCCTGGGCACCCTCCAGATCAACGGCGGGCTCAACCACGTCTTCGGCATCCCCTCGAACGCCACCGTGCAGTCGGTCATCATCATCCTGATCACCGCGGTCGCCCTCTTCAGCGTGCTCTCGGGCATCGACAAGGGCATCCGCCGCCTGTCGATGATCAACCTGTGGCTGGCCTTCCTGCTGCTGGTGGTCGTCTTCGCGCTGGGGCCCAAACTGTGGATCGCCAGCATCATGACCACGGGCGCGGGCGAGTACCTGAGCAACATCGTCGAGTGGAGCCTGGCCTTCCCGAGCCCGCTCATCGACGAGACGGCGGCGGCCTGGACCACCGCGTGGCCCATCTTCTACTGGGGCTGGTGGATCTCCTGGGCGCCGTTCGTGGGCATCTTCCTGGCCCGGATCTCCTACGGCCGCACCATCCGCGAGTTCGTCATCGGAGCGCTGTTCGCCCCCGTCGCCGTGTCCATCCTGTGGTTCGGGGTCTTCGGCGGCTCCGGCCTGTACTACGAGCTGTTCGGGAACGCCGGCCTGAGCGCGCTGAGCGAGGAGGACCGGTCCTTCCGCCTGCTGGAGCTGCTGCCCGGGGGGCCGATCATCGGCGGCGTCATCTCCGTCCTGCTGATCATCGTGGTGGCGGTCTTCTTCGTCACCTCCTCCGACTCCGGCTCCCTGGTCGTGGACACGCTCGCCAGCGGCGGGAGCCTCAAGCCGGTCAAGGCCCAGCGCGCCTTCTGGGCGATCAGCGAGGGCGCGGTCACCCTGATCCTGCTGGTGCTGGGCGGGGAGAACGCGCTGTCGGCGCTCCAGGCCGCGTCGGTGGTCACCGGACTGCCCTTCGCGATCATCCTGATCCTCATGGTGTGGGGCCTGATGAAGGCCCTGGCGGAGGAACCCAAACCCGGAAGCCCGAGGGAGCAGCGCGCCGAGGACCGCCCCAGGTCCGACCGCTCCCCGGAGAAGCAGGCGCGCGACTAGTTCCCGTCAACACGAGGAAAGGAGGCGGCCGTGGCGCCGAAGAAGTTCCACAACCCCTTCCACGGTGTGGTGGACATGATCACCGAGATGAACCGCATCTCCGACAGCATGTCCTCGATGGAGACCGGCAACGCCGGTGAGCGCGAGCGCGGGCACGCCGACGCGTGGAGCCCGCCCACCGACATCCTCGCCCGGGGCAACGACCTGGTCGTCCGCTGCGAGGTCCCGGGGGTCCAGGAGCAGGACGTGTCCGTGAGCCTCAACAACGGGATCCTCACCATCAGCGGCGAGCGCCGCCGGGACGGGGACGACGTCGTCTACTACTCCTCCGAGCGGTTCATGGGCACGTTCCGCAGGGAGATCAGCCTCCCGGAGGCGGTGGACGAGGAGGACATCGAGGCCAGCTACGGCGAGGGGCTGCTGGAGGTGGTGGTGCACGGCGCCGCGAACGCCCGCGGGCCCCGGCGCATCACCATCCGCAAGCGGACGCCCAAGAGGTCCTAGGTACCGCCGACGGGGCGGGTCCGGCGCGGCCGGGCCCGCCCCGTCGGCGTCCGCGGCCCGGATGTGGCACGGGGCACCCACAGGTGCCGGGAACCGGGCGGCCCCGGGATCCGACCCGTAGGGGGAACGGCCGCGAGAACGCGGCTCGTACCCCCGGAGGGAACATGGACCGCATCCGCACCAGCCGTACCGCATGGGCCGCCTCACTTCTCTGCCTCGGCCTCACCCTCACCGCCTGCGGCGGGGCCGCGGAGGACGGCGCCGCCCCGGCGGAGGAGGCCGCCGACAGCGCGGCGACCGCCGCCGACGCCTTCTCCGTGACCGACCCGTGGATCAAGGCCGTCACCGCCGAGGAGGGGATGACCGGGGTCTTCGGTGTGCTGGCCAACGGCTCCGACGAGGAGATCACCGTCGTCTCGGCCAGCCACGACGCGGCCGGGATGGTCGAGCTGCACGAGGTCGTCTCCGAGGGGACCGACGGCACCATGCGCGAGAAGGAGGGCGGGTTCCCCATCCCCGCGCGGGGCAGCGCCACCCTGGAGCCCGGCGGCGACCACATCATGCTCATGGAACTGGCCGAGGACCTCCAACCGGGAGCCGAGGCGACCGTCACCGTGGAGTTCTCCGACGGCTCCACCACCGAGTTCACCGCCGCGGTCAAGGACTACGCCGGGGCCAACGAGGAGTACGGGGGCGACGCGGAGGGCGGCCACGGCGGGGAGCACGGCACCGAGGGCGAGGGCGACCAGGCGCACGGGGACGAAGGGCACGGGGACCACTGATGGGCGGCGAGGCCCGGTTCAGCCGCAGAGGACTGCTCCTGGGCGGTGCGGCCGCCGGTGTCGGCGCGGCCGGGGGCGCGCTCGCCCACCGGTGGGCCGCGGAACCGGCGGCGCCCCAGGCGCCCCCGCTCAACGGCACGCTGACCGTGCCGTTCCACGGCGTGCGGCAGGCGGGCGTGGAGACCCCGCCGCAGACGCACGGCACCTTCGTCGCTCTGGACCTGGAACCGGCGGCCGACGCGGACGCGGTCGGTCGGCTCCTGCGGCTGCTCAGCGACGACGCGGCCCGCCTGTCCCGGGGCGAACCCGCCCTGGCCGACACCGAGCCCGAGCTCGCCCGGGTTCCGGCCCGGCTCACCACCACGTTCGGGTTCGGGCGGGGGCTGGTGGAACGGGTGGACCCCGACGCGGTGCCGGACTGGCTGGGGCCCCTGCCCGAGTTCGGGCACGACCGGCTCGACCCGGCCTGGGGCGAGGCGGACCTGCTGCTCCAGGTGTGCGCGGACGACCCCGTGACCGTCTCCCACGCGGTGCGGATGCTGCTCAAGGACGCACGGGCCTTCGCGCAGGTGCGGTGGACGCAGAGCGGGTTCCGCCGGGCCCACGGCTCCCAGCCCGAGGGCACCAGCATGCGCAACCTGATGGGACAGGTGGACGGGACCGTCAACCCCGTGCCGGGAACCGGGGACTTCGACCGTCTGGTGTGGGGCGGGGACCCACCGCGGTGGCTCAGGGGAGGCACGGGCCTGGTGCTGCGCCGCATCGCCACCCACCTGGACACCTGGGACGAACTGGACCGGCCCGCCCGGGAGGCGGTCATCGGCCGCCGCCTGGACAACGGCGCGCCGCTGACCGGCTCCGAGGAGCACGACGAGGCGGACCTGGAGGCCACGGACGGCTCCGGGCTGACCGTCATCGCGGACTTCGCCCACATCCGGCGGGCCCGCACCGACGACCCGGACCAGCGGATCTTCCGGCGCGCCTACAACTACGACGAGCGCGGATCCGGCGGTGAGGAGGCGGGGCTGCTGTTCGCCTCCTTCCAGGCCGACCCGCTGCGCCAGTTCGTGCCCATCCAGCGGCGCCTGGACGAGTTGGACCTGCTCAACGAGTGGGTGACCGCCGTGGGCTCGGCGGTGTTCGCCGTCCCGCCGGGCTGCCCGGAGGGAGGGTACGTGGGGCAGGCCCTGCTGGAGGGATGAGGCTTCGGCCCCGGCGGCCGGATCCGACCGCCGGGCCGCATGAGGCGGAGGGAGCGCCTCCTCCCGCGAACACGGTCCGCGGGTCGGCCCACCCCCCTGGGCGGGGACCCGGAACGGGTGCGACGATGAACCCATGACGGAGCGGCCACCCCTGCGCGCGGCCCGCGCCGGGGTGTTCGCCTCGGTGTGCTCCGCCGTGTCCGTGGGCGGCCACGCGCTGTCCTCCGAGCACGCCGTCCCGCTGGGCGGGCTGCTCGTCGGCGCCGCCCTGGTCTACGCCTCCGCCTGGGCCGCGACCGGCCGCGAACGCGGACTCGGCGCGATCGCCGGATGGATGGCGTGGGGCCAGCTGGCCCTGCACCTGGTGTTCTCCACGGCCCAGGCGGCGGGCGCCCACGGCGCCCACGCGGCCGACCCCGCCTCCGTGGAGGCCGCCTCGGGCGGCGCCGAGATGCTCCTCGCCCACCTCGTGGCGGGCGCCGTGTGCGCCTGGTGGCTGCGCCAGGGCGAGGCGGCGCTCTTCGCCTACCTGCGCCTGGCCGCCGCCGCGCTGCTGCCCGTCCTGGTGCTCGTGGTCCCGAGACCGGTGCCCGAGCGGGTGCCCCCGGCCCCGCTCCCCGAGCGCGAGACACCCGCCCCGGCCGCGCCCTACCTTCGGCACAGCCTGGTCCTGAGGGGACCGCCCGCGGCACAGGCCGTGTTCGACCGGCACCCGCACCGCCGCGCGGCGGTCGGCGTCCACGAACACGCCCCGGGTCGCTGACCCGAGCCCTACCCGCGCCCGCGCTCCCGAGCCGCCTCCCACCGCGACGGTGACGTCCGCGAGGACCAGCCCTGGGCTGCCCCGCGCCGCGCCGCGCCCACGGGCGAACCGGCCGCGCGGCCTCGGCTCCGCCCGAGCGGACACGGGTGTCCGGGTCAGCGCCTCCCCGCCGCGACCTCCGCACCGCCGCGCCCCGCGCGGGCGTCCGGAGGCGCGCCCGGTCCCCGCGTGCCCGGATCCGGTCCCCCGCAGGGGACCGGCCGCGCACGCTCCCGTCACCGCGTGCACCACCGCCCGAGGCCGCCGGCCGCCGGGCCGCTGGTGCACGCCGGAACCCGGAGCACCGATGCCCACCGACACCGTCTTCCAGGAGCAGCGCCCGGCACGGGCGCGCCGTTCCCACCCCGACCGCCCTGCGCGCCGCTCGTGGCGCGACCACCGCACCGACCCGCAACGGTCCCCCGCACCGGGCGCGGAGGAGGAGCCCGCACACCGGGAGAGACCCACCCGCTCGGAGGAGTCCGCTCACCCGGAGGAGACGACCCGTTCGGAGGAGTCCCCGCACGCGGACGGGCGCCGCCGTGAGCGGGACGGCGAACTCGACCGGCTGGCGCTCGCCGCACGCGAGGGCTCGGCCGCCGCGCTCGACGCGTTCGTCCGGCGCACCCGCCCCGACGTCGCCCGCTACATCGCCCGCAGGGTCCACCCCGACCGCGTCGAGGAGCTCAGCCAGGAGACCTACCTGCGGGCCCTGCGCGGCCTGCCGCGGTTCGCCGGACGCGCCCCGGCACGGACCTGGCTGCTGGCCATCGCCCGCAACACCGTCGCCGACCGCTACCGCCGCGACGCGGCCCGCCCCGACTGCGTGCACCCCGCCGACTGGGACCTGCTGCCCGCCCGGACCGTCCGGTTCGACGAGCACGTGGCCCTGCTCTGCCTGCTGGACGGCCTCGCGGCCGAACGGCGGCAGGCGTTCGTCCTCACCCAGGTGGAGGGCCTGTCCTACGCCGAGGCCGCCCGGCTGATGGACGTGCCCGTGGGCACGATCCGCTCGCGGGTCGCCCGGGCCCGCGGCGACCTGGTGCGCGGGCTCACCGCCTGAGGACGGGACGCGCCGAGGCCCCGGGCCGCTCCGCGTGCGCGGGCGGCCCGGGGCCTCGGACGAGAGAACTTCCGGAACGCTGTGGCCGGAGAGGACCCGCGGGCCCGCCCCACACACCGTGATCTTGTACTCATAGCGAGTATCGAGCGCCCAACCTCGCTATAGGTACAAGATCAGCGCAGGTCAGAGCATCATGCGTCACACCGGCGACACTTCCGGTCAGCCGGTCAGCCGGTCAGAAGACCCTGTCGGCCGCGTAGGGGCCGATCACGGCCAGCGCGCGCGGCCGCGACAGCAGGTCGGCGGCCACCTCGGCCACCTCAGCGCCGGTCACCGCGTCGAACAGCGCCAGGCTCTCGTCGATCGAGTAGTGCCCGGGCCGGTTCAGCTCGTGCGAGAGCAGCCGCCCCATCCGCGCGTTGGTGCCCTCGCTGCCCAGTACCAGCGATCCCTGGATCTGGCCCTTGGCGCGGGTCAGCTCCTCCTCGGTGATGCCCGAGGCGGCCACCTTCGCCAGCTCCTCGCGGCACACCCCGATGACCTCGTCGGCCTTCTCCGGCAGGCAGCCAGCGTAGATCTGGAAGCTGCCGGTGTCGGCGTAGTCGGCGTTGTAGGCGTGCACCGCGTAGGCCAGGCCGCGCTTCTCACGCACCTCCTGGAACAGGCGGGAGGACATCCCACCGCCCAGGGCGGCGCTGAGCAGCCGCAGCGCGTACCACCGCGGGTCGGTGCGCCGCAGCCCCTCCGACCCCAGGATGATGTGCGCCTGCTCGGTCTCGCGCGGCTGCACGACCGTGCCGCCGTAGGTGGTGACCGGGGAGCCGCCGATGCGGGGACGCGCGGGGCGGGCGTCCCCCGCGGCGGCCGAGTGCTCGGCGAACAGCCTGCGGACCTGCTCCACCACCCGGTCGTGGTCCAGGCTGCCCGCGGCGGTCACGATCAGCTCACCGGGCACGTAGGCGTCGCGGTACTGCTCGGCGATGCGGTCCCGGGAGAGCGCCTCGATGCTGTCGGTGGTGCCCAGGATCGGTCGTCCCAGCGGCGTGTCGCCGAAGAAGTGCGCCGCGAAGACGTCGTCCACCAGGTCGGCGGGCTCGTCCTCGTACATGGCGATCTCCTCCAGGATCACGCCCCGCTCGGTCTCCACCTCGCCCTCGTCGAGCACCGAGTTGGCCACCATGTCACCGACGACGTCGACGGCCAGCGGCAGGTCGCGGTCGAGCACCTTCGCGTAGTAGCAGGTGTGCTCCTTGGTGGTGTAGGCGTTGTGGTCGGCGCCCACACCGTCCAGCAGCGCGGAGATCTCCAGCGCCGAGCGCTCCTTGGTCCCCTTGAACAGCAGGTGCTCCAGGAAGTGCGCCGAACCCGCGTGCGCGGAGTCCTCGTCACGGGAACCCGTGGTCGCCGAGATCCCGAACGCGGCGGAGCGCACGCCCGGCACGGTCTCGGTGACCACGCGCAGGCCGCCGGGCAGCACCGTGCGGCGCACCAGTCCGGTACCGCCGTCCGGCTCCAGCAGCGTCACGGTCGTGCCCGGGTCCTGCTCGGCGGCGATGGGGACAGAGCTCATGGATCCTTCTTCTTCGTCGGGACGTCGGCGGCCGGTCCACCCGGCGGTTCCGGCCGAGGATACGCGCCGGGGCGGCCGCACCCAAGGTGCGGCCGCCCCGGCGTCGGTCAGGATCAGGTGTTCTCCGAGCGCCCGCCCGAGCTGCGGCGGCGGCGACGGCGCGGGGCGTCCCCGCCGTTCTTGTCGCCGCCCTCGTCCTCGGCCGAGGAGTCCTCGTCCTCGGCTGCGGGAGCCGCCGGGGCGGCCTGGGCCGCCTCGGCCTCCACGACCTCGACCGGGGCCAGCGACAACTTGCCGCGGTCGTCGATCTCGCGGATCTCGACCTGGATCTTCTCGCCGATGCTGATCACGTCGTCGAGGTTCTCGATCCGCTTGCCGCCGTGCAGCTTGCGGATCTGCGAGATGTGCAGCAGGCCGTCCTTGCCGGGCAGCAGCGACACGAACGCGCCGAACGTGGTCGTCTTGACGACGGTGCCCAGGTAGCGGTCGCCGACCTCGGGCATCGTCGGGTTGGCGATCTGGTTGATCGTGTCCCGCGCGGCCTCGGCGGAGGGGCCGTCGGTGGCGCCGATGTAGATCGTGCCGTCGTCCTCGATGGTGATCTCGGCGCCGGTGTCGTCCTGGATCGAGTTGATCATCTTGCCCTTGGGGCCGATGACCTCGCCGATCTTCTCCACCGGGACCTTGACGGTGAGGATGCGCGGAGCGTTCGGGCTCATCTCGGCCGGACGCTCGATGGCCTCCTGCATGACGTCGAGGATGGCCAGGCGGGCACCGCGGGCCTGCTGGAGCGCGAGCGCCAGCTGCTCGGCGGGGATGCCGTCGAGCTTGGTGTCCAGCTGGAGGGCCGTGATGAGCTCACGGGTACCGGCGACCTTGAAGTCCATGTCGCCGAACGCGTCCTCGGCGCCCAGGATGTCGGTGAGGGTGACGAACTCGTCGCCCTCGCTGATCAGGCCCATGGCGATGCCCGACACCATCTCCTTGAGGGGCACGCCGGCCGCCATCAGGGACATGGTGGAGGCGCAGACCGAGCCCATCGAGGTGGAGCCGTTGGAGCCCAGGGCCTCCGACACCTGCCGGATGGCGTAGGGGAACTCCTCGCGGGCGGGCAGGACCGGGAGCAGGGCGCGCTCGGCGAGGGCGCCGTGCCCGATCTCGCGCCGCTTGGGCGAGCCCACCCGACCGGTCTCACCGGTGGAGTAGGGCGGGAAGTTGTAGTTGTGCATGTAGCGCTTGGTCTTGTCCGGGTTGAGCGTGTCAACCGTCTGCTCCATGCGCAGCATGTTGAGCGTGGTGACACCCATGATCTGGGTCTCGCCGCGCTCGAAGAGGGCCGAGCCGTGCACCCGCGGCAGGATGCCGACCTCGGCGCTCAGCTGGCGGATGTCCTTGGGCCCGCGGCCGTCGATGCGGATCCCGTCGCGCAGCACGCGCTCGCGCATGAGCTGCTTGCTCAGCGAGCGGAAGGCGGCGCCGATCTCCTTCTCGCGGCCCTCGAAGTCCTCGGCGAGCTTCTCGGCGGCCGAGGCCTTGACGCGGTCCAGCTCGGTCTCGCGGTCCTGCTTGTCCGCGATGGTGAGCGCCTTGGACAGCTCCTCGCGGACGGCGCCCTCGACGGCGGCGTACGCGTCGTCCTCGTAGTCGAGGAAGATCGGGAACTCGCCCTGCTCGCGGCTGGCCTGGTCGGCGACGGCCTGCTGGGCCTTGCACAGGACCTTGATGAAGGGCTTGGCGGCCTCCAGGCCCTCGGCGACGGTCTGCTCGTTGGGGCCGACGGCCCCCTCGGCGACCAGCTTGAGGGTGCGGACCGTGGACTCGGCCTCCACCATCATGATGGCGACGTCGCCGTCCTCCAGGACGCGACCGGCGACCACCATGTCGAAGGTGGCGTTCTCCAGCTCGGCGTGGGTCGGGAAGCCCACCCACTGGCCGTCGATGAGGGCGACGCGCACGCCGCCGATCGGGCCGGAGAAGGGCAGCCCGGCGATCTGGGTGGACATCGAGGCCGCGTTGATGGCGACGACGTCGTACAGGTGCTCGGGGTGCAGGGCCAGGATCGTCTCGACGATCTGGATCTCGTTGCGCAGGCCCTTGCGGAACGACGGGCGCAGCGGCCGGTCGATCAGGCGGCAGGTGAGGATGGCGTCCTCGGAGGGACGCCCCTCACGCCGGAAGAAGGAGCCGGGGATGCGGCCCGCGGCGTACATGCGCTCCTCGACGTCCACCGTCAGGGGGAAGAAGTCGAGGTTGTCCTTGGGACGCTTCGAGGCGGTGGTGGCGGACAGGACGACGGTCTCGTCGTCCAGGTACACCGTGGCCGATCCGGCGGCCTGGCGGGCCAGGCGACCGGTCTCGAAGCGGATGGTGCGGGTGCCGAAGGAGCCGTTGTCGATGACGGCTTCGGCCGAGTACACGCCCTCCATGGGCGACCTCCTACTACACGTGTTCGCGTTCGCGGCGCCGGGCACGGAAGGTGTGCCGACGCTCGTTGTTCTTTTCCCGCGTCCGTGCCCCGGAGTTGATGACGGCCGGTCATCGATCGAAGCCCACGGCATGCCCTCGCGGGAATGTCCGGGGACCACTACCGAGGACCGGCCCCGGCTCTGCGCCGGGGTGGGAGCGGGTGGTTCTCACTGTGGAATTAGGGTGGACGGCGGTGTGTGACCACCGTCGCGTCACACCTTACTAACAAAGCGGGAGCCGCCGAAGCCACTCCCGCCGGTTCGGGGCGCACCGGATCGCCCGGACCGGGCCGTCAGTGAGGGACGGGCCGGGCGTGGGCGGGAACCCGGTACTGCGGCGCCCCGAACGGGGCGGAGCGAGGCGAGCGCCGAGGGCGCCGCCGAAGACTCTGCTAGCGGCGCAGGCCCAGGCGCTCGATGAGCGAGCGGTAACGGGTGATGTCCTGCTTGGCGATGTACTTGAGCAGACGGCGGCGGCGACCGACCATCAGCAGCAGACCGCGGCGGCTGTGGTGGTCGTGCTTGTGGCCCTTGAGGTGCTCGGTCAGCTCGGTGATGCGGTGCGTGAGCAGCGCGACCTGGACCTCGGGGGAACCGGTGTCACCCTCGCCGGTGGCGTACTCGGCGATGATCTTCTCTTTGGTGGCGGTGTCGATCGACACGACGCTCCTTCGCTAGAAAGTCGGTACGCGGTGTGGAGCCCGGCGCGTGACCGGGATCAGACGCGGTGACCGCGCGTACGAACAGTCACCGTCGCGTGTGGTGCGCGGCCCGCCGCCGACGGCGTGGGTGCGCCGCGCTCCCCCGGCGGCGGTAGCGCGGAGGCGACCGGCCGTGGGCACACGTGGACAACGATCAGCCTACCGCAGACCGCGAGGTGGCGGGCCGTGGCCGGGCGTGGGCGGGGTCTCCCCGCCCCTACCCGGCGCGCAGGACCTCGCGGCAGCGGTCGACGTCGCGGCGCATGGCGACGATCAGCTCGTCGATGCTGTCGAAGCGCTCCTGACCGCGGATGTGCACCGTGAAGTCCACCGTCATGCGCAGTCCGTACAGGTCCAGGTCGTCGCGGTCCAGGGCGTAGGCCTCCACCGTGCGCTCGGCGCCGTCGAACGTGGGGTTGCTGCCCACGGAGATGGCGGCGGGCCAGCGCGACTCCTGCCCGGCGACGGGCTCGGAGCGGTGGAGCCAGCCCGCGTAGACGCCGTCGCCGGGGACGGCGGTGTCGGGGAGCAGGTCCATGTTGGCGGTGGGGAAGCCCAGCAGTTCGCGGCCGCGCGCGGCGCCGTGCACGACCTCGCCCCCGACCCGGTGCGGGCGGCCCAGCAGCTCGGCGGCCCCGGCCACGTCGCCCTCGGCGAGCAGCCCGCGCACGCGCGTGGAGGTGATGGTGTCGCCGTCCGCGACCAGCGCGACCCCGTCGGCGGTGAAGCCGTACTCGGCGCCCAGCGCGGCCAGCGCGGCGACGTCGCCCGCGGCGCGGTGGCCGAAGCGGAAGTCCTCGCCCACGACCACGGCCGCGGCGTGCAGGCGGTCGACCAGGACGCGCTGGACGAACTCCTCCGGGGTCAGGGAGGACAGGTCCTTGGTGAAGGGCAGGACGCACACGGCGTCGGCGCCGTACCCGGCCAGCAGCTCCACCCGCCGTTCCAGGGGGGTGAGCACCGGCGGCGTGGTACCGCGCAGCACCGTCTGGGGGTGGGGGTCGAAGGTCACCACGGCCACCGGGAGGCCGAGCTCGCGCCCGTGTCCGACCGCGGTCTCCAGGATGGCCTGGTGGCCACGGTGCACCCCGTCGAACACGCCGACCGCCACCACGGAGCGCCCCCACCCGGAGGGAACGCCCTCCAGCCCGTCCCATCGCCGCACGTCCGGCTCCCCTGCTCGTCGCTCCTCGTGGTCCGCGCGGGCCCCGCCACGCCCAGCGTGTCCGGGTTCCGCACGAACCAAGGGTGCCACGTCCGCGGGTCCCCCACTGACACAAGGGGTGTGTGGCCCAGCACACGCCGGGCCGCGCCTCCCTCCGCGGGCTTGCGAACAGACCTCGACAACGCCCACTCGGCGTATTACGAGGTACTACGTTACCCATCGTGAACATGGGAATTCACTGGACGGACGCCAACGAAGCGCACATCGCCCGCCGTGGAGTCTCTCCGCAGGAGGTCGAGGAAGCGGTCGGATTCCCCCACTGGACGTTCGCCGGGCGCGAGGGAACCACCATCCTGCTCGGACGGACCCACGGTGGAAGTTGTCTGACGGTCGTCCTTGCGGAGTCGATCGGACACCACCGTTCCTGGTACGTGGTAACCGCCCGGGATATGACCTCCGAGGAGCGGAGGACGTTTCAACGGAAGGTGTGACGATCATGGATAACAGGCAACTCGACGAACTAGCCGAGTACTACGGTGAACACGACATCAGCGAGGACATCGAGGCGGCCGAACTGGAACGGCACGATCCGGAGCCCGGGGACCGGGTCATGGTCGTGTCCCCGATCCGTCTGCCCAAGCACACGATGAACCGGGTCCGCGAGGTCGCCGCGGCCCGGGACGTGAAGCCGACCGCGCTCATGCGCCGTTGGATCGAGGAGCACTTGGAGCTGGAGGGGCGGACCGCACAGCCCGATCCCGGACACCTCGATCTGCTGTCCCAGGTGATGCGCCGTGTCGTCCGGGAGGAACCGGAGGACGCCGGACTCCGTGGGAACTGAGCCGTTCCCGTTCCTGCCGCCCGCTCAGGAGAGCGAGGGTTCCCGTCACCGTCCTGTAGTCGTCCACGCAGACCACCACGACGCTGGGCCTGCCGTCGCGGGTGGTGGTGACCGCCTCGTGTGTCCCCTCCACCTCGTCGACGATCTGTGACAGGTTGTGCCTGGCCTCCGCCAGCGACATCGTTCTCATGACGACGATTCCCACCGAGCGGTCTGCCCTGTGCCCCGGATCTCCCCGAAATCCCACGCGTTCCGCGAGGGGGCCAGAGTCGTTCCCGGCCGCTCCGCCCGCGGCGGAGCCGGGTTGGCACACGTCCGCGGGGCGGTTACCGTGCACCGATGGCGATGATCGACACGGGTACGGCCCGACTGGCGTACGACGAGGCCGGTTCCGGTCCCGCGATCGTTTTCGTGCACGCCGGTGTGGCCGACCGGCGCATGTGGGACCACCAGTTCACCGAGTTCGCGAAGACCCACCGGGTGGTCCGCTACGACTGGCGCGGCCACGGCGGCTCTGCCGAGCACGAGGGCCCCGCCGACCACCACGAGGATCTGCTGGCCCTCATGGACGCCCTGGGGATCGACCGGGCGACCCTGGTCGGCGCCTCCTTCGGCGGCGCCCACTGCGTGGACGCGGCGCTGGCAGCCCCGGAGCGGGTGGAGGCCCTGGCCCTGGTGTGCCCGGGGATGTCGGGACACGAGTGGCCGGAGGTCTTCGTACGCGAGGCGCGCAAGATGGTGCTGGGCGCCGTCCCCCACGAGCGCCTGGAGGTGTACCGGGCGGGACGCGCCGATCCCGACCCCGGGGACGTCGCGGCGATGGCCGAGGCCCAGGCCCGGTTCATGGTGCTGGGCCCCGGGCGGGTGCCCGAGGACGTCTCGCCGGAGGCCTGGGACCTGGTGCTGCTCATGCTGCGCGAGCTGTTCGCCCGCGGGTGGTCCGGGCCGGTCCGCACCACCCGCTGGCCGGAGCGGCCCGCCAACGACCGCCTGGGTGAGATCGCCGTGCCGACGCTGGTGGTGAAGGGGCTGTCGGAGATCGCGCAGGTGCGGGAGGTCGCGGACCTTTACGCCGAGGGCGTGCCGGGGGCTCGGCTGCTGGAGATGCCCGACACCGGCCACCTGCCGTCCGTGGAGCGCCCCGGAGAGCTGACCGCGGCCCTCGCCCGGTTCCTCGGGGCCGCCTGACCGGGCGGATCCGCGCGGGGTCAGGCGGGTTCGAAGACCACCACGGGCTTCATGTGGTCCCGGCGGTTCTCCCCCAGGGCGATCACACGACCGTCCGGGGCGAAGAGGCCGACCGGGCCGTTCCCGGACCCGTCCGGGTCGATCCGGTTGCCGTGCCGGATCCGCTGCTCCTCGTCCTCGCTCAGGGCACGCGCCGGGAAGGCCGCGGCGACGGCCTCGGCGAGCGGGACCTGCGTGAACTCCTCGGCCAGCTCGTCCAGCGTGCGCGCCCGGGACAGGTCGTAGGGGCCCACCCTGGTGCGCCGCAGCGCCGTCAGGTGCCCGCCCACGCCCAGGTCCGCGCCCATGTCGCGGGCCAGCGAACGGATGTAGGTGCCGCTGGAGCAGGTGACGGCGGCGTCCACGTCCACGAACCCCCCGTCGGCGTCGGAGACCCGGCGCACGTCGGTGACCGTGAACTCCGCGACGGTGACCGTGCGGGCCTTGAGGGCCACCTCCTTGCCCTCACGCGCCGACTTGTAGGCGCGCTTGCCGTCCACCTTGATCGCGCTGACCTGGGGCGGAACCTGCTGGATCTGCCCCGTGAGTTTGTCCACGGCGGCGCGCACGGCCTCCTCGCGGACCCCGGAGGCGTCCGTGCGGACGAGGGGCTCGCCCTCCGCGTCGTCGGTGTTGGTCGTCAGGCCGAGGCGGATCGTGGCCTCGTAGACCTTCTCGGTCAGGGTCAGGTGGCCCAGGAGCTTGGTGCCCTTCTCGATGCCCAGCACCAGGACACCGGTGGCCATCGGGTCCAGGGTGCCCGCGTGGCCGACCCTGCGGGTGCGCGCGAGACCGCGCGTCCTGGCGACCACGTCGTGTGAGGTCCAGTCGGCGGGCTTGTCGACGACCACGACGCCGCTCTCGGCCATGGTGCTCCTCGGGGTGAAGGGCGGCGGCGCGGGGTCCGCGCCGCCGCCGGGGGTGTTACTCGTCCTCGTCGCGCTCGTCCTCGCGGGGCGCCCGGTAGGGGTCGGCCTCGCCCGCGGGCTGGGCGCCGCTGGCCCTCTCGGCCAGCTCCGCGTCCGACTGGCGCGCCTTGAGCAGCAGTTCCTCGATGTGCTGGGCGTTCTCCTGCACCTCGTCGACGACGAAGGTCAGGCTCGGCGTGTGCCGGATGCCGGTCTGGCGTCCCACCTCGCTGCGGATCACGCCCTTGGCGCTCTCCAGAGCGGCGGCGGAGGCGGCCTTCTCGTCCGGGGTGCCGAACACCGTGTAGTACACCGTGGCGTCCCGCAGGTCGGCGGTGATGCGCGCGTCGGTCACGGTGACGAATCCCAGGCGCGGGTCCTTGATGCGCCGGTCCAGCATCTCGGCGACGATGCGCTGGATGCGGTCGGCGATCTTGCGCGCGCGTGCGGCGTCAACCATCGTCAGTCTTCCTCTTCGTTGAAGAGCCGCTGCCTGGCGGAGAGCAGCTCCAGTTCGGGACGGCCCGCCACGAAGCTCTCGCAGGAGTCCATCAGGTCCCGGGCGTGCGCCGCCGTCGGCGCGACCACCGCGACACCGATCTTGGCGCGGCGGTACAGGTCCTGATCGCCCGCCTCGGAGACCGAGACCGAGAACTTGCGGCGCAGTTCGGCGATGACGGGTCGGACCAGCGAACGCTTCTGTTTGAGCGAGTGGACGTCACCGAGAAGGACGTCCAGGGTCAGCGCCCCAACGTACAAGTGATCACCTGTGGTGTGTGGAGTCGTGTGCCGCTGGCTGCGGCGCGAGACACGGGGCCCCGGCCGCACGGCCGGGGCCCCGTCTGGTCATGCTCCGCGAGGATCAGTCGCGGGGCTTCTCCTGCATCTCGTACGTCTCGATGACGTCCCCGACACGCAGGTCGTTGTAGCCGACGCCGATACCGCACTCGAAGCCCTCGCGGACCTCGGTCGCGTCGTCCTTGAACCTGCGCAGGGAGTCCACGTTGAGGTTCTCGGAGATGACGACCCCGTCGCGGATGAGCCGCGCCTTGGAGTTGCGGCGGATCAGGCCGCTGCGGACGATCGAACCGGCGATGTTGCCGATCCTGGGCACCTTGAAGACCTCGCGGATCTCCGCGCTGCCGAGCTGGACCTCTTCGTAGATCGGCTTGAGCAGACCCTTGACCGCGGCCTCGACCTCGTCGATGGCCTGGTAGATCACCGAGTAGTACCGGATGTCCACGCCCATGCGGTCGGCCAGCTCGCTGTTCTTGCCCTCGGGCCGAACGTTGAAGCCGACGATGATCGCCTCGGCGGAGGCCGCCAGGTTGATGTCGTTCTGCGTGATCGCACCGACACCGCGCCCGATGACCCGGATGCTCACCTCGTCGCCACCGGCGTCGATCTTGAGCAGGGACTCCTCCAGCGCCTCGACGGAACCGGACATGTCACCCTTGATGAGGAGGAGCAGCTCGGAGCGCTCGCCCTCCTTCAGGGCGTTCTGCCAGTTGTCGAGGGTGACCCGGCGGGCCGAACGCGCCTGCTGGGCGAAGCGCTCGCGCGCCTCACGCTGCTGGGCGATCTGCCGCGCCACCCGGTCGTCCTTGACGACCAGGAAGCTGTCACCGGCGCTGGGAACGTTGGTCAGACCCAGCACCTGCACCGGACGGGACGGCTCGGCGCTCTGCACGTTCTGGCCGTGCTCGTCGAGCATGGCGCGGACGCGGCCGAAGGCGTCACCACAGACGATCGAGTCACCGACGTTGAGCGTGCCGCGCTGGACCAGCACCGTGGCCATGGAACCGCGACCGCGGTCCAGGTAGGCCTCGATGGCCAGGCCCTGCGCGTCCATCTCCGGGTTGGCCTGGAGATCGAGCGCGGCGTCGGAGGTCAGCACGATCGACTCGAGCAGGGTCTCGATGTTGTCGCCCTTGAGCGCGGAGATGTCCACGAACTGGACGTCGCCGCCGTACTCCTCGGCCACCAGGCCGTACTCGGTGAGCTGCGCGCGGACCCGCTGCGGGTCGGCGCCCTCGACGTCGATCTTGTTGACCGCGACCACGATCGGCACCTCGGCCGCCTTGGCGTGGTCGATGGCCTCGGCCGTCTGCGGCTTGACGCCGTCGTCGGCCGCCACGACCAGCACCGCGATGTCGGTGACCTTCGCACCGCGGGCACGCATGGCGGTGAACGCCTCGTGGCCCGGGGTGTCGATGAAGGTGATCTTGCGCTCTTCGCCGTCCACCTCGGTGGCGACCTGGTAGGCACCGATGTGCTGGGTGATACCGCCGGCCTCGCCGCTGACGACGTTGGTCTTGCGGATGGTGTCCAGCAGTCGGGTCTTACCGTGGTCGACGTGACCCATGACGGTGACCACCGGCGGACGCGGACGCAGGTCCTCCGCGGTGCCCTCGTCCTCGCCGAACTCGATGGAGAAGGACTCCAGCAGCTCGCGGTCCTCGTCCTCCGGGCTGACGACCTCGATCCTGTACTTGAGCTCCTCGCCCAGCAGCATCAGGGTCTCGTCCGGAAGGGACTGGGTCGCGGTGACCATCTCACCCAGGTGCATCATCACCTGGACGAGCGACGCCGGGTTGACGTCGATCTTGTCGCCGAAGTCCGACAGCGAGGCGCCGCGGGACAGGCGGATGGTCTGGTCGTTGCCGCTCGGGATCTTGACGCCGCCGAACGACGGGGCCTGGAAGTCGTGGAACTCCTGGCGCCGCTGCTTCTTGGACTTGCGGGCACGTCCGGGACGGCCGCCGGGGCGTCCGAACGCACCGGCCGTACCGCCGCCGCGACCGCGGCCACCGCCGCCGGGACGGCCACCGAAGCCACCCGGACGACCGCCGCCGCCGACACCGGGACGCGGACCGGCACCCGCGGGGGCTCCCCCGCGACCGCGGCCGCCGCCGCCACCGGGACGGCCGCCGCCACCGCCGCGACCGCCGCCCGCGGGCGCGGCCGGACGGGACGAGGGCATGTTCATCGGGCTGGGGCGCGGACCGCCGGGCCGGGGACCGGGACGCGGGGGACCCGCGGCACCGCCCGGACGCGGAGCGCCCGCGGCGCCGCCGGGACGCGGGGCGCGCTGGTCGCCGCCGCCCTGCGGGCCGGGACGCGGACCCGGACGCGGAGCGCCGCCGCCGGGACGCGGGGCGCCGCCACCCGGACGGGGAGCGCGCTGGTCGCCGCCGCCCTGCGGGCCGGGACGCGGACCCGGACGCGGGGCTCCGCCGCCGGGCCGCGGCGCGGCCGGCTTGGAGCCCATGCCGGAGGCGTTGGACGCGAACGGGTTGTTGCCCGGACGGGGACCGGACGGGCGCGGACCGGGACGGGGCCCGCCGCGCTCGGGACGGTCGCCGCCGCGCTGCGGACGGTCGCCGCGCTCGGGGCGGTCACCGCCGCGCTGAGGGCGCTCGGAACGACCACCCTCGGCACGACCGCCTTCGGGTCGGCCGCCTTCGGGACGGCCGGCCTGGGCACCGGGCTTGGGGGCGCCGCCGGGGCGGGCGCCGGCCTCGCCACGGGGAGCCTTGGGGCCGGGCTTGGGCGCGTTCGCACGCGGAGCGGGCTCGCTCTGCGGGGCGGCCTCGCCCTGCGGTGCGGGCTTGGACGCGGGAGCCGGCCGGGGGCCGGGCTTGGGCGCCGGACCCGGCTTCGGGGCGGCGCTGTTCTCCGCGGCGGGACGCGGGCCGGGCTTGGGAGCCGAACCCTTGCGACCGCCGTCGGAACCGTTGTTGAAGGCTTCCTGGAGGCGACGTACGACGGGGGCCTCTATGGTCGAGGACGCCGAACGGACGAATTCGCCCATCTCGTTGAGCTTGGCCAGAACGGCCTTGCTCTCTACACCGAACTCCTTGGCGAGTTCATATACCCGGACCTTCGCCACTACTCTCCTTCAGCTTCGGTCCGGGACATGGGCTTGTGCCGGACCGTCGTTAGCTCGAGTTACTCATCGCTGCGTACTCATCAGGCGCTCATCGCAATCTCGACCTGCTTCCTCATCGCTACACAACAATGGGCCGGCTTCTCCGTGCCGACACAGCACTGGACGCCGACCTCGGTCTGTACAACCCACAAGTCGGCCCAGACATTCCAACCCTATCGGGAACGCTGACCCGATCCGCCACGCGGGGCGGCGTCGATCAGGGCCGCCACGGGTGAGACGTCCCACCCGTTGGCGCCCGCTCCCCTCCGGTAGGCGCGTGACCAGGCCCTGCGGCGTTCGGCGAGCTCGAAGCACCGCCGATCGTGGTGCAGGTAGGCGCCGCGCCCCGGAAGACGACCCCGGGTGTCGGGCGTGATGACCGTGCCCTCGGCCACCAGCCGCACGAGGTCGGACTGGACTGCCCGCGACCGACACCCCACGCACGTACGCACGGGGCGGTCGGGACCGCCATGGGCCACCCTATCGCGTCGAGGCATGCGCGCGACCCGATCAGCCCGTCGCGGCGGTGTCGTCGCCCTCGACCGCGTCCTCCCGGTCCGGTTCCCCCGCGGGCTCGGCGTCGGAGCGGATGTCGATGCGCCAGCCGGTCAGACGCGCGGCCAGACGGGCGTTCTGGCCCTCCTTGCCGATCGCGAGGGACTGCTGGTAGTCGGGCACGACCACGCGGGCGACACGGGAGGCCATGTCGAGGATCTCCACGGAGTTGACCCTCGCCGGGGACAGGGCGTTGGCGACGAACACGGCCGGGTCCTCGGAGTAGTCGACGATGTCGATCTTCTCCCCGTGGAGTTCGGCCATGACGTTGCGGACGCGGCTGCCGAGCGGGCCGATGCAGGCGCCCTTGGCGTTGACCCCGCCGCGGTTGGAGTGGACGGCCATCTTGGTGCGGTGGCCCGCCTCGCGGGCGATCGCCGCGATCTCGACGGTACCGTCGGCGATCTCGGGGACCTCCAGCTCGAAGAGCTTGCGCACCAGGTTGGGGTGCGTGCGCGAGAGGGTGACCGAGGGGCCGCGGTGGCCCTTGCGGACCTGCACGACGTAGGCCCGCAGGCGCTCGCCGTGGGTGTAGGTCTCGGTGGGCACCTGCTCCTGCGGGGGCAGGACCGCCTCGATCCTGCCGAGGTCCACCAGCACGTTGCGGGGGTCCTTGCCCTGCTGGATGATGCCGGAGACGATGTCGTGCTCGCGTCCGGCGAACTCCCCCAGGGTCAGCTCGTCCTCGGCGTCGCGCAGACGCTGGAGGATGACCTGCTTGGCGGTGGAGGTCGCGATGCGGCCGAACCCGGTGGGGGTGCCGTCGAACTCGCCGACGGACTCGCCGTCCTCGTCGGTCTCGGCCACCCACACGGTCACGTGGCCGGTGGAGCGGTTGAGCTCGACGCGGGCCCGCTTCTCGGGGCCCTCCTCGCGGTGGTAGGCGATCAGTAGCGCGTCCTCGATGGCCTTGGCCACGAGTTCGACGGAGATGTCCTTCTCGCGTTCCAGGCTGCGCAGAACGCTCATGTCAATATCCACGGGGCTCCCCCTCTAGTCCGCCGCGTCGGTGTCGGCATCGTGGCGGAATTCCACCTGGACCCTGCCCTTGCCGAGTTCGGCGTGGGTGAAGGTGCGGGGCTGACCCTCGACGTCCAGGGTGACCCCGTCGTCGTCGGCGCCGGTGACGCGCCCGGTGACCTTGCCGCCCTCGGCGAGGGATGCGGTCACCAGACGGCCGCGGGAGCGGCGCCAGTGCCTCGGCTGGGTCAGCGGACGGTCCACCCCCGGCGAGGTGACCTCCAGGACGTAGGGCTGCGCGCCCATGACGTCGGAGGAGTCCAGCAGGGTGTTCACCTCCTGGCTGACCTCGCCGACCGTGTCCAGGTCGACCCCGTTGTCGGAGTCCACGACCACGCGCAGCACCCGTCGCTTGCCAGCCGGTGTGAGTTCGACGGCTTCCAGGTCCAGTCCGGCCTCGGCCAGTACCGGCTCCAGCAGCTCGGCGATGCGCTCCTCGCGCGCCTGCGCTCCCATGTGGTCCTGCTCCTCCAACGGCGAAGATCCCGCCCGCGCGGCCGTCGGGCCGGTGTACGGGGCGGTCCAGCTCTGTACGTAGTCTTCGACTTCAGCGGCCCGCCCCCTGGTGCGGGGACGCGGGCCGACCGCGCGTCGCGTGCGACGGCGGTTGTGCTGCAAGGGTATCCACACCCGGAACCCCTCCAGGTCGCCGTCGGTGGCCGGGGCGCGTCGGCGAGTGCTCTCCGGGACGCGCCCACGCGGCGGCGTCCCCCGCCCGGTAGGGGACGTGGAAGGATGGGGGCCGGGGGGCCGCCGCGGAGCGGCCCGCACCGCACGGGAGGGAGAGCGCGTGGGGATCGGCTGTGTCAGCCGTCGCACGGTGCTGGGCGCGACGGCCGCTGTGGGAGCCGTGGGCCTGGCCGGGTGTGGCGGTGTTGAGTGGTACCCCTCCGACGTGACCCCGGACGTGTACGTGCTGCGCGCGGTGGTCCGGGAGAAGGAGCGGATGATCGCGCGCTACGAGGCCGCCGTCGCCGAGGGGACGGGTCCGGTGGAGCTGCTGGAGCGGTTCCTGGAACACCACCTGTCCCACCTGGACGCGCTGCTGGAGTCCCTCCCCGAGGACGCCCCGTCCCCCTCCTCCGAGCCGTCGGGTGCCCCCTCCTCCCCCGAGGAGGCCCCCGTTCCGGAGGCCGCGCCGGGGACCGCGGCGCTGCGCGTGCTGGAGGCCGCGGCGACCGGCGCCCGGCTGGACCAGGCGGGCGCCGTCACCGACTCCGCGCTGGCGCAGCTGATCAGCGCGATCGGCGCGTGCGAGGCGGGACACGCCCACCTGCTGGCCCAGGAGCAGTAGCGGCCGCACACCCCCAGACGGAAGGCAGGTAGCAAGGTGAGCGAGAGCCCCACGTCCACCGCTGAGGAGCCGGACCCCGGCCCCCAGGCGCTGGCCGAGGCGCTGCGCGCCGAACACGCGGCCGTGTACGGGTACGAGTTCATCGGCGGGGCCGCCGAGGACGAGGGCCGCCGCGACCACGCGGGAAGCACCGCCCACGAGCACAAGGCGCTGCGCGACGCGCTGCACGCCGCGGCGGTGGAGCGGGGCGTGGACCCGCCGCCCGCGCTGGCCTCCTACCCGGTCGCCGAGGAGTACGGCGACGAGGCCGTCGACGCCTACGCCGCCGGGCTGGAACAGGCGGCCGCGCGGGCCCACCTGTGGCTGACCGCCTCGCGGGACACCGACCTGCGGGTGACGGGCGCCCGGGCACTGCAGGAGACGACCGTGCGCCTGCTGGAGTGGGGCGGGGCGCTGGACGCCCTGCCCGGCTTCGACGAGGCCGGATAGCCGCTGACGGAGCCCTCGGCCCCGGCGACCGTCGCGGGCGGCCACCGGTCCGCGGAGGGCTCCGGCGCGCGGCCGGGGAGGGCCCGGCGTCCTCCCGGTCCCTCCCCGGCCGTCACCCGCTACGCGCGGCAGGCGGCGACGGTACGGTCCACGATCTCGGTCAGGGCGACCTCCTCGCGGTCGCCGGTGGCGCGGTCGCGCAGTTCCACCAGGCCGTCCTTGAGGCCGCGGCCGACGATGACGCCGGTCGGGACGCCCAGGAGTTCGGCGTCGGTGAACTTGACGCCGGGCGAGACCCCCTTGCGGTCGTCCACGAGGACGCGCAGGCCCCTGGCCTCCAGCTCCCGGGCGATCCGCAGCGCCTCCTCGATCTGCTCGCCCTTGCCGGTGCCGACCACGTGCACGTCCGCGGGCGCCACCTCGCGCGGCCAGACGACGCCCTTGTCGTCGTGGGACTGCTCGACGACCGCGGCGACGGCGCGCGAGACGCCGATGCCGTAGGAGCCCATGGTGACCCGGCGGGGCTTGCCGTCGGGGCCCAGTGCGTCCACCTGGAAGGCGTCGGTGTACTTGCGGCCCAGCTGGAAGATGTGGCCGATCTCGATGCCGCGCGCGGTGTACAGGGTGCCCCTGCCGTCGGGCGAGGGGTCGCCGTCGCGCACCTCGGCGACGTCGATGGTGCCGTCGGGGACGAAGTCGCGGCCCGCGACCAGGTCGACGACGTGGTGGTCGGCCTCGTCCGCGCCGGTCACCCAGGCGGTACCGGTGACCACCCGGGGGTCGACCAGGTAGCGGACCTTGTTGTCCAGCAGCGCGCGGGGGCCGATGTAGCCCTTGACCAGGAAGGGGTTGGCCGCGAAGTCGGCCTCCTCCAGGAGGGCGACCTCGGCGGGCTCCAGCGCCGCCTCCAGGCGCTTGAAGTCCACCTCGCGGTCGCCGGGCAGGCCGACGGCCAGCAGCTCCCACTCCTTGGCGCCGGGCGTGCGGGTCTTGACCAGGACGTTCTTGAGGGTGTCGGCCTCGCTGAAGTCGCGGCCCAGCCCGGCGCCGTTGAGGAAGTCCACCAGGGTCTGGATCGTGGCGGTGTCCGGGGTGTGGTGGACCGCGGCCTCGGGCAGCCCCTCGACCGACAGCGCCTCGGGGGCCGGGACGGCCACGGCCTCGACGTTGGCGGCGTAGTCGGACTCCGTGCTGCGCACGAAGGTGTCCTCGCCGGTCGGGGCGACGGCCAGGAACTCCTCGGAGGCCGATCCGCCCATGGCGCCCGAGGTGGCCGACACGATCACGTACTCCAGGCCCAGCCGGTCGAAGACGCGGATGTAGGCGGCGCGGTGGTCGGCGTAGGACGCGCGCAGGCCCTCGTCGTCGATGTCGAAGGAGTAGGAGTCCTTCATGTGGAACTCGCGGCCGCGCAGCACGCCCGCGCGGGGACGCGCCTCGTCGCGGAACTTCTCCTGGATCTGGTACAGGGTGACCGGGAAGTCCTTGTAGGAGGAGTACTCGCCCTTGACCAGGAGCGTGAACAGCTCCTCGTGGGTGGGGCCGAGCAGGTAGTCGGCTCCCTTGCGGTCCTTGAGGCGGAACAGGGTGTCGCCGTACTCCTCCCAGCGCCCGGTGGCCTCGTAGTACTCGCGGGGCAGCAGCGCGGGCAGGAGCACCTCCTGGGCGCCGATGGCGTCCATCTCCTCGCGCACGATCCGGGAGACGTTCTCCAGGACGATCCTGCCCAGGGGCAGCCAGGTGTAGACGCCGGGGGCGGCCCGGCGCACGAACCCGCCGCGCACGAGCAGCTTGTGGCTCGGCACCTCGGCGTCCGCCGGGTCCTCACGCAGGGTGCGCAGGAACAGGGTCGACATCCGCAGTAGCACGGCCACTCCTCGTGGGACTTGTGAAATATGCAAGGGAACTCGCAAGGCCTGAAAAGACCTGCATGATTCAGAAAACCTGGGTTCCCCAGGCTAGCGCGACCACGGACACGCTCGCTCGGGCCTGTGCGTAGTCTTGGGGCCGACGAACGGAGGCGGACGTGGGCAGACGCGGCGCGCGGGAGGAAGCGGCGCACGGCGGGGACGGCGTGGACGGCGGGGACTCGGGCACGGAACTGCTCGCCGACGCCGACCGGTCCGACTCGTGGTTCCTGGTCGTGGACGGTACGCCCCAGTCCCACGTGGACCTGGCCGACCCCTCGTACCTGGACTTCTCCTACATGCGCCGCATCGCGCACGCGGCCGACCTCGTGGCGCCGCCGGGGGAGGCCGTGGACGCCCTGCACCTGGGCGCGGGCGCGCTGACGCTGGCCCGCTACGTGGCCCACACCCGTCCCGGTTCCCGCCAGCGCGCGGTGGACGTGGACGCGCCCCTGGTCGAGATGGTGCGCAGGCGACTGCCCTGGGACCGCAGGGCGCAGCTGCGCGTGGGCATCGGCGACGCCCGGGAGTGGATCACCGCCCGGCACACCGACAGCGCGGACCTGGTGGTCAGCGACGTGTTCGCGGGCGCGCGCACCCCGGCCCGGCTGACGTCGGCGGAGTTCTACGCCGAGCTGGCGCGCGTTCTGCGACCGGCCGGGATGCTGGTGGTCAACATCGGCGACGGGGGGAGCCTGGCCCACGCCCGGAGCCAGGTGGCGACCGCGCGGACGGCGCTGCCGCACACGGCGCTGTCGGCCGAGCCGGGCGTGCTGCGCGGACGGCGGTTCGGCAACCTGGTCCTGACCGCCTCGCACAGCCCCCTGCCCGTGGAGGAACTGGGCCGCCGCGCGCACCGGGACCCGGAGATGGCCCGCCTGCTGGAGGGCGAGGAGCTGGACCGCTTCGTCTCGGGCCGGCCCCCCGTGCGCGACGCCGATGCCGTCGACTCCCCGGCCCCGCCGGACGGCGTCTTCTAGCCGGAGCGAAGCCGGGAGACCCCGACCGTGCACCCGTAGTCGGAGAAGTCCCACCAAAGCCCTATTTTGGTTCCATGCGCGTCTCCCCCAGGACCTCCACATCCGGTACACGCACGAAGCCCCGCCGCTCCGCTCCTCCCCGGTTGTGGCCGCACATCCTGGGCGCGTGGGCCGCCACGATCGCCGGGGTGTCGCTGGTGGGCGTCGGCGTCCTGTGGTTCCTGGGCTTCCCGACGATCGACCGTCCCGAGCGCATCGCGGTGTCCGCGTTGGACGCCATCGCCACCCGCGCGTTCGCCGTCGTGGCGGGGCTGAGCGGTATCGCCCTGCTGGTGATCGCCTACCACCGCCAGCGCAACAACGACCTGGAGAACCTGCGCGCGCAGAAGGCTGCCGAACGCGAGGACATCAAGCTCTTCAACGACCGCTTCACCGCGGCCTACACCGAACTCGGCGGCGAGCACGCCGCGGTCCGGTTGGGCGCCGTCCACGCACTGGCGCACCTGGCCGACGACGCGCCGAACCGGGCGCTCCGCCAGACCTGCGTCGACGTCCTGTGCGCCTACGTCCGCATGCCCTACGCCCCCGAACCGGCACACTCCGAGGAGACCGGTCCGCAGACGGAGGAGCACCGTGCGCGGTCGTTGGAGCACGCCTCCCTCCGAGAGGTGCGGCACAGCATCCTGCGCGTGGTCAGCAACCGCTTGAGCGATCCCGACAGCCCGTGGCAGGGCCACAGTTTCGACTTCACCGGCGCCGTCTTCGACGGCGGGCACTTCCGCAGGATGGACTTCACCTCGGGACACCTGAACTTCAACGAGGCGCGCTTCGAGAGCGGGGAGGTGGACTTCCGGTACTCGCGCCTGGGCCGCGCCACCGTCTCCTTCCGCCGCGCCCGTTTCAACGGCGGAACCGTCAACTTCCGGCACGTGGAGTTCGCCGGGGAACGCAACCCGGAGTCCGAGGAGTGGACGGAGGACCCGGACGCCGTACGTCTTCGGGGCACGCACGCGGACTTCGCCAGGGCGCGGTTCGACGGGGCCGAGGTGCTGTTCCACGACGCCCGCTTCGCGGAGACCGGTGCGAGCTTCTACCGGGCGGTGTTCGCCTCAGGGCGGGTGGAATTCTCCGGGCGCGGCGACGAGGAGGCGTCCGGGACTCCCCCGTTCGGGCTCCTGGAGGCCGTGGCCGGGGGCGCCTCCGCAACGGTGACCCTGCCGCGCGCGTGGACTCCTCCAAAGGCGGGCTACTCCCCGGGGAGTAGCCCGCCTTTGGAAAACCCTCCCCCGGGGTGACGGCCTCCCCGAGGGGAGCGCCGTACTGTCGGGGTTGTGGCAGCACTACTCCTCCGCCCCGCGCGTCCTGCGCGCACCGACACGTGGATCACCCTGGCCCTGCTCCTCCTGTCCCTGGGCAGCGTCCTGGTCATCGAACTGGTCGACCCGGTCCCCGACGACCGCGACCCGTGGCCGTGGGGGTACGCGCTCATCCTCGCCGCGTGCCTGCCGGTCCTGTGGCGGACCTCCCTGCCCCGCCTCACCGCACTCGTCTCGGTCGTCACGGCGACCAGCTACTACCCCCTGGGCTTTCCCGACGGCATGGTCATGCTGTGCACCGCCGTCATGCTCTACACGCTGGTGCGCTGGGGGTACCGCGCGTTCGGCTGGACGCTGGGCGTCGGCCAGTTCGCGGCCGTCAACGGCTACGAGGTCCTCGTGACCGGGTCCTTCCGTCCCGAGGCGGTCGGCATCATCGGCTGGGTGCTCGTCCTGCTGTGCGCGGGCGAGGTCGTGCGCTGGCGGCAGGAGTACCTGCGCGCCGACCGCGAGCGCGAGGCCGAGTCCCTGCGCACCCGGGAGGAGGAGCTGCTGCGCCGGGCCTCCGAGGAGCGCGTCCGGCTGGCCCGGGACGTGCACGACACGGTGGCGCACAACATCTCCCTGATCAACGTGCAGGCGGGCACCGCTCTGTACCTGATGGAGACCGAGCCGCAGCGGGCCGCGGAGGCGCTGGCCACCATCAAGCGGACCAGCAAGGACACGCTGACCGAGCTGCGCGGCATGCTCGGCGTGCTGCGCGCCGTGGACGAGGCCGCGCCCAGGTCGCCGGTCCCCGGGCTGGACCGCGTGGAGGAGCTGGCCGAGGGCACCCGCCGTGCGGGGATCGACGTGGCCGTGGAGGTCAGCGGTGTGCCCGGGCAACTGCCCGTGAGCACCGAGTCCGCCGCCTACCGCACGGTCCAGGAGGCGCTGACGAACGTGGTCCGCCACTCGGGGGCCTCCTCCGCGCGGGTGGGCATCGAGCACCGCGCGTCCTCGCTGGTCGTGGAGGTGACCGACGACGGCGCAGGGACCGTCGGGCCGCCGGTGCCGGGCAACGGCATCACCGGGATGCGCGAACGCGCCTCCCTGGTGGGGGGCACGGTGGACGCTGGCCCCCTCCGGGGTGGAGGATTCCGGGTGCGCGCCCGGCTCCCGCTCGACGGCGCCGGTTCGGACCGCCGGGCACCGGCCGCTCCCTCCCCCGACACCGAGGAAACGAGGCCCCGTTGATCCGGGTACTGCTCGCGGACGACCAGGCACTGGTGCGCGCGGGGTTCCGCGCGCTGCTGGACAGCGCTCCCGACATCGAGGTGGTCGCCGAGGCCGCCGACGGCGGGGAGGCCGTCCGCCTGACCCGCGCCGAACACCCGGACGTGGTCCTCATGGACATCCGCATGCCCGGTGTGGACGGCCTGGCCGCCGCCGGGCACATCCTGGCCGATCCCGCCCTGGAGGCGACGCGGGTCGTCATCCTCACCACGTTCGACCTGGACGAGTACATCTTCGAGGCGCTGCGCGCCGGGGCCAGCGGGTTCCTGGTCAAGGACACCGAGCCCGGGGACCTGCTGCGGGCGGTGCGGGTGGTGCACGGCGGCGAGGCGCTGCTGTCCCCGGGGATCACCCGGCGGCTGATCGCCGACTACGCGCGCCGCCCGCCGAGCGCGCCCGACCCGTCGGTCCGGCTGAACGGGCTCACCGAGCGCGAACGCGAGGTGGTCGCCCTGGTCGGCGGCGGCCTGTCCAACGAGGAGATCGCCGCCCACCTGGTGCTCAGCCCGGCCACCGCCAAGACCCACGTCAGCCGGGCCATGGTCAAGCTGGGGGTGCGCGACCGAGCCCAGCTGGTCGTCATCGCCTACGAGACCGCCCTGGTCACCCCGAAGTGGAGCCGGTGAGTCCGGGACGCGAGCCGCCCGGACCGTCTCGGGGCCGCCTCGGGGACGTCCCGTACGCCCACCGGAGTACCCCCTCCGCCGCCCCTACCCTCGGGGAGGGCGGCGAGGAGACCCCGCCGGGACGATGTGCCCGCCCCTTCCACCGTCGGATGCTTGACGGCGTTCCCACCGCCGAACGCGAGGCCCGACGATGTTCGAAGACCCCCTCCTGCTGGCGCGGCTCCAGTTCGCGCTGACCGCCGCCACCCACTACATGTTCGTGGCCCTGACCCTCGGGCTGGCTCCCTACGTCCTCACCACCCAGCTGGTCGCCACCCTGCGCGGCGACCGCTCCCGGATGGCCGGCGTGCGGTTCTGGGGCGGCCTGTACCTGGTCAACTACGGGATGGGCATCCTGTCCGGACTGGTGATGGAGTTCCAGCTCGCGCTGAACTGGAGCGGTCTGCACTCGGTGTTCGGCTACACCTTCGCCGCTCCCCTGGCGCTGGAGACGATGACCGCGTTCTTCGTCGAGTCCACGTTCCTGGGGCTGTGGATCTTCGGGTGGGACCGCATGGGCCGGTGGGCGCACCTGGCCTGCTTCGCCGTGGTCACCGCGACGGCCTACGCCTCCGCGTGGTGGGTGCTGGTCTCCAACGGCTTCCTGCGCAACCCCGTGGGCTTCGAGATGGTCGACGGGGTGGCGCATCTGACCGACCCCGTCGCGCTGATGACCAACCCGGCGGCCGTGCTGGCCTTCGGGCACATCGTCACCGGCTCCCTGCTGGTCGGCGCCCTGGTCGTCGCCGCGACCAGCGCATACCACCTCGTCCGGCGCGACGACGCGCACGGCGTCTTCCGACGCGGCGTCCGCTACGCGACGCTGGTCCTGTGCCTCGCGCCGGTACCCGTGGCGGCCTTCGGCGGAGTGCAGTTCGAGCTGTTCGGCCAGGACCCGCCCACGAGCGGGCTGACCTACACCGCCGAGGAGATCGCGGCGATCGAGGCGGCGAACCCGGGCGGTCCCCTCCTGGCCGCGGCCAACACGACCGGTGACCTGGTGATGATGACGTCGTGGACGCTGATGTTCCTCCTGGGCCCCCTCATGCTGCTGGCCTGGCCCCTCGGCGGGCTCGACCGCTGGAGGTGGTTCCTCGCCCCGCTCGTGGTGACGCCGTTCCTGCCCTACCTTGCCAGCGTCGGCGGCTGGGTGTTCCGGGAGACCAACCGCCAGCCCTGGACGGTCGTGCACCACCTGACCACGGCTGACGCGGTGACCCCCCTGTCCCCGGCCGCGGCCGTGCTCTCCTTCGGCTTCTTCACCGCGGCCTTCGCTGCCCTGACCGCCGTCACCTACTGGCTCCTGGTGCGCTACGCGCGGCGCGGCCCCGGGGGCGGTCCTCTGGCCGAGCCGCGCACACGGCCGCCCGAGGACCCCGAGGGTCCCCGTGATCCCGCCGTCCCCGTCCACACGTACTGAGCCCGGAAGGCCGCAGCCATGGACCTCCTCTCCTCCGCACTCCTCGCCCTGCTCGTCGTGGGCTACCTCGTCCTGGCGGGCTCCGACATCGGCCTGGGCATGCTGATGCCGCGCCTGGCGCGCGGCCCCGAGCAGCGCCGCCGCGTGGTCACCGCCGTCGCCCCCTACTTCCTGGCCTCGGAGGTGTGGCTGGTCGCCGCTGTCGGGGTCCTGGCGGGCCTGTTCCCCGCCCTGGAGCACCACGTGGTCGCCGAACTGGGGCCCGTGCTCGCCGTCCTGTCGGCCGGGTGGCTGGTCCGGGACGCGGGGCTGTGGCTGCGCGCCCGCGTGGACGGCGACCGCTGGCAGACGGCCTGCGACTGCGCGCTCGTGGCGGGCAGCTGGGTCCTGGCCGCCTCGTGGGGCCTGCTGGTGGCGGGCCTGCTCGCGGGCGGTCTCACCGCGAGCGCGTTCACGCCGCTCTGCGCGGTCGCCGTCACGGCGCTGTTCGCGCTGCGCGGCGCGGCCTTCGGGGCCGAGCGGCTGGTCGGTCCGTCCGACTCCGAGAGCGCGGACGTGGCCGCCCGGGACACGCGCCCGCTCGCGCGCCTCGCCCTGGGGGCGGCGGCGCTGGCGGCGCTGGCGGCGGCGCTGCCCGGCGGTCCGGTCCTGTCCCCCGGGCCGGCGGTCGCACTGGCCGCGGTTCTGCTGGCAGCGGTTCTGCTGGCGGCCCTGGCGGCGACGAGCGGCCTGGTGGGTCCGATGCTGTCGCGGCACACCTCGGCGGTGGCGATCGCCGTCCCCGGTCTGCTGGCGGCGCTGGGGCTGCCCTCGGCGCCGATACCCTCCACGACCGCGGTGTTCGTGTGGGCGTCCCTCGGTCCCGTAATTCCGGTCATGTTCGTCGGCCAGGTTTGGCTCTACCGAATGACACGCCGTCCGGCGGTCGCGCCGACCTTCTTCGCCTGAACCCGCCCGGGACCCCCGCGCAGGTCAGTGCGGTCCCCACGCCCCGCGACGGACGAGGAGGGCCCACGGGCCCGGCTGCGCCGGCGCCCGCCCCGGTTGGGGGCGGGGACGAACGGGCACGGTCTCCTGCGGGAAACGCGCCCGTGACGCCCCCTCCCACCGGGGAGGCTCCGGCGTGATCGCGCACGGGTGCTGTCGAGCCCCTTGGAGGGACTGTGACTCACCAGATGACCACAACCCCCGACCTGCGTGGATGCAGCTGCGGTTCGGGCTGCAGCTGCGGCTGTCAGAGCGGCGGTTCCTGCAACTGCGGCGGAGGCTGCGGCTAGCGGGTCCCCGCGTCCAGAAGAATCCTCCCTCCCCCTCCTTTCGGCGGGCCGCCCCTCCCCGGGCGGCCCGCTCCCCTCTCTCCCCTTCTCTCCCCGCCCCGCCTCCGCGTGTCGCGACAAGGAGCGATGCTGGGTATACGCTGTGTTACCACGTGAGGCTGCGTATCCACGTGGTGGGGGAGATCAGCGATGTCGCCGTTCACCAGACCAGCGTCGGGGAGGGGTCACCTCTCCGAGCACGCGAGACTGCTCCAGTGCGTTCTGGGAATCCGGGAGCGCTCGGCGCGTGCGGTCCCCTGGGAGCCGGACACGGTCGGCATCCCGGCCACGGGCCCGTCCAACGCCCTGGCCCGGATCAACGACGTCGCCTTCTACGCGAACGCGCGCGACGAGGTGTCCGCCCTGGCCGGTGTCTGCGTGGACCTGCTGCACCTGCACGCCCCCGGCGACGAGGACGGGGACCCCTGTCAGGGGTGCCGCCTGGCCTGGCCGTGTCCCACCTTCACCGAACTGTGCCGCCTGCTCGCCTAGGACCTGCTCTTCGGGCGGGCTCGGCCTATGGGTGTTGGCTCGGGCGCCCACGGGGCACTGGAGGCGGCGGAGGCGGGTTTTTCGTGGGGGAACCGCGCCGTAGGCGTCGGTTGAGGGTGGTGGGCGAACGGACGCCGTCCGCCGGAGTCGGGGCGCGATCCGACTTCGACGGACGACCGTCCTCACCTGCCGTCCGCTGACACCCCACGGTCGAGCCGTCGGGCGCCCTCACCGGTCCAGGCACCTCCAGAGACTAATACTGAAACGCGTTCTACCGCAAGACCCGGATCCCCGAACTCCATCCCGGGAACCGGGGTGGACAGGGAACACCGGCCAGTGGAACAGGATCTACTCGGTTCCGGACCGAGAGGCCCTGGAGGCGTCGGGGCACCACGCGGCGGGCACCCGGCAGGAAACGCGTACGCGCACCGGAACGAGAGGAACCGCCCCGCGCGGCGTCGCGCGGGGCGCGAGGGCCGGGGAAGGGCCGCCCCGCCTACGCGGGGCGGCCAGGCCCAGGGGCGGGGGACAGCCCCTGGGACCGGCCTCGGGGCGGCAGGGCGCAGCGGCCCGTGGACTCTCCGGGAGTGGGGGGATCCTCCCTTTGGCCGCTGCCGGGGCGCGCCTTGCCCCACAGACGTTAACGAGGAACCGGTAACACGAACACCCTCCATCAGATAACCGGAACGTCTCGATTCGCGCTGGTGAGCGCACCACCCTCATCCGTGACCTGCGCCGATGCGCGTTCCTGCCCGGCGCCTCGCCTCTGGGACCCCAGGGTTAACACAAGCCACATAAGCACCAAAAACCTCGCCGGGCGGCGCCCGGAATGAGGACCCGCGACAAAACCGATGGCTGGCAATCCCCACCGGTAAAAGGTTGCAGGGGGTTGCGCTCCCCGACCGGAACAAGGAAAACGAAGGCCCCGGGCGCTCGCCCGGGGCCCCGTGTCTCAACTTATTCGCGTGGCCAGCAGATATGCGGAGGGAGTATCCGCGTCGACAATGTCGGTCACCCTCCACGCCTGTCCGCCGACACTGAACACGTCACCCACCCGGACATCGATCATGGGCGTGGGCCGCCACTCCTTCGGTCCACCGATCTTGGCGACCGGCTGACCGTCGTCACCCACCCAGAAACTTCCCCCGCCCACCGGACCGCCCGCGAATCGGTCGTTCCGTCCATAACTGATCTTCTCCTGCGCACCGACCTCGTGGATCACGGTGAATTTCGTCCCAACCGTCTCGGGTTTCGTTGAAAACGCAGCCATGTTAACCCGGACGGGGCAATTGGTGATGCCGTTTTCGGGCTTGTGGGGCGTTTCGAGCAGAGTAGCTGACAAAAGTAATGCGCGGGCCGGGACTTTGGTCCCGACCCGCGCATCCGTCCGTGGGAGAACGGTCAGCTCCCGCTCCCCCGGCCACCCTTGAGCCTGCCCACCAGTGTCTCGAACGCGGAGCTGAACGGGTGGTCGTGCACCATGTACGTCCACGTCATCGACGGGCGCTTGACCCCCACCGAGCTCACGTCCAGCTCGCCGTCCACGACCTCCAGCTCCTCGAAGCTCTCGGCGGCCCGGGCGCGCGCGTCGTCCAGGAAGCCCTTGAAGACCGGCACCGCGTCGCGGTTGAACTCGTCCAGCGGGTCGCGGCGGCCCAGGAAGCGCAGGTGGATGCCCTCCCGCAGCTCCGACAGGAAGGCGTTGTGGTCGGTCCAGCCCCGGTCCAGGTGGTAGAGGGTGATGAGGCGGGCCGCCCGGGCGACCTTCTCCTCGTTCCCCTCCGCCTCCTCGGCCTCCTGCCCGCGCCCGGCGGTCTCAGCGCCCTCGGCGGCTTCCTCGGCTGCGGTACCCTCCTCGCCCTCCGCACCCTTCCCGGCCAGCTCCTCCAGCAGCTCCTCGTGCCGCTTCCCGCGGTCGGCCCTGATCTGCCGGTCGCCCTGGTCCCCGGTCAGGACCATCTCCCGGTGCTCCAGCACCACGTCGCGCTGCACGTCGATCAGCTGGTTGTAACGCCAGGTGTTGCGGTGCACCTCCAGCAGCTGCCCCTCGGCGACCCGCTGCGCGTGGTCGACCATGGCCAGCCAGCCCTGGTCGGTGATCTCCCCCTCCGAGGTGGTCTGGTAGCCCGTGGTCTCGGGGGCGTGGTTGACCACCAGGTCGTCGTCCATGCTGACGAAGAAGATGGAGTCGCCCGGGTCGCCCTGGCGCCCCGCGCGGCCGCGCAGCTGCCCGTCCAGGCGGCTGCTGGGGTAGCGGCCGAAGCCCATCACGTACAGGCCGCCGGTCTCCACCACCCGCTCGCGGTCGGCCATGTCGCTGCCGCCCAGGCGGATGTCGGTGCCGCGCCCGGCCATCTGGGTGGAGACGGTGACGGCACCGTGGGTGCCCGCCTCGGCGATGATGGAGGCCTCGTCGGCGTCGTTCTTGGCGTTGAGGACCACGCACTCCAGCCCGGCCTCGCGCAGGCGCCCGGCCAACAGCTCGGACTCGGCCACGTCCTGGGTGCCGATGAGGATCGGCCTCCCGGACTTGTGGACCTCCTCCACCTTGGCGACGAGGGCGTCCTCCTTCTCCTCGCGCGTGGCGTACAGGCGCGTGCCGTGGTCCTCCCGGACGTTGGGCTTGTTGGAGGGGATGACCGCGACCTCCAGCTCGTAGAACTCGCGGAGCTGTTCGGCGACGGCCATCGCGGTACCGGTCATACCGGCGCGCGTGGGGTAGCGCAGGACGAGCGACTGCACGGTGATGGAGTCCAGCACCTCGCCGGTCTCGCTGAGCGCCACCTTCTCCTTGGCCTCGACCGCGGCCTGGAGGCCGTCCGGCCAGCGCTGGAGCAGGGCGATGCGTCCGCGCGACTCGTTGATGAGACGGACCTCGCCGTCGCGCACCACGTAGTGGACGTCGCGCTGGAGCAGCACGTGCGCGTGCAGGGCCAGGTTGACCTGCGGCAGGACGGAGGTGTCGTCCTCGGAGTACAGGTCGACCCCGTCCAGGGCCTTCTCCACCGCGTCGATCCCGGCGTCGGTGAGCTGGACGTTGCGCCCCTCGCCGTCGACCTCGTAGTGCAGGCGCGGCTTGAGCCCGCGCACGACGTCGGCCATCTCCACGTCGGCGTCCACGCTCTCCGCGGCGCCGGCCAGGACCAGCGGGACCCGGGCCTCGTCGACGAGCACCGAGTCGGCCTCGTCGATGATCGCCACGTGCGGCGGCGGCACGACCCGGTCGGCGATGTCGGTGACCATGCGGTCGCGCAGGACGTCGAAGCCCAGCTCGCTGACGGCCGCGTAGGTCACCTCGCAGGAGTAGGCGGCGCGGCGCTCCTGCGGGGTGGAGTCCTCGGTGATCCAGCCCACGGTGACGCCGAGCATGTCGTAGAGGGGGCGCATCCACTCGGCGTCGCGCCTGGCCAGGTAGTCGTTGACGCTGAGCAGGTGCACGCGCCGGCCGCGCAGGGCGAACCCCGCGGCGGCGAGGGCGCCCGCCAGCGTCTTGCCCTCGCCCGTGGCCATCTCGGCGACGTGGCCGTCGAGCAGGGCCATGACACCGAGGAGCTGCACGTCGAAGGGTCGCTCGTCGAGTGAGCGCCGGGCGGCCTCGCGGCCGACCGCGCACAGCGACACGAGGTCGTCGCGCTCGTAGGGGAGTTCGGCGTTGCCGAGTTCGATGGCCTTCTCCGTCAGCTCGGTGTCACTGAGCTCACGCAGACCATCCTCCTCGGCCTCGATCGCCGACAGGAGCTTGGTATAGGGCCGCAGATCCACCGCACCGGGCTTACCCAGGAAGCGGCGAACGCCTTCCGCCATTCGTCCGAACACCACCACAGGGTAACGCCGGACACAACCGTTGAGAGAACCCCGGGCGCCCACATGTGCGGACGGTTCCGTCGAAACCGCCCCGGTCTGCCACGGGGCGCCCGGCCCCTCAGGCGAACTGGCGCTGGTGGCGCTGGCGGGCCTCCACCGCCATGGCGTGCTTGACCAGGGTCACCAGGACCCGGACGACGGAGTTGCGGTCGCGGGCGTCGCAGTGCACGACGGGCACGTCCGGGGTCAGGTCCAGGGCGTCGCGCAGCTCCTCGGGGCTGTGGAGGTTCTCGGGGTCGAACTCGTTGACCGCGACGACGAAGGGCAGCCGGTACTGGCGCTCGAAGTAGTCCAGGGCCTGGAAGGTGTCCTCCAGGCGGCGGGTGTCGGCCAGGATCACGGCGCCCAGCGCACCCCGGACCAGGTCGTCCCACATGAACCAGAAGCGCTGCTGTCCCGGGGTCCCGAACAGGAAGAGGGTCAGGTCGGTGTCCAGCGAGATGCGGCCGAAGTCCATCGCGACCGTGGTGCTCGTCTTGTCCGGGGTGTGGGAGAGGTCGTCCACCCCAGCGCTGGCGGCGGTGACCGCGGCCTCGGTGCGCACGGGCGGGATCTCCGAGACGGTGCCGACGAACGTGGTCTTCCCGACCCCGAACCCCCCGGCGACGATGATCTTGGTGGACAACTCGGTGGAGGCGTGGACGTTGTTCGTGCTGTTGACTGGATCGATCACAGTTAGTCCTAGCGGGAGTGCCGGGCCAGCGGGGCGGACGGCGCGCACGGTCCGTTCCTCGGGGTACGCGACCCGCCGGGGTCGGTACCGACGCGAGAGGCACCGTTCCTGGAACCTAACACCGGATGGCCGGTGGGGAAGGCGTTTTGGCTCAGTGGTGCGACATGCCACACGGCCGGCTCGTGGGGTTCGCGACCCCCGGGCAGGGGGAGGAGCCGCGGGATTCGGGTGGCCGTCCCGTGGCGGTGCGTTCCCCGCCCGAAACCGACCGTGAACAGATAAGCACACACCCGTACCCCGGAAGGTCGACTTTACGACATTGTGAGCGGTCATTTTCGGCCGCTTTCGGCCGCACTGATCCCTGTCCGACGGGGTCCGCGGAGTCTACGGTGGAGGTAGGGCCCCCGCACCGGCAAGTGCGGTCGCGGAGAAGACTCCTGGCACGAGGACGCGACCATCCGCGGGAGCCCCGGCGGCGCCCCCGGACACAGGGCCACCCACCGACGTCTCGCTCTTCGGCGTCGGCCCGGTCGACACTCCGGTCCGGCGCGCCAGCGCCCCACCGGCCCACAACCGTCCACGTGGGCCGGTGGTGGCCGGACCGCGGGGAGCGGGCCGCGGCGGCCTCCCGTCCGTCGCGCCGCCCTCCCGCCCGGGTTCCCCGTAGACTGGACCGGCCCTCCCCCGCCCGACGAGCGAACCCGCGCGTGCGCACGCGCACCGCGGCGCGGACGGGGCCAGCAAGCCGAGACGAAACTGTGAGCCGAGAACCCCACATGTCCGATCAGCGCGTCGTCCGACCCACTCCCATCAGCGGTTTCCCCGAGTGGTCCCCCCAGGTCCGGGCCGTGGAGCAGCGCTGGCTGGACCATATCCGCGCCGGGTTCGAGTCCTTCGGCTTCGCGTCGGTGGAGACGCCGTCCGTGGAGAACCTCGACGTGCTGATGGCCAAGGGCGAGACCTCCCAGGAGGTCTACACCCTGCACCGCCTCCAGGCCGACGCCAAGGACGACTCCGACGCCAGGCTCGGACTGCACTTCGACCTGACCGTGCCCTTCGCCCGGTACGTCGCCCAGCACTTCAACGAGCTGGCCTTCCCCTTCAAGCGCTACCAGATGCAGCGCGTGTGGCGGGGTGAGCGCCCCCAGGAGGGGCGCTTCCGCGAGTTCACCCAGTGCGACATCGACGTCATCAACGTCGACTCCGTCCCGCTGCACTTCGACGCCGAGCTGCCGCGCATCGTGCACCGGGTGCTCAGCGGGCTGGACCTGCCCGCCTGGACGCTCAACGTCAACAACCGCAAGGTCCTCCAGGGCTTCTACGAGGGCCTGGGCATCAAGGACCCGATCGCGGTCATCCGCGCCGTGGACAAGCTGCACAAGATCGGCGACGACGGCGTGCGCCGGATCCTGCTGGCCGACGGCCTGACCGGGGAGCAGGCCGACGCCTGCCTCGCGCTGGCCCGCGTCCGGGGCACCGGCTCCGGCGTCGCCGAGCGGGTCCGCGGGCTCGGGGTCTCCTCCGAGCTGCTCGACGAGGGGTTGGAGGAGCTCTCCTTCGTCCTGGAGGACCTGGCCGATCTGCCCGAGGGCAGCGTCGTGGCCGACCTGTCCATCGCCCGCGGCCTGGACTACTACACGGGCACGGTCTACGAGGCCTCCTTCGACGACGACCCCGGCTACGGGAGCATCTGCGCGGGCGGGCGCTACGACGACCTGGCCGGCCAGTTCATCCGCAGGCGGCTGCCGGGCGTGGGCATCTCCATCGGCCTCACCCGCATCTTCGCCAAGCTCGTCGCCGAGGGCCGGATCGAGGAGGGGCGCGCCTGCCCCACCGACGTGATGGTCGTGGTGCCCGGCGCCGAGCGCCGCAGGGAGGCCCTGCGCACCGGGGAGCTGCTGCGCGGACGCGGGTTCAACACCGAGGTGTTCCACTCCACCGCCAAGGTCGGCAAGCAGATCCAGTACGCCGCCAAGAAGGGCATCCCCTTCGTGTGGTTCCCGCCCTTCGGTGAGGACGGCGGCCACGAGGTCAAGGACATGGGGTCGGGAGAGCAGGGTCCGGCCGACCCCGCCACCTGGACCCCCGTGAGCCCGGAAAGCACGGAGTAACCGCTCCATAGCACCTTCCCGACCGGCGTGGGCGGTTTCTGTCCGCTCATGCCGGAACCGGCCATTCGGAGGACAACCGGGGGCCGCGGGTGCGACACTGGGAACGGCGTTCCCCACGCCGGCAGGGTTCTGGAGTCGCCGGAGGCGAGACTGCGAGTGAGTCTGCGCCTCGGGTGTCCGTTGGGAGTGGTGGCGGGCGGCGGTACGGGTACGAGCCGTCTCACCGGAGGTGCCGCTGTGCCTGCTTCGACCCCGTTCCTGCCTTCGGGACGCCTGAACACAAGAAGGCTGCGGCCGCGGGCCGTCCGTTGAGGGTGGTGGAGGGTGACGGGCGTGAGAAGCGGAGCGGAGCCCCAAAGAAGCACTGCCCAGTGATCGAGGCCATGTCTCCTCCCCGCCACAACCTGCCCCTGTCCGCCGGCGAGTTCATCAGCTTCGTCGGACGCGAGCGCGACATCGTCGACCTGGGCCGTCTCCTGGGCACCGCCCGGATGGTCACGCTGACCGGTACCGGCGGCATCGGCAAGACGCGCCTGGCCCTGCACCTGGCCGAGCGCGTCATGCGCCGGTTCCCCGACGGCGTGCGCTTCGTCGACCTGAGCGAGGCCTCCACCCACGACCAGGCGCTGCGCGCGGTCGCGGGCAGCCTCCAGGCGGTGCAGGACGACTCACCCACGATGACCGACGCCGTCATCACCTCGCTGCGCACCCGCAACCTGCTGCTGCTCCTGGACACCTGCGAGCACGCCGTGGGGCCGATGGCGCAGCTGTGCCAGGCCGTGCTGCGCGACTGCCCCCGGGTGCGCATCCTGGTGACCAGCCGCCAGCCCCTGCACGTGCCCGAGGAGAACATCTGGCGGGTGCCTCCGCTGTCCCTGCCCGCGCGCCCCACCCCCACCGACCCCTACGCCGCCGACCCGGCGCCCATCCCCCGGCGCGACACCCAGCGCTACGAGTCGGTGCGCCTGTTCGTCACCCGCGCGCACGCCGCGCGCGCCGGGTTCGAGATGACCAGGGAGAACTCCGGTTACATCGCGGAGATCTGCCGGATGCTGGACGGCATGCCGCTGGCGATCGAGCTGGCCGCCGCCCGGGTGCGGGTGCTGTCCGTACAGCAGATCCTGCGCCGTCTGGACGACCGCTTCCAGCTGCTGACCAGTGACGGCTCGGAGGACCTGCCGCCGCGCCAGCGGACGCTGCGCGCGGTCCTGGAGTGGAGCCACGACCTGCTCACCGAGCCGGAGCGGCTCCTGCTGCACCGGTTGTCGGTGTTCTCCACCTGGTACCTGGAGGCCGCGGAGGACGTCTGCTCGGGTGAGGGGGTCGACCCCGCCGACATCCTGCCGCTGCACTTCTCCCTGCTGGACAAGTCGCTGGTGGTGATGGACGCCGAGGTCGACGGCACCACCCACTACCGGCTGACCGAGACGGTGCGCGCCTACGCCGCCGAGCACCTGGCCGACAGCGGCGGCGAGGACGACCGGTGGGAACGCTACCTGCGCTTCTGCGTCGCCCGGCTGGAGGAGTGGGCCAAGAGCTGCTGCGCGCCGCTGCCGTGGGGCGAGCGCCTGGGACACCTGCGGCTGCTCGACCACCACCGGGAGAACCACGCCCGCGTGGTGGACTGGGCGCTGTCGCGGGGGCGTGTGGACGAGGCCCTGCGGGTGTGCGTGGCACTGCGCTCCTACTGGATCGTGCGCGACCTGGCCGCCGAGGGCAGCCGCCTCCTGGAGCGGGCGCTGTCCACCGACTCCGACGCGCAGTCCCCGCACCTGCGGGCGCGCGCCCTGGCCCTGCACGCCGAGCTGCGGCTGGACCTGGACACGGTGCCGCGTGTGTCCACCCTGGCCCTGTGCGCCCTGGAGGCGGCACGGGCCTGCCGCGAGGCGGGGGCCGCCGCCTCCGCCCTGGCCACCCTGGCGGCGCTGTCCCTGCGCACCGGAACCCTGGACGAGGGGCAGCAGCACGCCGACCGGGCCGGGGAGTGGGCCTCCCAGGTCAGCGACCCCATCACCGAGGCGGCCACGCTGGACGTGCTGGCCCAGCTGGCCCGCCGCCGCGGTGAGACCGAACGGGCCACGGCCCTCCTCGAGCACAGCGTCACGGTGGCCGACAACCTGGGCGACCGGTGGAGCGCGGCGCGCGCCCTGCACGGGCTGGGTTCGATCGCCGCCGAACGCGGCGACTTCGCTCGGGCGCGGGAGCTGTTCTCCGACGCCCTGTCCGTCTTCGGCGAGTTGGAGGCCGCCCCCGCCACCGCGCACTGCGCCCGGGAACTGGGCCGCCTGTACCTGGCCGAGGGCGAGTCCCTGCTCGCCCGGGAGCCCCTGGCGACGTGTCTGCGGGTGAGCTTCACCTCCGGGCGCAGGCTCGCGGTGGCCCGGGCCCTGGAGGCGCTGGGGGAGCTGGCCCTGGCCGAGGAGGAGGCCGAACGGGCCGCCGCCCTGGTGGGGGTGGCCGCCGACCTGAGGGCGGCGCTGGACCGCCCCTCGGCCGAGACGCTGCGGCTGCGGTCGGCGGCGGAGCGGCGCGTGGGCGCGACGCGCATCGCCGAGGCCTGGAACGCGTGGCGCCCCCTGCCCCTGGAGCAGGTGCTCGACCGCGCGCTGGCCTTCCCCCGGCCGCAGTCCTCGGGACCCTCGGGTCCGGATTCGCTGACCCCCAGGGAGAGGGAGGTGGCCGAGCTGGCCGAACAGGGTCTGTCCAACCGCGAGATCGCCGAACGGCTGACGATCAGCCACGCGACGGCGGCCCGCCACATCGCGAACATCTTCAGAAAACTCTCGATTTCCTCAAGGACGCAGTTGACCGGCTGGGCCGTCTCGGGTGACGGTGGCTGACACGGTCCCGGTCGACGGGGCGCACTTGCACAGTGCGCGTGCACCCGCTAAGACAGGAACTCCGGGTACCAGAGCCCACACCGACGACGTCCGCCCCTGCCGACCTTCCCCCCATCCCTGGTGAGAACCTCCCCCGACAGCCCCTACATGTGAAGGCCATGGCACCTTTGACCGCGCCCGCGCGGCACAACCTCCCCCGTCCGGGCACCGGATTCGTGGGCCGTGAGCGGGACCTGAGCGACCTGCTCCGTCTGCTCGGCTCCAGCCGCTCCGTCACGCTGTGCGGAACCGACGGCCTGGGAAAGACGCGTCTGGCGATACGCGTGGCCGAGCAGTCCACCGCGTGGTTCCCCGACGGCGTGTGGATGGTCGGCATGGCGGACGCGCGCACGACCCTGGAGGTGTACGCGCGGGTGGCCACCGCCGTGGGCGTGGTGGAGGAGCCGGGGCAGCCGCTGTCGGTCACGGTGACCGAGGCGCTGTGCGAACGCCACCTACTGCTGGTGCTGGACGCGTGCGAACACGTCGCCGAGCAGGTGGCGGAGGTCGGTGAGGCCCTGCTGGCCTCCTGTCCCTCCGTGTCGATCCTGCTCACCAGCGAGGACCCGGTCCGCCTGTCGGGCGGCACCGTGTGGCGGGTCACTCCGATGGCGCTGCCGCTGCCCGCGCGCAAGGGGCCCCAGCCCGACCCCGCCGGGGCGGAGGCGGTGCGGCTGTTCATGGACCGCGCCCGCGCCCGCGACCCGCGCTTCTCGCTCTCGCGCGAGGAGATGGAGACCGTGACGGAGCTGTGCGACCTGGCGGGCGGCATCCCGCTGGGGATCGAGGCGCTGGGCGCGAGCGCGCCCGGGGTGGGGCCCGCCGTGCTGGCCGAGGGGCTGCGCGCGCACCTGTCCTCCCCCGAGGTCCAGCCGGGTCCGGGGCAGGCGGTCCCGCGCAGCGAGATGCTGCCCGTGGTGCTGGACTTCGTGTACGCCGGACTGCCCGAGGCCGAGCAGGCGCTGCTGCGCCGCCTGTCGGTATTCCGTGGCTGGAACCTGGAGCTGGCCGAGCAGGTGTGCGCCGACGAGGCGCTGCCCGAACCGGCCATCCTCGACCTCATGACGTCCCTGCTGAACCGTTCCCTGATCACGGTGACCGGCGAGTTCGAGGGCCGGGTGCGCTACCGGCTGCCGGAGGCCGTACAGCGGTTCGCGCACTCCCGGCTGGTCGGGGCGGGTGAGGCGGAGCTGTTCCAGGAGAGGCTCCTGGACCGGATGCTGCGCCTGGCCGAGGACCTGGGCCAGAAGCTGGAGTCGAGCCGGGTCATGCCCTGGAGCGAGCGCGACTCGGGGCGCCAGCGCGTCATCGCCGAGTACGACACGCTGCGCTCCCTGCTGCGCTGGGCGCTGGAGCACGGCGCCGCCGAGCCGGGCCTGCGGCTGTGCGTCAGCCTGACCGCGCACTGGGTGAGCCACCAGAGCTACTCCGAGGGGGCGCACTGGATGGACCGCCTGCTGGAGCTGGAGGACGCGGCGAAGGCGCCCTCGCGCGCGCGGGCGCTGGTGGGCCGGGCCCAGCTGGCGCGGGTGCGGCGCGACCACGGGTTGGCGGTCTCCCTGGGCGAGGGGGGCCTGCGGCTGTGCCGCGAGGCCGGGGACGACGTGTTCGTCCGCGTCGCGCTCAACCTGCTCGCCCTGGTCGAGGTGCGCGAGCGCGTGTCGGACCAGGCCGCGGTGCGGGTGGAGGAGGCGCTGCGGCTGTGCCGCGAGTCGGGCGACCTGTGGGGCGAGGCGATCGCCCTGGGCACCCGGGCGGCCCTGGTCGCCCAGCAGGGCGACCACCCCACGGCCGACCACCACTACAACGCGGCCCTGACACTGCTGCGCGGGATCGACCACCGGTGGGGCGTGGGCGTCACCCTCATGGGCCAGGCGCGCGCGGCGGAGGCCAGCGGCGACCTGATGACGGCGGACCGCTGCTACCGGGAGGCGCTGGACACCCAGCGTCTGATCGGGGCGGCGGCCGAGGAGGCGCGCTGCCTGGCCGGGATCGGCCGGGTGGCGCACGCGCAGGGGTCCACGGGCCAGGCCTACGACTACCTGAGCGAGGGGCTGTTGCTGAGCCACTCGACGGGCCAGCGCGCGGACGCGGCGCGCGCCCTGACCGCGATCGCCCGGGTGGCGTTCGGGGCGGGGCCGCGCGAGCCCGCCTGCCGTCTGGCGGGCGCGGCGATGAGCGTGCGCGAGCGGCTGGGACTGTCCACGCACGAGGCGCCGTGGCCGTTCACCGACGTGGAGAAGGTCCGTCGGCGCCGCCGCCAGCTGGTGGGCTGGTGGGAGCAGGGCCGGACCCTGGCGCTGGCGAGCGCGGTCCGTGAGGGCGAGCAGCTGGCGGAGGAGGCGCGGCGCCCGCCGCCGCGCCGCGCCGCGCCGCGCAGCCGTCCCGCGCACGGGCGCCGGGAGCGGGGAGGGCCCGTCCCCGCCCCGGAGTCGGTGACCCCCGAGGAGCGGCTGACCCGGCGCGAGCTGGAGGTGGCCCTCCTGGTGAGCCGGGGCAGGAGCAATCCGGAGATCGCCCGGGAACTGTTCATCACCCCGTCGACGGCGGCGCGGCACGTGGCCAACATCAACCGCAAGATGGGCTTCCACTCGCGTACGCAGATCACGTCCTGGGTACGCCATCACCGGACCTCGGACTAACCTGCCCGATCTGCCCTGTTACGCCCGGCTCGCCACCGGGAGAACCCGCTTCCGCGCCGAATCTACATATGCAGGTGCATAGCAATATGCATGTGCATCTGGCTGTGAACGCGCTAGGCTTCAAGCCATGGGACACCATGCGCGTGGCACTGCGGTGACACGGTCGCGGAGGTCCCGGAAACGACCGCCGAACACCGGTGTGACACCGGTTTCCGGCGGGCGTCAGCCCCGGGGAGGTCTCCGGGGCCGGTGGGAGGCCGCGTCGGCACGGGGTGCGTCCTGGGGAGGGACACCGCATCCGCCGACCGGTGCGTCGCCGCCGGGTTCGCCACGTGGAGGGGGCGTGACGAGCCCGGACGGCGGTACCACCGCCGGATGGGCGAACTGGGGGTACGTATGGGGGTAGGACTGTCTTCAGGAACCGGACGACCGGGGCGCCACCTGCCGCGCCGGGACGACCCGATCGGATCACTGACCGGGGGCCTGTGCGAGCGGCTACGGCTGCGCCCCGCGCGGGGCGGGTCGATCCGCGGGGTCGGGCACCGCGTGGACGCCCTGTCGTTCGCCGCCACGGTGGAGCAGGCCGCGGCGGGGCTCAGCCGCCGGGGCATGTGCTTCGGTGACGTGGTGGGGGTGCTCGCGCCGGTCTCACCGGACCGGTTCCTGGCCACCTACACGGTGATGGCCGTGGGCGGGCGCGCGCTGCCCCTGTCGACCGCGTCCGACCTGGACACCCAGTGCGCCGTGCTCACCGAGACCGACACCCGCCTGCTGCTGGTCAGCGCGGACATGGCACAGACGGCGCTGGAGCTGGCGGAGCACTCGCGGGTGCGGCAGGTGATCGCTTTCGGGCAGGCGCTGGGGACCACGCCCTTCGAGGAGCTGTTGCAGCCCAGCCCCGACGGCAACGGGTACAGCCCGGCGCGCGGCCTGTTCGACAACGGCATCCTGGGCTACGAGGACACCAGCGGAGGGCTCCTGACCACGCTGCACCCGCACAACGACCTCATGGGGCGCTTCTCGGAGCTGCGGGACCTGCTGGAGCTGACCGCCGACGACGTGGTGGCGGTGGACGAGCGCGGCGACGAGGCCACACGGGTGACCCTGGTGGCGCTGGCGCTGTGGATCGGGGCCTGCGTACTGACGGGGGCGGACTGCCCGCCGCCGGAGGGGCGTCAGGTGACGGTGCGCTGCGCGCCCGAGCCGGAGCGGATCGCCTACCCGCCGGTCGGCGGGACGTACTGACCCGAGGCCGTGTGCGGGAGACGCGGGCTCGTTAGGGTTCTGACCTGCGATGATCTTGAACTTATAGCCAACTTCGGTGCCCGAGACTCGCTGTAAGCACAAGATCACGGCGCGGGTGGCGGGCCGTGGACCTCCGGTCACCGCCTCAGTCGTCGACCGCCAGCTCCGCCTCCGGCCGCTCCCCCTCGCCCCCGGCGGCCTCCCCCGCCTGGTCGTCGATCTCGAACCAGGCCACGTGCGTGGCGTCGCTCCAGTACTCGCCGCTGCGGGTGGCGCAGCTGTCCACGATGAGCTTGCCGCGGCCGAAGTCGTCGCCGTCCTCCCGCGTGTGCTCGCTCTCGCCGTCGCGCGCCCCCTGGTCGGCGATCGCCACGCGCAGGCGCCCCTCGTCGGAGCGGATGAACAGCGTCATGACGCCGCCGCTCTGCCCGGAGCGCGAGTGGAGCAGGGCGTTGGTGGCCAGCTCGCTGACGGCCAGCTCGGCGTCGTCCAGGGAGCCCTCGGAATGGTCCATGCGGGCGAGGAACTCGCGCACGCGCGAGCGGATGGACCGCACCGCGGTCAGGTTCCCGGCACAGCTCCACACCGTGTGGTCGGTGACCCCTCCGGTGAGCTCCCCCGTCTCGATGGTCGGTGCGGTCGGAGCCGGGCCCTCCGACACCTCCGCGGGCACGTATTCCCGGAGTTGCCTCGCCTCAGCCATCCGGTCACTCCAATCACCCGCGACGGACGCGCGGGTTGCGCCGCCTGCACTCACCTTAGACAAGGGTGTGCTGGCTCCAGAACAGCACACCCGCGTTCTCCCTGTCGGGGATTGGCCACAAAACCCTGTCACGTGTCATCCCCGATATGGACAAAGGAAACAGTCCGGACTCCAGCGACACCCATGTGAGGTGTAACACGTTGGCAATACGCGGCGTGACGGGGCCGTTCGGCTGACAGCACGAATTCCAGGAACGATAATCGTTACCACACCTGGGCCCCGGTCGGCCCGCCCACCGCGGGCGGGCCGCCGCCGCGTGCCCGGCACACACACTCCCGTTCCGAAGGGCTCACATGAAGATCGCGTTCGCGGGCAAGGGCGGCAGCGGCAAGACCACCCTCTCCGCGCTGTTCACCCGCTACCTGGCCGCCCAGCACGTGCCCGTGGTGGCGATCGACGCCGACATCAACCAGAACCTGGGTGCCGCCCTGGGAGCGGCCGAGGAGGACCTGGCCGCCCTTCCCGCGCTGGGCGCGCACCTGGACGAGATCAAGGAGCTGCTGCGCGGGGACAACCCGCGTATCTCCTCGGCGCAGGCGATGATCAAGACCACGCCGCCGGGCCGGGGGTCGCGCCTGCTGACGGTGACCGGGGACAACCCGCTGCACGCCCGCTTCGGCGCGTCCGTCCGGGGCGCCACACTCATGGTCACCGGCCCGTTCGCCGAGTCGGACCTGGGCGTGTCCTGCTACCACTCCAAGGTGGGCGCGGCCGAGATGTACCTCAACCACCTGGTGGACGGGCCCGGGGAGTACGTGGTCGTGGACATGACCGCGGGCGCCGACTCCTTCGCCTCGGGGATGTTCACCCGCTTCGACATGACCTTCCTGGTCGCCGAGCCCACCGTGCGCGGCGTGGGCGTGTACCGGCAGTACGCCGAGTACGCCCGCGACCACGAGGTCGCCATCCGGGTGATCGGCAACAAGGTGCAGGACGAGGCGGACGTGGAGTTCCTGCGCGAGCACGTGGGCGACGCGCTGGCGGGGTGGATGACGCACTCGGGGTTCGTGCGCTCGATGGAGAAGGGCCGCCACCCGGAGCTGGCGGACCTGGAGGAGGACAACGTCAAGACCCTGGCCCTGATGCGGGACATGGCGGACGCCGCGCCCAAGGACTGGGAGCGCTTCACCCGGCAGTCGGCCGAGTTCCACCTGCGCAACGTGCGGGCCTGGGGCAACGAGGCCAAGGGCGCGGACCTGGCCGCCCAGCTGGACCCCGGCTTCCTCATGGGCCCGGCGGCGCTCACCGGCTGAGCGCCGGGGCGCAGCGGGTCACGGGGCCGGGTCGGCCACGCGCCCGCGCACCCGCGGCGAGGTCAGGGTCAGCAGCACGCCCAGGCCCAGGAGGGAGGTGGTGAACAGGACGGCGCCCATCGGCACGGCGGTGCTCTCGTCCAGCCCCACCAGCGGCGCCACCGCCGCGCCGAGCAGAGGGGGCAGCGCGCCCAGCACGGCGCTGGCGCTGCCCGCCCGCCGCTCCTGGCCGCGCATGGCCAGGGCGAAGGAGCTGGTGAGGATCATCCCCATGCACGTCATGCAGACGAAGATCGGCGCCACGAGGGCCACCAGCGGACCGTCCCACAGCGTCGCCGCGAGCAGCACCCCGGTCGCCGCCACCGCGGCGGAGACCGCGCACACCAGGAGGGCGCGCTCGCCGAACCGGACGCTGAACCGGCCCACCGCCCAGCTCCCGGCGATGATGGCCGCGCCGTTGATCCCGAACAGCACGCCGAAGACCTGCGGCGACACCCCGTACAGGTCCTGGTAGACGAACGGCGTCCCGGCGACGTAGGCGAAGCTGCCGCCGTGCACGAGGCCGACCACCAGGGCGTAGCCGAGGAAGGCGCGGTCCCGCAGCAGTGCCCCCACCGTCCGCAGGGTGCCGCCCACCGTGCCGGGGATGCGCCGCTCCACCGGCAGGGTCTCCTCCAGCCGCAGCGCCACGACCACGACGATCACCGCGCCCAGCAGCGCCAGGGCCAGGAAGACGGCCTCCCAGCCCGCGAAGGACGGCCACAGGATGGCGCCGCCCGCGATCGGCGCCATCAGGGGCGCGACCGCGTTGATCACCATCAGCAGGGCGAAGAACCTGGTCAGCTCGGCGCCGTCGAACACGTCGCGCACGACCGCGCGCGAGAGCACGACCCCGGCCGAGGCGGTGAACCCCTGGAGGAAGCGCGCCAGCACGAGCACGGCGATGTTCGGGGCCAGCGCGCACAGCAGCGACGCCAGGACGAACAGGACCAGGGAGGTGACGAGCGGGCCCCGGCGCCCCCGGGCGTCGCTGATCGGACCGACCACCACCTGGCCCACGGCGAGGCCGACCAGGCAGGTGGTCAGGCTGAGCTGTACGTGGGAGGCGCTGGCCCCCAGGTCCGCGGCGATGTCGGGGAAGGCCGGCAGGTACATGTCGATGTTGAGCGGGCCCAGGACGGCGAGCAGGCCGAGGAGGAGGGCCAGGCCCAGGCGTGCCCGGCCGGTGGGGTTGTGCTGCATGGCGCTCTCTCGTGGGTGGCAGAGGGCGCGGTGCGCCACGGACCTGGGACCAGGCTAACCGGCCGCGGCTCCCCCGTCGGCGGTGCGGGGTCGGATCTGACGCGGGTTCGTCAGAACGCCCTCGGCGGTACGGGACCGCGGGGCCGGGCCCGGCACGCTCAGAACAGCACCGACATGACCTCGCCGACCTGGCGGAAGCCGACCCGCTGGTAGGCGGCGCGAGCAGGGGTGTTGAAGTCGTTGACGTAGAGGGTGACGCGGGGCGCGATCTCGGCGAGGGCGTACTCGACCACGGCGGCCATCCCCGCCGTGGAGTGGCCCTGTCCGCGCAGGTCCGGGTGCACCCACACGCCCTGGACCTGGCAGGCGTGCCGGGTGACCGCGCCGATCTCGGCCTTGAACACCACGCGCCCGTCCTCGATGCGGGCGAAGGCCCGGCCGGTGCGCACCAGTTCGGCCACCCGGGCCCGGTAGAGCGCGCCGCCGTCTCCGGAGTCCGGCGGGACGCCGACCTCCTCGGTGAACATGGCCACGCAGGCGGGCACGATGGTGTTGAGCTCGGACAGCCGGACCCGGCGCACCAAGGGGTCGGCGGGCACCGAGGGCGGGCCGCTGATCTCCAGGACGGGTTGGCTGGCCCGGATGACGCGGGCGGGCCCCCACGCCGGGGTGACCTGCTGCCAGAAGTCGCTGACCGCGTCGACGGGACCGACGATCGAGGAGCAGCGGCGTCCCCTCCATCGGGCGTGGTCGGCGAAGCTGCGGATCGCGGCCGGTCCGGCGTTGACGGGGACGAGGTTGGCACCCGAGTAGCACAGGGCGGTCAGGCGTCCCCTCTCCGTGTGCCCCCACACCTCGGCACCGCCGGCGCCGCCGGAGAGGCCGGTGGCCATCAGGCGGGAGGTGACGAAGACGTTGCCCACGGGGTCGGCGTCCAGGAGCGCGCGGACGGCCTCCCGGTCGCGTTCTCCGAGGATCCGTACCGGCGAGGTCCGCAGCATCGCATCTCCCCCATCTTCCCAGTGCCCTCGTGCGGGCGCCGGGGGACGACCAACCAAGCCTGTTCGCGCCGGTTCCAGCCTATTCGACCGGTTACTCCGCCGCCCCGGACTCCACGATCGCGCCCACGTGGTGCCCGGGTACCGGCGCGGGGCGCTCCACCATGGTCCCAGGTGCGTTCTGGGCGGTACGCGGCTGGGGTTCGGGGCGTCCCTCACAGGTGAGGTCGGGCCCCTCGCCCCCGGCGCGCGCGGGCAGCTCTCCGTCCCGGAGGTAGGCGGTGACGATCTCGTCCACGCAGTCGTTGCCGGTGAGCGAGACGCCGTGGGTGTGGCCGCCCTCCTCGGTCACCAGGACCGATCCGGGCAGGCGCTCACGCAGGGCGAAGGCGCCCTCGACGGGGGTGGCGCCGTCCTCGGTGGCGTGGACCAGAAGCACGTCGCCCTCGTAGGCGGAGTGCTCGCCGGGGCCGTCGCCGACCTGGAACCAGTCGCCGGATCCGGCGCTCCAGGACGCGCACGGAGCGTTGTACCAGGTGTTGTTCCAGCTCATGAAGGGCGCCTCGGCGTGGGACTTCTCGGTGTCGGCGCTCCATGTGGACCAGTCCCGGGGCCAGTGGGAGTCGGTGCACTGGACGGCGAGGTAGCCGCCGTAACCGCGGTCGGAGCCGGCGTCCTCGCCGTAGGCCTCGTACAGGGCGAGCAGCGGGGCACTGTCGGACCCGGTGATCCGGGCCGAGAGCGCGTCGGCGACCGAGGTCCAGTAGGCGCTGCTGTAGGCGACCACCATGGCCGTGCCCTCCAGCTCGGTGGGGCCGACGGTGCCCTCGGCGGGCTCGTCCGCCAGTTCCGAGCGCAGCGCGTAGTAGGCCTCGGCGACCTGCTCTCCGGTCGTGCCGAGCCCGTAGACGTCGTCGTGGCGGGCGGTCCAGGCGAAGAAGTCGTTCGCCGCGCGGTCCAGCGCGCGGTTCTGGGCCAGGTTGCTCTCGTACCAGGGCTTGTCGGGGTTGACGACGCTGTCCAGGACCAGGGAGCGGACGCGGTCGGGGTAGAGCGCGGAGTAGACGGTGCCCAGGTAGCTGCCGTAGGAGTAGCCGAGGTAGTCGATCCGCTCCCGGCCCAGGGCGGCCCGGATGGCGTCCATGTCGTGTGCGGTGTCCACGGTGCGGGCGTGTTCGAGCAGGGGGCCGGTGTTGTCCGCGCAGGCCCGGGCGTAGGCCTGGGCGTCGGCGCGCAGCTCCTCCTCGGCGGCCGCGTCGGCGGGCACGGTGTCGGGGCGCACGGGAGTGAAGTGGTCGGGGTCGCAGGTGATGGACGGGGTGGAGGCGCCCACGCCGCGCGGATCGAAGGAGACGACGTCGTAGGTCTCGCGGAGCTCCACGGGCATCCGCCAGTGGGTGTAGGAGGCCCACTGGCGTCCGGCGCTGCCGGGGCCTCCGGGGTTGACCAGAAGGGTGTGCCGGGCCTCGCCGCTGGCGGGGACCCGCGAGAGCGCGAGTTCGACGGTGTCGTCACGGCCGCCGAGCCGCTCGCCGTCGGCGGTGCGTGCGAGGGGGACGGTGAGGGTGGCGCACTCCAGGTTCTCGTCCGCGACGGGCTGGATGTCCTCGCAGGGGACCCAGTCGAGTCCCCCCTGGTCGATGCGGGTGGTCTGACCGGCCTGCGCGGGGACCGCCGCGACAAGGGAGGCCAGGACCGCCACGGCCGAGACGCCGGCCCGGGTTCGTGCTCGCACTCGTCCACTCCCTCACACGGTTGATTACTCTATGAATTGTTATCACTTCGGAGGGTGATGAGCGGATGCGACACGAACCCCCGCGGGACACACCCCGGTAGCATGTGCCCTGCCTCAATCAGACGTGGACAGACGGGGACGAAGCGCAATGCGGCTGGATCGTGTCGATGAGCGGATCATCGCGATACTCGGCGCGGACGCGCGGATGAGCTTCGCCGAGATCGGCCAGCGGGTCGGGTTGAGCCCCTCGGCGGTCAAGCGCCGCGTGGACCGGCTGGTGGAGTCCGGCGCGGTGCGCGGGTTCACGGTGGTGGTGGAGCCCCAGGCCGTGGGGTGGACCACCGAGGCCTTCATCGAGCTGTACTGCCGGGCCCGCACGTCGCCGGGCGAGATCCGGACGGGCCTCGCGGGCTACGCCGAGATCACCTCCGCGTGCACCGTCACCGGGGAGGCGGACGCCATCGTGCAGGTCCGCGCCCGTGACACCCACCACCTGGAGGAGGTCATCGAGCGGCTGGGCGCCGAGCCGTTCGTGGTGCGGACCAAGAGCACGCTCGTGCTGTCGCGCCTGGTGGACCAGCCCATCCTCGCCGGGACGGCCGACCTGCCCTGAGGCGCCTTCCCGCGGCGGGGCCGCGGGAAGGCGCCCAAAAGAGGTACCGTTCGGGCGTCGGCGGGCGACGGGCGGGCGGAGCCCCGAAGAGGTACGGCCTCAGTCCTCGGGGAGGGCGACCGGCGCCAGGTCCTCGAACAGGTCGCCGGGGCCCGGGTTGGACGGGTCGGTCCCGCCGCCGAAGTGGTGGACCACGCCCCACACGGCGTTGAGCGCGGTCTGCACGGCGCCCTCAGCCCAGCCCGCCGTCCAGGACACGTCGTCCCCCGCCAGGAACAGGCCGCGGTGGCGCTCCTCCAGGTCGTCCTGGCGGAAGTGTGTGAACAGGCGGCGCTGGTAGCGGTAGTGGCCCGGCAGGTTGGCCTTGAACGCGCCCATGAAGTAGGGCTCGTCCTCCCACGACACCGTCACCGGGTCACCGGTGATGTGCGAGCGGATGTCCACGCCCGGGTAGATCTTGGACAGCGACGAGAGCATGACCTCCAGGCGCTCGTTGGCCGACAGCGGCAGCCACTTGAGCGAGTCGTCGCACCAGGTGTAGGACATGCAGATCGCCGCCGGGCCGTCCGGGTCGGACCCCTCCAGCAGGTAGGTGCCCCGGGTCATGCGGTCGGTGAGCGTCATGCTCATGGCGTCGCGGCCGGTCTCGGGGTCGCGGTCCCGCCAGAACGCGCGGTCCACCGGCACGAACAGCTTCGAGGACTCCATGTAGTGGGTGCGCTCGATCGCCGTCCAGTGGTCGATGGGCAGCAGGTCCTCGTCGCAGTCGATCTTGGACAGCATCATCCAGCTCTGCGCGGTGAACACGGCCGCCGCGTAGGTCCGGATGGAACCCGAGGCGTCGGTGACCGTGATGTTGCCCGCCGGGGAGCCCTTGGCCGCGGTGCGGCGCAGGGCGGTGACGGCCGGGCGCGGGCCGCCCTCGTGCAGCGAGGCCAGGGTGGTGCCCTGCGCCCAGTGCACGAGCTTGTCCGGGGCGTCCTCCCACAGGCGCAGCGGCAGCTGCTCCACGCCGCCCACGATGCCCATGTGGTCGTCGTCGGCGCCGGTGTAGGTGACGCGCAGGATCTCCAGGATGGAGTTGGGGAAGTCGGTGTCCCAGCCGCCGGTCCCGAAGCCCACCTGGCCGAAGATCTCGCGGTGGCGGAAGGAGGCGAAGGCCGGGGAGTCGCACAGGAAGCCGTAGAAGGTCTGGTTGTCGAGCCGGGCGACCAGCTCGTTCCAGATCTCCTTCTGGGTGGCCACGTCGCGCTCGCGGATGGCCTTCTGCATACGGGTGTGCTGGACGCCGTCCAGGGCGGCGTCCCAGGCGCGGGCCACCTCGCGGTAGACCTCGGGCAGGTCGTCGAGGGAGGTGGCGTAGTGGGACTCGCCCTTGAGGTCGACCACGGTGCTGGGGGTGGCCGGGGAGAGCGGGTTGGGGAACGGTGCCGTCTCCAGACCGGCCCGGTCCACGTAGTGCCAGAAGGCGGTGGAGGAGGGCGGGAAGCGCATGGCGCCCATCTCGGCGACCACGTCGTCGGGGCAGCCCGCGAGCCTCTCGGTGCGCAGCCGCCCTCCGATGCGGTCGGCCTCGTACACGACCGGCTTGAGGCCCATCTTCATCAGCTCGTAGGCGGTGACGATCCCCGACAGCCCGCCGCCGATGACGGCGACCTCGGTGCCGTGGCGCTCCGCCGGGACCTGCCCGAGTCCGGCGGGGTGCTCCAGGTAGGCGTCGTAGGCGAACGGGAAGTCCGGCCCGCACATGTTCAGCGGCGTGCTCCGCTCGGGTGCGGCACCGGCGGCCGTGGGCACGGCAGACGTCATTCTCCAACCCCTCCTTCGTGGGTGTGGTCCGGCGGGGACGCCGGTCGGTGTCCGTGCGCGGCGGCACGGGTCGTGGTGGGTCAACGGCTCGGGTGGGTTCGGGGACGCCTGCGGGTTCGCCTCGGCGCGGGCCTGCGGGGGCCGGGCGACGCGGCGCCCGCCGCCTCAGGCGGCGGTCACGCGGTGAGCGTCCGGTACAGGGCCGGGCGGCGGTCGTCCAGGTAGGACTGCTCGCGGCGGGCGCGGGCGAGAGCGTCCGGGTCGACGTCACCGACCAGGAACTCCTCGCCGGTTCCGGCCCGCAGCGTCTCGGAGCCGTCGGGCGCGAGCAGGGTGCTCAGTCCCGCGTAGCGCAGGTCGCCCTCGGCGTCGCAGCGGTTCACGTACGCCAGGTGGATCTGGTTCTCCAGGGCGCGCACGGGCACGATCCGCTCGGGCACCTCGGTGAAGGGCAGCATGAGCGCGGTGGGGACGACGAGGAGTTCGGTACCGGCGAGGGCGTGGGCGCGCACGGTCTCGGGGAACTCGACGTCGTAGCAGACCAGCAGGCCGACGCGGACCCCGTCGAGGTCGGTCTGGACCACCGGCTCCGTGCCCGGGGAGAACGCCCCGCGGTCCAGGCCGCCGAACAGGTGGGTCTTGCGGTAGGTCCGGCGGGCGCCGTTGGAGTCCACGAGCTGGACGGCGTTGTACACGGTGCCGTCGGCGCGCTCGGGGAAGCCGTGGACGATGGCGACGCCGGTGTCGGCGGCGATGGCGGCGACCGCCTGGCTGAGGGGGCCGTCGAAGGGTTCGGCGAGCCGGGCCAGGAGGTCGGGGCCCAGGTTGTAGCCGGTCAGGGACATCTCGGGTCCCACGAGCAGGCGGGCTCCGGCGGCGGCGGCGGCTCTGGCGCGGTCGGCCAGCCGGTCGAGGGCGGCGGCGGGGTCCGCGCCGGGTCCGGCGCCCTGGTCAAGGGCCACGCGCAGGGGTCCGCGTGTCACTGCCTCACCTCGCTGTTCTCCGTCGTCTCGGGGCCGCGTCCACTCTAGGTGGGCGAAGGCGTCGAAACAGTGCACACGATTCGGGGATTCCCGCGTATTTCCAGCAGTATGCAGCTGTTCCTTGCGTACGAGGACGGATTCGCGCAGCATGACGTACGCCCAACCCTCCCCGCGAACACACGCGGGGGCCGGGGGATCCCCCCGGCCCCCGCACGCGCGGTTTCCGCCCCGCCCGGCTAGGAGCGGACCCCGGTGACCTCGGGGTCGGTCTCCAGCGCGGAGCGGCGCATGCCGTAGGAGAAGTAGACCGCCACGCCGACGGCGAGCCAGACCAGGAAGGCCGCCCACACGCTCATCGACATGCTGAACATGAGGTAGGCGCAGGCCAGCACGCCCAGCACCGGCGTGACCGGCGCCCCCGGCACCCGGAAGGCGCGCGGCAGGTCGGGCCTGCTGCGGCGCAGCACCAGGACGGCGACGTTGACCAGGGCGAAGGCGAAGAGGGTGCCGATGGCGGTGGCGTCGGCGAGCGGTCCGAGCGGGACCAGGGCGGCGAGCACCGCGATGAGCACGGAGGTGATGAGGGTGTTCGTGCGCGGGGTGCCCTTGGCGTCGAGGGTGGAGAAGGCCTTGGGGATGAGCCCGTCGCGCGACATGGCGTAGAGGATGCGGGTCTGGCTGTAGAGCACCACCAGGACCACGCTGGCCAGGGCCAGGACCGCACCGGCGGCGAAGATGACCGCCCACACGGGGGTGCCGGTGACCGAGGTCAGGATGCCCGCGAGGGAGGTCTCTCCGTCGACGAAGCCGGTCCAGTCGAGCGCGCCGACCGCCGCGAAGGCGACCAGGCAGTACAGCGCCGTCACCAGGATCATCGCGAACATGATGGCCCGGGGCAGGTCGCGCTGCGGGTTCTTGGCCTCCTCGCTCGCGGTGGAGACCGAGTCGAAGCCGATGTAGGAGAAGAACAGGGTGGCGCCCGCGGCACTGACACCGGCCATGCCCATCGGCATGAACGGGGCGAAGTTGCCGTCCTGGACGGCGGTGATCGCGATGACCACGAACATCACCAGGATGGCGACCTTGACGGCGACCATGACGGCGTTGACGCGGCTGCTCTCGCGGACCCCGGCGAGCAGGGCGAACATGGACAGCAGGACCACGACGGCGGCGGGCAGGTTGATCACGCCGCCCTCCATGGGACCGGCGAGCACCGCGCCCGGCAGGGACAGACCGGTGGTGAGCTGGAGAAGCTCGTTGATGTACTCGCCCCAGCCGACGCCGACCGCCGCGACCGACACCCCGTAGGTGAGCATGAGGCACCAGCCGCACACCCAGGCCATGAACTCGCCGATGGTGGCGTAGCTGTAGGAGTAGGCGGAGCCGGAGGCGGGGATCATCCCGGCCATCTCGGCGTAGGCCAGCGCGGAGAACAGCGCGGTGATCCCGGCGAGCACGAACGAGACGATGACGGCCGGCCCGGCGACGGGGACGGCCTCGCCCAGCACGACGAAGATGCCGGTGCCCAGGGTGGCGCCGATGCCGATCATGGACAGCTGCCAGAAGCCCATGTGCCGCTGGAGGCCGCTGCCCTCGGAGTCCCGGGTCTCGGCGACGAGCCTCTCGATCGGCTTGCGCCTGGTGAGGCGCTGCCTCAGCGCGGGCGCACCGCCCGGGCCTGGGGCCCCGCGGGTGCCCGCCGAGCTCTTCTGGTCCACCACGTGTTTACTCCTCGTTCATGTACGTGGGCACACCGCTCCCCCGAGGGAGGCACGGAGGGGGATGGGGCCCGGTCGCCACGCATCCGGGCGGCCCGAAGCCCTCAGCAACGGTAGCCGCGTTACCTACGTAACATGACCCACATTCGTTGCGTCTGTCCGTTTGAAGCAGCGGTTTCGTGCGTGACCGCGCAAGGAAACGCACGCCCTTGTGAGGGATGCCACACAAAATCACCCTGGGTGACCGCCGCCACTTCGGACAGCGAACAGGCTGGTCAGGAGCGCACGAAGGAGCCCCGGGCACGACGACGGGCCGGAACCGCCCGTGTGCGAACGCGTTCCGGCCCCCGTGGCCAGCTCCCCGGCCAGCGAAGAGCAGCGCGAGCCGGCAGGCTTCCCGGAGCTCCGCTCGCGACCCGAGCCTCGCCGGCAAGGCCACTTCTCCAGCAAGTAGAACCTTCACATCATAGAACGCTCATAGCATAATGAGTGTGTCCTGGAACGTGATCCTGCTGGATGAGGTGGATGCTTGGCTACTGAATCTGGCAAAGGAAGAACCCGATCTGGCTGATCGTGTGATCGCCGCCGTCAACCGCCTGGAGACGGCAGGCCCTACCCTGGGCCGCCCCTTGGTCGACTGCATCAAGGGCTCAACCGTCCACAACATGAAGGAACTGCGCCCCAGAACATCGGGGACGACGGCCGTGCGCATCCTGTTCGTCCTCGACCCGGCGAGGCAGGCCGTATTACCGGTCGCTGGTGACAAGGCCGGTCGGTGGCAACGGTGGTACGAGGAGAACGTTCCGCTGGCCGAGGAGCGCTACCAGCGGTGGTTGGACGGCGAGTACGGCGTGGAGAGAGGTTGACATGGCAAGAAGCTGGAAGGACGTCAGAGCCGAGATGGTCGAGTCAGCAGGGCTCGACGAGGAACGGATCTCCGCGCTGGAGGCCGAACTCCGAAACGAAGAACGCGCTTATCGACTCGCGGAGATCCGCAGGGAGCACGGGCTGGATCAGACTGCCCTCGCCCAGAAGCTGGGCGTGTCCCAATCCCGGGTTTCCCGGATCGAGCGCGGAGAACTCGACCGCGCCGAGATCGCCACCATCCGGAGCTACGTCGAGGCGCTGGGGGGAACGATGGAGATCGTGGCGAGATTCGGGGACGAGGCACTCACCGTGAGCTGAGGCCCCGCGTCGGGTGTGGGGCGGGCGCCCTTCCCCACACCCGACGCGTCTGTCCGGCCGAAACGGCGGGACCGCGCGACCGGTCGGGCTACTCCGCCGTCGCGGGCACGACCACGGCGTCCGGCCCCGGGTAGATCAGGGTCTCGCGGCCATCGGGGAAGCGCACCACGTAGGGCGGTCCCCCGTCGGAGCCGCGGACCTCGACGACCTCTCCCGCCCGGTCCTCCGTACTCGTCCCTCTGTCCCTGACATGGATCCGGTCCCCCACACTCGCATGCACCGGCAGGCCCTCCCGTTTCTCGCGTGCTCGTCCTCACGTCACCGCCGACCGGCGGAACGGGATGTTCCTTTCCCGCCCCCACCTGCGCAGACAACGTCCCCTTACCGCGGGAAGCGGGACAGGGAAGGCACGGGGTGACGTTCCCGACGGCCCCCGGTCAGGAAGCTCCGCCGTCCGGGGTCCGGGGCTCCCGGAGCCGGGCCGTCTCCAACAAGGCGGCCTCCAGCGCGCGCCAGTCGGCCCTGTTCGCCATCCACCGCCGCACCGGGACGGGGGTGCGCGTCCCGTCGGCGGCCACGTGCACGAGGCCCGCTCCCTCCGCGGCGAAGCGCTCCCCCCGCTCGGCCGTGACCCCCCTGGCGAGCGGGCCGAACCTTCCGGGACCGGAGACCGACGACCACCCCGCCCCGATCTCGGGGTCGAACCAGAAGTAGGTCCTGGTCAGCTGCACGGCACCCGCGACGGTGACGGCGACGCCGATGAGCAGGCCCATGGTGAACTCCCCCAGTCCCAGCAGCCACACGCCGAGGACGAGGTTGAGCAGACCGAGTGCGAGGAGGAGTCCTCCGACGACCGGGGTGAAACGCACCTTGATCCGTGAGGGGGACACGAGGGCTCCTGAGGGGGTGTCGTTCCGGCTGTTGCCGGTCCCATCATGGCCACTGGGTGCGCTGAGCACAACGGAGAGCGACCGTTCCGTCGCGCTGTCGTGGGGTGCGCACCGCACACGCGAACGGCCGCGCCGGTCCCGGGAGGGGCGGCGCGGCCGTCGGGGCAGCGGGGCGGGTCAGCCGGCCACGGAGACCGTGGGCGCACCCGACTCGGCGCCGGACTCGCCCATCTCCTCGGCGATGCGCATGGCCTCCTCGATGAGGGTCTCCACGATCTGGGACTCGGGCACGGTCTTGATGACCTCGCCCTTGACGAAGATCTGGCCCTTGCCGTTGCCGGAGGCCACGCCCAGGTCGGCGTCGCGGGCCTCGCCGGGGCCGTTGACGACGCAGCCCATGACGGCCACGCGCAGCGGCACCTCCATGCCCTCCAGGCCCGCGGTGACCTCCTCGGCGAGCGTGTACACGTCCACCTGGGCCCGGCCGCAGCTGGGGCAGGAGACGATCTCCAGGCCGCGCTCACGCAGCCCGAGCGACTCCAGGATCTGGTTGCCGACCTTGACCTCCTCCGCGGGGGGCGCGGACAGGGACACGCGGATGGTGTCGCCGATGCCCTCCGAGAGCAGCGCGCCGAAGGCCACGGCGGACTTGATGGTGCCCTGGAAGGCGGGACCGGCCTCGGTCACACCCAGGTGCAGCGGGTAGTCGCAGGCCGCGGAGAGCTGGCGGTAGGCGTTGACCATGACCACGGGGTCGTTGTGCTTGACCGAGATCTTGATGTCGCGGAAGCCGTGCTCCTCGAACAGCGAGCACTCCCACAGCGCCGACTCCACCAGCGCCTCCGGGGTGGCCCTGCCGTACTTCTCGAGCAGGCGCTTGTCCAGCGAACCGGCGTTGACGCCGATGCGGATCGGAGTCCCGGCCTCACCGGCCGCCTTGGCGATCTCGGCGACCTTGTCGTCGAACTTCTTGATGTTGCCCGGGTTGACGCGCACGGCCGCGCATCCGGCGTCGATCGCCTGGAACACGTACTTGGGCTGGAAGTGGATGTCGGCGATCACCGGGATCTGCGACTTCTTGGCGATGATCGCCAGGGCGTCGGCGTCGTCGTTGGTGGGCACGGCCACGCGGACGATCTGGCAGCCCGCGGCGGTCAGTTCCGCGATCTGCTGGAGGGTCGCGTTGATGTCGGAGGTACGGGTGGTCGTCATCGACTGCACGGACACCGGGGCGTCCCCACCGACGGGAACGTTCCCGACCATGATCTGCCGCGTCTTGCGCCGGGTCGCGAGCGGGCGCGGCGGTGCGGCGGGAATACCGAGATCGACGGTCACGCTTGATTCACCTCGTCTGCCGCCGGAGAGGGGGCGGCACTTGATTCGTCCGTTTCGGGAATGGGTGTCCGGCGCAGCGCGCGGGTCCGCGTCCGGGGATCACCGTGTTCGGCGGCCTTGGCTACGCCGTCGTTCCCGGATCGCGCCCCCAGGTTACCCGTACCCGGGGGCCTTCCCGGCACGGAAGGCGGACCAGGCGTACCAGGATGAACGCCCGGCGCCGCGGGGGTGGCCACCGCAGGTCGCGGGGTCACCGGAGCGGTGACGAGGAGCGGTCCCGGTACACGGCGTCGGCTCGCCGGACCGACCGGAGGGACCCCCGTCCCGGCGGCCGGAAGGCCGCCGGGACGGGGGTCAGCCGAAGAGTCTGACCGGGTTGAACAGGTCGGCCACGAGCAGGACCACGCTGAACACCAGGAAGCAGGCCACGACCACGTAGGCCACCGGTGTCAGCATCGCCACGTCCACCGGCGCCGGTTCGGGCCGCCGGAACGCTCTGGCCCAGCCGCGCTTGATCCACTCCCAGATGGCACCGGCCATGTGCCCGCCGTCCAGCGGCAGGATCGGCACCAGGTTGAAGGCGAACAGGAAGAGGTTCACCCCGGCCAGGATCTGGATCATGATCGCGGCGGTGTCGGCCACGGGGAGCCCCTGGGCCATGATCTCGCCGCCGATGCGGGAGATGCCGACGATGCCCACCGGGGAGTCCTGCGTGCGCTGCTCGCCCAGGAAGGCGGCGGCGAAGACGTCGGGCACCTTGCTGGGCAGGGAGATGAGGGCCTCGCCGACGCCGATCATCATGCCGCCCATCTCGGCGGCCGACTCGGCGAGGGTGAGCGGGGCGCGCTCGGTGGCGAAGACGATGCCGAGGAAGCCCACGACCTCGGTCTCGTAGACGCGGTAGCCCTGCTCGTCGTAGACCGGCTCGCCGTCGGCGTCGGTCTCGTAGACGAACTCGCCCTCTGCGTCGCGGGCCGGGAGTTCGTTCTCGACGATGTCGACGTCCAGCGGCAGCCGCTCGCCGCCGCGCTCGACCACGATCTCGGTGCCGCCCATGGCCTCGCGGATCTGCCGGTTGGCGGTGCTCCAGTCCGGGGTGGACTCGCCGCCGACGGAGACGATGACGTCGCCGGGCAGCATCCCGGCCTCGGCGGCGGGCGTGGGCGGGGCGTCCTCGCAGTCGGTGGCGGAGCTGTCCGCGGGGACCACGCACTCGCTGACCGTGGCGATCTGGGTGGTGCTCTGCGGCACCCCGATGCCCATGAACAGCACGGCGAGCAGGATCGCGGCCAGGATCACGTTCATGCCGGGCCCGGCGAACATCACGATGAGGCGCTTCCACGGCGCACGCTGGTAGAACTGCCGGTCCTGGTCCTCGGGGGAGAGCTCGACGTAGGACGCCTCCCGCGCGTCCTCGGCCATGGCCCGCCAGCGCGAGAGCCTGCGGGAGCTGCCGTCGGCGGCCTGGCGCGAGGGCGGGAGCATGCCGACCATGCGCACGAACCCGCCCAGCGGCACCGCCTTGATGCCGTACTCGGTCTCGCCCCTGCGGACGGACCACAGGGTCTTGCCGAAGCCCACCATGAACTCGGTGCACTTGATCCCGAACATCTTGGCCGTGGACATGTGTCCCAGCTCGTGCCAGGCGATCGAGAACAGCAGGCCGAAGACGAACAGGACGATCCCGACCACGGTCATCAGGGCGACCATGCATCTCTCCTCAGGGCGGTGTCAGGCCTGGCGCGCGAGCAGCTCGCGCGCACGCGTGCGGGCCCAGGTGTCAGCGGCGTACACGTCGTCCAGGCTCAGGTGTCCTCTGTGGGAGGACGCTCCCCCGGTACGTTCTGTTCGCTGGTGCTCCGAGACTACCCGGGAGACGGTGTCCATGATGGCCGGGAACGCGAGGTTTCCGCGGAGGAAGGCGTCGACCGCCTCCTCGTTGGCCGCGTTGTAGACCGCGGGCGCGGTCCCGCCCGCGGCGCCGACCTCGCACGCCAGGCGGACCGCGGGGAAGGCGTCGTGGTCCAGGGGCTCGAAGGTCCAGGTGTGGGCGCGGGTCCAGTCCATGCCGGGCGCGGCGTCGGGCACGCGGTCGGGCGCGCCGAGCCCGTAGGCGATGGGGATCATCATGCTGGGCGGGCTGGCCTTGGCGATCGTGGAGCCGTCCACGTACTCGACCATGGAGTGGACGACCGACTGCGGGTGGACGACCACGTCGATCCGGTCGAAGGGCACGTCGAACAGCAGGTTGGCCTCGATGACCTCCAGCCCCTTGTTGACCAGGGTGGCGGAGTTGACGGTGATGACCGGGCCCATGCTCCACGTGGGGTGGTTGAGGGCGTCGGCGGGGGTGACGGAGGCCAGTTCGTCGCGGCCGCGGCCGCGGAAGGGGCCTCCGCTGGCGGTGACGACCAGGCGGCGCACCTCGTCGCGGCGGGCGTGGACGTGGCCCTGCGCGGGGCTGGCGAGTTCGCCCTCGGGCAGGTGGGGGAAGCACTGGGCGATGGCGAAGTGCTCGGAGTCGACCGGGACGATCTGGCCCGGCCGGGCGAGTCCGCGCACGAGCGGCCCGCCGATGATGAGGGACTCCTTGTTGGCCAGGGCGAGGGTGCGCCCGGCGCGCAGCGCGGCGAGGGTGGACTCCAGGCCCAGGGCTCCGGTGATGCCGTTGAGGACCACGTCGCACTCGCTCCCGGCGAGCTCCGCGACCCCCTCGGGTCCGGCCAGGACGGTGGCGCGGCTGCCGTGCCCGGCGAGGGCGCGTGCGAGCTCGGCCGCGCGGTCGGGGTCGGCGACGGCGACCAGCGGGACGTCGAGCTCGGCCGCCTGCTTGGCGAGCAGGTCCACGCGCCCGCCTCCCGCGGCCAGGCCCACCACGCGGAAGCGGTGGGGGTTGCGCTGGACGATGTCGATGGCCTGGGTCCCGATCGAACCGGTGGAACCGAGGATCACTGCTGTTCGCTGTTCTTCTCGCACGCTCCCCATTGTTCCGCAATCCGCCGGGTGGAGTGCGGGGGCTGTGGACGAAGGCCGACCGTCGAAGGCGGCGGCCCGCCGGAGGGAGGGCGCGGACCGGTGGTCCGCTCCGGGGGCGGTGCGGGGGCACGGGTCGGCGTTCACCCCCCCGGGGGGGGTGACGTGGAGCTTGCGGCGGTCCCCGGCGAGGCGCCCGCGGGGCTGGCGGCGGAGGACCGCCGCGAACGCGCGTCACCGGGTCTTTACAACCGGTGGCGGGTGACCTAACTTAACCGGTGAGTAAGTTACCCCCCGGTTAAGGCAACACGACAAGACCACCCCCGTGAGGCGGCCCCCGGGCGCCTCCGCCGGAACCCCCGGGTTCCGGCCTCCCCGATGGCGAGACGGCGCGACGACCCATCGGTCACCCCACCCCGCCAGTCCCCTGAGGTTCCCCCGTCATGCGCCCTGCCAGAACCCCCTCCCTCCCCGCGCCCTCCGAGGGCGGACCGCCCCCGAGCGCTTCCGGACTCCGCGCCCTCGCGCGCCTCCTCCCCCGCCTGCTGTCCCTGGCCCTGGCGGCCGTGCTCGCCGCCGCGGTCCTCTCCCCCACCCCGGCCTCGGCCGCGGTCGGCGCCAGCATCAGCTACGAGACCATCGTCAGCCACGACGGCACCGAACTGAAGGCGAAGGTCATCACCCCCACCGGAGTCGAGGGCCCGCATCCGCTGCTGGTCATGCCGTCCGCCTGGGGCACGCCCCACCTCCTCTACGTGGGCGCCGCCGCCAGGCTGGCGCACGAGTCCGGCTACCAGGTCGTGGCCTACACCTCGCGCGGCTTCTGGGACTCGGGCGGCGGGATCGGGGTGGCCGGTCCCGAGGACCGCGCCGACGCCAGCGCCGTCATCGACTGGGCGCTGGAGAACACCGACGCCGACCCCGACCGCATCGGCATGGCCGGGATCTCCTACGGGGGCGGCATCAGCCTGCTGACCGCCGCCGAGGACGAGCGGATCCGCGCCGTGGCCTCGCTGAGCGGCTGGGCCGACCTGGCCGTCTCGCTGTACCCCAACGAGACCGTCGACGCACAGTCGGCCGAGCTGCTCCTGCTGGCGGGCAACCTCACCGGCACCCCCGGCGAGGAGCTGGCCGGGATCGGGGCCGCCTACCGGCGCGGCGACATCCAGCCCGCCCTGGACGTGGCCCCGGACCGGTCGGCGGCCACCAAGGTGGACGCCATCAACGCCAATGGCACGGCCGTGATGATGGCGCACGCCTGGAACGACGGCATCTTCCCCGTCGGCCACATCACCGACTTCTACGAGGAGCTGGAGGTCCCCAAGCGGCTCATGCTCACCCCGGGCGACCACGCCACGCAGGAGCTGTTCGGCGCGGCCGGACTGCCCAACGAGGTGTGGGAGGCCCTGGGCGACTGGTTCGACCACCACCTGCGCGGCCAGGCCAACGAGGTGGACGCCGAGGGGCCCGTGCACGTCAGGCCCAACAACGGGCGCGGCGGCTGGTCCACGCACCCCGACTGGCCGTCGGTGACCGCGAGCACCGACCGGTACCACCTGGCCGAGCCGAGCACCGACTGGTTCCGCTGGCAGAGCAGCGGCGCCATGGAGCCCGAGCCCTCCACCGGCTGGAGCTACCGCTTCCGGACGGGGATCGGCACACCGGCCGAGAGCGGCACGGTGATGGTCTCCGGTGCCCTCCAGCAGTTCTTCGACATCCCGACCGGGGTGCTGCTGCCGACGGTGGACCGCTACCGGGCCGCCGTGTGGACCAGTCCCGCCTACTCCGAGGGGGTGCGCGTGGCGGGGACGCCGGAGGTCTCCCTCACGTTCACGCCGACCGCTCCGGACCAGTCGGTGTACGTGTACCTGTACGCGATCGACGGGCGGGGGACGGGTTCGCTGCTCTCGCACACGCCCTACACCATGCGCGGGGCCACCCCCGGTGAACCGGTCACGGTGGACACGGAGCTGGCGCCGGTGGTGTGGGACGTGCCCGCGGGGCACCGCCTGGCCGTGGTGGTGGACAGCATGGACGCGCGGTACCAGGACGAGAGCGACGTCGGGGACCGGGTGAGCGTGACCTCTCCCGAGGAGGCCCCCGCCCGGGTCACGGTGCCGCTCGCCTGACGGTCGCCCGCAACGGCGCGGTCTCCCGCGGCGCCGGTCCGGGCGCCCTCCCGACCGCCTCCGGCACGCCCCCGCGCCGGAGGCGGCCCCTTCTTCCCCCGCCGCGCGCGACACAAACACAAAGTAGCAACTCGACTACCGAAAGTGTGCGAGGATGCTGGTCATGACCTCGTCCACCGCACACAGGATCCTCGCACCCCTCGCCGCCGCGACGGTCGCCGCCGGGGGGCTCTTCCTCGCCGAGCAGATTCCCGCGCCCGCGTCCGCCGTCACCCAGGCCATCCACTCCCCCGCGGTTCCCGCGCAGGAGGACCGCGAGGCCCTGGCGCGCGTGGCGGGGCTCTCCCACCAGAGCGCCGCCGTGACCGGCGACCAGCACCAGGCCGTGCTGGACTACTGGACCGAGGAGCGCATGGCCGCCGCCGAGCCCATCACCGGCATGCTGGAGGACGTCCTCCTGCCCGCTGAGAGCGGGGCCGCGCCGGACGAGGGCGTCGAGCACCAGGCCGCGCCGCGCCCCGACAGCCGGGGCGAGCGCTGGACCTCGGGCGGGCTGGTCACCAGGACCACCGGCAAGGTCTACCTGACCATGGACGGGCGCGACTTCACGTGCTCGGCGTCGGTGGTGGACGCGGCGAACCGGAGCACCGTGGTCACCGCCGGGCACTGCGCCAAGGACGGCCGGGGCTCGTGGGCCCGCAACTGGACCTTCGTGCCCGGCCACGCGGACGGGGAGAGCCCCTACGGGCGGTTCACCGCCAGCGATCTTCTGGTGGCGCCCGAGTGGTCCCGCGAGGCCGACGACAGCTACGACTTCGCCATGGTGGTGCTCAACCCCGACGGGGGCACCACCGTCCAGGAGCGGGTGGGCTCCCAGCGGATCGCGTTCGGCACCTGGACCGAGGACAGGGTCCGCGAGGGGGTGCAGGTGTACACGTTCGGGTACCCGTCGGCGTCCCCGTACGAGGGCAGGCACCTGCACTACTGCTCGGGCCGCACCGAGCCCGACACCGGCGGCACCACGGCCAACGGGGTGCGCTGCTCCATGACGCAGGGCTCCAGCGGCGGCCCCTGGTTCACCGGTTTCGACACCGGTACCGGCCGGGGGACGGTCACCTCGGTGGTCAGCTTCAAGTACGCCGACGACCGCAGCGTCCAGTACGGCCCCCGGCTCGGCCAGGAGGCGCGTGACCTGTACGAGCAGGCCGCCCAGCTGTAGTGTCCCGCGGAACGGGCGGTGCCCCCCGGCCCCCGTGGCCGGGGGGCACCGCCCGTCGCGGACGCGGGGCGGGCCCCGGCGGTCCTACACGTCGATTCCGGTCAGGACCAGGACCCGCTCGTAGGACAGGTCGGTCATGGCGGCGCGCACGCCCTCCTTGCCCACACCCGACCCCTTGACGCCGCCGTAGGGCATCTGGTCGGCGCGGAACGTGGGCACGTCGCCGATGACCACGCCGCCCACCTCCAGCTCGCGGTGGGCGCGGAACGCGGTGGGCAGGTCGCGGGTGAACACGCCCGCCTGGAGCCCGAAGTCGCTGTCGTTGACCGCGGCGAAGGCGGCGTCGGTGTCGGCCGCGCGCTGGAGGACCAGCACCGGGCCGAAAACCTCCTGGCGCACCACCCGGGCGTCGTCCGGGGCCTCGGCGAGCACGGTCGGCGCCACGGTCACGCCGTCGCGCGTGCCGCCGGTGAGGAGCTTGGCCCCGGCGGCGACGGCCTCGTCGATCCAGGAGGCCACGCGCTCGGCCGCGGCCGCGTCCACCAGCGGGCCCACGTCGGTGGCCGGGTCGGCGGGATCGCCCACGCCGAGCGCCTCCACCCGCTCCACCAGGCGCGACACGAACTCGTCGTACACGGCGTCCTCGACGATGACGCGCTGCACGCCGATGCACACCTGTCCGGCCTGGTTGTTGCCGAACAGGGCCACCCGCTGGGCCGCCCAGTCCAGGTCGGCGTCGGCGAGCACCACGGCCGCGGCGTTGCCGCCCAGTTCCAGGGTGACGTGCTTGTGCGGGGCCAGGCGGGGCAGCTGCCAGCCGAAGGCACCGCCGGTGAAGGAGATGACGGGCAGGCGCTCGTCGGTGATGAGGGAGGCGGCGCGGTCGTTGGGCATCGGCAGCACCGACACCATGCCGCCGGGCAGGTCCGTCTCGGCGATGATCTCGCCCAGGATCAGGGCGGTCATCGGGGTGGCGGGGGCGGGCTTGAGGAGGATCGGCGCTCCGACGGCGATGGCCGGGGCGACCTTGTGGGCGACGAGGTTGAGGGGGAAGTTGAACGGCGAGATGCCCAGGACCGGCCCCTTGGGGACGCGGCGCACCAGGGCCATGCGACCGGTGCCGCCCGGGTCGGTGTCCAGGCGCTGGAGCTCGCCGCTGTCGCGGCGGGCCTCCTCCGCGGCCCAGCGGAACACGGACACGGCGCGTCCGGCCTCGGCGCGGGCCCACTTGATCGGTTTGCCGCTCTCGGCGGTGATGGTGCGGGCGATCTCCTCGGCGCGCTCGCCGATGCGCCGGGAGACGTGGTCGAGGGCGTCGGCCCGCACGTGGGCGGGCAGGGCGGCGGCCTCGGCGGCGACCGCGTGCGCGGCGGCCACCGCCTCCTCGATCTGCTCGGCGGTGGGCACGGAGACGGTACCCGCGTCCTCGCCGGTGTAGGGGTTGACGACGGTGATCTCGGTGTCGCCGGTCGCGGCGGTGCCGGCCAGCCAGAACGGACGCGTAGACATGCCCGTGACGCTAGTGCCCCGTTCTCCCGGTATGCCTTGTCCACTGTTGCCAACCCGAGCACGGGAGTTGGCCACGGTGGCGCAAGACTGACGCGCGCACGGCCCCGCGCTCCGAACAGTGCCGACAACGGGGGGTGTACACCGGAGTGACGGGCGGTATCGTCTGAGGATCCGACAGCCTGACCGGGGATCTTTGGTCGGCCGACTGGCGCCGGCGGCTTCCTTCGTCCACAGTGGTGAGGAGGGCTCTGCCAGCGCGTTCGGCCGGACCCTCGGGTCCGCCACCGCCGACGGGATCCCGGGAGTGCCCATTGCCGCTTGTCTACCGCACGCTCGTCGCGGTCCCGGAGCACGACGGCGACCTGGTCGCCGTCACCTCGACGGTCCTGTCGCGGTGGCTGAGCAAGCGCGGCAACTCGGGCGCGCGCGTGGACTTCTCCGTGTCGGGGCGCCATGAGCTGAGCAACCGCTCCCGCGCCCTGGTCGTCCGGCACGACAACCCCGACGAGGGCCTGTCCTTCCTGCGTCTGACCACCGAGTCCGACAAGACGGACGGGGTGTGGCGGACGGTCGCCACCGCGGTCGTCGACCCGGCGCTGTCCCCGTGGCGGTACGTGTGGATCGACATGACCGTCGCCCCCTCCTCCCCGCTGGGGGAGGGCTCCGAGCAGCCCCGCCTGGACGTCATGCCGCCCGAGGCGGCGCGCATGCTCCTGGAGTCGGTGCACGGCCACGACGGCGGCCACCCGCTGCCGCCCGTGCCCCGGATCGTGCGCGGGCGCGACGACGACCTCGTCGACACGCTCGTGGCCACGATCCGCGACCCCCTGCGGCGCATGGCGGTGGTGGCCACCGGTTCCCCCCGGGACGTGACCGTCGCCGACTGGCGCGGGGCCATGGCCGGGGCGCTGTCGCGCTGCACCGGCATGTGCTCCGGGTACGTGCTCGACGCCGCCGCCCTGGAACGCGTCGGCGCGCTCCTGCCGCCGGGCCTGGACGTCCCTCCCGGCGGAGTGCGCACCTTCTTACCAGGGGTGGACCTGCGCGACGAGGCGGACGCCGCCCGCCACCCCCGGATGAGCCCGGCCACACTGGACACCGCGCGCGACGGCGAGCGCATCCGCAACTGGGTGGGCGCCGCCCTCTCGCGGCGGGTGCGCGACAACGCGCTGGAGGTGGACCTGCCCGAACCGCTCCAGGCCGTGGACGCCCTGCTGGACGAGGAGACCCACGACCTGCGGCGGTCCGGGCCCAGCGCGGCGGGACCGCGGGTGAGCGTGCCCGCGGCCCGGGGCGCGGCCATCGTGCACCAGGCGGCGCAGGGCGGGGCCGATCCTGCCGGGACCGCCTCCGCGCTGGAGCGCGAGGCCCTGGAACAGCAGGCCCAGCGGCTGCGGGAGGAGGTCACCCGGCTCGGCGCGCGGGTCAGTGAGCTGTCCGAGGAGCGGCACGAGCTCCTGGCCGAGACCGCCGACCTGAGCGAGGAGCTCGACACCGCGCGCGAGCAGGCGCGCGCCGCCCGCTACGAGGCCCGCTGGCTGCGCGAGCAGGCGCGCGAGGCCGGCCTGTTCCGGCTGGCCGCGGCGCCCGCGCCGAGCGACCCGCAACGGCGGGCCCCGATGAGCGTGCGCGAACTGCTGGAGCGGATCACCGACGACTCGGTCCTGCCGCACCTGTACTTCACCATCGAGGACGCCACGGTCTACGAGCTGTCCGACAGCCGCAAGGAGTCCCTGTGGGTCACCCGCGCGTGGGAGGCGCTGCTGGCCCTGAACGACTACGCGCGCTACCAGTTCGACAACCCCGGCACCGGACTGGACTTCCACTCCTACCTGCGCGAGACCCCCGACGGGTACCAGGTGATCCCCGTCAAGCGGCTGGCCTCGCAGGAGTCCGACCACGTGCGCAACCGGGGCAAGCTCAACGACAAGCGCCTCTTCCGGGTACCCGAGGAGGTGGAGCCGAGCGGGCGTCTGCCCATGTACGCGCACATCAAGCTCGACATCGAGTACGGGATCTGCCCGCGGCTGTACTTCTACCCCCACCTGGGGCCGGGCACCACGAACCGCGTCTACATCGGTTACCTGGGCCGCCACCTGCCCGTGCAGCAGTCGAACTGAGCCGTGCCCGTGCGTGGACCGGCGTGGAACCCGCGCGGCGCGAAGCGCCTATCCCGCTGCGCGGCGGATGATCTCGTCGACGACGCGCGCGAGCGGCCTGGTGGCGTCGATGACGACGCCGTCCTTCGGGACGTCCTCCTTCGTCCGGTGCAGGCGCGTGATGAGGTCGCGTTCCGACTGCCGCCCGCCCCACTCGTCCTCCGGCCGCCCGTCGAGTCGCCGGTTCAGTGTCCCAAGGTCGACTTCGAGGACGAACACGCCGTCGAACAGGCCCAGGAACTTCGGGAAGTTCCTGGATCCGCCGCAGAAGAACGTCACCGCGCTGCCCTGGTCGGCTACCAGGGACCTCACCCTGTCGACATGCCAGACGTGATGCTCGTGCCTCATGCCCTCCGTCGGCTCTCCGGTTTCCGGATCGCCCTGATAGGCCAGTTCGAGGTCACCGTTGACGGCGTGGTAACCGCGCCGCCGCAGTTCTTCGCAGACCGAGGTCTTGCCGGTTCCGGAAACGCCTTCGACCAGATAGTTCCGCACGCCCATCCGCCGGATCGTACAAGAACGTGGGAGACGGGACCCGGGGTCGGAAAGAACCCGCCGCCCGGTTCGCCGCGGCCGGAAAGGCGTCGATCCGCTGGCCGCCCGAAGGGCGGGGTACGGGGGCGGGGGATCCGGCGGCGCGCATACCCTGGGGGCCGTGACGGAAGCGAGTACCCGGGCGCAGGCCGCCCTTCCCGAGGAGCGGTGGCGCGAGCGCGCCGAGAGGCACCGCGACCGCGTGGACGCGCTGGTCGGGGACCACCTGCGCCGCCGCCGGGAGGGCGTGCGCCACCCGGTGGAGGACTTCCTGTTCACCTACTACAACCTCAAGCCCGCGCAGCTGCGGCGCTGGCACCCGGGCGCGGGGACGGTGCTGCTGGGCGAGGGCGCCCGCGCCCGCCTGGACGAGCGGTTCTACACCGAGCTGCCCGGGGGCGCGGTGGGCCTGGACACCGCGGCGTTCCTGGCGGCGCGACCGGTGCTGGACTTCGTGGAGCGGCTGTTGTCGTCGGTCGCCGGGCGCCCCGCCCACCTGGGCTGCTTCGGGCTGCACGAGTGGGCGATGGTGTACCGGGCCGGACAGGTGCGGCACGGACAGGTGCCGCTGCGGCTGGGCCGGGAGGGCACCGACCGGGTCGTGGAGACGCACCGGATCCAGTGCTCGCACTTCGACGCGTTCCGCTTCTTCACCGACGCCGCACGCCCGCTCAACACGCTCCAGCCCAGCCGGGAGCGTCAGGACGAGCTGGACCAGCCGGGGTGCCTGCACGCCAACATGGACCTGTACAAGTGGGCGTACAAGCTGACCCCGGCGGTGCCCTCCGAGCTGGTGGTGGACTGCTTCGAACTCTCACGGGAGATCCGGACGCTGGACATGCGCGCCTCCCCCTACGACCTGGCGGCGTGGGGGTACGCGCCGGTGCGGATCGAGACCGCCGAGGGCAAGGCGGAGTACATGGAGGCGCAGCGGGGGTTCGCCGGGCGCGGCGCGGTGCTGCGCGAGCGGCTGCTGGACGTGTGCCGGGTCCTGCGCGCGGCCTGAGTCCCCGGCCGGTCCGGCGTGCGGTCGGTGCGCCGGTGTCCGCTGACCGGCGCACGGCCACCGGTTACGGGAGCGCCGGGTTCATCCGCCCTCCGGACGGGGAGCCGCGGGATCGAGGCCGCAGGAGGGCGCTCCTCCGGGAAGAGGGATGCGGTGGCGGTTGGCGGCCACCCAGCGGTAGGCGGCCCGGTTGAGCGCGCGCAGCAGCGGAAGGCGCGCCAGGCGGCCCAGCGGCCGGGTGAGCGGCCGCCCGTGCAGCAGGAGTTCGGCGACGGCGTCGCCCCCGGAGAAGCGGCGCCCGTCCGCGTACACGAACCAGGCGCTGGCGTCGGTCTGCTCCGGCGTCAGCCCCGCCGAGTCCAGGTCGAAGTCCTGCCAGGCCACGAACCGGCTGCGGGTGCGCAGCCGGTCGCGGGCGAAGACCACCGAGCGCTTACAGAACCCGCAGTCCCGGTCGTACAGGAACGCCCCGGTACCGGGGACGGTGTCCAGTGAAGGCCTCATGCCACCATCCTGCCCGCCGGGAGGCGCCCCCTCCCGGTTCCGGCGGATGTTCTCACCGCCCGCCGAGCACGGGACCGCCCCACCTGGCGCTCCGCGCCCTCGCGTGAGCGACCGCACAGCCGCCGCGCGGCGGCCCGCCCCGCTCTCCTCACCGGGCGCCGGTGTCGCGGGCGGCCCGGCTCCGCGCGGCCCGTTCCGCGCGCCGCACGCCCAGGCACAGCAGCACCAGGCCCGCACCCATCGGCGCCAGCATCACAGCCGTCTGGAGACGGACGTCGTCCGTGAAGAAGGGGGGCAGCACGACGGACAGTGCCATGACCGCACCCGAGGCGATCGTCCAGGGCGCGGACAGGGAGTGCACGGTGTACCAGGCGTCGTCGTCGGAGAGGGTGTACGTCGTGCGGATGCCGAACACCAGGTTGGGGCGGAGCAGTCCCCGAGCACCCAGACAGCCCGCAGCGATCAGGATCGCCGGGGCGACCGCCAGGACCGCCAGGGTCAGGACCATGGTCCAGCCGGTCAGGGGTTCGGTGCTGTCGGACGCGGCGTCCGCGAGGAACGGCGGCAAGGGGGGCTCCTTCCGTCGGAACGCCGGGAGTGCACGGGTTCTCCGTCCCGGCGGATGGCGGGTGTCCCACGATAGCCGTGCCCTCTCTGGGGAGCCGCCGGGGCCGTCGCCGGGTCCGGGCCGCGGCGGCCGGGGCCTCGGCCCCGCGGGCAGAGCGGGTGAAGACAGTGGAAGGGGGCGGCCGCGGTCGCGGCCACCCCCTCACGGTCCTGCCGTCCTACTCCTGCGCGTCGGCGTTCTTCCTGCGGCGGGCGAAGTAGACGGCCGAGCCACCGCCGGCGACGGCGACGGCTCCGGCGGCTACCAGAGCGGTCAGGGCCGAGCCGGTGACGGGCAGGGACTGCTCGTCACCGTCCGGGGCGTTGCCCTCGTCGGCCTCAGGCTCCGTGCCCTCGGGCGCGGACGGGTCGGCGGGAGCGGTCGGGGCCTCGGTCTCCCCGGGAGCGGTGGGCTCGACGGGGTCGGTCGGGGCGGGGGACTCGTCCGGGGTCTCCTCCTCGGCCGGAGGTGTGGAGGGCTCCTCCTCCGGGGTCTCCTCGGGGGCGGTCGGCTCCGGTTCCTCGGAGGAGTCCCCGCAGTCGACCTTGAAGACCTTGTGCTTGGCGTCGTTGCCGCGCTGACCCTCGAAGGTCCAGTCGAGCTTGTAGTGTCCGTCGTCGAGTTCGAGGATCTCGGTGCTGCCCGCTCCCTCGCCGTCGAGAACGAGGGTGCCCTCCAGCACGACGTCCTTCCAGCCGCCGTTCCCGGCCTTGGCCAGGATCTCCCAGGACACCTCCTGGACCGCGTCGAAGTTGTCGGCCACGATCTGGAAGTCGCAGACCTTGGGCTCGTTGCGGTTGTCCTGCTCGGAGGTGGACGGGTCGTGGATCTTCACGGTCCCGTTGTCTCCGGGAGCGCTGGCGGGGGAAGCGGCGAACGCCGCGGAGGCGCCGCCGAGAACGGTGCCCGCCACCAGGGCGGCACCGAGGAACAGCCGGGCGCCGAACGCGCCCGCACCGGGGTTGGGGGACAAAGGGGACTCCTGTGATGAGGGATGCCCGTGTGACTGATTGGGCTCACGTGCAGACAGCGAGCCAACCTACCTTGGCTCCCCCGTACAAAGACCGATAATCGCATTACAGATCGCCAAAAATACGGGGCGCCCCTCACCTGCACCCGCCATGTTCCCGGAGGCCGGTTCAGGCCGCGGCGGCCGCCAGGCCCGCGCCCAGTGCCCCAAGGACCATCGGGGTCAGCTGCCAGCCGTCCCGCCAGTGGTCGCAGACCAGCCAGGCGGTGGCTCCCGAGGCGAGGTGGGCGAGCCTCAGCCGGTCCGCCAGGCGCCGGAGGACCAGGGTCGCACGGCGCAGCACGAGGAGGGCCAACAGCACGGGCGGAGCACCACCATCAGGAGTCGTCACGGGTTCGGACGGGGCCGTCCGCCGAGGGGAGCCGGACGGCCCCGCCCCCGTGGGCGGGGCCGGGACCGGGACCGACGGGAGGCCCTGGTCCAGCCTGCCGGGAGCGGGGACGCGGCGTGAAGAGGCCGCTGTCATCCGCCGGCCGTGAGGATCACGCGGTTTCGCGATGACAGGTGTCATGCCCGGGGGCGCGGGGACGGGAGGGGTTCCCTGTTCCGGTCAGGGCGAAACAAGGGTTCTCTGCCACCGTGGCTACAATTCCCACCGCGAGGATCAGCGACGTCCCGTGACCACGAAGGAGCGAGGATTGTCCTCCCCAGACCCCCGGTTGATCGCCAGCATGACCTCCGCCGTGACGGCGGCCCCCGACGACGCGGTCCTGCGTCTGCACCTGGGCGGACTGCTGCTGGACGCCGGAGACGTCCAGACGGCCATCCCCCACCTGGCCACCGCCCTCCAGCAGGATCCCGGTTCGGAGCGGGCCCGGCAGCTGATGGCACGGGCACTGAACCCCGGCCAGCAGCCCGCGGCCGCCCCCGCGCCGCCTCCCCCCGCGCCTCAGGCGTCTCCTGCGTCTCCGCCCGGGACGACCCCCGCGCCCTCTGCCGCACCAGCCGCCCCCGCGCCCCCGGCACCTTCGTCCGGAACGGCCGCGGCGGCCCCGACCACCCCGACGGCTCCGTCGCCCCCTGCCCCGGACTCCCCCGCTCCGCCCCGGGTCCCGGACCCGGCGGGCTCCGCTCCCCCGCCCGCGCCGGAGGAGCCCTCCGACCGTCCGGCGCACCCGTCCGCCGACCGCAGGGAGCATCCGGAGCCCTCCTACGACGACGGCAGCCCCCTGCGCCCCGACGACTACGAGTTCACCTCCTCGCGCACCACCCTGGCCGACGTCGCGGGCATGCGGACCGTCAAGGACCGGCTGGAGGCGGCCTTCCTGGCGCCCATGCGCAACGCCGAACTGCGCAGGGCCTTCGGCAAGAGCCTGCGCGGCGGCCTGCTGCTGTACGGTCCGCCCGGCTGCGGCAAGACCTTCCTCGCCCGGGGCGTGGCCGGTGAGATGGGCGCGGACTTCCTCACCGTCTCCCTCGCCGACGTCCTGGACCGCTACATGGGCAACAGCGAGCGCAACATCAAGGCGCTGTTCCAGCGCGCCCGCGAGTACAGCCCGTGCGTCGTCTTCCTGGACGAGCTCGACGCCATCGGCGGACGCCGCAACAAGGTCGGCCCCTACCTGCGCAACGTCGTCACCCAGCTGCTCACGGAGCTGGACTCGGTCTCCGAGAACAACGAGGGCGTGTTCCTGCTGGCGGCCACCAACCACCCCTGGGACATCGACCCGGCCCTGCGCCGCCCGGGCCGCCTGGACCGCATGCTGTTCGTGCCCCCGCCGGACGAGCCCGCCCGCGCCGCCATCCTCACCGCGGGCCTCACCGAGCGCCCCACCGAGGGGCTGAACGTCACCACGCTGGCCCGCCGCACCGGGGGCCTGTCCGGCGCCGACCTGTCCCACCTGTGCGACAGCGCCGCCGAGCGCGCGCTGCTGGACTCCTCCCGGCTGGGCCGGATCCGCCCCATCGGCATGGCCGACTTCGAACACGCGCTGGCGGAGGTGCGCCCCTCGACCGGCGACTGGTTCGAGGGCGCCCGCGCCGCCGTGGCCTTCGCCAACAAGGACAACAGCTACCAGGAGCTGGCCGAGTACCTGCGCGGGCACGGCGGATCCCGGCGGTGACGGAGGAGGGCGCCGAGTCGTTGCAGCGGATCCTCCTGCTGTTGAGGACCGGGCGGTGCGAGGAGGGGGTCGTCGAGGCCGGGCGCCTGCTGGGCGAGCACCCCGACAGCGCGGCCGCCTGGCGGCTCAGGGCCGTCTGCCACCTGGAACTGCACCGTTTCCCGGAGGCGCACGGGGACGCGAGCCAGTGCCTGCGGCTCGACCCGGGGGACACCGCGGCCCTCAACGTGCTGGGCCAGTCCCTGCTGCTGGGAGGGCACACCGAGGAGGCCCTGCGCGTCTTCAACGACCTGGTGGCCAGGAGGCCCGACGAGGGCGTCCACCACCTGCTGGCGGCCCGGGCCCTGGCCCGCCTGCACCTCGCTCTGGGCGCGCACAACCCGCGGTCGCTCAACACGATCCACGAGGCGCTGAACCGCGCGGCCGCACTGGACCCGGACAGGGTGGAGACGCACAGCCAGGCGGGCGACGTGTACCGCTCTCTCCAGTTGCTGGAGCACGCGGAGACGGCCTACCGGCGGGCACTGGAGCTGGACCCCCAGTGCGAGGACGCGGTCCGGGGTCTGAGCGCGCTCAGCGTGATGCGGGGCAGGCTGCGCGGCGCGGCGGACCACGGCGCGCTGCTGATGGCGCTCAACCCGCGCGCCCAGGGCGCCTCCCGGATCATGTACGCGGGGATCCTGCGCGGCGGGCTGCGCGTGAACCTCTACGCCACCATCGTCACACCGTTCTGCCTGGGGATGGGGGCGCTGGCCACGCACGAGGACGTCTCCGCGCGGATCTTCGGCGCCGTGCTCACCCTGGTCCTGGCCGCCCTGCCCTCCTGGCACCTGGCCAGGATCCTGGCCATCCCCGCGAACGTGCGGAGCTACCTGGGCGGCTTCCAGGGGTTCAGGGGCTGGTTGACGGGCCTGGTGCTCATGCCCGTGGCCCTCCTCGTCCTGGGCCTGGCGCCCCTGCCCTGGGGGCTGTACGGCCTCGCCCTGCTTCTGACCGCCTACCTGTGGCAGCGCTACGGCCGCAACCGGATGCTGACCGACGTCGCGGCCCGTGAGGACGCCAACGCACGGGCCGCCGCGCGGTGACCCCGCACGGCGCGGCGGGCGGCCACCCGGATCCCGGATGACCGCCCGCCGCCGGTCGGCTCAACCGGTACCGTGCACGATGCGCTCGGCCATCTCCTCCCTGGGGCGGATCTCACCCGAGAGGATCTGCTCCGCGTAGTGGCAGGCCACCCGGTGGGTACCGCCGTCGGAGGCGTTCCCCACCGGGCGCAGTTCGGGTCGTTCGGTGTCGCACCGCTCCTCCTGCCGCCACGGGCAGCGGGTGTGGAAGCGGCAGCCCTTGGGCGGGTCCGCGGGCGAGGGCAGGTCCCCCGCCAGCAGGATGCGCTCGCGGCTGTCCTCCACCTCCGGGTCGGGGACCGGCACCGCCGACATGAGCGAGCGCGTGTACGGGTGCATCGGCGTCTCGTACAGGTCGTCGCTGGAGGCCTCCTCCACCAGGCCTCCCAGGTACATCACCCCGACCACGTCGCTGACGTGGCGGACCACCGCCAGGTCGTGCGCGATCACCAGGTAGGTCAGCCCCAGCTCCTTCTGGAGGCTCTCCAGCAGGTTGAGCACCTGCGCCTGGATCGACACGTCCAGCGCCGACACCGGCTCGTCGCAGATGATGAGGTCGGGCTCCAGCACCAGCGCGCGGGCGATGCCGATGCGCTGGCGCTGGCCGCCGGAGAACTCGTGCGGGTAGCGGGTGAGCGCCTTCGCCGACAGGCCCACCCTCTCCAGGGCGTCGACCACGCGCCTGCGCTGGTCCTCCAGGACCAGGGCCCGGCGCTCCCTGCTGCCGGAGGGCCCCTCCCCCGGCGCGGGGCCGCCGATCCCGTGGGTCTGCAAGCCCTCCAGCAGGATGGAACCGATGTTCTGCCGGGGGTTGAGGCTGCCCAGCGGGTCCTGGAACACCATCTGGAGGTTCTTGCGCTGGCGGCGCATCGACTCCTCGTCCAGACCCGCCAGGTCCTGTCCGCCGAAGAGCACCTCGCCCTCGGTGACGTCCACCAGCCGCAGCACCGCGCGGCCCAGGGTGGTCTTGCCGCAGCCGGACTCACCCACCAGGCCGTAGGTCTGGCCGCTCTCGATCTCCAGGCTGACGCCGTCGACCGCGCGCACGTGGCCGACGGTGCGGTCGAAGAGCACCCCCCTCCTGATGGGGAAGTGCACCTTGAGGTCGTTGATCCGCAGCAGGCTCATCCCCGCTCCTCCTCGTCGTCGCCGTCCGGGCCGTCAAGCGTGGGCCGGTCGGCCGCGTCCGCGCCCCGAAGGGGGTTCACGCACCGGTGCACGTGTGCGGCCGCGGGCCCCCCACCGGAGCGGCCGCCGTCCTCCACGCCCGCCGCGGCACCCACCGCCACGAGCTCCGGCGGACCCTGGAGGCACTCCATCGTGTAGTGGTCGCAGCGGGGCGCGAACGCGCACCCCTGCGACCAGGCGATGTTGTCGTTGACCGACCCGCGGATGGGGGTGAGCCGCTCCCCGCGCGGGGCGTCCAGCCGGGGGATGGAGCCCAGCAGTCCGACCGTGTAGGGGTGGGTGGGGTCGGCGAACAGCGGAGCGCGCTGCGCCGTCTCCACCGCCCGTCCCGCGTACAGGACGTTGATGTCGTCGCACAGCCCGGCGACCACGCCCAGGTCGTGCGTGATCATCAGCAGGGCGGTGCCCTCCTCGGTGACCAGGTCCCGGAGCAGCTCCAGGATCTGCGCCTGGATGGTGACGTCCAGGGCTGTGGTGGGCTCGTCGGCGATCATCACGCGGGGGCGGCAGGCCACCGCCATGGCGATGAGCGCGCGCTGGCGCATGCCGCCCGACAGCTGGTGCGGGTACTCGCGCAGCCGCCGTGTGGGGTCGGGGATGCCCACCCGGTCCAGCAGGTCGGCGGCCTCCTTCTCGGCGGCCGAACCGCGCAGTCCACGGTGGCGGCGCAGGATCTCGGTGACCTGGCGGCCGATGGGCACCACGGGGTTGAGGGAGCTGAGCGGGTCCTGGAAGATCATCGCCAACCGGGAGCCGCGCAGGTCGCGCATCCGTTTCTGCGACAGCCTCAGCAGGTCGACGGGGCCGTCGGACAGCCGCATGACGGCGCTGCCGCCGACCTTCACCCCCCTGTCGGGGAGCAGGCCCATGAGGGCGAGCGAGGTGACGCTCTTGCCGCAGCCGGACTCGCCGACCAGGCCGGTCACCCTGCCCTCCTCCAGGGTGAAGGACACCCCGTCCACGGCCCGCACCTCGTCGGAGCCGCGTCCGTCGAACACCACGGACAGCTCGTCCACCGCCAGCAGCGGCGTGCTGGAACTCATGTCACTTCCTCAGCTTGGGGTCGAGCGCCTCCCGCATCGCCTCACCCAGCAGGGTGAAGCCCAGGGCGGTGACGATGATGGCCAGCGCCGGGTACACGGCCAGCTGCGGCGCGCTGGACAGGAACCGCTGGGCGTCGGCGAGCATGGTCCCCCATTCGGGGAAGGCCGGGTCCGGGTTGCCCAGGCCCAGGTAGGACAGGGCGGCCGCGTCGATGATGGCGGTGGCCAGGGTGAGCGTGGACTGCACGATCACCGGGCCGAGCGAGTTCGGCAGGATGTGCACGAGCGCGATCTTGTGCTTGCGCACGCCCAGTGCGCGGGCGGCCAGCACGTAGTCGCGGTTGCCCTGGGAGAGCATCGCGCCGCGCAGGAGGCGGGCGAAGATGGGGATCTGCGCCACGCCGACCGCGAACATGACCGTGGTCAGGCTGGGGCCGACCAGGGCGGCGATGGTGACCGCGAGCAGCAGGGTGGGCAGCGCCAGCATCATGTCGATGACGCGCATGACGGCGTTGTCGACCTGGCGCCCCCAGCGGCCGCCGAGGACCGCGGCGGCCCCGGCCGCGCCGCCGAGCACCGCGCCCACGCCGAAGCCGACCAGGGTGGCGACCACGCCGACCAGGAGGGTCTGTCGGGCGCCGATCACCATGCGGGAGAACTGGTCGCGGCCGAGGTTGTCCAGGCCCAGCCAGTTCTCGGCTCGCGGGCCGACGAACACGTTGCGGTTGGGGAAGACCTCGTCGCCCCAGCTCTGGGAGACGGGGTCGTAGGGCGCGATGAGCGGTGAGAACAGCGCCACGGCGACGAACAGCACGACGATCACGGCGCCGGTGATGGCCATGGGGCTGCGGCGCATGCGCTCGAACGCGGTGCGCCAGATCCCCGAGCCGTGCTCGCCCTGCTCGTGCTGGCCCATGAGTTCGGCCAGCCGGTCGACCCTGGCCGCCTTGCGACCCAGGAGGGGCGTGCGCTGGGCCGCGGTGCCCTCGGGCACCGGGGCGCCCGCGGGCTCGGACCTGTTCTGGGAGCTCGGTGTCGTCGGCATCACTGGGCCCGCACTCTCGGGTCGAGGAGGCTGTAGGAGATGTCCACCAACAGGTTGATGAACACGTACATGGTCGCGATGAGCAGGATGAACCCGGTGAGGACCGGGTAGTCGCGCCCCTGTGTGGCGGCGTAGACGAACGAGCCGATGCCGGGGAAGGCGAAGACGCTCTCGGTGAGCACCGCACCGGCGAACAGGCTTCCGGTGAGCAGCCCGACGGAGGTGACCACGGGGAGCATGGCGTTGCGCATCACGTGGCGGGTGCGCACGGTGTTGCGGTGCAGCCCCTTGGCGTTGGCGGTGCGCACGTAGTCCTCGCCGACCACCTCCAGGACACTGGCGCGGGTCATCCGGACGATCACGGCGAGCGGGATCGAGGCCAGCGCGACCCCGGGCAGCACGAGGTGGAGCAGGGCGTCCCACACCACGTCGAACTCCCCGGTCCGCAGGCCGTCGAGGACGACGAACCCGGTGAGGTCGGTGCGGGACAGGCCCGGGGAGAGCCTGAAGGCGGAGGGGAACATCCCGAGCTGCTCGGCGAAGACCACCTTCAGGATGAAGGCGAGGAAGAACACCGGTGTGCAGATGCCCAGGAGGGATCCGCCCACGGCCGCGAAGTCCAGCACGGAGCCGCGTCTGCGCGCGGCGAGGTAGCCGAGGGGGACGCCGACGACCACCGCGATCAGCATCGCGGTGAGCGACAGTTCGAACGTGGCCGGGAAGCGTGTGAGGAACTCCTCGGTGACCGGCCGCCCGGTGGAGAGCGAGGTCCCGAGGTCGCCCTGGAGGATACGGCGCAGGAAGGCCAGGTACTGAACCGTGATCGGTTCGTCCAGGCCGAGGGAACGACGCAGCGTCGCACGCTGTTCGGCCGTCGCGTCGTCGGGGAGGAGGGCGTACTCCGGTCCGCCCGGCAGCCGTTGCAGCCAGACGAACAGCAGGATCGACAGGCCGCCCAGTGTCGGGATCAGCTGGAGGAGACGCCTGACGATGAATCGCAGCACCTTCGCCGCCTTTCGCCAGTGGTGGGAACGATGGACGCGAAGCGTCCCCGCCGGATCGCGGCGGGAGTTCGAGCGGGTGGTTGGTCAGGGGCCCGGGCGGCGCGCGGGCGGCGCGCCCTGCCGGGTGGTGCCGCGGCGCGGGGCGCGCGGTCCCGGACGGACCGTGGACCGCGGCCCCGGGCAGTGGGCGGGCCCGACCGGCGGCCGGTCGGGCCCCTTCCCCCTCCCCTCGGGGAGGTCGGCCGGACTGCTTCGGGTTACTTCCAGGAGGCCTCGGCGAAGTTCTCCTGGGTCAGCGGGCTGACGTTGGGCGGGTTGACGCTCTCGGCGAAGGCGATGGACGGCGGGGAGCTGGAGATGGGCAGCCCCGGCAGGATGTCCATGATCTGGTTGTTCAGCTCCTGGTAGGCGGCGACACGCTCCTCCTGGTTCGGGTTGGTGCTCGCCTCCTCCATGGCCTCGAACAGGTCCTCGTCACGGAAGCCGAACTCGCTGTTGTACCCGGAGAACCAGGTGCCGATGAAGTTGTAGGCGTCGTTGTAGTCGCCCGTCCAGCCGAGCAGGTACAGCGGGCACTCGCCGGAGTTGGTGCGCGGGACGTACTCGGTCCACTCGTAGGTGACCGGCTCCACGGTGACGCCGACCGCCTCCAGGTCCGCGGCGATGACGTCGAAGATGTCGCGCGGCGCGGGCATGTAGGGGCGGGTGACGTCGGTCGGGTAGCAGAACTCCAGAGTCAGGTCCTCCTGCCCGGCGTCCGCCAGCATCTCCCTGGCCAGATCGGGGTCGTACTCGTAGGTCTGCACGTCCGGGGACCAGCCGTCGAGGGTGTCGGGGTGGAACTGGGTCGCGACCTCGCCGCCCTCGGGCAGGATCGTGTCGACGATGCGCTGGCGGTCCACGGCGTGGGCGAGGGCCTGGCGCACCTCCAGGTCGGCGAGCGCCTCGCTGGCCTCCTGCTGGTAGGCCATGTACATGACGTTGAAGACGCCGCGGGTGGGCACCTGGAACCCGGCCTCGGACAGGGGGGCGACGTCGGCGGGGGCGACCAGGTCGTAGCCGTGGATGTCACTCGCCTCCAGGGCCTGGCGGCGGGCGGTCTCGTCCGGGATCGCGCGCAGGATCATCGTCTCGAAGCCCGCGGCGTCGCCCCAGTAGTCGTCGAAGCGCTGGAGGGTCACCTCGGCCTGGTCGTGGTCCCACTCTTGGACGGTGAAGGGCCCGGTGCCCGCGACGGTCCCGGCCGTCTGGGTGTACTCGGGGAGGGTGAAGTTGCCCTCCTCGCCGGTGATCTCGGCGTCGGCGATGGCCTCCAGCGTGCTGGGGCTCATGATGCCGAACGAGGCGAGGCTGAAACCGCCGGGGAAGATGGAGGAGTACTCGTCGATCGTGATGACCGCGGTCAGCTCGTCGGCGGCCTCGCAGGAGACGTACCGGGACTCGGCGAGGTCCTCGCTCTCGTTCTCCGCGAAACCGCCGAAGATCGACTGCCAGTAATAGGAGTTGTTGGAGCTCTGGAAACCGCCGGTGAGGTTGTGCCAGCGGTCGAAGTTGGCGCAGACCGCCTCGGCGTTGAACTCGTCGCCGTCGTGGAACAGGACTCCGTCACGCAGGTGGAAGGTCCAGACGGTGCCGTCCTCGGACTGCTCCCACTCCTCGGCGAGTCCGCCGACGATCTCGGTCCCGCCCGATTCGTGTTCGAGAAGGGTTTCGAATACCTGCCTGCTGTAACGGAAAGTCTCACCGTCACTGGTGAGGAAGGGGTCGAGGGTCTTGATGTCGCCCGCGGAGGCGAAGACGAAGGGTTCCGACGCGTCGGTCCCCTCGCCCTCGCGGTTACTCTCGGCGCACGCCGTGGCCACCAGCGTGAGCGCGGCCGCGGAGGCCAGGAGGGCCAGCGGCTTTCGGAAAGGCTTCCTGAACATGGTCCACCTCAGTGCGGGGCCCGGCAGGCCCTGGAACGATTGAGTGGACCCTAGACCGCTCCGAGAGCGGCTGTGAAGGTAGACAGCTGGGTATTAATACAACCGTTTCCCATCTGTGCCGTGATCCGTGGGCGCATTTTCGGATACGAGTTGTCGAACAGATGAACGCACTATCACGTGAAACCTCACTGCGACACCCCCGTAACTCCGGGAAAAGAATTTTCCTGTCACCTGATATCCGATGATCGGATGAAAAGGTGTGTTTTTCGGGCCCGCGGATCCGCCTCCGGGGCCCGGACTCCGGTGTCGGTGGAGGCACCGGGCGGGCCTATGATCTGCGAATGACCACACCGCTTGACGACGCGGCGCTGACCGCGTTCCTCGAAGGCCAGGAGGCCTCCTGGCTGGCCGAACAGCTGATGCTGGTGGCCGACGAGGATCCCATCACCAGGATCCGGCTGACCGCCGCGGCCGGTTCCGAGAGCGCCGTGGACGAGGCGCGTGCCGCCGTCCTCGCCAGGGTCGTGGACCACCTCCCCCAGGAGTCCGCCCAGTCCCCCGACGACGGCGACGCCCTGCACCGGGCGCTGGACCTGCTGGACGACCTGGCCGACTACGGTTTCGAGGACGAGTCGGCCGACATCGCGGACGAGGCCAGGGAGATCTACCTGGGCCGCCACGGGGAGGACGACAGCGACCACCTGGCGCGGCTGCACGCGGCCGCCGACGGCGAGGACGACGAGGACTGACGGAGGAGCGGCCTCGGGGCGCCGGAGCCGCCGCCGGGCTCAGGAACGCCCGAGGCCGCACCAGCGGCGGACCTCGGTGCTCCACAGCGCGATGTTGACGACGATGGCGGCGACCGCCACCAGGACTGCGGCCAGCAGCAGCGGAGTGTCCACCAGCCGCGCGGCCGCGTACAGACCGGCCGGGGCGACCCCCAGCCCGGCCACGGCGCCGACCTGGGCGCCGCGCCACAGGACGTTGCCGCCGCGGCGCACCGGGAGGGCGAGGGCCGCCAGGACAACGCCCACGAGCGCGGCGGCGACCATCAGGGCGCGCAGGCCGCCGACGGCGTCCTCGTGCGCGCCCGAGAGCATCCGGTCGCCCGCCAGGTAGGCCAGCAGGCCGTACGCGGGAAGGCCGACCAGCATCAGGACGCAGGTCTGGCGCACGTCACGCGGAGGCCGAACACCGGGGTGGCGCTCCGCGAGGAGGCCCGCGGCGGAGGACCGTGCGGTGCCGAGGATCCGTGAGGCGGGGGACACGGGGGACGAGACGGAATTCGACATGCCGAACAGGGTCGCGTTCCGGGAGGAACCGCGCAAGGCACCCGCGGAACCGTGCACGGAAGTTGAGACCCGACGGTGACGCGACCGTGGCCCGCCGCCGCTTCCCTCAGTCCCCGACGGCGGGCGCCTTCGCCGGACGCAGCAGCGGTCCCACGTACTCCAGCGCCTGCCCGACGAGGGACTCCACGTCGTCCCTGACGTCGAGTTCGAGGCCGGGCTCGTCCGCCTTCAGCCGTTCCAGGGTGTCGAGCTGCGACTCCAGGAGCGCGGGCGGCATGAAGTGGTCCCGACGTGCCTCGATCCGCCGCCAGATCACCTCGGCGGAACCGTGCATGTGCAGGAAGCGCACCCCCGGGGCGGCCTGGCGCAGGACGTCGCGGTAACTGTGCCTGAGCGCCGAGCAGGCCATGACCGTGGACTCGCCGGCGGCCTCGTGCTCGCCGATCCAGCGGGCCAGCTCGTGGAGCCACGGCCAGCGGTCCTCGTCGGTCAGCGGGACGCCCGCCTCCATCTTGTCGATGTTGGCCCGCGGGTGGAACTCGTCGGCCTCGGCGAAGGGCAGACCCAGCTGCTCGGCCACACGTTCGGCGACGGTGGTCTTGCCGCTACCCGAGACGCCCATGAAGACAAAGTGCATGGTTTCTCCGTGTCGTGGTGCCCCTGCGTGGCCGCAAGCGTCACCATTAATAGTGATATCAATCAATCCGGCTAGGCTTCAGCGTGACCCCCCGGCCGCATGTGGCCAACCGGACGGTCCCGGAGCGCGAGGAGAACGATGGCCGCTGACCACCGCACACTGCACAACCGGGTGCTGGCGGTGCTCGGTCCCGCCATCGCCTCAGGCGAGTACCGGACCGGCCACACCTTCACCCTCCAGGGCCTGGAACAGGACTTCGGCGTCTCCAGGACGGTCGCGCGCGAGGCCGTGCGCGTCCTGGAGTCCATGCGGCTGGTGGTCAGCCGCCCCCGCACCGGCATCCGCGTGCGCCCGAGCCGGGACTGGAGCGTCTTCGACCCCCAGCTCATCCGCTGGCGCCTGGCCGGACCCGGCCGGATGGAGCAGCTGCGCTCGCTCAACGAGCTGCGCGCCGCGCTGGAACCGGGCGCCGCCGCGCTCGCCGCCGAGCGCGGAGACGCCGAGGAGCGGGCCCAGCTGGTGGTGGTCGCCGACCAGATGGTCCGCACCGGGCGGGCCGGGGACCTGGAGACCTTCCTGGAGTTGGACGTCACGTTCCACCGCCGCATCCTGGAGCTGTCCGGAAACGAGATGTTCGTCGGCCTGTCCCAGGTGGTGGCGGAGGTCCTGGTCGGACGCACCTCCTACCACCTGATGCCGCGCAACCCGCGCCCGGAGGCGCTGCGGCTGCACAAGGCCGTGGCCCAGGCGATCCGGGACGGCCTCCCCGACGTGGCGGAGGCCGCGATGCGCTCCATCGTCACCGAGGTGTCCGTCGCGCTGGAGGACGACCGGAGGGCGGAACCCGCGTCCTGAGCGGACGGCGGGGTTCCGCCCGTGCGGTCACAGCACCAGGCTGAGTCCGAAGGCGAGCCCGAAGCCGATGAAGCCGATCAGGGTCTCCATGACCGTCCAGGTCTTGAGCGTTGTCTTGACGTCCATACCCAGGAAACGGCCGACCAGCCAGAACCCGGAGTCGTTGACGTGCGACAGGGCGGTGGCGCCGGAGGCGATCGCGATGACGATCAGGGCCAGGTCGATCGAGGACAGTCCCGATGCGGCCGCCACGGCCGGGGCGATCAGACCCGCCGCCGTGGTGATGGCGACGGTGGCCGAGCCCTGGGCGACGCGCAGCGCGAGCGCGATGACGAAGGCGGCGACGATCACCGGCAGGCCGGTGGACTCCAGGCTGTCGGCGAGGGCGTCGCCGATGCCGCTGGTGCGCAGCACGCCGCCGAACATGCCGCCGGCGCCGGTGATGAGGATGATGGCGCAGACCGGGCCGAGCGCGCCGCCGACGATCTCCTCCACCCGCTGGCGGGTGAAGCGGCCCCGGCTGAGCACGACCATCGCGAAGAGCACGGTGATGAGCAGCGCGATCGGGGTCTGGCCGAGCAGCTGGAGGACCTGCACCCACGTGGCCTCGGCGGACACCGCGCCCGTGGAGACGAACGTGGTCACACCGGTGTTGGCGAAGATCAGCAGCATCGGCAGCAGGAGGATGGCCATGACGGTACCCAGGTGCGGCGGGTTCTCGTGCTCGACGGTGCCGTCGGACATGATGTCCTCGGGGACCGGCAGCTCCCACTTCTTCCCGGCCCACAGGCCGAACAGGTAGCTGGCCAGGTACCAGGTGGGGATGGCCAGGACGGTGCCGACCAGGAGCACCAGCCCCATGTCCGCCCCGACCTCCACCGCCGCGGTGACCGGTCCGGGGTGCGGGGGCACGAAGGCGTGCATGACCGCGAAGGCGCCCGCCGTGGGCAGCGCGTACATGAGCACGGACCCGCCGACGCGGCGGGCCACGCTGAAGACGATCGGCAGCATGACGATGAGGCCGACGTCGAAGAAGATCGGGAAGCCGAAGAGCAGCGAGGCCACCCCGAGTGCGAGCGGCGCGCGCTTCTCACCGAAGAGCCTGATCAGCGCCCCGGCCAGGACGGCCGCGCCACCGGTGATCTCCAGCATGCGGCCGATCATCACACCGAGCCCGACGAGCAGGGCGACGTTGGCGAGGGTGCCCCCGAAGCCGTCCAGGAGAGTGGGCACCACCCCGGAGACGGGGATGCCGGTCGCCAGGGCGGTCAGGACGCTGACCAGGATGAGTGCCACGAACGCGTGCAGCTTGAGGCGGATGATCAGGAACAGCAGGAGGGCGATGGCGCCCGCAGCGATCCCGAGAAGGGGGCCCGTCCCGTAGACGGGTTCGAAGTTCTCCATGACGGAGCCTTCCGTGGGTGTGCGGTGGTGCTGAGCTGTACGGGAGTACGACTCCGACCTGCTCTGGGGGCAGGCTCCGAGAATGGTAATACCATTTGTGAGGTTATGTGAACACCGCCGTTCCGTTCTGTTACGCCCACGAGACCTGCGTCACCGGAAACCCGACCCACCAGCAGCTTCCAGGGCAGGGGTGACATGCGACACAGCGATGCGTTCGGTCGTCACTCCGCGGCGGTCGGGGGCGGAACGCGGACCGAGGGCCCGCCGGGACTGGGCGTGCTCGGCCCCGCCCCTCGGCCCCCGCGGGGCGGACCACACGAACGGGTTCGACTTCCTCGCGCCGGCCGCCAACCCGCGCCCCACCGGCACCGACCGGGGTAACTTTCCGGGTTTCTTCAGGGGAGACGCGCACTTGTAGACCGGCCGAAAAAGCACGACGGGCGACACCTGATCCATGATGTCCGTGGGCGCGCCGACCGCCTGGCCTGCGGACCAGCGCATATCCCCTCAGAGGGCGCATCGGACGCACCGGACGACGCCGATCCGCCCCCTCGATCGTTGACAGTATGTTGTCCATTTGACAGCATGCTGTCATGATCGAAGACACCAGGCAGACCGTCCACCTCGCCGTGTACGACCAGCTGGCGGACTGGGAGATCGGGCACACCACCGCGACCATCCGGGGCGGCGACTGGCAGCGCGACCCCGGGCGCTACGACGTGGTGACCGTCGGCCTCACCGGTGCGCCCGTCACGACCGCGGGCGGACTGACCATCCTTCCGGACATCACCCTGCCCCAGCTCAAGCCCTCCTCCAGCGCGATGCTGATCCTGCCGGGGGCCGACGGCTGGGACCTCGACCCCGAGTCCTTCTCCCCGTTCGCCTCGGCGGCCGGGATCTGGCTCGACGCCGGCGTACCGGTGGCGGCCATCTGCGGCGCCACGGCCGGGCTCGCCCGGGAGGGCCTCCTGGACTACCGCGACCACACCAGCGCCGCGCCCGAGTACCTGCTGGCCACCGGCTACGCCGGCATGCGCCGCTACCGCTCCGCGCTCGCGGTCTCCGACGGCGGCCTCATCACCGCGGGGCCCACCGCGCCCCTGGAGTTCGCCCGTGAGGTCTTCGCGGCCCTGGACCTGTACACGCCCCGCGTCCTCGACGCGTGGTACCGGCTGCACGCCGAGCACGACCCCGGCGCCTACCACGTGCTGCTGGAGGGGGCCTGAACATGGCCCCTGCCGAGGACAGACACTCCGACCTGCTCACCGGGACCGCGCTCACCGTCTTCCGCCTCAACGGACAGCTCCTGTCGGTGGCCGAGGAGCTGGCCCGCACCGCCGGGCTGACCGCCGCGCGCTGGCAGGTGCTCGGCGCGGTGACCCGTGAGCCCCTGCCGGTGTCGGCGGTCGCCCGCCGCTTCGGCACCACGCGGCAGAGTGTGCAGCGCATCGCCGACCTGCTGGTGGAACAGGGGCTGGCCGAGTACCGGCCGAACCCGGCGCACAGCCGCGCCAAGCTGCTCGCCGCCACGGGGGAGGGCCTGGACGCCCTGCGCCGGATCGGTCCCGACCACAACCGGGTGGCCGAGGCCCTGGTCACCGAGCTGGGCGAGGAGGACAGCGCGCGCGTGCTGGAGGCGCTGCGCCAGCTCTCGCGGGCCCTGGACCGGATCGGGAGCGACTGAGCGCCGGGCAGTATCGTCGGGCGGACACCCGTTCACCCCGGACACGGCCCCCGGGTCCGCTCCCCTCGCCCGAGGGCACGCGTCCCGCCAGGAGGAAGACGCCATGATCGACCTGCGTTCCGACACCGTCACCCGACCCACCCCGGCCATGCGCAGGGCCATGGCCGAGGCCGAGGTCGGCGACGACGTGTGGGGCGAGGACCCGACCGTGCGGGAACTGGAGGAGGAGACCGCCGGGCTGTTGGGCAGGCAGGCCGCGCTGTACGTGCCGTCCGGGCACATGGCCAACCAGCTGGGGCTGTACGTGTCCACCCGCAGCGGCGAGGAGGTGTGGGCGCACGAGAACCACCACCTCATCGGTGACGAGCAGGGCGCGACCGCGGTGCTGGCCCGGGCCCTGCCGCGCCTGTACTCGGACGGCCTCTGCCCCACCGACGCCCTGTTGGAGTCGTGGATCGCGGGCCGGGGCGACGTCCACCGGGCCGAGCCCGCCCTGGTGTGGCTGGAGAACACCTTCACCGGCCGGGTCCTGCCGCTGGCCGAGCAGCGCCGGGTCACCGGGTTCGCGCACCGGCACGGGCTGCGCGCGCACCTGGACGGGGCGCGGCTGTGGAACGCGGCCACCGCCCTGGGCGCGACTCCAGCGGAGGTCGCGGACGGGTTCGACACGGTGTCGGTGTGCTTCTCCAAGGGCCTGGGCGCACCGGTGGGCTCGGCGCTGGCCGGGGACGCCGACACGGTGCGCAGGGCCCGGCGCGGGCGCAAGCTGCTGGGCGCGGGGATGCGCCAGGCCGGGATCATCGCCGCCGGGGCCCTGTACGCGCTGCGCCACCACCGGGAGCGGATGGCCGAGGACCACGAGCGCGCCGCGGAGCTGGCCCGGCTGATCGCCGATCAGACCGGGCTGGCCGTGCGGGCGCAGACCAACATGGTGCTGGTGCCCACCCCGGCCGGGCAGGGCGCGCGCCACGCCGAGGCCTTCGCCCGCCACGGGGTCGCGGGGCTGGGCATCGGCGACGCCGTGCGCCTGGTGGTGCACCTGGAGACCACCGACCGCGACGTCGAGGAGGCCGCCCGGGGCGTGGCCGAGGCCACCGCCGAGCTGTGACCCCGGCTGCCGACCTCATGCCGTGAACCGGGGTCGCCCCCTCCGCCGCGATCTTGTACCTATAGCGCGCCTCGACCGTCCAACCTCGCCATAAGTACAAGATCATCGCAGGTCAGGGCCTCATGACACACCAGCGACGGTTTCGGCCGGTCCACTAGACTGTGCCGACCGCCTGACCGTCCGGCTGCCGCGGTCGTGCCGCGCGTCACAACGCGTAGTAGCATTCCGCGTATGACATTGTCGTACTAGAGAGTGGTAGCACCGCAATGCCGGGAAGAATCCAGTCGATCGAACGCGCGGCAGCCATCCTCCGGATCCTGGCCACCGGCGCCCGCGGGCTCAGCCTGGCGGAGATCTCCCGGTCCCTGGAGCTGCCCAAGGGCACCGTGCTCGGCATCCTGCGCACCCTCCAGCACGTGGGCTTCGTCGAGCAGGACCCCGAGTCGGGCCGTTACCGCCTGGGCGGGGGCATGCTCAGCCTGGGCACCCGCTACCTGGACGGCAACGAGCTGCGCACCCGCGCCCTTAACTGGGCGGACAGCCTGGCCTCGCGCAGCGGCGAGAGCGTGCGGATCGGCACCCTGCACAAGCACCAGGTGCTCGTGGTCCACCACGTGTTCCGTCCCGACGCCTCACAGCAGACCCTGGACGTGGGCACCCTGCTGCCGTTGCACGCCACCGCCATCGGCAAGGTCCTCATGGCCTTCGACCCCCTGGCGGCCCCCGAGGAGGACCCGGCCGTGGTCGAGACCGGCGGGGCCCCGGTCCTGACCTCCTTCACCCGGCACACCGTCACCTCCCCCGCCGCACTGGAGCGCCAGCTCGACCAGGTGCGCGACGACGGCTGGGCGTGGGAGGCCGAGGAGCTCGTGGACGGCGAGGTCTCCATCGCCGCCCCCATCCGCGACCGGCGCGGCACGACCGTCGGCGCCATCGGGGTTCGCGGCGCCGTCGAGCGCCTGCGCGGCGAGGGGGGCAGGCCCGACATGGAGCAGGTCTCCTACGTGCGCGACGCGGCGCGGGCCATCTCCCGGGAACTCGGCGTCACCCCCTACTGAGCCTGCCTCCTCGGGGCTCCGCTCCGTCTCTCCCCCCGCCGCCCCCAGCCGGCGGTCCGCGAACGCGTCCCCCTCCCGTGCCCGAACGCCCGCGGGACGCCTCCCGCGCGGCGGCTTCCGGCGTTCGCCCGCGCCTGGCAGCGTTGCCGCCGGGAGGGCGTGACGCACGCGACACGATTGCGTCACGCGGCCTTGACATGGGAAGGAAAGACGGATGAAACTAACGGCTACTCATACGTCAATGTCGTACAACGTGCGGGTTTAATCCGAAACCGTGTGCGTCCGGCCCCGTCCCGAGCCCCACCCTGAAGGCGAGCACCCGATGAGTCAGCAGTACGTCGCCGCGATCGACCAGGGCACCACGTCGAGCCGCTGCATCCTCTTCGACCGCGACGGACGTATCGTCTCGGTCGACCAACGCGAACACAGGCAGATCTTCCCCAGGCCAGGCTGGGTCGAACACGACGCCTCGGAGATCTGGACCAACGTCGAGGCGGTCGTCCGGGGGGCTCTGGACAAGAACGACATCACCCCCGACCAGATCGCGGCCATCGGCATCACCAACCAGCGCGAGACCACCCTGGTCTGGGACCGCGAGACGGGCGAGCCGGTCCACAACGCCATCGTCTGGCAGGACACCCGCACCGACGACCTGGTCCGCGAGCTGGGCGGCGAGGAGGGGCAGGACCGCTTCCGCGAGCGGTGCGGGCTGCCGCTGGCCACCTACTTCTCCGGCCCCAAGCTGCGCTGGCTGCTCGACAACGTCGACGGCCTGCGCGGACGCGCCGAGCGCGGCGAGGTCCTGTTCGGCACCATGGACACCTGGATCATCTGGAAGCTGACCGGCCGCCACGTCACCGACGTGACCAACGCCAGCCGCACCATGCTGATGAACCTGTCCACCCTCCAGTGGGACCCCGAGATCCTGGAGGCCATCGGTATCCCCGAGGGCATCCTGCCCGAGATCCGCTCGTCCTCGGAGGTCTACGGCGAGGCCAACGGCTACCTGGCCGGAACCCCCGTCGCCTCCTCGCTGGGCGACCAGCACGCCGCCCTGTTCGGCCAGACCTGCTTCGACCCGGGCGACGTCAAGGGCACCTACGGCACCGGCACCTTCCTGGTGATGAACACCGGCACCGAGCCGGTGACCTCCGAGAACGGCCTGCTCACCACGCTGGGCTACAAGCTCGGCGACGAACCGGCCGTGTACGCGCTGGAGGGCTCCATCGCGGTGACCGGCTCCCTCGTGCAGTGGCTGCGCGACAACCTGGGCCTGATCTCCACCGCCCCCGAGATCGAGACGCTGGCCCGCACCGTGGAGGACAACGGCGGCTGCTACATCGTGCCCGCCTTCTCCGGCCTGTTCGCCCCGCACTGGCGCAGCGACGCGCGCGGCGTCATGGCGGGCCTGACCGGCTACGTCAACAAGGGCCACATCGCGCGCGCCGTCCTGGAGGCGACCGCGTGGCAGACCCGCGAGGTCGTCGACGCGATGAACGCCGACGCGCCCACGGAGCTGACCACGCTCAAGGTGGACGGCGGCATGACCGCCGACAACCTGCTCATGCAGATCCTGTCCGACGTGCTCGACACCGAGGTCGTGCGCCCGATGGTCGCCGAGACCACCTGCCTGGGCGCCGCCTACGCCGCGGGACTGGCCGTGGGCTACTGGCCCGACGTCGAGACGCTGCGCGCCAACTGGCACAAGGCCGCCGAGTGGACCCCGAAGATGGAGCCCGCCGTGCGCGAGCGCGAGTACCGCAACTGGAACAAGGCCGTGCGCCGCACCCTGGACTGGGTCGAGCACGAGGACGCCCAGTAGCGCGGGGGCGGCGGCACCCCACCGAACAACCGGTTCCCAGAAGCCCCGGCTGCCACCTTCGGCTCCCGGGAACCGGCCCGCGGAACGCCCTGCGCGCTCCGCTCCATCCCATTCCTGTGACGGGTGCGTCCTATTGAACCCCCGCCTCCGGCCCGGCGCCGGTCGGCGGGGGCGAGGCCCCCGTGACCCGGTTCCCCCTGACGGGGCGGAGGTCTCCATGGTCTATCTGGCAGAGTTCGTCGGTACGGCGATCCTGGTCCTGCTCGGCGGCGGTGTCGTCGCCGGTGTCTCACTCGCGCGTTCCAAGGCCCTCAACGGCGGCTGGATCGTCGTCACCTTCGGTTGGGGCATGGCGGTCGCGATGGCCGTCTACGTCGTCGGCGCCACCAGCGGCGCCCACATCAACCCGGCGGTCACGCTCGGCCTGGCCAGCATCGGCGAGTTCGCCTGGGCCCAGGTCCCGGGCTACGTCCTGGCCCAGATGGGCGGCGCGTTCACCGGTGCCGTCCTGGTCTACCTGGTCTACCTGCCGCACTGGAAGATCACCGACGACCCGGACGCGAAGCTGGGCGTGTTCAGCACCGCTCCGGCCGTGCGCAACCCGGTGGCCAACCTCATCACCGAGATCATCGGCACCGCCATGCTGCTCCTGGGCGTACTGGGCATCGGTGCGAACTCCGGCTACGTCTCCATCGAGGGCGGCGTCGACCTGAGCGGCCTGTTCACCAACGGCCTCGCGCCGCTGCTGACCGGTCTGCTGGTGCTGGCGATCGGCCTGTCCCTGGGCGGCCCGACTGGGTACGCCATCAACCCGGCCCGTGACCTGGGGCCGCGCATCGCGCACGCGGTGCTGCCGATCCCGGGCAAGGGCCCGTCCGACTGGGGGTACGCCTGGATCCCGGTGGTCGGCCCTCTGGTGGGCGGTGTGATCGGCGCGTGGATCTGGAGGCTCACCGGCTTCGGCGCCTGAGCACCGCGGGCCCCGGGGGCGGTGCGACCGCCGCTCCGACCGGCCCTCCCACGACCGCCCGGGCCCCGAAGGCCCCTCCTCCGGGGCCTCCGCGACGGCCCCAGGGCCGCACCGCCCCGGGGCGTTCCGCGCACGCGGAACGCCCCGGGGCTTCGCTGTGCGCGCCCTCCACGCGGGCCTGCCGCGCGTGCGGCCATCGAAGTTCGACAATGCCGCATCTTTCGAGCCCCGTGTACTGATCCGGTTCCCCTGCGCGATCTTCGGCGAACTTCCCTTCGCCCTGGGGCGTTCCTAGGCCTGTTTTTCCGGCTGAACCACCCCCTCACCTTCACCAGCGTTCGGCATTGTCGTATTATGAAGGCGATACATCGCCTGAAACGTGGAGACTGTTCAGGTGCACGCGAGGCCCCCTCCATCCCTCCGAGGAGCACAGCCATGACCGTCAGCGCCAGCCAGAACCGCATCGCCTCGTCGCGCTCGCGCACACGCGACGAACTCACCCGGGGGACCTTCGACCTCCTGGTCGTCGGCGGCGGGATCCTCGGGACCTCCGTCGCCTGGACCGCCACCCAGGCGGGCCTGCGCGTGGCCATGGTCGATTCGGGGGACTTCGCCGGGGCCACCTCCAGCGCCTCATCCAAGCTGGTGCACGGCGGACTGCGCTACCTCCAGAGCGGCCAGGTGCGCCTGGTCGCCGAGAACCACCGCGAGCGCCGTTCCCTGGCCTCCGACGTGGCACCGCACCTGGTCAACCACATGCCGTTCCTGGTCCCGATCTACTCCGGCGGCCCGCACGGAGCCGCGAAGATGGGCGCCGGGGTGTTCCTGTACTCGGCCCTGTCCGCCTTCGGCGACGGCATGGGCCGCCTGCTCTCCCCCGCCCAGGCGCGGCGGCTCGCCCCGGGCCTGCGCACCGACGGCCTGCGGTCGGTGGCCGCCTACAGCGACCACCAGATGAACGACAGCCGCATGGCCGTCATGAGCGTGCGCGCCGCCGTGGACGCGGGCGCGGTGGTGCTCAACCACGCCGAGGTCGTGGGGCTGCGCACCACACGGGGCCGGGTCACCGGCGCCGACCTGCGCGACCGCGTCGAGGGCGGGGAGTTCGGCATCGACGCACGGCTGGTCCTCAACGCGACCGGTCCGTGGGTGGACCGGCTGCGGAGCATGGAGGACCCCTCCGCCTCGCCCAGCGTCCGCCTGTCCAAGGGCGCGCACCTGGTGCTGCGGACCCCCGAGCCCTGGCGCGCCGCGCTGACCATCCCCGTGGACAAGTACCGGGTGTCGTTCGCGATCCCGTGGGAGGGCAGGCTGCTGCTGGGCACCACCGACGAGGAGTACACCGGGGACCCGGCCGACGTGTCGGTCGTACCCGCCGACGTGGAGCAGATCCTCGGCGAGGCGGCGCTGGGCATCGACGCGCCCTACCTGGACGCCTCCCACGTCGACTACTCCTTCGCCGGGCTGAGGGTGCTGCCCGGCGGGCCCGGCGGCACCAGCGCGGCCAAGCGCGAGACCGTGGTCAGCCAGGGCCGGGGCGGGATGCTCTCGGTCGCGGGCGGCAAGTGGACGACCTACCGCCACATCGGCCGCGCCGTCCTGAAGGAGCTGCGCAAGGTCAGCGCCGTGCCGCTGTCCGAGGACATGGCCGACCCGCTGCGCACGGTGCCGCTGCCCGGGCTGGCCAGTCCGGACGCGGTGGCCCAGCGGCTCATCACCGACCGCGCGCCCGGCGCCCCGCTGGACCCGCTGGTGGCCCGTCACCTGGCGTCGCACTACGGGAGCCTGGCCATGGACATCGCGGCGATGGTCCGCGAGGAGCCGGGGCTGGGCGAGCGCATCCACCCCGACGGCCCCGACATCTGGGCGCAGGTGGTCTTCGCCCGCGACCGCGAGTGGGCGGTGACCGCGGACGACGCGCTGCGCCGCCGCACCACGGTGACCGTGCGGGGACTGGACACCCCCGAGGTGCGTCAGCGCACCGAGGCCCTGCTGGAGGAGTGAGTTCCCGCCCCCTCCGGGGGGCCGGACACACGAACGCCCCGGAAGGCGGTGCCTTCCGGGGCGTTACGCGAAGTTATCGCGTGCTAGAGCGCGACGACGTTCTCGGCCTGCGGGCCGCGGGTGCCCTCAACGATCTCGAACTCCACGCGCTGGTTCTCCTCCAGGTTACGGAAGCCCGAACCCTGGATGGCGCTGTAGTGAACGAAGGCGTCGGGGCCGCCGCCGTCGGGGGAGATGAAGCCGAAGCCCTTCTCGCCGTTGAACCACTTCACAGTTCCCTGAGCCATGTTCTCTCCTTCAGCTCGGTGTACACGGACGCAAACTCACGTCCGCGAATTGCCGCGAGCCGGACTCCCTTGGAAACCGCCCGCCGGTCACAAACTCCGCGGGCAAGACACCAACTGCGAAATTCAACGACTAACAATCACTTCGAACCTACCACAGACGGGCCAGCTGGCAGAGGATTCAGGTGTGGCAACCCGCACGGCCCGCCGGGGAATACCGATGGACCTTCCAGGGTACCCGTGTGCCGCGTGTGACCGCACACCGGGATGCCCTCTCCCGTTCAGACGGATGTCGCCGGCACGTCGTCGACGCACCTCAGGGCGGGTGCGCTCGTGGCCGCGTCCGGGTCCGGGACGACTCCGCCCGCGACCACGGGGGTGTGCGGCCCGCCGGGCGGCGGGGCGTCCGGGAAGGCGTCCGGGTCCCCCTACGGACCGAGTTCGCCGACGTTCGGGAGCAGGTACCGCAAGAGGACCCGGGACCGTACGGACATCCGCGAATCACCACCGACCGCCCGGGTTCGCGCGTCGAATTCCGGCTTTCGGCGGTCGGTGTCGAGACCGTGCGCGAAGAACCACCGCGCCCGCTTCCCCGCCCCTTCGACGGCGGGGATCCCGCGCCCCGGACCCCCGGGTCCGGGGCGCCTCCCACAGCGGGCGCGGAGGGGTCCGGAAAAGACCGAGGCGCCCGCGGGGGGTGGACGGGCGCCGGAATGGGGGAAAGCGGGGGGCTCAGCCCTGGTCGATTCCCACGAAGTGGCCCTCCTCGGCCTCGATCAGCGGTGCAGAGTCCTCGTCGGGCGCCGTCGGCAGGACGACGTCCTCGGGGGGGTTGGCCGCCAGTTCGGCGTCGACCTCGGCCCAGGTGCGGTGCAGCTGCGGCACGCAGGACAGCAGGTGACGGCTGTAGGGGTGCAGCGGGTTGTCGAAGACCCTGGCCGTGGGCCCCATCTCGGCGATCGCGCCCTTGCGCAGGATCACCGACTTGTCGCTGACGTAGTTGCCCAGCGACAGGTCGTGGGTGACGAACAGGATGCCCAGGCCGCGCTCCTTGAGGTCGGCGAGCAGGTTGAGCACGTCGATGCGCGTGGAGGCGTCGAGCATGCTGATGATCTCGTCGGCGACCAGCAGCTTGATGTCCAGCAGCAGCGCCCGCGCGATCAGCAGGCGCTGCAACTGGCCGCCGCTGAGCTGGTGCGGGTACTTGTTGAGGACGTTGCCCGGGTCCAGGCGCACCGTGGCGATCGCGGCCAGCACCTTGTCCCGCCACTCCGTCTCCGGGGTCTGCGGGAAGTAGGAGGTGCGGACCATCTCGAAGACGCGGTCGGCCTTGAAGATGGGGTTGAAGCAGCTGAACGGGTCCTGGAAGACCCCCTGCACGCGGCGGTAGTACTCCTTGCGCGCGGTGTGGCCCTTGATGGTGGTGATGTCGGTGCCCTCGAAGGTGATGCTCCCCGAGGTCGGACTCGACAGGCCCAGCACCATCTTGCCGAGGGTGCTCTTGCCGCTGCCGCTCTCACCGATCAGCGAGACGACCTCGCCCGCACCCACCGTGAGGCTCACGTCGCGGACGGCGCGCAGGCGGCCACCGCCGAACGCGCCCACCTTGTACACCTTGTGCACGTGGCTGAGTTCCAGCACGGTCTACCTCACCCCGTCTTCCAGCAGGCGGCCCAGTGGCCGGGTTCGATCTCCACCAGCGGCGGCTGTTCGGAGCACTTGGAGAACGCCATCGGGCAGCGGTCCTTGAACCGGCAGCCGGTGGGCGGGTTGAGCAGCCCCGGCGGGGTGCCGGGAATGCCCTCCAGACGGCCGCCCTGCACGGTGGAGGTGGAGCCGACCTCGGGCAGCGCCCCGATGAGCATCTGGGTGTAGGGGTGCTTGGGATCGTTGATGACGGTGCCCGCGGGCGCCTTCTCCACGACGTGGCCCGCGTACATCACCATGATCGTGTCCGCCATCTGGTACACGAGCGAGATGTCGTGGGTCACGAAGACCATGCTCTTGATGTAGCCCCGGTCGCGGAACTCCACCATCGACTCCGCGACGGAGCGCTGGGTGGACACGTCCAGGGCCGAGGTGACCTCGTCGGCGATCAGCAGCGACGGGTTGAGCAGGGTCGAGATGACCATGACGACGCGCTGCTTCATGCCGCCGGACAGCTCGATCGGGAACCGGTTGAGCACGTCGGTGTCCAGGCCGACCAGTTCCAGGCGGCGGTGGAGCTCCTCGGTGATGTCGGCGGGCCGCACGCCTCGGGCGCGCAGCAGCTCGTTGATCATCTTCCCGATCTTGCGGGTCGGGTTGAGTGCGCTCATCGCGTACTGCGGGATGAGCGAGATCTCGTGGTACCGCAGGGGCACCATCGCCTGGTCGTCGGCGATGGGCACATCCTTGCCGTCCAGCTCGATCGTGCCGCCGACGTGGCGCATCCGCGAGTCCAGGCGGATCAGGCTCTTGCCCAGGGTGGTCTTGCCGCAGCCGGACTCCCCGGCCAGGCCCATGATCTCCCCGTCGGCGAGGTCGAACGTGACGCCGTCGAGGGCGTGGACGTCCCCGCGCAGGGTCTGGTAGTAGACCTTCAGGTCCTTGACGCGCAGGGTCATCACAGCTCCCGCAGCTTGGGGTTGAAGACCTCGTCCAACCCGACGTTGAGGATGTACAGCGAGCCCACGATCACCGTGATGCCGAGGCCCGGCGGGATGAACCACCACCACATGCCGAGGGTGAGCGCGCTCCAGGAGACGGCGCTCTCCAGCATCAGGCCGAGGGACACGCCGTTGGAGGGGCCGAGGCCGATGAAGTCCAGGCCGGCCGCGGTGAGGACCGCGCCGCCGAAGAGCAGGATGAAGGACATCACCAGGTACGAGCTCATGTTGGGCGCGATCTCGGTGGTGATGATCTTCCACGTGCGCCGACCGCTCAGCCGGGCCAGGTCCACGTAGTCGCGGGTGGCCAGGGACAGCGCCTGCGAGCGGACCGCGCGGGCCGCCCACGGCCAGGCGGTCAGGCCGATGAACAGGCCCTGCACGAACAGGCCGCGCGCGTCCAGGTAGGCGATCGCGACGATGAGCACGACCATCGCGGGCAGCACCAGGACCACGTTCGTGATCATGTTGAGGATCTCGTCGACGATCCCGCCCTTGTACCCGGCGACGAAGCCGACCGCCGTGCCGATGACGAAGGCGACGCCGCCGCCGAACAGGCCGATGATGAACGTGGCGCGCACGCCGTGCACGAACTGGGCCCAGATGTCCTGGCCGAACGTGGTGGTGCCGAACCAGTACTCGCCGTTGGGGGACTGGGTCTGGGGGCCGACGTACTCGTTGGGGCTGTCGCTGACGAAGAGGGGGCCGATGATCCCGAGCAGCAGGAAGACCAGGACGATGCCCGAGCCGATGAGCAGCTTGGGGTTGCGCCGGGCGTAGTACAGGGCCTCGGAACCCTTGCGCTCGGCTGGTTCGGGGGCGGCCGCCTTCTCGGCGGTGCCCGGAGCTCCGGCGACGTTCGTCATGAGGAGCCTCCCGTCATCTGGACCCGGGTGCGCGGGTCGATCAGCACGTAGACGATGTCGATGATGAAGTTGGCGATCAGCACGCCGATGATCACGAACAGGAAGACGCCCTGGAGCAGGAAGAAGTCGCGGCTCTCCAGGGAGTCCAGGATGAGCTTGCCGAGGCCGGGGTAGTTGAACACGATCTCGGTGAGCAGGGAGCCCGCGATGATCGTGCCCAGCTGGACGGCCAGGCCGGTGATCTGCGGCAGCATGGCGTTGCGGAACGCGTAGCGCCGGACCAGCTTGCGCGGGGCGCCGAGGGCCTGGAGGTAGTTGGAGTAGTCCGCGTCCAGCTCGTAGATGATCATGTTGCGCATGCCGATCGCCCAACCGCCGAGCGCCACCAGGAACATGGACAGGAACGGCAGGAACCAGTGGGCGATCAGGTCGGAGATGAACAGCCAGCTGAACTCGGGGCGCAGGGAGAGGCTGTAGCCGTTCGAGGCCGGGAAGATCCCGGCGACGATGCCCAGGCTCCAGGCCAGCAGCAGGGCCAGCCACATGTACGGCGTGGCGGTGAGGATGTAGCCGACCGGCAGGACCGTGTTGTCCAGGGCCTTGCTGCGGGCGGCGAAGGCCCCGAAGCGGTTGCCGACGATCCAGCTGAGCAGGATCGCGGGGAGCAGCAGTCCCAGGGTGAAGGGGACCGCCCTCATGATGACGTCGGTGACCGGCTCGGGGTAGAGCATCACGCTGATGCCCAGGTCCCCCCGGAACAGGCCGGCCCAGAAGCTCAGGTACTGCTCGTGCAGCGGCCTGTCGAGGCCGAAGACCTCCTCGTAGTAGGTGGTCATGGCCGCCAGGGCCTCGGGGTCGCCCACCGAGGCCCGGCCGAGCATGCTGCGGATGGGGTCGCCGGGCATGAAGCGCGGAATCATCCAGTTGATGGTGACCGCGACGATGAACGTAAGCAGGTAGACGAAGAGCTTACGACCGATATAGCGCCACACACGTTCCTCCAGGTGATGGCGGCGGACAGTCGAGTGGCCCCGGAGCGGGCGCGGCGCGGACCCTGTGGGGGTGTTCCGTGCCGCGCCCGCTCTCCCGGGGCGTCCCCCGGCCGGGCTCTTTCGCGCCGGGCCTCGGCCGGGGTCGGGGAGTGGTCAGCGGTGTGGACGGGGGGAGGTCTCTCCCCCGCCCCTACTCGACCGGTTCGATCGAGGCGAGGGTCTCGACCCCGCCGAGCTCGTACCAGCCCTCCCACATCACCGCGGGGGTGCTGGGCGCGCCCTCCGCCTCACTGGGCCAGTTGGTCCAGGCGGCGTTGTTGGCCTGCGACCACTGGCCGTTGTACCAGAGCGGGATGGTCGGCAGCTCGGCCAGGAAGTGCTCCTGGAGCTGCGAGGTGACCTCGGCAGCGCCCTCCACGTCGTCGGCGGGGACCCGGGCGAGCTCCTCGGTGAGGGCCCAGGCCTCGTCGCTCTCGTAGCGGTGGAAGTTCACCGTGGTCTGCTGCTCCTGGACGGGCAGCTGGTAGAGGTAGTCGTAGTAGGTCCACGGCGAGTTGCTCAGCTGCCGGGCGTTGTTGATGACCAGGTCGAACTCGCCCGCGTTGCGGTTGTCGTTGAGCAGGCCCTCGTCGGGGAACTCGGCCGTGATGTTGATGCCGACGTCCTGGGCGTTCTGCGCGATGAGGTTGGCGGCCTCCATCCAGTCGGTCCAGCCGGAGGGCACCGCGAGGGTCAGGGCGATGGGCTCGCCGTCGGGCGTCTCGACGAAGCCGTCGCCGTCCTCGTCCAGGTAGTCGGCCTCCTCCAGGATGGCCACGGCCTCGTCCGCGTCGTAGCTGAAGCCCTCGCGCTCGACCAGCTCGTGGTCGATGTAGGCGTCCCACTCGGGCAGCAGGCCCGTGGGGTTGGCCGGCTGGACCAGGTTGGCGTACGGGCCCTCGACGATCTGGGTGATGTTGATCGAGTGGGCCAGGGCCTGGCGGAACGCCGTGTCGTTGAGCGGCTCACGGGTGTGGTTGGGGATGAGCCACGCCGTGTTGGCGCTCTTCATGTACGGGGGGCCGTCGTAGAAGCTGGTGATGCTCTCGTTGCTGTTGAGGACCTGGTCGATGCCGGGCAGGAAGTTGTTGGAGAGGTCGACCTCGCCCTGGTTCAGCATGCCCATCGTCACCTCGTTGGAGGCGTTGACGATGTCGACGATGTAGCGGGCGTCCATCGTCATGTCGAGGGCCTCGATGGCCCACCACTCGTCGTTGCGCTCCCAGACCATGCGGTCGTCGGTGTGCGACTCGTAGACGTAGGGGCCGGTGCCGACGGGGTTCTCGTTGGAGCTGTCGGTGATCTGGGTCTCCTCCATGTCGGCCCAGATGTGGTCCGGGACGATGGGGTTGGAGTAGGCCCAGTTCATCCACTCCTGCGGACGGCTCTCCGAGAAGGTGACGGTGACCGTGCGCTCGTCGGTGGCCTCGACGCTCTCGATGTAGTCCCAGACGTTGCTGTAGGGCACTCCGGAGATCTGGCCGAGCTCCAGCGTGGTGACCACGTCCTGGGCGACCAGGGGCTCACCGTCGTTCCACGTGACGCCCTCGCGCAGGGTGATCACGTGCTCGGTCTCCGAGGTCCACTCGTCGCTCTCGGCGAGCCAGTGGACGTACTCGCCCGCCTCCGGGTCGTAGTGGAAGAGCGACTCGTAGACCAGACCGTTGGTGCCGACCGCGAACTGGCCCCGCATCATCGGGTTCCAACTGGTCGGCGCGGACCACGCCGTACCCGTGGTGTACAGGGTCTCGTTCCGGGGGTACTGCCCCGAACCGCCCTCGCTGTTCCCGCCGTCACCCGCGCAGGCGCTGACCGCGAGGGCCAGGGCCGCGAGTGCCGCCGGAAGCCGCAGCATTCTCATCTCGACTCCTCCTTGTCACCCGGCCGGCCTATGGGGGGAGTCCCCTCCGAGAGACCGGAAGGGTTGGGAGCGCTCCCAGTGGTGAGCGCGCGAGACCGTTGCTGAACCGGGTAAGTGACGTTAACAACAACACGTCCACAGGAAGGGCGTCAATGCCCGACACTTCGCTGTTATTCGCTTGTAACAGCACAGATGCGGGTATGTCAGTAAGTTCGGCGGCGCTGAACCGGTTCCGCACGGGTGTTCTCGCTCCCTCGGAGGCCTGTCGGCGTGGGGCGTTACGCACCGTAGCCTTCCACAACCCGCAGGAAGGGGGCAGTACCCTCACGGTCACCTTTTGGACACCAAAGCCACAGAGATCACCGAGGCAACTCACGGCTCAGTTTTCACATCGTTAACATCCGTCGCGGCGCACGCCCCGAAACCAGGTGTCCGCGCCACGCGGGGCTTCCGTGATCTCACGCGGTGTACGCGCCGGACGGGACACACGGCCCGCCGGAGCAGGTGTCCGGGAGCCGCGACCGGGCGGGGACGCCGGATCAGGCACCCAGAGGGCCGGTGCTCCCCCGGGGGAGCAGCTCCCCCCGGGAGGTCTCCGTGTTCTCCACCGGCTTGCCCTCGATCGTCCTGGCCAGCATCAGCGCGGCCTGGCGGCCGTAGGACACGATGTCGCGCACTATGGCGGTCAGCGAGGGGCGGACCAGGCGGCACAGCACCGAGTCGTCCCAGGCCACGATGGACAGCTGCGAGGGCACGTCGACGCCCATCTCGTGGGCCACGCCCAGCCCGGCCACGGCCATGAGGTCGTTGTCGTAGATCAGGGCGGTCGGCCGGTCGGTGGCCGCCAGCAGCTTGCGCGTGGTCCTCGTGCCCCCCTCGCCCGTGTAGTCGGCGTGCACCCAGCGGGCCTCGCTCAGCCCGGCCTGCGCCGCGGCGTCCAGGAAGGCCTGGGTGCGCACGCGTGTGTGCACGAACTTCTCCGGGCCCGCGACCTGGACGATGCGCCGGTGGCCGAGGGCGGCCAGGTAGTGGACGACCTCGCGCATGGCGGTGGCGTCGTCGGTGTACAGGTACGGCAGGGAGCCCACGCCCTCGGGTCCGCCGAGGACGACGGCGGGCAGCGGGAGCTCCTCGACGACCTGGACGCGCGGGTCGCCCACGCGCAGGTCGACCATGATCACGCCGTCCACCCGGCGTTCGGACGACCAGCGCCGGTAGGCCGCGATCTCGGCGCCCATGTCCTCGGTGACCTGTAACAGCAGGTCCACCCCCGAGGAGGCCAGCTCGGTCTCGATCCCCGAGACCAGCTGCATGAAGAAGGGCTCCAGCCCGAGCGAGTGGGCGGGGCGGTCGACCACCAGGCCGACCGCCCCGATCCGGCCGCCGGGGGCGAGTGCGCGCGCCGGGCTGCTGGGAGCCCAGCCGAGGTCGCTGGCGATCGCCAGGATGCGTCTTCGGGTCTCCTCCGAGACCCCCGGACGCCCGTTGAGCGCGTAGGACACGGCCCCCTTGGACACCCCCGCGGCCTTGGCGATGTCCATGATGGTCGGACGCCGCATCAAACCCCCCATTCGTCCCCCTGATCACACAATGCTGAACCGGTTAAGCAGACGGTTGGGGATTGTACTGCATGACCCTGGGACCTAATCAGACAAATGGGTACTTAGCTCACTAACACCCTCAAACTCCCTGGCATCCGGGGCACCAGTAGAGGGTGCGCCCGGCCAGTTCCGCGGAGGCGACCGGCGAGGAGCACACCCGGCAGGGGTCGCCTGTTCGGTAGCACACGTAGAGGCTGTCCTCCCGTGGCACGGGACGCGCGTCCGGGTCGGGGCGGTGCTCGGGGAGGGTGGTGATGATGTAGCCGTCCCGCACGCCGTCGCGGAGCAGGCCCGACAGGTCGTCCCACAGCCGCGACCACTGGTCGGCCGTGAGGTCGCGGCCCGGGGTCAGGGGGTCCAGGCCCGCCCGGAACAGCGACTCCGCGCGGTAGATGTTGCCGACGCCCGCCACGACGTCCTGGCGCATGAGGAGCGCGGCGACGCTGGTCCGGGAGCGGCTGACCACGTGCCAGGCGCGTTCGGGGTCGGCGTCGGCGCGCAGGGGGTCGGGGCCCAGCCTGCCCTGGACGGCACGCTTCTCGTCCTCGTTGACGACCTCGCAGGCCGAGGGGCCGCGCAGGTCGGCCCAGCCGGAGGAGTTGACCAGCCGGGCGCGCACCGCGCCGACGGGTTCGGGCGCCACGACGAAGCCCTCGGCGTCGCGGAGCAGTTCCGTGCGGGCGCCGCCCGCGGCCCGCGGCGCGCCCAGGTGGCGTTCGCCGTCGGCGTCGCCGAAGGACCAGGCGCCGTACAGGCCCAGGTGGACCCGCAGCCACTCCCCCGAGTCGAACCCGAGGAAGAGGTGCTTGCCGTGGGCCTCGCTCCCGGTGAGGACCCGGCCGTCGATCCGGGCGGCGCCGTCGGCGAAGCGCCCCTGCGGGCTGCTGGCGCGTACCGTGCCGCCGCCGAAGGTCTTGTCGAAGTGCGCCGCCAGGCGGTGCAGCGTGTGGCCCTCAGGCACCGGTCATCCCCTCTCCCGTCCGCCCGGGACGGCGGCGTGGCCACCGTTTCCCGGACATCCGGGTCCAGGGTAGTGCGCCCGTCCCGGCCGCCGGTCCGGCCAGCGGTCGGCTCCGAAGGGGCCTCCCGGCGGGTCAGTGGGCGGTGAGGATCTCCTCCACGAGGGTGCGCGGATCGGCCAGGCAGCGCCAGGCGGGCACCACGACCACGGGGTCCCCCGTGGTGCGGTTGAGCGCCTCCCCCCGGGCGAGCAGCCAGCGCAGGGACCGGCCGTCGGGCTCGCGGTCGAGCAGGAGCAGCAGGCGACGGGAGCCGAACCGGACCACCATGTCGGCGGTCCAGCCCTCGACCGTCTGCTGGAGGGTCACCTCCGTCCCCACCCCGCGCAGCTCCCCGACCAGTGCTGAGGCGGCCGCGTCGGTCCGCTCCGTCCCGCCCCCCGCCGCCGCCGCCTCCAGCTCACCCAGCGGGCCGTCGTCGCCCGACCAGTACCCGCGGTCTCCCACCACCACGAGCCGCTGGCGGGTGCGGGTGAGCACCGACGACCACAGGTGGCCCATCCGGCGGACCCGCCGCTCGGCGATGGCGGGCGCCCCGGAGGCGAGCGTCGGCGTCAGGACGGTGACGTCCGCCGGGTCGTGGTCGTCCGCCAACAGGTCCGGTCCGCCCACCCGTACCTCGTGGCGCAGGACGCGTTTGCGCAGCAGGCGGCGCACCAGGGCCGCCTGGGGGTGGGTCGGCGCGACCACCGCGACCACCCGGCCCCGGGGCAGGTGCTCGTCGAGCTCGTCCACCACCACCGCCACCCGGTAGGCCTCGTCCCGGTTGACGTAGGACGCTCCGGGCGCGGCCTCACAGGCCCCGGCCACGTCGCGCCACTCGAACGCGGGGCCGCCGGAGGGGTCGGGAACGGTGCGCACCGCGAGCCTGCCCCCGTAACAGTGCCGCGACGCGACCCCGGCGAGCTGGGGCGGCGCCCCCTCGTGCTCGTCCAGCCACCGCATGGGCGGCGCAGCCCGGTACAGGGCACGCATCGCCGAACCGCCGCCGTAGCGCAGACCCCGGTCGTCCAACTGGTCGGCGGCCAGGCCCGCCGTGGCCAGCGCACGGCGCTCCTCCTCCGGCTCCAGCGCGCTCACCGGCCCCGGGTGCGCCGGGTCGCCGAACACCACGGCGCGGTTGGCGCGGTAGAGCACCGGCAGCAGTTCGGCCAGCCGGGTGCGCTCGGCACCGACCACGACGACCAGGTCGAACAGGCCCGCCTGCGGTTGCAGCGCCCGGACCTGGTCGGTGCGGCACACCCACGCGGGCAGGGTGTCGAGCAGGGTGCCCAGGCCGGGCCAGCCGCGGCCGCGGTGCCAGTTGAGGCTCTCCAACCGGTTCTCGATGGCGGCGCGGCCCCGCCGCAGCCGGGGCTCGCCGACCGCGCGCAGGCAGGCGGAGCTGGACCTGCGGTGCCGGTCGAGGGCGTCGGCCAGGTCGGCGGTGAGCGCGTTCAGCGGCGCGCAACGGGTCCGCCGAACCACGGCCGAGCGCCACTCGCCCTCCAGGCGGGCGACCGCGCACAGGCGGGCGAGGCTGTCGGGGTCGGTGTCCACACCCAGTTCTCGGCGGACGGCGCCGCGGTGCGCCAGCCCGGCGAGGCCTCCGGCGCCCGCGCGCTCGGCCCGGTGCAGCCAGTACTCGGGGCCGCCCCGCTCCGGCGTGAAGAGGGCGTCGGGGTCCCACCCCTGGGCGACGACCCGGCCGCGCTCCTCCGCCAGGCGGGCGAGCGCGTGGCCGCCGGAGGCCATGGTGTCCATGGCCCGCCACGCCTCGCGGACCGCCGCCCAGTCCGCGGCCAGGTTCGCCCAGTGGACGGTGGGGTCCTCCCCGCCGGGGCCGGAGGGGGCTGCGGGCAGGCTCCGGGAGTGCTCGGCGAGGAGCCGGGTGAGCAGCACGGCCTCGGCCGTGCGCTGGCCGTCCCCGCCGACGCGCACGACGGGGTGTCCGGGGGAGGTGTCCGCGCGCAGGCGCACCGCGGCGACGTCGGCCTCGGTGCGCCCGCACACCAGGACGCGCTGGCCGTTGCTGACGGCGGTGCGCACGAGGGCGTCGACCAGGTCGTGCACACCGCTTCCGGGCGGGGCGGCGGCCACGGTGAGCTGCTCGCGCATGGCCGCGCACAGGACCGCGTACTGGGACTGGCCGAGGGCGGTCGCCGAGATCGGGACGGGAGGCTCGGTGGTGTCCCCGGCCGGGGCGGCGGGACCGTGGCGGGTCCCGGCGCGGGAACCGCGGAAGAGCCGTCCGGACGCCGCGGGGCCGGGGGCCGCGGCCGCCCGTGCGCTCTGCCCGAGCAGGGTCTCCAGCGCGGTCCCGCTGACGTCCTCGGGGACGAGGCCGTCGCGGCCGGAGGGGTCGAGGTCGGCCAGGACGCCCTCGACGCCGACGGGCTCGCACTCGGCGGCCCCGTGGCCTCCCCCGGGCCCGGCACGGAAGAGCACGGCGACGTTGTGGGCGCCGTCGACCCCGGTGCGCGGGACGCCCCGGGTGCCCAGGGGCGCGATGTCGTCCACCCGCTCGATCTCCAGGCCGGAGAGCAGGACGCGGATCCTGGCGGCGAGGTCGGCGACGGCCGCGGGGCGCCGCGGGGGGTCGGGCGCCCCGGAGCGCAGCCGGGTCCGCAGTTCGAACAGGTCCTCGGAATCGGTGAGGCCGAGGCGTTCCAGGAGCGCGGGGTTGACGTCGGGCGGGCCGACCGCGCGGACCAGCGTGTCCCCGGAGCCGGTGCGGGCGTCCGCGGTCTCGTCCGCGACCCGCACGTCGACGGTGAGCAGGGGCAGGGCCACCCGGTCGTCGCCCTCCCCCAGGATCACGAGCGGATAGCCGTAACGCGGGGCCTGACCGAGGTCCTGGGCCGCGCGCAGGACGCGGACGGACTCCGGGTGCAGCGGAAGCGTCTCCCTGACCCCGCTGAACAGCACCTCGGGGCCCGGCGGCAGGCAGGCGCAGCTGTCGGAGCCGAGGTCGCCGACCGGGATGGCGTGGGTGTGCACGGCCTCACGGCGCAGGCAGGCGCGCAGGTAGGCCAGCAGCGAACGCACCTCGGAGCGGTCGATCGGGGGCTTCCAGCGCAGCGAGGCCGTGCCGACGCCCGACCGGTCGCCGAGCGCCGGGGGGAGGGGACCGGCGGTTCCCTGCGGCCCTGCCGGAAGCGCTCCCGGCACGCCCGTGCGCCCGATCTCGTGCTCGTCGTCCCGCAGTGACCTCAACGTCTCCCCCACCCGGATGCGTCATCGGCTGACTACCCGCCGACAGCAAGTCATTGTGGTGGATGGACCGGCCCCGGGCCCGGCGAACACCGGAACCCGTCGCCACTTTCACTCCGGGTGACGGCGTGCGGGAATCGGGAGGAGTACACGGCCCGGCTCCGTTCTCCGTGATCTTGTACCTATAGCGAGGTTCGAGCGCCGACTTCGGCTATAAGTACAAGATCATCGCGGGTCAGAGCCCCGTGCGTCGCACCGGTAACACTTCCGGCCAGACCCCGGCCATGCCCGAACGTGCGCGACACGCGGACATCCGTCCGTCAGGCTCCCGGGGCCCCGGCGGTCCCGTGGACGCGCAGGGCGATCCACAGCTCGGTCCGGTAGTCGGGGTCGTCCAGGTCGCCGGGCAGCAGGTCGCGGATGCGCCGCATGCGGTAGCGGAGCGTGTGCCGGTGGACCCCCAGGGCCTCCGACGCCGTGTCCCACCTCCCCGAGGCCGCGAGATAGGCGCGCAGCGAGGCGAGCAGTTCGGCCGAGGTGCGCTGGCGCAGCAGCGGGGTGAGCAGGTCCCCGGCCATGCGCGCCCCGGCGGGGGTGTCGGCCAGCCCGAGCAGCCCGCCGGGCAGGTCGCCGACGCGGAGCAGGCCCTCCCCCGCGTCGCGTGCGGCGGCCAACGCGCGCCCGGCCTGGGACAGCGCCGCTGACAGTTCCGCGTAGGGGGACGGGTCGCTCACCCCGACCGGCCCCTCCAGGACCTCGCCGAGCACCCCCGCGCCGGTGTCCGCGGGGGCCAGCAGCAGGGCGCGGCCGCCGTGCTCGGTGACCAGGACGCCCTCGGGCGGCTGTGCGGGCCCCACCCCGTCGGCGGCCGCCACGACGACGGGTTCGGCGGGAAGGACCCCGCGCAGCCGCTCCGCCCCCGGGTGGAGCGGGTCCAGAGCCCCGGTGAGCAGTGCCGCGAGCACCCCCTCGCGCACCCGTGCCGTGGCGTTGTGCGCGGTGCGCTCCAGTTCGAGGGAGAGCAGAGACACCGCCGCGTTGACCAGCGTGCGCTCGTCCGGGCCCAGGCGCCCGCCGGTGCCCACGGCGAGGAACCCGCGAACCCGGCGGCTGGTGGCCAGGGGCTGCACGGAGACGTGCTCGCCGCCCGAGGTCAGGGAGACGCTGGCGCGCACGCCCGCCTCGCGCAGCCGGTCCAGCTCCTCGGCGAGCCCGGCGGCGCGGGGGGCAGCCCCGGCGGGGGCGGCGTGCCGGACGGCGCCGTCGGCGGACAGCAGCAGCACCCAGGCGCCGAGTTCGCGGGCAAGCCGGTCCACGATCGCCGACTCCCCGGTGAGGGCGGCGCGGGTGAGGTCGCGCTGGGCGGCGAAGGCCCGGCTCAGCCCCTCGTACTCCTCCTTGGCCAGGAGACGGGACACCTCCTTGCCGATCGCGATGAAGGGGGTCTCCCGGGCCACCTCCAGCAGTGTGAGGCCGAACTCCGCGGCGGCCTCGCGGAGCGGCTCGGGGGTGCGTTCCAGGACCACGCCGACCGCGAAGCCCAGCGCGGTGACGCGGCGCTCGGCCAGGCGGCGCGTGTAGTCGCGCAGGTCGGGGACGCCGGTTGCCCAGCGCACGCCGGTGGTGAGCAGCAGTTCGCCGCCCGCCAGGTAGGGCGTGGGGTCCTCCAGTTCGCTGACCGCGACCCACTCCACCCGCCGGTCCAGGTTCTCCTGGCCGGTGAGCAGGTTCATGCGCAGGCGGGGCGTGCGCATCAGGGCCCCCAGGGTCGGTGGCATCGGCGTCCCCTCCACTTCGCCCGCCGGTCGAGGCGGTCCGGTGCTGTCGGCGGGACCGGACGCGGGCGGGCCGTCCCCTCCCCCCGCTCCAGCGGAACCGCTTCGCGCGAACCCTGACGCGTTGGCGCAAGGATCAGTCCTGATTATCCACGCTGTCCATGGGGGAGAGGTCCCGCGCACCCTAGTGTCATCCCAGGTCGGGGAGCCCACCCCCGGCCCCTCTCCGCTCCCGTCCACCGCAGAAGGAGGCAGCCGCATGGCAGCGACCGAGGTCGCCCAGTCCCGCCGGATCGTCACCGAGATCCCCGGCCCCAAGTCCCGCGCGATCCAGGAGCGCCGCCGTTCGGCCGTCGCCCAGGGCGTGGGCAGCGTCCTGCCCGTCTACGTCGAGCGCGCGGGCGGCGGCATCGTGGAGGACGTCGACGGCAACGCGCTGATCGACTTCGGCTCCGGCATCGCCGTGACCAACGTCGGCAACGCCGACCCGCGCGTGGTGGAGCGCGCCGCCGAACAGCTCGGCCGGTTCACGCACACCTGCTTCATGGTCAACCCGTACGAGGCGTACGTGGACGTGTGCGAGGCGCTGAACAGGATCACGCCGGGCGACCACGAGAAGCGTTCGATCCTGCTCAACTCGGGCGCCGAGGCGGTCGAGAACGCGGTGAAGATCGCCCGCAGCGCGACCGGCCGCCAGGCGGTGGTGGTCTTCGACCACGCCTACCACGGCCGCACCAACCTCACCATGGGGCTGACAGCGAAGAACATGCCCTACAAGCAGGGCTTCGGGCCGTTCGCCGGTGAGATCCACCGGATGCCGATGGCCTACCCCTACCGCTGGCCGACGGGTCCGGACAACTGCGGCCCCGAGGCGGCGGCCATGGTGATCGAGCAGATCAGCAAGCAGATCGGCGCCCAGAACGTGGCGGCCGTGGTGATCGAGCCGATCCAGGGCGAGGGCGGCTTCATCGAGCCCGCCCCCGGCTTCCTGCCCGCGGTGGTGGAGTTCTGCCGCGCCAACGGCATCGTGTTCGTCGCCGACGAGGTGCAGACCGGTTTCGCCCGTACCGGCCACATGTTCGCCAGTGAGCACGAGGGCGTGGTCCCGGACCTGATCACGACCGCCAAGGGCATCGCGGGCGGCCTGCCTCTGGCCGCGGTGACCGGCCGCGCCGAGCTCATGGACGCCGTGCACGGCGGCGGCCTGGGCGGCACCTACGGCGGCAACCCGGCGGCGTGCGCCGCGGCGCTGGCCGCCCTGTCCGCGATCGAGTCCGACGGCCTGGTCGAGCGGGCCCGCGCGATCGGTGAGCTGATGCTGGGCCGCCTGCGCGAGCTGGCCGCCAAGTACGAGATCATCGGTGACGTGCGCGGACGCGGCGCGATGATCGCGATCGAACTGGTCCAGGACACCGACCGCACGCCCGCCCCGGAGGCGCTGGCCAAGGTGCTGTCCTTCTGCCACTCCCGCGGCCTGATCCTGCTGAGCGCGGGCACCTACGGCAACGTGATCCGCATGCTGCCGCCGCTGGTGATCGGCGACGAGCTGCTGCACGAGGGTCTGGACATCCTGGAGGAGGCCTTCGCCCAGCTGTAGTCCCCGTGCGGCGGGCGGCGCGGACGCGCCGCCCGCCGTCAGTGCGTCCAGGCCACGTCCCGCGGCAGCGGGTGGTCCTCGGCGCGCATCTCCTCCAGCAGCGCGAGGAACCCCGCCGCGACCGGCCCCGGTCTGCGGCCCCGGCGCGTGAGCACGCTCAGCCCGCGGTCGACGACCGGGTCGGTCAGGGGCACGCGCACGTGGTCGGCGAAGCTCATCAGCACCCCGACCAGGGCCGGGAGCGCGGTGACGCCGATCCCCGCGTAGATCAGGCCGCCGATGGTCGAGACGTTGCCCGCACGCACGATCCGCTCGGGCACCGCGCCCGCGCGCTCGAAGGCGGCGTCCGCGCCCGCGCGCACGCTGGAGTCGCCGCCGGTGGCCAGGAAGGTCTCCCCCGCCAGGTCGGCCCAGGTCAGCGCGGACCGCTCCGCGAAGGGGTGTCCCACCGGCACGACCGCGAAGTAGCGGTCCCGCAGGAGCGGCCGGGACACCAGTTCCCCGGGCACCCGGCCCTCGGCCACCAGGGCCAGGTCGCACTCCCCCGCCTGGAGCCGCTCCACGGCCGCGCCCGACATCCCGTCGAGGATGTGGACGTCGGCCTCGGGCGTGCGCGACCTCAGCCGGGAGATCACCGAGGGCAGCAGCGCGGCCGCCACCGAGGGCAGCGTCGCGACCGCGACGGTGCCGCGCTCGCCGCGCAGGAAGCGCTCCAGCCCGTTCATCTCCGAGCGGTGCGCCTCCAGAAGGCGTTCGGCCACGGCCAGCAGTTCGGCCCCCTCCGGGGTGCACTCCACCCGGCGCGTGGTCCGCTCCAGGAGGCGGACCCCCAGGGTGCGCTCCAGCCCGAGCACCGTCCTGCTCAACGAGGGCTGCGCGACGCGCAGTTCACGGGAGGCGCGCGTGAAACTCCCGTACCTGGCCACCGCGGCGTAGGCGGACAGCTGCCTCAGGCTCAGATCCATGCCTCCAGAGCATAGATCCAGAGGGAACTGATGTTGGACACGGGGACAGCCCCGCGAAACCATGTCGGCATGTGTCCCCCGTCACTTCCCCCCGTGAGGGTGTCCGAGGAGCGTGCCAGATGCTGACCGCCATGGGTTTCGCCACGATCGCCGTGGTGCTCCTGCTGCTGTTGTCCAACCGGGTGGGCGCGGTGGTCGCGCTCGTCGGCGTCCCCGTGGCGGCCGCCTTCGCACTGGGCTTCGGCCCCGGCGAGGTGGCCTCCTTCGTCGGCGAGGGCATCGGCGGAGTGGCCTCCACCACCGCGATGTTCGTGTTCGCCATCCTCTACTTCGGGGTGATGCGCGACGCGGGGCTGTTCGCGCCGATCATCCGCCGCGTGCTCGGGTTCGCCGGGAACACCCCGGTGACCGTGGCGGTCGCGACGGTGGTGCTCGCGATGGTCGCCCACCTGGACGGCGCGGGCGCCACCACCTTCCTCATCACCATCCCGGCGATGCTCCCGCTCTACGACGCCCTGGGCATGCGCAGGCTGGTCCTGGCCGCGCTGGTCGGGCTCGGCTCGGGGATCATGAACATGGTCCCGTGGGGCGGACCCACCGCCCGGGCCGCCAGCGTCCTCGGCACCCCGGCCAACGAGCTGTGGGCCCCGCTGATCCCGGCCCAGCTGGCGGGCATGGCCGCCTGCGTCGCCGTCGCCTGGTACCTGGGCCACCGCGAGCGCGTACGGCTGGCGGCGGCCGACCCCCGGCCCTCCCCGGTTCCCGCCGGGAGCGGCCGCCCGGGCGGGTCCGCGGGTGAGGGCGGAACCGACCCGCTTCCCGGGGTCGGGGAGGAGCCGGACGCCGACCTGCTGCGCCCGCGCCTGTACTGGGTGAACGCCGCCCTGACCGTCGCCACCGTCCTCGCCCTGGTCCTCGGGCTGCTCTCCCCCGAACTCGTCTTCATGCTGGCCCTGGTCGTGGCGCTCGTCGTCAACTACCCGGGGATGAAGGCCCAGACCGACCGCGTCAACGCCCACGCCTCCGGGGCGATCCTCATGGCCAGCACCCTGCTCGCGGCGGGCGTGTTCCTGGGGGTCATGGAGAACAGCGGCATGATCGAGGCGATGGGGCAGGCCATGACCGGCGCCATGCCCGGCTTCCTCGGTCCCGGCATGGCCGCGATCGTCGGCGTCCTGGGCGTGCCCATGAGCCTGCTCTTCGGCCCCGACGCCTACTACTTCGCCGTCATGCCGGTGCTGACCGCCGTGGGCGAGGGCTTCGGCGTCGCCGCCGCCGACATCGCGCAGGCCTCGATCATCGGCCAGGAGACCGTCGGCTTCCCGATCAGTCCCCTGACCGGTTCCTTCTACCTCCTGGTCGGCCTGGCCGGGGTGCCCATCGGCTCGCACATCCGCTTCCTGCTGCCGTGGGCCTGGCTGGTCAGCCTCGTCGTCCTCGCGGTCGCCCTCGTCAGCGGGGCCGTCCCGCTCTGGGTCGGCTGACCGCACGTCCACACCATCCGAAGGAGTCAGTGTGCCCAGCAGAGCCCGGATCGGGTGCGGCGCCGGTTTCGCCGGCGACCGCCTCCAACCCGCCGTCGACCTCGTGGAGGGAGGGAACCTGGACACCCTGGTGCTGGAGTGCCTGGGAGAGCGCACCGTGTCCCTGGCCTCGCTCCGGGAGGCCAGCGGGTCGGGCCCCGGCTACGACCCGACCCTGCGGCGCCGCCTGGAACTCCTGCTCGAACCGCTGCACCGGCACGGCACCCGGCTGGTCACCAACGCCGGGGCGGCCGCCCCCGTGGCGGCGGCGCGCATGGCCCGTGCCACGGCCCGGGAGCTGGGGCTGCCGACCGTGGTCGCCGCGGTCTCCGGTGACGACGTGCTGGACCTGCTGGACCCGTCGGCGCCCTGCTGGGAGGACGGCCTGCCGCTGGAGGCGCACGGCGAGATCGTCTCCGCCAACGCCTACGTCGGCGCCGACGCCCTGGCGCCCGCGTTGGAGGGCGGGGCCGACGTGGTGATCGCGGGCCGGGCGGCCGACCCCTCGCTGTTCCTCGCGCCCCTGGCCCACCTCCTGGGATGGGACCCCGGCGACGCGGACGCGATGGCCGCCGGGACCCTGGTGGGCCACCTGCTGGAGTGCGCGGGCCAGGTGAGCGGCGGCTACTTCGCCGACCCGGGCCGCAAGGAGGTCCCCGATCTGGCCCGCCTCGGCTACCCCCTGGCCGAGGTGGAGCGGGACGGTTCGGCCGTGGTCACCAAGCTGCCGGGGACCGGCGGCCGGGTGGACCGGCTCACCGTCACCGAGCAGCTCACCTACGAGGTCACCGACCCCCGGGCCTACGTCACGCCGGACTCGGTGCTCGACATGACCGGGGTGCGGCTGGCCGAGAGCGGCCCGGACCGGGTACTGGTCACGGGGGCCCGGGGGCTGCCCCGGCCCGGGCGGCTGAAGGTCAGCGTCGGGTACCGGGCGGGGTTCCGGGGCGAGGGTGAGATCTCCTACGCGGGCCCCGGCGCGCTGGCGCGGGCCCGGCTGGCGGGCGAGGTGGTGCGCGAGCGCCTCGGTGGGAAGGTCTCCCGGTTGCGCGCGGACGTCGTGGGCGTGGACGCGCTGCACGGCTCCGGCGGGGGCGGCGGTGACGAACCCTTCGAGTGCCGGCTGCGGGTGGCCGCCCTCGCCCCCGGCCGCGCGGACGCGGAGGCGGTCGCCGAGGAGGTGGGCGCCCTCTACACGTCGGGGCCCTCCGGAGGGGGCGGGGTCAGGACCTCCGTCCACGAGGTCGTGGGCGTGCTGTCGACCACCGTCGACCGGGAGGCCGTGCGCACCCGGGTCGACTTCTTCGGAGAGGGGGAGCGGTGAGCACCGTGCTCCGCGACGTCGCCCACGCCCGGGCCGGGGACAAGGGCAACCTCAACACGATCGCCGTCATCGCCTACGCACCGGAGTGGTACCCGGTGCTGTGCGCCGAACTGACCCCCGACCGGGTCGCCCTCGCACTGGGCGGGCGCGTGTCGGGACCGGTCACCGTGCACCGGATGGACAACGTGTGCGCGCTGGTCCTGGTGTGCCCGCGCGCGGGCGAGGACACGGTGACCACGTCGCTGTACCTGGACGCCCACGGCAAGAGCCTGGCGTCGGTCCTGCTGGGGATGGAGCTGGAGGGGGTGCCCGAGGCGGACTGACCGGAGACGTCGCCGCTGTGCCGCACGGTTTCTGACCTGTGACGGCGGAGGGGGCGGGGTCTGGTCAGCGCTCGTCGCGGACCGAGTCCAGCGACAGCAGCGCCACGTGCAGGGACAGGCAGGTCTCCACCGAGTCCAGGTCCGCGTCCAGGACGTGGGCGACGCGCCGCAGCCGGTCGTAGAACGCCGGGCGGGACAGGTGCGCCCGCCCGGCCGCGAGCGCCTTGTTGCGGCCCGCGCCCAGGTAGTGGCGGAGCATGTCGGTCAGGTCGCCGCCGTGCCGCGCGTCGTGGTCCAGCAGCGGCCCCAGCTCGCGTTCGACGTAGGTCTGGAGCCGCTCGTCGTCGCGGAACAGGTGGAGTAGGCCGCGCAGGTGCAGGTCGGGCAGACGGTAGAAGGGGCGCTGGTCGCTCTGGCGGATGGCCACGTCACCGACCTGGCGCGCCTCCAGGAAGGAGCGCCGCACCTCACGGACGCCGTCGGCGGAGGAGCCCACGGCCAGCACCGCGGAGGATCCCACGGCGGTGCGGATGCGGTCGGCGAGCATGTGCAGGGTCGGGTCCAGGCGCTGGCGGCCCGGCAGCGCGAGCAGGATGCCCACGCGCAGGTCGTCGAGCGAACCCACCAGTGCGGGCAGGCGCAGCTCCCGGCAGGCGCGCGCGGCGCCCTCGGCGGTGTCGGACAGGCGTGCCTGGGCGGCCAGCCCGGTCCCGCTCTCGCGCAGGCGCAGCACGAGCCCCACCAGTTCGCGGCCGTTGAGCGGCACGCCCACGGCGCGGGCCCGCACCAGGGCCTCCTCCGGGTCGGAGTAGGCCCGGTCGATGATGCCCGCGATGATCGTGCGGTGCGTCTGCCGCTCCAGGCTCTCCTGGTGGCGCTCCAGCAGCCTGCCCAGCGCCAGGGTGGTGGCGGCGCGTTCGATGAGCATGCTCTGGCGCGGTGTGGGGTTGGCCCCGACGACGAGGATCAGCCGCCCCCAGTCCTGGCCGCGCGCCCCGACAGTGGTGACCAGCCAGCCGTTGGCGGGCGTGTGGACGGTGCGCGTCCCCGAACGCGCCGCGCGCGAGCGGCTCTCCCAGGAGGTGAGCAGGGTTCCGGGCTCCTCGCCGTTGAGGTCGCAGGCCAGCACCTGGTGGGTGAGGTTCTCCAGGACCACGGGGCAGCCGGAGAGCTGGGCGACCTCGTGCAGGATGCGCCCGGTGTCGGCGCCCTCCACCGAGAGCTGGGTGAAGACCGAGTGCAGCTTCTCCGACTCGCGCAGCTCCTCCAGCTGTTCGTTGACCACCCGGATGTGCACGGCCTCGGTGATCTCCACGAAGCGGGCCTCGCGGTCGAGCAGGACCACCGGCACGCCCGCCTCGCGCGCGGCGTCGAGGAAGGCGGGCGGGAGCTCGGCGTGGTACTTGCGGCCCAGCTCGACCGCGATCCCGCTGACCCCGGCCGCGGCGAGGTCGTCGATGTAGCGGCGCAGCGCCTCGGGGTCGTCGGGCATGGCGATGCCGGTGCTGAGCACCAGCTCGCCGCCGCGGAGCAGGTGGGCGAGGTCGGTGACCTCGGCGATGTGCACCCAGCGCACGGCCACGTCCAACCGGTCCGGGCACGCCACGACCCGGGGACGGGCCCGCTGGAGGGCGGGCAGCTGGAGGACCTCGGCGAGGGTGGGAAGCACGGCCTCCATCCTAGGAGGCGCGCACGGTACGCAGTGTCAGACGCCCGGCCCCCGGGTTTACACGGTGTACCGCACCACCCTGGCCTGACCTGAGGGGAGGGCACGTGCCGAAGGCCTTACACGTCGTAAGCCCGGCCGCCATGTTGTCAACATGCTGATCCTGGCCAAGTCCGGGGGCCGGGGCGAGACTGGGGGCATGTCGGAACTTCTCTCGCGCCACCGCGCGGTCATGCCCTCCTGGCTCCCCCTGTACTACGAGACCCCGCTGGAGATCACCGGCGGCAAGGGCGCCCGTGTCACGGACGCCGAAGGCAACACCTACCTGGACTTCTTCACCGGCATCGTGACCAACATGCTCGGCTACGACGTGGCCGAGGTGCGCGAGGCCGTCGAGCGCCAGATCGCCAGGGGGGTCGTGCACACCTCCACCCTCTACCTCATCCGCGGCCAGGTCGAACTGGCGGAGAAGATCGCCGGCCTGTCGGGCATCCCGGACGCGAAGGTGTTCTTCACCAACTCCGGCACCGAGGCCAACGAGACCGCCCTGCTGCTGGCCACGTACGCGCGCGGCAGCGACGAGGTGCTGGCGATGCGCGGCAGCTACCACGGGCGCTCGTTCGGCACGGTGGCCGTGACCGGCAACCGGGCGTGGAAGAACTCCTCCCTGTCGCCGCTGAACGTGCACTACCTGCACGGCACCGACCACGCGGCCCCGGCCTTCCGGGGGATGACCGACCGGGAGTACGTCGAGGCGTGCGTGGCCGACCTGCGCGACGTGCTGGACACCACGGCGCCGAACGTGGCGTGCCTGATCGCCGAGCCGGTGCAGGGCGTGGGCGGGTTCGCGATGCCGCCGGACGGCCTGTACGCCGCCTACAAGGAGGTGCTGGACGAGCACGGCATCCTGTTCGTGTCCGACGAGGTGCAGACCGGATGGGGGCGCACCGGCACGAGCTTCTTCGGCATCGGCAACCACGGGGTGGTCCCGGACGCCATGACCTTCGCCAAGGGTCTGGGCAACGGGTTCGCGGTGGGCGGCGTGGTGGCGCGCGGCGACCTGATGGACCGGCTGGGCGCGCTGGGCGTGGCCACGTTCGGCGGCAACCCGGTGTCGATGGCGGCGGCTGGGGCGACCCTGGACTACGTGCTGGAGCACGACCTCCAGGGCAACGCGCGGCGGCAGGGCGCGCTGATCCTGGAGGGGCTCAGCGCGCTGACCTCGCTGCCGAGCGTGCGCGACGTGCGCGGCAAGGGACTGATGTTCGCCGTGGAGATGGTGGACCCCGCCACCGGCGCGCCGTCCTCCCCCCTGGCCGGGAGGGTGCTGGAGGCCACCCGCGAGCGCGGTCTTCTGGTGGGCAAGGGCGGTGTGCACGGCAACGTGCTGCGGATGGCTCCGCCGATGACGCTGTCGCAGGAGGAGGCCGTGGAGGGCCGCGACGTGCTGCTGGACGCGGTGCGCACGGTGGACGCCGGGGCCTGAGGGAGGGCCGACCCGGCCTGGAGGAGGACCGGGGCCCGGGGCCGCCGCGCACGGCCGCGGAGGCGGGCAGCACGACGTTGGCGGCCCCCGGGGACCCCCCGTATCAAGCAAACCGCGCCGGGGCGGCGCGCGCCAGCCCCGACCGCACGCCTGTGGACAAGGAAGAGAGCGGACATGAGCAAGCACGTCACCCACTGGATCGGCGGAGCCGCCCACGAGGGGCCGGCCCGGCGCACGGGGGACATCTACGATCCGGCGTCCGGGCGGGTCACCGGCACGGTCCGCCTCGCCGGACCGCAGGAGGTCGACGCGGCGGTGACGGCCGCGCGGGAGGCCTTCCCGGGGTGGCGCGACACCTCGCTGTCCCGGCGGGTGCAGGTCCTGTTCCGCTTCCGCGAGCTGCTCAACGCCAACGCCGACCGGTTGGCGGAGCTGGTCAGCGCCGAGCACGGCAAGGTCCTCTCCGACGCCCGGGGCGAGGTGGCCCGCGGCCTGGAGGTCGTCGACTTCGCCTGCGGCATCCCGCACCTGCTCAAGGGCGGCTACTCCGAGAACGTGTCCACGGGCGTGGACGCCTACTCGATCCTCCAGCCGCTCGGCGTGGTCGCCGGGATCACGCCGTTCAACTTCCCCGCGATGGTGCCGATGTGGATGTTCCCGGTGGCCGTCGCCTGCGGCAACGCGTTCGTGCTCAAGCCCAGCGAGAAGGACCCCTCCGCGTCGGTGCTGCTGGGTGAGCTGTGGGCCGAGGCGGGGCTGCCCGAGGGCGTCTTCAACGTGGTGCACGGTGACAAGGAGGCGGTGGACGCCCTTCTGGAGCACCCGGACGTGGCGGCGGTCAGCTTCGTGGGCTCCACCCCGATCGCGCGGTACGTCTACCGGACCGCCGCCGAGCACGGCAAGCGCGTGCAGGCCCTGGGCGGGGCCAAGAACCACATGGTGGTGCTGCCCGACGCCGACCTGGACCTGGCCGCGGACGCGGCGGTCTCGGCCGGGTTCGGCTCGGCGGGCGAGCGGTGCATGGCCATCTCCGCGGTGGCCGTGGTGGACTCGGTGGCCGACGAGCTGGTGGAGCGGATCCGCGCGCGGGTGGCGCGCCTGCGCGTGGGCCCCGGCGACGACGAGCGCAGCGAGATGGGGCCGCTGGTCACCAGGGAGCACCGCGACAGGGTGGCCTCCTACCTGGAGTCGGGGGTGCGCGAGGGCGCGACCCTGGCGGTCGACGGCCGCGTGCACCCGGTGTCGGGCGGGGACCCGGACGGGTTCTGGCTGGGCCCGTCGCTGCTGGACCACGTCGGCCCGGAGATGTCGTGCTACCGGGACGAGATCTTCGGCCCGGTGCTGAGCGTGGTGCGCGTGGGCGACTACGACGAGGCCGTCAAGCTCGTCAACGCCAGCCCCTACGGCAACGGCACGGCGGTCTTCACCAACGACGGGGGCGCCGCCCGGCGGTTCCAGAACGAGGTCGAGGTCGGCATGGTGGGGATCAACGTCCCCATCCCGGTGCCGATGGCCTACTACTCCTTCGGCGGCTGGAAGCAGTCCCTGTTCGGCGACTCACACGCGCACGGCACGGAGGGTGTCCACTTCTACACCCGCACCAAGGCGGTCACGGCCCGCTGGACCGACCCGGGCCAGCGGCCCGAAGGGGGCGTCAACCTGGGCTTCCCCACCAACGGTTAACGCCGGTTCCGCGAAAATACCGGACGGATCTGCCTCACTGTCGGTCGACGGTGAACGACACGGAGTATCGTTGTCAGAGCACGCCCCTCACGGGGCGTGGTCGGCGCCGCCAGCCGACGCACGAACCATCCGGGAAGGGCGCGCTCATTTCCCCTCCTCCCCAATGGAAGCGGGCGCGCCGACGGGAGCGCTCCGGGTCCGCCTCTCCTCCTGGACCCGGAGCGCGACCGTCTCCGCACCGCTAGCGCACCGCGAACAGCCGCTCCTCGGCGGCGATCCGGGGCTCCGCGCCGACGAGGTCGGCGCACTCCTCACAACCGAACACCGCACTCCCGTCCGAGAGCTCGCCGAGCACCCGGCGGGGCCGGGGCCACTTGGTGTGGCAGACGACGCAGGCATCCCCCATGCACTGCGCCCAGCTCAGCGAGTCCGGATCGTAGACGTCGACGTCGATCGCGGGCCGCGTGTCTGGTTCGCACATCATGCTCGTTCCGCGCAATGTCCTTGCTCCCCCCGTGGTTTAGGACAGTCTGGCGGGCCGATAGTTACCGGCTCTTTATTGAATCAGAAGCTTTGGGCACCTGGAATGGTTCGGACCGATCTACATCACACCATGCAGGGGAATCATAACCCTAAGTGATGAGACCTGGGAAGACCTTGTCTGGCGGGACAAGCTTTATCTTTTTTGTCCGGTTAGCTACGGGGCGGTAATGATCCGGGACCTCAGTCCTCGGTCCGCACAGAGACCGAAAAACGGCGCAGGGAGAGCGCCGGATTGAGGCCTCTCACCTCCTGGACCCGGGAGGCCGAAACCCCGGCTGAGGCGACCTCGAAGGTCTGCTCCCCCAGCGCCGCGAGCGGGGTCCCCATGGGATCGACCACCATGCTGTTTCCCGCGCCCGTGGGCGCCGCCTGCCCGGAGGCGGCCACGTACACGGTGTTCTCGATGGCGCGCGCCCGGGCCAGGGTCCGCCAGTGCTCCTCCTTCAGCGGGCCTGGCACCCACTGCGCGGCCAGCAGCACCACGTGCGCCCCGGCCTCGGCGATGCGCCGCGTCACCTCGGGAAAACGCAGGTCGTAGCAGGTCTGCAGACCGAACACCACGCCGTCGACGGTGAAGGTCTCGGGCTCCTCGATCGGGCCGGGGCGCAGTACGTCCGACTCCCGGGCCCCGAAGGCGTCGTACAGGTGGATCTTGCGGTAGTGCGCGACCCGATCGCCCTCCGGCGACAGCGCCACCAGCGTGTTGGTGAAGTGGGTGGCCTCCCGGCCGCCCTCGGCCTCGCCGACCCCCAGCACCAGGTGCACGCCCTCCCGCCGGGCGGTGTCGGCCGCCTCTGAGACGAAGGGTCCGTCCAGGGGCTCGGCCGCCGCCACGTAGCGCTGGTCCACCCGGCCCGCGGTGAACATCGTGTACTCGGGGAACAGGACCACCCGGGCCCCGTCCGCCGCCGCGCGGGCGGTCAGCTCCGCCACCGAGCGCTGGTTGCGCGCCTTGTCCTGACCGGGGGCGAACTGGGCGACCGCGACCTGCACCATCGAACCTCTCCTCGTCGGCGTGGGACGCCCGGGGGCGCCGTGCACCGAGTGTACGGCCAGCTCCGCGACCCCGCCCCCGCGGACCGGACCGCGTCCGAGCCGCCCCCTTGCCAAGGCACTGAACAAGCGTTTAATGTATTGAACATGAGTTCAACCGACCGCCCGGACCGGACCGACAGGGAGTCCGACCTCACGGCACGCGCCAGGATCCGAGACGCGGCGATCACGTGCTTCGGCCAGCGCGGGTTCGGCGTGACCGTGCGGGCGATCGCCGAAGAGGCCGGGGTCTCCCCCGGACTGGTGATCCACCACTTCGGCTCCAAGGACAAGCTCCGGCGGGCCTGCGACGACCACGTCACCGCGGCCGTCAACGACGTCAAGACGGACACGGTCACCAGCCACGACGGACAGACCTTCCTCCACCAGCTCACGACGATGGAGCAGTACGCCCCCCTCCTGGCCTACGTCGTCCGCTCCATGCAGGCCGGGGGCCCGCTCGCCGTCTCGCTCTTCGAGCGCATGGTGGCCGACATCGAGGTCTACCTCGCCGCGGGCGAGGCCGAGGGCACCATCCGCCCGAGCCGTGACCCGGCCCGACGCGCCCGCTACCTGGCCGCCAACTCCCTCGGTTCGCTGCTCATGTTCCTCACACTGGAGCGCTTCGAGGGGGAGGTCGACTTCGGCCGGGTCGCGCGCGAGTGGTCGCGGGAGTACATGCTCCCGACCCTGGAGCTGTACACCGAGGGCCTGCTCACCGAGCGCACGTTGCTCGACGCCTACCTCCTGTACGTCAGCGATCCCCCCGAGGAACCCCGCTGACCGTCCCGAACCCCCGTACCCGACCCCCAGCACACACGGAGGGAACCCCGACCATGTCACCGACCGCCATCGAGGTCCGCGGCGTCGACAAGCGCTTCGGCCGTTTCCAGGCCCTGGACAAACTGGACCTGACCGTCCGCACGGGTCAGGTCGCGGGCTTCCTCGGACCCAACGGCTCCGGGAAGTCCACCACCATCCGCATCCTGCTCGGCCTGCTCAGGGCCGACGCCGGGTCGGTCGACCTCCTGGGCGGCGACCCGTGGACGGACGCCGTCACCCTGCACCGCCGCCTGGCCTACGTGCCCGGCGACGTCACCCTGTGGCCCAACCTGACCGGCGGCCAGGCAATCGACCTGCTCGGGCGGCTGCGCGGCGGCCTCGACCCCGCGCGGAGGAGGGACCTGCTGTCCCGCTTCGAACTGGACCCCACCAAGAAGGCGCGCACCTACTCCAAGGGCAACCGGCAGAAGGTCGCCCTGGTCGCCGCGCTGGCCTCCGACGCCGAGCTGCTCATCCTGGACGAGCCCACCTCCGGCCTGGACCCGCTCATGGAGGCCGTGTTCACCGAGTGCGTCCTGGAGGCCAAGGACCGGGGGCGCACCGTGCTGCTCTCCAGCCACATCCTGTCCGAGGTGGAGAAGCTGTGCGACACCGTCACCATCATCCGCAGGGGGCGCGCGGTGGAGTCGGGCACCCTGGACGACCTGCGCCACCTGACCCGCTCCACCGTGCGTGCCACCGTGTCCGGGGACGCCCGGGCCCTGGAGGGGACCGAGGGGGTGCACGACCTGCGCGTGGACGGTGGGACCGTCGCCTTCGACGTCGACAACGTCCACATCGACGCCGCCATGCGCACGCTGACCGGCCTGGGGATCCGCTCCCTGGTGAGCAACCCGCCCTCGCTGGAGGAGCTGTTCATGCGCCACTACGGCGACGAGCCGGCCGCCCGCGACGGCGACGGGAGCGCGGCGGCATGAGCGCGTTCACCGGTACCGGCACCCTCGTCCGGTTCGTCCTGCGCCGCGACCGCGTCCGGCTGACCGTCTGGGTCCTGGCCCTGGCGGGCACCGTCGCCGCGAGCGTCCCCACGCTCGACGACATGTTCTCCACCGACGCCCAGCGCCAGGCCCGGGCGGCGATCATGGACACCCCGACCGGAGTCGTCTTCGGCGGCCCCGGATACGGGCTGGACGACTACCGGCTCGGCCCGATGGTCGTCAACGAGCTGACCATGAGCCTGCTCATCGCGCTGGCGGTCATGAGCGTCCTGCACGTGGTCCGGCACACCCGGGCCGAGGAGGAGGCCGGACGCGCCGAGCTGCTGCGCGCCGGTGTCCTCGGCCGCAGCGCCCAGATGACCGCCGCCCTGCTCACCGTCTCGCTCGTCAACCTGCTCGTCGGCGGGCTGACCACGTCGGTTCTGATCGGCAACGGCCTGGAGACCGCCGACTCGGTGGCCTACGGCCTGGGCCTGACCCTGGCCGGGGTCTCCTTCGGCGCCGTCACCGCCGTGTGCGCGCAGATCGTCGAGCACGGTCGCGGCGCCGCCGGGCTGGCCTTCCTCGCCGTCGGCGCGCTGTTCATGGCCCGGGTCGTGGGCGACATGGCCGAGGACGACGGCGGCTGGCCGTCCTGGCTGTCGCCGTTCGCCTGGGCGCAGCAGACCCGGATGTTCCACGACCTGCGCTGGTGGCCGCTGGCGCTGTACGCGGTCCTGATCGTGGTGCTCTTCGCCCTGGCCTACGCCCTGGCCGGACGGCGCGACCTGGGCGCGGGCCTGGTCGCCGCCCGGCCCGGACCGGCCGACGCGGGCGGGCTGCTCAACGGCACGTTCGCACTGCACCTGCACCAGCAGCGCGGGGCCGTCCTGGCCTGGGCCTGCGCCACCTTCCTCTTCGCCCTGTCGTTCGGTTCGCTGGCGACCGAGGTGGAGGGCCTGCTGGAGGAGAACCCCGACCTGGTGGCCATGCTCGGCGGGACCGCCGCGGACCCCACGGAGGGCTTCCTCGGCGTCATGTCGGGCTACGTGCTGATGGCGGCCTCGGCCTACGCCGCCCTCTCCGTGCTGCGGACGCGGGCGGAGGAGACCTCCGGGCGCGCCGAGCTCACCCTGTCCACGGCCGTGGGCCGGGTGCGCTGGTTCGGCAGCGCCTTGCTGGTCAGCGCGCTGTCCTCGGCCCTGGTCGTGGTCCTGGGCGGCGCCGGCATGGGGCTGAGCGCGTCCGCCGCCCTGTCGGACTCCTCCTGGACGGGGACGATGATCGGGGCGGCCCTGGCCCAGCTGCCGGTGGCCCTGCTCTTCGCCGCCCTGGCCGCACTGCTGGTGGGGGCGGCCCCGAGGCTGGTCCCGCTGGTGTGGGCGTGGCTGGGCTACAGCCTGCTGGCGTCGACGCTGGGTCCCCTCCTGGGCCTGGACCAGTGGCTGCTGGACCTGAGCGCGTTCGAACTCCTGCCCAAGCTGCCGGGGGACGAGTTCGAGGCCGTCCCGGTGCTCCTCGCGCTGGGGGCGGTGCTCGCGGCCAACGCGGTCGCCCTGGCGGGTTTCCGCCGCCGGGACCTGGCCAGCGCCTGACGGGCGCGCTCCGGTGGGCCGTCGGACCGGGGACCGGTCCGACGGCGGCCGGACCCCGGGAGGGGACGGGCCGCGCTCAGGGCAGGAAGGACAGGCCCCAGGCGGGCGCGAACACCACGACCATGAAGCGCGCGGTGCGGGTGACGAGGGTGATCAGGGCGAACAGCACGACGTTCATCCGCACCACCCCGGCCAGGACCGACACCACCATGAACGGCGGAACGCTGGCGAGGGAGCTCACCGCCACCAGGCCCGCGCCCCAGAGCGGCTGTTCCTCGGCCCTGCGCCGCCAGCCCTCGGCCCGTGCGGCCCACCTGCCGGGCGTGGCGCTCCTGCGGCGGATCCACGGCGCGGAGAGCGACCCGCGCCCGGCGTAGTAGTAGGGCAGCTTGCCCAGGGTCTGTCCGACCCCGGCCGCCACCGCCATGGCGACCAGGGCGCCGTCGTCCATCGCGATGACGGCGCCCACCAGGTAGACCTCGATGTTGATGACCGGAACGAGCCCGGAGACGAGGGCGACCACGAAGGCCAGCGCCGTCTCGATCACCCCGTGCTCCCGGGCGCCGTGGGCGGGCCGGTCAGTTCTCGGCCGCCGCGAGCTGCCCGCACGCGCCGTCGATCTCCTGCCCGCGGGTGTCGCGGACGGTCACCGCCACCCCGTGCGACTCCAGCCGCCGCACGAACTCGCGCTCGTCCTCGGGGCGCGAGGCCGTCCACTTGGACCCCGGGGTGGGGTTGAGCGGGATGAGGTTGACGTGCACCAGGTGGCCCTTGAGGAGCTTGCCCAGCAGGTCGGCCCGCCACGCCTGGTCGTTGATGTCCTTGATCAGCGCGTACTCGATGGAGACCCGGCGACCCGTGGTGCCCGCGTAGCGCCAGGCGGCGTCCAGGACCTCGTCGACCTTCCAGCGGGTGTTGATGGGCACCAGCTCGTCGCGCAGCTCGTCGTCGGGGGCGTGCAGGGAGATTGCGAGGCGGACCTGCATCCTCTCGTCGATGAGCTTGTTGATGGCGGGCACCAGGCCGACCGTGGACACGGTGACCCCGCGCTGGGAGATGCCCAGGCCGTTGGGGACGGGGTCGGTGATGCGGCGCACCGACTGGAGCACGCGCTTGTAGTTGGCCATGGGCTCGCCCATGCCCATGAACACGATGTTGCTGATCCGGCCCGGACCCCCGGCGACCTCGCCGGCGGCCAGGTCGCGGGCGCTGGCGACCACCTGGTCGATGATCTCCCCGGTGGAGAGGTTGCGGGTCAGGCCCGCCTGGCCGGTGGCGCAGAACGGGCAGTTCATGCCGCACCCGGCCTGGGAGGAGATGCACAGGGTGACGCGGTCCGGGTAGCGCATGAGCACCGACTCGAACAGCACCCCGTCGAACGCCTTCCACAGGGTCTTGCGGGTCATGCCGTTGTCACAGGTGATGTGGCGCACGGGCGTGAGCAGGGTGGGCAGCAGCGCCTCGCCGAGCCGCTCCCGGGAGGAGGCGGGCAGGTCGGTCATGGCCGAGGTGTCCGACACCAGGGAGCCGAAGTAGTGCTGGGCGAGCTGCTTGGCCCGGAAGGGCTTCTCCCCCAGTTCACGGACGACCTCGGCCCGCTCCTCGGGGCTGAGGTCGGCAAGGTGCCGGGGAGGTTTGGCACGGCGGGGTGCGACAAAGGTGAGCTCGGCGGGCATAGACAGTCCGTAGGAAGTGGAAGTCGGTGGTCTGGCGCCCGGGCGCGGACGGCGGCGGAACGTGTCGTTATACGACCTATACGCCGCCGCGGTGCAGCTCCGCCTGTCAGGGCACTACCGTCGATTCTACGCACTGCGCGGACGGACCTGACGGGTCCGTCCGGCTACGACGACCGGGGATCGGTGTGTGGGAGGGCCGGTGACAGGGATCGACGTCCTGCTCGACGAGATCAGCCCGTACCAGAGCCGACGTGTCGTCGTCGAGTGCGACTCCCACACCACGGCCGCCTACCTGCTGGACGCGCGCGGGCGCATCCGCGTCCCGGTGTGGCTGGCCAACCACGAGATCGCGCCGCGCACGAGCGAGTCCGGCGGGCTGTACGAGGGCCGGGCCCCGCTCATGCCCGAGGCCTACACCAAGCACCCGCAGGGCCGTCCCCGCTTCGACCCCGACCGCCTGCGCGCCGTGTGGTTCGAGGAGGGCGACGGGGTCGCCCTGGTGGACGAGGAGGGGCTGCTGGCCGTCATCCCCGGCTGGGCGGAGGCCGACAGCGGGCTGCCGGGGTACGCGCGCGAGGCGATCGGCCGCAGCGCCTACGCCTGGGAGCTGGACTCGGTGCGCGAACAGCTGTGGCCGCGCGTGGTGCACGCCGAGGCCTACTGGGACTGGCGGCGCGCCTCGGGGGCCTGGCGCAGCGTGCAGCGCACGGTGCTCAGCCACCTCAACCGCAACGTGGGCGAGCCCGGGCACTACTGGGACGTCTCCGACGGCCACCCGCCGCTGCTGCGCGTCTCGGAGCGCCCGCCCACCGCGGACCGCCCGTACACCGTGCTGTCCACGGTCGGGATGTGCGGCCAGCGCATGCCCACCCTGGACCGCTACATGGCCAACACCTCCCAGCACGCCCGGGTGGAGCTGGCCCTGGCCACGACACTGCCGGCGCACCACGCCGCCCGCGTCTTCCGGTGGATCGGCGCCTTCCCCTGGCGGGCGGTGACCTGGTTCGGCACCGGGCACACCGTCAAGTGGCTGGACAACCCCGAGGACCGGGCCATGCGCGGCGGCGCGGGGGCCGTGCTGCTCCTGGAGGACCCCGCCGCCCTGGTCACCCGCCCCGAGCACCGGCCGCCGGACACCGCCGGGCTGTCCTTCCAGGGTGACCCCGTGCGGTGGCTGTGGATCGTGCCGATCACCCGCCCCGAGCACCTGTTCGCCAAGGAGCACGACAGCGCCACCCTGGTGGAGAAGCTGGCCGCGGAGGGCCGCAGCTGGGTGCTCGGCTAGGCAGTGTCGTCTTGGACCTCCGCTTCGCCTCGGCCCGTGCCCGGGTGCCCGAAGCACGGGAACCGGGTCGAAGGAGCGCAGTGGCGCCCACGGCGGGTTCGCCCGTTCCTCACGAACCCGCCTCCGCCGCCTCCAGGACCCCGTGGGCGCCCGAACCACCCCCACAGGCTGAGGCCCTTCAGAGAACGGTCTCCGGGTGAGACCCGGGCGCCCCGCGAAAACCCGTTGACACTCCCGCGGGGAGGGCGGAATCGTCTCTGCCGTTCCGGTTCGGGCGAGCGCGGGAGGGGGCACACGACCGTGGTGCGCACCGGCGGCGGGGAGCCGGGGCTGACGGCCCCCCTGGGGCACCCGGCCTTCCGCGGACTGGCGCTGGGCCGGACCCTGATGGCCCTGGGCAACGGCATGGCGTCGGTGGCGCTGGCCTTCGCCGTGCTGGACGTGACCGGCTCCCTGACGGACGTGGGGCTGGTGGTGGGCGCGCGCTCGGTCGCGAACGTGGCGCTGCTCCTGCTCGGCGGCGTCATCGCCGACCGGCTGCCGCGCGCGCTGGTGCTCCAGGGCGGGTGCGCCCTGGCCGCGGCCTCCCAGGCGCTCCTGGGAACGCTCCTGCTGACGGGCGCCGCCTCCCTGCCTCTGATGATCGCGCTGAGCCTGGTCAACGGCGCCGCCGCGGCGGTGAACCTGCCCGCCTCCGCGGCGCTGACCCCGCAGACCGTGCCCCGGGAGCTGCTGCGCCAGGCCAACGCGGCGATGGGCGTGGGCGTCCAGGGCGGGATGTTCCTGGGGATGTCGGCGGGCGGCGTGGTCGTGGGCCTGCTGGGCGCGGGCTGGGCGATCACGGCGGGCGCGGCGCTGTTCGCCTGCGCCGGGGCGGCCTTCCTGTCCGTGCGGGCCGCCCGGTCGGAGAGGCCCGTGGACACCGGGAACGCGAACGTGCTGCACGACCTGCGGGAGGGGTGGAGCGAGTTCGTGTCCCGGCCCTGGGTCTGGATCATCGTGCTCCAGTTCATGGTCGTCAACGCGGGCTGGTCGGCGGCCACGGCCGTGCTGGGGCCGGGCATCGCCGACGAGACCTTCGGCCGGACCGCGTGGGGCCTGCTCATGGCGGCCAACAGCGTCGGACTGCTGGCGGGCGGCGTGCTGGCGGCCCGATGGCAGCCGCGGCGGGCACTGGTCTACGGCGCGGCCCTGATGACGGCGCACGCCGTGCCCTTCCTGGCCCTGACCGGTCCGTCTCCGCTGCCGGTGCTGTTCGCCGCCATGTTCGTGGCGGGTGTGGCGGTGCAGCAGTTCGACGTGGCCTGGGAGGTCGCGGTCCAGGAGAACGTGCCGCGGGAGAAGCTGTCGCGGGTGTACTCCTACGACGCGCTGGGCTCGTTCGTGGCCATGCCCCTGGGCCAGATCGCGATCGGCCCGTTCGCCGAGCGCTTCGGCCCGGCCCCGGCCCTGGTCCTGGTGGCCTCGCTGACGCTGCTGGCCACCCTGGCCGCGGTCTCCTCGCGCAGTGTGCGCACCCTGACCCGCGCCTAACTGGCGATGCCGCGGCGGTCCCGGGCCTGGGCCAGCACGCGGTGGAGGCGCGCGACGTCCTCGTCGCTGAAGCGCTCCACGAAGCGCAGCAGGGTGGACCCGGTGTCGGGCCCGGTGTTGAGGACCTCGTCCATCATCCGGGCGGTGTACTCGGCGTGTGACTCCCGCGGCCAGTACGTCCAGGCGCGGCCGGTCTTCTCACGGTCCAGCAGGCCCTTGTTGAAGAGGATGTTGGCCACCGTCATGACGGTCGTGTAGGCCACGTCGCGGTCGTAGACCATGCTCTCGCGGACCTGGCGCACGGACAGCGGCTCCTCGGACCGCCACAGCGCGTCCATGATGGCCGCCTCCAGTTCACCCAGACCCCTCATGGCCTCCCCGCCCGTCGCGTCCTCGGTTCTCGAGGATCGTAGACACGAGGGGGCCTCCCGCGTGGGAGAACTCCGGAGAGCACACAGATCCGCACATCCTCGGGACCGGTCACCGGCGTTTCACCAGCGAACTCGCGTCCGGACACGAGGGAAAGAGCGTTCGCGGCCGGGCCCGGGCCCCTCCCGCCCGCTGGGAGGACCGGCGGAGGGAGCCCGGCCGTCCTGCCCGGCCGCTGGCACCCCTCCGACGGAGGCCCGCCCCGGCGGGTTCCCCAAGAAGGACCGTGTTACACGCCACATCCGGCATGGCCGGTCGCGGCCAACATCTTCACATCGCGAAACCCTTACAAAACCCCACAAGTCAGGCACTCAAGCCACGCTGGGCTTTGTTACTCACACGTAGCGCCAACGTTGATGTGAAAGATTGTTACCTATCTCCTAGTTTCCACATCGTCAGCGTTCCCCGTGCGGAGGCCGGTACAAGTAGCCTTGTACCCGACGAGTGCTGGCCAGGCCAGATGCTTCTCCGTATGCGCGGAACAGCTCCCGCGTTCGTTTCTTGAGCCCGCCTTGCCAGCAGCCACCCGTCTTCCTACACATTCACAAGCGAGCTGCGGAAGTGGGCGATCTCCGCCGTGTCGTCTGAGGCGTCTCAACCCCTGACAGATTTCGGTCCCAACGAGTGGTTGGTCGAGGAGCTTTATCAGAAGTACTTGAACGACCCGAACTCCGTTGACAAGGCCTGGTGGAACTTCTTCGCGGACTACAAGCCCGCGGAGACTGCTGGCGCGAAGGGCGGGAGCGGCGCGAAGGCGCAGGGCGAGAAGGCCCCCGCGGCCTCCGCCCCGAAGAAGAAGCCGGCCGCCCCCGCGACCCCGGCCTCCAAGCCAAAGAGCAAGGACGACAAGGAGGGCAAGGACGAGGCCCTCCAGGTCAAGCAGGAGCGGCTGCGCGGCGCACCCGCGCGGACCGCGACCAACATGGAGTCGAGCCTGGGCCTGCCCACCGCCACCAGCGTGCGCGCGGTGCCGGTCAAGCTGCTCTTCGACAACCGCATCGTCATCAACAACCACCTCCGGCGCGGCCGTGGCGGGAAGGTCTCCTTCACCCACCTCATCGGCTACGCGATGGTCAAGGCCCTCAAGTCGCTGCCGGAGATGAACCACTCCTACGCGGAGGTGGACGGCAAGCCCGGCGTCGCCAAGCCCGAGCACGTGAACTTCGGTCTGGCGATCGACCTCCAGAAGCCCGACGGCTCCCGGCAGCTGGTCGTGCCCTCCATCAAGAAGTCCGACGAGATGGACTTCACGGAGTTCTGGAGCGGCTACGAGGACCTGGTCCGCAAGGCCCGCACCAACAAGCTGGGCGTGCCGGACTTCCAGGGCACCACCATCAGCCTCACCAACCCCGGCGGCATCGGCACCGTGCACTCGGTCCCGCGCCTGATGCCGGGTCAGGGCACCATCCTGGGCGTGGGCGCGATGGAGTACCCGGCCGAGTTCCAGGGCGCCTCCTCCGACACCCTGGCCGAGCTGGGCATCAGCAAGGTCATGACGCTGACCTCCACCTACGACCACCGCATCATCCAGGGTGCGCAGTCCGGCGAGTTCCTGCGCCGGATCCACCAGCTGCTGCTGGGCGAGGACGGTTTCTACGACGAGATCTTCAACTCGCTGCGCATCCCCTACGAGCCGGTGCGCTGGGTGCAGGACATCCACGTCAACAAGGCCACCCAGCTCGACAAGACCACCCGGGTCCAAGAGCTGATCCACGCCTACCGCGTGCGCGGCCACCTGATGGCCGACACCAACCCGCTCGACCACGAGCAGCGCAAGCACCCCGACCTGGACGTGCTCGAACACGGCCTCACCCTGTGGGACCTGGACCGCGAGTTCCCCACCGGGGGCTTCGGCGGCAAGCAGGTCATGAAGCTGCGCGACGTGCTGGGCGTGCTGCGCGACACCTACTGCCGCACGGTGGGTATCGAGTACATGCACATCCAGAGCCCGGAGGAGCGGGAGTGGATCCAGGCGCACGTCGAGCGCGAGCACGAGAAGCTCGACCGCGACGAGCAGCTGCACATCCTGCACCGGCTCAACAGCGCCGAGGCCTTCGAGACCTTCCTCCAGACCAAGTACGTGGGTCAGAAGCGCTTCTCCCTGGAGGGCGGCGAGTCGCTGATCCCGCTGCTGGACGGCGTGATCTCCAAGGCCGCCAGGGCCGAGCTGGACGAGGCCGTCATCGGCATGGCCCACCGCGGCCGCCTGAACGTGCTGGCCAACATCTGCGGCAAGTCCTACGGTCAGATCTTCGGTGAGTTCGAGGGCAACCTCGACCCGCGCAGCGCGCACGGTTCGGGCGACGTCAAGTACCACCTGGGCACCGAGGGCACCTTCGAGACCCGCGACGGCGACAAGATCCAGATCACCCTGGCCGCCAACCCGTCCCACCTGGAGACGGTCGACCCGGTCGCCGAGGGCATCGTCCGCGCCAAGCAGGACGTGCTCAACAAGGGCCCGCAGGGCTTCACCGTCCTGCCGATCCTCATCCACGGCGACGCCGCGTTCGCCGGACAGGGCGTGGTCGCCGAGACGCTGAACCTGTCGCAGCTGCGCGGCTACCGGACCGGCGGCACGGTGCACGTCATCGTGAACAACCAGGTGGGCTTCACCACCTCGCCGTCCGACAGCCGCTCCAGCGTCTACGCCACGGACGTGGCGCGGATGGTGCAGGCGCCGATCTTCCACGTCAACGGGGACGACCCCGAGGCCGTGGTCCGGGTCGCGCACCTGGCCTTCGCCTACCGCCAGGCGTTCAACAAGGACGTCGTCATCGACCTGGTCTGCTACCGGCGCCGCGGCCACAACGAGGGCGACAACCCCGCCTTCACCCAGCCGCTGATGTACGACGTCATCGACGCCAAGCGCTCCACCCGCAAGCTGTTCACCGAGTCCCTCATCGGACGCGGCGACATCACGGTGGAGGAGGCGGAGTCGGCGCTGCGCGACTACCAGTCCGAGCTGGAGCGGGCCTTCACCGAGACCCGTGAGGTCGAGAAGAAGCCGATCGAGCCCGGCGCCGTGGTCAAGCCCGAGGTGTTCACCGAGGGCCGCCTGGAGCACTCCGCGGTCGAGACGGCGATCAGCACCGAGACGGTCAAGCGGGTCATCGACACCCAGGTGTCGCTGCCCGAGGGCTTCACGCCGCACCCGCGGCTGGCGCCCCAGCTCTCGCGCCGCGCGACGATGGTCGAGACCGACGCGATCGACTGGGCCACCGGTGAGCTGCTGGCCTTCGGGTCGCTGCTGCTGGACGGCCACCCGGTCCGCCTGGTGGGCCAGGACAGCCGCCGCGGCACCTTCGGCCAGCGCCACGCCACGCTGATGGACCGCGAGACCGGCGAGACCCACACGCCGCTCAAGCAGTTCGACGACGGCATCACCCGGTTCCACGTGCACGACTCCCTGCTGAGCGAGTACGCGGCCCTGGGCTTCGAGTACGGGTACTCGCTGACCCGTCCCGACGCCCTGGTGATGTGGGAGGCGCAGTTCGGCGACTTCGTCAACGGCGCCCAGACCGTCATCGACGAGTACATCAGCGCGGGCGAGCAGAAGTGGGGGCAGCGCTCCAGCGTGACCCTGCTGCTGCCGCACGGCTACGAGGGCCAGGGGCCGGACCACTCCTCCGCCCGGATCGAGCGGTTCCTGCAGCAGTGCGCGCAGGAGAACATGACGGTGGCCTACCCGAGCACCCCGGCGAGCTACTTCCACCTGCTGCGCTGGCAGGCCAAGTCGCCGCTGGAGCGCCCGCTGGTGGTGTTCACGCCCAAGTCGCTGCTGCGTCTGAAGGCCGCCGCCTCAGCCGCCGCGGACTTCACCTCGGGCCACTTCGAGCCGCTGATCAAGGACGACTCGATCGCGCCGGACAAGGTGCGGCGCGTGGTGCTGTGCTCGGGCAAGATCTACTACGACCTGGACGCGGCGCGCCGCAAGAGCGGTGACAAGCACACCGCGATCATCCGGGCGGAGCGGCTCTACCCGCTGCCGATCGAGGAGATCCGCGAGCAGCTCAAGGCCTACCCCAACGCGGGCGAGGTCCTGTGGGTGCAGGAGGAGCCGGCGAACATGGGCCCGTGGCCCTTCGTCGCGCTGGTCTTCTCCGAGCAGCTCGACCGTCCGTTCACCCGGATCTCGCGTCCGGCCTCCTCCGCGCCCGCGGCCGGTTCGGCCAAGCGCCACGAGGCCGAGCAGCGGGCCCTGGTGGACACGGTCTTCCCGCCCGCCGACTAGCGGCCGGGCCTGCGAGCACGTAGAGGGAACAGCGTGTACTACACCGATCGCGGAATCGAGGAGTTGGAGAACCGCCGCGGCGGCGAGGAGGTCAGCTTCGCCTGGCTCGCCGAGCAGCTGCGGGCGTTCACCGACATGAACCCCGAGTTCGAGACTCCGGTCGACCGGCTGGCCACGTGGCTGGCGCGGCTGGACGACGAGGACGACGAGTAGGGACCGCGTGAGGGGCCCGGGTCACACGACCCGGGCCCCTTCGCGTGTCCGGGGTCTGCCCGCGACGGCCTCGGGGTTTCCCCGGAGGTCCCCCTGAAACACCTCGCCGACCCGCGACATATCTTGAGTTCGCCGCAGACGCGACATATCGTGAGAACACAGAGCGAGCGAAAGGGGCCGAGCACGATGGCACGTTGGACCGTCGACAGGCCGATGACCCAGACCCTGGACGGCATCGTCGCGTTGCGGGTCCGGATCATCGGAGGCCACGTCAACATTCTTCCCACCGACGACCCGGTCACCTTCGAGGTCACCGACATCGTCGGCGAACCCCTCCTGGTCACGCAGGAGGCGGGCATCCTCACCATCCACTACGAGGACCTCACCAGCCAGGGACTCCTGGACCGGCTGCGGCCGGTCCAGCTCAACGGCTACAAGAGCATGCAGCACCGCAGGGCCACCGTGAACCTGCGGCTGCCCAAGGACTGCCCGGTCGAGGTCAGCACGGTCAGCGCGCCGATCGTCGCCGCCGGGCTCAGCGCCCGCAGCCAGCTGCGGACCGCGACCGGGGAGATCACCCTGGACGACACCTCGGGCGAGACCGAGATCAACACCGTCTCGGGGAACACCGCCGTGCGCGATCCCCACGGCAGCCTCAAGTTCAACAGCGTCAGCGGCCAGCTGGCGGTGGCGGGCGGACGGCTGTCCGCGCTGAGCGCCAAGACCGTCTCCGGCCAGCTGCTGGCCGACACCGGCGTCGCCCCGGCGGGACGGGTCCGGCTCACCTCGATCTCGGGCGAGATCGCCCTGCGGGTGCCCTCCGAGACCTCGGCGACCGTGGAGCTGCGCACCGCGGCCGCGCCCGCCAAGTCCGACTTCGGGCTGGACCGCCGCAGCGCCCCGGCCAGGACGGTCCTGAGCGGGAGGATCGGCAGCGGTGTCGACCCCGCGTCCATCACCATCAACTCCGCGTCCGGCCGGACGGCGCTGCTGCGGCGCGCGCCCGAGGCCCCGGCCGCGATCCCCGAGGGGGCCTGAATGAGCACCATCTTCGGCCACGGCAGACTACGGCTGTACCTGCTCAAGCTGCTGGACGAGAACCCGCGGCACGGCTACGAGATCATCAGCCTGCTCCGCGACCGCTTCCTCGGCGTGTACTCGCCCTCTCCAGGCACGATCTACCCCCGGCTGGCGCGGCTGGAGGAGGAGGGGCTGGTCACCCACACCGAGGAGGGCGGCCGCAAGGTCTACAGCCTCACCGACAAGGGCCGTGAGGAGCTGCGCGAGCGCGAGAGCGACCTGAACGACCTGGAGCGGGAGATCACCGACTCGGTGCGCGACATCGCCCGCGCGGTCAAGCAGGACGTGCGCGCGACGATCAGCTCGCTGCGCGACGAGCTCAAGTTCGCCTCCGGCGGGACGCGCCGATCCGGGGCCGAGACCCCGGGCGGGTCAGCCGGGACCGCTGGGCCCGCCGGGACCGCCGGGACCGCCGACTCCACCGCCCCGGAGGAGGCCGGTCGCGACGGGGAGGGGACGGACGCGTCCGGGGACTCCGGTGAGCGACGCGAGCAGACCGGACCGGGCTGCGAGGACGGCTCGCGGTGGTCCCGCGAGTGGGAGCGCTTCACACAGGGCTTCGGCGCGTTCGGCGCCGCCTGGGGCGGCAGGCGCGGTTCCGAGAGCCCGTCGCAGGGCCCGGAGTTCGAGCGCGCGCTGCACGACTTCGGCGACCGCGTGCGCGACGTGGTCCGCGAGGCGGGCCACGTCGGGGAGGCCGCCGCCACCGACCTGCGGCGCATCCTGGACGACACGGTCGAGGTCATCCGCCGGGACATGCGGCGCTGGGGCCCGCCCGCCGACCGTGCGGAGGAGTCCGGGGACGGGGCCGACGGGTCCGCTCCCGCCGGGGAGGGGGCCGCCACCGCCCCCGAGGCGGGGAAGGAGGGGCCCGCCGCCCCGGAGCGGCCCGGGCCTTCCGAGGACGGGCCCGCCCCGGAGGACGGGACGCGTCCGAAGCCGTCCGCCGACCCCTGGAGCGAGGCGGTCGACGACCCCGGCGACCGCGGATAGGCGGTACGCCGAGGGGCCCGGAGGGTGGCGCGGGGGCGCGCCCTCCGGGCCCCGTCGTGTCCGGTGTGTCTAGCCGCGGACGACGCCGTCCTCACGGGCCTGGGCGGCGACCGCGGCGGCGACCGCCTTGGCCACCCTCTCGTCGAAGGGGCTGGGGATGATGTAGTCGGCGGACAGGTCGTCGCCGACCAGACCGGCCAGCGCGGTGGCGGCGGCCAGCTTCATGTTCTCGGTGATGTCCGTGGCCCCGGCGTCGAACGCGCCCCGGAACACGCCCGGGAAGGCCAGGACGTTGTTGATCTGGTTCGGGAAGTCGCTGCGCCCGGTGGCGACCACGCTCGCGTGCCTGCGGGCGACGTCCGGGTGCACCTCCGGGTTGGGGTTGGCCATCGCGAAGATGATCGCGTCGTCGGCCATGGTGGCGACCACGGACTCGGGGACCTCGCCCGCGGACAGGCCGATGAACACGTCGGCCCCCTCCAGCGCGCTCTCGATGGACCCGCGCAGCCCCGCCCTGTTGCTGATGGAGGCCAGCTCCTGCTTGACGGGGGTCAGGCCCTCGCGACCGTCGTAGATCATGCCCTTGGAGTCGGCCACGGCGATGTCGCCGATCCCGCCGTCGATGAGCATCTTGGTGACGGCCACGCCCGCGGCGCCCGCGCCGGAGACCACGGCGCGCAGGTCGGCCAGCGTGCGCCCGGTCAGCCGGGCGGCGTTGTGCAGCGCGGCCACGGTGACGATGGCGGTGCCGTGCTGGTCGTCGTGGAAGACCGGGATGTCCAGGCGCTCGCGCAGCTGGCGCTCGATCTCGAAGCAGCGGGGCGCGGAGATGTCCTCCAGGTTGATCCCGCCGAAGGAGGGCGCCATGCGCACGACGGTCTCGACGATCTCGTCGACCCCGGTGCAGCCCAGCGCGATCGGCACGGAGTCGACGTCGGCGAACTGCTTGAACAGCAGCGCCTTGCCCTCCATGACCGGCAGGGAGGCCTCGGCGCCGATGTCGCCCAGACCCAGGACCGCGGTGCCGTCGGTGACGACGGCGACCAGGTTGCTCTTCCAGGTGTAGGTGTCGACGAGCTCGGGGGACTCGGCGATGGCGTCGCAGACGCGGGCGACGCCGGGGGTGTAGGCGAGGGAGAGCCCCTCCTGGTCGCTGACGTCCACGGACGAGGTCACGTGGAGCTTGCCACCGCGGTGCATGGCGAAGGCGGGATCGTCGTCACGACGCGGATTCTGGGAACGGGAAACGGTGGTCACTGCTGAAAACCCCTCAGGTCTTGCGTGTTCCACCCGACCGTCGGCCATGACGGGGGCGGACCTGGCGGTGGTGCGGACCGCGCGCGAAGACGTGACGATTGCTAGGGGGCCCTCCTCGGCGCCGGTCGGCCATGACCGGTGGTGTCGCCGGGGAGAGTCGTTCTTCGCCGGACTCCTATACGAGTTGCTGCGCGGCCGCCTCTCACGGGGATGACCCGTTACGCAATCCTCTCACAACGGTGACCGCAGGAACATCGCGGGTGGGCACCATGGGACGGCACCGGCTCATGAGCTTTAAAAGAAGAATGTCCCGAATGTCGTTCCGGTTCGGGCGGTCGGGTCACGAACCCGCCTCCCGCCAGGCGTTCCGCGCCCCTGAAGGAGACCCCGTGATGGCCCTGCACAAGCCCCTGCCGACGCCGTTCGCCCTCGGCGCCCTGTCCCTCGCCGGCGTCCTGGCGCTGACCGCCTGCGGCGGCGGGGACGGCGGCGGCACGGAGGAGTCGGCCGCCCCCGAGGCGCCCTCCGTCGAGGTCGACGAGGAGCTCGCCGCACTCGTCCCCGCCGACGTCGCCGAGGCCGGGACCGTCACGATCGGTGTCGAGGCCTCCTACCCGCCCGGCGAGTACCTGGACGCCGACGGAGAGACCGTCCTCGGCTTCAACGTGGACCTCGTCAACGCCGCCCTGACCAAGCTCGGCCTGGAGGCGACGTGGGAGCCCACCGCCTTCGACTCCATCATCATCGGCGTGGACACCGGCACCTACGACCTGGGCTCCTCCTCCTTCACGGTCACCGAGGAGCGCATGGAGCAGGTCAACATGGTCAGCTACTTCTCCTCGGGCACCCAGTGGTTCGCCCAGGCGGGCAACCCCCAGGACGTGGACCCCGACAACGCCTGCGGCATGCGGATCGCGGTGCAGTCCAACACCACGCACGACACCGACATCGAGGAGCGCAGCGCGGCCTGCGTCGACGCCGGCGAGGAGGCCATCACCATCCAGAAGTTCGAGAGCCAGCCGCTGGCCACCGAGACGGTCGTCTCCGGCGTCAACGACGCCTCGCTCGCCGACATGCCGACCTCGGCCTACGCGCTGGAGCAGACCGGCGAGGGCGTCCTGGAGTTCATCGGCGAGCAGTACAACGCCGCCCCCTACGGCATCCTCACCAACAAGGAGGACACCGAGCTGGCCGAGGCCGTGGCCGCCGCCTTCAACGCGCTCATCGAGGACGGCACCTACGCCGAGGTCCTGGGCGAGTGGGGCGTGGACGCCGGCGTCATGGAGTCCGCCGAGGTGAACCCCGAAATCGCCGAGTGAGCAGGCCGAACCACACCCACTGAGCGAAAGACCGACCCTTGTCCTCACCGACCGAACCGACGGACGGCCCGGTGTCGAAGACCTCGACACCGGGCCGTCCGGCCGACCACGTCACCGCCGTCCCCGTGCGCTACCCCGAGCGGTGGGTCGCCGCCGGGGTCATCCTCGTCCTCGCGGCCATGTTCGTGCACATGCTGTTCACGAACGACGCCTTCAACTGGCCGTTCATGTTCGACCACATGTTCTCCGAGCCGGTCGTGCGCGGCGTGTGGATCACCCTCAGCGCCACCGTGCTGTCGATGGTCATCGGCGTCGTCCTGGGCATCGTCCTGGCGGTGATGCGGCTGTCGGGCAACCCCGTCCTGGTGTCCGTCTCCTGGCTCTACACCTGGTTCTTCCGGGGTGTGCCCCGCCTGGTGCTGGCGGTGCTCTTCGGCAACATCGCCATCCTGTACCAGACCATCGAGTTCGGCCTGCCCTTCGACAACTACTGGATGCCGTGGCTGGGTCTGGAGGGCGACGCCCGCTTCTTCGAGATCGACACCCGCACCGTGCTGAGCGGCTACACCGCCGGCCTGCTGGCGCTGTCGCTGTCCGAGGGCGCCTACATGGCCGAGATCATCCGCGCGGGCCTGCAGTCGGTCAACAAGGGCCAGACCGAGGCCGCGCAGGCGCTGGGCATGGGCAAGGGCAAGGTCCTGCGCCGGATCACCCTGCCGCAGGCGATGCGGGTGGTCGTGCCGCCCACGGGCAACGAGACCATCGCCATGCTCAAGGACACGGCGCTGCTGGCCTACGTGCCGGTGACCATCGAGCTGTTCTACCAGCTCCAGGCCATCGGATCCCGGACCTACCAGATCTTCCCGATGCTGGTCGCCGCGTGCCTGTGGTACCTGGCCATCACCAGCGTCCTGATGGTGGGCCAGTACTTCCTCGAACGCAGGTTCAACCCCGGCCAGTACGGCAGTATCCGCGACCGCATCGTCGGAGGGGCGCACAGGTGAGCGACAAGACGAAGGACCCCGGCGTCGTGGAGACCGCCGAGGGCGCCACCCTGCCCGCCGACGCGCTCGTCGTGGCGGAGAACGTGCGCAAGAGCTTCGGCCGCCTGGAGGTGCTCAAGGGCATCGACCTCCAGGTCGGGCGCGGCGAGGTCATGTGCGTGATCGGCCCGTCCGGGTCGGGCAAGTCCACGTTCCTGCGCTGCGTCAACCACCTGGAGAAGCTCACCGCCGGACGGCTGTGGGTCAACGGCGAGCTGATGGGCTACCGGCAAAGGCGCGGAAAGCTCTACGAGCTGCGCGACAACGAGATCGCCGCCCAGCGCAGCGACATCGGCATGGTCTTCCAGCGCTTCAACCTGTTCCCGCACCTGAGCGTCCTGGGCAACATCACCGAGGCGCCCGTGCAGGTCAAGCGGATCCCCCGGAGCCAGGCCAACGCCAAGGCCATGGAGCTGCTGGAGCGGGTGGGCCTGCCGGACAAGGCCGACGCCTACCCCGACCAGCTCTCCGGCGGCCAGCAGCAGCGCGTGGCCATCGCCCGCGCGCTGGCCATGGAACCGTCGCTGATGCTGTTCGACGAGCCCACCAGCGCCCTGGACCCGGAGCTGGTCGGCGAGGTCCTGGACGTCATGCGCGACCTGGCCCGGGGCGGGATGACCATGGTGGTCGTCACCCACGAGATGGGGTTCGCCCGCGAGGTCGGCGACTCCCTGGTCTTCATGGACGACGGCCTGGTCGTGGAGTCGGGTACGCCCGCCGAGGTGCTCTCCAACCCGCGCCACGAGCGCACCCGGGCGTTCCTGTCCAAGGTGCTCTGAGCGCCGCGAAGGGGCCGCCGCACCCGCCCCCCGGGCGCGGCGGCCGGTACCGGCCGGGGAAACACCCCCTGATCCCTTGACCGCGCGGCGGCGCGTCGCCAGAGTCGTGGTGTACGCGCCCCGCTCGGGAGAGGCACATGGACGCTCGCACGGACCACACACGCAGGCGCTGGGACCGCATGGCCGCCTACTGCGAGCACAGCGAGCACTTCCAGAGCCCCGCCATGCGCCGCACCCGCGAGATCCTGTGCGCCGGGGCGCGCGGCGAGACGCTGGAGGTGGCGGTCGGAACGGGCCGCAATCTGGCCTACTATCCGCCGCAGGTGCGCCTCACCGCCGTCGACGTCAGTCCGCGGATGCTCGACCGCGCCCGTGAGAGGGCCGAGGAGCTGGGCAGGACCGTGCGCTTCGTGGAGGGCGACGCCCAGGAGCTGGACTTCCCCGACCGGGCCTTCGACACCGTCCTGTGCACGCTGGCGATGTGCTCCGTCCCCGACCAGCTGCGCGCCCTGACGGAGATGTACCGCGTGCTGACGCCGGGCGGCAGGCTCCTGATGGTCGACCACATCGAGTACGCGCGCATGCCCGGACGGCTCGTGGAACGGCGCAGGGAGAACCCGCGCCGTCTGCCCCGGGAGGTCGCGGTCGAGGCCGGGTTCGAGGTCGGCCACCACGACCGGCTGTTCCTGGGACTGGTGGAGCGGGTGGTCGCCCACCGGCCCTGAGCGCTCCCGGAGCACGGGTGCGCCCCGCAGCAGCGCATACCCTGGAGGCGACCGTGTCCCCGCCGCGCGCCCGAGGTGGTCCGATGATCCGTCCCGCACGTCCCGACGACGTTCCCGTCATCCACGCCCTGGTCCGCGAGCTCGCCGAGTACGAGAAGGAACCGGACGCGGTCGTCGCCACCGAGCAGGACCTGCGCACCGCCCTCTTCGGCCCGGACGCGGCGGTGTTCGCGCACGTCGCCCAGGAGGACGGGGAGGGCCCGGTCGTCGGGTTCGCGCTGTGGTTCCGCAACTACTCCACCTGGACCGGCAGGCACGGCGTGTACCTGGAGGACCTGTACGTGCGCCCACAGGCGCGCGGACGGGGCCACGGCCTGGCCCTGCTGCGGACCCTGGCGCGGATCTGCGTCGAACGCGGCTACACCCGGCTGGAGTGGTCGGTGCTGGACTGGAACGAGCCCTCGATACGGTTCTACGAGTCCCTGGGCTCGCGCCCCATGGACGGGTGGACGGTCCGCCGCCTGGACGGCGGCGCGCTGGACGCACTGGGCTCGGAGGGTCCCTGAGACCGGCCGTCCGTCCCGCTTCTCGCCCCGGATCGTGTGGACACGATCCGTTCGCCCTGCGTCAGTGGCAGGGTAAACCAGATACATTGCTCTCAAGCGGCAACACCGCCCCCCGAAGGAGGGACGTGACCGAAGAAACCGCTGTGCCCACGGCCGACGCCATCGGCGTCCGGGACGCTGTCACCGTCAACATGCCCGCGGACAGCGCCTACTTGTCCGTTCTGCGGACGGCGACGGCGGGTCTGGCCGCGCGACTGGACTTCACCCTCGACGAGATCGAGGACCTGAGGATCGGTGTCGACGAGGCCTGCGCCATGCTCCTCTCCCAGGCGCTGCCGGGCACGGAACTGACCACGGAATTCGAACTCACCCCCGACGGGATGCGCATCTCCGTCTCGGTGCTCACCGCGGACGGGCGCCTTCCCGCCCGCGACACCTTCGCCTGGACCGTTCTGTCCGCCCTCGCGGGAGAGGTCGACGCGGGGGTCGGACCGGACGACCGTGTCCACATCGTCCTGTACAAACGCCGCGGAACACTGGAGTCGGCGTGAGCGAGAGGGGGCCCGCTCTGACAGCGAAGACCGAGCACGCGGTGCCCGACAGGGCCCGCGCGAGAGAGTTGTTCGAGCGCCTCGGCGAACTGGAGGCGGACTCCGAGGAACGTCGGCGGATCCGCGACGAGCTGGTGGAGCTCCACCTGCCCTTGGTGGAGTACCTGGCCCGCCGCTTCCGCAACCGCGGCGAGTGGCTGGACGACCTCACCCAGGTGGCCACGATCGGACTGATCAAGTCCATCGACCGGTTCGACCTGGAGCGCGGGGTGGAGTTCTCCACCTACGCCACCCCCACCATCGTCGGTGAGATCAAGCGGCACTTCCGCGACAAGGGCTGGGCGGTGCGGGTCCCCCGTCGCCTCCAGGAGCTGAAGCTCTCGCTCACCAAGGCGGTCAGCGACCTGTCGCAGCGGGAGGGGCGCTCCCCGACCGTCGCCGAGCTCGCGGCGCACCTCCAGATGACCGAGGAGGAGGTGCTGGAGGGCCTGGAGTCCGCCAACGCCTACTCGACGGTGTCGCTGGACGCGCCCGACAGCGGGGACGAGGACGCGCCCGCGGTGGCCGACTCACTGGGCATCGTGGACGAGTCCCTGGAGGGCGTGGAGTACCGGGAGTCGCTCAAGCCGCTCCTGGAACAGCTTCCGCCGCGGGAGAAGCGCATCCTGCTGCTGCGCTTCTTCGGCAACATGACGCAGTCGCAGATCGCCCAGGAGCTGGGGATCTCGCAGATGCACGTGTCCCGTCTGCTGGCCCGCACCCTGGCGCAGCTGCGCCAGGCGCTGACCACCGACGACTGACACGCGAGCGGTCGCCGCGGGCGGCCGCGGCGCTACCTCCCCCGCTCGTCGGGGAAGAGCGCCGCGGTCGTCGGCGGCGAGAGCACCGCCGCGGAGGCGCACACCGCCACGACCGCGAGCACCGCGCCCAACGCGTACTGCTCGCTGGTGAACATGTAGTAGGCCACCACGGCCAGGAAGAGCTGGGTGACGAACACCGGCGTGCGCGCCCAGTCCCGCAGCTGCCAGAGCCCGCGCGCGACGAAGACCAGCAGCGCGCCCGCGCCCAGCCCCAGGGCGGTCAGGGGAATCGCGCTGGTCAGGTCACTGGCCCGGCCGGTGACCGCGGTGAAGAGGCTGTAGACCCCGCTGACCGCGGCGGCCAGCCCGATCAGGGCCTCCAGGGCGGCGGCGATGACGATGGTGACGGGACGCGAAGACACCTGACGAGCCTATACGCGCTCCGTGACTCCCTCCCCTCGGCCCCGGCTTCGCACTCGCGGCGAAACGGAGGCCCCGGCGCCACACCCTAGACTGGCGTGGTGCGCGCCCTTCTCATCATGAACCCCCAGGCCACCACGACCACGTCACACACGCGTGAGGTGATCATGGGCGCCCTGGCGTCGGAGCTGGACGTCACCGTGTCCGAGACCGAGTACCGCGACCACGCGGGCGAACTGGCCCGCGAGGCGGCCGGGAACGGGTACGAGCTGGTGCTGAGCCTGGGCGGTGACGGCACCGTCAACGAGGTGGTCAACGGTCTCCTGACCACCCCCGAGGAGCTCAGACGCCCCCGCTACGCGGTGATCCCCGGCGGCAGCGCCAACGTCTTCATCCGCGCCCTGGGCGTGCCCGGCGACCCGGTGGAGGCCACCGGTCTGGTGCTGGAGGCAATCCGCGAGGGCCGCGAGCGCGAGATCAACCTCGGCCGGATCACCAGCGATCAGGACGACCGCTACTTCACTTTCTGTGCTGGTTTCGGCTGGGACGCCGACGTGGTCCAGCAGGTGGAGAACGAGCGCGCCAACGGCCGCAGGGCCACTCCGGCACTGTACGCGGAAGTGGCGGTAAAGCTGTTCTTCCAGGGGGATATCCGCGATCCGTCACTAAGCGTGGTCAGCCACGGAAGGTCCCTTGTGGGGGCGTATTTCGCGCTCGTCACCAACACCACGCCCTGGACCTACGCGGGGGCGCTGCCGCTTCAGCCGACCCCGTCCTCGCGTTTCGAGCTGGGCCTGGACGCTTTCGCGCTGACGCACTCCTCGCACGCGCTCACGGGGTGGATCCTTTCCCAAATGTTCTTCCCCAAAGGCCTTCCCGCACGTGGGGACGGTTACGTGACGTGGCATGACCAGGACTCTCTCCAGATCACGTCATCCCACCCCAGGGCCTTCCAAATCGACGGTGAATACCTGGGAGACCGCGAACAGGTCAACTTCCACTCTGTACCGAAGGCATTACGAATCGTCTGTTAATTACGTCGAAAGACGCCATTCCGAGCCACTGTGACGCACCCGACACGCCGAACAGGACCTTTGGCCTCGGCAGCTCTTGCATGGGCCGATCGATCCTGTCACGCTCAAGATATCGCCGCGAGTTACAGGCGAGTTAATTGGGGCGCTTCCCACATGGCCGTGGGATGAAACCTTGACGGCCCTCGGCCCGAACACCCCTCCGATGGAACCCATCCATCGGGCGCCCTTCGCCCGTTACGGACGCGCACAAGATCGTGAAAAGCTTCACAAGCCCCCGATCGCCTCACCGTGAGGAGTGGACCGCATGGACTGGCGCCATGACGCAGCCTGCCGTGACGAAGACCCCGAACTCTTCTTCCCCATCGGGAACTTCGGCCCCGCACTGATCCAGATCGAGGAGGCCAAGGCGGTCTGCAACCGCTGCCCGGTCAGCTCGGCCTGTCTGCGCTGGGCCCTGGAGAGCGGCCAGGACGGCGGCGTCTGGGGCGGTACCAGTGAGGACGAGCGCCGCGTGCTCAAGAAGCGCCGCGGCAGCGCGTACCGCACCATGGTCCGCAGCTGAGGCCCTCCGCTCGGAAGGGCCCCGAGGCGTCCCCGCTCGGCGCGGCGGGGACGTGCGCCCGGTGCCGTCGCGGCCGGCGCCCCTCCAGGCCCCCTCGGGGCGGCCCCCGCGCGTGATCCGCGCGAGCCCCCGCCTCAGGGCAGCTCCCCCTCCTCGTGCTCCAGCGACAGGGTGATCGCCACCTCGGTCCCGCCGCTCTCCTTGGGCTTGATCGCCAGGGTCCCACCCAACTCGCCCACGATGAGGGTCCGCACGATCTGGAGGCCCAGGCTCGTGGTGCCCTCCAGGTCGAAGTCCTCGGGCAGGCCCCCGCCGTCGTCGGAGACGGCCAGCTCCAGGCTGCTCGGCCCCGGGCGGCCCGGCTCCGCGTCGAACCGGCGCACCCGCACCTCGATCCGCCCCGGCCCCTGCCCCAGGCCGTGCTCCACGGCGTTCTGCACCAGTTCGGCCAGGACCATCGACAGCGGCGTCGCCACCAGCGCGTTCAACAGGCCGAACCCGCCGATCCGGCGCGGCACCACCGCGGTGCCCGTGGAGGAGACCTCCGCCGCCATCTGGATCACCCGGTCGGCGATGTCGTCGAAGTCCACCACCTCGTCGGGGGTGTGCGAGAGCATCTCGTGCACGATCGCGATGGACCCGACCCGGCCCACCGCCTCGTCCAGCGCCGCCCGCGCCTCGGGCACGTCCAGGCGCCGCGCCTGGAGGCGCAGCAGGGCCGCCACCGTCTGGAGGTTGTTCTTCACCCGGTGGTGGATCTCCCGGATGGTGGCGTCCTTGGTCATCAGCTCGCGCTCGCGGCGGCGCAGCTCGGTGACGTCGCGCACCATCACCAGGGCGCCGATGCGCACCCCGTCGATGACCAGCGGGATGGCGCGCAGCTGCACGGTGACCCCGCGCGCGTCCACCTCGGCCTCCTGCGGCGCCCGGCCGCTCGCCGTGTAGGTCAGCGCCTCGTCGCGCGCCTCCCCCGGGGCCGCCAGCTCCAGTGTGGTGCGGTCCAGGCGCGCACCCACCAGGTCGGCGGTCAGGCCGAGCCTGCGGTAGGCCGACAGCGCGTTGGGGCTGGCGTAGACCACCTCTCCGTTCTGGTCCAGGCGCAGCAGCCCGTCGCCGACCCTGGGCGAGCGCACCATCAGAGGGCCCTGGTCGCTGAACGGGAAGGCGCCCTCGGCGATCATCTGGGCCAGGTCGCCCGCGCTCTGGAGGTAGGTCAGCTCCAGGCGGCTGGGCGTGCGCGCCGAGCTGAGGTTGGTGCTGCGCTGGATGACCCCGATGAGGTTGCCCTGGCGGCGCACCGGAATGGTCTCCTCGCGCACCGGGACGCCGCCCGACCAGTCCGGGTCGCCGTCACGGCAGATGCGCCCCTCCTCCCAGGCGCGGTCGATGAGGGCCCTGCGCCCGATCACGCGCGGCGCCGAGCGGGACGTGACATCGGTCATGTCGTCGCGCAGGACGGTCTCGACCAGGTCGTCCTGGAAGGCGGTGGGTCCGGTGGTGGGACGCATCTGGGCGATGGCCACCCAGCCGTCGTCCTCGCGCAGACGCACCCACAGCACGAGGTCCGCGAAGGACAGGTCCGCCAGGAGCTGCCAGTCCGAGACCAGGGAGTGGAACCACTCCAGATCGGCCTGCTTGAGTGACGTGTGTCGCCAGATGAGATCACTGAGGTGAGGCACTCACAAATCATCCCATGAAGGCGTGCATACTCAAGAGGTACGCACTCGACCAGTGGTCCACACCAATCGGCGGCCGCGACCCCCGCCGTGCCGACCACACCGGGAGGGTTGTGCGGCAAGCGCGGGACTCGGCGAAGGAGACTGATGACTGGTCAGCGCACACTGGACGGCAACCCCCGGGTGCCCAAGTACTACCAGGTGAAGAAGCAGCTCCTGGAACTGATCGAGGCGATGCCCGCGGGCAACCCGGTCCCCCCGGAGCGCGCCCTGGCGACCCAGTTCGGCACCTCGCGGACCACCGTGCGCCAGGCGCTCACCGAGATGGTGGTCGAGGGCCGCCTGCTGCGCATCCAGGGCAAGGGCACCTTCGTGGCCAAGCCGAAGGTGGCACAGGTCCTACAGCTGACCAGCTACACCCAGGAGATGCGCGCGCACGGCCTGCACCCCGCCACGCGGATCCTGGACGTGAGCTACATCAACGCCGACGACCAGCTCGCCGAGCTGCTGGCCATCCGCTCCGGCGGGCGCGTGCTGCGCATCGAGCGGCTGCGGCTGGCCAACGGCGAGCCGATGGCCGTGGAGACGGCCCACCTGGCCGCACGGCGCTTCCCGGGCCTGCGTCGGCAGCTGGACCGCTACGCGTCGCTCTACGAGGCTCTGGCGAGCGCCTACGACGTCTCCCTGGCCGAGGCGGAGGCCTCGATCGAGACCGTCCTGGCCACGCCCAACGAGGCGCGGCTGCTGGGCGTGGACGTGGGCCTGCCGCTGGTACTGCACTGCCAGCACAGCTTCGACGGCGACGGGCATCCGGTGGAGTGGGTGCGCTCGCTCTACCGGGGCGACCGGTACAAGTTCGTCACACGCCTGCGCCCGCCCCGGGACTGACCGGCCGCGGGGTGGTCGGGACACGCCCCTGCCCGGCCACCGCTTCGGCCCGTGCCGGGCCTGTGACGTCCCGCCGGACGGCCCGGGGTCAGAGCCGGGAGAGCACCGTGGCCAGCGCGTCCACCACGCGGGGGTCGTACTCGCTGTCGGTGTCCATGCGCAGGCGCTCCAGGACCGCCGTGCGGCGCTCGGCGTCGCCGTTGTCGCCGACGAGGTCGTCGAAGGCGTTGGCCACCTTGATGATCCGGCTGCCCAGCGGCGGGACGCCCTCGTCGCCGTCCCCGGCGAGGGGCTCGCACTGGCGGCGGACCGTCTCGGCCACGTTGTCCAGGACGCCGGTCTCCCGGATGATCGCCGAACCCAGCTCGGCGATGCGCCGCTGCTCCCTCGGCGAGGCGAGCACGGTGGCACCGCCCGCGATGGGCTCGCGCAGGGACAGCTGGCCGATGTCGTGCATCAGGGCGGCGTACTCCAGCTCCAGCAGCTCGGCCTCGGACAGGCCCAGCTCGCAGGCGACCCCGTGCGCCAGCTGGCTGACCCGGCGCGAGTGCCCGTTCTCCACGTAGCCGCCCACCTCGGTGACCCGCGACAACGCCCGGACCGTCTCCAGATAGGTCCGGCGCACCTCCGCGTGGCGGCGGAAGGCCACCTGCGACACCAGCAGCGGGGCGATGAACACCAGCAGCCCGCCCAGGCCGGTCACCGTGCAGGCCAGCGCGATCAGCACGCCGCTGGAGCCGATCGCGGCGCCGGTGGCGAACTGGGCGCGCAGCTCGTCGCGGACCGCGACGGAGGAGCTGGTGCGCAGGCGCTCGGCCCGCAGCACCGCCGCCAGCAGGGAGTCCACCGCCCAGACGAGCATGACCAGCGCCGCCATCAGCAGCGTGGCCGTCACCGAGGGGCCCGACAGGTGGAGCTGGTCGGCCAGCGGCCGGAAGGCGATCGCGAGCGCCGCCGCGACGAGCACCCTGCGGGCCACGTCCTCCACCCGGGGGCTGCGGCCCACGGCGATGTGCGGCAGCTCGCCCAGCGCCACACCCAGGGCGACCACCGCCACCACCTGCCAGGCGGAGTGGTGCAGCGGCCCGGAACCCAGCGACAGCAGGAACGCGTAGCTGATCGCGCCGGCCGAGGCGACGGGAGCCACCTCCCGGTGGCCCGGCAGGGTGATCCGTGCCAGCTCACCGGCCGCGACGACCAGGCAGAACGCCAGCGCCACGTGCGGTTCCACGACCCCGGTCGAGGCCGTCCACACCAGCGCGGCCAGGGCGCCCGAGCCCACCGCGCCGACCAGCGCCGCGCGCACCGGACGGGAGGTCCGCCAGATCGACCCGCGCGGGCGCTGGTGGTTGAGGGCCCCGCCCTCGGGGCCGCTCAGCACGGGTCCGGACGACCGGGCCCCGTCCGACTGTCTCTGCGTCATCATCGTTCACGCCCGCCCGTCACTGCCTCGGCGGAGGCCGCGGCGTCCGCGGAGGCGGCCTCGTCGGCCGCCGCCCCTGCGGAGGACGGCTCCCCGGCGGCGCGCTCCTCGGATGACGCTTCGGCGGACACCTCCTCCGGTCCACCGGCGCGGCCGGACTCCTCCACGGAGCGCTCGGCCGCCTCCGAGCCGTAGCAGCCGCCAGGCGGCTCGGCGATGTCGGGTGTCTCCCAGCCCTCGCGTTCGACGGCGCGCACGAGCGCCTCGACCATCCTGGGGTCGAACTGGGTTCCGGCGCAGGCGCGCAGCTCGGCGATGGCGTCCTCCACCGACCACGCCCTGCGGTAGGAGCGCGTGGAGGTCAGGCAGTCGAAGACGTCGGCGACGCTGATGACGCGCGCGGACTCGGGGATCTCCATCCCGACCAGGCCCATGGGGTACCCGCGCCCGTCCAGGCGCTCGTGGTGGTGCCGGATCCCGGCCAGCGCCTCGTCCAGGAAGCTGATCTCCCGCACGATCTCGTAGCCGCGCGTGGGGTGCAGCTTGATGGCCGCGTACTCGTCGTCGGTGAGCTTGCCGGTCTTCTGCAACACCTTGGTGGGCACTCCGAGCTTGCCGATGTCGTGCAGCATCCCGGCGTAGCGGATCTTCTGCACCCGGTCAGCGGGCATACCCAGTTCCCGGGCGATCATGGCGGCGCCCTCGGCCACGCGCATGCAGTGGCCCCGGGTGTAGTAGTCCTTGGTCTCCACCGCCTGGCACAGGGTGGCCAGGGTGGCCTCGTGCGCGCGGGCCTCGTCCAGCTGCTGGGCGAAGGTCCAGCGCGCGATGAACAGCGGGAGCAGCACCAGCAGCGGTGCGATGAGGCCGACCCCGCCCCAGACCGCGGCGATGGCCAGGCCGAGCATCTGGTAGCCCATGGAGGACAGCTCCACCCCCACCAGCGGCCGCCAGTCGAACCGGCCCCGCGAACCGCCGGGGCGCACGACGCCCAGGGTCCACATCAGGACGGCCACGAGCGCCGAGTTGACCAGGGAGTGGGTCAGGACGGCGGCGACGTAGGGGAGGACGATGGCCGGGAAGTCCTCCCGGCCGGGTTCTCCCACCGTTCCGCCGAGCAGAAGGTAGACGTGTCCGGCCGCGTAGGCCGCCAGTGCGAACTGTGCTCCGTTGAACGCCCTCTTGACGAGGTTCTGCCTGCGGATGGCGAGGCAGGAGGCGAAACCGACCACCGCCGCCCCGACCGGTCCGACCAGGACGACCGCGGCCAGGGAGACCGCCGAACTCGGCGAGATCCCCGCCTTGACGCCCGTCAGGACCGCCGTACTGATCGACTCCGCGACCACGAAGAGAATCGCGATCAGGACCAGTGTGTGCAGATCCAGGCCCGAGTAGGGACCGATGAGCATGATGGTGACAGCACTGACAACGATGATTCCGACGTAGACACGCGCGCCCCCAGGAAGAGCCCGCACCCCCGTTCACCCCCCGCCGACGACGACCGGACTGTCATGGTTTCACCGGTTCTGTTCTACCACCAGGACCATCCACTGAAGGCGGTTACCACCCAAAGAACACCCATCACCGCGTGGAGCATGCCGACGAACATCGTTGTCCCCTCTCTCCCCCGACGCGCGCGCACCGCTGCTTTTCCCGGGCACGCCGCGTAAATTACCCCATTCGTTGGATATGGCGTCCAGTTTAACGGGCAACGACAGCGCCCTGATTACCCCCAACCCGAACTACCGCCACCACACCCCTTCTCCCTGGCACCGAGTTCCGGAATATGGAATTACGAATTCAATTAGTGGTGCACTTCGATCACCCTGCGTAACCACACCCCTCAACCCGCGGACGCGCGAAGATCCACCGCATGGGCAGTTACATCAGCCCCCATCAACCGAGGCCACCAGGCACGACTACCCCAGGTAACCACACGAAACGGCACCTGGATCCAGGAGAAAAATCATTCCGAGTCGGTCACGACCGGGAACGGTCCGGGCGCGCCGGGCGTGTCGGGAGAGGAGCCGGGAAGACGACCGGGAAGCGCCTGACCAAAAACCCGACAGGCACGGGGAATACGGCACGACATTCCCACAAAGGAGCATAAAAGCCGCACACCACTTCAGAGTGCACTAATAACGGAACAGGGTACAAAATCCAACAAAAAAGTGGCGGAAGCTGGAATTCCAGCTTCCGCCACCAGGTGTGCCAGGTTTGGTTGTATACCGGGCGCGGTCGGGCCCGGTTCCCTCAGGAGGGCGTACCGGGGGTTTCCACGCGCGCCTCCCGGGCCAACTGCTCGGTGCGCGCCCGGGCCAGGCGGCTGAGCACCTTGTCCCTCAGGTCCATGGGCACCGGATCACAGCCGCAGTGCTTGGCCACGAGCTTCTTCACCGCCTCTTCGAGCCCGTACTCGTCGAGGCAGGGCCCGCACCCGTCCAGGTGCTCGCGGACCTGCTCGTAGTTGCCCTCCTCAAGCTCACCGTCGATGTAGGTGTAGAGCTTGTCGAGCACCTCGCTGCACGGGGTGTCGCTGTGTTCGCCGTGGCCGCCGCTCATTGCCGGTCTCCTCGATCCGAGACGTCCTGTCCCCGTCCGCGCGGGGACGTCCCCGAGGCGACCGCGCCGGCCTCGGCCGCCGCCCTCGCCGGCAGGAACCCCCGCTCCACCGCGTACTCCTCCAGCATCGACCTGAGCTGGCGGCGCCCGCGGTGCAGCCGGGACATGACCGTCCCGATGGGCGTCCCCATGATCTCGGCGACCTCCTTGTACGCGAAGCCCTCGACGTCGGCGAGGTACACCGCGATCCGGAAGTCCTCGGGCAGCTCCTGGAGCGCCCGCTTGACGTCGGTGTCGGGGAGGTGTTCGAGCGCCTCGGCCTCAGCGGACTTCAGGCCCGCCGCGGTGTGCGACGCGGCCTGCGCCAGCTGCCAGTCCTCGACGTCCTCGGTCCCCGCCTGCTTCGGTTCGCGCTGCTTCTTGCGGTAGGAGTTGATGAAGGTGTTGGTGAGGATGCGGTAGAGCCATGCCTTGAGGTTCGTTCCCTGTCTGAACTGGTGGAACGAACCGAACGCCTTGGCGAAGGTCTCCTGTACGAGATCCTCCGCGTCGGCGGGGTTACGGGTCATCCGCAGCGCCGCGGAGTAGAGCTGGTCGAGGAAGGGAAGCACGTCCCTCTCGAAGCGCTCTTCCCGTTCCTCGGCTGTCTCCTGCTCCTGGCCCTGTTCCAAGCCCGTCGGCCTCCTCGCGCTGGTCCCGGTTGGGGCGTCCATACCCCAACGATACGGTCCCATGGCGTGGAGCCGCGCATCGGCGCCGCGTGGCGCCGTCGCCGTCTCCTCGCGCTCCAGGCACGTCCCGGCTGTCGGCATGGTCTGTCGGCCCTCCCCGGATACTCGCGTGTGGCGCGCCCGGACGTCTGGGCCTCCGGGCGCGGTGTAGGGGAGAACAACGCTTCGCGCGAGCTGATTCCGCGCCGCACGGGACGAAGGTCCCCTCCTTGGGCGAACTTTGTCGTTTACCTCCGTCACCGAAGGTGAGGCATGGCAGAGTGCGGGTAGGACACACTGGAGAATGGGAGAGGAGTGCACGTGCGACCGTCCCCGTCCCCGGCCTCCGACCGCCCCCGGTCGACGGCGGCCCAGTTCGCCACTCCCGACCGCCTGTCGGACTACTGGCGGTTCTACTGGGCGGTCGCCGAGGCGCAGGTCGCCCGGTGGCTCCCCGACTCCCCCTCCCTGCTCCTCGACCTCTCCGGCGCGGACTACCAGGGCGCCCCGCGCGCCGTGGCCGCCGGACACGACGTGGTCACCCTGCTGCCCTCGGTGGACGTGGCCGTGCGCCGCCCGCTGACCCTGGTGAACGGGCGCGCGATGGTGCCCCGGCCGGCCCGGCGCGGACGGCTGCGCCACGTGGTGGGCGACTCCGCCTTCCTGCGCAGCTTCGCCCCGGACTCCTTCGACGGGGTCATCGCCGACAACCGGGTGCTGTCCAGGCACCTGGCCACCGAGGAGGCCCTGGCGCGGGTCAGCCGGGTGCTGCGCCCGGGGGGCCGCGCCCTGCTGTGCGTGGACTCGGTGGTGCTGGGCATGGCGATGCTTGCCGAGCAGGACCGCTGGCCCGAGCTGAGCCACGCGCCCAACGCGGACGTGCTCCTGGTGCCCTGGCCGGACGGCTCCATCACGCGGTGCTTCACGGCCGAGCAGCTCACCGAGGCGCTCACCGACGCCGGTCTGGAGCTGGAGTGGGTCAAGCCCCGCACGGTGCTGTCCGCCTCCACGGTGGAGATGATGCTGGCGCGCGATCCGAGGTCGATGGGACGCCTGGTGGAGATGGAGCTGCGCGCCACGGAGTCCGACGACTACGTGGGGGTGCACCTGGTGGCGAGCGCACGCAAGCCCGGTTAGGGCGGGGACACCACCGCGCCCCGCCCCTCCCAGCCGCTCCGCGGTCCCTACTCCGCCAGGGGCAGGTAGACCCGCTTACCCTGCTCGGCGAACTCCGCGGACTTGTCGGCCATGCCCTTCTCGATGGCGGCGACCGTCTCCAGTCCGTTCTCCTCGGCGTACCTGCGCACGTCCTGGGTGATCTTCATGGAGCAGAACTTCGGCCCGCACATGGAGCAGAAGTGCGCGGTCTTGGCCGGTTCGGCGGGCAGGGTCTGGTCGTGGAAGGACTGCGCGGTCTCGGGGTCCAGGGCCAGGTGGAACTGGTCCTGCCAGCGGAACTCGAAGCGCGCCTTGGACAGCTCGTCGTCCCACTCCTGCGCCTTCGGGTGGCCCTTGGCCAGGTCGGCGGCGTGCGCGGCGAGCTTGTAGGTGATCACACCGGTCTTGACGTCGTCCCGGTCGGGCAGCCCCAGGTGCTCCTTGGGGGTGACGTAGCACAGCATCGCCGTACCGAGCCAGCCGATCTGGGCGGCGCCGATCGCGGAGGTGATGTGGTCGTAGCCGGGTGCGACGTCGGTGGCCAGGGGGCCGAGCGTGTAGAACGGCGCCTCGCCGCACAGCTCCTCCTCCAGGCGCACGTTCTCCGCGATCTTGTGCATCGGCACGTGCCCGGGTCCCTCGATCATCACCTGCACGTCGTGCGCGCGGGCGATGTGGGTGAGCTCGCCCAGGGTGCGCAGCTCGGCGAACTGGGCCTCGTCGTTGGCGTCGGCGATCGATCCCGGCCGCAGCCCGTCGCCGAGGGAGAAGGTGACGTCGTACTCCCGGAGGATCTCGCACAGCTCCTCGTAGTGGGTGTACAGGAAGCTCTCCTTGTGGTGGGCCAGGCACCAGGCCGCCATGATGGAGCCGCCGCGCGAGACGATGCCCGTGACCCGGCGGGCGGTGAGCGGCACGTAGCGCAGCAGCACGCCCGCGTGGACGGTCATGTAGTCCACGCCCTGCTCGCACTGCTCGATGACGGTGTCGCGGTAGACCTCCCAGCTCAGCGCGGCCGGGTCGCCGTTGACCTTCTCCAGGGCCTGGTAGATGGGCACGGTCCCGATCGGGACGGGCGAGTTGCGCAGGATGCGCTCGCGGGTCTCGTGGATGCGCTTGCCGGTGGACAGGTCCATGACGGTGTCGGCGCCCCAGCGGGTGGCCCACACCATCTTCTCCACCTCCTCGGGGACGGAGGAGGTGACGGCGGAGTTGCCGATGTTGGCGTTGATCTTGACCAGGAAGTTCTTGCCGATGATCATCGGCTCGGACTCGGGGTGGCACCGGTTGGCGGGGATGACCGCCCGGCCCACGGCCACCTCCTTGCGGACGAACTCGGGGTCCACGCCCTCGCGGGCGGCCACGAAACGCATCTCGGGGGTGATGGTCCCGGCCTTGGCGCGGGCCAGCTGGGTGGTCGCGCCGCCGGAGGCGGCGGGCGCGTGGGCCCACTCCCGGCGGATCGGGGCCAGGCCTCGGTGGACGTCGATGTGCGCGGTGTCGTCGGTGTACGGGCCGGAGGTGTCGTACAGGTCGAAGTGGCTGCCGTTGCTGAGTTCCACCCGGCGCTGCGGGACGCGGAGGGTGTGCCCCTCGGGGGTGGCGACCTCCCGGTGGACCTTGCGTGATCCCATGATGGGACCGGTGGTCACCTGGTGGTCCGCGGTGGAACTGACGTCGCGGCCGTCGATAGCCGTCATGGCATGCCTCCCTACGTCGGAATTACCCGAACAGGTTCTGCGGTCGGCGACACCGTTGAGTCGCCCTCTCAGCCCGCCATGGCGCGAGCTCCCGCGTTGCGTATGAAGATGTGGAACGCCTCGGGCGCCCCGGGCACTCCGGGCCGGGGGGTACCCGGTCCGTGTGGCCCCGGACACTGTATCCGCCCGGGGGCCGGGGCTGTCCACCGTCCCGGGGATAGAAAACTGTCCCCCGCACGCCACACACGGCAGCGCGGGCAGCACTGGACGAAGCGTTCGGAGCGGGGGGCGTGCCGCGCCCCCGGGTCAGAAGAGCGTCTCCGGCTCGCCTGCCCCGGTGTCGGAGAGCGGTTCGAGCAGGTCGGGGCGGTTGTTCTTGATGCTGTTGACGTCGGTGGAGACCTCGTCCACGTCGAAGCGGTCGGCCGGGGTGTCCTGGAGCAGGTGGGCCAGTTCGTCTGCCCCGGTCGCCGGGTCCAGCCAGGCCGCCCAGTCCTCGGGGGGCACGACGACGGGCATGCGCTCGTGGATGTGGGCGAGTTCGGGGGCGGCCTCGGTGGTGACGACCGCGCAGCTCCACACCCACGCGGCGGGGTCGTCCTCGGCCACCTCCGGATCGCGCCAGCGCTCGAAGATCCCCGCCAGGGCCAGCGGCCGGTCGTCGGGGTAGTGGATGGAGTAGGGCTTCTTGTCCGCCTTGGCCTTGCGCTTCCTGTGGTGGGGGTCGGTGACGGGCGAGGTGCTGGCCTGCACGGTCCCGTCCCTGCCGATCAGCTGCCACTCGTAGTAGGCGTCGGCGGGCAGCAGGCAGCGGCGGCGCCGGAAGGCCGTGCGGAAGGCGGGCTTGTCGGCGATGGTCTCGCTGCGGGCGTTGATCATCCGGTAGCCGATGTTGCGGTCCTTGGCCCAGGAGGGGACCAGGCCCCAGCGCAGGGTGTGCAGGGAGCGGGGCCCCGGTTCGCCCCGGTCGTCGGCCTGCGGGGGCGGGCCGAGCACGGCGTACACGGGCCTGCCGGGTGAGATGTTGTAGTCCGGGTCCAGCTCCTCCAGCGGCGGCCACGCCCGGGGATCTGTCTCCCCGGGAAGCGCCTGCTCGGGCAGGCCGAAGGCGAGCTGCAACTGGTGCACGTTCCTGGACTGGGCATAACGACCGCACATGGGTGTGATCCTACGGTCGAAACAGCTCGTTCTCTCCCGGAACACCCGTATCCGCCGGTGTTTCCCACCCCTCGGGCACCGGATACGACCCGACCGGCCCGCGGGTCCCGGCCGACCCGCCGACCGCGCCGGACCTCAGGCCTGCGCCGGTGCGGCGGGCTCCCCCTCCGCGCGGTCGGGCCCCCGCTCCGCTCCCCCGTCCGCGTCCCGGCCCCGCCGGGCCCGGACCAGGCCGGCCAGCACGACCAGGCCGCCGAGCGGGGCCAGCGTCCACGGAGCCCACGAGGAGAGGGCGCGCAGCAGCACCGAGCGCACGCGGGCCTGTTCCGCCCGGGCCGCGACCTGCTGCTCGGCCAGGACCAGCTGCGCGTACAGCAGGGGTGCCTCGCCGCCGTCGTTCTGCGGGCGCAGCGTCTCCGAGCGGGTCTCGTGGGCGTTGACCACGATCCCGCTGACCGGCTCCACCCAGAACGTCCGGCTGACCTCCAGCCACCGGGTGGCGGCGACCGTGCCCGAGGCCCCGGGGCGGAACAGGGAGGCGGGCACCGGGCGGGCCGAGTCGGGCACCTGGGTGGACTCGATCCACTGGCTGTACCGGCGCACCGGCACCCCCGCCACCTCCTCCCACTCCTGAAACTCCAGCATCGGCGCCGACCGCACCTCGGCGTCGTAGAAGGGGTACTCGCCCTTCTCGTCCCCGGGCGGCCAGAAGTACACCAGACCCGCCTGCCGGACCGCCCGGTCGCCGTCGACGTGCTCACCGCAGCAGTTGACCGCCCGGCCGGTCTCCCGGTCGACGATGACGCGGCGGCTCCAGTGGTCGATCATCCGGTCGGGCACGGAGGTGTCCACGGACGTCTCCCACGCCGACCAGTCGTCGCCGTGCGCGGAGGCGTCCACCCGGGTGACCCGGCTGACCTCGGCGGACTCCACCCACGACCACGTGGAGGTGTCCAGGTAACCGGCGTCCTCGTCCAGCATGCGGATGTCGAACTCGGCCTCGGCGGGCAGCAGGGCCATCCGCTCGTACACGTAGAGCGGGAGCAGGGCGGCCAGGGTGAGCAGGAAGGCGCCCACGGCCACCAGGAGGGTGCCCCGGGGCAGGGGACTCCCCGGCCCGCGTTCGGGGCCGACCTGGCTGGGGGCGGCCTCCCCGACGCTGAGCGCGCTCATGTCCGGGCCTCCTCGGGGTCGTTCTCCCACCGGTCGTCGTCGCCTCCGGAGGAATCTGCGCCCCGGGAAGCGCCGTCGGTCCCGCCGTTCGCAGGGGCCGCCGGGCTCTCGGCAGCACCGTTGGACCCATTGGCCCTGGCACTGTCAGGCCCGTATCCCTCCTGAGCCGCACGGGCCCCGTCGGCCCTGCCTGCCCCGTCACCGACGACAGCACCGACCTCACCGGTCGCGCCGGGAGACGGAGCGGCCTCGTCCGTCCCGCCGCCACCGGCGCTTTCCACGACCGCTCGGGCGCGGACCGGCGGCGGGTCGACGTCGGCGTCCTCACCGTCGCCCGGCTGGCCCAGGGCCAGCACGAGCCGGGCCAGCGCGGGCAGGCACAGCAGCTGGGACACCCAGCCGCGCAGCGCTCCCCCGAACACCTCGGTCACGTCGTGGAAGGGCATGTACAGCGCCAGGTAGGTACCCGCCCCCATCGCCAGCCCGGCCAGAGCCAGCGACACCACCACCGGCCAGGGCCCCGCCAGGCGGGGCAGCAGGCGCCCGCCCATGGACGGCCGTCCCGGCTTGGCGTGCCGCAGCCTCCGGGGCGCCCGGCGCCCCAGCCACCACATGCACACCAGGATCACGGCGACCAGGGCGGCTCCGACCGCACCGGCCACCCACACCCCGTAGGCCAGGCCCAGCGGCAGCACGACCCGCCGTCCCAGCCACCCGGGCCCGGCGTCGGGCAGGGCGCGGGCGCCCCGCGGTGCCGCGGCCCCGGCCGCCGCTCCCCCGGGCAGCAGGCGCCTGGGCCACAGGGCGGCGACCACCAGCACCGCGGCCAGCGCGGCACCCACGGCCAGGGCCCGGTGGTAGGCGGTGTCGGGCGCGTAGGTCAGGGTGACGGTGCCCGCGCTGCCCGCTGGAAGCACCCACGCCTGCTTCCAGCCCTCCAGCCGGACCGGCTCCAGGGCCGCGTCCGCCCCCTCCAGGCGGGCCTGCCAGCCCTCGTTGAAGTTCTCGTTGACCACCAGCAGGCTGTCCTCGGCGACGTCCACGTCGAAGCGGCGCTCACCCGGGCCCCACGCGTGCACCTCCTCCACATCGGCCATGGCGACCTCGGGGCGGTCCGAGACCGGGTCGGCGGACTCCACCAGCGCCGAGCGCACCTCGTAGCGGTTGCCCGGATCGACCACGATCCGGTTCTCACCCCCGACCAGATCCAGGTCGGTGCAGCTCTCGTAGCGCAGCGGGCGGCCGGTGAGCTGGTCGGCGAGGGTGCCCCGACTGATCCGGGTCTCCACCCGCTGGTCGTTGACGCGCAGGGCGGGGCCCAGGCCGCAGGCGGTGGAGGCGTCGCCCTCGGGCAGCGGCTCCACCGGCTCCACCCCGGGCAGGGTGACGGTGCCGATCTCCAGGGCCTGGCCCTCGGGGCGTTCGAAGGTCACCCGCAGCGACTCCGCGGTGAACTTGGCGAAGTCCACCCGGCCGCTGCCGTCCAGCCACCCCTCGCGCACCGTGCCGCCGCCCTCGACGGTCACCCGGATCGGCCGCAGCACGCTGTCCGCACGGGGGAACTCCACCTCCAGGTACCCGATCTCGGTGGGTGTGCCCAGCTCGATGTCGAGCCAGGGGTTCTTCTCCTCCGGGTCCGGGTACCAGACGGTGCTCTCGTCGTCGTCCAGCGCGCCCCGGCCCATCGCGGCGGGGTGCTGCACGGCGGTGGAGGAGGCGCTCACGTGCGGGTGGGGACCGGCCCGGTTGGCGGCGTTCTCCGCCTCGCGGGGGTCGGTGAGCACGACCTCGCCCGAGACCGTGTGCGGGGCGGAGGCCGACTCCGCCGACAGCTCGAACGTGCGGTCCAGGCGGCGCGCGTCCTCGCCCTGCACCTGGAGACCGGGGTTGCACACCCACACGTGCGAGCCCTCCATGCAGCCGGGCGCGGTACCGGTGGAGCCGGTGAACAGCAGTGTTCCGGTGTCGGCGGGTCCGGGGACCCGCAGCGTGCGGGCCGGTTCCAGGCCGGGCACGGAGATCGAGGCGACGCCCACACGGGTGCCGAACCGGTACTCCGGCTCCCAGGCCAGCTCGTCCACGCGCACGCGCAGCGTGGTGGTCGTGCCGGGCGGGGCCGTCAGCTCCTGGGGCTCCTCGGTCTCGGCGACGGGCACCTGCGCCTCGCCGCCGTCGGTGACGAGGGTGACCCGGGAGGGCGGCGGCTCGCCGGGCAGGTGCTCGAAGGCGACGCTGAGCCCGGTGAGGTCCTGGGGTTCCTCGAACTCGACCTCGATCCACTCCCCCAGGGCGCCGGTGAAGGCGCTGGAGCGCCAGGAGGTGGCGAGGTCGTCGTCGAGGGCGGCGTGCGGGGCGTGCCCCGGGTCGCGGTCGGCGGCGCGCGCCCCCGTCCCGCTCTCGGCGGAGGAGGCGCTCACCGAGGCGATCCCGATGTCCTCGACGTGGGCGACGTGGTCCTCCCACGCCGGGTCGAGGACGTCGGGGGCGGGGACGTCGCGTTCGAGCTCCTGGTCCTCGGTGAGGGTGGCCGTCACGTTGCGGCGCACGTCGGGGTGGACCACCTCGCGGCGGCGGGCGGTGTCGGTGACGATCGTGTCCTGGGCGGCGACCTCCCCGGCTCCGGGATCGTCCCCGAGCAGGATCGGGCGGTCGTCGTCGACCACCCCCTGTTCGGCCAGGTGGAGCACGGACTCGGGCCCGCCGGTGACCCGCAGCACCTCGTCGGCGGGCACGGTGCCGACGGTGGGCGCGGCGTCCTCCACCTCGTATACGCTCAGCGCCTGGTGGGGCTGGTCGAACCACTGGGAGGCGGACTGGTGGTCCAGCGAACCGATGACCGGGCCGAACTCGGCGGCCAGGGCGATGCCCGGCGAGTCGGCCAGGGCCTGGTGGACGCGGGCGGGCCAGCCGCCGTTGTTGCCGGTGCGCTGGAGGTCGTTGCGCACGAGGAGGTGGGTGACGCCCATGCGCGCGAAGGTGTCGGCGAGCCCGGCGGAGCCGCGGCCCGAGGAGACGCGCTGGTCGATCTCGTGGGTGATGCGGGAGACGCCCGCCGAACCCCACGGGATGATCTGGTGGTTGGTCCAGGCCCCCTCGAACAGCGGTTGCAGGGGTTCGTCCATGGGGCGGCCCCACTCGTACTCTCCGCGGGCCGAACCGGGCAGGGCCATGGTCATGCCGCGCTCGTCGGTGCGCGTCTCCAGCCAGTCGGTGGCCTCGTGCCAGTAGTCGGGGATCCGTACGAAGCCGCCCGCCGGCGCGATCCCGACGGTGCCGACGGGTACGAGGGTGACCGCGAAGACGGCGGCGGTGGCGCCCGCGACGGTGCGGCGCACGCGTCCGGGCACGGGCGTGCCCCTGCGGTCGGCCAGGTCCCGGGCCACCACCACGGGCAGGTGGGCCAGGCCCATCACCAGGGGCAGGCGCACGAGCGCGTCGAACTTGTGCACGTTGCGAAACGGGGAGAGCGCGCCGTCGAGCAGGTCGCGCATGGTCCCCGCGAATGGGCCGGTGAGGTCGCCGGTGAAGCCCGCGGCGATGACCGCGGTACCGGTGAGGAGGCTGGCGATGAGGAAGAGCCGCTCAGGGGTGCGCCGGTTGACCAGCCCGGCCAGGCCCAGGCCCGCCACCAGCGCGGTGACCGCAATCAGCCAGGGGGTGGTGGACAGCTCCGCCCCCGAGGGGAGCGCGGTGTTGCCCTGGTCGGGCAGGAAGCCCATCCAGTTGGAGGTACCGCGCAGCGCGTTGAGCAGCGAGGTGACACCGGTGGTGACGGCGGCGTCCTCGGTGTAGGGCATGAACGAGAACACGTACCGCGCCATGAGGAGCAGCGGCGCGACGTACCAGAGCGAGGCCAGGACCAGCGCGGCCGTCCACCAGGCGATCAGGCGCCACTTGCGCGGGCCGTTCGCCCGGGTGAGCAGGTAGAGCCCCGGCACGACCAGGACGGCCAGCTCGGAGGCGGCGTTGGTGCCGCCGCACAGCAGGAAGGCCAGGCCCGACAGCAGGGCCATGCGGGCGGGCGAGCGCCCCTGCCGGGTCCCGAGCACGAGCGGCAGCAGGATCCACGGCATGAGCAGCATGGGCTGCAGCTCGGCGGAGTTGTACGACAGCAGCGTCAGCACGCGGGGGGCCAGCGCGTAGGCGACCCCGGCCAGGATGCGGGTGTTGACGGTGCCGATGCCCAGCGCACCGGCGACCTTGTACACGCCGGTGAACGCGGCGATGAGCAGGACGGCCATCCACAGGCGCTGGATGAGCCAGTCGGGCATGCCGAGCAGGTCGAACAGCAGGTGGAAGGGGCCGTTGGGGAAGAGGTACCCGTAGGCCTGGTTCTGGATCTGGCCGAAGTAGGAGGCGTCCCACAGGTGCAGGGCGCGCTCCATGAACCCCAGGGGGTCGGCCGTCAGGTCGAGCTTGGTGTCGCTGACGATCCTGCCGGGGTCGATGCTGGCGGCCAGCGCTCCCAGGAGCAGGCACACCGTGAGGACCTTCAGCCGGGCCAGGAGGCGGCGGTCGACGCCGCCGGGGTCGGTGGAAGGTGGTGTGCGGGAATCCTCCGGTTCGCGCCTGGCGGTGGATTCCGTCGGTGTCACGTCTTCGCTTTCCTGCCTGCTGCCGTGTTCCGGGCGGCGGGGGTGCCCGGGCCGTCGGGGGTGAGGGGGTCGGGTACGGGGGT
>NZ_JAAXPG010000029.1 GCF_012396365.1 Nocardiopsis alborubida | reverse complement strand
CACGACGACGCCGCGACCACGGCCGCCCTCGACCGGGCGCGGTCCATCGCCGACCTGACCCCTCCGGGTTCGGCGGCGCGCATGAGACTGAACACGCGCATGAACGCGATGGGACTCTCCGGCCCGGACAGCTCCAACAACCTCTTCGCCTTCGCCGTCACCGACATCACCGGACAGGTACGAGACCCCGACGAGAACGACACCGGGACCAGCGGCACCGACCTCGACTCCCTCGCCCACGGCCTGGGACTGACCGACACCGACGGCCCGGAGTCGGATCTGGCGGAGGCGCCCGGCCCTGCCACCGGCGCACCCCCGAGCGACCGGACGGAGCGGGAGCCGGGGGCGCACCCCGCGACGGACTCGCTCCTGGACGCGTTCAGCGGCGCCCTCAACACGCAGTCCCCGCCGGTCCGGAGCGCACCGGCGGCCGGAGAGGGATCCTCCGACCCCGAGGCCGGACCGTCCCCGCGGCCGGTTCCGGCCCGGTCGACGCCCGAACCGAACACGGACGACGGGACCACCGAGGCCGCCCCCGCCGAGACCGGCGTTTCGCGGGAACAGGCAACACCACCAGACCCGCAGACCACCGAAACCGAACAGACGACGCAGGAAGCCACGCGCACACCCACCCCGCCCGAAACCGAAACACGCGTGCCCACGGAAGAGACACGCACCAGAAACGAAGAACACGAGGAAGCCGCACCTCCCCCACCTCCCGCACCCGCCCCGACCCAGAACGACGGCACCGAACCGGAGCCGTCCGTGCGGCCTGTCGACATCGACGCCACGGACACGGAGCACACACCCCCGCCACCCCCGCAGGAGAACACCAACACCACCACGAACACCACGCGCACCGAGAACACGGAACAACCACCCCCGCCCCAACAGCACGAGCACGACACCACCGCAGCGCCCGTCGAGACGGTGGACGCCACGGACACGGAGCACACACCCCCGCCTCCCCAGCAGGAGAACACCGCCACCGTCGGCACGGACACGGAGCTCCCGCAGCCCAACACCGACACCGACACCGGCGACACCCAGCAGCGGGAGGAGCCACCGCCCCGGAACTATCCGGGATCCGTGACGCCGGACCGGACGGATGCCCCCTACGACCTCGGCTACCTGCTGCCATCCAGCCTGGTCAACTCCAGCATGATCCACGCCGAGCACCTGCGTTCGTTCGTGAACGACACCCTCGCCAACGACGCCGGACACGTCGACGCCACGGTGCGCAACGAGGTCAGGGAACAGATCGACGCCCAGGTACGCGAGCAGACGGGCGTGTTCTTCCAACCGGGGGGATTCTCCACGACGGTCACCGGAGCGGACGGCTCCACGTGGCGGGCGGACCTGCGGCTGCGCTCCTCACCTGAGGGCTTCCACCACGCGCCCACACAACCGCAGCGGGGCTCGGCCTCCACCGAACTGAAACTGGTGGACGAGGCCGGGGAGGCCAACCCGGCCGAGGGCAGCGGCAACCACGGCGGCACCAAGTTCGTCGGACTGGGGTTCCAGGTCTCTCCCCTGCTCCTCGGCACGGTGGGCGGCGTCGACATCGGCCCCCGCTTCACCTTCAGCTTCTCGGGGGGAACGCGCCAACGGCAGACCGTGGACACGGCGGTCAGCGTCCACGACAGCTACACCAGCTACGAGATCAAGGGCAAGCCCGAGGTCTACGCCTCCGACCTGGACATGTTCTTCGATCTGACCCCGGTCCACGTCCCCCCGAGGCAGGGACCGGCCAGCGGCACCACCCCGGCGAACGGCAGTGCTCCGCCGAACAGCGGCACCCCTGCCAACAACACCGGCCCCAACAACAGCGTCGCCCCGAACAACAGCGCCCCCGCCGACAACACCGGCCCGAACGACAACGGCCCGGCGAACAACAACACCCCGCCGGACCGGGCCGTGAACGCACGGGCCGAGTCCCCCAACGGGGTGCTCCTGGTCCTTCCGGGCGGGGTCGTGGCCAACACCGGTCCGGAGTCGATCCGCATGCGCGACCCCTTCGCGACCGAGGACCACCAGCGCGGCCGGGACGACGACGCCAGGCCCCTGGGACCGCACGTGGACAAGGGGCACCCCGTGTCGGTCGGCGACATCCGGCTGAGCGACGGGTCCTCCGACAAGTCCTTCCCCGACTGGATCGCCGACCACCTCTGGTCCCCGGAACAGGACCGCGGATGGTGGAAGTCCGCGGTCGACAAGGTGACGCCCGGGTTCTTCGACAGGCGCAGGCAGCAGAGTCTGGACGCCTTTCACGACCAGGTCCGGGAGTTCTTCTCCAAGAAGTCCATCCGCAACAACCTGTCGGAGATGACCTCGGCGCCCGCGGTCTTCAGGGTCACCGACCCCTCGGGCAAGCCCCGGCTCGTGAGCATCCAGTCCGTGCCCACCGCCTACGACGCCAAGCCCCACACCATCCAGCCAGCGAAGTACATCAAGGGCAACAAGGCCGAACGCGAGAGCGGGAACTCGCTCCGGCACAGCGACTTCCTCGGCGGCACCCTGGGCGCGGGCGTCAGCGTCGACGCGGGAGCCGTGGGCGGTACCCACAAGGCCCGTGTGGACGCGTTCGCCGTGGAGGGGGGTGCGCGGGGCCGGTCGACCGTGGAGAACGCGCAGATATCGTCGGGATCGGTCAACCGCATGAACTACGGCAAGACCGAGTCGTCCGCCTACGACGTGCAGCGCAACTACTACGTGCACTTCGACGGCGAACCCGACGTGTACCGCTTCCAGGGCGACACCGTCGAGATCCTCACCGTCCAGGAGGCCCGCATCCTGAACGGGGACGAGCCCTCGGACAAGGTGCCCGCGCCCCCCGCGCCCGTCCGGACCGAGGGGGGGAACACGACCCCCGGGACTGCGGACACTCCCGAGGCCGCTCCCGACACCACCGGGAACCGACAGCCCGGGAACGACGAGAACCGGAGCGCACCGGGCGGCGACGAACGGAACGGGGACACCGGGACCGAGGGTCAAGACCGACAGCGGGAGCGCGGACCCGAGCAGGAACAACCGCCCGGAGAACAGCCCTCCGGGGAGCGTCCTCCCGGAGACGGGCAGGACGAACAGAACGGAACCCTGCGTCCTCCTCGTCCGAACCTGGCCGAGGAGCACCCGGTCACCTTCCACGGGGCCGTGCCCCGCGACTTCACATGGCCCGACGGCAGCCAGTACCGCGACGTCGACGGGAATCAGCGCAGCATCTACCAGCAGATCGCGCACGAGGTGCTGACCGGGCTGGCCGACAAGCTGCCCGGCCTGGTCCTGCCGGATATGGCACGCGACCCGAAGAACTTCGCCCGGCGGCCCGGCCACGAGAACACGGGCCCGTTCACCGGTTCCACGCGCGAGCACCGTCCCTTCCGACGCGACCACGAGATCGCCGTCTTCAACACCCACAGGGTCATAGACGCGATCTCCGCGTCCAGCTTCAAGAGCGGCACGGACAACCTGACACTGCACGGCCAGCCCGTCCACCTGGTCGACACGGGAAGGTTCGACCCCAGCGCGCTCTTCAAGCCGGGCCAGAGAGTGGTGCGCTCCCCGTTCGTCGCGATACGCATCAGCGCGGACTTCTCCTCGCTCACACACGCGGGAGAGACCACGAGGGGCACCGGAGGCGAGTACTCGGGCGCATCCGAGCGCACCACCGCGGACGGCTCGCAGATGCGCAAGACGGCCCGGTTCTCCTCCGGCGGCTACATCCGCCGGATCGACACCGTCGACGCGGCCGACAACCCGAGCGACGGCGGCGTGTTCTCGGTCGCCCTCCAACTGAGCGACACCAAGGGGAAGGGCCGGGGCCTGGGCATGAAGTCCCAGAGCGAAAGGACCATCCAGTACGCGGAGGACTCCAGTGTCTGGAACTCCGTGGTCCGGTTCAAAGCGAGGCTCTACCAGGACGACGACCTCGGCATGGTCCTGGGCGGCGACACGCCGCTGGCCGAGCGCGGACAGGACCTCCTCAACCGCCCGATCGAGGCGCTGGCCACGATGGACACGGCCAAGGCGGTGCCGGGCGGGGAACGCGGCGACCGGGACGACGCCGCCCCGCAGGTCACCCGGATCCGGCCGATACCGGTCGATCAGGCCCAGGAGATGATCGACGGCCCCACGAGGCCGACGCCGGACAGTGTCCGCAAGACGCGCGACGTGACCGGAACGGTCAAAAGGTGGTTCGGCGGGGGGCGGAGCCAGCCTCCCCCGGCCGAGCGGGTCCCCGCCCCGGCGCCGGAGAACTCCACCGGACAGCGCAACACCACCGGACAGCAGAACCCCGGGCAGCAGAACCCCGGCCTCCAGACCGGCGACGACCAGCGGACACCGGCCCCCAACACCAACCAGCCGAACACCGCAACCGTTCAGGACACCACCGGACAGCAGAACCCCGGCCTCCAGACCGGCGACGTCCGGAGACCGCCGGCGACGGAGACCACGGGCGACACCGACAACACCCACACGAACAACGACGGCGCCACCGACCAGGAGAACACCGAAACCACCCAGGCGCCCAACACCGAAGCCGCGCAGGACACTACCGGGCAACAGAACACCGCGGAGAACGCCCCCGACACCCGCCCCATCGAACAGCGCCGGGCCGAGAAGCTCCGCAGCACTCCCACCTCCGTCGAACACGTCAACACCCGGTTCTCCACCGGTGACGGCAACCGGGTGGGCAGTCTGCTCGAAGCCGCCTACGAGAGCTTCTCCTCCACCACGCCCTGGGAGAGGGACACAGGCGGCCAGCGCCCCTCCAGGGGGCTCGGCAACGAACGCAAGCTGCGGCACTTCTTGAGACGGGCCGACGGGAGCCGGGGGCACTACGAGAGCGCGCTCTCCCCGGAGAACCTCGTGGACAACCCCGCAGCGCGTTCCTCCGGCGGCGCGCGCACCCGCAACGAGATGAGCGGTGGCCTGCTCTCCCCGCACCACCTCCGCGCGACGTCGTCCACCCGGTTCGACATCGACTCGGTCGACCGCTTCGAGCAGTCCGACGGCGCGGTCGTCTTCAAGAGCAAGAACACCCTGGAGGCGTTCTCCAGGACCGGGAGAAGGACCGATCTGACCCTCCTGGCCACGGGCGCGGGCCGGGCCAACCCCAATCCCATCCAACCGGCCGAGCAGCCCGCGGGCGGGACCGCGCCCGCGCCCAACTCCGCGGGCGCGCCCCTGCTCCAGTTCGGCCCCTCCGCGGGCAAGAGCCTGTTCGACAACTACACCATCACCAAGCCCACGTCGAGGTTCAACGAGACGATCGAGTTCCACCCCAAGATCCCGATGTCGTACTCCTACTCCGCCTCGGGGCGCATCACGCAGGCGATGGAGTTCGTCAAGAACTGGAGTATCGGGCCGACGTTCTCCCGCGACGCGCGCTACCGGGGCTGGCAGGCCCACTCCGACAACCTGGAAACCGGGCTGGTCCACATCCGCGACGCCCACGCGTCGGGCATGGTCGAGGACAAGGTCCAGGAGGTCGGCGGCGAGCTGGTCCGCGTTCCCCAACCCGAACCGGACCGGCCCGGGACCGTGAGACCGCGCCCGGGTTTCGAGGACTCCGGCATGATGCTCGATCCGGTCGACCCCGGCGAGGCCATCCAGAACCTCGTCGACGACCTGGCCTCGCAGGGCTGGCGGTTGACCAAGGGGAGCCGGGAGATCATCCTCAACGCCCTCGAATCCCACACCGGGCTCAACCCCAACACCGGAATGCCGGTGACGGTGAAGATCATCCCCATCGACCACTCGATCGGGAACCTCAACGCCCCGACGACCGCGCCCCTGTCCCTCGACGCCACCGTGAAACTGCGCCTCGACAGGGACAACGCGAGGGTCGAGTACCTGGGCGGCAAGACGGAGTACCGGCAGCGTCAGGGCCCGGAGGGAGGGGACAGACTCCAGAAGGGCAGTGAGAGCTCCGTGTCCCACGGGGCTTACGGCTCGCTCCTGAACCCGCTGCCCCAGTCGGGGGGCGACCAGCCCGGGGGTACCACCCCGTCGAGCCGCCCCTACCTGATGGGTCTGCAGGGTGACGGCTCCACGACGAACGCGCACGGCGGCGGCGGGATCGTCCGGGACACGAACAAGCGCTCCACCCAGTTGACCATGGAGACGCCCTACGCGCGGGTGTCGTCGGACACGCGGCTGACGCTCGACCTGCACATCTCGGAGAAGCAGGGCGCGGCCAACTCCCTCCTGAGGGAGACCCCGGGCTCGCACAGGCGTGACTTCACCGGCACGGGGAACTCGGGCCGGGCGCAGGAGATGTACCCGGCCTTCTCCCTGGACCTGCGCAACGAAGCGAGCACGGCCGAGGGGAACAACATCCCCCGGACGTCCACCGACGGAAACAACAACCCCCGCACCACACCCGAAGGAAACAACACCACCCAAACGACCGCTCAGGGCGGCAACAGACAGCCCGGCGGCCCGCAGACGGGGAACCGGACTGCTCCGGAGAACCCCTCCAACGACCACCACGCCTCACTGACCGACATGGCGCGCTCCCTGACACCCGCAGGGGGCCCGCAGGCCCGAGACGCCTTCAACGACGCCCTGACCCTGCTCGCGTCCGTCGAGAACAAGGGCAAGGACATCCTCGACCTGGGCCGGATCGTCCTGGCGAAGTCGTGGGGCTGGAACCCGCCCGCGGACGCGGTCCGCGACGGGCGCTACACCCCGGAGGCCGTCGAGAAGGCGGCCAGTTACGCGGCGGACAAGCTCAAGCTGAACTCCCGCGACAACGCCATCGACCAGACGCTCACCGAACTCGGCATCAAGGCCCTCTTCGCCAAGGCCAGTTCGAGGACGGGCGCCGAACTGCCCGAACTGGGCCCGAGCACGTGGATGATGCGCACCATGTCCCATCCGGAGACGGCGCGCATCGTGGACTACAACCCGAGCATGCGCCTGACCGACTCCTCGGAGACGAGCAGGACCTTCTCCCCGTTCCACAACGAGTCGTCCACGACGACCATGGGTTTCGATGCGCGCCCCTCCGGACGCACCGGAACGGGGCCACCGACGACGGCCACCCACTACGGCTCGGTCAACAACACGGGATCGTCCGCGTCCGGAGGCGACACCGCACGGGGGAGCAAGCCGAAGGAGCCTCCCCACTCCGACCGCGTCCGTACCGGCCCCGGCTACCTGGTGGAGATGGACACCGACGTGTTCATCGGAGCCAGGACCGAACTGCAGGGCCCCTGGTACAAGCGCTCAGCACGTTACGTCGGGGACAAGGCCGCGTCCGCGGGCAGGGCCGTGCGCGGCGTTTTCAGCGGCCGGAGCACCCCCTCGTCCGTCCCCTCCCGCCCCGCCCGGTGGCAGCGGGGCGAGACCACCGTCAAGACGACCCAGTGGATCTCCCACGGCGACGCGGTGAGGATGGGCATCATCACGCCCGACCACGCCACCCGGATCGCCCCCCTGACCGAGCGTTTCGCCCAGATCCAGAAGGCGCTCGGAGACGCGGAGAAGGCCTACCTCGAAGCGCGCTGGCCTCTGGACCAGGCGGCCTCCGACCGCATCGCCGCACCCGACGACCCTCGGGTCCGGGAGCGTTACAGGGACCTGGAGGACGCCTACGAGGACCGGCGGAGGAACTTCAACCAGGCGGTACACGACTGGGTGACGGCGCTCCGGGAACTGCGTGACGGCCTGGGCGACCTCTCCTCCCTGCCCAGGCCGCGTACCGCGACCGCACCGGCCCTCGACACCATCCAGGAGGAGCCGCCGTCTCCCCCCGCCCCGGCCCTGCAGCGGAACGCTCCGGACCCCGCCGCCGACCCCGAGGCCATCGAGCTGCCCGAGCGGAGCAACCGGCAGCCCGAGCAGGAGGGCCGACAGCCCGAGCGGGGCACCGGACAGCGCGGCGCCGCCCCGGACCTCCTGGACGCCCTCGGCTCGGATCTCAACATCCGGCCGCGGGAGGTCGAGGTGGAGGCGCCTCCCCAGCCCCCGCAGCAGAACACCCCGGACCCCGCGAACACCGAGCTACCCGAGCACGACACCCGGCCGCGGGAAGACGTGCCGAGGCAGGCACCTCAGCCGAGCGCGGCCGAGGTGCTCGAACGGGCGCGGCAGAGACTGGCGCGGGACCTGGTGATGGGCAGGGCCCTCCAAGGCCGGGACGGCTCCTCCCGCAACGAGGCCGCCCCCGCCGACAACCGCCCGGAACGCCGTTCACGCAACCAGACGGAGGGGCCCCTCAGCCACACGGACCAGCGTTCGGGCCCCTCCTCCGAAACGCACGCACCGCCCGAGTCCGCGACGGTCCGGAGGCCGAGGACGGCGGAGCCGACCGGGGAGAACGGGGCCGGGCCGTCCCAGCACGGCGCGGACCTGTCCACCGAACGGACGGGACCGCCCCCTCCCGACCGGACGGAGGCACGGCGCGTCCCCGTCCCGGAGCGCGTTGACGACCCCGCCGACAGGCACACGGCGAACGTTCCGGAGAACCCGCACGACACCAGCGGCCAAGAGGCCGGTGACGGGGACGGGGACGAGGCACCCCGCATCCGCTGGCTCGACAGGCACTACCCGGAGGCAGCCTCGCTCAGCGGGGAAGAACGCCATCAGCTGGTGCGATCGCTCACGGAACGGTCCCTGGCGGTGGGCCCGCCCGTCCCCGAAGGGTTCCGGTACCCCCTGGACCTGGGCGGCCCCGACGACATCGCCTGGCTCGAGGCCCAGAGAGCACAGCGCTTCCCCCCGGAGTCCGACGCCACCGTCCTTCCCGGGCCCTCCACGGCCCCGAGCGCACCGCAACAGCGGGAACAACCCGTCGAAGACCAGAACCAGCAGCCGCGACCGACACCGTCCGGGGACGACCGTCCGTCCCCGGCGGACACCGGTCCGACGGGCGACCACGGCAGACCGCGCTCACCCGAGCAGACGGAGCCGCAGGGGCTGGAGGAGCGGCCCCGTGCGCAGGAGGACCCGGACGGACGGCAGCCGCTGTCCACCGAGGCGCCCAGGAGCGTGATACACGTCGGCCAGCTGGCCCGTCACCACGAGGCGAGCTTCACCGGCCCCGGAAGCGAACGCGCCCTCCAGCCGCCGGAGACCGATCCCGCACCGGAGGAACAGCGTTCCCCCGACCGGATCGAGAGCCGTCACGCTCCCGAGGACCAGCCCGCCCTCCACCGAACACAGGCCCCTGTCCCGCCCGGCCCCTCCACGGACCCGGGCCGAAGCGAGTGGGACAACCGACTCCAGGCCTTCGACGACTGGAGGACCAACTGGCAGCAGCGACAGGAGGCTCGGACGCCAGAGGGGGAGGACCGTCTACGGGAGGCCTGGAGGGCCAAGTGGTCGCTGCCGGCAAGGACCAGGCCGAGCGGGAACGGACCCGCTCCGTACGACACCGGCCTGACGGGTGGCCACGGCCAGCAGCGCTCCCCCGGCCGGCCCGAGACGCACGGTGCCTCTGAGGACCAGTCCGCCCCGCGAACGGAGACCGCCCCCGCGGGGGAGGGACCGCGCTCCTCCACCCCGACCGAGACGAACCCGGCCCCCGGCAGCCCACCGCGGAGCCAGGCGACCACGCAACCGGCCCGACCAGCCCCCGAGGAAACCTCCAGCGCCCAGCCCCAACCGGCACCCGAACAGGCTCCCGCCACCCGGCCCCTCAGCCAGAACCGGGACGACGGGGGTTCCTCCGCCCTGCCCCAGGACCGCACGGGCACCTCCCGGCAGGAGGGGACCGTGCCTCCGGCGGAACAGGATCCCCCGGCCTCCGACCCGGAGTCCGACCTGTTCGCGTTCTTCGACCAGGAGCTGAACGGTTCCGCGAACAACGGAGGCGACAACTCCGCGCAGGACACCACGCGAACCCCCTCCGGCGAGGAGGTGACGGCCGAGCCCGCCCCGGCCCCCGACGACGGCCGGTCCCCGGAGGCCCCGAGCCCCGAGACAGCGCCCGAGGCGACCGAGGCGACCGAGGCGACCGAGTCCGACCCGTCCCGGAAGCAGCCCGGGTCCGAGGCCGGGGAGGCCGCGAAGGACCCCGAGCACACGCAGGACGAGAAGGAGAAGGAGGACACCGAGGAGGAGGCCGAGGACGCCCCCACCGGCACCAAGGACGAACGCGAGGACGAGGGCGGTGACGACGGCGGTCCCGACGAGGATCGTTCCAGGGGGAACAGCGGAGACCGGACCGGCGGCGACGGAGGCTCCGGCCAGGACCGCTCCGGAGGCGAAGGCGGCTAGGGCGGCAACGGTGACAGCGGTGGCAACGGTTACAGCGACAGGATCGGTGAGGGTGACCGGTCGGGCGACCGTTCCGGGGACCGGGACGGTTCCGGGAAGGGCCGCGGGAAGCGGGAGGAGGAGGACCGTTCCCCGCATGGCGACCAGCGCGGCGGCACGAACCACGGCCGAGGGGGGCCCGGCCCGCCCCGCCCCCTGGCTCTGAGGAGCGGCCGCGCTCCCGGGTCGGGGCGCGGAGCCGCCGTCCGCGCCTTCGTGGAGCCCTCTCCGGAGGGGAAACGACGCGGGCCGGTCATCGGACGCTCATGGAACGTACACGGGAAACCGAGTACGCTACCGCAGTCGGCCCTCTCGCCCGAGGCCCCACCCGCACGGACGGCGGCCCCTCCCGCGGCGACGGTCACAGCCCCGTTCCGCGAGGAAGGGCCCCACGGGACGGCGGCGAAGAGGCCCCCGCGACGGCGCACGCCTCCCGGCCCGGCGTCCCGCGGAGGGTTGGCGTAGGGTCGGGTCCCCCCGCCCCGCTCCCCCGCGCACGGCCTCTGACGGGACGACGCCCCCGCGCCCCGTCCGGGCCGCCCCTCCGGGTGCGAAACGCCCCCAGGACACCCCTGAGAGTCTGGAGCACACGTCAGGTGACCGCACACACCGATCCGGGGACCGCCCGGTCCCGGCGCCGCCGCACCGCCGCCGCGGCGCTGGCCCTCGGGCTCCTCGCACCCCTCCCCGCGGCCCCGGCGGCGGCCGAGGCGCCCCGGGACCCCGTCTCGCTCGCACAGGTCCACCCCTTCAAGGCCGACGACCAGCCGTGCGCGGCCACCGGCGGGGACGTCGTGGAGCAGAGGCCCTGGACGCACCACTTCCTGGGCCTGTCGCGGGCCCACGACCTGAGCACCGGCGAGGGGGTGGGCGTGGCGCTGCTGGCCCCGGAGGTGGACGGAGGCGTCCCCGCGCTGTCCGACGCCGTGGAGGGCGGGCAGTCCGCCGACTGCCTGGGGTTCGGCACGTCGCTGGCCGGAGTGGTCGCCGCCCGGTCCGTGGAGGGCAGCGGACTGGTCGGGGTGGCCCCGGGCTCGTCGGTGACGGCCGTGGCCACCGGCAGTCCCCAGACCGGCCTGGCCTCGGCGCAGGAGATCGCCGCCGGGATCGGGAGCGCGGTGGACGCGGGGGCCCGCGTGGTCCTGGTGGGCACGGGCACGTGGGAGGCGTCCCCGGCGCTGGAGTCCGCGGTGGCCGCCGCCGAGGAGGCCGACGCCGTGGTCGTGGCCCCCGCGACGGTCCCCACCTCCCAGGGTCCGCTGCCGGGCCAGCCCGCCCAGCACGCGTCGGTGCTGAGCGTGGCCGCGCACGACGTGGAGGGCCTGCCCGTGGCCCAGGGACCGCTGGTCCTGCCCAGCGGCGACCTGGCCCGCGTGGACCTGACCGCGCCGGGCGACCGTGTGGTGGGGACCGGCCCGGGCGGCGGCCACGTGGCCGCGGCGGGCGACGGCGTGGCCGCGGCCTTCGTGGCGGGGACCGCGGCCCTGCTCATGGCGCGGGAGCCGGACCTGAGCGCCGAGCAGGTGCGCGAGCGGCTGACCACCACGGCCTACGCATCGCCGCGGGGGGACGCGGACCCGCTGTCGGGGCACGGCAGGGTGGACCCGCTGGCGGCTATGGCCATCGCCCCGGGCGGCGCCCCCGCCGGGGTGGTGGGCGAGGGGTTCGTCCCCGACCCCTCCCCCGAGGGTTCGGTGGACGTGCCGCCCACGGCGGCCGTGGTGTCCGTCGCGCTCCTGCTCATCGTGCTGTGCGTCCTGGGCGGAGCGGTGTACAAGCTCGGACGCGCGCGCAAGTGGCGTCCCGCCGCCGCGGGCGAGCCGGTGCCGATGCGCTCCGACGAACCGGTGCGCTGACACCGGGTCGACGCGGAAGGGGGCGTCCGGCGCACCGGACGCCCCCGAACACGTTCGGGGACCGGGTCCCCCCGCCTGGCCGGGCGGGGCCCGGACGCCCCGCACGGGGATCCGCCCGCGCGGCGCGGGCGGATCCCCGTATCACTCCTCGGCGCCCTCGGCGATGGCCAGCTGCACCTCCACCGGGTCGCGGCGCGCGATCCACAGGGCGCGTCCCGCGGGCATCGTCCGCGCCCGGATGCTGCCGAACATCATGCCCTCCGAGGGCGGGGCGGACAGCAGGATGCTGGGCGTGTTGGAGTCGATGAGCGTCCGGATGACGGGGTCGCCGGAGGCCCGGCTGAAACCGCCCGCGGCGTGCACGAGGACCACGTGCAGGCCGATCTCCGCGCCCTGGCCGAGCATCGGCAGGAGCGGGGTCAGCGGGCTGGGGCCGCTTCCGGAGACCATCTCGAAGTCGTCGATGAGGATGAACAGCTCGGGGCCGCTCCACCAGTCGCGCTTGCGGATGCGGTCGGGGGTGATGTCGGGCCCGGGCAGGCGCGCCTTCATCGCCTGCGCGGCGGCGGCCATCATCTCCTTGACGTTCTCGCCCGACACCGCGTAGCCCAGCTGCATCTCCTTGGGCACCGCGTCGTAGAGCTGGCGTCGCTGGTCGGCCAGCACGACCCGGGCGGTGGTGGGGCCGTAGTGGCTACGGATCGCGTTGGTGATGTGGCGCAGCAGCGTGGTCTTGCCCGTCTCGGTGTCGCCGACCACGAGCAGGTGCGGGGTGACGCCGAAGTCGTGCCAGAACGGCTGCATCCGGCGGCTCTCCAGACCCATGGGCACCTTGAGGCCGTTCGCCTTGGTGAGCTCGGAGCCGGGCAGCTCACGGGCGTGCAGGATCGGGGGCAGGGTGCGCACCGCCGGGGCGGAGGGCCCGTCCCAGGCCGCGCGCACGCGCTCGACGAGCTCGGTCATGCCCTCGGACAGCGTGACCGAGTCGGCGCTGCCGTCTGCGCGGGGCAGGCCGGTGAGCAGGTGGTGCTTGCTGTCGGTGATGCCGCGCCCGGGCACGCGGGGCACGGTCTGCGCGGCGCGCATGTGGACCATGGAGTCCACCGGGTCACCCATGCGCAGCTCGAAGCGGGTGCCCATGAGGTCGCGGACGGCGGTGTGGAAGTCGGCCCAGCGCGGGGAGGCGACCACGACGTGCACGCCGTAGTTGAGGCCGCGCTGCACGATCTGGACGATGGAGCCCACCAGGTCCGCGTAGTCCTGGCGGATGGTGCCCCAGCCGTCGATGACGAGGAAGACGTCGCCGTGGGACTGGTCGGCGAACTCCCCGGCGGCGCGGCGCCTGCGGTAGGTGCCCATGGAGTCGATGCCGTTCTCGGCGAAGAAGACCTCACGCTTGGTGAGGATCTCGTTGATCTCCATGATGGTGCGGGTGATGCGCCGCTCGTCGGTGCGCGTGACGACGCTGCCCACGTGCGGCAGGCCCTTGAGCGAGGTGAGCACGCCGCCGCCGCAGTCGATCCCGTAGAACTGGACCTGGGCGGGGGTGTTGCACATCGCGAGGGTGAGGATGAGTGTGGCCAGCAGGGTGCTCTTGCCGCTCTGGGGGCCGCCCGCGATGCCGACGTGTCCCCCGGCTCCGGTCAGGTCGGCGACCAGGGGCAGGCGCTTGTGCTCGAAGGGGCGGTCGATGATCCCCAGCGGCACGCGCAGGGTCGTCTCCTTCCTCCAGGCCAGGCCGCCCTCGGGCAGGCGGGTGCCGACCATGGCGAGCAGCTCGTCCACCAGCGGCGGCACCTCCAGCGGGGGCAGCCACACCTCGCGCGCGGAGGGCCCGAGGTCGTCCATCCGCGCCAGCGCGGTCGCCAGGAGGGATTCGCTGCTCTCCTCCACCTGGACCTCGGGTTCCTCGGGTTCGGGAGCGGCCGCGGCCACGGCGGTGTCGGAGAAGAGCACCACCTCGCCGCCGACCGTGCTCCTGCGGGCGGCGCGGCGCTTGACGCGGTAGGGCCCGGAGACGTAGGCGGCCTTGAACCGGGTGAGGGTCTCTGTGTCGGTCTTGAGGTAGCCGTTGCCGGGGGCGGAGGGCAGCTGGTGGGCGTCGGGGACGCCGAGCACCCCGCGGCTCTCGATGGCGGAGAAGGTGCGCAGCGCGACCCGGTAGGACAGGTGGCCCTCCAGTTGGTGCATGCGGCCCTCGTCCAGGCGCTGGGAGGCCAGCAGCAGGTGGACGCCGAGGCTGCGGCCCAGGCGACCGATCATGACGAACAGGTCCATGAAGTCGCGGTGGGCGGCCAGCAGCTCGCTGAACTCGTCGACGACCACGAACAGCGTGGGCATCGGCTCCATGTCGGGGTTGGTCTCGCGGGCCCTCTCGTACTCCAGCGCGGAGCTGAAGTTTCCCGCGGAGCGCAGCTGCTCCTGGCGGCGGACCAGCTCGCCGTGCAGGGCGTCCTGCATGCGCTCGACCAGGATGGCCTCGTCGGCGAGGTTGGTGATGAGCGCGGAGGTGTGCTGGAGCTTGTCGAGGCCGATGAAGGTCGCGCCGCCCTTGAAGTCGACGAGCACGAAGTTGAGGGTCTCGGGGGAGTGGGTCAGGGCCAGGCCGAGCACCAGGGTGCGCAGCAGCTCGCTCTTGCCCGATCCGGTGGCGCCGATGAGCATGCCGTGCGGGCCCATGCCGCCCAGCGCGGACTCCTTGAGGTCCAGCTCCAGCGGAGCTCCGTCGGAGTTCATGCCGATGGGCACGCGCAGCCGGTCCTTCTCGTGCAGCTCGCTCCACATGCGCTCGCTGTCGTGCCGGTGCAGGTCGGGGATGCCCAGGAGCGTGGTCAGCTCGAAGTCGGTGGTGAGCGGCTCGGTGACCTCGACGACCATGCCGATCCGGTAGGGCGAGAGCAGGCGGCCCAGGGAGGTGGCGCGGGACAGGCTCAGGGTGTCGGGCCGGCCCAGCACCTCCTCGGTGTCGCGGCCGCTGTTGTCGCGGGAGAGCATCACCAGGCGCTCGGTCTCCACCCGCAGGGCCAGGGTGTAGGGGTCGTCCTCGGGGGGCATCGGGTCGGCGACGTCGATGACGACGGCGTTGCGGTAGCCGCCGCCCAGCATGCGCGAACCCGGGGGCACGCGTCCGCCGTCCACGACGATGACGGTGAAGGGCTCCTCGCGGCTGGGGGCGGCGGTGGGGTCGAAGCGGGGGCGGTCGGCCAGGTCCGGGATGAGCTGTTCGAGCTCCATCGCGTCCGTGCACAGCAGCCGTGCCTGGCCCGCGCCGTCGCGGGCGGTGGGGTGCTGGCTGTGGGGCAGCCACTTGGCCCACGACCACAGGGGCAGGGAGTCCTCGGAGCAGCACACGGCCACGCGCAGCTCGTCGTGGGCGTGGAAGACGGTGAGCTGGCCGAGAAGCGCGCGGACGAGGCCTCTGCTGGTGTCCAGGTCGCCGCGCATGGTGATGCGGGAGTACCCGCGCAGGTAGATCTGGACCGGCTGGTCCTCGACGGTGCCGTAGGCGCGGATGAAGCGGCGCAGGGCGTGGGCGCTGAGGGGTTCGAGGTCCTCCACCGGTTTGGAGGAGACCGGGGAGATGGTCATGGACAGCGCCTGTTCGCCCACGGCCATGCGCGCCTCGGCGAAGTCGTCGTCGGTCCCCCTGCGCTCCCACAGCCGGGAGGTGCGCACGATCGACCACAGGGCGTCGGGGTGGGGCGCCCGCCAGAGCATCGCGTCGCGCTGCTCGGTGACCACGCCCCGCAGGCGGGTGCGCATCTGCTTGAGGTAGCGCAGGTAGTCCCGGCGGTCGTCGTTGAGCTGGCGGCGGCGCTCCAGCATGCTGCGCAGGTACTGGCCGCCGAGCATGACCACGGCGCCCACGAGCATCATGCCGCCCGCGAGATAGGGCATGATGCTGCTGCCGTCCCCCATCCGGCCGGGGCGGATGAACATCAGGAGCATCGCCATCGACGTCATGGCCATCGGCAGGTAGGTGAACACCGACGAAACGTTGGCCTGCGGTTCGGGCAGCTCCGGGGGCTCCTGGAGGCTGACCTCGCCCGAGGGCAGGTCCGGCCCGGGGCGCCGCGGGGGGCGCCGGACGAGGATCGTACTCACAGGACGGGGTCCTCCCTTGCAGGGAACAGCGGGGAACGGTCCGGAAGCCGGGACCGGAACGGGGCCGTAACCGACGTCCGGAACCGGACGCTGGAAGCAGAACACTACTGTTGCCAACTAAAGTGACAGACACCAAAATTTAAAACAACACACCTCCAAAATGGGTCGTCGGAGTGTTACCGTCACTTCCGCCCCTGTCACGACCCCGCCTCATGATGGGCCCCCACCGGATGAACGATGTCGCCTCCCCGGACCTGTGCCGACTGCTGATCCGCGCTCCCGCGCGCTCCTTCGAGATCGCGGCGCCCACGGAGGTCCCCCTCTCCGAGATCCTGCCCACCCTCGTGCTCTACGCCGAGGGGGACAACGGCGAGGACCTGGACGAGAGCGGACTGGAGCACGACGGCTGGGTCCTCCAGCAACTGGGCGACGAGCCCCTGGAGGAGGACGAGACCCTCCGCTCCCTGGGACTCTGCCACGGAGAGACCCTCTACCTGCGCCCCCGCCGCGACCAGCTGCCACCGGTGCACTTCGACGACCTGACCGACGGCGTCGCGACCGGCATGGGCGAGCGCCCCGACCGGTGGCGCCCCGAGGCCACGCGCGTCCTGCTCCAGGCGCTGGGCCTGGTCGTGCTGTTCACCGGTCTGGCGGTCCTGGTCAGCGGCGGCCCCGGCCTGCTGACCGCGGTGTCCGCGGCCTGCTCCTCGATCCTCATGCTGCTGTCGGCCTGGGCCGCCTCGCGCGCCATGGGCGACCTGGCCGCCGCCACCGGCCTGGCCGCGGCGGCCACCCTGTACATGGCGGTGGCCGGCGCGTCCGTGCCCTCGGGCGATCCCGGCACCGCGCTGACCGGAGCACGCCTGCTCACGGGCTCGGTGACCGCGGCGGGGGCCAGCGTGCTCGGCCTGGCGGCCGTGGCGGGCTCGGTGCCCTTCTTCGCCGGCCTGTTCACCGCCGAGGTGCTGTGCGCGCTGGGCGCGCTCGCCCTGATGTTCATCCCCGGCGCCACGGTCCCGGCCGTGGCGGCGCTGGTGGCGCTCATCGCGCTGCTGCTGGGCACGTTCGCCCCCCAGCTGGCCTTCCGCCTCTCCGGCCTGAAGCTGCCGCCCCTGCCCTCCAACCCCGACCAGCTCCAGGAGGGCATCGACCCCTACCCCGCGCGCGGCGTCCTGGACCGCGCCGCGCTGGCCGACCGGTTCCAGACCGCCCTGTACGCCTCCACCGGCGCCGTCCTGACGGTCTGCCTGGTCGTGCTCGGCGCCTCCCCCGGATGGGCGCCGATCACGCTGTGCGTGATCGTGTCGCTGGTGCTGCTGCTCCAGTCGCGCGGCCTGGCCAGCGCCTGGCAGCGGTCCTTCGTGGTCGCGCCGCCCTGGATCGGCCTGACCGCGCTGGTGCTGGTCCTGGTGTGGACGGCCGACCCCCTGCCCCGCACGCTCGCCATGGTGGGCCTGTTCGCCGCCTCCGCGATCCTGGCGGTGGTGTCGTGGAACCTTCCGGGCACACGGCCGCTGCCCCACTGGGGCCGGGCCGCCGAGATCATCCAGTCACTGCTGACCGTGGCCATCGTGCCCCTGGTCCTGGCGATCTTCGGCGTGTTCTCGCTCCTGCGCGGAATCGGCGGCTGACATGCAGTCACGTCGCGACAGGGTGATGGCCCACAACTTCACGGTGGGCCGTCTGGGCACGGCCATGCTGGAGGGCGACCCCGACGCGGTCGACGCCCCCATGCGCCGCACCCGTACCGGCACCTACATCGGCATCGCCATCGGCGCGGTGCTGTGTATCGGCTTCCTCGTGTTCGGCCTGATCTTCCCCGGGGGCGCCACCAGCTGGCGCCAGGAGGGGCGGCTGATCGTGGACCGCGACACCGGGGCCTCCTACCTGTACTCGGCCGGGACCCTGCGTCCCGTGGCCAACGGCGCCTCCGCCCGCCTGGTCCAGGGCGCCGACGCCGCCGTGAGCCTGGTCTCGGCCGACTCCCTGGAGGGCGTGCCCGTGGGCGGCCCCGTCGGCATCGCGGGCGCGCCCGACGCCCTGCCGACGGCCGACGGCCTGGAGCAGTCGGTCTGGCGGGTGTGCGCGCTGCCGCCCGAGGGCGAGGAGGACGAGCGGGGCCGCACCGCCCTCGTGGTCGGCACGGCCGCCGCCCCGAACCCGCCCTCCGCCGAACAGGCGGTCCTCGTGACCGGACCGGACGGCGCCCCGCACCTGCTGTGGAACGGCACCCGCCTGCGCCTGGACGAGGAGGGCGGCGCCCTCCAGGCCCTCGGCTACGGCACGAGCGACGCCCTGGCCGTCACCTCGGCGTTCCTCAACACCGTGCCCACCGGCCCGGACCTGACCGCGCCCGAGGTCCCGGGCGCCGGTGAGGACGCGGGCGAGATGGCGGGCGAGCCCCGGCGCGTGGGGCAGGTGTTCGCGGTGTCCACCCCCGGGCAGGAGGACCAGCACTACCTGCTCACCCGGGACGGTCTGGTCCCGCTCTCCGTGACGCACGCGCTGCTGCTGCTCGCCGACCCCGACGTCTCCGGCGCCGCCTACCCCGACGCCCCCGCCGAGGCTCTGCCCCTGCCCGCGGGCGAGGCGCACGCCCGGCTCTCCGACGGTCAGGGCCCGCGCGAGGAGCGCCACCCCGCCGCCCCGCCGGAGCTGGTGGGCCTCGGCGTGGGCGTCCCGTGTCTGCGGCTGGCCCCCGACGGCTCGCTGTCGGTGACCATGGACGACCCCGCCGGTGTGGAGGCGTGGCCCGTGCAGGAGCGGCCCGGCATCGCCCCCGGGTGCCCGACCCCCGACCTGGTGGGCATCGCCTCCGGCCGGGGTTCGCTCGCCGCCGCCCAGCCCGTGGGCGGCGGGGGCGCGGCCACCACCCACTACCTCGTCACCGACAGCGCGGCCAAGTACCCGGTGCTCGACGAGACCGCCCTGACCTCACTCGGCTACCAGACGGCCCAGGCCGTCCCGGTACCGACATCCCTGCTGCGGCTGCTGCCCTCCGGGCCGGTGCTCGACCCGGAGGCGGCCGCCCTCCCCCTGGCGCCCTCATCGATGGTCGAGGACGCCGGATGCCCCTGATGGAACCGACAGAGGAGATCCCGTGAACCAGAGGACAAGGACTACAGACGAGGCCGAGCGGCAAGCCCAGGAGGCGATGACCGAGGCCTACAACAACTGCAACACCATCTACACGAACGTGGACCACACGCGCGACAGGCTGCGCGCGTCCTGGCAGGGTGCGGCCTCCAACAGCTACAGCGAGGCGGTCGTCGGCTGGCTGGAGGAGCTGCGGCTCATCACCAACGACATGAACCGGATGATCGGCACCTACGGCGGCACCGTCCACGCCATGCACGCCACGGAGGACGCGGCCGTCATCACCGGTTCGCGGTGGATCAACGAGCTCAACCTCACGGACAACCAGCCCGGCTGAGGCCGGGTAGCCGCTCCGACCCACACGAGACCCTCCCCGGAAGGTGAAACCATGACCATCAACGGTTTCGACGTCAGCTACGGCGAAGTCGACCAGGCCACCATGGACCTGGACACCCAGACCAAGGCCGTGCGCAACCAGATCGAGTCGCTCGACACCACGATGCAGTCCCTCAAGGCGCAGCTCGACGGTGCCATGTTCGAGCAGTACCAGATCAAGGTCGAGCAGTGGCGGAGCAACGTCGCGGACATGGAGAAACTGCTGGGCGCGGCCAAGTCCTCCCTCGACCAGATCCGCCACGAGTACTCCGGCACCGACAACCGCGAGGCCATGAACTGGCAGGGCCTGCTGTAGTCCACTCCCCTCCCCCGGGGCGGGCGGCCCACCACTCCCCTCGCGGCCGCCCGCCCCACCTCGCCTCACCCCATCCCCCGCCACCCCCGACACAACCCAGACGAACTGCCGCCCTACGGGCGGTGAGGAGGTCCTGACGTGGAGTCCCCCCTCTTCGACTTCCGTGCTGCCCTCTCCGGGGAGGAGCCGGATCCGACCGAGACCGAGGAGGCCACCCTCCAGGAGCAGAACGCCAGCACGAACCGGTCGGAGTCCGCCCCGATCAGCGTGGACCTGACCAGCGGCCTGCTCCTTCTCCGGCACGCCGGCTCCTCGGTCGAGGTGGACACCGCCACCCAGAAGGCGGTGCTCGACCCGGGCGAGTCCGAGGTGACCGTCGGCGAGGACGGCGTGATGCTGTTCGGCACGCAGCAGTCCGGTGACAGCGCCTCCCCGCACGTGCTCGCCGGCCAGGAGACCGCCCGCGTCGTCACGGTGTCCGCACCCGATTCCGGGGACGTGTCCGGCCAGGAGCTCCACACGGAGAGCCAGTTCGAACCGGCGTCCCAGGGGACACCAGCGCTCCCCCTCGAACCGCAGGACACCTCCGTCGGAGTATCCGCCAACGCGGAGCCCTTTCAGCTCCTGGAGCCGATGGAAGCACTGACTCCGTTGGAACCCGGGGTCGCCGCGGAGCCCGACCACCCCCTCCTGGAGCCTCTGGAAACCAGGGAGGTCGAGCAGGGGGAACTGCTGGAGCCGCTGGCCGCCCAGGTCACCGCGGCCGCGGAGCCGATTCCCGGTGTGGAGCCCATCTCCGCCGACATCGACGACCCCGCCTTCGGCGAGACCGTCTCCGAGATTCCCGGGGCGCCGGTCGTGACCCTGGACCCCGAGACGGGGATCACCACCGTCGAGGCGGGCGAGCTGAAGTTCGTCCTGGACTCGGACGCCGGCACGATCAGCATCGAGCCCGGGGACAGGAACGTGCCCCTCGACCCCGAGGCGGCGCCGGTCACCATCGAGGCCGGACACCTGGGTCTGACCATCGACCCGGCCGAGGGCACCGTCGGGATCGAGACGACCGGCTCCGGTGACGGCGAGGAGACCCTGCCGACCACGATCGAGATCGGCGACCTGAAGCTCACCCTGGACCCCGAGACGGGCGAGGTCTCCCTCGACCCCGGCAGCGGGGACGTGGAGGTCGACCCCGAGACCGGTCTGATCACCGTGTCCGAGGACCTCGACGGTGACGAGGGCAACGGTGGCGAGGAAGGCCGTGGTGGTGAGGAGGGCACCGACGGCAACAAGAGCACCGACCGCGACGAAGACACCGACGGCAACAAGGGCACCGACCGCGACGAAGGAGATGGCCGTACCGGCGGCGACGGGCCCGGCAGAACCGGTCAGGACGACTCCTCCGAGCACAACCGTCCCGGCGGCGACGGCCCCGGTAAGCCCGGCGGCGAGAACTCCCCCCAGCACGTGGAGAGCAACCGCCCCGGTGTGACCGACCCGGGCAGCGGCGGAACTCCGGGCGTGCCCGTGGGCACCACCCCGCCTCCGGTCACGGGCGACGCCCCCCGGGACGAGCACGGGCCCGGCACAGGCGACGGCTCCGACAGCTCTGAGGGCGAAAACCAGTTCTCGCACCTGAACCCAGGCCCCGGAAACGAGGAAGACAACAGCGGTGACGGCTCCGGAGGCGACCACGAGGGAACCGGCCCCGGAAACGAGGAGAACAACGCCGGGGGCGACGGCGACAACGGCGGCGACACCGACGGCGAAGGCACCGACGGCGAAAACGGCGACACCGGCGAAAACCAGTTCTCACACCTGAACCCAGGCCCCGGAAACCAGGAAGACAACAGCGGTGACGGCTCCGGAGGCGACCACGAGGGAACCGGCCCCGGAAACGAGGAGAACAACGCCGGGAGCGAGGACGAAAACGGCGACGGCGACGGCGAAGACAGCAACAGCGGCGGCGGCAACAGCGGCGGCGAAAACGGCGGCAGCAACGGCGGCGAAGGCGACGGCGAAGGCGACGGCGAAGGCGACGGCGACGGCGAAGGCGACGGCGACGACACAGACGGCGACGGCGACGGCGAAGACGAAGGCACCGACGGCGACGGCGAAGACGGCGACACCGGCGGCGGCGACGGTAACGGTAACGGCGAAAACGGTGGCAACGGCGACGGCAAGGGTGGTGAGGGCACCAAGATCGACCTCGACCAGATCCAGAACTTCCGCAAGAACATCGTGACCCCGCTCCGGGAGGCGATCGACGCCCAGGTCACGGCGTTCATCGGATACGAGGGTGTCGGCGGAGAGGGCGGAGGCGGCTACATCCGTCTCGGCGATCCCGCCCTCCTCCCGGAAGCCGGAAATCTCGCCCGCAAGATCGACACCTCCGTGGGAAACATCTACCAGTTCCTCAGCGGGCTACAGGAAGAACTCTCCGACATCGAGACCCGTCTCTCTGAGAGCCTCCTCGTCTTCCGGAACATCGAGGACGAGCAGAACCTCACCGCACAGGAACTCAGCAACCTCCTCACCGGAGGGCCGGGCAGCACCCCCGGGTCCAATGGCCAGGGCAACAGTAACGGAGGAAGCACGAACAACTCCTGAGTCCGCGGTCCAATCCACAGAGGGAGGTAAGCATGCCAGAAGACGTACCCAAGAGACCCCTGCACGAGATCATGAACATCTTCGCCAACACCGAAGGCGAATACGGTCCCATGATCCCTCTCAGCGATGTCACGGCGGACAAATGGGTCGACGGCGGCCGCTACCACTTCTGGGAGACCACCAAGCCCTTCGTCGGGTTCGAGTGGAAGGAGTTGGACCGCTGGTGGGACTACTACGACTGGTACACGGCCTACACCGGTTACGGCCACGCCTACGAGACCTACGGCATCGACTACGCCGGCTACGACATGCAGGACCACCTGTGGGAGGCGGGCAACGAGGCGAACAAGCAGGACAAGTACCGTGAGGGCCTGCGCAACCTCACCCTCATGGCCGACTACTCCGCAAACCAGATGACCTCCGACAACTGGAACCTCAAACGGCTCCAGGACACCATCGACGATCTGGACGGGCTGAACAAGGCGCTCAATCCCTACCTCGTGGCCGAGGGCGGCAGCCTGAACAAGCTCTGGCAGGACATCGACACCCCGGAGGGCCCCATGGCGGGTTCCGCGGCGGGCGTCTACAAGTACATCCTCCAGAACCTGGCCTACCGCCTGACCCAGATCAACGAGGCGATCCCCGACTTCAAGAAGGAACTGGAGCGCATCGCACCGGAGATCAAGCCCAAGACCACCAATCTCACCACCCAGGTGAACGCCGCCCTGGAGGGCAACGCCGGGACCATCAAAGGCGTACTCGACATCTGGTATTCCGGAACCTCGGTGGGCTCGCAGAGGTTCGTCGAACACCGCGAGCAGTTCGACATCAGAGTCCGTCATGCCGGGGAGGACGCGGACGGCAACCCCACGCCGGAGGTTCGCGGAATCGTCGGTGACGAAATCACCGACAACAACGTCAACAACACGCTCTACGAGATGTTCGAAAAGCACTACCGGGGTGCCTACAACGCGGCGAACGAACTGCACGCACATATGGTGTCCAAGTTCACCGAGATCCATCAGAGCCTGCAGAAGATCGACACCCCCGAAACGCTCTCGTCGCCGACCCCCAACATCACGAACAACGACCCCAACAACCCGAACGGCGACCCCAACCTCCAGGACATCCTCGACAACCTCTTCGGAGACGGAGACGGCGACGGCCCCGGAGGCGAGGGCCCCGGAGGCGGCGACGGCCCCAACATCCAGGACATCCTCGACAACCTCTTCGGAGACGGAGACGGCGACGGCCCCGGAGGCGAGGGCCCCGGAGGCGGCGACGGCCCCAACATCCAGGACATCCTCGACGAGCTGGGCATCGAACCTCCACCGGAACACCAGGGCTTCACCGGTCCGGACGGCCTGGGCGGCGGCCCCAACAACATCCCCGGTCCGCCTCCCCCACCGCCGCACCAGGGCCTCGACGGCCCCGGCAGCGGGCTGGGCGAAGGCGGTTCCTTCACGCCCCCGCCGCCCGTCCCGAACTTCGGCCTCAACGGCCCCGGGGACACCCTCGGCAACCCCAACGCCCTCCCACCCAACGGGTCCTTCACACCCCCGCCTCCGCCCCCGTCCAACCTCGGCCTCAACGGCCCCGGGGACACCCTCGGCGGCCCGAACTCCCCCGACGGCAACGGCCCCATGGTGCCCCCGCCGATTCCGCCGCCCCCGTCCAACCTCGGCCTCAACGGCCCCGGGGGCGGCCGCGGCGGCCCGGGCGGCTACAACGGTTCGCTGGAGCGCGATCCCGCGACGGGGCTCCCGCTCAACCCCGAGACCGGCGAGCCCTACCCCGTCGACCCCGAGACCGGGCTGCCCTTCAACCCCGACACCGGCCTACCGCTCAACTTCGACCCCTCGACCGGGCAGGTCCTGCCCATCGACCCCGTCACCGGACAACCGGTGGCCAACGGGGAGACCGGCAGCTCCCTGGAGTTCGACCCCGCGACGGGGCTCCCGCTCAACCCCGAGACCGGCGAGCCCTACCCCGTCGACCCCGAGACCGGGCTGCCCTTCAACCCCGACACCGGCCTACCGCTCAACTACGACCACGAGACCGGGCAGGTCCTGCCCATCGACCCCGTCACCGGAGAACCGGTCGGCATCGACGCGGAGACCGGACTGCCGACCGACTACAACATCCCCGAGCCCCCGCCCAACCTCGGGCTCACCGGTCCCGGGCAGGACGGCTACGGGTACGGGAACGGTCTGCCCGCGCCCCCTCCCAACCTGGGGGCCAACGGCCCCGGCACCGGGCTGGGCGAGGACGGCTACGGGTACGACATTCCCGCGCCCCCTCCCAACCTCGGGACCAACGGCCCCGGCACCGGGCTGGGCGAGGACGTACCCATCAACCCGATCACCGGTGACCCCTACGTCATCAATCCGGAGACGGGCCAGCCCTACCCGATCGACCCCGAGACCGGGGAGCCGGTGATCGGCGATCCCAACGCGCCCCAGGTACCGCCCCTCGACGAGCTTCCGCCCCTGCAGTCGCCCGACGACGTGGGCCTCAACTACGGCGGCCTCACCCCCGCACCCGGCCCCTACTCCAGCGACGGACCGGGATCACCGGACGCCTCCGACCGTTCCTCCCTGTTCGCCAACCCCGACGGCACCCAGTACCCGGCGGGCGGGCCCCCGGGGACCTCCGGTGGACCAGGCACCCCCGGCGGCGTCGGCGGGCTCGGCGGCGTGGGAGGTCTGAGCGGCCAGCCCGGCGCGGGCACCGGAGGCGCGGGCACCGGAGCCGGCGGCATGGGAGGCATGGGCGGCATGCCGATGATGCCCCCCATGATGGGCGGCATGGGCGGCGGTGCGGGCGGCAGCGGCGGTGACAACAACCGCGACCGCCAGCGCTCCACCTGGCTCTCCGAGGACGAGAAGGTCTGGGGAACCACGGCCGACGCGCAGAGATCCGCACTGGGACGCCCCGTCCCCGGTCAGAGCAAGAAGGGAACATCCCGGCATGAGCTCGCAGATGCAGCGCCAGATGGAAGAGGAACTGGCACAGCTTCACAAGACGATGGGCCTGCTGGCGGACGCAAGCGCAAACCTGGAGGCGGCAACAGAAGAGGTCGTGGCCAAGAACAGGCTCGTGGGCGCGAAGGTGAACGCGACGGGGGAACTGGTTGAGCTGAAGTTCCACACCCAGGCCTACCGGGACATGGCCCCCACCGAGCTGGCCGCCGCCATCACCGAGGTGGTCAACAAGGCGCGGAGCCAGATGGCCGAGCGCGTCTCGAAGGCCTACAGCCCCTTCATGCCGGACGTGGCGAGCGCGGAGGAGATCATGAGCGGCGACCTCGACCCGTTCAAGCTGCTCGACCGGCTGGGCATCCCCTCCGAGAACCCGCGGCACTAGGCGTCCCGCGCCACACCCGTGGCTGAGGCGCGAGAGAGGAGACGGACATGACGAACCGCGGCGACGGCTTCTTCGCCGACTTCGACGGGATGGACAGGAACAGCTGGAGCGTCAACGACGCGGCCGAGTACGCCCGTGAGCTCCAGCAGTGGCTGAGCAGCGAACTGGCGGTCCTGGACCCCATCTGGGGCGAGGGCGACAAGTTCGCCGACGACATGGACCAGTCCCTGGGTGTGCTCAGGACCTCCATCGACGAGTACCTGGGTTTCCTGGTCATCGCCGCGCAGGACACGAGCGCCATCCTCAGCGGCAGCAAGGAGCAGTTCGGCCGTGCGGAGGAGAACAACATAAACGCCGTCCCGGACATGGACACCCCGGGCGGGCCCGGAGGACGCCGGTGACCCCCGACCCCACCCCCACCTCCCCGTGCGGCCGCGTGAGCGGCCCCACGGGTCCCCCGAGAAGGAGTTTCGATGTCTGAGAGTGCGCAGGCTCGTGGCGAGGCCGAAGGCCGTCCCGCACCGGCGCCCGACTTCCGGTCCACGCTCTCCGGAGAAGCCGACGGCACGGTCTCCGGAGGGGCCGCGGGCTCCGCGGCGCACGTCGAGGCCGCTCCCTCGTCCGGAGCAGCCGAGGGGGCGGCCGAGGCCGTGCCCGGACCCCGGATCACCGGTGCCCTGCACGAGCCCGCCGCCCCCCAGGCCCCGGAGGTGGCCCTGGACCGTCCGGGCAAGCCCGTCCTGGCGGGTGCCGCCATCGCGGGCCTGCTGCTGGTCGCCGCTCCCTTCGCCATGACGGCGGGGGTTCCCGGAGTCACCCTGGACACGACGCCGCTCGCCTCGGGCGCGGGCGGCGCGGACGGCACGGGCGGCCAGAGCTCGGGCACCGCCGAGTCGGGTGCCTCGGCCGGCGGCGAGTCCGGGGGCGGCGCTGGACAGGCGGACACCGGGGCCGCGGCCGTGCCCCAGGAGACCGGCTACGTCCCCGAGGTGGGCGGGGACGGGGTCTCGACCCCGACGATGCCCGACCCGGGCACCGCCGCCACCGGAGGGGGGAACCCCGTGGAGACCGCCCCCGCGGCACAGGATGTCCCGGACACGGCGGCCGCCGGCGCCCCGGAGACCGGGGGCGGCGCGGGCGAGGCGACCGCGGCCGGGGAACCGGGGTCCGGAGGCGCCGCGACGGCAGCGGGAGAACCGGGGACCGGGAGCGCCGCGACCGAAGGCGGCGACACGGCCACCGGTCCCTCCGCTGGCGAGGAGGGCGCGGCCGGAGCGGACACGGCAGCCGGAGGAGACGAGGGCGCCGGAACCTCCGGGGAGGGTGAGACCGACGGAGCGGCCGGAGAGGGCTCCGGAAACGGCGACACCGGCACCGGAGACAGCGGCACCGGCACCGCCGCGGAGGAGATGAACGCCCCCCTCGCCGACACCACCGGAACCGGCGGCACCGCGCGGGAGAGCGGGGCCGCCGGGAACGGCGACGCCGCAGGCGGCGGGGCGGCCGCCGACCCTCCGACCTCGGAGGGCGGGGGCTCCGTCCTGGCGGACTCGGGCGCGGTGACGGCGGCCTCGGAACCCGAGTCCTTCCTCGCCGTCGCGGGGCCCGGCTGTCAGGCCTCCCCCGGCGCCTCCTACGCGAACGAGGGACGCTGGGACAGCGCCGAGGGCACCGCCAGTTGGGCCACCCGGCCCGGCGGGTACGCTCAGGAGGGCTGTGACGGCGGCTACGAGGCCCTTCCCGTCTCGGGTGACCCCGAACGGGGCAACGGCCAGTACGCCACCTGGACGTTCACCCCCGGGGAGGCGGGGGTCGCATGCGAGCTCTACGTCCACGTGCCCGACGACGAGAGCCCGCTGTGGATCTCCCCCGGGGAGGCGAAGTACCAGCTCTTCTCCGGCCCCGCGGCCGAGGGGTCGCCCGTGGCGGTCTTCGGGATCGACCAGGCGGGGATCCGGGGCGGCTGGGTCCAGGTGACCGGGTTCACCTCCCCCACGGAGGAGTTCACCGTCCAGCTCACCAACGCGGGGACCGACGCCCTCGCGGACCAGGAGCACGCCAGCTCGCACGTGGCCGCCTCGGCGGTGCGCGCGTCCTGCTCCTGACCCACCCCCGGCGGGGCGGCTCCGGCCGCTCCGCCACCGCCCCTCCCCCGACTTAGGAAGACACCGATGACCAGGCAGCTCCTCACCGTCGACGCCGACGCTCAGGACGGGCACGCGACGATCACCGAGGCGGTCGAGGCCGCTGACAGCGGTGCCCTCATCACCATCGCCCCAGGCCGCTACGAGGAGAGCCTCGTCCTGCGCGACGTGGTCACCCTGATGGCCCGCGACGGCCTGGGCAGCGTGGAGATCACCACCGCCAGCGGCTGCGCCGTGGTCTCGGGCGCCGAGGCGGTCAAGTTGTCGGGGCTGGTCCTGCGCGGCCGCCACGCCGACTACCCCGCGGTGGACATCCCCCTCGGACAGCTGGAGATGGCCGACTGCGAGGTGGAGGGGGCCTCGTGGACCGCGGTGTCGGTGCGCGGCGGCGGCGCGCTCGCCATGCGCGACAGCCGCGTCACCTGCTCGGCTGGGGCGGGCGTGGTGATCGCCACCTCGGGGCCGAGCGTCATCGAGGACTGCGTGATCGAGGAGGTCGACACCAGCGCCGTGGTCATCGGTGAGCAGGCCCGCCCCACGATCCGCTCCTGCGTGCTGCGCGACGCCGGGGGCAACGGCGTGTTCGCCAGCGGGCAGTCCGGGGGCACGATCCGCGACTGCGAGATCTCGGGGACCAAGAAGCCCGCTGTGGCTCTGGAGGAGGGCGCCGCCGCCTCACTGGTGGGCACACGCGTGCACGACATCGAGGGCGACGGGCTGGTGGTGTCCAGCAGGTCGCGCCCGGTGGTCGAGGACTGCGTGTTCGAGGACGTGGGCGGGCGCGGCGTCGTCGTGCACAACGCGTCGGACCCGCAGGTGACGCGGGTACGCGTGGCGCGTGCCAAGGGCGTGGCCATCCACCTGTCGGGCCGGGCGCGCGGGACCTTCACCGAGTGCGAGGTGGAGGAGTCGGGCGGCGACGCCGTGCGCGCCGAGGAGCGCGCCTCCACCACCTTCATCGGTCTGGTCGTGCGCCGCGGTCTGGGACTGAGCCTGGGCGGCGACAGCGTCGTGGAGTTCGACCGCGGGCTGATCAGCGAGACCGCCGGTCCCGGTGTGGTGGTCGAGCAGTGCGCCCCGTTCCTGCGCGCGACCGCGATCACCGGGACCCGGGGCCAGGGCGTGGTGTTCGGCAAGGGCGGCCGCGGGCGCCTGGAGGACGTGACGCTGGAGCGCACCGGCAAGAGCGCCGTGTCCGTGGACGAGGGCGGCGCTCCCCTGCTGGCCGGCGTGCAGATCTCCGGGAGCCGCGACGCCGGGATCTCGGTGGGCTCGGGCGCGTCCGCCGACGTGCGCGACTGCGACGTGTCGGAGTGCACGGGCGACGGCATCGCCGTACGGGCCGGAGGCAGGGCGACGGTCCTGCGCACCCGGGTGTACAACGGCCGCCGCAACGGCGTGCTGGTGGCGGCCAAGGCGAGCGCCACGCTGCGGCGGTGCGAGGTGTTCGGCAACGGCGCCGACGGCATCCTCGTGCACTCCGCCGAGGACGTGGCGGTGGAGGACTGCTCGGTACGCGAGAACGGCCGTTCCGGACTGCGTCAGACCGTCGCCAGCCAGAGCATGCGCACGGAGGAGCTGCTCAGCCGCGACAACGGGGCCCCGGACGCCTTCGGCGACCTGGCGGGCGCGTCCGTTCCGATGCCGGAGGTCCCGCTCCCCGAGGAGGGGGACGAGGAGGTCGAGGAGGTCGGCCCCCTGATGGAACTGGACGCGCTGGTGGGCCTGGCCGGGGTCAAGCACGAGGTCAAGACGCTCGTCACCCGCAACCAGATGGCCCAGCGCAGGGCGGAGATGGGCCTGCCCACACCGCCCATGAGCCGCCACCTGGTCTTCGGCGGCGCGCCCGGTACGGGCAAGACCACCGTGGCGCGGCTGTACGGGCAGATCCTCGCCGAACTGGACGTGCTGCGCTACGGGCACGTGGTGGAGGTGGCCCGCGCCGACCTGGTCTCGCAGTACGTGGGCGGCACGGCGATCAAGACCACCGAGGTGTTCGAGCGGGCCAAGGGCGGCGTGCTGTTCGTCGACGAGGCCTACACGCTGGCGAACGGCAGCGAGGGCGGCGGCAGCGGCCCCGACTTCGGCCGGGAGGCCATCGACACCCTGGTCAAGCTCATGGAGGACCACCGCGACGAGGTCGTGGTGATCGTCGCGGGCTACACCGAGGAGATGCAGAACTTCCTCGACACCAACCCCGGCCTGGCCTCCCGGTTCAGCCGGACCATCGAGTTCACCAACTACGCGCCGGAGGAGCTGACGGAGATCGTGCGCAACATGTGCGTCTCGCACAGCTACCGGATGGCGAAGGAGACCGAGGCGGCCCTGCTCGCCCACTTCGAGCGGGTGCCCAAGGGCCCGGCGTTCGGCAACGGCCGCGAGGCCCGCAAGCTGTTCGAGGAGATGATCGACCGCCAGGCGTTCCGGCTGGGCGGGACCATCCCCGACAGCCCGGACTCGCTCACCCTCCTGCTACCCGAGGACCTCGGTGCGGCGGCCGAGGAGGAGCAGCTCGGCGGCACGGCGGACGGGATCGCGGCCCTGCGCGAGGAGCTCAACGCCATGGTGGGCCTGGCCAGCGTCAAGGAGACCGTCAACGACCTGGCCAACCTGCTGCTGATGTCCCAGCAGCGGCGCGCCATGGGGCTCCAGGTGGCGGCGATGAGCCACCACCTGGTGTTCGCCGGTCCCCCCGGTACCGGTAAGACGACCGTGGCCCGGCTGTACGGCAAGCTCCTGCACGCCCTGGGGGTGCTGCGCAGTGACCACGTCGTGGAGGCGGCCCGCTCGGACCTGGTCGGGCGCTACGTCGGACACACCGCCCAGCTGACCGCCGAGGTGTTCGAGCGGGCCAAGGGCGGCGTGCTGTTCGTGGACGAGGCCTACTCGCTGGCGCCGCGCGGGTCGGGCAACGACTTCGGCCAGGAGGCCATCGACACCCTGGTCAAGCTCATGGAGGACCACCGCGACGAGGCCGTGGTCATCGTCGCCGGGTACACCAACGAGATGCAGCGCTTCCTGGACTCCAACCCCGGTCTGGCCTCGCGGTTCAACCACCAGGTGGAGTTCCCCGACTACAGCGACGACGAGCTGGTCACCATCGTCGAGCGGATGGCGAAGGGGTCGGGGTACACCTGCGGCGAGCAGACGGTGGCCGCCCTGCACGAGCACTTCTCGGGGGTGGTCCGCGACGCGAACTTCGGCAACGCCCGCTACGCGCGCCAGGTGCTGGAGCGGATGATCACCCGTCAGGCGGGCCGCCTGGTCAACGGCGTCCAGAACGCCACCCGGGAGGACTTCACCACCCTGCTGCCCGAGGACATCCCGGCCCGCTGACACCCGCGGCCCGCGCGGGGCGCTCGGTGCGGCGGGGCGGTTCCCCCGGAGGACGGCCCCCGCGGCGTCCTCCGGGGAGGGAGTCCGGTCACGGACTCAGCCGTGGCCGGGCGCGTGCCCGCCGACCTCCTCGCGCAGCTGTTCCAGCACCCCCGACAGCAACCGCGACACGTGCATCTGCGAGTACCCCAACCGGTCCGCGATCTCGGACTGGGTGTGGTCCCCGAAGAACCGCAACCGCAGGATCTCCCGCTCACGCGCGGGCAACCGCGCCAGCGCGGGCTTGAGAGACTCGCGCTGGACCACCCGCTCCAGGCCCTCGTCCTCACTGCCCAGGTGGTCCTCCAGACGCGTCCCCTCCTGACCGTCGGCGTCGGAGGAGTCCGGCGCGTCCAACGACAGGGAGCGGTAGGACTCCGAGACCTGCGCCAGCTCACTGACCTCGGCCTCGGGCAGCCCCATCTCGTGCGCCAGCTCCGCGATCGTGGGCGTACGCGCGTGCTCCTGCTGGAACTCCCCCGTCACCCGGCGCAGCTTCACCCGGTTCTCCTGGTGGCGGCGCGGCACCCGCACCGCCCAGGTGTGGTCGCGAAAGTGCCGCTTGATCTCCCCCGTCACCGTGGGCAGCAGATAGGAGATGAAGGGCTTGCCGCGGGCCGGATCGTAACCGCGCACGGCCTTGACCAACCCCACCATCGCGGTCTGCTTCAGATCCTCCAACGGCTCACCGCGACCCCCGTAGCGGCGCGCGATCTTGTTGATCAACGGCTGGTAGAGCACGACCACCCGCTCACGCAGGTCGTCGGCCCTCGGGTCGTCGTCGGCGAGGTCACGCAGCCGGGAGATCAGCTCCTCGGGGCGGACCTCCCCCGCCTCCTCGGACTCCCCGGCTTCCCGGGCCTCTCCGGTTCCCGTGTCCCCGGGGACGGTGTCCTCGACCGGCCTGCGTGGTCTGGGGATCACGGGCAGTCGGTCGGTGACGGTCGTTGACGTGTGTGTTTCGGTGAGAGACGTGGACAAGAGGAAACCCCCCGGTGCTCTGTCCTGTGTGCTCATGTACCTGCCTGGGCAGGACATCGGCGGCGCGATCCCGCGCGCGGCCCGCGGGGCCGGTGGCCCTGTGGCTGGCGGGACAGCCGCGATGCACAGACTAGGTTCCCTCAGGAACGGCTTCAAAAGCCGCGAATCCAAATTTTTGTTGCTATACGACAATTATCTTGCAAAAAGCGGCAAAGTACCTCAAATTCGACACGGAGCACCCGCCCGGACCGCGACTCCGCTCCCCGTGCTCCCGAGGCACCGCGGCCCGCTCCCCCGCCCCGGGGCACCCGCGTCGGTCGGATACACAGTCGCACGGTTCCGGGCGCCGGACGCGATCCGACACGTGCGGGCCGCCCCGAAGGACCCTCGCGACACGGCCACTCCAGGCGACAGAGGCAATACCGAGAGTGACATTAGGGTGGGTGCCATGACCGTTCCGCACCTGTCCCTGAACAACGGCGTCGAGATCCCGGCCCTCGGTTTCGGCGTCTACCAGACACCGCCCGAGCAGACCGTCTCCGCCGTCGAGACGGCCCTGGCGACCGGTTACCGGCACGTCGACACCGCGGCCGCCTACGGCAACGAGCGCGAGGTCGGGGAGGCGATCCGCCGCTCGGGCCTCGACCGCTCGGAGGTCTTCGTCGAGACCAAGGTCTGGATCAGCGACTACGGGTACGACGAGACCCTGCACGCCTTCGACAAGAGCGCGGGCAAGCTCGGCGTCGACCGGATCGACCTGTTCATCCTCCACCAGGCCCTTCCCGGCGAGTTCGACCGCACCCTCGCGGCCTACAGGGCGCTGGAGAGGCTGCTGGCCGACGGCGTGGTGCGGGCGATCGGGGTCAGCAACTTCACGCCCCAGCACCTGCGGCGGCTCCTCGCCGAGACCGGGACCGTGCCCGCGGTGAACCAGATCGAGGTCCACCCCTACTTCCGGCAGTCCGACCTGCTCGCCTTCGACACCGAGCACGGAATCCTCAACCAGGCCTGGTCGCCCATCGGCGGCATCACCTTCTACCGCGACGGGAGCAACGGCTCCACGCTCCAGGACCCGGTCATCGGCGGGATCGCCCGGGCGCACGGCAGGACACCCGCCCAGGTGATGCTGCGCTGGCACCTCCAGCAGGACCGGCAGGTGATCCCCAAGTCGGTGACGCCCTCGCGGATCGCGGAGAACTTCGACGTGTTCGACTTCGAGCTCACCGCCGACCAGCTCGCCGCCGTCGACGCGCTCGACACCGGGGTACGCGGCGGGCCGGAGGCGGAGGACGTCACCCGGGAGAACGCCTGGATCGACGTCCCGGAGGCCTGAGGACGCCGGGTTCCCGGCGATCGGGCCCGGGAGGAGCGAGAACCCGGGTCTACCTCGGGGCCAGCGGGCTGGCGAGGAGCAGCCCGGCTCCCGTGGCCGTGCCCGCGCCGACACCGTCCAGGCACAGTTCCTGGAGCGCCTCGCTGTCGCGCACCACGGCCTCGCCGGTGAAGTGGTACCGCGCGGGCCTGCCGCCCAGGTGCTTCCACTTCACCGAGGTGACGTCCAGCACGCCCGCGAACTTGCCGCCCAGCCAGCCCTCGAACTCCTCCTCCGGAAGAGGGGCCCGCTTGCCGCGCGGGCGCGTCCCCCCGCCGGCGGGCTCCGAGCCGCGCGGCGCGGTGGGCGCCGTGATGAGCTCCCAGCGGACGGTCTCGCCCTCGGAGTAGCGCGGCATCGGGTGGATCGCGGCGGAGGTCGCGCCGGGGACCTTGCCCCAGGCGGGGGCGGTGTCGGAGCTGACCACCAGCGTGCTCGGCGAGGTGCGCGCCCACAGCACGCGGGCGTCGGACTCGGGGTCGGGGTCGACCGCTCTGCGCACGGCCTGCCCCATGAGCGCCCACTGGTCCATCCGGGCACTGCGCTTGGGGTCGAGGTTGATGCGGGACAGGTACAAGGAGTTCCCCTCCGGGGCGTCCCCGCCGGGGCGGGGGTTCGTGTTCGTGTTGGGTCGCGGGCCGTCGGGGATCACCTCCGCCCGGCACGGAGTTCCCACTGTACGAGGCACCGGACCCCGGGTCGGCCCGTCCCCGGCCCCGCCGTCGGGCCCGTCCGGAGTACGCACCGTGCGCGAGCACGGCGGTCCGCCTTCCCGGGGCCCGCCCGGATCGGCTACGGCTGCGCCGCGCTCCTCCCCAGCGGCCCCGGGAGTCTTTGCCGGTACCCCCATCAACCGGGGCTCCCTCCTCGCCCCCGCGCGTGGTGACCTGGAAGAAATCGCCGGTTCCGCAGCCGTCCCGCCGTTCGGCGGCCCGGCTCCTCTCCCGGCGACTCTCCCAGCGACAGGAAGGGACCGACCTTCGCCATGCCCACCACCACCCCGTCCGCAACCAGAACCGGCCGGCTGCCGTTCGTGACCTACATCCTCGCCGCGGGGGTGTTCCTGATGGGCACGACCGAGTTCATCGTCGCCGGCATCCTTCCCGAGATCGCCGCCGACCTCGGCGTCGCGGTCGCGGACGCCGGACTGATGATCACCGTCTTCGCGGTCGGCATGATCGTCGGTACCCCGACGATGGCGGTCCTCACCCTGAGACTGCCCCGCCGCGTGACCCTGACGCTCTCGTTGGCCGTGTTCGCGTTCGGACACGTCCTCGTCGCCCTCACCTCGGACTTCACGCTCATCCTCGGCGCCCGGTTCCTCACCGCACTGGCCACCGGCGCGTTCTGGGCGGTCGCGGCGGTCGTGGGCGCGAAGGCGGCCGGCCCGGCGCTGTCCTCCAAGGCCCTGGGCGTCATCCTCGGCGGCGGCATGCTCGCCAACGTCATCGGCGTACCGCTCGGCGCGTTCGCGGGCCAGGCCATCGGGTGGCGCGGCCCGTTCTGGGCCCTCGCGGTCCTGGCGGTCCTCGCCGCCGCCGTGATCCACCGCCGGGTCCCCGCCGACCCCGCCTCCGGGCCGCTGCCGTCGGTGCGGGCCGAGATCGCGAGCCTGCGCGACGTGCGCATCTGGCTGGTCCTGGCCGGTGCCGCCATCGTGTGCGGGTCCTCGCTCGCCGCCTACAGCTTCATCTCCCCGCTCCTCACGGAGAACACCGGCCTGGACGCGGCCGCGGTCCCGCTCGTGCTCCTCGGCTACGGGCTGGGGGCGTTCGTGGGCTCCAACCTCGGCGGCGGCCTCGGCGCGCGCCGCCCCTACACCGTCCTGTTCGCGGCGGCGGCAGCGACGTTCCTCGTACTCGGCGCGCTCTGCCTGTTCTCCCACGACCCGGTCGTGACCATCGCCCTGGTCGTCCTGCTGGGGCTGTTCGGCATGTCGACCAACCCGGTCCTGATCGGCATGGCCGTCCGGTACGCCGATGACGCCCCCACCCTGGCCTCGGCGCTGAGCACGGCCTCCTTCAACGCGGGGACCGCGGTCGGTTCGTGGATCGCCGGGTTCGCGATCGCGTCGACGCTCGGCGCCACCGGGCCCGTGCTGGTGGGCGCCTGCGTCGCCGCGCTCTACTTCCTGCCGCTGGCCCTCCTGTTCGCCAAGGAGCGTCGCGCCGTACGGGGAGGCGACCGTGGGACCGGCGACAGCACGGCCGTGGTCCCCCCTGAGACGGGGCGCGGGTGAGCGCATACCCATGGGGCCGGTGACGGAGTGCCGTGGCGGCCGCGGGCGAGCGGACGCGTGGCGAAGCCGGGGACGTGGCCCGGGGAGTCGACGGCCGCCCGCACGCGGTCGCGGGTGGCGGCGGAGACCGCTCCGGCCCGCCGGGGCCCGGTCCAACCCCACCCGAACCCCACCTGGAACGCAGAAAAGGGCCCGCCTCACGGCGGACCCCTCGCTGACCTGCTACTGCTCTGTCGGGACGGCGGGATTTGAACCCACGACCCCTTGACCCCCAGTCAAGTGCGCTACCAAACTGCGCTACGTCCCGTCCGCTGCGCGGACGCCGTTCCCGGCGCCGCCAACAGGTGAAACTGTATCGCATCCGGCAGGGCGCTCGGACCGGATATCCGGCCGCGGGCACCAGGTGCGGGGGGCTCCCTCAGGGCACCAGCCCCTCGACGAGGGACTCCTCGTCCTCACCCGTGTGCACGACGACCGCTCCCGGGGCCGCGAGCATGTCGACCAGCACCTGCCCCTCGGGGGTGATCCACCGCGCCGTGTCCCAGGACACCGACTCGCCGAAGGGCGCCACCGCGACCTCGGTCCGTCGGTCGTCCGCCGCGAGGGGGGCACGCGTGCGCGGGACGAGCACCACGTCCTCCAGCGCGACGACGTTCTCGGTGCTCGCGTACCCGCCCAGGAGGCCCTCCGTGTCCGCCGTCGCGGTGATCCCGCCCGAGGCGTCCACGCGGTGGAACAGCGAACCGTCGTGCAGACTCTCACGGAGCACACCGCCAGCGGTGTCGACCCGCACCACGCTCTCCGGTTCGTAGTCCCCGTCCCTGCCCCAGGCCTCGTCCGCGACGAGTGCGGGAAGGCGGTCGAGCCGCTCCCCGGTGGCGGCGTCGAGCACGCGCAGGGCCGGATCGGCGTCGTACTGCTCCAGCGCGATCACCGGGGTGCCGTCTCCGGCGGGGTGGGGGCGTCCGACCGGCTCGGGGGCCGTCTCTCCCGGGGCGGCGGCCCACGCGTGGCGCCAGGACTCCTCCCCGGTGGTGAGGTCCACCGCCGTGACCGCGACCTCCACCCGGTTCCCGCCCGTGAAGAGGCTGAAGAAGCTCTCGTAGTCCGAATGGTCCCCTATCCGGCTCTGCCTCTCGGGGGCGCACCCGTGCAGGGTGACCAGCAGGTCGCCGTACCGCAGGGGGTCCTCGTGGCGGCAGGCCCGGCCGTCGTCGGCCTCCACCAGCGTGCGCGACCACAGTTCCCCGCCGCCGTCCAGCGATCTCGCGGTCAGCGCGAGCGAACCGCCGAGGTCCGTCCGGACGAGCCCGATCCGGGCCTCGGGGGTCATCGCCACGAGGCCGCCCCACCCGTTCCGCTGGAGCACGGTGTGCTCGCCGGTGACCTCACCGGTCGCGATGTCGAGCACCGCCGTGGTCCACTCCACCGGTTCCCCGTCCGCGCCGGGTTCGGTGCCCTCGGGAACGTCGCCGTGAACGTAGTGCACGTACACGTGCGCGTCGTCGGCCCACACGCTCCGGCCCCGGTCGCGCGGGCGCCGGAAGGACCACCGCTCCTCGCCGGTCGCGCCGTCCAGGGAGACCGCGCCGTCGCCGAGCAGGACCAGGGGCCCGTGGGTGCCCGCGCGGACCTCGTCGATCCGCGTGCCCATCGGGGGCGCCCAGCTCCACCCCACCCGGCTGACCGACTCCGGCACCGGCGGCGGGTCGCCGCCCTCCGCCGCGGTGGTGTGCGGTTGCCGGGGGAAGGCCGTCACGCCCACCAGCGCGCTGACCAGCACGACCGCGAGGACGCCCGCCGTGACGGGGGGCAGTGAGCGGCGCAGGGGCGTGAGCCTCTGCGGCTGCACTGACGCCAGCATGGACAGGCACCCCAGTACGACCGCGCAGACGACGAGCCACATGGCGGCCGCCGCGGGCGAGGGGTCGTAGTGCCAGGCCGTCTCCGCGGTCGCCTCGAAGGCGTCGCGCGGGAAGCCCGCGATAGCCGGGTACACGCCGCCGAGGGCGGCCAGGGCGAGCCAGACCACGTACGCCCGGCCCTCGGGGTCGTCGTCGAGGCGGCGGGAACGCGTCAGGTTCCAGCGGATCCCGTAGAACAGGGCCATTCCGGCGACGACCGCCCCCGGGACCCACCAGGCGCCGGTCTCCTCCAGCAGGCCGTCCTCGTACCTTCCCCAGTTCCGGACCACCGTGGTGACCGCCAGGAGCAGGGCGCCCGCGAGCAGCCCCGCCCCGGTCCACGCCAGGGTGTTCCTCACCTGTCCGCGCCGATCCGGCGCCCCTGCCCCGTCCACTGCTCTCCCTGGCCTCGGGCCGCGCGCCGGAGACGGCGGCGCCGTGTCCGCACGGCCGCACCGTCCGTCAAGTCGCGGACAACCTAGCAGCGGACGGAATCCGGACGGCAGGGGCGTCCGGCCCCGCCCACCGGGTCCCCGTTCGGTTCCGGGTGCCCGGGCAGGATCCGTACACACAGACGGAAAACCATGCACACGAACGCAATTCGCGCACACGACTGGAATCCGTGCATGCGACCGGAAACCGTGCACACGTCAGGGGCGGCCGGTCAGCGTCACTGGCCGCTGGGCCAGGTCTCCTCCTCGCCCGAGTCCTCCTCCACCGCGTGCAGGGGTGTGAGCGCGCGGGTGCGGTCGACGAACACGAAGGCGTCGTATCGCTCCCCCAGCACGGTGGGGACGTAGTTGCGCAACCCGTCGCGCCCGGGGTGGTAGATGACGCCGACGGCGCGGTGCGGCAGGACCTCACCCGCGAACGGATCGACCGCCCCCTCCCCGGTCAGGACCAGCAGGCCCGTCTCCCCCTCCAACGACTGGTGCAGCAGTGCCTCCACGCTCCCGTGGCGCGCCGCGGGAACCGGCATCGGCTCGGGGGTCCCGCCCCACGCCCGTGCGGCCATGACCCGGCCCTCGTAGGTGCCGAAGCCGACGAGGACCGCGTCCTCGGCCCCGTGTCGCTCGCGCACCAGCTGCCCCACGTTGACCATGCCCGCTGCGGCCATGTCGGTGGCGCGCGCGTCGCCGACGTGGGTGTTGTGCTCCCACACGACGGCCTTGGCGCCAGGCCCGTGGTGCTCCATGAGCCGGTCGAGTGTGTCGGCCATGTGGCGGTCGCGCACGTTCCACGACTCGGGTCCGCCGCGCACCATGGCCCGGTAGTACTGCTCCGCGCCCGCGAGCACCTCGGCGTTCTGGCGTGCGGCGAAGTCGGCCAGGCCCTCGGCGGGCGACACCTCCCCCGCCCGCTCGCGCAGTTCGGCCAGCAGGCGCACGACCTCCGCCTCACAGTTCTCGGGCACCAGCCGCGTGGCGCGGGCGTAGGCCTGGGGGTCCTCGCCGTAGGGCTGGAAGCAGCGGTAGGCCCTCAGTGCCGGTCCCACCTGCTCGGGCATGTTCTCGCGCAGCCACCCCAGCACCGCGTACAGCGACTCCCACAGGCTGTAGACGTCCAGGCCGAAGAACCCCGCGCGCCGCTCCGGCGCGAGATCCAGGTTGCGCCCGCGCAGCCACCGGGCGAACTCCAGCACCTCGGTGTTGGCCCACATCCACTGCGGCCACCTGCGGAAGCCCTCCAGGATCTCCTTGGGATCCTCGGGCGCGCCCGGCGCGCCCACGACACCGCAGTGCAGGTCCTGGAAGTCCGGCCAGTCGCCCTCCACCGCGACGAAGGAGAAGCCCGCCTCGTCGATCAGCCGCCGGGTCAGTTCCGCCCGCCAGCGGTAGAACTCGGCGGTGCCGTGCGAGGCCTCGCCCAACAGCACGTGGCGCGCGTCGCCGATCCGTTCCAGAACCGGGTCCAGCGACCTCGGGCCGGTCAGCCGCAGGAGGGCGTCCGGCCCGGTCCCGGGGCTCACCTCTCCACCTCGCCCAGGATGCCCGCGAACCAGCCGGAGGCGGCGTCGGCCACCTCCTCCAGCGCGCCCGGTTCCTCGAACAGGTGGGTGGCGCGGGGGACGACGTGGATCCGGTGCGGGGCGCTGAGCCGGTCGGCCGCGTCCTCGTTGAGCCGCAGGACCTCGGTGTCCGCGCCGCCGACGATGAGCAGCGTCGGGGCGCGCACGACCTGGAGCGCCTCCGTGCCCGCGAGGTCGGGACGGCCGCCGCGCGAGACCACCGCGGCGACCAGGTCCGGGCGCTCGGCGGCGGTCCTCAGAGCGGCGGCGGCACCGGTGCTGGCGCCGAACAGGCCGATGGGCGTCCCCGCGGTGTCCTCGTGCGCGGCCAGCCAGTCCACGGTGCCGGTGAGCCGCCGGGTGAGCAGGTCGATGTCGAAGCGCTGGCGCCCGGTCGCGCTGTCGACGCGCTCCTCCTCGGGGGTGAGCAGGTCGAGCAGGAGCGTGGCGACCCCGATCCGGTTGAGCTCCTCGGCGACGGCCTGGTTGCGCGGGCTGTGGCGTGAGCTTCCGCTGCCGTGCGCGAAGGCCACGACGGCGGTCGCCCCGGGGAACACGGCCAGCCGCCCGTCGAGCCCCGCGTCCGGCGTGCGTACCGTCACGTCGACGGCGGTCATGGTGGTCTCCCTTCGTGGGGGCCGGGCTCCCGTGCGGTGCTCCGGCCCGGTGTCGTCCGCCGCGTGCACGGCGGCCGGTGGCGGTCAGGGACGGCCGGGAGGGCCGCCGCCGGGGCTGCGGGAACCGCCGGGCCCGTCGGGGCCGCCGGAGCTGCCGGGTCCCCGGGGAAGCCTCACCAGCAGACCGCGGACCTCGTCGTCGGTGACCTGGGGAAACCTCTCGTACCAGAGGCTGACCGCGCCGAAGTCCGGCGGCGTCTCCAGGCAGACGACCCGGTCGCAGACGTCGGAGAGCGCGCGCACGGCGCCGGGCGCGCCCACGGGAACGGCCAGCGTCAGGGACGCGGGGCGCCGGGCGAGCACCGAGATCAGCGCCGCCCGGGCGCTCAGCCCGGTGGCCAGGCCGTCGTCGACCACCACGACGTCGTATCCGCCGACCTCGGGCTCGGGGTCCTCCCCGCGGTAGGCCAGCAGCCTGCGCCGCGCCTCGGCCTGTTCGGCCCCGACCATGTCGGCCAGGCGCCCCTCGGGAATGCCCAGCAGGTCCAGCGCCCTCTGGTCGAACAGCGGAGGCCCCTCGGCCGTGGTCGCCCCGATCGCCGTCTCCGGGCTCCCCGGGGCACCGATCTTGCGCACGACCACGACGTCCAGCGGCACGCCGACGGCCTCGGCGACGGGCCCGGCCACGGGGACGCCTCCCCGTGGCAGGGCCAGCACGCGCGGGCGCGGCCCCGCCTGCTCCGCCACCGCGCGGGCCAGCCGCCCGCCCGCCTCTCGCCGGTCCCGAAACACGTCTGTCACCTCACCCCGGTCGCGTCGTCGCGGCGCCCGGACCCCGTGGCGCGAAGGCCCGCGTCCGCGCAGTTCAGCGGTGTGCGCGGGCCGTGTGGTGAGCGCTACCCCGGTGCCTTCGGCGCACACATGGCGCAGGCAGGGCGCACCGGGAACGCCACGGCGCGGCGCGGCCCTCTCCGAGCGGGCCTTGCCCGGGCCGTCCGGTTGCCGGACCGCGTCCGCACCGGTGCCCCCTATTCGCCGGTCCCCTCCCCGCCGTGCCCCGCCGAGGCGTGCCCGGCCGCCTCCGCCTCCAACGTGGTGAAGTCGCGGGCCAGCCCCCGCAGGAGGGTCGTGACCGCCCGGCCGATCTCCGCGCCGTCCACCGGCGCGTGCCCGAAGAGCAGCCGGTAGTGGACCAGGGAGGCCAGGGTGTCGACCGCCAGCGTGAGGTCGACGTCGTCCCGCAGGTCTCCCCGATCACGCGCCCGTTCGAGGGCGTCGCGCACCGCCGCGCGGGGAGGCGTGAAGAGCGTGTCCATGAACCTGCGGTGCAGTTCGGCGTCACCCGAGCAGTCGGCGAGCAGCGGGCTGAAGAACTCCGGCCCCATACAGGTGAAGGTCCGCGCGAACAGCGACAGGGCCTCGTCCAGGTCGCACAGGGTGCAGCCGGTGCGCGGCGGCTCCACCCGCCCCATGCGCCGCTCCAGTTCGGCGAGCACGAGCAGTTGCCGGTTGGGCCAGCGCCGGTAGACGGCCGCCTTGCTCACCTGTGCCCGCCTGGCGACCTGCTCGATCGCCAGCCCCCGGTAACCGCCCTCCTCCAGGACATCGGAGACCGCGTCGAGGACCGCAGTGTCGATGTGCGTGTCACGGGGACGCCCGCCTCCGCCGGAGCGCTGAGCCATTGACGTCATCTCTCCTTCGCGCTTAATATCCGATCCGCACCGTATCGTATCGAAATAGGAGACGGAGAACAACCATGGCCACGGACGTACCCCCGCGCGCCGGCCCCCGCCAGTGGCTCGGGCTCGGTCTGCTCACCCTTCCGCTGTTCGTGCTGGCCGTCGACGCGAGCGTCCTGTTCCTCGCCGGACCGCACATCGGCGCCGATCTGGATCCCAGTCCGACCCAGTGGCTGTGGGCCATGGACGTCTACGGCTTCGCCATCGCCGGTCTGCTCGTCACCATGGGCTCGGTCGGCGACCGCATCGGCCGCAGACGGCTGCTGCTCATCGGTTCCGTCGTGTTCGCCGCCGCCTCGGTGTGGGCGGCCCTGGCGCATTCCCCCACGGCGCTCATCGCCGCGCGCGCCGCCCTCGGCGTCGCCGGTGCCACCCTGATGCCGTCCACGCTCGGGCTCATCCGGACGATGTTCCGGGACGACCGCCAGCGCACGACCGCGGTCGCGGTGTGGATGACGACCTTCTCGGTGGGCGTCGCCCTGGGGCCGCTCGTAGGCGGCGCACTGCTGGAGGCGTTCTGGTGGGGGGCGGTGTTCCTCGTGGCCGTGCCGTTCATGCTCGTCGTGGCCCTGCTCGGTCCGGTACTGCTGCCCGAGAGCCGGGACCCCTCCGCGACCCGGACCGACGCGGTGAGCGTGGTGCTGTCCGTCGCGGCGGTGCTCGGCGTGGTCTACGGCCTCAAGGAGATGGTCGTCTCCGGGCCCGACGCGGCGGCCGCCGCCGTGCTCGCCGCCGGTCTGACCCTGGGCGCGGTGTTCGCCCGCAGGCAGAGGACCCTGGAGACACCGCTGGTGGATCCCGTGCTGTTCCGGTCCCGGACCTTTCGCACCGCCCTCGCCCTGCTGGTGGTGGGCGTCTTCGCCGTCACCGCGGTGAACTTCCTCGTGCCGCAGTTCCTCCAGTCGGCCGCCGGACTGTCCCCGCTGCGGGCGGGGTTGCTCACCGTGCCCGTCGCACTGTCCGCGATCGCCGGTTCCCTCGCCGCGCCCGCCCTGGCCGGGCGCTGGGGTCCGCCCGCGGTGGTCGCCGGCGGCGCGCTGCTCTCCCTGGCCGGGTACCTTCTCCTGGCGCAGGTGGACGCGCAGGGACCGCTGTGGGCGCTGGTGGCGGGCGGGTCCCTGGCCGTGCTCGGACTGAGTCCGACGACCGTGCTGACCACCGACCTGGTGGTCTCCTCGGCGCCCGAGGAGCGTTCGGGGTCGGCCGCGGCCCTGTCCGAGACCAGCGGCGAACTCGGTGTGGCGTTGGGCATCGCGGCCACGGGCAGCCTGGTGTCCGCCGTCTACCGGCTGCGGGTGGAGGGGCTGTTGCCCGCCGGGCTGCCGCACGACGTCCTCACCGCGGCCCGGGAGGACATCGGCTCGGCCGTGGAGGCGGCCGCGGGGCTGCCGTCGGGAACGGCCGGAGAGGTCGTCGCCGCCGCGCGGGAGGCCTTCGGGGACGCCTTCACCGCCGTCGGTTACGTGTGCGCCGCCGTCGCCGCCGGTCTGGCCGTGCTCGCCGCCGTCGGCATGCGCCCGCGTCGCGCGGAGGGAGAGGAGCGGGCGGGCGATGCGGACGGAGCGGGCCGAACCGGCGGCTCGGACGGTGCGGACCGGGCGCGGGAGCCGTCCTGACCCTGGCCCGGACGTCGGACGAACCTCCCCGCGGACCGGCTCGTCCGGCGTCCTGCGGCCGCACCGGAACCGGTTCCGCTCTACCCGCCCAGGGTGCCGTCGAGGCGCTGCACCACGCAGAACTCGTTGCCCTCGGGGTCGGCCATCACCGCCAGCAGGTGGCCGTCCTCCTCGTAGGTGGGACGCAGCACCTCGGCTCCCAGCGCGCGCACCCGCTCGATCTCCGCGGCCACGTCGTGGACGACCAGGTCCGGGTGCATCCGGTTCTTGCCGGAGCGGGGCTCGGGCACCTTCTGGAGCAGCAGGTCGGGCCAGCGTCCGTTCGGGTCCTTGAGGGCGCGGTAGACCGGGTGCTCTCCCTCCTCGCACTCGAAGCCGAGCGCGGCGCACCAGAAGTCGGCGGCGGCGTGGAGGTCGTTGGTGTCGAGTACCCAGACCAGGCGCACGTGGCGCTCCCCTCGGTTCGCCTTGCGGACCGCGGCCGCGGTCCGCAAGGCCACCCTACGACGGAGGCCCCGCACGGCGGGAGACCCCGAAGCTCCGTGGCGTCCGGTCGCCACGGCGCCGCGGAGCCCACCCATGCGGAAGGCGGTCCTCGCACCCGTCCGCGCGGCGGGCCCGGCGTCCGGGCTCAGGGCGCGGCCCCGGGGATGAGCAGCCCCTCCGCCTCCAGGTCCGCCCACAGGGCCTCGGGGACCGGGGCCGCCAGGAGCCGGGCGTCGTGCGTGATCTCCCCGGCCGAGCGGGCCCCCACCAGGACCCCGGCCACCGCCGGGTGGCGCGCGCAGAAGGCCATCGCCGCCCGGGGCAGGCTCACCCCGTGGCGGCGGGCCACCGCGGCGATCCGCAGCGCCCGGTCGCGCAGCGGTCCGGGAGCGGCCGCGTAGTCGTAGGTGGCGTCGGCGGAGGGCTCGTCCACGGCAAGGATCCCGCTGTTGAAGACCCCGGCCGCGATCACCGACACCCCCGCTCGCAGGCAGGCCGGGAGCATCGTGGCCGCCGCGCCCTGGTCCAGCAGCGTGTACCTCCCCGCGAGCAGCACGGCGTCCACGTCGGTCTCCACGGCGAAGCGCTCCAGCATGCGCGCCTGGTTCATGCCCGCGCCGATCGCGCCGACCACGCCCTGGTCGCGCAGCTCGTGCAGGGCCGGGTAGGCCTCCCCGACCGCCTGCTCCCAGTGGTGGTCGGGGTCGTGCAGGAGCACCACGTCCACCCGGTCCAGGCCCAGCCGCTCCAGGCTCCGCTCCAGGGAGCGGCGCACCCCGTCGGCGCTGAAGTCCCACCGCCGCCCGTACGCGGCGGGGACGGCGAAGCCCTGGTCGTCCAGCCGCCCGGCGCGGTGCGGGGTGGGCTCCAGCAGGCGGCCGACCTTGGTCGAGACCACGTACTGCTCGCGGGGCAGCCCGGCCAGGGCGCGGCCCAGTCGGCGCTCGGCCAGGCCCAGGCCGTAGTGGGGGGCGGTGTCGAAGTAGCGCACGCCCGCCTCCCACGCCGCCAGGACCGTCGCGGCCGCGGTCTCCTCGTCCACCTCCTGGTAGCCGCTGTTGCCGAGCGGGGCGGTGCCCAGCCCGAGGGGGCTGAGCGTCACCGCCGACCCGCCCAGCCGGGCCCGTGAGACGGGACTGTGTTCCATGCCGTGGTTCTCCCTCTGCGCTGGTGGAGGATGCCGACCGGGTCCGCGGCCCCGTGGGGCCCGCTCCGGACGGCGTCCACCGGGCGCGGGCCCGGCGCCCGCGCCCCTGACTACCACTTCCGCGGCCTCGGTCGGCACCCCGGTTCCGCCCTCAATTTTTTTGTGACGACCAGTCCATAAAGTGGTACCGTCTGGAGCATGGGCAGACCACGCCAGTTCGACGAGGAGCACGTGATCCGGGCCGCCTACGAGGCGTTCCGGGCCAAGGGCTTCGACGGGACCTCCACGGCCGACCTGTGCCAGGCGACCGGGCTGACCCGCAGCAGCCTCTACAACACCTTCCACTCCAAGGAGCACCTGTTCCGCCGGGCGCTCTCCCACTACGTCACCACCATGACCGCGCGCCAGGGAACCGTGCTGGACTCCGCGGAGGGCAGCGGGCTGGACCGGATCGGGTCGCTGCTCGCCGTGATCGTGGCCGACGAGACCGCCAACCGGGAGAGCGGCCGCGGAGCGGGCTGCTTCACCGTCAACACCATCACCACGATCGCCTCGCGCAACCCGGAAGTCGCCCAAATGGTGGAGGCCGACCTGCACAAACGCCTGTCCTCCCTGCGTCTGACCGTCATGGACGGCCAGCTCGACGGCTCGATCGCCGCCGACCGCGACCCCGGCGACCTGGCCTGGTACGTGGTCTCCCTCATCTCGGGGATGAGGGTCGCGGCCCAGTCGGGCGCCGGGCGCACGGTGCTGGAGGGCGTCGCATCGACCGGGATCGAGGCGCTCCGGCCCTGACCCGCCTTCCCCACCGCCCTCCCCGGGCCCGCCCGCTCCCCGTCCCGCGCCGCCCCCTGACCTGACGCCCCCGCGCCCCCGAGCCCCGCCCCAGCCCGACCGCCCCCGAACCCGCGTGCCCGTGCGGACCCTCCGCTCCCGCGCCGGTGCTGCCGTATGCCCGTCGCGCGTCTCTCCGTGCGCCCCAGTTTTGGTCTGATCGATTCAAAACCTGAAAGGAACCCCCCGTGCCCAAGTCCGTCCACCTCATGGCGCTCGGCATCTTCGCCATGGTCACCAGTGAGCTGCTCGTCGGCGGACTCATGCCGCAGATGTCCGAGGACCTCGGGGCCACCATCCCGCAGATCGGCTACCTCATCACCGCGTTCGCGCTGGCGATGGCGCTCGGCGGTCCGCTGGCGACCCTGTCTGTGCTCCGGCTGCGCACGAACCACGCGCTGATGGTGCTGTTCGCCGTCTTCTTCGTCGGCAACGCGCTGGCCGCCCTCTCCACCTCCTACTGGCCCATGCTCGTGGCCCGCGTGGTCACCGGGGCGGCCTCCGGCGCGTTCTTCGGCGTCGCCCTGTCGGCGGTCGCCCAGGTCACCGATCCGCACTTGCGCGGACGCGCCACCGGTGTGGCCCTCCAGGGCCTCATGGTGGGCACCCTGCTCGGCCTGCCGCTGTCCACGCTCATCGGCGGACAGTTCGGCTGGCGCGCCGCCTTCGCCGCCGTCGGTGCGCTGACCGTGATCGTGGCAGTGGCCACCATGCTCGCCCTGCCACGCCTGGAGAAGGCCGAGGAGGCCGGGGCCCTGCGCTCCGAGTTGGAGGTGTTCCGCCGCCCGCGCCTGTGGACGGTCATGGCCACCTCCACGCTCATCATCGGCGCCACCTTCGCCGCGTTCTCCTACTTCACACCGATCCTCACCGAGGTCACCGGTTTCTCCCGCGACATCGTGCCGCTGCTGCTCCTGGGCTACGGCGGGGCGACGGTCGTCGGCAACATCGTGGTCGGCCGTCTGGCCATGTCCCACACCGTGACCGTCATCGTGGCCGGTCTGGCGCTCAACACGGTCTTCCTGGGCGTCTTCGCGCTCTTCGCGGACCTGCCGGTCCCCGCCCTGCTGGCGATGGCGGGCATCGGGCTGGTGGGCATCACGCTGAACCCCGCGATGATCACCCGCGTCCAGCGCGCCGGGAACCCGCGCGCCCTGGTCAACACCGTGCACTCCTCGTTCATCACCATGGGCGTGGTCGTCGGCTCCTGGATCGGCGGCATGGGCATCGACGCCTTCGGGCTGCGCGCCCCGCTGTGGGTCGGCGTCGGTCTGGCCCTGCTCGCGCTGCTGGCCATGGTGCCCGCGGCCCTGACCGCGCGCCGGGTGGGCCACGAGGCCACCGACCTGTACGCCCCGCCCGCGCCGGGACCGGCGAAGGGGGGCCGGGCCGTCCACCCCACGGACGCCTGACCCCCTCCGAGGGCTCCGACCTGCGCGGACCCCGCCCGCTCCCCCGGTGGTTGCCCCCGCCGGGGAGCGGGCAGGGGACCCGGACATCCGCCACCACGTGGAGGTCGAGATGCACTACGACGAGTTCCTGAACGAGGTCCGCGAGCTGGGCGAGTACGCCGACCGCGACGAGGCCGAGCAGGTCAGCCGCGCGGTACTGGGCGTGCTGGCGCCCCGGCTCCAGGCGAACGGCGCGGAACACCTGGTCGCGCAGCTGCCCGACGAACTGGGCGAGGCGATCCAGCAGGGCGAACTGCTGGATGCGGAGTCCTTCGGCGTGGAGGAGTTCCTCACCCGGGTGGGCGCCGCCACCGGGGCCCGGCCCCGGACCGCCGAGTGGGACGCCAGCGCCGTGCTCACCACCGTCTCCCGCCGGGTCACCGGGGGCCAGCTCAACCACATCCTCAGCCAGCTCCCCTCCGGCTACGCCGCGCTGTTCGGCAAACCGGAGCTGAGCGGCTAGCGGCTGAACCCGCCCCGGGCCCCGCCGGACGCGCCCGACGGGGCCCGGGCCCTGCGGGTGGCCAGCCCTTCGGCCTGCTGGGGGCGGCGCCGCCCCCAGCAGGCAGGGACGCTCCCCCAGCGGAAGGAGCGCACGACCCCCCTTTCATGCCTTGACAGTCATATAACCATGTTGGCATACTCAGTGCATGCCCGATCTGTTCGCCGTCCTGGCCGAGCCCAGCAGGCGCCGCATCCTGGACGCGCTGCGCCAAAGCGAGGGCCTGCTCGTCAAGGACCTGGTCGCCGGGCTGGACCTGAGCCAGCCCAACGTCTCCAAGCACCTGCGCGTGCTGCGCACCGCCGGACTGGTCTCCGAGACCGCCGAGCGGCAGGGGCGGCGCTACCGCCTGCGCGCCGAGGCGCTGCGCGACCTGGACGACTGGCTGCGCCCCTACCGGGCGTTCTGGACGGAGCGGCTGGACGAACTGGGCGAGTACCTGGACTCCACGCACCCGCAGGAGGGGCACCAGCCATGAGCACCGAGGTCAGCGTCGACGCGAGCACGCCCGGCGCACCCGTACTGCACTTCACCCGCCGCTACCCGCACCCGCTGTCGGCGGTCTGGTCCGCGCTGACCACCGACGAGGCGCTCAGCCGGTGGTTCCCCTGCCGGGTGGCGATCGACGCGCGCGAGGGCGGCGCGCTCACGCTCACCTTCCCCGGCGAGGAACCGCAGACCGCGCCGATCACCGAGTTCGCCCCGCCGCACGTCCTGGCCTTCCACTGGGACGGCGAGGACCTGCGCTGGACCCTGGAGGAGGACGGTGACGGGTGCGTGCTGCGCCTGTCCAACACCGTCGCCGACCCGGCCTGGACGGCCAACACCGCGGCCGGATGGGACGTGTGCCTGCGCACCCTCGCCGCCGTGCTGGACGGGCGCGCGGAGCGGACGCAGGCCGGCCCCGACGAGGCGCTCATCGCGCACTACCGCGAGGCCCTGGCCACCGGCTGAGGCACCGGCCGCACCGGGACTCAGATGCGGACCACGATCTTTCCCCGCGTGTGTCCGCGCTCGGCGTACGCGTGCGCTTCCGCGATCCGTTCGATGGGATAAGTCCGCTCGACGCGCGGTGTGTAGCGGCCTTGCCGGCCGAGTTCGCCCGCCTCGGCGAGGAGCGTGGAGTCGTTCTCCGCGTTGGCCAGGTGCACACCCAGGCGCTGGGCATTGATGTGGTCGGCGACCGTCGACACGCGAGCGGGGTCGCCCACGATCGCGACGAGGTCGGCCAGGGAGCCGGAGGCCGCGGTGTCGAGCGCGAGGTCGACACCTGCGGGTGCCAGGGTGGCCAGGCGCCGTGCGAGGCCGGTGCCGTAGGTGGTGGGAACGGCTCCGAGGGAGGTGAGGAACTCGTGGTTGCGCTCGCTGGCCGTCCCGATCACGGTGGCGCCCCGGGCCACCGCGATCTCGACCGCGGCACTGCCCACGCCTCCGGCAGCGCCTTCGACGAGCAGGGTGCGCCCCCGCAGGGGACCGAGCGCCTTCAGCCCGCCCAACGCGGTCACGGACGCCAGGCCCGCGCCGGCGGCCTCCTCCTCGGTCCATGTGGCAGGCGCGTGGGCCCAGGCCGAAAGCACGGCCAACTCCGCCGTCGCTCCGGTGACGCCGCCCAGCCCGAAGACACGGTCGCCGATGCTCACCCCCCGCACGCCCGCGCCGATCTCGTCGACCACACCGACGGCGTCACGCCCGGGAATCGCGGGCAGGTCCACGGGGAGGATTTCGCGCACCGCACCGGAACGCACCTTCCAGTCGATGGGATTGACGCCGGCCGCCGCGACGCGGACGAGGATCTCACCGGGCCCGGGACGCGGGTCCGGCGCCTGCTCGACCACGAGGGTCTCCACACCGCCGTACTCGTGATAGCGGACTGCGCGCATGAGGGCCGGCCTTTCCACACGGCCTGAACCGGCCGTTCGTGGGATCAGTGGGGAAAATGTTCGGCGAACGCCGACACCCGCTACGCTAGGACCTGACGTTGGCGTCAGCTTCAAGTCGGGCGGTCCGCCCGGGCGGAGGAGGGCCGGTGCGCATCGGTGAGGTCGCCGAGAAGGCGGGAGTGAGCGTCCGGGCACTGCGCTACTACGAGGAACAGGACCTGCTCCAGGCTGACCGCAGCCCCGGCGGCCATCGGCACTACCCCGACACCGCCGTCCAGCGCGTCCGGTTGATCCAACAGCTGTACGCCGCGGGCCTCCCCAGCAGAGTGGTCCGCGATGTGCTGCCGTGCGTGGACTCGGGTGAGGCGCACCCGGCACTCCTGGACCAGCTGGTGGCCGAGCGCGGCCGCATCGACCAGCGGATCACCGACCTGCTCGCCGTGCGCGACCGACTCGACGACGTGATCGACGTCACGCGAAACCCTGACGCCGACTGCTCCCACATGCGGTGAGGCCCCCTGCCGCGACGACTTCAGACGTCGCGGCAGAGGAGTGCGCGTCCCGGGGCGGGGAAGGCTTCGTGGATGTCGTCGCGTGCCTTCCAGCGGATGCGCGGGCGGCGCAATCCGGTACGGGCGGGCGAAGGCGCGCCACGGCCCAGCGCTGGACGCTCGGGCCGGAGCCGTGCCCGGTGCCGCGGCGGGCGGTCAGCGGTTCCACGTCGAGGTCCCTCGCGTCGCACGGGCAGCGTCTCCGGTCAGCGCACCGGGGGCGGGGCGGGACCTCAGGACGAACGCGTGAGGAGGAGGGGGCGGGGGCTGGCCGCGAGGATCCGCGAGCTGACGCTGCCCAGGACGAGCTTGGGAATCCCCACCCGGGCGCGGCTGGCGAGCACCGCCAGGGCGCCGGGGCGGCGGTGGAGCAGCCCGGTGATGTCGCCCGCGGGGTCGGCGCCGGTCAGCACGGTCGTCCGGACCGCCAGGCCGTCCGCCTCCAGCCTCCGCGCGGCCCCCGACAGCCGCGTCTCTGCCACGGCCGCCCCGCCGGGCGAGGCCACGTGCACCAGCTCCACCTCCAGCCCGAGCTGGCGGGCCCACCCCCGCCCCAGGGCGAGGGTGGCGGTGTCGCGGGAGCCGCCGTCCAGGCACACGAGGGCGCGGCCACCGGCCCCGCCTCCCTCGTCCCGCAGGTACCCGGGACCTATCATGAGCACCGGGGCGGCGGCCTGGCGCAGTACGTGTTCGGTGACGCTGCCCGCCACCAGGCGTGAGAACCGGTCCCGGTTGTGGGTGGCCATGCACACGACCGTTCCGGGCTGCTCGGCGACCGCGTCGACGATCACGTCCCCCGGCCAGCCGGAGCCGACCATGGAGACCTCGACGCGGTCGTAGTCCAGGCCCGCGGCGATCGCGTCGACGTCCTCGGCCCACGTGCGGTTCACGCGGTCGTGCACGGTCAGCAGTTCCAGGGGGACCCGCAGGACGCGGGCGGCGCGCAGCGCGGGGCCGAGGGCGGCGGCCGCACCGGCGGTGCCGTCCAGGGGCACCAGGAACCGGGTGATGGCGCGGGTGGGGGCCCGTGCGGCGCCGTCTTCACCACCGGCGGCCATCGGCACTCCCCCTCCACCGCGCCCCAGAGCCGACGACGGGGGAACCATGGCAGTGCACCTGCCCGCCGACGGGTGGATCCTGGCGGCCGGACTCCTGCTGGTGGCGGCGATCCTGGCCTCGGGCTTCGCCAACCGCATCCGGCTGCCCGGTCTGCTGCTCTTCCTGGCCCTGGGCATGCTCATCGCCGACGACGGGCTCGGGCTGGTCCGGCTGGACAACCCCGAGATCGCCCAGATCGGCGGAGCCGTCGGACTGATCCTCATCCTCTTCGAGGGCGGCCTGACGACCAAGCCCGGGGACCTGCGGCGCGCCGCCGCCCCCGGGTTCGCGCTGGCCACCGTGGCCGTGGCGGGCACGGCGCTGATCCTGGCGGCGGGCACGTACCTGCTGTTGGACGTGCGCCCCCTGACCGCCCTGCTCATCGGCGCGGTCGTGGCCTCCACCGACGCCGCGGCGGTGTTCGCCATGCTACGGAGGGCCCCGCTGCCCCGCAAGGTCGCCTCCCTGCTGGAGGTGGAGTCCGGCGCCAACGACCCCGTCGCCATCCTGCTCACCATCGGCCTCATCGCCACCTGGCAGGACACGCCGTCACCGGCCGAGTGGGCGCTGTTCGGCCTCATACAGCTGGTCGGGGGCCTGGTCGTGGGCGCCGTGGCGGGGCTGGCCGGAAGCTGGCTGCTGACCCGCGTCAACCTGGGCCCGGCCGGGGTCTACCCGGTGCTGGCGCTGGGCGTGGCCGGGGCCTCCTACGGCGTCGCGGCGCTGGCGGGCGCCTCGGGCTTCCTCGCGGTCTACGTCACCGGGCTGGTCGTGGGCGCCCGCGCGCCCCTGCACCGGCGGGGCATCCGGACCTTCCACGAAGGGCTGTCCAACACCGCCGAGGTGGGGCTGTTCCTGCTGCTGGGCATGCTGGTCTTCCCCTCCGACCTCCCGGGTGTGGCGCTCCCGGGGCTGGCCGTCAGCGCCGTCCTGGTCCTGGTGGCACGCCCGGCGACGGTGGCGCTGTGCCTGGTGTGGTTCGACTACACGTGGCGGGAGATCGTCTTCGTCAGCTGGGTCGGGCTGCGCGGGGCCGTGCCGATCGTGCTGGCCACGTTCCCCTTCGTGGCCGGGTACCCGGACGGCGCCCTGATCTTCAACGTCGTCTTCTTCGTCGTGCTGGTCTCCGCGGCGGTGCAGGGCACCAGCATCCGCGCCGCCGCGGGCCTGCTGGGGCTGACCCGGGACGGCCACTCGCTCGACCCCGTGGCGGCGGACGTCCCCATCAGCGACCTGGGCACCGAGCTGATCGAGGTGCGCGCGGCGCCGGGGCTCTACATCGTGGGCAGGCGGCTCGGGGAGCTGGACCCGCCGCACGGCCTGGTCACCACGATCGTGCGGGGCAAGCGGGTGCTGGTGCCCTCGGCGCACACCCGGATCCGTGAGAACGACCTGCTCATCGTGGCCATGCCGCGCCGCCCCGACGCCCAGCGGCTGGTCACCGCCTGGGCCAAGGGCGAGGGCGCGGACGGGGCCTGACGCCGGGCGCGTGCTCGCACACTTCCACACCCTGCTCGCGGAGTCCGAACGGGGTGGACGGCGCCGGCCCTCAGGAGGCGAAGAGCGCCGCCGCGTCCACGGCGGTCTGCGCCACCCCGTAGGCCAGGGCGGCGAGCACCAGCACCCACAGCAGGATCGCGGTGACGGTGGAGGCGTTGGTGGTCCGGTTGCCTGACATGTGTGGCCTTTCCTCGGTTCCTCGGTGACCGGTGGGGACTCGGTGACCGCTGGGGGACGTGTGTGCGGTCCGGGGGCGGGGCCGGTCGCGGTCCCGCCCCCGGGTTCGGGCTCAGCCGCGCCCGGCGACGCGTTCCCGGTCGCGCTGGTGGACCCGCTCGGGCAGGGGCCGGACCAGCATGTTCGCGAGGAAGCCCACGGCCATGACGCCGACCATGACGTAGAGGGAGAGCCCGTAGAGCTCCGCCCCGTCGCGTCCGGCGGACAGCTGGGCGTCGGCGATGACGTTGACGATCATCGGCCCGGCGACCCCGGCCAGCGACCAGGCGGTGAGGATCCTGCCGTGGATGGCGCCCACGTTGAAGGTGCCGAACAGGTCCTTCAGGTAGGCGGGCACCGTGGAGAAGCCGCCGCCGTAGAAGGACAGGATGACGCCGGTCAGCGCCACGAACAGCACGATCGAACTGGTTCCCGCGACGGCGATCAGCAGGTAGAGGAGCCCGCCCAGGCCGAGGTAGCCGATGTAGACGCGCTTGCGGCCGATCACGTCGGAGGCCGAGGACCACACGAGCCGCCCGAGCATGTTGCACAGGGAGAGGAAGCCGACGTAGCCCGCCGCCTCGGCCGGGCCGACCCCGGTGAAGAACTCCTGCACCATGGGCGAGGCCTGTTCCAGGATCCCGATGCCCGCGGTGACGTTGCAGAAGAGCACGGTCCACAGGAGCCAGAACTGCGGGGTGCGCACGGCGGTCTCCACCGACACCCCCTCCAGGGCCGGGGACCGGCCCGCGGAGGCCTCCTTCGGCTCCTCGGCCGGGGCCCCCGCGGGGCGCCAGCCCGGCGGGGGGACGCGCACGGTGAAGGCGCCCAGCATCATGACCACGAAGTAGACGGCGCCCAGGGTGAGGAACGCGGGGGCGATGGCGTCCGCGGGGGTGTCGGCGTAGCGGCTGAGGAGTTCGGAGGACAGCGGCGAGGCGATGAGCGCGCCGCCGCCGAAGCCCATGATCGCGATGCCCGTGGCCAGGCCGGGCCGGTCGGGGAACCACTTGATGAGGGTGGAGACCGGCGAGATGTAGCCGATGCCCAGGCCGAGGCCGCCGAGGAAGCCGTAGCCGAGGTAGACCAGCCAGAGCTGGCCGGTCGCCACGCCGAGCGCGGCGACCGCGAAACCGCCCGACCAGCACAGGCCGGAGACGAACATCGCCTTGCGGGGGCCGTTGCGCTCCACCCACTTGCCGCCGAACGCGGCCGACAGGCCGAGCATGACGATGGCGATGCTGAAGATGATCCCGATCGCGGTCAGCGAGGTGTCGAACCGTTCGACCAGCGGGTTGCGGAAGACGCTGAACGCGTACACCTGGCCGATGGACAGGTGTACCGCCAAAGCCGCGGGCGGGATGAGCCACCGGCTGTAGCCGGGTGGCGCGATGCTCCTCTCGTAGTCGAGGAACGAGGTCAGGGGACTGGTGCGCGTCATGGATCCCGCTTCGTGTTCTGCCTGTCGCGGTGGGGGCGTGGACGCCGGGGCCGCTCCTGCCGGTCCGGGATCATCCCGGGGTCGCCGGGAACCGGGCTGGGCGGGGCGTTTCGCCCTGTCGGAAGCAGCCTCCTCACGGAGAGTGACCGTGCGAATGTCGAACGTCTGTGCCGGAAGCGAACTTATGTGATGAATGCGTCGTGATCAAGCCCTCAGTGCACGCAAACCGGCCAAAAGCCCCATTTCTCTCAACGCCCCCGCGCCACCGGGACCACGGCGACGGCCGCGGCGGCGAAGACCGCGCTCACCGCGAAGACGAAGGGCAGGCCCACGAGGATGATCACCGCCGCCATGAGCACCGGGGTCAGCGTCGTGCTGACCGCCTGGAGCCAGTTCTGCGCGGCCAGGGCCCGCCCCGCCCAGGAGGCCCCCGCCGTCTCGGCGACGGCGGTGAAGGTCAGGCCGTTGTGCCACATCGTCAGGACCAGGCAGGCCAGGAGCAGCGGCACGGCCGTCCACGCCCAGATCCCCGGCAGCACCGCGAGCAGCACCAGGCACACCCCCGAGACCACCGCCAGCCACCGCACCGGGCGCATCCGGTCCCCGGTCCGGTCGGACCAGACCCCCAGCAGCAGGCGCCCGGCCGCGCCGGGGACCTGCGCCACCGCGACGACCGCGCCCGCGGCGGGCGGGCTCCACCCCTGTTCCTGCACCAGGTAGATGACGGCGTAGGTCATCAGCGCGATCTGCGGAACGCCGAGCAGCATGCTCACCCCGTGCACCCGCCAGATGTGCCCGTGCCGGTAGGGCGACCCCGCCGCAGGCCGCACGGTGTCGGCGGCGTCGGCGTGCGCGGTGTCGCCGGCGGAGCCGGCGCGCCCGGCGGCGTCCGCGCTCGCGGCGCCTCCGGCCTCCTCCGGTGCCGGGGGCCGCCCGGGAGCGGAGGCGGGCATCGCCAGCACGAACGGGACCGCGAGGAGCGCGAGCACGGCCGGGAGCGTCATCGCGCCGACGAACCCCCAGGCACCCGCCGCCCAGGGCAGTACCAGGGCGGAGAGGCCCACGCCGAGGGGCAGCGCCGACTGGCGGATTCCCATGGCCAGGCCGCGTTCGCCCTCGGAGAACCAGGACAGCACGAGCCGCCCGCTCGCCGCGTTGACCGGGCCGCCGACCGCGCCCACCAGCAGCAGGACCGCGACGGCTCCCCACAGCCCCGAGACCGCCCAGAGCAGGCCGAGCGCGCACGCCGTGAGCACCAGGCTCAGCGCCATCGTCGGCCGCTCACCGAACCGGTCGATCACCAGGCCCCACACCAGGAGCGTGAGCAGCAGGCCGAGCGAGGGCAGTCCGGCCAGCATCCCGGCCTGCGCCGTGGTGACGCCGAAGGCGTCCCTCAGCTGCGGCAGCACGACGGGCACGCCGAACATCGCCGACACACTGGCCACCTGCGCCACCATGCTGACCGAGAGGACGATCCAGCGGTTCCGTACGAGCACCCCGACAGCCTAGGGAAGGCGTCGTCCGCCGGGTCCGCCGCCCCGCGCCCCCTCCCAGGCCCGCGCTGCCTCCTCCGGCGGCCCCGAGGCCGCGATCCGCCCGTCCGCGAGCACGAGGCAGTGGTCGGCGTCGAAGGCCTCGTCGGGGGCGTGGGTGGCGTGCACGACGGTGACCCCGTCGGCGCGGGCCCGCTCCAGGACGCGGCGCACGTACTCGCGGGCACGGTGGTCCAGCCCGGCCGAGGGCTCGTCGAGCAGGAGCAGGTCCGCCTCCTGCGCCAGGCCCTGGGCGATGAGCACCCGCTGGCGCTGGCCTCCCGAGAGCTCCCCCAGGCGGCGGTCGGCCAGGTCGGCCACGTCCAGGCGGTCGAGGCACTCCGCGACCACGGCGCGGTCGCGCCGGGTCAGCGGCCGCCAGAACCCCCGGTGCGCCCACCGGCCCATCGAGACGGCCTCGCGCACCGTGACGGGCAGGGCGTCGGGGACCGCGCTGCGCTGGACCACGAAGGCGGGGCGGGTCGGACTCGAGGCCCGGACCCCGCCCCGGCGGACCGCGACCGTGCCCGCCATGAGGCCGAGCAGCGTGGACTTGCCCGACCCGTTGGGCCCCACCAGCGCCGTGACCGCGCCCCGCGGGACGGCCGCGTCGATCCCCCGCAGGACGTCCTCGCGCCCGTATCCGGCGTACACGCCGTCCAGTTCCAGCCGGTTCATCCTGCTCCTCACGCCCACCCCGATGTGCAAATGACAATGGTTATCGTTATGCAGTGTCCCACTATGGAAGCTCTGTTCGATCCGTTCGGGGTCGTGTTCGTGCAGCGTGCGCTGTGGGGCGGGATCCTGGTCTCCCTCATCTGCGCCGTCGCCGGGACCTGGGTGGTGCTGCGCGGCATGGCCTTCCTCGGCGACGCGATGTCGCACGGGATGCTGCCCGGAGTGGCCCTGGCCTCCCTGCTCAGCCAGAACCTCATGCTGGGCGCGGCCCTGGCCGCCGGGGCGATGGCCGCGGGCGTCACCGCGCTGGGCCGCTCCTCCCGGCTCTCCCAGGACACGAGCATCGGACTGCTCTTCGTCGGGATGCTCTCGCTCGGCGTCATCCTGGTCTCGCACTCCTCCTCCTTCGCGGTCGACCTCACGGGCTTCCTGTTCGGCGACGTCCTGGCGGTGCGCGAACAGGACCTGGTCCACCTGGGGCTGGCGCTGGCCGCGGCGCTGGTCGTCGCGGTCGCGGGGCACCGGGCCTTCCTCGCCCTGGCCTTCGACCCGCGCAAGGCCGCCACCCTGGGGCTGGCGCCCCGGGCCGCCCACGGCGTCCTGCTCGGCCTGGTCACCCTGGCCGTGGTCGCCTCGTTCCACGTGGTCGGCACGCTGCTGGTGTTCGGCCTGCTCATCGCGCCCCCGGCAGCGGCGGCACTGTGGGCGCGCAGCGTCCCCGCGATCATGCTCGGCGCGGCCGTGCTCGGCAGCGCCGCGACCTTCCTCGGCCTGCTCGCCTCCTGGCACTGGGAGACGGCGGCCGGGGCCACGATCGCCGCCACGGCCACCGCCTTCTTCTTCGCCTCGGCGCTCGCGGCGGCCGCGCGCTCCCGCGGGCGCGGCTCCCGCGCCCCGATCTCCGACCCGCCCCCCGGCACCACCCCCGACCACCCCGTACAGATGGAGAGGCCGATGACACATGAGGCGTGAACACCGCACCGGCGCGCTGGGCGCTGCCGGACTGTCCGCCCTCGTCCTGCTGACCGGCTGCGGAGCCGCCCAGGACACCGCGGAGCGACAGCCCGAGGAGGAGGTCCCGCACGGCTACGTCGAGGGCGCCGAGGAGGCCGCCGAGCCCCAGTCCCGCCTCGTGGTCGCCGACCCCGGCAGCGGAGACGTCCGGGTGCTCGACCTGATCACCGAGGAGACGACGGAACTCGGCCCCGTGGAGGGCCTCGACGGCATCGCCGGGGACGGCCGCTTCGCCTACCTCCACTCATCCGACCACCGGATGACCACCGTCGTGGACAGCGGGTCGTGGACGGTCGACCACGGAGACCACAAGCACTACTACCGGACCGGCGTCGGGCTCGCGGGCACCGTGGAGGGCCTCGCCGCGGGCCGGGCGGCCTCCGACACCGTCCTGACCGCCCTCACCGCGGCGGACGGCGCCGCCGTGCTCGACCGGGCCGCGCTGGAGGAGGGGTCGGTCGAGGAGGCCGCGGCCGTCCCCGACGGCGCCGCGGTGGTCCTGCCCTTCGCCGAGCACCTCCTGGTGGCCGGAGGCGACTCCGAGGGCGCGGTCGAGGTGTACGACCGGGAGGGCTCCCCGGTCGCGACGCTCGACGCGACCTGCACCGATCCCCTCGGCCAGGCCGTCACCCGGCGCGGGGCGGCCATCGGCTGCGACGAGGGCGCCCTGCACGTCACCGAGGAGGACGGGGAGTTCTCCGGCGGCGTGGTCGCCTATCCCGGGGGTTCCGGGGAGCGGGTCGAGGAGTTCGGGCACCGCCCCGGTTCGGCGACCCTGGCCTCGGTCTCGACCGGCGGCGACCTGTGGGTCCTGGAACTGGCCGAGCCCGGGTGGACCCCGCTGGAGCTGGAGGGCGCCGTGACCGCGACGGCCGTCGGCGCGGGCGCCCCCGTCCTGGCCCTGACCGAGGACGGGGCCCTGCACTCCCTGGACCCGGCCTCGGGCGAGGAACTCGCCTCCGCCGACCTGCTCGACGGCACGGACACCGCCCACGCCCCGGTCATCCGGGCGGACACCAGCCGCGCCTACGTCAACGACACCGGACGCGGTGTGGTGCACGAGATCGACTACAACGACGACCTGCGCGTGGCGCGGACCCTCGACCCGGGAATCGCGCCGCACCTCATGGTCGAGACGGGATGGTGACCGCCGTGACGACGCCGAAGGCGCTCCTGCGAGCCGCGACCGCGTCCGCCCTGGCCGGGGCCGCCCTCCTCGGCACGGCCTCCTGCTCCCCGTCGGAGGTCGGGGACGAGGGGATCGTGGTGACCACCAACATCCTGGGCGACCTCACGCGTGCGGTCGTGGGGGACGAGGCCGAGGTCACCGTCCTGATGAAGCCCAACGCCGACCCCCACTCCTTCGGCATCTCCGCGCAGGAGGCCGCGCTCGTGGAGAACGCGGCGCTCGTGGTCTACAACGGGCTCGGGCTGGAGGAGGGCGTGCTGCGCAACGTCGCCGCCGCCGAGGAGGCCGGGATACCCGCCCTGGAGGTCGGCGCGCGGGTCGACCCCCTGGCCTTCTCCCCCGGCGGGGACGACGCCTCGGGCAACGAGGACGAGGGCGAGCCCGACCCCCACTTCTGGACCGATCCGCACAGGGTCGTCCAGGCGGTCGACCTGATCGCGGAGCACGTGGTCGCCGAGGTGGACGGCGTGGACGCCGAGGCCGTGCGCGCCAACGCCGAGGCCTACACCGGGCAGCTGGAGGAGCTGGACGCGTGGATGGCCGAGGAGTTCGCCGCGATCCCGGAGGAGAAGCGGAACCTGGTGACCAACCACCACGTCTTCGGCTACCTCGCCGAACGCTACGGGTTCGAGGTCGTGGGCGCCGTGATCCCCAGCGGCACCACCCTGGCCTCGCCCAGCAGCTCCGACCTCAAGTCCCTGGCCGACGCCGTGCGCGAGGCGGGCGTCGACGCGGTCTTCGCCGACTCCTCCCAGCCCGACCGCCTGGCCACGGCCATGGCGGAGGAGGCGGGCGTGCACATCGAGGTCGTCCCCCTGTTCTCCGAGTCGCTGAGCGAGGAGGGCGGGGGCGCGGCCACCTACCTGGAGATGATGCGCTCCAACACCGAGGCCATCGCCACCGGACTGCGTGGCGACTGACCGGGCCCCGGGCCCGGCACGACCGCGGCGGCCCCTCCCCCCGTCCGCAGCGGACCCTTCCACCCCGAAAGAGAGAAACGTGAACACCCCGACGAACAACGCGACGACGCGGTTCCCGGCGCGGGCGGCACTGCCCGTGCTGCTGTCCGCAGGACTGCTGCTGACCGCATGCGGCACCGGCGAGGAGGCCGGCCAGGAGCAGGACGGCGAGGAGCGGGCCTCCGCGGAGGCCGTGGTGGAGAACCCGGTCGTCACCACCTACGACGGCGGCCTGTACGTCCTGGACGGCCAGAGCCTGGAGGTCGTCGAGGACATCGCCCTGGAGGGCTTCAACCGGATCAACCCGGCGGGCGACGACCGGCACCTGCTCGTCTCCACCTCGGAGGGCTTCCAGGTCCTGGACGCGGCCGGCGCGGAGCTGACCGACACCCTCTTCCCCGCCGACACCCCGGGCCACGTCGTCCGGCACGCGGGCAGGACCGTGCTGTTCGCCGACGGCAGCGGCGAGATCACCGCCTTCGACACCGGCGCGCTCGGCGACGGCCTGCCCGAGACCGACGTGCACAGCGCGGAGGAGGCCCACCACGGCGTGGCCGTGGAGCTGGCCAACGGCGAGATGCTGCTGACCCTGGGCGACGAGGAGGAGCGCGTCGGCGCCGTCGTCCTGGACGCCTCCGGCGAGGAGGTCGCCCGCAGCGAGGAGTGCCCGGGCGTGCACGGCGAGACCACGGCCGAGGGCGAAGCGGTCGTCATCGGCTGCGAGGACGGCGTCCTGGTCTACCAGGGGGGCGAGTTCACCAAGGTGGACAGCCCCGACGACTACGGGCGCATCGGCAACCAGGCCGGGAGCGAGGAGTCGCCGATCGTGCTGGGCGACTACAAGACCGACCCCGACGCCGAGCTGGAGCGCCCCGAGCGGGTCGCCCTGGTCGACACCGCCGCGGGCGAACTGACCCTGGTCGACCTTCCCGCCAGCTACACCTTCCGCTCCCTGGGCCGCGGCCCCGACGGCGAGGCCCTGGTCCTGGGCACCGACGGCAGCCTGCACGTGATCGACCCCGGGGCGGGCGAGATCGTGGACAGCATCGAGGTCATGGACGAGTGGCAGGAGCCGCTGGAGTGGCAGCAGCCCCGCCCGGCCCTGTTCGTGCGCGGCGCCACCGCCTACGTCAGCGACCCCGCCACGAAGCAGGTCCACGCGCTGGACCTGGAGTCGGGCGAGGTCACCGCCTCGGTGACCCTGGACGCCGAGCCCAACGAGCTCAGCGGCGTCGCCTCCTGATGGACCGACCGGAAACGTTGCCGGTGTGACGCAAGGGCCCTGAACTGCGATGATCTTGTACTTATGGCGAGGTTGGACGGTCGAGACGCGCTATAGGTACAAGATCACGACGGATGGGGCGGGTCCCGGCGGACCTTTGCGGTCACGCCACCAGGACGTCCTGGCCGGGGCGGGCGCGCGGACCCCGCGCGCCCGCCCCGCCGCGCCTCACCAGTCGTGCATCGAGCCGTCGAGCCTGCGGTTGACCGGCAGGTACCGGGCCTCGTAGGGGTAGCGGGCCGCGGCCTCCTCGTCGATCTCCACGCCCAGTCCCGGCGCGTCGCCCGGGTGCATGTAGCCGTCCGCGAAGGTATAGGAGGTCCGGAACACCTCGCTGGCGGGCTCCAGGTGCCCCATGTACTCCTGGATGCCGAAGTTGGGCACGGTCAGGTCCAGGTGCAGGGCCGCGGCGAACGACACCGGCGACAGGTCCCCCGCGCCGTGCGAGCCGGTGCGCACCCCGTACAGGTCGGCCAGGTCGAAGATCCGGCGCAGGTGCGTGATGCCGCCGCTGTGCGAGACCGACGTGCGGATGTAGTCGATGAGCCGCCCGGTGATCAGGTGCTGGCAGTCCCAGATCGTGTTGAAGACCTCTCCCACCGCCAGCGGGGTCGTGGTGTGCTGGCGGATCGTGCGGAACGCCTCCTGGTCCTCGGCCGGGGTGGGGTCCTCGATCCAGAACATGCGGTAGGGCTCCAGCGCCCTGCCCAGCTGGGCCGCCTCCAGCGGGGAGAGCCGGTGGTGCACGTCGTGCAGCAGGTGGAAGCCGTACCCGAACCTCTCCCGGACCGCCTCCATCATCCGGGGCGCGAAGTCCAGGTAGGCGGGGGTGTGCCAGACGTTGTCGGTGGGCACGGCCCCGTCGGCGGGCTCGTAGGTGTGGCCGGTGCCGGGGTGGTGCAGCCCGTAGGTGCTCTCCAGGCCCGGGACGGCGGCCTGCACGCGCACCGCACGGTACCCCTGGTCCAGGAAGCCGCCGACCGAGTCGAGGAGTTCGTCCACGGACTGGCCGCTGGCGTGGCCGTAGACCATGACGCCGTCGCGGGCGGCACCGCCGAGCAGCTGGTGGACGGGCTTGCCGACCTGTTTGCCGAGGATGTCCCACAGGGCGCAGTCCACGGCGGCGATCGCGGTCATGGTGACGGGGCCGCGCCGCCAGTAGGCGCCGCGGTACAGGTACTGCCAGATGTCGTTGATGCGGCCGGAGTCGCGGCCGACGAGCAGGGGGCAGACGTGGTCGCGCAGGTAGGAGGCGACGGAGAGTTCGCGGCCGTTCAGGGTGGCGTCGCCGAGGCCGGTGGTCCCGTCCTCGGTGGTGATCTTGAGGGTGACGTAGTTGCGTCCCGGGCACGTCACGATGACGTCGGCGGAGGTGATCCTCATGGGTGCTTCCTCGTGGGTGGGTGTGTACCGCGACACCCGGCGTAACCGGGCCGCGGGGGCGGCCGGACGGTGGCGCGCCCCCGCGGGCCGGGGTCCTGGTGAGCCCGGCGGAGTCGCGCCGCGCTTTGCCGTCGACTCCCCGCGCTGTGCCTGACGTCGTAGGTATATCGTTTTCCCAGTCGGGTGTCGAGACCTGGAAAAACCGATCCCTCTGCGGTATGGTCCGCCGATACGTGAGGTCCACCGTTTTCCCGAGGACGTCCCGGACACGGGCCGAGGAGCCCTCCACACACCCACTGGTAACCTGTCCGCGCCCCGGCCCCGCCCGGCCCGCAACACCCGGGAACGGCGGCGCGAGCGCGGGGGAGCCTGCGACAGCGAAGGGAGCGGTACTGGTGCGCGGACGATCCCCCGGTGCCCCGTCCGGCCGGAAGGCGCCATGACGGCCGTCCGCGGATCCACCGGCCGCCCCACGATCTCCGACGTCGCCGCGCTGGCGGGGGTGTCGGTCTCGGCCGTGTCGAAGGTGGTCAACAACAAGGGCCGCATCGCCGAGCCCACCCGCCAGCGGGTACTCGACGCGGTGCACAAGCTCCAGTGGTCCCCCTCGGCCGCGGCCGTGGCGCTGCGCGGGGCGCGCACCCGGGCCATCGGCATGGTCTCGCGCCGCTCTCCCGACCTCCTGTCCTACGACCCGCACTTCGGCGTGCTGATCTCGGGCATCGAGCGCGAGCTCGCCCCCCTGGACTACGGTCTGCTGCTGCACATCGTGGGCGAGGAGGAGGACGCCGAACGGCGCGCCTACCGGCGTCTGGCCGAGGAGCGCCGGGTCGACGGCGTCATCCTCACCGAGAGCCTGGTCAACGACCCCCGGTTCGACCTGCTGCGGCGGCTCGGGCTCCCCTCCGTGCTGATCGGCATGCCCTGGCGCGACGACCCGGTCCCCGCGGTGCTGGCCCCCGACCAGGAGCGGGGGCTGGTCGAGGCGGTCCGGCACCTGGCCTCGCTGGGGCATCGGCGCGTGGCCTACGTCTGCGGCCCCGAGGACCGCGTGCACACCGGCTTCCGCCGCCGGGTCGTGGAGGAGCAGGCACGGCGGCACGGGCTCTCCGCCGCCGTGCTGGCGGTCCCCGACTTCACCACCGAGGGGGCGGCCGCGGCCACCGACGAGGCGCTGTCGGCGGCCGAGCGGCCCACCGCGATCCTGTTCGCCAACGACATGATGGCGATCGCCGGGATCAGCGCCGCGCGCAGACGGGGGCTGGAGGTGCCCCGGGACCTGTCCGTCATCGGCCACGACGGCCTGCCCCTGGGCGCGCTCGTGCAGCCGCGGCTGACCACGGTCGGCCACGACCTGGTGGGACTCGGACGGGCCGCCGCGCTGACGCTCGTCGCCGCGCTGGACGGGACACCGGCCGACGTGCCCGCGATCGCCCCTCCCGGGCTCGTGGTGCGCGAGTCCACGGCGCCGCCCGGAGCCTGAGCGGGCCCGGATGTTCCTCCCGGGTCGGGGGAAACGCCCGCAGGCCGGGTCACTAGTGTCTCCTGCCATGGAATCCAGGCATGATCGGCAGAGGGTGCTCGCGGGCGAACCCCGCAGGGAGGGACACGGGATCGAGGCGCGGATCCTGCACGCGCGGGTGCGGTCCGCCGGGGAGTCCCCCGGACGGGACGGGCCCAACCCCCCGGAGCCAGGAGTGTCTCTGACCGCCCCGCTGCTGCGGGTGGTCGGCCCCCGTGGCCGGCGGCGGGTCGTCGTCGGTCATGTCCGGGTCCGCGCCGAGCAGGGTGACGCCCCACTGGTCGTCCTGGCCGTGCAGGCGGTGTGGTCGGAGAGCGGCGGCTGGCGCCAGGAGCCGCCCGCCGCCGGGAGCCCCGACGGCGAACTCGCCGCCTCGCTGGCCGAACCCGCCCACGGGATCGCGGGGGACGTGCGCTCGCGGGTGGTGACCATGGCCAAGGCGTTCGCCGAGTCCTCGCGCAACGAGGTGCTGCGGCTGCGGGAGCTGCGCTACGAGCTGGAGCAGCGCATGGCCGACCACCTCGCCGGGCGGACGGACGGGCAGCTGCGTCCCCTGCTCGCGGTGGCGGTGGAGCTCTCGACCGCCGTCGGCCGGGCGCGCGACCAGTCCCTGGAGGCGGTCCGCGCGCGGCTGGGGGTCTGGATGTGGGACAGGGCGGCCTACCTGCGCCTGCGGGACGAGTCGGCCCCCGGTCCGGGCGAGAAGCCCGCGTGGATGCCGAGGCTGCGCGCGGGCGTACGGCACTGCGAGGCGATGGAGCGCGAGCTGGCCGAGGAGGCGGACCGGCTCCAGGCGCTGCTGGGCGGCATGTCGAGCTTCGCGGTGTCGCAGGGGGCCGAGGCTCAGGAGCGGTTCACCCTGGCCGTCGGGGCCGGGGCCGCGGTGATCGGCCTTCCTGCCCTGGTGCTGGCGCTGTACGGCGCGAACCCCTACCTGCCCCTGGACTCCCTCGACCGCGCCTGGCGGCTGCTGCTGCCGATCGGGGTCACGGCCCTGGTCGCCGTGCTCGCGGTCCTGGCGTGGATGCCCGGGACCACCAGGCCCCGCCACTACCTGGTGGCGGTCGGGGCCGTGGCCGCACTCGTGTCCGTGCTCCTGCTGGCGGGCGCGCTCGTCCCCGTCTGAGGCGTGTGCCGGGGGAACGGGCGGCTCCGGCCCGCGGTGGGAGGGCCCTCCTCGCGCGCGGCCCCGGCGAACGGTCCGGACCGCGGGCCGCCTCCGATGGCGGGAGGTTGCTTTTCCCAGGCAGATGAGATTCAAACCACCAAAACCGTCCATGTTGTCCAAAACGTTACTTCTTCGCCTACTCTGATGCCCGACGTGACGTCAAACGGATGTCAACGCAGCTCAGAGGAGTTTCCTTGACCCCTGGACGACGAGCCGGCCTCGCACCGCGCTGGCGCTCCCGGTGGGTGGCCGCGGCCGCCGCGTCGGGGCTCATGATCTCCGGATACGCCCTCGTCGGCGCCGCCCACTCCCCCTCCGGCACCTTCCCCGGTCCCGGTGCGGCCGGATGCGAGGCCGCCCAGGACAAGCGGCAGATGCGCGGGGCGTGGCTGACCACGGTCGGCAACATCGACTGGCCCTCCGAGCCGGGCCTGTCCGCCGAGGACCAGAAGGCGGAGATGGACCAGCGCCTGGACGAGGCGGTGGAGCTCGGCCTGAACACCGTGTTCCTGCACGTGCGGCCCACCGCCGACGCCGTCTACGAGTCGGACCTGGAGCCGTGGTCGAAGTACCTCACCGGCGAGCAGGGCGGCGACCCCGGCTACGACCCGCTGGAGTACGCGGTGGCCGAGGCGCACGAGCGCGGCCTGGAGCTGCACGCCTGGTTCAACCCCTACCGGGTCGGCATGGACTCCGACATCGAGGAGCTGGCCGAGGACCACCCGGTCAGGGAACACCCCGACTGGCTGGTGCGCTACGGCGGCGAGGGCTTCCTCGACCCGGGCAGGCCCGAGGTCCAGGAGTGGGTGACCCGCGTGATCATGGACGTGGTGGAGCGCTACGACGTCGACGGCGTGCACTTCGACGACTTCTTCTACCCCTACCCCAAGGACGGCGAGGAGTTCGACGACGACCAGACGTGGGAGGAGCACGGCGGGGGCTTCGACGACCGCGAGGACTGGCGGCGCGACAACGTCAACGAGTTCGTCAGCGGCGTGCACGAGCGCATCGAGGAGGCCAAGCCCTGGGTGCGCTTCGGGATCTCCCCGTTCGGCATCTGGCGCAACGCCGAGAACGACCCCGCCGGGTCCGACACCTCGGGTCTGGAGTCCTACGAGGCCCAGCACGCCGACACCCGCGCCTGGATCCAGGAGGGGATGGTCGACTACGTGGTCCCGCAGCTGTACTGGGAGCGGGGCTTCGAGGCCGCCGACTACGAGGAGCTGGTGCCGTGGTGGGCCGAGCAGGTCGAGGGCACGGACGTGGACCTGTACATCGGCCAGGGCGCGTACCGGGCCGGTGACCGCCACTGGACCGGCGAGGACGCGCTGAGCACCCAGCTGGACTACTCCTCCGACCATCCCGAGGTCGACGGCGACGTCTACTTCTCCTTCAAGTCCCTCACGGGCGTGGCCGAGGACGCCTACGCGCACCTGGCCGACGAGCACTACGGCGACCCCGCCCTGCCGCCCCTGGCGGGAGGGGACCGCGGGGGCGGGTCCCTGGCGGGCGCCGTGGAGGACGTGACCGCCGAGGTCACCGACGAGCACACCGCGGTGGAGTGGGAGCGGGTGGAGGACGCGCGCTTCTACGCCGTCTACCGCCTGGACCCGCAGGAGGCCGCGCGGGCGGACTCGGGCGACCCGGAGGAGTACTGCGACGTGCTCTCCTCCGGCAACCTCGTGGGCGTGACCGGCGGGACCTCGCTGGAGGACCCCGGCCACACCGCCGAGGACGCCGCGAAGGCCGAGGAGGGCGGCGAGGAGGCCGGTTCCGCGTACGCGGTCACCGCGCTGGACGACTACCGCGTGGAGGGCCCGGTCGGGGAGATCGCCGACCCGCGCGGCTGACCCCGGCGCGCGGCGGGCGGCTCACACCGGACCGGGTCGGCTCACACCAGAGGAGCCCGGTCGGCGTCCAGTACGTTGACGCCCTCCGCCTCCAGAAGCTCCTCGAAGGCGTCGAGCGACTCGGCCGCGACGAAGGCGGCCTCGCTCCGGTGGACCGGGAGCAGCCACAGGAACCGCGCTCCCCCGGCCTCGGCGGGCGCCCACTCCAGCGCGGGACCGTAGGGGTAGGGCAGGCTCACCAGGAGGTGGTCCATGCGCGATCCCTCCGCCCACGGGCGGCCCACGTCGATCACCGAGCCGACGCCGAGCCGGTACTCCTCGAAGGAGTGCAGGTGGCTGACCATGGCCAGGGTCTCGGCGTGCTCCTGCTCCGCGGTCGGCGACATGAGGAAGAACTCGGTGCCGCCCTCCGCCTCGTGGACGGACGAGCCGACCGTCACGTAGGCCCAGCCCTCACCGGCGTTCCGGGGCGCCACCCGGTAGGTGGCGAAGCCCGGGACCCGGTCGAGGACGGGTCCCTCCTCCCAGGTGGCGGGCTCCACGGCGTGGCCCTGCCAGAACTCCCGGACGTGGCGTTCGAGCGCGCGGATCCGCGCGTCCTCCCCGGTCGTCAACGAACCCGACCCCTCGCTGTGACTTCGGCCCCCGGGGGTCGCTGCGCCCCCGAAGCACCCGATACACGGACATCTGAAGCGGCCAGACTACGGCCTTTCGTCCCCGTCACGGGCGTCGGCGTCCTCCGTCCGCTCCTCCGCGTCCCGGCCGGAGCGGTTGGGCAGAGCCGAGTAGACGGCCGTCACGCTGAACAGCAGCCCGGTCGCGAAGTACATGATGTAGACCACCCACACCAGGGGCACGAGGAGGTACAGGACCACGGCCCCGAGGAGCAGCGGCACCACCGCCAGCAGCAGCGACCACCCCACCCGGCTGCCGCCGCGCGTGTCGACCATGTACTCGCCCGCCGTGCACAGCGGTACGACCAGGAACAGGAGGTGGAAGGGCGCGTAGAGGATCCCTGAGGCCATGGTCAGCGCCATGGTCCCGTAGTGCAGCTGCGGGAAGACCACCATCCACCCCAGCAGCAGGGCGACCAGGACCGCGAAGTGGACCACGAGCGCGATCGGCCACCGCAGCGCCCACAGGGTCGTCCTCAGCCACGGGGGCACCCGTACCGTGTCGCGCACCGCTGGTCCGCCTCTCCCTGGTGGAGCGCGGGGGCTCCGTTCGCTGGAAGACTAGACCCGGCTCCCGGGGAGGCCGATCCGGGGTCGGTGCCGCGGGTGCGCGTACGGGTCGGCGGGGGCGCGGCCGACCCCGCACCGCGGGGCGGGGCGCTCCTCAGAGCGTGACGGGACCGTAGGAGTTCAGGGCCTCCACGATCTGGCGCTCCTCGTAGTCCAGGTGCGCCTCCACCTCTGCGGCCAGTCGCTCGACCTCGTCGCGGACCCCGGCCGCGTCGTCGCCCTCCAGGAGCGCGCGGATGCGGTCCAGCGACCGGCTGACGACCACGTGCTCCCGGGTCAGGCGCTCCAGGACGGGCGCGAGCCCGGGGTGGCTCCTGGCCAGTCCGGGCAGCACGCCCTCGTCCTCGGCGGTGTGGTGGCCGTGCAGGAAGTCGCAGAAGGACAGGCACTTCTTGCGCAGCTGCTGGTCCAGGGGCGCCGGGAGTCCGGAGGGGCCGCCTCCCCCGGCGAGGTCTCGGCGCAGCGAGGCGAGTTCGTCCCGCAGCATGTCGTGGATCTTGACGAGCTGGTCGCCCAGCGCCTCGATGCGTTGTCCCTCGGGGACGGGGGCGGCGGTCTGGTCGCTCATGTGCTCTCTCTCGGTGGAGGGGCGGAGGCGTTCGAGAAAACGCCAGTGATGGCATACTGCCAGTGACTGGCACATTGAGGCAACGGGTTTTTCTCCCGACCTCGGCCGGGCCCGCCGTATCCTGGCCCGATGACCGCCGAGCCCTTCCGGAACGAGGAGTCCGCGCTCCCCCTGCGCGAGCGCAAGAAGCTGCGCACGCGGCGCGTGCTCGCCGACACCGCCCTGCGGATGTTCCTGGAACAGGGCTTCGACGAGACTACGCTGGACGACCTGGTGGCCACGGCCGAGGTGTCGGTGCGCACCTTCTTCCGCTACTACTCCTCCAAGGAGGAGGTCGCCATGGCCGCCGAGGGCGAGCTGTGGGAGGCCTACGCAGCCGAGGTGGAGCGCGTGAGCGTCACCGGCCCCCTCCTGTCCCTCCTGCGCGACTGCTACGCGGACGCTCTGCGCGGCCTGCCGGACGACTGGACCGGTCGCTACCTGGCCACCCGGAAGCTGGTCGCCCACAACCCGGCGCTGAACGCCCACCACGCCGGCGCCGTCCAGGCCCTCCGGGTGCGGCTGACCGAACTGCTGGAAAAGGCGACCGGCGCCGACAGCCGCGCGGACGTGCGGCTGCGGCTGGTCAGTGAGATGGCCCTGGCCGCGGTGCGTTACGGGAGCATGAACTGGGTGCGCGCCTACCGGCACAGCGGCCGCACCGGCGACGCCGCGACGCTCGTCGCCGAGGTCACCGCGGCCTTCGACGCCCTGCCCGGCGCGCTGGCGCTGTCACCGGACACGCTCACGCCTCCCGGCTGAACCGGCGGGCGCCGGGAGTCCCGCCCGCATACCCCGGGGCCGTCCGGGGTAGGCGAGGGTCCGTCCCACCACGACCGGAGGAAGGGTGCTGGCGATGACACGCCGTTTCGACGTCGGTGACCATGTGAGCTGGAACTCCGAGGCCGGACGGGTGTCCGGCACGATCACGAGGGTCCACACCAGCGACTTCGCGTTCAGGGGCCGTACGCGCCGCGCCTCCGAGGACGAGCCGCAGTACGAGATCAGGAGCGACAGGACCGACCACGTCGCGGCGCACAAGGACGGGGCCCTGACCCGCGTGTCCGACGACGGCTAGCCGCGATGGCGTCGCCGTTCCTCACCGTCGGCCACTCCGACCGCACGTTCGAGGAGTTCGCCGCACTGCTGCACGAGAACGACGTGCACGTGGTGGTCGACGTGCGCAGGCTCCCGGGTTCGCGCCGCAATCCGCAGTTCGACGAGGACGTCCTCGCCGAGTCCCTGCGCGGTGTCGGCGTACGCTACTCGCGCGTCGCGGAACTCGGCGGTCGGCGCCCGGTCGCCAAGGACGTCTCCCCCGAGGTCAACGGGTTCTGGCGCAACCGCAGCTTCCACAACTACGCCGACCACGGACTCTCCGCCGAGTTCGGCTCGGGGCTCGCCCGGTTGCGTGAGGCGGGCGCGGACCACCGCGCCGCCGTGATGTGCTCGGAGGCGGTGTGGTGGCGGTGCCACCGGCGCATCATCGCCGACCACCTGCTCGCCCGCGGCCACGAGGTCCTCCACGTCCTGGCCGCTCACCGCGTGGACGCCGCCCGGCTCACGCCGGGGGCCGTCGTGCGCGCCGACCACGTCGTCACCTACCCGGCGCGACCTGCGGACGCGAGCGGCGACGAGGCCGCCCGGACGGACGCCCCTCCCCGGGTGTGACGTGAGCCCGGCCCCGGGCGGGGCGCGCCGAGGCGCCGGCGGCGCACGCGACACGCGGGCGTCCCGGAACGCCCGCCGGGAGCCGTACTCAGCGCGAAGGACGGCCCCGGTGGGTTTTACCGAACCCTCTTCTGGTTAACGTACGGGTGTTCCATCCGGCCGCGGGCCGCGGGCCCCGGCGACGGTGCCGGTCCTTCCGCCCCCGGCACCACGCCTGACCGACCAGGAGGAGTGCGCCATGTTCCGTAAAGTGCTCGTGGCCAACCGGGGCGAGATCGCCATCCGCGCGCTGCGCGCCGGTTACGAGTTGGGCGCCCGCACCGTCGCCGTCTTCCCCCACGAGGACCGCGGCTCCCTGCACCGGCTCAAGGCCGACGAGGCCTACCAGATCGGCGAACCCGGCCACCCGGTGCGCGCCTACCTGTCCGTGGACGAGATCGTGGGCGCAGCCCGCCGGGCCGGGGCCGACGCCGTCTACCCCGGCTACGGCTTCCTGTCGGAGAACCCCGAGCTGGCCCGCGCGTGCGAGCGCGCCGGGATCACCTTCGTGGGCCCGCCCGCCGACGTGCTGGAACTGACCGGCAACAAGGCCAGCGCCGTGGCCGCCGCCCGGGACGCGGGCGTGCCCGTCCTGGAGTCCAGCGAGCCCTCCGACGACGTGGAGGCCCTGGTGGCCGCCTCCGAGCGGATCGGCTTCCCGCTCTTCGTCAAGGCCGTGGCCGGAGGGGGCGGGCGGGGCATGCGCCGCGTCCAGGACCCCGAGCGGCTGCGCGAGTCGGTGGAGGCCGCCATGCGCGAGGCCGCCGCCGCGTTCGGCGACGCCACCGTGTTCCTGGAGCGCGCGGTGGTCGACCCCCGCCACATCGAGGTACAGATCCTCGCCGACGGCGAGGGCGGCGTCGTGCACCTCTACGAGCGCGACTGCTCCCTCCAGCGGCGCCACCAGAAGGTCATCGAGCTGGCCCCCGCGCCCAACCTCGACCCGAACCTGCGCGACCGCATCTGCGCGGACGCGGTGCGCTTCGCCCGCCGGATCGGCTACCGCAACGCGGGCACGGTCGAGTTCCTGGTCGGCGCCGACGGCAGCCACGTCTTCATCGAGATGAACCCGCGCATCCAGGTTGAGCACACGGTGACCGAGGAGATCACCGACGTGGACCTGGTGCAGTCCCAGCTGCGGATCGCCTCCGGCGAGACCCTGTCCGACCTGGGCATCTCCCAGGAGGGCGTCTACGTGCGCGGCGCCGCGCTCCAGTGCCGCATCACCACCGAGGACCCCGCCAACGGCTTCCGCCCCGACACCGGGACCATCAGCGCCTACCGCTCCCCCGGCGGCTCGGGCATCCGCCTGGACGGCGGCACCTCCGCGGCGGGCACCGAGATCAGCCCGCACTTCGACTCGCTGCTGGTCAAGCTCACCTGCCGGGGCCGCGACCTGGCCACCGCGGTCAGCCGGGCGCGCCGGGCCGTGGCCGAGTTCCGCATCCGCAGCATCGCCACCAACATCCCCTTCCTCCAGGCGGTGCTGGACGACCCCGACTTCCAGGCCGGGCGGATCACCACCTCCTTCATCGAGGAGCGCCCGCACCTGCTGACCGCGCGGCCCTCCGCCGACCGCGGCACGCGCCTGCTCACCTACCTGGCCGACGTCACGGTGAACAAGCCGCACGGGGAGCGCCCCCAGCTGGTGGACCCCGCCACCAAGCTGCCACCGCTGCCCGAGGCCGCCGGGTCGCCGCCCCCGGGTTCGCGCCAGCGCCTGGCGGAGCTGGGCCCGGAGGGGTTCGCGCGGTGGCTGCGCGAGTCGCCGAACCTGGGCGTCACCGACACCACCTTCCGCGACGCCCACCAGTCCCTGCTGGCCACCCGGGTGCGCACCCGCGACCTGCTGGCCGCGGCGCCCGTGGTCGCGCACACGATGCCCGAGCTGCTGTCCCTGGAGTGCTGGGGCGGCGCCACCTACGACGTGGCGCTGCGCTTCCTGGCCGAGGACCCCTGGGAGCGGCTGGCGGCGCTGCGCGAGGCGGTGCCCAACATCTGCCTCCAGATGCTGCTGCGAGGGCGCAACACCGTGGGATACACCCCCTACCCCACGGAGGTGACCGACGCGTTCGTGCGCGAGGCCGCCGAGACGGGCGTGGACGTCTTCCGGATCTTCGACGCGCTCAACGACGTCGAGCAGATGCGCCCGGCCATCGAGGCCGTGCGCGCGACCGGGACCTCGGTGGCCGAGGTGGCGCTGTGCTACACCTCGGACCTGTCCGACCCCGGCGAGAAGCTCTACACGCTGGACTACTACCTCAAGCTGGCCGAGCGGATCGTGGACGCGGGCGCGCACGTGCTCGCGATCAAGGACATGGCCGGTCTGCTGCGCGCCCCGGCCGCCGAGAAGCTGGTCACGGCGCTGCGCAGCGAGTTCGACCTGCCGGTGCACGTGCACACCCACGACACCCCGGGCGGACAGCTGGCCACCTACCTGGCGGCGGTGAACGCCGGGGCGGACGCGGTGGACGGCGCGGTGGCGTCCATGGCGGGCACCACCTCCCAGCCGTCGCTGTCGGCGATCGTGGCCGCCTTCGACCACTCCGAGCACGCCACGGGCCTGAGCCTGGACGCGGTCAACGAACTGGAGCCGTACTGGGAGTCGGTGCGCCGGGTCTACGCGCCCTTCGAGGCCGGGCTGTCCTCCCCCACCGGCCGGGTGTACCACCACGAGATCCCGGGCGGGCAGCTGTCCAACCTGCGCACGCAGGCGGTCGCGCTGGGGCTGGGCGAGCACTTCGAGGAGGTCGAGGCGATGTACGGCGCCGCCGACCGGATGCTCGGGCGCCTGGTGAAGGTCACCCCCTCCTCCAAGGTCGTGGGCGACCTGGCGCTGCACCTGGTCGGCGCGGGGGTCTCCCCGGCCGACTTCGAGGCCGACCCCGGGCGCTTCGACGTCCCGGACTCGGTGGTGGGGTTCCTGCGCGGTGAGCTGGGCGTTCCGCCGGGCGGGTGGCCCGAGCCCTTCCGCACGCGGGCGCTCCAGGGGCGGTCCGAGGCGCGGGCCGCGCAGGAGCTGGGCGAGCAGGACCGCGCGGGGCTGGCCGAGGACCGGCGGGCCACGCTCAACCGGCTGCTCTTCCCCGGCCCGACGCGGGAGTTCGAGGAGCACCGGGCCGCCTACGGCGACACCAGCGTGCTCTCCAGCGCGGACTTCTTCTACGGTCTGCGCGCGGGCGAGGAGTACTCGGTGGACCTGTCGCCGGGCGTGCGGCTGCTCATCCAGCTGGAGGCGGTGGGCGAGGCCGACGAGCGCGGCGTGCGCACGGTGATGGCCACGCTCAACGACCAGCTGCGCCCGCTCCAGATCCGCGACCGGGCCCTGGCCTCGCAGGTGCGGGCCGCCGAGAAGGCGGACCGAGGCGACCCCGGGCAGGTCGCGGCGCCCTTCGCGGGCGCGGTGACCCTGACGGTCGCCGAGGGCGACGCGGTTGAGGCCGGCGCGACGGTGGCCACCATCGAGGCGATGAAGATGGAGGCCGCGATCACCGCGTCCGTGTCGGGGACGGTCACGCGGGTGGCGGTCGACCGGGTGCAGAAGGTGGAGGGCGGCGACCTGCTGGTCTGCCTCGGCTGAGTCCGGCACCAGGGCGGCGGATCGGCCGTCCGGCCGACCGGTTCGGGCCCGGCGGGCACCTGCGGGTGTCCGCCGGGCCCTCTGCTGTCCGGGGCCCGGCCGGAGGAAGGGCGGCTTCGGCGGAAGCCCGACCGGGGGCTTCGGCGGGGCCCGGCCGAACGGGCCGGGGGTCCGACCGGACTCGGCCAGGAGAGGACGGGAACCTCACGTGTTCCGGCGGCGTCGGAACGTGTCGGTACACCACTGACACGACGACGAAGGTTCCCCCTTTGGCTCCCCTGCACCGCCACGGCGCCCTGCCCCTCCTCGCGGCCCTGGTCCTGACCACCGGCTGCGGCCCCCAGCTCGACCTCCGGGACAGCCCACGCCTGGAGGCCCTGCTGCCGTCCTCGAACGCCTACCCCGACGGGTTCGACGTCGACGAGCTGGACGTCGACGAGCTCCAGGGAGTGGACTTCGGCGGTGAGGCGGGCACCGACGACTTCGGCGACGTGGAACCGGCCGAGTGCGGCGCCGTCCTCAACGGGGGCACCGGGCGGCTGCCCGCGGGGGCCGCCGAGGGGGCGGCCCAGATCGCGGCCCCGTCCGGGTCCTCGTCGGGCTCGGCCGTCTACGGCTACGTCCTGGTCTCGGGGGACTTCGGCGACGCTCCGGTCGAGGGCACCGGGTTCGGTCACCTGCTGGACACCTGCTCCAGGATGAGCGTGTCCGTGGGCGGTACCCGCATGGAGGGCGCACTCGTCTCCAGGGACTCGCCCGCCCTCCCCGAGGGCGGGGGCATGTTCTCCGTGACGCTGTACGGCGAGCGCACGGCGATGGCCGCGCGCACCGCGTAGGGCCAGGTAGGAGAGGTGTACTTCGTCCTGGTGGGGATGAACGCCGGGGACAGCTCGGACGTGTCGACCTATGAGCTGATGGAGGCGTGCCCGGACGAGATCGACATGGACTGCATGGACTCCCACCGGGTGCGGATGGCGACCGAGGAGAACGAGCGGATGGCGGAGGATTTCGAGGAGGTCCTGTCCCGCGCCGTGGAGAAGCTGGAGCGCGCCGCCTGACCCCGGCGGGGCGGCGGCGCCCACACGGGACGGACTCCCCTGCGGGGCCGCCCCACAGGTGAGCCCCCGTAACGGACGGCGAAGGTCCGCGGTCGTCCGCACGACCCAACACTTAGCCCTTGAGCTAACCGTCATGAGCTGGCACACTTAGCCGCATGGCACAGTATCCGGCGGAGCTCGACGGGGTGTTCCTCGCCCTAGCCGACCCGACCCGGCGCGCCGTCGTCCGGCGCCTCGGCCGCGGGCCCACGAGCGTCGGCGACCTCGCCAGCGAGTTCCCGATGACCCTCCCCTCGTTCATGAAGCACGTGCGGACGCTCGAATCGAACGGGCTCATCCGCACGGTCAAGTCCGGCCGGGTGCGCACCTGTGTGCTCAACCGCGAACGGCTCGCCCTCGTCGACGACTGGCTCTCCGAGCAGCGCCGGACCTGGGAGGGGCGCACCGACCGCCTCGAACGGTTCGTCACCGACACGAAGGAGAGAAGGCAGTGAACCCCGACCTCGACCTCGCCCTGGAGCGGGTCATCCGCGCCCCGCGCGCAACCGTGTGGAACGCCTGGACCGACCCGTCCCGGCTTGAGCAGTGGTGGGTCCCGGCCCCGTCCCTCTGCCGTGTGGACCGCCTGGACCTGCGGCCCGGAGGGGCTTTCGTGACCCGGCTGAGCGACGACGGGGACGAGTTCGTCCCGCACACGGACGCGTGCTTCCTCGCCGTCGACGAACTCGAACGGATCGTGTTCACCAACGCGGTCGACGGCACATGGCGCCCCGCGACCCCCGCTCCGGTCGCGATGACCGCCACGATCACACTGGACGACCACCCGGAGGGCACGGACTACCGGATCCTCGTCCGGCACGGTGACCCGGAGGCCCGCGCCCGTCACGAGAAGCTCGGCTTCGCCGAGGGCTGGGGGTCGGTGGCCGACCAGTTGGCCGCGCTCGCCGAAGGCACGGCCCCGCGATGAGGATCGCCCTCACCGAGTTCGTCACGCTCGACGGGGTCAGCCAGGGGCCCGGCTCCCCGGAGGAGGACACCAGCGGCGGTTTCACACGCGGCGGGTGGCTCGTTCCCCACATGGACGCGACGTTCGTCCAGCGCGCCTCGGACTGGCTGGACCTCGCCGACGGCCTGCTGCTCGGACGGCGGACCTACGAGGCGTTCGCGCGCGACTGGCCGCGGATCACCGACCCGGCCGACCCGTTCGCCGAACGGATGAACACCCTGCCGAAGTACGTCGTGACGAACACCCTCACCGAGGGGAACTGGAACCCCACGACCGTCCTCAGGGGCGACCCGGTCCGGACGGTCGGCGAACTCGGGTCCCGGCCGGGACGGGAACTCCAGGTCCACGGCAGCGCCCGCCTCGGCGACTCACTGCTGTCGGCGGGCCTGGTCGACGTGCTCCGCCTGGTGGTCGCGCCCACCGTCATCCGCACCGGTCGGCCTCTGCTGACGGACCGCGGCGCACCCCTCGATCTCCGTCTGGTGCGCCACGAGGCCACGCCGAACGGCCTGCTGCTCATCGAGTACGAGGTCGTCGGCCAAGCCCGCCAGGGAGAGTACGAGGGCGTCACCGCCTTCACCTGAACACAGCCGCCGCCGGAAACCCGCCACCGGTACAAGGCCACGACGACCAGAGCGGAGTCGGCGTGGGCCGTGGAGGCACTGGAGCACGCTGAGGCGGTGACCGGCGGGACGGCAACCGCACCCGGCGGGGTGGCGGCGCCCGCACCGGGGCGCCGCGTACCCTCGAAGGCGTGAGGAACACGCTCGACGACCCGGCCCTCCTGGCGGCCCGGATGCGCGAGGTCCTCGGCTCGGGCCCGGTGGTCGCGCTGACCGGCGCGGGCCTGTCCACGGACTCGGGCATCCCCGACTACCGCGGCCCGGACTCACCGCCGCGCAAGCCCATGACCTACCAGCAGTTCGTCGGCGACGCGGCGTTCCGCCGCCACTACTGGGCCCGCAACCACGTGGGCTGGCGCCACGTGCACCGGACCCGCCCCAACGACGGCCACCGCGCGCTGGCCGCGCTGGAGGCGGGCGGCGCCCTGGCGGGCGTCATCACCCAGAACGTGGACACCCTGCACGGGGCCGCGGGCAGCAGGCGGGTGATCGACCTGCACGGCCGCTACGACCGCGTCGTCTGCCTGGCCTGCTCGGCCGTGGTCTCCCGCGAGAGCCTGGCCGAACGCCTGAGCGCGCTCAACCCCGGCTTCGCCGACGGGGTCCCCGACGTGGAGGTCGCCCCCGACGCCGACGCGGTCCTGGCCTCCACCGAGGGGTTCCGGGTGGCCGACTGCGAGGGCTGCGGCGGCGTGCTCAAGCCCGACATCGTCTACTTCGGCGAGAACGTGCCCAAGGCGCGCGTGCTGGAGGGCTACGCGATGGTGGACGGCGCGCGGGCGCTGCTGGTGGCGGGTTCGTCGCTGACCGTCTTCTCGGGGCGGCGCTACGTCAAGCGCGCCGTCGAGCAGGGCAAGCCGGTGGTGATCCTCAACCGGGGCGCCACCCGCGCCGACGACGTCGCCGCGCTCACCGTCGACGCGGGCTGCTCCCAGGTGCTGACCGCTCTGGTGGAGGCCTACGCCGCCGACGGAGCCCGCACCCCCTGAACCCCGGGCCCTCCGTTCTCCCGGCCGCCGCGCACGCGCCCCGGCCGCGGCGGGGGCCGTTCCCGCCCCGGCACGTTTTCCACAACCCAGAGAACAGATTCGCGCACTCCGCGTAGTCTTGAGAGGTCGGCGCCGTGTCCCGGAAGGGTAGCCGCGTCGACCTCGATGACGACGTCCCCCGGGAGGACCGACTGTGGGTGCGATGGACGAGGCCACTGTACGCGCGGAGCGCACGGACCTGCCGCTGAACCGACTGGTGTCGTCGGCGATGCTCATGCACGCCGTCGTCGCGATAGTCGAACTGGACGTGGTGGAGGATCTGGCGGACGGGCCGCGCCCGGTGGCGGACCTGGTCCGCCGCACCGGGGTCCCCGAGCAGACTCTGACGGCGGTGCTGCGGGCCGGGACGGTGAGCGGGCTGCTCTCGGAGCCGGCGCCCGGGTCGTTCGCCCTGACGGCGGCGGGCGGGCACCTGCGTGCCGGGGACCCCAGCGGCCTGTACGACCTGTTCCGGATGTGCACGCACGGCGCCTTCCTCCAGGCGTGGACCTGCCTGTCGCAGGCGGTGCGTTCCGGCCGTACGGCCTTCGAGGTGCACACCGGCCACCCGCTGTTCGCCTACCTGGAGGAGGAGCGGGAGGCGGCGTCGCTGTTCACCAGGGCGATGAACACGTCCGTGGCCGTCGACGCCCTCCTGGAGAACGTGGACCTGTCCGACGCGGCGCGTGTGGCGGACCTCGGCGGAGGAGAGGGCGCGCTGCTGGCCGCCGTCCTGCGGCACCACCCGAGCATGGAGGGGGTGCTGTTCGACCTTCCGCACGTGGTGTCCGGGGCCGGGCCGCTGCTGCGGGAGCGGGGCGTGGCGGACCGGTGCGCCGTGGTGGGGGGCAGCTTCCTCGACGGGGTGCCGACGGGAGTGGACGTCTACCTGATGGCGCGGGTGATGCAGAACTGGCCCCGGCCGGAAGCGGTACGAATCCTGAGCAACGTCCGCGCGGCGATGGGTGAGCGGTCCCGGCTGCTGATCATCGGGCACCTTCCGCAGCGGGAGTGCGCCACCCCCTTCCTCCAGGCGATGAGCCTGTACATGCTCGTGCTCTACGGCGCCCCGCTGCGCACGGCGGAGGAGTACCAGGAACTGTTCGCCGAGGCCGACCTCGCGCTGCACGCCGTGCACCGGGTCGAGGACGGGGAGTCGGTCATGGACGTCCGCCGCGCGTAGCGTCCCCGTCGCGCCCGGGACCACGCCCCTTCCGAAACCGCTCCGCACGGTGGCGCCCGGGCGGGTCGCCACCGTGCGGCGGTCACAGGGATACCGCTGACTCCGGGGAGGGGTGGCACCAACCGACCGGGCGGACGACCACGTGGCCCTGTCCGGGGTGGAAGCAGGAGGTGACGCCGCGCAGCGTGGACAGGATCGGTAGCAGGTCGTGGTAGCAGGACACCGAGGACGGCACCTCCAGTACCTTGGGGGTGCTGAGCAGGAAGGGCAGTTCGGCGCGCAGATAGGCCAGTCCGGCGCGCAACCTGGCCCCGTCCGGATCCGGCTGCGCGCCCAGGACCCGCCGCACGTGCTCCTCCCAGCAGCGGCGGACGCGGGGATCGGCGGCGTACTCCTGGTCGAGGCGGTACTCGACCTCCCGGTAGCCGGGCAGTTCCGTGCACTGCGACAGGGCGCGCACGCGCACGTTCCCCGCGGCCGGAGCGGCCGACTCCACGGCGCGCCGGATGCGGCGCCGCACGTCCTTGAGCGCCCTGTTGGCCCGGGACGCGGCGTGCTCCCCGCTGCTGCCGGACGCCATGTACATGGTGTCCAGGTGCAGGTCGGTGTAGAGCACGTCGACCTCGGCGAAGTGCCGCTGCGCCCAGTGCAGGAGCCGTGCGAGCCGCTGCTGGCTGAAGTAGCTGTTCCCCGCGCTGACCCCGATGAGCGCGTGCTCCCCCCGTGCGAACACGCGACGGCAGGAACCGGTGAAGGGCAGGACGTCGAAGCCGTCCGCGGACGCGTCGGGCGGCCGCGGCTCAGTCGGAGATGACATCGGGATCCTCCAGGACGGCCGCCAGCCGCTCGCACAGCTGGTCGAGCAGGGTGTCCAGTTCGTGGTCGTCCATCGCCCCGCACATGACGTCGTCCATCCGACCGCGCAGGGCGTCGAGGTCCGGGTGGTGCGGGCCGGTTCCGGCCGCGAGGGCCAGGACGCGGCGGGCGGCGTCCAGGCAGCGGAACGTGCCGTACTGGCGCGGTTCGTCCAGCAGGCCGCGGCCGCTGCTGAGCAGGTAGGCGGCGAGCAGGAGGAGCTCCTCGCCGACACGTCGGGCGTCAGTCTCCCCAGCGCTCATGGCTGACCACCTCTGTCCGGTCTCGTCGGGGTGCGGGGGCGAGTGGCCGGGCGGGGTGCCCGACCGGAACCAGGAGCAGTGGTTCCAGGTGGTCGGGCAGGCCCAGGAGCCTGCGGACGGGGCCCGCGCGAAAGCTTCCGGACGGGCATCCGCCCAGCCCCAGGCAGTGGGCCGCCAGGAGGAGGTTCTCCACCGCCATCGCCACGCAGAGCATGCCCTCGTCCCAGGATTCCCTGGAGCTACCGGAGCCCCCCACCGCACGCGAGCGGTCGAAGCAGGCCGCCACGACCAGCGGCGGGAGTTCGATGATGCCGGGGGAGAAGGCGCGCAGCAGCCTCAGTGTGCGCCGCTCGCGGACGACGACGAAGGCCCACGCCTGCTTGTTGGACGCCGAGGGGGCCGCGAGCATGGCGTCCAGCATGGGTTCCAGGAGGGAGTCGTCCACCGGCCGGTCGGTGAAGGCGCGCACGGCACGGCGGGTGGTCAGTGTCTGCAGGACCTGTGATGACCGCTGGGGGGACTGTCGGTTCGCGTCCGCCCCACTCGAACCTTTGTCCACACTATGCGATTTTCTGAGCACGCTCCGTAGTTTACCCTGTTATACGGCTTCATGGATGCCGCACCGGTGCATCTGGCCGCCCCTCTCCGCGACCTCGGGAGGGGAACCACCCGAAAGGACCGCGATGTCCGCCCCTGCACCCCTGAGTCCTTCCGCCACGAAACTGTTCGAGCTCATCACCGCCAGCTGGGTGGCGGCCGCCGTCAGCGCGGCGGCCGAGCTCGGCGTCCCCGACGCCATGGCCTTCGAGCCCCTGCCCGTCGACGAGATCGCCGGGAGGGTCGGTGCCGACACCGAGGCCCTCCACCGCCTGCTGCGCGCCTGCGCCGACCTCGACCTGGTCCAGGAGGGGCCGCCGCGGCACTTCGCGCTGACCGAGATCGGCCGCGCCCTGCGCAGCGACGCGGCCGACTCCATGCGCGGCTACGCCCGGTGGGTCGGCAGCCAGGTCGAGCGCTCCACCATGGCCCACCTGGCCCGGGCGGTGCGGACCGGGCACTCGGTGTTCGAGGAGGTGCACGGCCGACCGCCCTGGGCCTACCTGAACGAACACCCCGAGAGCGCGGCCGTCTTCGACCAGGGCATGACCGACATCTCGTCCCAGATCACCCGGGGTGTGGCGGACAGCTACGACTTCGGCGCGCACGGCACCCTCGTGGACGTCGGCGGGGGCCGGGGCAGGCTGCTGGCCATCGTGCTGTCGGCCCATCCCGGCCTGCGCGGCGTGCTCTTCGACCGGCCCGAGGTGGTCGCCCAGGCCGGACCGGTGCTGGAGGACGTCCGTGAGCGGTGCCGCGTCGTCGGCGGGGACTTCCTCTCCTCCGTCCCCGAGGGCGGCGACGCCTACCTGCTGTCGAACGTCATCCACAACTGGGACGACCGCGACGCCGCGCGGATCCTCTCCCACTGCCGTGAGGCGATGAACGGCGACGGGCGCGTCCTGCTCGCGGAGGTGGTGATGCCCGACTCCCCCGGCCCGGCCCGGACCGCCAAGTTCATGGACCTGAGCATGCTCGCCCACTGCGACGGCAAGCAGCGCACCAGGACCCAGTTCGCCGAGCTCTTCCGTCAGGCCGGGCTGAGGCTGACCCGTGTCCTGCCCAGCAACGGGACCAGCATCGTCGAGGCGGTACGCGCCTGATCGGCGCACCGGGGCCCGCGCACCCCGGTGCGCGGGGCCCGGTCCTCCCCCGGGGCCGCGCACCCGGGGCCGCGCCTCAGCCCTCGTGGACGGCGGCGAGGAAGTCCAGCAGGGCCGCGTTGACCTCCTCGGGGCGCTCCTGCTGGGTCCAGTGGCCGCAGCCGGGCAGGGTGACGCTGGCGTGCAGCCCCGGCGCGACCAGCGACAGGTTCTCCAGGAGCTCGGGGATGCCGCGCATGGCCCTGACCAGGTCCATGTCCCCGCCCACGTACAGGGCGGGCACGTCGATGACGCGTCCCTGGAAGGGCGACATGAGCCCCTGGTTGAGTTCGTTGTTGCGGTACCAGTTGAGCGGCCCGGTGAAGGCCTGCGGGTCGGAGTAGTCGGCCGTGAAGGCGGCCAGGTCCTCCTCGGTGAGCCAGGAGGGCAGCTCCTCCGGCTCGGGCAGCGCGTCCAGCAGGGTGCCGCCCTCCGCGGCGAACCACAGCTGGGGCTCGTCGAAGGGGGCGTCGCCCGAGGCGGTGACCAGGATGCGGCGCAGGGTCGAGGCGGGGTCGGCCGCCAGTTCGGCGTCGGCGACTCCGGGCTCCTGGAAGTAGACCTGGTAGAAGTTCTCGCCGTAGAGGGCGCGGGCGGCCGAGGGCGGGGGCATCATGGCGGGCGGGAACGGCGGGACGCTCAGGCCCGCCACGCCGCGGACCAGGTCGGGGCGCATCATGGCGGTGCTCCAGGCCACGGGCGCCCCCCAGTCGTGGCCGACCACGACCGCGCCCTCCTCCCCCAGCGCGGAGACGAGGGCGACGACGTCGCCGACCAGGTGGGGCAGGGTGTAGGCGTCCACGGCCTCGGGCCGGTCGCTGCGGGCGTAACCGCGCTGGTCGGGGGCGACCACGCGGTACCCCGCCTCGGCCAGCGGGGCGAACTGGTGGCGCCAGGCGTACCAGCTCTCGGGAAAGCCGTGCAGGAGCAGGACGAGCGGTCCGCTGCCCTGTTCGGCGACGTGCAGCCGGATCCCGTTGACCTCGACGTCCCTGTGTTCCACGTTCATGGCGTGCGCGCTCCTCGTTGCTGAGGGGTGGGGGGGTCACGGTCACGCTATCCCAGCGGACCCCGGAGCCTCCCGGTCCCCGGCGGCAGGGGCCGAACGTGTCCCCGGGCGCGGCTGGTGCGTCCGTTCCGGGAGGCGGCCGTGATCCCGGCGTTCCCGGTTACCCCGGAGGGCGCCCCTCCCACCTGCGACGCTTGAAGTGGAGCGCGCTCCAGTACCTAGGGTCCGGTCCATGACCACACCACAGCGAAGGATCGGCTCGGGCTTCGGCAGGCGCAGCACCGCGCGCGAGGTCCTGGACGGAATCGACCTGACCGGACGGCTGGCCGTCGTCACCGGCGGGTACTCGGGCATCGGGCTGGAGACGACCCGGGCCCTGGCAAAGGCGGGCGCCCGCGTCGCCGTGCCCGCCGGAACCGGGACCGGCGCGGAGGGCGTGCGCGACCACGCGGCCGACCCCGCGCAGGCCGAGCGCCTGTGGGCGTTCTCCGCCGAGTTGACCGGGGAGGACGCCCTCGCGTCAGCCTCCCGGCCCTGAAGGGACCGAACGTGCGGCTGGAGCGCCCCGCTGGACGCCAGGGAGCCCACCGCGTCCGGCCCGGCGACTCCACCGGGGGCCGTCGGACGCGACTCCCCCGCACGGGTGCCTCCCGGTTCCGGCCGCGGCCCGCGCCGCCGTCCGCGGGGACCGACCCCGTGGTCGGCGGCGCGGAGCCCCCACTGAAGTCCCACAACCGACATATCCCCCATAAAAGGAATTCAACCCTGAAACCACTTAATATCCCATATCCGTAAAATACTGTTCCCTATGGACTTGGGCGGGAGGGAAAACCTACGGTGGAGGCTCGCACTTACCCCCAGCGGTGAGGAGAATCGGTCATGACCGTAGCTTCCGAGGTTCCGGACATCCTTTCCCCGGAATTCCTCGCCAACCCCTATCCCGCCTACCGCGCCATGCGCGAGCGGGCTCCCCTGTTCTGGCACGAGGCCACCCAGAGCTACGTCGTCTCCCGGTACGAGGACGTCAGACGCGCCTTCCGGGACGAGGCCTTCACCACCCGCAACTACGACTGGCAGCTGGAACCGGTGCACGGGCGCACCATCCTGCAACTGGACGGGCGCGAGCACGCGGTGCGCCGCGCACTGGTGGCCCCGGCCTTCCGCGGCAGTGAACTGCGGGAACGGTTCTGGCCCGTCATCGAGCGCAACAGCCGCGAACTGGTCGACGCCTTCCGGCACACGGGCGAGGTGGACCTGGTCGCGCAGTTCGCCACCCGCTTCCCCGTCAACGTCATCGCGGACATGCTCGGCCTGGAACGGGCCGACCACGACCGGTTCCACCGCTGGTACACCTCGATCATCGCCTTCCTGGGCAACCTGTCGCAGGACCCGCGGGTGGCCGAGGAGGGGTTGCGCACCCGCGAGGAGTTCGCCGCGTACATGCTGCCGATCATCCGCGAGCGGCGGGCGAACCCGGGCGAGGACCTGCTGTCCACCCTGTGCACCGCCGAGGTCGACGGCACCCGGATGAGCGACGAGGACGTCAAGGCCTTCTGCAGCCTGCTCCTCGCCGCGGGCGGGGAGACCACCGACAAGGCCGTGTCCGGCATGTTCGCCAACCTGGTCGCCCACCCCGAGCAGCTGGCGCGGGTGCGCGAGGACCGGAGCCTGATCCCGCGCGCGTTCGCCGAGACGCTGCGCTACACCCCGCCCGTGCAGATGATCATGCGCCAGCCCGCGCACGACGTGGAGCTGGGCGGCGCGACCGTGCCCGCCGGGGCGACCGTCATCTGCCTGATCGGCTCGGCCAACCGCGACGGCGACCGCTTCACCGACCCCGACTCCTTCGACATCCACCGGCCCGAACTCGGGGACGCCACCTCCTTCTCCGCCGCGGCCGAGCACCTGGCCTTCGCCCTGGGGCGCCACTTCTGCGTGGGCGCCCTGCTGGCCGAGGCGGAGGTGCGGGTGGCGACCAACCAGCTGCTGGACGCCATGCCCGACGTGCGCCTGGCCGAGGGCGCCGCCTTGGAGGAGACCGGGGTCTTCACCCGTGGGCTGACCCGGCTGCCGCTGCGGTTCACGCCGGTCCCGTCCCCGGGCTGACCCGGCGCCGCGCCGCGGAACCCGCTCGTCCGCCCCTGGCCGGTCACGGCGGAGGGGGCGGACGGGCCCGCCTCACGCCGACCACACTTCCGGCCGCCCCTACTGCCGGGGCGTGAAGCGCGCCGGAAGCTCGAAGAGTCCGCGCATCCACAGCGACGGCCGCCACTCCAGCCGGTCCGGGGGCACCGCCAGCCGCACGTCCGGAAGCCGGTCCAGCAGGCTCTCCACCGCCGTGCGGGCGATCATCTCCGCGATCTCCGGTGCCGGGAAGGGACACCCGTGCTCGCCGTGGCCGAAGGACATCTGCGCGCGGTTGCTGCTGTAGATGTCGGGGAGCCCCGCGTGCAGGCGGGGGTCGGCGTTGGCCGCCGACAGTCCCAGCACCAGCATGTCGCCGCGGCGGATGCCGCGCCCGCCCAGCTCGCAGGTCTGCACGGCCCACCGGCCGATGAAGTTCTGCGTGGGGGTGTTCTTCCACAGGACCTCGTTGAGGGCCTCGCCCGCGCTGCTGCGCCCGCCCTGGAGGGTGAGCGAGAACTGGTCGTCGGTGAGCATCAGGCGCAGGGTGTTGCCGATCCAGTTGCCGGTGGGCGCCTGGGCCGCGGCGAGGACCACCAGCAGGTCGATGACCACCTCGGCGTCGCTCAGGCCCGCCGGGTGCAGCAGCAGCCTCGAAGGGACGTCGTCGCGGGGCGCGGCGCGGCGGTCGGCGACCAGGGCGTCCAGGCGGGCGTGCAGGCGCTGGTGGGCGCCGCCCGCGTCGGCGGTCACGTCGAGCGAGAGCACGACGTCGCGCACCAGCGCCGGGACCTCCGCCTCCGGCAGGCCGTAGAGGCGGGCGACCACCATCGCGGGGATGTGGTGCGCGTACTGGGCGACCAGGTCGGCCTCGCCCTCGGCGCAGAAGGCGTCGACGAGTCCGTCGGCGGCCTGCTGGCACAGGGCCTTGAGGTCGGTGCGGTCCACGGCGTCCAGGGCGTCGCCGATCGCGCCGGCGCGCCGCTGGTGCTCGGCCCCCTCAGCGAACATGACCGAGGGCGTCCACATCACGTAGGGCATGAGCGGCCAGTCGCGGCCGACGCGGTCCCACTGGTTCCAGCGGCGGCAGTCGCGGGCGAACCACTCGGGCCTGCTGGTGACGTGGTGCAGTTCCCGGTAGCCCATGACGAACCACGCGGGGACGTCCCCGTCGAGCAGTACGGGCGCGACCGGGCCGTAGCGCCCGCGCAGTTCCTCGTAGAGTCCGGCGGGGTCGCGGGCGATGTCGGGGCCGTAGAAGCGGGCGGCCCCCGCGTGGTCCGGGGAGGGCGGCGGCGGGCCGCTGCTGGCCGGTGCCGCGGCCTCCGGAGCCGGGGTGTGGTTCACGTCGTCTCCTCCTGGGTCGGTGCGGATGCGGAGCCGGACGCCGGCGCGGACGGGTACCCCGCCACGGGTCCGGACACGTGCTGGACGAGGGTGACCAGGACGTCGCGGCTGGACTCGCGGCTGCGGGCGTCGCAGTCCACCATGGGGACCCGCTCGGACACGTCCAGGGCGCGGCGCACCTCGGACAGGGCGGGCCCGGGACCGAAGCGGTTCACCGCGACGACGAAGGGCGTGCGGTGGTGTTCGAGCCGGTCCACGGCGTACCAGGAGTCCTGGATGCGGTCGGTGTCGACGAGGACGACCGCGCCCAGGCTGCCCTCGAAGAGCTGGTTCCACAGGAACCAGAACCGCTTCTGGCCGGGGGCGCCGAAGAGGTAGAGCACGCGCCGCTCGTCGACGGTGATGCGCCCGAAGTCGAAGGCCGCGGTGGTGGTGCGCTTGTCGCGGACGGCGCCGAGGTCGTCGATTCCGACGCTGGCCTGGGTCATGACCTCCTCGGTGCTCACCGGGCGCATCTCGCTGACGGAGCCGACCAGGGTGGTCTTGCCGACGCCGAAACCGCCGACGATGACGATCTTGAGTGCGTTGTCGGCCGTCGCGGCGAGCGGGGCCCGACGCGGCTCGGTCAGCCGTTCAGAGGCGTTGGAGGGCAAGGAGCACCTGCTTCAGGGTCTCGGGGTCGTGTCCGGCCTCCTGCCGGGCGAAGGCCGCCGGGTGGCGGACCGTCACCCGCCCCGTGTCCAGCAGGTCCAGCAGGAGGATCCGCACGACGCTGACGGGGAGCCCGAGCTCCGCGGACAGCTCCACCACGGCGGTCGGGTACGCGCACAGGCGCAGGATCGCGGCGTGCTCGGACTGCATGCCGGGCACGGGGTCGCACTCGGCGACGACGAGGGTGACCGAGTCGAACACGCGGGTGTCCGCGTCGGAGCGTCCGCCGGTCACGGTGTACAGACGGTCGGGAGCCTCGCCGCTGAGGGCGTCGTGGTGGGTCACGGCCGCTCGGCGCCCGCTCGGGCCCGCTCGCCCCGGCGCGGGGCGGCCGTCAGGAAGCCGCCGATCCGTTCGACGAGCTCGTTCATGTTGTGGCCGACCACGCCGACGTCGGCGTCCCCGGAGGCGATCACCGCCAGGTGGGCGCCCTCTCCGGCGCGGATGATGAGCAGGACTCCTCCGCCGAACTCGGCCATGGCCTGGCCCGCGCCGCCGCGGTCGCCGAATTCGGCGGAGGCGCTCAGGGACAGGCTCTGGATGCCCGCGGCGATGGCGGCGAGCTGGTCGGCGCGGTCGGTGTGCAGTTCGCGGGTGTGGCACATCCTGAGTCCGTCCCTGGACAGCACGAGCACGTGGCGGATGCCCGGTGTCCGGTGGCGCAGGTTCTCCAGAAGCCAGTCGAGGCTGGTGTCCATGGTGTTCATCGGGGTCGCGGGGCAGCCGCGCGCGGATCCGGTCGCGTGCCCCTCCCTCCGTTTCTCTTCTCTACTCTTCGGCTCGTTGGGGCTGGCGGGCGTTGCGGAAGGACGCGAACCTCGTGCCGGGGTCGCCGCCGGGTCCGGGCGCGGCCGGGCCCGGGGAGAGCTGGTCGGGTTCCTCCCGCAGCGCCGCGGCGAGGGTCTGGCCGCGCCGCCGCCTGGGCAGCCCGGAGGCGGCGCGGGCGGGTGCGGTCGCGATGCCGGGGCCCGCCTCCGCTGTGCCGGGTCCGGGACCCGCGGCGGGCGCGGACCCGGGCGCCGCGGAGCGCCGGGACCGGTGCCCGGCGCGCGGGCCGCCGGAGGCGGGCTGGGCGTCGGTGAGCAGGTGCGGCGGAACGAGGACGACGACGCCGATGCCGCCGCGCGCGGAGGGCCGGAAGCTGACACCGAGCGCGTGCTTGTCGGCGAGGCGGCCCACGACCGCCAGGCCCGTGCGGGTGCCGCGCAGCGTGGACAGGTCGCGGGGCTCGGTGACCAGGCTCTCGGCGAGTCTGCGCTCGCGCACGCGCATGCCCAGCCCGCTGTCCTCGACGGTGACGGACAGGCCGGTGTCCTCCTCCTGGACGTAGACGTGCACCTCGGTGCCGTGGGCGGAGAAGTTGGCGGCGTTGTCCATGATCTCGGCCAGGGCCTGCATGACGCCCTCGGCGGCGTGCCCGGCGATGGAGGCGGTGCTGGTGTTGTGCAGGCGCACGCGGCGGTAGGCGCTGATGCGGCCCATGGCGCCGCGCAGGATGCTCTCCATGACGATGGGCCGAGTCCAGCGGCGGCCCGATCGGCCCCCGGCCAGGACGACGAGGCCGTCGGCGAGGCGACCGGTCCGGGAGACGCCGTGGTCGATGTCCAGGAGGTCGCCGAAGACGCCGGGATCGTCGCCGTAGCGGTCCTGGAGTTCGCGGAGCTTGGCCAGCAGGGAGGTCAGGTGGGCCTGGATGCGGGCGCCGGTCGCGGAGGCGGTCTCCATGGCCGAGGCGGAGCGGCGGTCGGCGGCCAGCAGCTCCTCCAGCGTGTGCGCGCGCAGGCGGGCGAGGGCGTCGTGGACGGGGGGCAGTTCCTCCCGGAGGGTCTCCGCGGCGCCGACGCGGTCCTCGCGGACGCGGGCGACCATGAGCGGCAGCCCGGTGCGGTCGAGGTCGGCGATCTGCTCCTCCAGCGCGGTGCGCCGGGCGAGGGCGTCGGCGGCGCGGGCGCGCGCGGTGTCGAGTTCGGCGGTGACGGCGTGGGTGAGCCGGTGCAGCGCGACGTGGCGGGGTTGGGGGTGCTCGGCGAGGACCTCGCGCGCGGTGCGGCCCGTGCTCAGGCCCTCGGTGAGGGCGGGCAGGAGCTGGTCGACCAGGTGCTCGGCCTCGCGTTCGAGGGCCTGGGCGGTGGCGTCGACCCGGGTGCCGTGCTCGCGCGCGGCGCGGGCCGCCGCGGCCTGGTGCGCCGCCGCGGTGACGGCGGCGCACAGGACGACTCCGGCCACGCCGACGGCCAGTGCCACGCTCTGGCGGGCGTCGGGGTGGGCCGTGATGACCGCCCAGGACCAGGCGGGGGCCGCCAGCGCGGTCACGGTGAACAGGGCGATCAGGGCCTGTTGTCCGGGGCGCGGGGGCCGCCGTTGTCGGTCGGACGGGTGTACTGGCATGGGCGGGTTCCTCGCGGGGCAATCGTGCGAAGGGGGCGGGGCTGTGCCCGGCCCCGTCGTCCGGTCTCCGGGCAGGGGAGGTCCACCCGGTTTTCCCTCGGGGAATTCGAGGGCGGACGGAAATCACCGTAGACCACGGGCGAAAGGCACGTGGGCTTTCTCGCGAGGAACCCTGGCCACACGGCGGAAAAGTGCGGTATCCCGCTTTTTTCCACTCTTCTTAATTCTGACATACCCCTGCATTGCGCACTTTTCGCACGGCTGCTCGGATCAGGCGAAAAGGAGGAAGACCGCGAGGACCCCCGCCAGGAGGGCCAGCGTGCCGATCGCGGAGTGGCGCCGGGAGGCGGCGCCCGCGTCGTCGGCGCGCGCGGGCAGGCCGGGCCAGCGCAGCACCGCGGCCGCGGCGGCCCCCGCCGTCATGGCCACGTCCAGGTACCACACCGCCACGGGGAAGAGCGCCCACGTGGTCAGCAGCAGCGAGAGCACCAGGAAGAAGAGCGTGTTGGCCGTCCGGTTCAGCACGTCCCAGCGGTCCGCGAAGCGGAACCTGCCCCGGTCGCGGACCCGCAGGAGGACGTCCGCCGCGCTCAGGACGCAGATGCCGTTGAGGAACGCGGCCCCGGCGTAGGTCAGCACATCCACCACGCTCATCGGGCGTCCTCCCCCGTCAGCAGCTCCAGGACGGGTGCTTCCAGTCCGGTGGTCGTGTTGCCGAAGGCCAGCACCGCCCGTCCGCCCTCACGGTCCAGGGCGACCATGGAGGAGAACCCCCCGGTGCCGCCGTTGTGCCAGGTAACCTCGGCGCCGCCGTGCTCCTGCGTGACCCAGGCGAACCCGATCCGGCGGTCCGGACCGTCGTCCCAGCGCGGTTCCAGGGACGCCGCGCCCGGGGCGGTGCCCTCCAGCAGCGCCTCGGCGAAGCGCGCCATGTCGGCGGGGGTGGAGCGCACGCCGCCCATGGGCGCGTAGGCGCGGGCCAGCCAGGGGTCGGCCCGGCGCCCCCTGTCGGTGTAGCCCGGGGTCGCGTCCTCGGGCAGGTCCTCCTTGGAGTCGGGCAGGGTCGTACCGTCCATCCCGAGGGGGACGAGCAGCCGTTCGCGCAGGAGGGTGGCGTAGTCGGTCCCGGCGGCGTTGGCCAGGGCGTGGCCCAGGATGGCGGTGCCCATGTTGGAGTAGTGGGACTCGCCGCGGTCGGACAGCTCCGCCGCGGCCACCTGCGCGACCAGGGTGTCGTAGTCGTAGGGGTAGGGGTCGTTTCCCAGGTAGGAGGCCGCCAACGAGACCGCCATGTCGGACAGGCGGGTGGAGAGCCGGGGCAGGCCGGAGCGGTGGCTGGAGAGCTCGGCCAGGGTGACGTCGGCGGCCGGGGCGCCCTCCAGCTCGACCAGCTCGCCGAGCCGGGTCTGCGCGGTGACCTCGCCGCGTTCGATGGCGTCGGCCAGCAGCATCCCGGTCATGGCCTTGCTGACCGAGCCGATCTCGTAGTCGGTGCCCTCGTCCGCGCCGAAGTGGGCGAAGCCCACCCGGCCGCCGTCGACCTCGACGACGCTGACGCGGTCGCGCACGCCCTCGGACAGCAGCGGGCGCGCCCGGTCGAGGAGTCCGGGGTCCCCGGACTCCTCGGCGGACAGGCCGGGTGTGTGCGGCCGTGCGGCGATCCCGAGTACGACGACCAGGACGGCCGCCGCACAGGCGACCGCGACGGTCCCCCCTCTGGCTCTCACGGAGCCCTCCTTACTGGGGCGCTCCCCCCGCCGCCGTGAGGATGGCGAGCAGGGGGACGACGCGTTCCGGTGGAATGACGTAGTGGCCGCGCCGGACGGTGGTGAGCCACCCGGCGGCGGCGAGCAGGTTGACGTGGTGGTAGATCTGGCCGGTCGTGCCGAAGTCGGAGCGCTCGGCCAGGGCGGCGACGGTCCCGGTGCCCCTCCAGACCGCGTGCAGCAGCTGGAGCCGGACGGGGTTGCCCAGGGCGTCGAGGCTGGCGGCGTGGCGGGCCCAGTCGGACTCCTCCAGGCGCTCGACCGGCAGCCCCTGCTGCCACTCCAGCGCGTTCTCCTCCCCCTCACCGCCGCGGACGATCCCGGCGAAGACCACGCCGCCGTGTCCGGTGACGTGCTCCCGCAGGGCGTTGAGCGCGAAGAACGCCTCCCCGGGCGCCTGCGCCCCGGACTCCCCGGTTCCGTGTTCGCGGGCCGCCTCCAGCGCACTGACGCGCGCCTCCAGTTCGGCCAGCCGCTCCTCCGTCGTCCTGTCCACCACACCTCCACCTTACATACTTTTCCGTAATTACGTACTTTCGTTCCCCGGGTGGCGTGCCCGCGAGCTTTACCCGATCCGTAGGAACGGGTGGGGTGTCGCTGACCTCCGGGGTCGGATGATGAAGATAAGGCGCGCGGATCGCGCATCCGCAAGAGGGACACCCGAGCGGCCGTTCCCACGTCCCGGACCGCGCAGAGGCCAGCGGGGACGGCCGGGAAGGATCCGGACATGCGAACGCAGGCAGCCAACGGCTGGCAGTTCTTCGTCGCGACACTGCTGATCGTCCTCGGGGCGGTCAACGTCATCCAGGGGCTGGTGGCGCTCCTGACCCCCCAGTTCTACGCCGCGGCGAGTACAGAGGTGCTCCTGCTGGGGTACACCTCCTGGGGCGTCCTGCTCGGCCTGTGGGGGGCGGTGCTGATCGTCGCCGGTCTGGCCGTGCTGTCCCGCAGCACGTGGGCCCGGGGCTTCGCCCTGATCCTCGCCTCGGTGAACGCCGTCGCCCAACTGGGCTTCATCATGGCGATGCCGCTGTGGTCGATGATGGCCATCGCCGTGGACCTGCTGGTGATCTACGGCCTGACCGCCGGCTGGCCGGACCGCGAGCGCGAGTCCAGGCGCACCGAGCAGCACGAGGGCGCCTACCAGAGCGGGTACAGCGCCGCCCACGCGGCGCCCAGGCCCGCGCGGTCGCCGGAGGGGACCACCGGATCGCCGCAGAACGCGGGACCGCAGCAGACCACCGGGCAGAACTACTAGAGAGCCCCTCCCGGGCCGCCCCCGTTCCCCAGGACGGGGGCGGTTTCGCGCGCCCGCGCCCGCGTCCGGACACGGGTCACAAGCCCCGGACGGTCACCATGCCCGGTCCGGCGGCCGCGCGCCCACGTCCGTGCGGGCCACGAACCCGTTCCATCCGGGAAAGGCCCGGGAAAGGCCCGGGATCAGTCGCGGTACAGCTCCGCCAGGGCGTCGGCGTGGCGCTCCCGGACGATCCGGCGCCGGAGTTTGAGCGAGGGGGTCAGCTCACCGGTGTCCGGGCCCCACTCTCCCGGGAGCAGCCGGTGGCGCCTGACCCCTTCCGCGCGGCTGAACCGGGCGTTGGCCGCCGCGACCGCGCGTTCGGCCTCCGCCGCCACCTCGGGGTGGGCGACCAGCGCCTCCCAGTCCCCGCCGGTGTCGATGCCCCGGGCGGCCGCCCACGCCGGGAGCGTCTCGCGGTCGGGCACCAGCAGCGCCACCAGGTAGGGCCTGCGGTCGCCGTGCACGTAGGCCTGACCGACGATCGGGTGCTCCTTGAGGGCGTTCTCCAGCGGCGCGGGCGCGACGTTCTTGCCCTGGGAGGTGACGATGAGCTCCTTCTTGCGGTCGGTGATCCACAGGTAGCCATCCTCGTCGAGGCGGCCGACGTCACCGGTCGCGAACCACCCCCCGGCGTCGGTGGCCGAACGCACCGACCCGTCCGGCTGGAGGTAGCCGCCGAAGACCGACTCCCCGCGCAGCCACACCTCGCCGTCCTCGGCCACCCGCACCCGCACGCTTGCGATGGGGCGGCCGACCGAGCCCAGCCGGAACCCGGTGGCGGGGCTGTTGACGGTGGCCACGCCCACGGACTCGGTGAGGCCCCACGCGTCCATGACCACGACCCCGAACCCCGCCCAGAACCGCACCACGTCCAGCGGCATCGGCGCGGAGGCGCTGGAGGCCCAGCTCACCCGGTCCAGGCCGACCCCGGCCAGAAGGGGCAGCAGGACCTCGGTTCGGGCCCGCTCGAAGCGTTCCCCGAGTTCGGCGGGCACCTCCTCGCCGCGCTCGCGGTGGGCGACGTGCTCGGCGGCCACGGCCGTGGCCGCGTCCACTTCGGCGCGCGTCCCCTCGGGCATCCGGGCGAGCCCGGCGCGCAGGGCGGAGGCGAACTTCTCCCACACGCGCGGGACGCCGAAGAACTGGGGCGGGCGCACGTGCCGCAGGACCCCGGGCAGGTCCTGGAGGCTCCCGCACATCCACACGTGGGAGGCGCGAAAGACCGGCAGGTAGAGGCCGAGCATGCGTTCGGCGATGTGGGCCAGGGGCAGGTAGCACACGTGGTCGGGGTGCTCGGGGAGGGCCACTGCCGCGTCCAGGGCGGTGGCGTTGGCGAGCATGTCGCGGTGGGTGATCGCCACGCCCTTGGGGTCCCCGGTGGTTCCGGAGGTGTAGACGACGGTGAGCAGGTCGTCGGGGGTGAGGTCGCGCCAGCGGTCGAAGGCCGTGCCGACAGGGGTGTCCGCGAGAGTGCCGTAGTCGGTGTGGCCGCGGTCGGGGTCGGCGCCGTCCACGACGACCAGCGCGGCGAGGGGGACCTCGGGGTCGGCGAGCAGGCCCTCCCACGCGGCGGCGGTCCCGGAGTCCTCGACCACGGCGAGGCGGGCGCGGCTGTGGCGGGCGATGTGGGCGACCTGTTCGGAAGCGGCGGTGCTGTAGACGGTGGTGGGAACGGCGCCCGCGTGGACGAGCGCGAGGTCGGACAACCAGTGCTCGGGACGGTTGCCCATCATCAGCAGGACGTGGTCGCCGGGCCCGACTCCCAGGGCGGCGTAGCCCTCGGCGAGCGCGGCGACGCGGTCGCGCACCCGCGACCAGGTCAGGGTGGCCCAGTCGCCGCCGTCCTGCGTGCGCCAGGACAGGGCGGGCGCGTCCGGGTGGTCGGCGGCGTTGCGGGCGAGCAGGCTCGGAAGGGTTCGTCCGGCGGGGGGCATGGGCGCTCCTGGGTCCGGGACCTCCGTGTGCGGCCGACGGGGGTCGGGCGCACTCATCCCTACCCACCTACCCAGGAAACGGGTGCCCCGCTCCGGGGGACGGGTGCCCCGCTCCGGGGGGACAGGGATCCTTCCCCCCGGAGCGGGGCCGGGCTCAGCGCTTGCGCGGGTGCAGGTGGCTGGTGACGGCCAGCCGGTTGTAGAGGTTGATCATCGCGATTCCGGCGATGAGCGCGGACAGCTCCTGGTCGTCGAAGTGCTCGGCGGCACCGTCGTAGGCCTCGTCGGACACCCCGTGCTCACCCAGGCGGGTGATCTCGTCGGTGAGGGCCAGGGCGGCCCGCTCCGCGTCGGTGAAGATCTCCCCGGCCTCGTACCAGGCGGACACCAGGAAGAGCCGCTGCTGGGACTCCCCCGCCTCCAGGGCGCGCTGGGTGTGCAGGTCGATGCAGAAGGAGCACCCGTTGAGCACCGAGGCGCGCAGTTTGACCAGTTCCAGCAGGGTGCCGTCCAGGTGCCCGGAGATGACCTTGTCGATCTCGTCCAGTTTGCTGTAGACCTCGGGAAGCTTCTTCGCCCAGATCACGCGTTCTTTCGCCACGGGGGCTGCCCTCCTCGTCGAGCACTTTCACCGTCCCGGCCGGGACCCGGACCACAACGCTACCAACGGGGTCCGGCCGCTGCGGGGCCAAGGTCGGAACCGGACGCAAGAAGCTGGACTCGGTCGGTTTTTCGATGCGATACGGGACATTCCACACACCCGAAAAGACCAACTGTTTCCTTTTTCCATTTTCTGCGACTTTTATTTTTTCGGTTCCCACGTAGATCCACAGGCAGGGCACACCGCAGGAGGTAGGGCCCCACGGCGCAGCGCCAGCGCCGCCGCCCCGTACCCGCCCATGGAGAACCCGCCGACGGCGCGCAGTTCGCGGGGGCGCGTGTGCTCGCCCTCGACGGCCTCAACGGCCGCGCCGGTGACGAAGCTCTCCAGC
>NZ_JAAXPG010000028.1 GCF_012396365.1 Nocardiopsis alborubida | reverse complement strand
GTCGGAGTAGGCGACCATCACCACCGGGGCGTCGACGGGTCCCATCGCGTGCGGGTCGGCCGGGTCCCTGCGGGCGATCTCCTCTCCGGCGGCCCGCATCTCATCGCTGACCGTGTCGGCGGCGGTCCCGCCCGGGGAGCCCGCGGCGCCGGGTTCCTCTGCGTTCACGAAGAGGGCCGCGAGCAGCAACAGCGCACAGGCCGCCCCTGCGAGCAGAAGGGCCGGGGCGGCGTTCCGTCGGGGTTGTCGCTCGGACATGGTCGGGGACCTCGCACACTGTGGTTTCCGTCGGCGGTTTCTATGGTCGATAGTTTAAATTCTATCAAGCATAGAAATAGCATCCGGCCACGGGATGGGCCCGCGCGGGCGCACCCGACCCCCGACGCCAGCCCTGGACGCGGACTCCCGTCGCCCACGGAGAGGGGTCGGTTTCTATCTGTGGTAGTAAAAATTCTATGCCTTATAGAAGAAGCGTGTCGGGTGGTGCCGCCGACGCCTCCCCGGAACCGCCGGTCCGCGCCACGGACCTCCGGGGCGCCCCGGCCCCGTCGGTGGGCCTCGCGGAGCACACGGGTCCGACGAGGGCGGACGGCGGCGCACGGCGGGACGTCGGCCCCCGAGAGCGCGACGCCCACCTGGACAACGCCAAGTTCCTGCTCATCGCACTGGTCGTGGTGGGGCACGCCGTCGAACCGCTGCGCGACCAGGGGACCGCCCAGACCCTGTACTACTGGATCTACTTCTTCCACATGCCCGCGTTCATCCTCATCAGCGGGTACCTGGCGCGGTCCTTCGACGGTTCGCCCGGGCGCGTCGAGAAGCTGGTCCTGACCGCCGCCGTGCCCTATCTGGTCTTCTGGACCATCCATCAGGGGATCTACGCGATCGAGCGCGGCGGCCTGGCCGAGTCGCTCTCACCGCTGCGACCGACCTGGACCCTGTGGTTCCTGGTCGCGTTCTTCCTGTGGCGGTTGAGCGTACCGGTGTGGAAGCGGCTCCGGCATCCTGTGCTCGTCGCCACGGCGATCTCGGTGTTCGCCGCAACGGCGCAGCTGGGGACGACGCTCTCCCTGGGCAGGGTGCTCAGCTTCCTCCCCTTCTTCGTCCTGGGCCTGTTCCTGCGGCGGGAGCACTTCGCGTACCTGGGACGCACGTGGGTGCGCGTCGCCTCACTGGTGTTCCTGGCCGCGACCGCCCTCCTGGCCGTCCCGATCTCCGAGCGGCTGAGCCGGGAGTGGCTGTTGTGGACCGACAGCCTGACCGACCGCGACATCGACCCCCTGATCCTGGGCATCGGCGTCCGCCTGGGCTTCATGGGACTGGCCCTGCTCATGTCGGCGGCGTTCCTGGCGCTGGTCCCGAGGCGTCGCACACGGTTCACCGCGGCGGGCCGCCACACGATGTACGTGTTTCTGTGGCACTCGGTCGTGCTCATCCTGCTCAAGGCCTCGCCCTGGTACGACGCCGTCGACGGCACCGGAGGGCTGGTCGCGACCGTCCTCATGGCGTTGGCCCTGGTAACGCTGTTGTCGTCTTCCTGGTTCCGGCGCTGCACGCGCTGGGCCGTGGAACCGGGAGCGAACCGGCTCCTGCGCGGACACGCGTCCCGGGACGCCCCGGCAGACCGCTCCTGAGAGGCCGCCGGAGGCGCGGGACGCCCCGGTCAGGCTGTGAGCAGATGGGGAGCCAGCAGCGCCGTCCCGGCCACTGCGGCGGCCACCGTCAGCACCACTCCGGCGAACCCCCTGCGCAGCGGCTTCGCTGGGATCTTGTTCGCGATGCGGCCGGCGGCAAGGGAGGCGGCCATGGCCGCGGCGGCGAAGACCGCGATGACGGTGTAGTCCAGGTCGGCTGCGGCTCCGGCGTGAGCGGCCAGGCCCGAGGCCGCGTTGATGGCGACGATGACCAGGGAGGTGGCGACGGCCTCGGTGGTGGTCAACCCCAGCAGCAAGGCGAGGGCGGGAACGATGACGAATCCACCGCCGACACCGAACAGCCCGGTGAGGAACCCCACGGCCGCACCGGCCGCGAGCGCCTTGGGCAGACAACTGCGCCAGTTGATCCCGCCTGCTCGGGTGCGACACGCACCCCCCTGCTCGGTTTGGCTGCGGAGCATGCGCACGGCGACGACGACCATGAGCACGGCGAAACCGAGCATGAGCCAGCGCTCGGGCAAGAGTCGGCCGACCGCGGTTCCGGCGAAGGCGGCGGGCAACCCTGCGGCGCCGAAGACCAGGGCGACGGGCCAGCGAATCACCTGCTGGCGCAGTCGTGGAATCAGGCCGGCCAGGGCGGAGGCGCCGACCACGACGAGGGAGGCGGGGATGGCCTCGTGCAACCCCATCCCCACACCGAAGACCAGCGCTGGCACGGCGAGGATGGATCCGCCCGCTCCGAGCAGGCCGAGCAGTAGCCCGATGATCAGGCCGAACAGTATCGCCATGGTCATGGTGGGAAGTCCTTCGCGTCGGATGGGCGTCACGGTTCAGGCACGCGGAACGCGTCGCCGACAGTGCGTGTTGGTGTTCGTACGGGTCGGGAGGCGGGTGCGCGCGGCGGCGTCCCGGTGGCAGAGCGCGTGTCTGGGCGTGGTCGCTGCTGGTGCGCGGCGCCGCCGGGCGTTCACGCGGACCGGTTGCCGGTGAACGCCCGAACGGTTCTGTGTCCTTGGAAAAGCCGGACGGTTATGCGGGAGTGGTGAGGGGGACGCCCTTGTCGGCCGCGGTGTCGAAGGCGTCGTCGATGACCACCACGTGGCGGCCGGCGCGGGCCAGCAGCGAGGCCGCGGCGGTGGCGCGGTAGCCGCTGCCGCAGTGGACCCACACCGCTCCCTCGGGAACCTCGTCGAGGCGGTGGGGCAGCTCGGGCAGCGGGAGGTGCACGGCGCCGACGATATGGGAGGTGTTCCACTCGTTGCCCATCCGCACATCCAGCACGACCTCGGGCGCGGGCAGGCCGTCGGGGGCTTGCCCCTCCAGCGCTGCGGACAGTGCGGCGAAGTCGGCGGTGGCCATGGTGTGGACCTGGTCGGGTTCGGCGGCGAGCTCCTCGGGCGTGCCGGTGGCCGCGGCGGCGACGCGGTCGATGCCGATGCGTACCAGCTCGCGCTGGGCCTGCGCGACCTGTTCGGTGGTCTCACCGAGCAGGGTGAGAGGGGCTCCCCAGTCGATCATCCAGCCCAGCCAGGTGGCCATCGGCCCGTCCAGGGCCAGGCTGACGGTGCCGGCCAGGTGCGCCCTCACATAGGCCTTGCGGTTGCGCAGGTCCACGACCCACTCGCCCGCCTCCAGGCGCCGGCGCAGCTGTAGCGGGTCCGCGGTGGTGGGGGCGCGCAGGTCCACCGGTTCGGGTCCGGCGAGGTTGGTCACCCCCATGTGGGCGTAGTAGGCGGGGTAGGCGTCCAGACCCGACAGGGTCTGGGTGACGAACTCCTCGGCGGCCAGGCGCAGCGCCGGGTTGAGCTCCTTCTCCCGTCCCACGGTGGAGGCGTCCCCTTCGGCCTGGGTGGCCGAGCAGAAGCTGCCAAAACCGTGGGTGGGCCATACCTGTGCCCCTTCGGGCAGCAGGTCGGCGAGTTTGTGCGCGGAGGCGTGCTGGTGGCGGGCCAGCGTTTCGGCGTGCTCGTGGCCCAGCAGGTCGGTGCGCCCGGTGGTGCCGAACAGCAGCGAACCGCCGGTGAACACCCCTTCGGCTCCCTGGGGGCCTTCCAGCGCGTAGGAGAGGTGGTGGAAGGTGTGTCCGGGGGTGGCGATGGCCCGCACCCGCATACGCGGGGAGACCTCCACCAGGTCGCCGTCGGCCAGCGGCATCCGCTGGAAAGGGACCTCGTCGGCGGCCGCCATCGCGTAGGTCGCGCCGGTCAGCCGGGACAGTTCCAGCCCACCGGAGACGTAGTCGTTGTGGACGTGGGTCTCCAGCACGTGGGTGATGCGCACTCCCAGGCGTCCTGCCAGTGCCATGATGCGGTCGATGTCGCGCTGGGGGTCGACCACCAGCGCCACCTCGCCGTCGGTGGCCAGGTAGCTGCGGTCGCCCAGTGAGGACGTCTCGATCACCTGGACGTCGATTCCGGCAGTCATCGTGATCACTCTCCTTGCTTCCCACGCGTATCCATACTTTGAGTGACTTGCCAATGCTTTCTGTAGTACACCCGGGGGGGTATAAGGCAGGTAAACGTATGCGCGGCAAGCCGACTTGCCGCGCGTTCCGATCAGGCCAAAGACAGGAAGAGCTTCTCCAGCTCCTGTTCGGTCATCGGTGGTTCCTCTCCCCGCTCGCGTGCGGCCTGGCAGTGCCGCATCCCGCTGGCCACGATCTTGAAGCCCGCCCGGTCCAGCGCACGGGAGACCGCCGCGAGTTGGGTGAGCACCGCCGCGCAGTCCTCGCCCTCCTCGATCATCGAGATCACACCGATCAGCTGACCCTGGGCACGGCGCAGTCGGGTGAGGGCATCGCCCACCAACTCCGGGGACACGTCCATGTTCCACCGCCTTTCACCGCTTCCAACGTACCCCCTCCCGTATGTGTTCCCTGCCGTGGAACCGGCCTTCGGCCCGGGTCCACTGGTGCAGGCGGCGGCCCGACGATGTGATGCGGCCCAGGCACACACCGGGCACGAAGAAGGTGGGGCAATCGCGGCAGGGCCCAGACCAGGGCCGCGGACCCACGACGGTCGCATGCTCCCGGAGTACACGACCGGGCCCCAGGGTCCGCGCCACGGCCTCGAACGTCAGGGCGGTCAGGGCTTCAACGAGTCCAGAGCGGCCTGGATGCGGACATCGGCCTCCTCGGCGATGGGTCGCAGTTCATCGCGTTCGGGCACACGTACCATCACCTGCGGGTCCAACGCTTGGACGAGAGTGCCGCGCTCCTGAGCGCGCACTACCACGTTGCAGGGCAGCAGCAGCCCGATCTCCCGATCGACCTCCAGGGCCCGGTGCGCGAGATCGGGGTTGCAGGCGCCCAGGATCGTGTAGGGCTCCATCTCCAGGTCCAGCTTCTCCTTCAACGTCGCCTGCACGTCGATCTCGGTCAACGTGCCGAACCCCTGGGCCTTGAAGGCCTCCTTCACCCTTGGCACGGCTTCCTGATAGGGCACGTCCAGGGTGATCGTACGGGCATAGTCCACGGCTCATTCCTTCCTCAGCTGGTCCGTCTCGTTCCAGGATTGTTGTCGCGCCGGTCATAGCGGCGGCTTCCGTGGCGGGCAGCCAGTCCGGTGAGGGCCAAGGTCCCGGTGCTACCAGGCCGATCGATCCTCGCCTCGGAGGACCTGCGGACGTAAGAACGCGCACCCCGGCCTGTGGCGGTAACGCCGTCCCACATTCGCGACCGGTGTATCGGCCCGAAAACACGGGACTCCTGGGTGCGCCCTCTCCCTCTCCGATCCACATCAAGCGCGGAGACCGCTACCCGGCGGCCAAGGACGCAAACACCAGCCTCCTGCCAACGAAGCAAGCGGGCCTGGCGCGGCCGGAGCACTCCCCGCGTGGCATCCTCCACTCGTTGGCCCGGGCCTGTCCCCGGTGAACCGTGCGGGCAGAAGGAACATCTGGAGGGATAGCGCCCCTGCACGTGCCGAGCGAGCCCACGGTCGGGAATAGGTACGCCGGGGGGTATGTTGTGGCGGAGCGAGGCGATGACGAGTGGAAACGTCGGCCTCACGTGAGCGTTAAGGCTGTGGCCTGGGTCCTGCAGGCGCAGAGTCAACTGGACGATGACGGCTCGATGGCCGCGCAGCTGGGAAAACCTTCCCGCACACTCGAATGACCCACTCGAAAGGCTCCCCGCCCCGATTCCGGGGCGCAGGGGACTCTGTTTTCGCCGTACACGCCGGGGTATCTAGACTCTCTGGGTACCCCCGGGGGTGTCCTAGACAAGGAGCGAACCGTGATCTTCACCCAGTACTACCTCGACTGCCTCTCCCAGGCCTCCTACCTGGTCGCCGACGAGAGCACCGGCAAGGCCGTGATCATCGACCCGCGCATCGACGTCGACGAGTACCTCGACGACGTGCGCGACCGGGGCCTGACGGTCGAGGGGGTCATCAACACCCACCTGCACGCCGACTTCATCTCCGGGCACTTCGAGATCGCCGAGCGCACCGGCGCCTGGATCGGCTACGGCGACACGGCCGAGACCCAGTTCCCCATCCGCCGTCTGGCCGAGGGAGAACGCATCAGCCTGGGCGAGGTCACCCTGGAGATCATGCACACCCCCGGCCACACCCCGGAGTCCATCAGTGTGCTCGTCTACGAAAAGCCCGACCACACGGTCCCCTACGGTGTCCTGACCGGCGACGCGCTCTTCATCGGTGACGTGGGCCGCCCCGACCTGGCCGCCTCCTTCGGGCACACCCCGGACAAGCTCGCCCCGATGCTCTACGACTCGGTGCACAACAAGCTCATGGCCCTGCCCGACCCCACCCGCCTCTTCCCGGGCCACGGTGCGGGGTCGGCCTGCGGCAAGAACATCTCGACCGAGACGCAGTCCACCATCGGTGAGCAGCGCCGCGACAACTACGCGTGCCAGCCGATGAGCGAGGAGGCCTTCGTCGAACTGGTCCGTGAGGGCCAGGAGGCCATCCCGAACTACTTCTCCTACGACGCGGCCCGTAACAGGCAACAGCGCGACCCCGTCGACATCGACGCCCTGGTCCGGCCGCTGGAACTGGACACGTTCATGGTCCTGCGCGCCCAGGGCGCGGTCGTGGTCGACGCCCGTGACCAGCAGGCCTTCAGCGCCGGACACCTGCGCGGCGCCCTCAACATCGGCACCGAGGGCCGCTTCGCCGAGACCGCCGGAATGATGGTCGAACCCGGCAGCTCGATCCTGGTCGTCACCGACCCCGGCAGGGAACGTGAGACGGTCACCCGTCTGGCCCGGGTGGGACTGGACGACATCGCCGGCTTCCTGCCCCGGCCCGAGTCGGCCATGGCCCAGGTTCCCCAGGAGACCGTCCGGGCCCCGCGCGTCAGCGTCGGCGAGCTGAACAACGCCCTGCGGGACGACCGGGCGGCCCCGGTCGTGGTGGACGTACGGGGCAGCGCCGAACGCGAAGGCGGCGCCATCAAGGGAGCGGTGCACATCCCGCTGGCCAACCTGCCCGAGCGGATGGAGGAACTGGCCACCGACCGTCCCGTGGTCGTGCACTGCGCCGGTGGTTACCGTTCCAGTGTCGCGGCGAGCTACCTGCGCGCCCGCGGCTTCCAGGAGGTGTCCGACCTGGTCGGCGGCTACAACGCCTACCAGCTCGCCTCCGCTTAACCTGAAGGGTTCCTTCCCCCCTCCCGCAAGGCCCTGTCCACAGGGTTTCCCTGGGGGTGCCAGCCCGGCAGCAGGCTGGCACCCCCGCACCCACCAGACCCACGAGGAGTCACCCATGCCGCCGAAGGCCATCGATGCCGCCGCTGTCCGTGCTCTGATCGAGACCAACCCCGACACTCTGCTCGTGGATGTGCGTACACCCGCTGAGTATGAGAGCTCGCACATCGACGGAGCGATCAACCTGCCCCTGGGACAGGTGGACCGCCACCTGGAGCGCATCACCCAGGACGCCGGAGGGCAGATGGTGCTCATCTGCCAGTCCGGCAACCGCGCCGAACAGTGCCAGGGCAAGCTCACCAGGGCCGGACTGGAGGACACCGCGGTGATGACAGGCGGCATGAACGCCTGGACCACCGCCGGCGCACCAGTGATCACAGGCCCCGAGCGCTGGGCTCTGGAGCGACAGGTACGCCTGGTCGCCGGAAGCATCGTCCTGTTGTCGGTGATCGCGAGCATCTGGTGGCCGCCCGCGGTGTGGATCGCCGGATTCATCGGCGCCGGACTGACCTTCGCCGCGATCACCAACACCTGCGCCATGGGCATGGCCCTGACCAAGCTGCCCTACAACCAGCCCCGGAACAAGGTGGACGTCGAGGCCTCCCTGGACAGGATCAGCCGCAACGCCAACCAGCGGTGAGCGCCAGGGCCGGGTGTCCCGGAACGGGATACCCGTGCCAGGGGTGAGCCGAGGGTGCCGGTGTGCTCCCGTCACCGGATGGGAGCACACCGGCCGCCGCCCGAACGAAGCCGCAGGCTCCTACACTCACACGGCTCTGGCCGCCGAACACCACATCCAACACAGACCCATGCTCCAGACCCTGAGCACCGGCGCCGCCACCGAAGCATCGCTGGCCCACCTGCCCCAGCCCTACCACGGTTGACTCCCGGAAGCCGCGATGTCCCTTTCCCTGACCAGGCCGGTAGATAGAACGGCACGGTCTCCGATCACCGACCGAGCCCCAGGGCGAATACCGCAGCCTGCCAACACTGCACCTGCCTGGGCCGTACCGGCCCCACGCGGCCGTGAACGGTCTCACGCGCACGATCCGCAGACGTACTTTGGAAATATTCGATTGCCCGCCCGTAGGGAAATTCCATTGGCGTCGAATGAGGACCACTCGCGTGATCAATTGAACATTGATCGCATTTGCCTCAGCTCCAACCGAAGCAGCTGACGGGGATTCCCATTCGTGTTGCAACTGCACACACAGGGGCAGAGGCACCCCGATTTCCGGCATCAGTGGAATTGATTCGAGGGAAGTTCTTGACCAGTAGCGGACCATCTATCCCGGCGCGGCCATGACCAGAGTCCGCCAATCTACCTGTTTTTTTTCGCCGACCGGCCCGGACCCGACTCGTCTCAGCCAGGAAGAAACGGAGCTGGCGTTGGTGGAGAAGACGTCCGGTCGGGGATGGCCGATCCGCCGCCCGACTTCGAGAAGGAAGTCACGCTGATCCGGTCGTGGACGGTGGGTCGTGCGCGTGGTGAACGGTCGGCTGGTCGCCTGCACCCAGTACTGGGAACAGATCATCTCGGTCAGCGCCACGATCTCGGGAAAGCGAAGCGTGAGGGATGGATCCCGCACCACCCAGCCCCAGGCGTTCTCGCGCCGCTGCCAGATTCGTTGGACGACGTCCGAGCGGTGCGGATGCGCCCCGTAGCGGTACTGCTCCCAGAGTCGGTAAGCGGCGAAAGCCGCCTTGTCCGCACGCTCGGCGTCCTTGCGCCTTAGGCGCAGGAATCGGTGCGCCGCCGCCTTCAGAGCGGGATACTCATCCAGCTTGAGCGGACGGTCTTGAGGTTGGTCCGCCAGCCAGAACCCATGGCGCGAACACACCAGCCGCCCCGGTGCGAGGACGATCTGCGGGCGTGTGGTGAGCCCGCGGGCCGCGGAACACCTCGGGCAGGCGGCCACCACATTCCAGGGAGGGGTCAGCGCCCTCTTCAGGAGGTGGCCCTGCGCGATGGGCACGTCCCGGCGATGCTTGGAGTGCACCCACAGATCCCGAAACGACAGAGTCCGATGGAGCGTGTCGAGCAGGTAGCCGCTGACCGCGGCCAGACGCTGGGCGGCCAGGGGGTTGAGTGCGAAGTCGTAGTGGTGCCACCCGTTGGTACGGATGGATTCATACGTGCCGCACAGGGCGATGTGGGTCAGGGCCAGGTACTTGTCCATGCCGTTCATCTCGGCCAGCCGGCCGATGTAGGAGGAGGTGGTCTCGGCGGCGACCGGGGGTGTGGTGAAGGGGTAGGTCACCGTCGCAGGGACCTCCCACATGGCCCTCACGGTCGGCTCTCCGCACGGGCGGAGGTTCCTCGCAGGGCAGGCCGGGTGTGCTCTTGGTGTTCGGCGGCGTGGTCCAGCCGCACCCGCCCCAGTGAGGCCTTGGTGATGGTCTCGGTGCCGTCCAGGATCGCTTCGACCGCGGCCTCGCGGATCAGGTGCGCGAGACTGCCGATCATCCCGCCGCTGCGTTGATGCAGGTAGTCAGCGTGGCGCAGGAGTCTTCCCTCCGGGAGGCGGTGCAGGCACAGCGCTTGTTCGAGCGTGGCCACCAGCGCACCCCACTCCTGGCGTTGGATGGTGGTGCCGTTGGCGAAGGGACGTGTCTCGATGCTCGCGAAGCGCCCGGCGATCTGGCGCCCGCGGGTCCCGGAGAACAACCCCTTGGCCTCGACGTCGATCCCGGCGTAGACGAAGGTCGCCGAGATCCGCTCGGCCAGGTACTTGAGCTGGTCGGAGGCGTCAGCGCCCGCGCGGGTCTCCAGGGAGATGTTGTGGATCTCGTCCACCAGGACCAGGTCGGTGCCCAGCCGGTCGAGCACGTCGCACAGGCTGTTGGTGATGTCGACCTGGCTGGCCCGGTTCTTGATGGGCAGGCCCACGAATCGGGCCAGCTCCCCGGCGAGGGTCTTGGGCGTCGCCGCCGGCGGGACGGTGATGTAGACCACGGGCAGGTAGGGGCCCTGCACGGCCCCCCGCCGTCGCCGTGAGCGGATCTCGTGGTGCTTGCCCAACTGGGTGATCGCGGTAGACTTGCCGGTGCCGGCCTGGCCGGAGACGACCAGTCCGCGGCGGGCCGAGAACTGGTCGCGGTTGAGCAGGACCAGGCGCCGCCCCAGGCGGCTGATCTCGTTGACCAGGGGCGTGGCGACCGTGACCAGGCGTGCGTGATGGCGCAGCCGCAGCTCGTCGTAGTCCTCTCTGGCCGCCTCGGAGAGCTGCCGCCACTGCTGTGGGGGCAGCAGGTCGGGAGGGGTCGGGGTGTCGGCGACGAACCGCGCCCAGTTCGACTTGACCGTCAACGACCCGGCCATCTCGCGGGCCGGGTCGGAAACCGTGCTCACCGGTAGGGCTCCTCCGCGGTGGGGTCGAACACTCCGAACGGGATGATCTGAGCGAGTTCCTGCTCCTCATCGGGGCCAGACTCCGACGGCTCGGGCGCGGCAGTGTGCGGCAGGTGGGAGGGGGCCGAGTGGGTCCGGGCCGCGGTGCGGCGCTGGCGGGCGGGGCCTTCGCCGGCGCGGGTCAGGAGTCGCTCCAGCGCGGCGGCGATGGCCGCCTGGTCGGTGTCGTCGCCGCCGCGTTGGGCCACGATCTGCCGGGCCGCGCGCCAGGTGAAGTCGGCGAAGGGCTGGCGGGCCAGGTGGTGCAAGGTCCAGGGGACGGTGATCCAGCCGCCCGCGCGGGTGTCGCGGACCCAAACCCGGGACAGGTCGTAGGGGTCGTAGTGCACGGCCCAGCGGCCGTCCTTGGCCGTGATACCGGAGTCCTGGCGGCGCAGGGGGTTGAGGTCGGAGCAGTCGTAGGTGCGGTGGTCCAGGTGGATGCCGTCGGCGTTGATCCGCCGCCACTGCACGGGCAGCAGCTCCAGGTAGTCCTCGCCCACCAGCGGGATCGGAACGTACCCGGCTGCGGTGATCAGGGCCGCGTACATCTCGTTGGGGGACAGGACCGTGGCGGGCAGGTGGGGATCGCGCAGTCCCTCGTGCGGGCGAACCTGCCATCCGGCCAGCACCCACTCGTCGAACAGCTCCTGCATCTGCTCCACCGTCCATGCGGTGCGCGCCTGCACATCCTGGCCCCGGTGGGTGGTCGAGGGGCCGGTGTACCCGGCTACGTGTTGGCAGAACAGGGTGTTGATGGATCCGAAGGTGCGCTCCACGATCGCCTTGTCGGTCGGGGTGCGCGGATGGGCGGGCAGCACCGAGATCCCCAATCGGTCGCACGCCCGCACGAACGTCTCGGAGATGAACACCCGGCCGCGGTCGATCACTACCGCCTCCGGGGCGATGACCGGCCGGGCCGCCGCCTGCTCCAAGCGCGCGTCCAGCTCCAGCAGCCGGGGGTGGGGGATACGGGAATGGGCCATCGACAGTGCCTGCGACCAGCCCGGACGCATCGGCTCGGGGACCAGCATCCGCGCCAGGAGCAGGGAAGCGTCCACCGCCTTGGTGGCCCGCGGGCGCACGATGGCCGCGCAGATCGTGCGGGTGGCCACGTCCAAGGCGATGGTCAGCTCCACCCGCCCGGTCACACCGCCATCGAACACCGCCAGCACGTCCAACGGGGTCGTGTCGATCTGCACCAGCTCGCCCGGCCGGTTCGCCACCGTGCGGGTGAAGGCCCCTTCCGGGCGCTGGGCCAGGGAGCGCCGCGTGGTCGCCGACCCGAAGATGTGCTGCCCGGTGGAGAGCGCATCGACCAGCCGATCGAACGTGCGCGCAGACGGCAGCGGAACCGCCCCCTCGCCGAACCGGGCGATCACCGCCTCCTGGACCTGGCGTCGTAGCCGTGACTTCGTCCCCGTCGACTGCACGGCCTGCGCGGCGATCGCTTCGCGGGCGGCTTGTACGACACGTTCGTCCACCCGCCCATAGGGGCTGGAGGGCCGGGTGTGCCGGTGGTCGACCAGACCCCACAGCCCCTGGGTGCGGTAGCGCAGTCGGCGCCGTTTGACCGTGACCGCGCTCGTCCGCCTGCCCGCGGCCGTGAGCTCGGCGGCCTTGGCCTCCTCGCGCTGCTCCAGCGTTGTGCTCTGGGGGTCGAAGCCCGCACGCGGCTGCTGGGCCCCGGGTAGCAGGCCCGTCTGGACCTCCAGGACGTGCCGCTCCCATGCCCGGGCCTCCTCGACCACCGCGGTGGGCAAGGCCTCCAGCAACCCGGCCGGCTCCAACCGGGGCGCCACCGGGGTCGGCGCGCCTGAGAGCAGCTCAAAGCCCGTAGACGACAGCAGATACGACAACAGGACCACCTGCGAGGTACCCGTCCCATCGACCAGACGCACCGCCTCACCCACCGCCGTCACGGTCCACTCCGCGTCATCGAAAAGAATCCGGTCACCCGGCCGCAGGACGCGCCCTGCCATGGCCGCCTCCTTCCGGGGCCGCCCGTACTGAGCCCTGGGCGCCGTGTGCCGTGCTAGCTACCACATTTCGGGCTGCGACCAGCGAGTTCTCCGTCAACGGCACGGACAGGTTCGTCTCCAGCTCTGTGTGCCAGAGCAGGTGGAACACGACAGGCAGGGTGCCCAGCGGATCACCCAAGGTTGCCGCCAGCTCCCACACCGGCACAGGATCGGCGGCGAGCCCTACAGCGGTCCGGGCAAGATCCCCACGCCCGCACCGGGGGTGCCGGTAGCCGGACAACCAGCGCAGATTCGCCGTGCGCACAGGGTCGGGAGCGTGGAGAACCTCGAAGCGCCAGCCCAACCAGGAGCACGCGCGAGCGGCCATGGCGAACACCGCCTCATCGCGTGCTCCGATCCGGTCGGCCGGGCGGCAGTCGATGACCGAACCGGTTCCGCATCCGTGGCGGAGAAAGAAGTCGGGCGCGTGGCGGCGTTCTCGTCCGTCCTCGTGCCACAGCAGCCAAAAGGGCTGGGAGGCGATGCCCGTGACGGTCGGGTCGAAGTCGAAGCCGATCAGCAGGTCCCGTTCCAGCCATGACTCGAACCCCACGTGGGAGCCGGTCGTCGCGGTCCACCACCAGCCCGTGTTGTTGCGCTGGCCTCGGAACGACGGGAAGGAACGGACCGGTGGCACGCGCTCGAAGGGGTATCGGGCCGCTTGCTCCAGAGGCAGACGTTCCTTGGTGCCGTCAGGGGCGAGGAAGACGACCTCGAACCTCACCGGCGCCCCGGTCTCCTGCACCCCATGCCCAGGCTGCATCCATACCGCTTTCAAACGCTCACTGTCAGTGTGGAGCAACCCTACTGGCGCAAGCCCGGCCTGGGGAGCAAAACGACTGACGCAGCAGATCAACTGCCTGCCGACGGATCAAGTCCACTGACGCTGGACATCCGTCGCCGTTCCGGCGTGGGCGGTCCATCCCCGCGTGCGCGGGGCTCACCCGCCTCTCCCATCTGGGAGGGGCGGGGCGTTCGGTCCATCCCCGCGTGCGCGGGGCTCACTGGGGCGTGTTTTCCCAGCTGACGGGGAAGTCCGGTCCATCCCCGCGTGCGCGGGGCTCACGTTGAGTTCGGCTGTGAGTTTGCGCTGCTGTTCGGTCCATCCCCGCGTGCGCGGGGCTCACTCCACAGCCCGCCGCCTGAAGTCCCCGTACCGCGGTCCATCCCCGCGTGCGCGGGGCTCACGCTTAATGACCTGCAACAACGCGGGGCGTTATCTCCGCGAGACCTACTGGCCAGTTCAGAAATGGCCGATCTCGGCCATCCCCTCAAAAACCCCGCGAAAAGTCCTGCCCCGGCGCTAACTTCACGTCACACCATGCTCTCATGACCGCTGGAGCACACCAGGATGACCGCTGATCCCCCCGACCTTCCCGATCCTGCCGAGAACTCGACCCACATCGACCTCTGCCTCTGGGCCAAAGAACGCCACCTCCGCGGTCACCGGTATCCCTACGTCCTCCACGCCCTCGACGCCACCGCGGCCGCCCTCGTCCTGTGGGACATCGTGCTCTCCAGCGGGTTGCAGCACCGAATTGCTGCGGGCCTGGGCACGGACGAACACCACGCCCGCGCGCTGGTCGCTTTCTGGGCCGGCTGCCACGACATCGGCAAGCTCGTCCGCGAGTTCCAGGAACAGGCCCCCCTCGACCTGTCGGCCTACCCCGATGACCCTCATCCCGGGGACAAAGCCGGCCACTCCTTCGTCACCCACCAGTGGCTCGTCACCGCGCTCGGCTCCCTCGGCTACAGCGACGAGGACGGGTACACCGCGCACCTGGTGGCCCAACTCCTCGGAGGCCACCACGGGGTCTATCCAGAGCCCCTCGACGAGTACACGACACCGCGGTTCCAGGACGGCCCCTGGCAGGAACAGCGCGAACGTTCGACCCGGCTCGTCCACGAGGCGGCTGGCTTTCCCGAGCCTCCCGCCCGGTTCAAGGCCGCGGTCGCCCACCTGATCTGCGGACTGGTCATCCTCGCCGACTGGCTGGTCAGCCAGGAGCACTTCCTGCTCAACCAGCTCAGGACCCCTCCAGCCGACGGCGGCCGCACGGCGCTCCTTGCGCACTTCCAGGCCTCGGCTCCCAGGATCATCGCCCTGGTACAGGAGGCCGGTCTGCGCCGCCTCACCACCAACCCCGCCTCGTTCGCCGAGTCCTTCCCCGAGTTCACCCCCAACGGGCTCCAGGACTCGCTCGCCCGCCACCTCCCCGGCCTGTGCGCGGAAGGCGGTCTGGTGCTGGTCACCGCGCCGCCCGGCGAAGGCAAGACCGAGGCCGCCCTGCACGCCGCGGACCTCCTGGGTAACGCCACCGGCCACGACGGGCGTTTCCTCGCCCTGCCGACCATGGCGACGGCGGACCAGATGTACGGCCGGTTGAAGAAGTACGCGCAGCACCGTTCCGAGGTCGGATCCCCCCTGACCCTGCTTCACTCCATGGCCTGGCTGAACCCCGAGTACGCACCCACGGACCAGGAGCTGACCCGCAGCGACGACCTCGCACCCACGAGCTGGCTCATGAAGGCCAAACGGGGCCTGCTCGCCTCCTGGTCGACCGGCACCATCGACCAGGCACTCATGGCCGTCCTGCCCTCCCGGCACAACGCCGTGCGCATGTTCGGTCTGGCCGGAAAGGTCGTGGTCGTGGACGAAGTGCACGCGGTCGACCCTTATATGCAGATCCTCCTGGAGCGCCTCCTGCACTGGCTCGGCGTCTACCGGGTCCCGGTCGTGCTGTTGTCCGCGACCCTGCACCACTCAGTGGCGAACTCGCTGGTGAAGGCCTACGTCACCGGCTCCAAGGGCAAGGTGAAGCGGTCCGCGCCGCCGTTCGTGGAGAAGATCTCCTACCCCGGCTGGTTGCACGTTCATCCCGGCAGCGGCGAGGTCACCGCCAACCCCGAACCGTTCGGCACCACGAAGCGGGACCCGTTGAAGGTCGACCTGGTCCCCATACCACTCAAGGACAAGCGCCCCAACCGGGAACAGGCCCTGCGCGACCTGTTGTCACCCTTGGTCGCCGAAAGCGGGTGCGCGGCCGTCATCTGCACCACCGTCGCCGAGGCCCAGCAGACCCGGAACCTGCTGGCCTCGTGGTTCGCCACTCTGGAGGACCCTCCGGAGCTGTTCCTGCTGCACGCGCGCTTCCCCCAGGACCAGAGGACCCGCATCACCGCAGAACTCACCCGGAGGTTGGGCAAGGAGGGCGCCGGGAACGGCGACCGCCCCACACGGGCCGTCATCGTGGCCACCCAGGTGGTCGAACAGTCCCTGGACCTCGACCTGGACCTGCTCGTCACCGACCTGGCCCCCGTCGGCCTGCTGCTGCAACGCGCGGGCCGCTGCTGGCGACACGAGCACCTGGGAGTCGTCACACGCCCCACCTGGGCGTCAGAGCCGCGGATGGCGGTGCTGGTCCCGCAGGAGGAACAGAGCAGAGGACATGTGCCCCGTTCCTGGCAGTACGTCTACACCCCCTCCCTACTGATGCGCACCCACACGCTGCTGGCCCGCAGGGCCGGCGCGCACGTGAGAATCCCGGAGGACATTCAGGAGTTGGTGGACGACCTCTACGACGACCCGACCCTCATCGAGGACGTCACCGCGGACATCAAGCGGATGGGCGAGGAGTTGGCCCTGCGCACCCACGGGCGCAACACGGTCATCCCCACCAGCCGGGAGGTCTACGGAGACCTGGCCCCGCTCACCAAGGCCGACTTCGAGATCGGCGAGCACTTCCTGGCCACACGTTTCGGCGCGGACTCGGTGCGGGTTCTGTGCTGCTACCGCGACGCACACGGAGATCTGTGGCTGGACGAGGCCCTGACCCGACGCCTTCCCGCCGCCGACTCCGAGGGCCGGATGTCCGGGGAGGACCTGCGCGCGGTCATCTCCCGCACCATCCCCCTGCGAGCCGACCGGAACACGCAACCGCCCCTGGCGGAGGCCAACCGGGCCCCGAAGGAGTGGGAGAAGAACTTCCACCTGCACGACCTGGTGCTCCTGGTCCATCCGGTCGGCGACGGCACGACCGGTGAGGCCGTCCTCGGTGACAGGCGCCTGTACCTGCACCCCGACAACGGTCTCGAAGAACACACCTGATCCCGACCCGCCCCGGACTCCCCTGTCCGACCAACCCTGCACGGAGCGATGGTGACCCCTGCCTCGTACGACCTGGCCGAACGGCCCTGGCTGCCGGTGCACGCGGCCGACGGCACACCCGCGCCCTCGGTCGGACTCAGCGAACTGCTGTGCCGCGCCCACGAGTTCTCCGACATCGAACTGCCGATCCCCCCGGCCTCCGCCCAGTTGTGGCGGGTGCTGACCCTGCTGGCCGCCCGTGTCACCGGTCTGGACTTCACCGCCGAGGCCGGCGACTGGTACCGGGCGCGCCGCAAGGTCCTGGACGTGGACACGTTCGACCGGAGCCGGGTGGAGGCCTACTTCGCCTCCCTCCCGGGCCGCTTCGACCTGTTCCACCCCGAGCGCCTCTGGTCGCAGGATCCACGCCTACGCGAACAGTGCGCCAAGACCTCCGGGGTCAACAAACTCGCCTGGGGCCGCACCGCCGGACAGAACCAGGTGTGGCTGGGCGGCCACCACCACGACCTGGCTCCGGTGCCCCTGCCTCCTGACGAGGCCGCCTGGCACCTGCTCGCGACTCTCGGCTACGGCCCCTCCGGGCGCTGCACCTCGCGCACGGTCGACGGCCGCTCCGAGGCCAACAGCACCGCCGGCCCCCTGCGCGGGACAGTGTCCTTCCACCCGCTGGGGCGGACCCTTTTCGAGAGCCTGGTCCTCAACATCCCCTTCGACGGCGACAGCGACGACGAGCCCGGCGACGTCGAACCCGCGCCCTGGGAGCGTGAGACACTGCCCGACCCGCTGGGGGCACCGCAGGAGTCCACCGGTCTGGCCGGAACCCTGCTGAACCAGGCCTCACACGCGGTCCTGCTGGTCCCCGACCCTGGGGGCGACAAGGTCGTCGACGCCTACGTCACCTGGGCACGACGGGACCGGCCGGTTCCTCCCACCGACCCCTACCTCATCCACCTGACGAGCAAGGAGGGCCGCCGGTACGCCCGCCCCGCCGACGCCACGCGTGCGGTCTGGCGCGACCTGGACTCGCTGCTGTCGGAGGACTCCCAGGACCGGTTCCGTCCCGCACTGCTCGGTGACCTCACCATCACCACCCATCTCCCCGATGAACTGCGACGGGCACTGCGACTGCGCGCCTTCGGCTTCGACCAGGACGGCCAGACCCGTGACCGCCAGTGGTTCACCGCGAACACCCCGGCGGTCCTGCGCTGGCTGGAGGACTCCGACGCTCCCTCCGAGGAGGCCGTCGCGGCACGCACCCGGATCCGGCTCGCCCGCCGTTCGGCCGAGTCCCTGGGGCTGCGCCTCAAGGACGCCCTGACCGACGCCTGGAAGGAGGGCAACAGCCCTTCGGGCGGTTCCGGGCGCACCGACACCGGAACCGGACCCTGGCTGCGGCGCGGCCTGTCCCGGTACTGGTCCGAGGCCGAGTCGGAGTTCTGGAGGATCGCCATGGACACCGAAGCCAAAGGCCCCGGCATCGCCTTCTCCCGCCTGGCACTGGCCGCCTATGACGAGGTGACCGGCCCCTATTGTTCCCGCCCCCGCGTCGCCGCCGTGGTGGAACGTCACCGGCAACTGCTGTTCCTGCGGCGGCCCACCCGCCGCACCGACCGAGAAGAGACGACATGAGCAAGGCGAGGGAGGTCCTTCGCGCCGCTGACCGGATGGCGGAGGACCTCGAAGACCGGGTGCGCGACGAGCCCGCCGTGCGGGCCGTCCTGCGCAGGGCGAGCGGCAAAAGGGTCGAGGACCCGGCGGTCCTGCCGGTCCACGGGTTCGTCGCGCGCTACCTGGACCGGCTGCTCACCTCCATCGAGTCCGACGGCAAAGCCCGATGGTGGTTCCCGGAGAGGGACGTGGAGCGCGCCTTCTACGGAGTGGCCGCGATGATCGCCGCCCAGCCCCGCCAGGCCCGCGACCGAGTCAGCGCGGAGGACGACGAGAACTCTCCCGAGCAGGCTCCACAGGACGCCTCCCCAGCCGATCGGGAAACCCCCGGTGAGGAGGGCGCGGAGCAGAGGGACACCGACCCGCTGAGGAGGCACGCCAACCTCGGCACCACCCTCGGCAAGGCCGTTACCAAGGGCCAGCTCAAGGCGGACACCACCGAGGAGCGCCTGCACCTGCTGTGCCGCCAGTCCGCCGACGGGGTGCACGCGCAACTCCCCCGCTTGATCCTGCACGCCCGCGACAAGGACGTCCGCATCGACTGGGGGCGCCTGACCCTGGACCTGTCCCGCTGGGGAGCCGACCGCGACTCCGTGGCCAAGGAGTGGGTGCAGGGCTACCACCGCACCATCGAGACCGAGAGGGCCAGGCGCGAAGAAGCCCGGGCCCAGCACACCAGCACCGACGACACCAAGGACCACGCAGCATGAGCACCCCCACGTTCCTGGACATCCACGTCCTGCACACCCTCCCCTACTCCAACGTCAACCGTGACGACCTGGGCTCTCCCAAGACCGTCGTCTACGGCGGCACCGAGCGCACCCGCGTCTCCAGCCAGAGCTGGAAGCGCACCGTGCGTCACCGGGTCGAGGAGCGCCTGGGCGACCCGGCGGTGCGCACGCGGCGCATCGTCGGGGAGATCGCCGGTCGCCTCACCGCCCTGGGCTGGGACCCGTCCCTGGCCGAGCAGGGCGGCCAGCAGATCGTCCTGTCCGCGGCCAAGGGCGGAATCAAGCTGGAGAAGGAGAAGGAGGGGGAGTCACGGGCGACCTCCGTGCTCTTCTACCTTCCCGTCTCCGCGGTCGACGCCCTGGCCGCCATCGCCCACGAGCACCGTGAGGCCGTGGCCAAGGAGTCCGCCAAGAAGACCCCCAAGGGGATTCTCCCCGCCGACGACATCGTGGCGGTGCTGCGTTCGCGCAACGCCACCGTCAACCTGTTCGGCCGGATGCTCGCCGAACTGCCCTCCACCGAGGTGGACGGAACCGTGCAGTTCGCGCACGCCTTCACCACCCACGGCACCAGCGTGGAGGTGGACTTCTTCACCGCGGTCGACGACGTCCCCAAGGAGAACGACCGAGGCAGCGGCCACATGAACGTCGGCCAGTTCAGCACCGGCACGTTCTACCGCTACGCCAACATCGACCTGGCCGGGCTGCTGCGCAACCTGGACGGGGACACCGCGGCCGCCCGTGAGCTGGTGTCGGAGTTCCTGCGGGCGTTCCTGGGCACCGTCCCCTCGGGCAAGCAGAACGCGACCGCGGCGATGACCCTGCCCGACCTGGCCCACGTGGTGGTGCGGTCGGACCGGCCGATGTCGTACGCGCCCGCCTTCGAGGCGGCGGTACGCGGCACGGAGGGGTTCGCTCCTGCCTCGGTGTCCCGGCTCAGCGACTACGCCGGGAAGCTCGGCCAGCTCTGGTGGCCCGACACCGTCCTGTCCTCCGCCCACGCTGGAATCGACGACAAACCGGTCGAGCATCTCGGCGAGCGCCTGACGGGCTACCCGAAGCTGGTCGAAACCGCCGTGGCCGCCGCCTACCCCGGGGACGGGTCGTGAGCGGTCTGCTGTTGCGCCTGGCCGGACCGATGCAGAGCTGGGGGGAGCACAGTGCGTTCGGGGAACGCGACACCCTGGCCTTCCCCAGCCGGTCCGGTCTGGTGGGCATGTTCGCCGCCGCCCAGGGCGTGGGCCGGGACGAGGGCCTGGAACGCTACGACGAGCTGAGGCTGCTCGTGCGCGTCGACGCGCACGGCGTCCGCATGACCGACTTCCACACGGTCGGCGGCGGCCTGCCCCGCGAGCGAACGGTGCCCACCGCCGAGGGCAAGCGGCGCCCGGAGGGCGCCACCACCATCGTCACCCGGCGGGCCTACCTGGCCGACGCGGTGTTCACCGTGGCCGTCACCGGCCCCGGGAGCGAGGACATCGGGCGCTCTCTGCTGTCTCCCCGCTGGCAAACCTACCTGGGGCGGCGCTCGTTCGTCCCCGATCCCCTGCTGGTGCTGAGGGTCCAGGCCCCCGACCCCGAACACGAGCTGCGCACCGCGGTGCCGCTACCGCGCCGCCGTGTCCCGGAAGGGCAGGAGACCGTCGAGGTTGAGCTGGTCTCCGAGCAGGTCTCGTCCGGTGACACCACCGCCGACGGCAGGACCGTCCTCAACGACGTCCCCCGCTCCTTCGCCTCGGCCCACCGCCGGTACACGAGCCGGGAGGTCCGGGTGGAGAGGACCGCGCTGTCCGCGAAGCTGGTCTCGGACAGCATCCGGCAGTACCAGGAACGCCTGTTGGCCTACGTCAAGGAGCACCGTTGACCTGGCTCACGAAGATCACCCCCGACCTGTCCTCGCGACGGGCCCGCGCAGCCTTCGCCAACGCCGGGGAAGTACACCGGTTGCTCATCAGCCTGGTCTCACCCCACCTGGGCGAAGGGCACATGCCCTCACCCCGCCAGCACACCGGCCTGCTCTTTCGGGTGGACGAGGGCCGCACCGGGCCAGTCCTGCTCGTCCAGAGCCACGATCGGCTCGACCTGGCTCAGCTCGCTGGCGGAATCGGCGAGGCCGCCGAGCGCGACCTGACGCCCTTCCTCGACGGGCTGGAGAAGGGGAAGGAGGTGCGCTACCGCCTGGCGGCCACCCCGAGCAAGAGGCTCGGCAAGTCGGAGAAGAACGCCGAGCGCCTCGGCGACCGCGCCCGCCCGGGAGTGAACGCCTACACGCGGCCGCTGTACGGCGCCGACGCCGACCAGTGGTGGCGCGACCGCGCCGAACGCCACGGGTTGGAGTTGCACGAGGTGCTGAGCACCGGTCTGGGCCCGGCCCTGGACCCGGGCAGGAACGGAAAACGCAGGGTGCGCCTGCACATGACCCGGTTCGACGGCCACGCGGTGGTCAACGACCCGGAAGCGGTGCGCAAGGCCGTGGTCGAGGGCGTGGGCCGGGGCAAGTCGTTCGGCTGCGGAATGCTCAGCCTCGCCTCGGCGGAGTGGTGAGGCCGGTGACGGAGACGAACGGGTCACAGGCGCGCAAGGCGCTGGCCCGACCGACCCTGGCGATGCTGCCGAAGGTGTCGGACAACCTGTCGTTCCTGTACGCGGACATCTGCCGGATCGTGCAGACCGACACCGGGGTATGCGCCGAGGTCGCCGCCGGAGCGGGCACCGTGCACCGGGTACAGATCCCAACGGCCTCCCTGGCCTGCCTACTGCTCGGACCGGGCACCTCCATCACCTCGCCCGCGCTGGCGACGTTCATGCGGCACGGCACGACGGTGGTCTGCTGCGGGTCGGGCGGCATCCTGCACTACGGAAGCCTGGTCCCCGAGAGCCGCACCACCGCGTGGCTGGACCGGCAGGCGCGGGCCTACGCCGACGACACGGCGCGGTTGGCCGTGGCCCGGCGCATGTACGAAATGCGGTTCGGGGAGGAGGTGGAGGAGGGCATCGGCATCGAGCGCCTGCGGGCCCTGGAGGGGCAGCGCATGAAGGCGCTGTACCGGAGTCTGGCGACCAAGCACCGGGTGAAGCCGTTCAAGCGCAACTACGACCCGGCCGACTGGGACGGGCAGAACCCGGTGAACAAGGCCCTGTCGGCGGGGAACGCGGCCCTGTACGGGGTGGTGCACTCGGTCATCGCCCATCTGGGCTGCTCCCCCGCTCTGGGTTTCGTGCACTCCGGGAAGCAGCAGTCGTTCGTCTACGACATCGCCGACCTCTACAAGGCGCAGACCACGATCCCGCTGGCGTTCTCCCTGCACCAGGCGGAGAATCCCGAGGGGCGGGCCCGGACGCTGTTGCGGACCGAACTGCAGCTCTACAGGATGATCCCGCGTATGGTGCGGGACATCCAGGCCCTGCTCGACCCGGACATCGAGGACGAGGACGAAGACGAGGGCGCGGAGGCGACGCCGCTGCGGTGGCGGGTGGTCGACCTGTGGGACCCCACCGCCGGCGCGGTCTCGGGCGGAGTCAACTACGCGGTGGAGGGGCGCTGATGGGGTCGATGGTGGTGATCGCCACGACCGCGGTCCCGGACCGGGTGCGCGGTGCCCTGTCCCGGTGGATGACCGAACCTGACGCGGGCCTGTACGTGGGCACGATGAACGCTCGGGTGCGCCAGGAGTTGTGGTCCGCCGTGAGCGCGTCGGTGGGGGACGGCGCCGCGGTGTGCCTGCACACCGCCGACAACGAGCAGGGATATGTCGTGCTCACGGCGGGCGAGCGGCGACGGCAAGTGCTGGACTTCGACGGCCTCCAGCTGATCCGGCTGACGGCGCAAGTCAATGAGGAGGAGGACCCAGAGTGGCTGCCCGAGGCTCCGGAGCGCCAGGTCGGGGACGAGACGCCCGTATCTGAGGAGGATCCCTTCCAGGGACTGTGAAGGAGACGGCCCTGCCTGCCGGGTGGGGCCGTCCGCGTCTGTCCGGATGGCTGGTCGGTGATGGCACCCCTGACAGGGGATGCCTCACCGGAGGTGAAGCCGACGACGACATCTGGGTTCGGAACGGGCGTGGGTCTCACTCCCAGGCACACCGCCACCATGACAGCCGGTTCGGCCCATCCCCGCGTGCGCAGGGCTCACTTGAGGGAACGCTTCCGAACACGGGTGGTCGGTTTAGGCGGTAGGTGCGAGCGGCGTGCATGCCAGGAGCAGGCGGGACTCTTCAGCCAACCTGGACGCGACCACGTCGTCATCGATCTCGCCAATCATGTTGAGGAACGGCGGCCTGGCGTTTAATCTCAAGTCGTGATTGAATAGTCAATGATATATTTTCATTTAGCACACAACCCTAGAGAAAGAATCTTGCACAAAAACTCAACCCCAGCAGCGTCGAATAACATCCATGGAACAGTCAAAGGAGTTAGCATACAGGCTCACACAATTAGTAACGCATACTTCAACGCGCCCGAACCAAAGGAGCGACAAGAGAACCCCTTTAGAGTAAGAGAAATCGAGACATACGAGCCAACGCATAACGGTATTTTCTTCATCTCTCTTGAAAGCAAGTTCACAACTGCAGTATTCATTCGAGGACTTCGCCCGGTAGTCATCTCCAGGACACTCGGCGAGCCCAGTCCAGGCCACCAATCTAACGGCGTGTCCTACGGCCTTCATCCACGCTTCCACCTGAGACTTGATCCAGGAAATGAGCGACTTGAGCACATACCCTGGACAAACGGGTTCCCCATCGAAGTCGGAGAATTCGAACTCCTGGAGCTTTCAACCCCGAACCCCCCACTGGAAGTCGTCAGGTGGGAGCTTGAAATAGAATGGTTCGCCTCAGGAATGACTGGCATAACTCGACTCGGGAACTCAGGAGAACCATTCATATCAAAACCCTTGAGCCACTCATGCGCAAAAATGGGTTGCCCTCATTTCTGAATGAGAGACTGATAACTGGTCGGTGCAAGCGGGATGTAGCGCAGGATCAGGCGGGACTCCTCCACCAGCCCCGACGCGACCACGTCCACCGTGTTCTCCCCCGGCGGGAGCGGCCACAGTGTGGAACCCAGATGGGCGAGATGCTGATATGCGCGCACCCCGTTCAACCGCACCGAGTGACCATCACCGAGCATGCGTCCCTTGGCCTGGTGGATGGGGATCCCTGGGCGCTGGCCGGACGGCTCGTCACACCATGAACATCTGGGCGGACATCATTGCGGTGGGTGCGGCAATCACGAAAAAGAGCATCACTGCGCACCCACCTCTGGCTGCAGCTGCTTTTGCTTGGTTATTGCGGACACAACTCTTACATATATAGTTTGGCCCCCAGGGGTCTCCAGATTCGGAGTGCATCCTCCGCATCAGCTGCATTCTTCCATGCCATATTTTCCCCACGGGGATCCTTTCTGTCAATCGACCGGTTTCCGCCTCCCCTGAACACAACCGCGCCGAAGAGAGACGATGAGGTTCGGCGACATGTAGTGCAAACCCACTGAGGTTTTCTCGGAGGCTAAGTTCGACGTCTCTGCGGACCAGGCGTGGAGCGGACCACTCCGAGTACGCGCGGACTTCACCGGCAGGGAGTCACGCCGGGTCTGGCAGGTCCATGAGCGCGAGTTTGGCCGGGTCGACCACAGCGGTCATCTCCATGATGTGGCCGTCGGCGACGGTGAAGACGAGGAGGGAAAGCGGGGTGCCGTCCTCGCTCCAGGAGATGACGCCGGGGCGGCCGTTGATGCTTGCCGCATGTCCTCGTGCCGCTCTGCCGGCCACTCGCGCGCGCGTGGCGACTTCGGTGGCGCCGAGCGTGACGAACGTGCCGTTCGGGGTGTGGACGGTGAACCTCACTTCGGGGTGGAGAACCTGCAGCAGCTGCTCGAACCGGCCATCCCGGGCGGCGGCCAGGAAGGCCTGGACCACCTCGCGTTGTTGTCGTCCGGCGCTTGCTGGCTGCTGGGCGGCTTGTACCTTCCTGCGGGCGCGGCTGGCGAGCATTTTGGTCGCGTCGGCGGATTTGCCGAGGATGGTACTGATCTCGCCGAAGGGCACGGCGAACACGTCGTGCAGCACGAACGCCAGTCGTTCGTCAGGGCGCAGCGAGTCGAGGACTGTGAGAAGCGCGAGGCCGACGGAGTCCCCGAGTGCCACGAGGTCTTCCGGAGCAGGAGCGTCGTCGAGTGTCACGGTGAATTCGGACAGCCGGTCGTCGAAGGAGACCTCTGGGCGCGTCCGGCCCGACCGCAGGACGTCGAGGCTGATGCGGCCGACCACGGTGGTCAGCCAGCCGCCGAGGTTGTCGATGGTGTCGGTGTCCTGGCGGGAGAGCCGCAGCCACGCCTCTTGGACCACGTCTTCCGCATCGGCATGTGATCCGAGCACGCGGTAGGCGACGGCGCGCAGCCGGTCACGGTGGGACTCGAAGGCATCGACGATCGAGTCCGTGGGATGGGTGTCGGCCATGGTGTTACCTCCCTGGAAGCTGCTCCGTCATAGGGATGACGCGCACAGGCGCCGCAACGTAACCCGATGAAGGAGAGCACTCCCCCATGGAAAACCGGCTCAAGGACAAGAACACCAACAACCCCGATATGTGGACCGCGATCCAGCACCTCCAGAAGGCGATCACCGCCGGGGGCGTCGACCCGAAGCTGCTCTCGCTGGTCCACCTGAGCGCCAGCCAGATCAACGGCTGCTCGGCATGTGTCTACGCCAGTGTCTCCGGAGGGAAGAAGGCCGGTGACACCGAGGAGAGGCTGCACAACGTCGCAGCGTGGCGCGAGGCGCCGTTCTACACCGACGCGGAACGCTCGGCACTGGCGCTGGCCGAGGCCGCCACCCGGCTGCAGGACGGTGCGCCGGGTGTCACCGACGAGATCTGGGAAGAGGTCAACGCCCACTTCACCGAGGAGCAGATCGGCGCGATCAACCTGGAGATCGCGCTGACCAACTTCTTCAACCGGATCAACCGCACCATCAAGGAACCGGCCGGCAAGACCTGGGGCTGAGTCCAGCGCGGCTCTTACCCACTGAGGCTTCGCCAGTGGGTAAGAGCCACGAGGCCGGGCAGGCGTGAAGCCCTGGTAGGACCGCTCTGCCAAGAGCATGTCCGCTCGGACCAGAGGCTTCACCTTGGTCACTTATGCTTCCGCGCTCGACGTACCACGCCCCGTCGTCGAGTTCCTCGCCCGGCTGCTGGCCGCCCACCGGCGCAGGATCGGCACGCCGAAGCGCTCTCGCGCCCTGGGCCCGTTCCGCCAGGCGGTACTGGTGCTGCGCTGGTTCCGAGAACACGGCTGTGTGCACTGCCTGGCCCGGGATGCCGGGATCTCGCAGGCCACCGGCTACCGCTACCTCCATGAGGGCATCGGCGTGCTGGCCGCCCAAGCTCCTGGTCTGCACGAGGTGTTGTACCTCTGCCTCGCCGAGGGGATGACAGTGCTGTCGGGAATGCTGACAGCGGGAGCGACAGGCTCTGTCAGCACCCGTCCTGACCGAACCGTGACCGAATTTCTGGGGGCGGCGAATGGGCGATGCACTGACACGAACACGTCGCCCTCGCTCTGGCTGGTGTCGCGTAGCCGCATCGCCGTTCTCGAACCAATTCGCCTGCGCGTGTGCGGAAGCTCAGTCCCAGCAGGGCGACACTCATGCGATTCAAGTGCGTTCACCCGCACGTTGGTCTCCTGCGCCTGCTTCCACTCGCCGGGCCGCGACGGTGTCCCGCTATCGTCGTCGCGGACATACAACGCGTAGCGACCAGATAGGGCACCCCCATGCAGAGCGAGGCCGCACCCAGGCCTGCACACCAGCCGTCGGACCCGTTCAACGAACGCCTCCACTGGAGCCTCTACCCCCTGGTGGCGAGCGCCTTCCTCCTTCCTGCGCTGCCGGTGGCGTTGGCGGCGGCCGTGCTGGTGCCCTGGTTCGTCTCGGACCACGGCCTGGTCGTCAACGGCCAGCCCTGGCTGTACGCCCCGCTGCCGGACCTGGTGCCCTTCTGGGTCCTTGGGGCAGCCGGGGTCGCGCTCGTGTTCGTCGTCGCGGTGTCGTGGGGCATCGCCGTGCACCTGATCCACCAGGCGCTGCGCGGACGATCCGTCCCACCGGCGAGGGCCCTGGTGCGCTCCGTGAAGCGGTCGCCGTGGACGCTGGCCGCAGGCGCGGCGGTCGCGGGCGCGGTACTCGCAGCGGACACAGCCCTGCTCCAGGTCTACGAGCAGGCCCATCCGTCGCTGCGTTTCGGCATCGGCGCCGTCTTGTTCGCGTCCTTGACCCCGCTCTGGCGGCCCCTGGCCGGGGTCCACGTGCACGAGCGCCCCGGGGACGCGTGGAAGGGACTGCGCGGACGGGGCCTGCTCACCGCCCGCGGCCAGTGGGGGCCGGTCTCCGTCGCGGTCGCCTGCGCGGCCGTCGTCTCCTACCTGGCGTGGACGACCATGACCTCGGACACCGTCGTGCTGGCGGTGATCGCCGCTCTGGCGGGACTCACGGTGGCGGCGGTGGCGCTCACCCTGGCCGCCACCGGCCAGGGCCCGGCTCCGCAGGAGCAGGCCGCGCGCCCGTACCTGGCCGTGGGGATGGTCGTGGCGGTGACCGTCGGGCTCGCCGTGCCGCTCCAGCTCTACCAGACCCTGCTCACCGACGGCCCGTGGCCGACACTGCGCTACGACATCTCCTCGGTGGAGCCGTGGGAGCGGCGCGAAGCCACCCCCCAGCCGCTGATCCTGCCCGAGGACGGGGCCTCGGTGGTGCTGGGCACCCGAGAGCAGCTGTGTGAGGAGGCAGCGGCCTGCCGGGACCTGGATCAGCCCCTGGACGGGGCGGGCCCGGTGCTGGCGACCACCGGCATGGCGGGGGGCGCGGTGCGCACCGTCCGCGCCTCCCTGGATCCGCTCCTGGCGCAGGGGAGCATCGTGGTGCACGACCAGTGCGTGCGCCCCGACCAGTGCCGCGACCACACGTGGGAGCTGGAGCCGCAGGTGGAGCCCGAGGGGCAGTGGGACGCCCCGGAGGACGATCCCGCCAACCAGGTCACCACCCGGGGCCTGCCCGACAAGATCGCGGCCTGGGGAGGGGCCGGCGGTGGCCGCCACATGGTCGTGACCGCGACCCCTTCCGTGGGGTTCGGCGAGACCCTGCTGACCCTGTTCAGCTGCGGCGCCGACCAGTGCACGTCCCCCGCCTCCACCCTGCTGGTCCGCGAACCCGGCTCCACGCTGGCCTCCACCGCCCACCCCCGCCACGACTACCCGGCCCTGGTCAGCGTCACCGCCACCGACCAGGGCGTGCCGCAGGTGAGCGTGCACCACCCCGACAGCGGCGCGCTGACGCTGTACGCCTGCCACGACGTGCCGTGCACCGACTTCACCACCACCGAGCTGGTCCCGCCGACCGGTGTGCTGCGGATGCAGGAGTGGAACAACGCCCACTACACCGGCGCCATCATGCGGATGAGGCCGGACCGCACACCGGTGATCGTCTACCTCGATACCCGGGACGGCTCCGTGCGGCTCATCGACTGCGCCGACCAGAGGTGCCAGGACCGCGACACCGCGCAGGTGCTGGGCCCGGGCTGGGATCGCACCTCGCCCGCCCTGGCCCTGGACTCGGCCGGGCTGCCCCAGATCGCGACGTTCGACGTCTCCACCCGCGAGGTGGTCTACCTGGCCTGCGCCGATGAGCGGTGCCAGAGCTATGACCGCACCGTGGTGGGCATCTACGACCACGCGCCGGGGTGGATCGACCTGGAGCTGGACGATGCCGACCGCCCGTACCTGGTCTGGCACCGGGTCGCCGACGAGAACGCGGGAGAGGAGCACGCCTTCGAGCTGGTGCGGTGCGCCGCCGCCCACTGCGCACCGTGAGAGCTAGTCGGTGGTCACCGCGTACAGGCGCGGCTCCAGGCAGGCCACCCCGGGCGCGTGGGGCTGCGAGCGCAGGGGCCCCAGACCGTCGGGGGCGCACGCCAGGGCCACCGCGGTGTCGCCGATCTGGTTCAGGCCGATCGTGCCAAGGCCAGCGGGCCCCAGACGGCCGCCGCTGGTCTCCACCGCGGTGGCCGGACCGTCATCGACGTCACTGACCCATACCCAGGAGGTACCGGTGCGCAGCAGGTCACCGGCCATCTCCTCCGGGTCGGCCCTGCGGAACTCCCACAGGACCTCGCCCGTGGACAGGTCCAGGGCCAGGTAGAAGCCCTCTTGCCCACCGCAGTGCTCCAGGACGGCCTCGTTGCCGTTGATGGCCACCAGGTCACCGGCGCACTCCGCGCGGGGCGCGACGCTGGACACGCTGCCGTCCGCGGCGTCGACCTGCACGAATCCGTCCTCGAAGCGCAGCACGATCCGGTCGTCGTCGGCGTGCAGTGACCGCAGCCCCGAGTGCAGGAAGTCGATGTCGGACCTCTCACGCAGATCCGTGGTCCACAGCAGTTCACCGGTGTCGGCGTCCACCATGCGCAGCAGGGCGTTCTCGGCGTAGAGCACGCCGTTCTCACCGGCGTCCACGGCCTTGAAGGGGTTGGAGGAGTCGCGTGGGCGTGCACCGGTGTCCAGGTGGTGCAGGGTGAGGCTACCGGTCAGGCGATACTCGCCTTCCAGCGGTAGTGACCAGCGCACCTGTCCCTGTTCCGTGCAGTCGGGAGCCCGCTCCCCGTCGGGGGTGCACAGCAGGTGCTCGCGCGGGCTGATGCCGGAGGTCACCGGCACGTACCCGGCCTCCTGCAGGCGCACCACGGCGTTGTCCGGGGCGGGTTCGCCAGGGCCGGGGGCCACCGTGCACGCGCTGGCCGCCACGACGACGGCAGCTGCGGCGGCGGAACGGAGAGGGATGTGCATGCACCGCAATCTAGCGAACCACCGGACTGGGCGTTCAGCGGCCCAGGCACCCTTCTTCGTGTCTGGCCACACCGGCTCCAGGCTGACTGATGCGCCGACCGCTGCGAACGCGACGGCCACCCCGACGACCCGCAGCAGGACCGCGAGCCGGGGATGGCGGTAGAGGAAGCCGTCGGGGGGCTGCCGAATTCGTCATGCTGTTCAGCCTGGGCGGCGCCTCCTTCGCCCGCATGAGCATGCGTACTAGGAACCACCAGAAGAAGGTCTAGGGCACCAGCCCGTACAGGCGGTCCTCCACGTGGGAGACCACCGCCCCGGGAACCGGAAGAACGCCGTAGTCGCCAACGCCCAGCAGGTCCGGCGCTTCGACAGGACCCTCGCCGTCCTCCAGCAGGATCTGCGTCCAGCCCTGCTGAGCGGCCTCGCCCTCCCAGGGCAGGACGGAGACGGTGAGGACCCGACGGTCGGCGTCGTCCCAGGCCAGGTGCGGCACGACCAGCACCGACTCCAGGACGCGGGCCTGGTTCACCGGTGCCCACAGGTCCGCGTCCACCTCGACCTCGCTGCGCTGGACGACCTCCCCGCTGGCGTCGGTGACCAGCAGCAGACCAGGCTCATCGCCGCCCCGGTCGCGCAGCACCACCGCGCCCCGGGTGTCCACACCCACGGCGTACTCATACATGGGGTCCGGTGCCGGAGGGAACACCTGAGCGGGAGCGCCGTCGTCCACGGCGAACGCCCCGCCCGGAGTGCGGGCCACCGCCTCACCCCCGCGCCCCTCGCGCACGGCGCCGATGATGGGCACTTGCGTGTAAGACAGATTGTCGGGTGTCCACTCCTGGCGCCACACCCGCTCACCCGTGGACACGTCCAGCGCGGTCACGCTCTCCACCGCGTCCTCGGGCACGTCCATCCTGTACAGGGTCGATTCAACATCCTCCTCAGGGAGGTGCTCCTGGTCCAGGCACAGGCGCGCCACCAGCACCCGGTCGCCGTGACCGCGGATCCCACCGTCATCAGCCCACTGGCACCAGCGTTCACCGGCCCCCTCCCGGAGTTCGACCTCCCACAGGCGCTCGGTGGAGTCGGTGGCGTAGGCCACGACCAGGGACCGCCCGTCCTCGTGGACGCGAAAGACGCGCACGTCGGGGGTGAGGTAGCGCAGCGGTGGGGACTTCTCCTGTCCCTGCCAGGTCAGGGCGGGCATGGGCGTCTCGCGCACCACCTCGCCGGTGGCGGCGTCCAGCATCACCATCGCGTGGGTCTGCGGCTCAGACTCAGGCGTGGCTTCGGTGACGTGCGACAGGTAGGCGTAGCGGTCCTGGCCCGCGAACACCCCGGCCTGCGCCTGACGGGAGAAGGGCAACCGGTAGGTCCACAACTCCTCGCCGGTGGCCCCGTCCAGGGCCACGAACCCGTCGTCGTAGAGCACCAGGGGCCCGCGCGGACCCCGCTCCACACCCAGCACCGGGTCCAGCACCGGGTGCTCGGGCTCCCAGGTCCACCCCACCCGGCTGATCGTGGCCGGGACCGGCGCCGCCTGCCCGCCGTCGGCGGCGGCCACGGTGTGCTCGACCATGAAGGCCCGGGTCAGGGCCGCGGGCACCAGCGTCCAGACCAACGTCACGACCAGGGTGCCCGCCGCCGCCCCGGTCAGCACCCGCTTCCACCGGTGCCAGGGCAGGGCCGTGGCCGCTCCCAGCGCCAGGGCCGTGCCCAGGGCCACCAGGCACACCCCGACCCACAGGGCCAGCACGTGGTCGGAGAACATCCGATAACCGTCGTTGTCCACGATCGCGGCCAGGTGACGGGTGGGGAAGGCCGCCCACACCACCGCGAGCACCACCAGGACCACGGCACCGCGGCCCAGCGCGCTGCCCAGGGTCGGGCGCGCGGCGAGCCGGTCGGGGTCGCGGGTGGCGGTCAGGGACACCCACCCCAGCACCGCGGCGGCCAGCAGCAGCGTCAGGCCGACCAGGAGCGCCGGGCCCTGGCTGCCCGGCGCGGCCCGCTCGCTGAAATTCGAGACGTGGGGCGTGGTCAGGATCAGGGCGCCCACGAGCACCGTGACCCCGCTCCAGCCGAGCACGTCCCCCACACGTCGTCGCACCGCTGTCCCACCCCTTGTCCTGTTCCGTCCGTCGTCGGCTCAGGCAGTCTAGGGACCGGTGGCCGGGGCTGGAGTTCGGCGGCGTCAGCGGGGTGCACCGGCACGGTGCGCCGGGTGCACGCCGAGATGACGAAGCCCTCCTCACGGCGGACCACGGGCCCGCGCGACTGCGCGGGCCTGGGGTCGTGCTGGTCGTCCCGCGCGACGAAGGGGCCAGGGCTCGGAGGCGGTCCCACAGTGGCCACGCGGCACGGTCGAGGGCGCCCGGCGCGTGCCTTGTCCCGATCGTGTCCGGTCAGCCCAGGGGCGTCCGGCGGCGATGATCCGCCGCGCTACTCCCCCCACCCACCCCCGCTGCACCGCCACACCCGGAATTCACACCCTCCCAAAAGACGCCAAAATAACCGAATTCGACTGTGAGTTTAGGCGAAGAAACTTGCGACGGCCTGATGCGGCCATGCCACCTCCTTTCGCGCCCGCGCCTCGTTGGTTATATTCGATGAAGGAAGAAATTCCATGAGCGAGAATTCATGGATGGCTCCCTCTGGCCACTGATGCCCAAAAGGAGAACCCCTTGTCCAGCAAGAGGCGTATGTTCGCCATCGTCGGCGCACTCGGCTCCATCACCCTGGCCGGCGTGCTCGGCACGGCCTCGACGGCCTCGGCCGCGAGCATCCCCGCCGTCGAGGCGCAGGCCACCTACATCTACCTCTACGAACACGACGACTACGCGGGCGGGTCCTTCCGGACCTCCGGACACGTCTACAACCTGCAGGGCCGCTGCTGGAGCGGCTCGGGTTGCCGCGACGTCAACGACAACGCCAGCTCCATGAAGAACCGGAAGCCCAACGACGCGTCCTTCTACGCACACGCGAATGGCGAGGGCCCGTCCTACTACGCCCAGGCGAATTCGGTCGACAGCGACCTGACCAACAACGGTTTCGACAACCGGATCAGCTCGATCCGTATCTGGTGAGCCCTCGGGCCGGGGAGATTGGGCGCAGCGGTGCACGGCCTCCCCGGCTTCGGCCCTGGGAAGTGGAGCAACCGATGAACAGACGGCGCCTTCCGGGCGCCGCGGCGGCACTGGGTCTGGTCCTCGGCCTGGCCGCCTGCGGTGCCCGCGGCGACGACGGGAACGGTTTCCTTGCCGAGGAGGAGCAGGCCCGAACCCTGTCGCTCCCCTTCGACGAGCACACGCTCTCCCCCTTCGAGATGCGCACGCTGCGCTACGCCGAGGACCTGCTCGTGCGCGAGTGCATGAGGGAGAACGGCATGGACTGGCAGGTCGTCCCCGCGCCCGAGGAGGAGGGGATCGACTCCGCGCACCGGCGTCGCTACGGCGTGATCGAGACGGGCGTGGCCGAACTGTACGGCTACCAGGCGCCGCCCGCATCCGAGCACGAGGAGAGGGTGGAGCGGGTGCGGGAGGAGCGTCAGAGCCTCCCGGTCACCGAGTACCGGGCGGCCCACGGGGACGAGAGCAGGACCGGATGCCTGCGCCAGGCGCAGCAGGAGATGTCGGCGGAGGTCCCCGCCACGGACGACAGCCTGCTGAACTCCTACATCAGCACGGGCTTCGACACCTCGTTGCGCGACCCCGCCGTGGTGGACGCGTTCGCCGCCTGGAGCGCGTGCATGGCGGACCGGGGCTTTGCCTACTCCACTCCCACCGAGGCGTCGCAGGACCCGCGCTGGCAGGACAACGTCGCCTCGGCGGAGGAGACCGCGGTGGCGAGCGCGGACGTGGCGTGCAAGGAGACGGCCTCGGTGGTCCGGGTTTGGCACGGCGCGGAGGCGGCGGCGCAGAACGATCTGATCGAGGAGCACGCCGGGGATTTCGCGCTGTTCGCCCAGGCGAAGAAGGTCAGGATGGATCGGGCGCGGGCGCTGGTCGAGCGGTTGGCGCCCTGACCCCTGGTGTCTGCGAGGCGGGGGTCGGAGAACATCGGAGCGGGGTCCGACGCGAAGGAACCGCACCTGTTCACCGGTCGGTGGTGAGCGACTCCAGGGCACGGGCACTCGGCTTCCCCGTCCTCAAGGGCTCGTCGGTACCGGGTTTCGGCTTCCTCCACTCGGTCCGACTCCTTCCGTGGCTTCGCGAGGTTGGACATCGGGAAGGGGCTTCTCTCGACCGGCCTGTCTGCCTTGCCTGTTGCCGCTGCCCGTCCAATCACCTCGCGTGCCGCCGAGCACGAGCGGCTGAAACCGAGGGCCTACGGCCACAAGACTGGGTACCGGCTGCGGATGCGCGCGCAGACCGTCCTGCAGGCCGCACGCGGACGCTCCAACACGCGCATCGCCCGGGAGACCGGCCTGCGCCTGGACACGGTCCGGTGCTGGCGCGACCGGTTCGCCGAGTGAGGGGGCCTTTCCGCTGCCTCGCTTCGAGTGCCGGGGGCGGGTCGAATGGGCAGCCCGTTGCCCTGGGCATCGGCTGTTCAGGGGCCGACGCGGTCGCTTCGGTCGGGCTTCCGGCCAGGGGGGTCGGACATGTCTCTCCTTGATGGTGGGGAGTACTCCAGCGGGCGGGTCGGTGAGTCGGAGCGCGGGAACGTGCTGCTGCGCCGTCAGGCCGCACAGGCCACGACTTCCACGGTTCAGCGACTCTGTGCCTGACCGGCGAAGACACCGTCATCAGGCATGCAAGGGCAACAGCTGCCAGGGCACCTCAGAAGAGGCCACCGCTTGCGTGGATGGTCTGGCCGTTGATCCATGCGCCTTCGTCCGAGACCAGGAACGCGACCACCGATGCGATGTCGGCCGGCTCGCCCAGGCGGCCGAGGGGCGTCTGGCTACGGATGGACGCGGCCACGTCAGCCGGCATCTGAGCTTGCAGGGCATCGGTGCGGGTAGCGCCGGGCAGCACGCTGTTCACCGTGATTCCGCGCGGTCCGAGCTCGTGTGCCGCCGTCCGGGCCAGTTGCTCAGCTGCCGCTTTACTCGCGGCGTAGAGGCCCGCGCCGGGATGCGCCACGACGGTCGAGCCGCTGGAGATCACGACGACCCGCCCACCGTGGCGCATGTGGAGTGCGGTCTCCTTCAGGGCTCTGAAGACGGGCCGGGTGTTGATGGCGAGGTGCAGCTCCAAGTCCTCGTCCGTGGCATCCGCCAAGGATGTGGGGCGCGCCATCCCCGTGTTGCTGACGAGGACATCCAGCCCGCCGTACTCCGCAACGGCCGCCTTGAACAGAGAGCTCAGTTGCGTCGCGTCGCGCACATCGGCTCGCACTGCGGTGGCCCGTCCGCCCGCACGCTCGACGGCGGCCACGGCATCTTTCGCCGCGACCGCGTCCGAGTGGTAGTTGACGATCACCCGCGCTCCATCCGCCCCCAACCGTTCGGCGACAGCGCGCCCGATCCCCCGGGACGCTCCCGTCACGACTGCGACCTTGCTGTTCATGTGTATGCCTGAGTCTCTCGAAAGGTGATGATGTAGATAGGTGAGATACTCCCCTAAATTGTCGATGAGGTCAATCATCTAGACTCTCTCTCATGACCTCGCATGCCCTTGCTGCCGCCGTAACCACGCTGCACCGCGAGGCCGCCGCCCTCTACGCGCTCCTCGGACGCGAGTTCGGCCTGACCGCTCAGCAGGCCCAGCTGCTGTGCGTCCTGACTTCCGATCGGCCGTCCTTCAGTGAACTGGCCACCACTCTCGGCTGCGACAGGACCAATGTCACCGGCATGATCGACCGGCTGGAGAGGCGAGGGCTGTTGGCGAGAGAGCGCGACAGCGAGGACCGCAGGGTGAATCGCGTAACGGCCACCCAGGAGGGCGAACAGCTGATTGTGCGCCTACGGGAGCGCTTCGCCGAATCGGTCGCCGACCGGTTCAGCCGTCTCACACCCGAGGAACATGACCGCCTCGCCGCCCTGGCAACCGCACTCACCCCCGCAACAGCACCGAACTCGAAACACTGATGGCCCTGGTCGGCGAACCGGCCGCGCCAGCACCGGACCATGTCCAGGCGCAGGCCGCTCTCCCGGGCGATGCGCGCGTTGGAGCGTCCGCGTGCGGCCTGCAGGACGATCTGCGCGCGCATCCGCAGCCGGTACGCCTACCGCTGACAAGGCGACGACCCGCTGAGGTTTGACCACCGGGTTCGTGGTCGGACCCTGGTGTGGGCCGGGAACGCCTCCACCCACCCGGAACCCGCCTGAACGTCCCAGCACCGGAGCTGGAATCCTGTCACCGGCAGCTACGTAGAACTGACAAAATGTCAGCCATGCCACTTCCCTCTCCCCCGCCACACGAGCCCGCCCGGAACGATCCCTCCGCACAGGCGGACCAGGCTCCTCAGCCCGTCCCCGGCACCCCGTTTCCGTACCCCCAGACCCCCGGCGCGCAGGCCCCCGTGCACCCCCAGGACCCGTACCCGCAAGCTCCGTATCCTCAGGCTCCGTACCCTCAGGCCCAGTTCCAGTACCCGCAGGTCCCGCCTCCACCCGTCATCGACGGGAAGGAACTGCGCCCCCGCGCACGCTGGTACTGGATCGGCGGGCTCACCATCCCGATCGGCGCGCTGGCCTCCTTCCTCGTCTTCCTCGGTCTTCTCCTCTCCGCGACCGCGGAGCCCGAGTTCATCGCCGAGTTCGAGGGCGGCAGCAGTGCCGCCTTCCAGGTAGAGGAGGGGCAGGAGGGCCACTGGGGGCTGTACGTCGAGGGCGACGCCAACCGTTTCGCCTGCGAACTCGACACGCCCGCGGGCCCCGGGTCCGGGAACGACAACCTGGACACGGCGCCGCACTCCTACAGCGGCACGGCCTACGACAGCTGGCGGCTCACCGCCGAGCTGTCCACGCCCGAACCCGGTGAGTACGTCCTTCGCTGCGACGACATCCACTCGGGTACCTACGGGATCGGCACGCTCGAACAGACCGCGTCCTCCGAGGCCAAGCTCGTTACCGGCACCCTGGTCCTGGTCGTCCTCGGCCCGTTGAGCTTCATCGCCGGGGTGGTCGTCCTCATCGTCACCGGGGTCCGGCGCGCCTCGCACCGCACCCGGCTGGTCCGGGAGCGGATGCAGACCTTCGGCGCGCCGCAGCCCGCCGGCCCCGGCCCGCAGCCGGGTCCGATCTCCTAGCCCGGAGCTCGACCCGAACCGCCGCGAAGACCCCGAACAGGCCCGTCCGCGAAGACGCCGCGGGGCTCCGTGTGGGCCCCGCCCGGTGGTGACGCCTCCGGCAGCGCACAGCGCTGACCACCCGGGCCGTTCCTGCGACAGCCGCACACGCACAGCGCCCCCGAAGGGCATGGGTGCCCTTCGGGGGCGCTGTGCGTCCGGCCCGCGTGCCCCAGGCCGCGGGCGCCGCTGGCGGCCGGTGAGGCGGCCGGTGAGGCGGCCGGTGAGGCGGCCCGGCCCGCCGTCGACGTGACCGGTTATGGTCAGAACCGACCGCATGTGTCCCCCCACCTGCGATCCTGAACCCCCCTGCGGCACTCGGAGCGCACGTGACCTCTCCTGAACCGCCCTCCCGCCCCTCCCGGTCTTCCCAGACCTTCCAACCCCTACGGCCCCGCGACCCCGGATCCGTCGGCCGGTACCGGACCGTGGGCCGCCTCGGCGCGGGCGGCATGGGCACCGTCTACGCCGGCCGGGACCCCTCCGGCGGCCTGGTGGCGATCAAGCTCGTCCACGGTGACCTCTCCGCCGACCCCGACTTCCGTGCCCGGTTCCGCCGCGAGGCCGACCTCGTCCGGCGCGTGTCCAGCCCCTGCGTGCCGCGCTTCCTGGACAGCGACACCGACGCCGCCCAACCCTGGCTGGCCACCGAGTACGTCGCCGGGCCCACCCTGCGCCAGCACGTGCGCGAACACGGCCCGCTGACCGGCACCAACCTGCGGGCCTTCGCCACGGGGGTGAGCGAGGCGCTGCGGGCGATCCACACGGCCGGGATCGTGCACCGCGACCTCAAACCCGGCAACGTGGTACTCGCGGCGGACGGCCCCAAGGTCCTCGACTTCGGCATCGCCCGCGCCCTCGCGGAGACCGCCATCACCCGCACCGGAGGGCTGTTCGGCACCCCCGGCTGGGTGGCCCCGGAGCTGCTGCGCGGCGGCCAGCCGAGCCCGGCGGCCGACGTGTTCGCCTGGGGCGCCCTGGTCGCCTTCGCCGCCACCGGAAGAAACCCGTTCGGCACCGGTTCCGCCGAGACCGTGGCCGTGCGGGTACTGGACGGCCGACCGGACCTGGCCGGGGTCCCCGATGACCTGTTGCCGCTGGTCACCGCCGCCACCGGGGGCGACCCCGCACGGCGGCCGACCGTGGAGCAGGCGCTGTCCGAGCTGCTCGGGGCGCGGCTCACGGGAACCGTCGGCGCGAGTCCGGCCGAAGAGGCGACCGCCCTGGTCACCCGGGTGCTCCGGGACGGCTGGGAGGCACCGCCGCCGCCCACCACGACCACCCCGCCCCGCTCCCTCGACCCGTCTCCGGGAACAGGTCAGCCCTCGGACCGGTCGGCCGCGCGGGAGCCGGGGAAGCGCCGCTGGACGCTGGTCGCGGCGGCGGCCGCCGCCGTGCTGCTGGTGGCCGGAGGCGGCTGGTTCGTGGGCGTCCGGTTCGGCCCGGATGGCACCGGCTCGGGCGGCACCGGCCCGGGTGCTGACAGAACCGATGCCGCCGGGGGAACGGAAGGGTCCGGCAGCGGGAGCGGCGAGAACGGGGACGGCCCCGGAGAGGGTTCGGACGAGGTCTCGAACGCTGGCGCCGGCGGCGAGATCGCGGTGGAGATCTCCGGGAACGGCCTGTTCACCGTGCACGCGGACGGCTCCGGAGGGCTCGGGATCACCCCCGGTTTCGACGGGGCCAGCCCCGCTCTGCCCGCAGATGTCGAACGCGCCGAGTACGCGGTGGCGACCGTCCGGGTGGAGACCGTCTACTCCGACACCGCCGCCCAGACCGGGATCATGGTGTTCGGCGAGGTCGAGTACGTGGCGGACGCCGGTGAGTTCACGCTGCGATCGGGCGACATCACCCTCCTTGAGGTCGGCGAGGGGCTGGACCCGCTCCCCAGGGATCCCACCGCCGACGGACGGCCCGCCCACGTCGCGGTTCCCGACGAGGTGCTGGCCACCGTCAGCCGGGAGACGCCCGGCGCGGAGTTCGAGGTGCGTTTCCCGGAGGCGCCCGAGAGCGGGCTGCTCGCCTACCTGCCCGCCCCCACGGCGCTCGGCGGGAACGCGGACACCGCGCGCGGCGCCTACGCGTGTTACATGAACTGGCACCCGTACCCGCCGGTCGACATGACCGACGAGGAGTTCGTGCCCTGCCCGGAGGAGCGCCCGAGTGAGTGAGCACCGCGGCCACGGACCGGGGCCCGGCTCGGGTTCCGGCGACGGACCGCACCCACGCGCCGGGAGACCCACCAGCTCGGGTCCGGCGCCGGGTTCGGGCCCGCGCCCGGAAACAGGACGGGCACCGGGAACGGAGCCGGAGACGGCACCCGGTTCGACACCGGGTTCGGGACCGGGCTCCCGCTCCGGGCCGGGGCCGGGAACGCGTCCCGGGTTCGCTCCGCTGCGTCCGGACGATCCCGAGACCCTGGGCGGGTTCCGCATCGTCGGCAGGGTCGGCACCGGCGGCATGGGCACCGTGTACGCGGGGTTGCGGCTGCGTCCCGGCGGACGCGCACGAAGCGGCTACGCGGCGCTCAAGGTCATCCGGGAGGAACTCACCGAGGATCCGGACTTCCGCGCCCGGTTCACCCGCGAGATCCGCCTCCTCAGCCGGGTCCGCAGCCGGTCGGTCCCGGAGTTCCTGGGCTCCGGCCAGGACGCGCACGGGCCGTGGCTGGTCACCGAGTTCGTGCCCGGGTTGTCGTTGTCCGCGCACGTCAGAGAGCACGGACCACTCCCGCCCAACCTTCTCCTCGGGCTGGCCGCCGGGGTCGCCGAGGCACTGAACGCCGTGCACACGGCCGGGATCGTGCACCGCGACCTCAAACCCGGCAACGTCATGCTCGCCCCCGAGGGCCCCAAGGTGCTGGACTTCGGTATCGCCCGCGCCGTCGACGAAACCGCGCTGACCCGCACCGGCGGTCTGGTGGGCACCCCCGGATGGATCGCCCCGGAGGTACTGCGCGGAGCACCGGCCGCGCCACCCGCCGACCTGTTCGCCTGGGGCGCTCTGGTGGCCTACGCCGCCACCGGCCGCGCGCCCTTCGGTTCGGGTTCCACGGACTCCCTCCCCTCCCAGATGCTCGACCAGCCGCCGGACCTGGCCGGAGTGCCCGGACCACTGCTGCCGCTGGTGACCGCCTCGTTGGACCCTGACCCGCGCCAGCGCCCCACGGCGGCCCAGGCCGCCCGCGCATTGGTCGCCCTGGGCCAGGGACAGGGGCGGGAACAGGGGCAGGGGTCGGGGCGGCAGAAGCAGGACGTTCCGCTGGACGGGTCAGGGCTGTCGAACGCGGTGGGGGCCCTCCTGGACCGGGAGTGGCGGGGTGTGCGTGCCGTGCGGCCGCCCGCTCCGCCTCGCCGGGTGCCCAAGGCCCTGGTGGTGGCCAGCGCCGCCGTCCTGCTGCTGGGCACGGTGGGCGGTGGGTTCCTGGCGGCCCAGGTGCTCTCGCCAGACGGCGGTGAGAGCGAGGGAACCGGTGAGGGTACAGCCGCGGAGGGGACCGAAGAGGGTTCAGGGGCGGGAGGGCCGCAGGAGGTAAGGGGTTCGGGAGAGGAAGGTACGGAGGGACCCGACACGGAATGGGTGATGCCGGAACCGACGCCCTTCGGCACCAACGCCGAATGGCTGGCGGAGGTGATCACCTCGCCGAACGGCATGCCGACCTTCCAGGCCACCCCTGACTCGTACGAGACGCTCTTCCACCTCTCCGTGAGCTCCGTGGAGGAGGTCCCCGAGGGGGTGCGCTTCACCGTGCTCGTCGGGAACCTGGTCGAGGGCCACAGCGTCTCCGTGCCTGAGCTGTTCACGGTTCCCACTCCTGAGGGCCCGATCGAGCCGGAGGAGGCCCCCGGACCGGCCTCGGTCGGCGACAGGCTCGTCCTCACCTTCCCGGGTGCTCCCGAACGGGGCCCGCTCACCTTCGGAGACCCCGACTTCGTGCCGGGTGTCTCCGGGATACCGCCGGTCAGCCAGTGCTACGACGCCGCAGCCGGAAGCGCGTCCGTGGATTACGAGTCCTGTCCCTGAAGGCCTTGGGAGGGCATCAGCCGTGCTCCCAGGGCCCATCCCCGCGTGCGCGGGGGGCACCCCTCCACATCGCTAACGCAAGCTACAGGTCGTCGTAAAACCCGCCTCGGGGAGCGACCTTGAGTACCAGGACGACATCGAGATTCTTGATGCCCTTGCGTGCCGTGTGGGTGTACTGAAGCTCGTACCTGCGGCTCAATCGTCGTTTCCCCACACCTCGTCATGAGTGAAGACCTGTTCCCGGCCTGCTCTGACGTCTGCCAAGATCTGGGCGGCTTCGGCGTCCTCGTGCTCTTCGAGAAGTCGTTCGTAGTGTTCGACCCATCTTGCAGGAACGAGCACGTATCCGCTGAGGTCGTGACCGACTCCGGGGCCGCTTCCAGATTCCGTGGGCATCGCGCTCATGACGTTCTCTCCCCGTCTGGTCTTGGACCATCCCCGCGTGCGCAGGGAGCCCTGTCGATCATGCTGTGGCCTCCGCGCAGTGGCGGGACCATCCCCGCGCGCGGGGAGCACCGGAGTGGGGCCAAGCCCGCCTCCTGGCCCGACGCGGGCACGTTCCTGCGCCAGGTGTTCACCGCCCGGCTGGCCCCGGCGGGCATCCCGGTCCTGGTGCTCCGGGGTTTCGTCAGCCAGTCCCATCCGGACCTTGTACGAGCCCTGGGTCAACCGACAGGCGGTCGGCCTGGTCAACGCGCTTGACACGGAAGGCGTCCAAGACTGCGTCGGCGATCAGCGCAGGCATCTCACCGACCGGGCGGCGCACCCCGAGTTGCGCCTCGATCTCATCCGCGATCACATCGGCGAGTTCACGGGCGACCGCGCGCTTGTCCATCGCGCCATCTTCCTCTGTGCCGGGTGGGTAGGGGGCCCGAAAGGAGCTGAGGTCGATGGCGGCGCGAGCGCGGTTCATTACGGCGTCGTAGCCGTGAGCGTCAAGTCCTGGAAGCATGAGCGGCGCGAGCGCGTGCTGTATGTCGGACAGCACCTTCTGCTCGACCGGTCTCTCCGATTCGATCGAGGTCAGGTCGTACGCGAACTCCGCAAAGGCGATCAGTTCGTGTAGAACCGTCGCCTCGGCCTGCGACATGCACAGGGTCACGGACCCATCGGGGGCGTCGGTTGCACGCATCGCATCGCTCCTACCTCCGCAGGTCAGTGTGTTCCGTCCTGTCCATCATCGGGCGATTCTCTCAGCTGCTACTGACGAGCCGTCCCCCCGTCCCGCGTGCGGGTAGGAGCAACAGGTCACGGCCATCGGTTGCGGCCGGTGAGAGGCAGGAGGGACTACCGCCAAAACCTGTAGCGATCCTCGGCCCCGTACCAGCCGTCACCGTGGTCGACCACTTCACCGCTGAGACCGGCCGGGCCGTCATCGCGGAGGACTACGCGGCCTACGTCGCCGAATACGGTCAGCCCGCGTAGTCACTCGTCGTCGGGCTGACAGAGAACCCGATGGGTCGGCGCCGTCAGAACGGCCAGTGGCGTTAGCGGGCTGGCACGGCGCGGCTTACCGCCACTGGCCGCTCGGTTGCTGCTCAAGCCCCGACGCCGGGCCGGACAGCCGATGGACACCCGCACGCTCGCCGGCCGGATGCGCGAGAACGGGCTCCCGACCTTCCGCGGCCGCACCGCCGCCATCCGCCAGCTCGTTCTCCAGGCCCCGTCACCGGTCATCGCTCGGATGCTCGGCTAGCACCCCGAACACACCACCGCGCTGGCCGCCGAGGCGGGAAGCCCGTGGTCCCGCTACGCCCCTGACGACCACGCAGAGTGACTACATGCGGCGGGCAGAGGCGAATACCGACTACTCGATCACCGGCCTCCACCAGAATCGCCCCCCGTCACCGCGTCCGGATCCTTGCCAGCGCGGGTACCGCTCGGCGGACCCCTGGGGGTGGCGGGAGGCGATCCCGACGCACCGGCAGCCCGGTCGAGGGCTTGCCGTACTACGGCAGACATAGTACGTTTGAGGCACTAAAGAGCCAAGGATGAACAGGAGCGTTCTCATGATCAGCGCCGACGCCATCCGCGGCTACGTCGACCTCATGGTGCTCTCCCTGCTGCGCCACGGCCCGTCCTACGCCTACAAGCTCGCGCAGCGCATCACCGCGATCAGTGGCGGCGACTACGCCATCAAGCAGACCACCCTCTACTCGGCGGTGAAGCGGCTCGAATCCAGCGGCCACGTCAGTTCATCCGCCGACATCGCGCCCTCCGGCAAAGCGCGCACCTACTACCGCATCACAGATATGGGCCTCGCCCACCTCGACGCCAAGATCGAGGAGTGGCACAGCACGAAGTCCGTCGTCGACAGATTCCTCGACATAGCCAACGAAGGAGACGCCCCGTGAACGTCGTCACCTCCTATCTGGACACGATGTTCAGCGCCTATCCGCAGACTCCGCGCCTGCTCGAAGCCAAGGCCGAGCTGCAGGGCATGATGGAAGACGCCTACACGACCCTCGTCGCCGAGGGCCACACCGAGAACGAGGCGGTCGGTCGCGTCATCCGCGACTTCGGCAGCCTCGAAGAGATCGCGCCGGTCCTCGGTATCACCTCCGACATCGCCCCGGCACCGGCCGCCGCTTCCGCGTCCGCCGCCGCTGACGCCGGAACGGCCCCCGCGCCCCCTCGGTACCCGCCCGTGACCCTCTCGGAAGCCCAGGACTACGCCGACGCACAGCGCCGTACCCGCTTCCATGCCAGCACAGCGGTCATGCTCTTCGTACTCTCACCCGCAGCATTGATCGCGTTTCCGGTCGCCGCGGAGTCCGGCGTACTCGCCCTTGGCAACGCCACCGGGATGTTCATCGGAATCCTGGCGCTGCTCGTACTGGTCGCTGTCGGGGTGATGCTGCTGGTCACCGCCTCGCGCGAGACGGCACCCCACAGACGCATCACGGAGGACCACTTCTCCGTCAACCCCGAAGTCACCCGCTGGGCCGAGGCGCTGGCCGGACGGAACAACCGCGGGCGCACCCGCGCCCTGCGGGTCGCGATCGCACTCTGGATCCTGGCCCCCCTGCCACTCATCGCCGTCGCGCTCTTCACGGACAGCTCACCCCAGGGCGACGCCTGGACCGTCATCGGCATCGTGGTCGTACTCGCCATCGTCGCGGCCGGACTCGGGATACTGCTGCCCCAGACCTGGGCGCACGCCGTCGCCGGGCAACTCACCCGCGGCAGCGGCGGAGAGCGCAGCGTCGTCGGCGTGATCGCGGTGTTCTACTGGCCGCTCCTCGCCGCGATCTACCTCGCCTGGAGCCTCATCGGCAACGCCTGGGACGACTCATGGGTCGTGTGGCCCATCGGGGCGGTGCTCTTCGCCGGGATCGCAGCGGGCAGCCATGCGATCGCGAGCTATCGCAGGGCACGCTGACCCACCCCTGGCGCACGACCGGCTGTGCGGGGAACGCCTGGACATGCTTCGTCTCCCCGGTCGGCACGGCCGTCGCACAGAGCGGAGTGCTCACCCGAGAACGCGGGGACCACTCACCGGAACACACCGATTCGACGACGGCAGGAAGGTCAGCGGAATGGCACAGCCCCTTGAGCGGATCCAGGACGCAGGAAACGACGGCCCTGCGGTCATGACGGGGGAAGGGCGCGTTTCCTGGCATCGGCGCGGGGCGGTGTGCATGGGGTTGCACCTTCCGTAGCGGAATGTGGTCTGGTGGACCCACGTCCCGGTCCCTTGAGGAAAGGTCCCCGCTCGTGTACTCGTCCTTCATTCCACCCCGCCAGGTCAAGATCGGTGACGCGGCGGCCTTCGCCGGCACCACGCCACGGGCGATCCGCCACTACCACGAGATCGGGCTGCTCCCCGAGCCTGAGCGGGGCAGTGACGGCCGCCGCCGCTACGGGTACGAGGACATGATCCGCCTGCTGTGGGTCCTCAGGATGGCCGACGCCGGGATCGCCCTGAACGACATCCGTGACGCCTTCACCACCGGCACGGCTTCCACCGGCGCCGGCAGCGGAGACGGTATCTCGGGCATCCTGGAGCGGTTGGAGGAAACCCTCGCCGAGCAGGAGGCGGAACTGGGGCGGCAACGGACCGCCGTGCAGCGGATGCGCACCGAAGGCAGCCGGATGGGCCTGCTCTCCGACTTCGTCACCGACCGTCTCAAGGACCTGCCCGAGGGCTCCCTGCGGCAGGCGGACCTGGACACTCTGCTGGTCACTGAGCGGATCTTCGGCCCGCTCGGCGCGGCAGTCCAGGCCACCCGCTTCATCGCCCTGGCCACGCATCCCACTCTGCGGGAGGGCTCCGACCGCATCGATGACGCCGAGGAGGCACTCGACGACAGTGTCGCCGTCGATGATCCACGGGTGGCTCACGTGGCCGCCGAGCGGCACGCCTTCGAAAGCGCCCTGCAGGCCGTCATCGAGGAGTCCGGCCTGGATAAGGACGACGATGCCCTCTTCGACGCCTGGGACATTCTGCACCCCCCTCCCACCGATGACGAGGGCAACTTCATCCCCGCCAAGCGGGAGGCAGGCTCCATGAGCATGGTCAAAGCCATCAGCAAGATGCCCTACGACTTCTCCCCGGCCCGCCAACGCTGCATGGAACTGTCCATAGAACTGTCCGTCCAGGACTCACCCGCTACCTGAAACACGGCTTAGAAGCGAACCTAGAGGCCGGAACCATCCCCGCGTGCGCGGGGAGCACCACCACATTCAGAAGCGCAGCACCTTTGTCCGGGGACCATCCCCGCGTGCGCGGGGAGCACGTGGCACGCACCGTGGCCAAGCGGGGTCGCCCGGGACCATCCCCGCGTGCGCGGGGAGCACTCGGTGGTGACGTTCTGGGGGGTGTACTCGGAGGGACCATCCCCGCGTGCGCGGGGAGCACCTGGTCTGCCACGAGTGCGGGGCTGAGCGGGCGGGACCATCCCCGCGTGCGCGGGGAGCACATGGTCTGCCACGAGTGCGGGGCTGAGCGGGCGGGACCATCCCCGCGTGCGCGGGGAGCACATGGTCTGCCACGAGTGCGGGGCTGAGCGGGCGGGACCATCCCCGCGTGCGCGGGGAGCACATGGACACCTGTCGGGCCAGCTGACGCATGGGGGGACCATCCCCGCGTGCGCGGGGAGCACGAGCAGGCCGGCGTCGCCCTGTTCGGCACGCAAGGACCATCCCCGCGTGCGCGGGGAGCACTGATGACCCGGCAACCGGTGTCTCCGGCGGCGGGGACCATCCCCGCGTGCGCGGGGAGCACCCAACCGAACTTCGGAAGAGGGTTCGGACGAAGGGACCATCCCCGCGTGCGCGGGGAGCACATCACCGCGTCCAACTTCCCGTACGGGATGTCGGGACCATCCCCGCGTGCGCGGGGAGCACATCCAAGCTTGGATCCCGGGTATGTGTCGCTGCGGACCATCCCCGCGTGCGCGGGGAGCACCGGATCATCGACGGCCGTCCGGCCAGCTACTCGGGACCATCCCCGCGTGCGCGGGGAGCACAGTCAACGACCTGCGAACTTACCAGTGGCAAGCAGCCGTTTTTCCAACTTCTTCAGAAGCAGACAAAACGGACGACGCACTCAGCCCTGGGAAGACCATGTCCGCAGAATACCGGCAGGAGCGCATCACGCCCCTGCCGGTAACCCCTCAGTTCACGGAAACCGGCTCCGCGAGGAGCAACAGCACCTCGGATTCGGAAACCTCAGTCAGTCCGACAGGCGAGGCCACCCAGTAGGACAGAGTCTGCTCACCGAACCAGATGAGCAGGTGCGGGTGATGCCGCTGGAGAACTGCGGCCCGGGCGTGCTCGCGAGTGAACTCAGAGCGGTGGCCGCCCAGGCGGGGCAGGCGCGCGGCCCGACGCCGACGGCACGAAGGGTGCTCGCAGGCCGGGCAGAAGGGGCCGACCAGCGGGCGACGACGAGGCAGCGGCGGAAGCGGTCGGTGCAGCAGGTCGCTGGAAGGCCGGGGCACAGGGATAGGATGCGTCACTGATCCTGCTTTCTGAACATGTGGAAGTGTGTGGATTTTGGGATCTGAGGGCCCGGAAAGCGTTGGCGCGCTTTCTGGGCCCGTTTCGCGCCTGAGGCGCGATGCCTACTGCTGGGTGTTCCAGAGGCTGCCGGTCAGGTCGTAGGCCAGGAAGAACCAGACCTGGCGGTAGTCGCAGATGCCGTTGTCGCCCCAGGAGGAGGCGAAGGCGTCAATCATGGCCAGACCGCGCCCGGACTCAGCAGCCAGGTCCAGCCCCTTGGGGTTGGGTACCAGGTGGCAGCACTGGCCGAGAACGGCCTTCCTACCGTCGCGCGAGCCCTGATCGCGGCAGGTCAGGCGCAGACCGGCGCGGGTGCGCTGGCAGGTGAGGGTGTAGACCCCGAAAGGCTGCCCGGAACGCGAGTGGCGCAGGGCGTTGTTGGCCAGCTCGCTACCCAAAAGGGTGAACAGGTAGCGGTAGTCGCGGTCGCGTTCGGCGGCACAGGTGTCCAGGAACGCGCGCACCAGCGGCATGAACTGGGTCGAGCCGCCGAAGTCGTAGCGGCGCATCTTGTAGTGGGCGCGGTCGGAGCGGCCGGTGAAGTAGTGGCGGCACCGGGGCGGAACCAGCTCGGCAAGAGGCACAGTCACCTCGGGCAGGGCGGGCATGGGTGCGGTTGCGGGCATGACGAACAGACTCCTTGCACGTGTGGAGCAACAACAGTGGTCGGCGTGCCCGCAGGTGTGAGACCTTCGCGTTTCCCCAGATGAGGGATGGGGCACGGCGTAGCCTGATCGACAACACTCTCTGTGAGATGACGATCACTGCATACGGATCCATAGTGGATCGCGCATCCACCAGTGTCAACCCAAAAAAGTGGTATCCACAAAAAATCTCAGCTAGGCTTCCCGCATGCCAACTCCATACAGCCCCAGCATCCGACGGCGTCGTCTCTCGTCCGAACTCCGTCGGCTTCGCACTGAAGCAGGCTTCACGCTGGCCGAAGCCGCCAAGCAGGCTGGCCTGGGCCGATCGAACCTCGGCAAGATGGAACAGGCTGAGTCCAGAACCGTCCCCACAGCGGCCCTGGACAAGCTGTTGGACCTCTACAACGTGCACGAAACGCAGACGCGAGAGGCCATGCACGCACTCGCCCAAGACGCCAAGCAACGTGGCTGGTGGTCGAAGTACAAGGGGCTCTTCGACGACGACCGTGCGCTTCCTGACTTCGAAGCGGAGGCCTCCACCATCCGGACCTTCGAGGCTCTGTGCATCCCGGGTCTACTACAGACACCCGAGTACGCTCATGCGCTGTTCGAGGGTGGGCGGTACACCTCTCTGCCCGCGATCGAACGGAGAGTCGCCTTCCGGATGGCTCGAAGGGAAATCCTGACCCGAGTACGACCTGCGCATTTCCGTGCCGTACTCGATGAGGCAGCCCTGCGACGGGTCATCGGCGGACCGGATGTCATGCATGCGCAACTCATGCACCTGTTGCACATGGCAGAGATGCCACACGTCGACGTGCAGGTCATTCCGTTCCAAGATGGCTCCCACGCAGGCCTCACGGCCCCATTCGCAATCCTGGACTTCCCAGATCCACGAGACAGTTCCATCGTCTACGTTGGGACGATCGCCGGCTCTGTCTTCTTCGAGCAGGAAGACGAAGTAGAGCGCTATAACGTGACCTACGGGGACCTACAGGGGTCCGCGTTGAGCACCAAACAGTCTGCCGCTCTCATCAAAACGGCAGCGGACTCACTGAGAGAGTGACCATTGACTTACCTGAAGTTCCGGAAGAGCAGCTGCAGCGGTGTCAACGGTGACTGTGTGGAAGTGGCCCACATCCCCACAGACTTCCGGAAGAGCAGCTACAGCGGCCACGACCAGAACTGTGTGGAGGTCGCCGACCTGCCCTGCGGCGCGGCCGTCCGGGACTCCAAGAACCCGACCAAGGGCCACCTCCCCTTCCCGGCCACCGAGTGGGACGCCTTCCTCACCATCGCCCGCACCGGACACCCGTAGCCCTCACAGCACCGCTTCTCATCCTCGGCGCCCCGTCCAGACCACCCAGGCCGGGGCGCCGAATCATCTGCGGGCCAGGCTGCGGTACTCCCCCGCGATGCGTTCCAGGTGCCCGACCGCCTCTTCCCCGAAGCAGGCCAGTTTCTCCAACTCCCCGAACAGCTCCACGTACGTCGCGATGTCGGCGGCGCCGGTGAGAGTGGCCGTGGCCGTCTCGGTCGCCACCACAACAGCGTCCTCGTCGTAGATGTCAAAAGCATGGCCTGGGAAAACATGGACCGGGGTCGTCCAGGGGACAAGGCCGACCACGGCGTTCCCTCCCCTGGCTGCGATCGCGGCGATCTCCTCGATCTGGTCCACCATGATCGAAGCCGAACCCACCTGCCAACGCAGAGCACCTTCGGGCATGATCAGTTCGTAGCGGGTCGTGCCTTCGGTCAGAGCCCTGTGCCGTTCCTGTCTGGCCTCAACGGACGCCGCGGCTTCCTCCTCGGACACCTTGTCTCGGGGGTCGTCGAAGACGCAGCGTGCGTACTCCCGGGTTTGCAATGCCCCAAGGACGAGGGCTGGCTCGAACGACCGGACCAGGGAAGCAGCAGCCTCCATCCGCGTGGCCCGGCGTTGGAACTGCGAGACGCCCCGGGCCATGATCACCCGGCTGGAAGCCTCCTCACGCAGGGCCTCGGCCTGGGCGAGCAGTTCCGCACGCTTATCAGCAGGAAGCTCGTACACCCGACACAGCGCCGCCACGTCGTCCACCGAGGGCAGCAACAGTCCGCGTTCGATCTTGGAGATCTTCGACTGGGACATGCCCGCCGCCCGGCCTGCCCGAACGCCGCTGATAGCAGCACGGGCCCGGCCTTCGCGCAGCGCACGGGCGAGTCGGTCGCGGCCTTCGGCACCGCGACCGACAGGACTGTTCTGCGGAACCGTCATACAGGCCGGTTCGCTCTCCATTCCTCGGGATGACGCGCCCACCACCGCTCGAAGGGTTCGGCGGCGGCCAGAGCGGCGTCCCTGGCCTTCTGGTATCGGTCCAGGCTACCGACGAGTTCGGCCCCGATGAATTCGCCCGCCTCGCCGTAGTGCATGCGCAGAGGGTACGTGTCGTCGATCAGCCAGAAGTCGTGGTCCACCACCTCCGCCGGAAGCTCACACTCGGCAAGGTCCAGGACGTGGATCTCCTCACCCGCCTCGGCATTGAGCACGTAACCCCACTCGCACTCGTACCGGAGGTAGTCGTTCAGGGGAGTCCTGAGGACCCGGACGCGGTACTCGCGGATACCGGCTTCCCTCTCCGCCCGCAGTACTTCCAGCCAGGCGTTCTTGCGTTCCCAGTCGGGGTCGGCCTCACCCGCCTTGAACCGGGCGAAATCGTCCCCGTCGGAATCGACTTCGTAGTGGTCCAGGGCCTCAAGGCGGAAGGCCGATGTGGTCAGGTGTTCGTCGAAGAACGCCTCCAGCTCAGTCTCCGTGAACACGCGCGGCCTCCTTCAGCAGAGACAGGGGGATCTCCACGGCGCTCTCCCCCTCGGGGAGGGTGATCTGGGCGAGGTCGCCAGCCGCGAGGGTGTAACCCTGCACGACGACCGTCCCGCGGTCGCTGGCGTAGACAGTGGGGCAGGTACGCCGGTTGTTGCACTCACCAGCGATCCGGGTCAGCTTCATGTGCTTCCTCCAGGGGGTCGAAGTGATTCCATCATGACAGGAATAATTCATACTGTCACCCCCTTGTCACGCCACGCTTATTCCAGTACCAATGGAATAGATGCTGTTGGCGCCATCGCCAGAGCACTCCCCGCCCCGAGGAGCGAACCCATGCGATCCACCGACCTCCATGCCAAGCACGAGGACAACTCCACTCATGACGGGCACAAACCCGACCGGCCCGTGCCACCGCCGACGCCCAACGACGGCGGGTCCGGCGGCGGCAAACACGAACGGGACGGCAAGTAGTGCTCCCCCAGCACGAGAAGCTGGTCGCCCGCCTCACCCAGGCGGGCGGCCTGGACCAACGCTGGCACGGTGCCTTCGCGGCGGTGGAGCGCCACCGGTTCCTGCCCGGCCGCATCACCGCTCCCGACGGCACCACCGTGGACCGGGACGGTGACCACGACGGCGATCGGGAACGGTGGCTCGAACTGGCCTATGACGACATCCCGGTCATCACGCAGGTGGACGACGGCACCGGGGAGGGATCCGGGTACCCGACCAGCTCCGCCTCGCAACCCTCGATCGTCGCCGACATGCTTCACCGGCTGGACGTGTTCCCGGGGATGCGCGTGTTGGAGGTCGGAACCGGCACGGGGTACAACGCGGGACTGCTCTCCCACCGGTTGGGCGGTGAGAACGTCACCACCGTCGAGATCGACGCCGACCTCGCCGAACAAGCCCGTGTACGACTGCTCGACGCGGGTTTCGCGGCACACGTCGTCACCGGCGACGGCACACGGGGATGGCCGAAGCGAGCACCCTATGACCGGGTGCTCAGCACCGCGGCGGTCCAGCGGGTGCCCTATGCCTGGGTCGCCCAGAGCAGGCCCGGCGGGCGGATCCTCACCCCCTGGGGAACCGCCTTCCACAACGGGGCCCTGGCTGAGCTGCGGGTGGGGCCGGACGGCTCCGCACGGGGTCACTTCGCAGGGGACGTGGCGTTCATGTGGGTGCGCGACCAGCGAATACCCAGGCGTGTCGTCGAGACCCACGTCCGCCCCGAGGAGCAGGAGTTCACGCTCAGCCGCACCGGACTACACCCCTACGAGCCGATCAGCGACTTCAGCGCGAGCTTCGCCATCGGGTTGCACATGCCCACCGTTCTGAACCGGGTCGAGTACACCGACGAGGAACAGCGTTTCACGGTCCACCTGGTGGATCCGGGCACCGGCTCCTGGGCGTCCTGGCACGTCGACCCCGACCGCGGGGAGACCGGTTACGAGGTCCACCAGCACGGGCCTCGACGCCTGTTCTCCGAACTGGAGGCCGCCTACACGTGGTGGCAGGAGGAGGGGCGGCCCGAGCACACGCGGTTCGGACTCACCGTTTCAGCAGAACGGCAGAGCGTATGGCTGGACCACGAGGGGCGTCCCGTTCTCACCGCACCCTGACTGGTTCTCTTCGTGCCCAGCGGCAACGTTTGTCGATGAGTTTGGGCGACACCCCTGCTCATCGCCCTAACGTGTCGATGAGTTCCAGCGACACCAGGCCCTGCGGTGGGAGCGTCGATGTGCCGCCCGCTGTGAAGGGGGCCCGAGGCCGTCGCAGTCCAAGACCGGGCTGTACGCAACCATCCGACGCGACGTGCGAACGGGCATGACCGTCCGCGGCGTGATGCGCAAGCACGGCGTCTCCACCACCGTCACCAAAGCGCTCGCCTCGGCCCGACCCGAGCCAGGAAAGAAGCTGCCTCCGCGCCCGTCCCGGCTCGACGCCTGCAAACCGCTGATCGATGCGATGCCGCGCGCTGTCCTGGACGCCCCCCGCAAACAGCGCCACACCTGCACAAGGGTCTTCGGCCCAGTGCCAGCGCCGCCCGATTGGAACCACAGGAATGGCACGTGATCTGCGCCACGAACTGGGGTGCTCGGCTTGAGTATGCCGCAGCGGCACGGATTCTAATTTGTCGCGCCGCCTCAGACACGGGGTTCGTGCGGGCCGTCGGAGGAAGAACGCCGTGCCGTCATCGACCTCGTGGCCGGGGCGCCCCGCAGGCTCGAACGTCGGGCTCGCCCGGCGAGCCGGGACAACGCCTGCCTCCACCTACTCCGACCGGGAAACGGTCGACCACGACGACAGGAATCGACATGCCCACGACGACACCCTCAACCCGACCCCGACCCCGACCCGTCGCCGGCACCGTCGCCCTCTGGGCGTTGCAGGTGCTGCTGGCCGTCGTGTTCGCGGTCGTCGCCCTCCCGAAGGCGATGGGCGACCCCATCGCCGTCGCGCCGTTCGAGCTGATCGGGCTCGGCATCCCCGGCATGGTCGTCGTCGGCTGGCTGGAGCTCGCCGGGGCGCTCGCGCTGCTCGTTCCCCGGCTGTGCGGCCTCGCCTTGCTCTGCCAGATCCCGCTGATGATCGGCGCGACGGCCCTGAGCGCCATCGTGACCCCGGACCTGGTCGCCATCCCTGCGGTCACCCTGGTCCTGGTCTGTGTCGCGGCCTGGTTCCGCCGACACGACACCGCCGCCCTGGTCCGGATGGTGCGTCGCTGATCGGCGTCACACCTGCGGGCCCGACCGGCGAAGCCGGGTGCCGCGGCACCCCTCGGCCTTGAAACGGCCCTCGTCGGCCTTCGACCAGACGCCATGGCAGGGCCAGCACCGTTGGCGCCCCTTGCCCGCGGCGTTGGCGGTGACGCTCACCGTGTGCCCGCTGACCGCGGCCGATGCTCACTGACAAGTTGGTGGCCGATCCACTGACATTTCCGAAGCCGCCAACACTCTCGCCCGTGGCGCCGTTGCTGAACCTCATCGACATTTCGGTGACGAGAAGGCTGATGGTGTTGCTCGAACCCGGGAACAAGCGTTCCTGTTACCGATCGACGCCATCACCTGACCATGGGCGGCCCGTTCGCGCTCGGGGACCATCCCCGCGTGCGCGGGGAGCACAGCGGGTGCAGGTAGGCGATGTAGCCGCCCCAGGGACCATCCCCGCGTGCGCGGGGAGCACGGCGGTCCTGCGGGCGACGGCGATGCGTGACCGGGACCATCCCCGCGTGCGCGGGGAGCACGAGGACGACGACCAGGTCCAGGCCGACGCCGAGGGACCATCCCCGCGTGCGCGGGGAGCACCACCACGCCCCACGTGGTGGGGTCGACGGCGTGGGACCATCCCCGCGTGCGCGGGGAGCACTTCTTCGACTTCCTCGCGAGGCAGGCCACCCCGGGACCATCCCCGCGTGCGCGGGGAGCACCTCAAGGCCGCCCGCGGTGCTGGGTTCCGAGCGGGACCATCCCCGCGTGCGCGGGGAGCACCCCGCCGAAAGCGTCGCCGACCGTGGCGGCGAGGGACCATCCCCGCGTGCGCGGGGAGCACTCCTGGGAGAAAAATGGGAGACGCCAGCGGCCGGGACCATCCCCGCGTGCGCGGGGAGCACCGCATCCCCGCAGCGCTCCGGCTGGCCACGTCGGGACCATCCCCGCGTGCGCGGGGAGCACCGTCAATGGCGTCCCCGGCCAGCTCAGGGTCGGGGACCATCCCCGCGTGCGCGGGGAGCACGCGCCCGCGGACACAACCGTTCCGCGGGCGCCGGGACCATCCCCGCGTGCGCGGGGAGCACACGACCGCGCGGCCCGCCTCGACGGGCGCGCTGGGACCATCCCCGCGTGCGCGGGGAGCACAGTCAACGACCTGCGAACTTACCAGTGGCAAGCAGCCGTTTTTCCAACTTCTTCAGAGACGGACACCCGCACCACAATCCATCAAAGCACCCAAAACAACTCACCTCCCACCAAAGCGCCGCCTCTTCGACGCCTTGCTCCACCCGCTCTTCGGAGGCCTTCTGTTCTCCTCCTGCACCTTCTTGGGGCGATGCATCAGGGTGAGCCCCTCATGGTCCACCGGCTCCCAGTGATGCTCGAAGGTCTGGAAGGTGAACCCCTGCTCGGAGTCGTCGCTGTACGCCAGCAACGCCCTCCCGTTCCCCGCGTACTCCTTCACCTCCGCCCACAGCGCCTCCCGGATCCGGCGCGACGGGTTGCCGATGAACACCCCCGCCGATATCTCCATGAGCCACCGGGTCAGGAACCCGCGCAGCCCGGCCGGACAGTTCGTGAGCACGACGACCGTCACCAGACCACCTCGTCGGCGTAGCTGTAACCCGACTCCAGCAGCTCACCCCGGTCGCCCACCAGGCCGACCGTGTCCGCCACATCGTCGTTCGCGCCCTCGCCCGCACCCTCGGCCTCGCCCTGAGCCCCAACCGATCCTTCACCGAGCAACAGAGCCTTGATGTCGCGCACGCACCGCTCCAGCAGCCCCTCCTCGTTGATCCGGTCCCGCAGCAGCCTGCGCGTCACCCCGTCCACGTCCTCGTCCCCCTGCGCCGCCGCGTCGAAGGCCACGGGGATCCCGATCTCCACCTTGTACAGATCGGCCACGTCCATCACGAACCCGCGCTCGTGCCCCGAGTGCACGAACCCCAGTCCCGGACTGCACCCGAGTGCGGCCGTCACCGCGTGCGCGACCCCGTAGAAGCACTGTGCCGCCGCGGTGATGGCCTTGTTCGGCGGGTCCGAGACGTCGTGGTCGCCCGGCACGTACCGCCTCCCGCGCCAGGTCACACCGGTCCGCGCCGCCTGCTCCCGGTAACACGCCTTGACCCGGTCGCCCTCCTTGCCCAGCAGCGCCTGACGGCTCAGCGCCTCCACGTCCAGGTCCGGGAAGCGCATCCGGTACATCGCCCGCGCCACGTCGAGCCTGCTCCGCCGGTTCGCCCACGCCGTCGCCTGCGCCTCCACCAACCGGGAGGAGCGCGTCAGCGCGCGCCCGGCCGCGTAGTAGCGCACCCCGTGCTCCCCCACCCACACCACCGTCGCCCCGCACTCGCCGAGCAGGCTCATCGCCGAGTGGGTCACGTTCGTCCCCGGGCCCAGCAGCAGCGTGCCGATGGTCGCGGACGGCAGGTAGCGCGTCCCGTCCCCGTCCTCGGCGGTGATGGCGTTGGAGTCGCGGTGCACGACGCACCGTTCCAGGTACAGGAACGACAGCCGCTCGCCCACCCTCGTCAGCTCGCGCGGGCCCGAGGTCCTGCGCCTTCCCACGGTCCCCACGGTTCAGCCCACCGGCGCCAGGGTCATCAGCCCGCAACCGTAGGCCTTGGCCCGGCCCAGTCCGGCGCACAGCGTGCGGCGCAGCGCGTCGGGGTCGGTGACGGTCAGCCTGCCGTCGAAGGTCGCCGTGACCACGGGCACCTTCATCCGCTTGCCCCGCCGGTCCGGACGCGGATCCGCCTTGTCGAAGCCGCGCGCGTCGCGGTCGTGCACGACCAGTTCGTGCTCGTCCTGGCCCGGAAGGAGCTGCTGCTCAGCGTCCTTGCGCACGACCTCGAAGCCGCACCGCTCCTGCCGCTGGAGCAGCCATCCCGCCTGGTGGCGCGGGGTGACGTGCGCGGTGAGCTTGGTGGGCTCGCCGTCCTTGCGGCGGATGCTGTGCACGGGGTTGGCGGTGAGCCGGAACGCCCACGTCTGCCCGGCCTCCAGCCTCTTCAGGAACCCGCTGTACTCGTGGGTCTGCCACGTGTTCGCGGGATCGGTCGGCCACCCCGCCTGTTCCACCACGTGCGTCAGGTCGGGCCGGTTCGGGCCCACCACGTACAGGAACACCTCCGCGCGGGCGTTGCGGTCCACCCGCCACAGCACCCGGGGGCCGCCGGTATCGCTGGGCAGCAGGTCGGCGTAGGAGCCCATCACGGCCGCGTGCAGGGCCTGCGGCGAGGACAGCAGCTTCCTCGCTCCGGGGCGGTGGGTGTTGAACCGGAATCGGGTGAGGTACATCAGCTTCCTCCCAGGGCGGCCATGGGGTCGTGGTCGGGGACCGGCCGGCGCCGCGCGAACGGATTCGGCGCGTCGACCGAACCGGAGCGCACCGCGCGCAGGGCGTAGCGGCGGTGCGCCGGATCGAAGCTCAGCGGCAGGTCGCGCAGCGAGTCCGCCCGGCCGTCCCCGGGCGCCGCGTCCACCAGCGTGGTCAGTGTGATCTGTGCGTCCTGGCGGCGCCCCGTGCGCCGCCAGTACCAGGGGGCCGCCTGCCAGGGCTGGTCACGCAGCACCTCCTCGACGGTGCCCGCCACGGGTTCACCCAGGTCGACGGGGCGGGAGGGCGGGCACGAACGCCTGCCGAGGTAGGGCAGGTAGACGGGGTCGCGGACCGCCCGGTACAGCTCGGCGACCAGGCCCTCGGGGCCCTCCACGGCCGCGACGAACACGGCGTCGGACAGGTAGAAGCGCTCCGACACCGGCATGGACGTGTCCGTGTCCAGGTGTTTGGCGGTCTGGTAGTCGCGCACGCGGATTCCGGGCTGGTCCACCCGCACGCCGAAGCGCAGCGCCGCCAGGTCGGACAGGTCGGCGGTGCGGTCCCGGCCCAGGGCGGCGGCGAGCAGCCCGAGCACACCGCTCTTGGTGGGGGCGTTCTCCGTGCCCCGGCGGGCGAACCGGGAGGCGGAGCCCCAGGCCTGGAGCGGGCCCGCCAGAACCAGGGGCAGGACGCTCACCGCACTCATGCCCGCGGCGCCTGGCGCTGGGCGACGGCCGCGCCGACCCGCTCGACCAGTTCGGGGAGGGTGACCTCCTCGCCCAGGCCGGAGAGCTTGGCGGTGCGCTCCCCCACCCGCACCACCCAGGTGTCGACGTCGTCGGCCGCCCCGAACGCCCGCTCCACCTGCGGCACGTACTCGGCCAGGCGCGCGCTGGCCTGGGCCACGTGTCCCGCGCCCGCTTCCACCGGCTCCTCGAAGGCTCCCACGAAGCTGATCGGGCGCGCGCCGCGCAGCTTGACCACGACCGCGTCGGGCAGGGTGTGGTTGCCGAAGGTGTTGACCTTGCCGGTGGGCATCGACTCCACGAACCCGCGCACGAACGCCTCCACTGCCCGGCGCAGCGGTTCGGTGACCGGCTCGTCCTCGCGCAGCCCCTCCCCCAGGTTCCTGCGGAGCAGGTCCACGTCCACGGCGGCGTAGCGGTACAGGGTGGCGGAGTTGAACTCGACGGTGCCGATCATGCCCGCGCCGGTCTCCTCCTCGGGGTTGCGGTCGTCCACGGCCGTGTAGTAGTCGGACTCGTTCTCCACGGCGTGCACGCTGAGGGCGTGCGCGACCTGGGCGGCGGCGTCCACGTTGACGTCGGCGCCGTCGGCGACCATGCGGCCGAACAGGGCGATGTCCACCGAGTGGCGGGTGTCGGCGACCGCCTTGGCGCGCGCCTTGTTCTCCTTGTCCTTGAGGAAGGCCTTGATGTCCTCACGGCCCTCCACCGCGAGTCGGGCGAGCCCGTCGCGCTGGCGGGCGCTGAGGAACATCAGGTAGGCGGACTCGGGGGCGGGTTCCTTGGTGCCGTTCTTCTTGGCCGCGTCGGCCTTGCGCTTGGGCACCTCGATCTTGGAGCCGGTGGCGACCTGGACGGTCTCGGCGGCCAGGGCCAGCGCCGCGGCCTCCTCGATGGCCGGGTCGATCTCACGGATACGGGAGGCGACCAGCTCGGCGACGCGCTTGGTGCGGGTGCCCAGCTCCCGGGGGTCGAGCAGGGCGTCGAAGGCCAGGCGGGTGGCGCGCTTCCAGGCCTGGCTGGAGACCCGGGAGCGGCGGACGCCGCCGTAGACGGCCGTCTTGGGTGCGCCGGTGTCGTCGCGGTTGAGGTTGCTGGGCGGCACGGTCTGCAACACGTGCACGTCGAGAATGGTGCGGCTCATGGTGTGTCCTTGTCTTGTCGGTGCCCGCCCGCGGGCGCACTCGGGCGGGGCGGGGGCGAAGCGGGCTGGTGGTGCCGGACCCCGGAAAGGGCTCCGGTGGCGGTGGGGGCCTTGTCAGTCGGAGACGCCGGTCGCGGTCTCCGTGCCCTGGGGGCCGGTGGCGCCGTCGGCCTCGGTGCCGCCCGCGTCGGTGCCCTCCGAGTGCCGGTAGGCCTGGAAGCCGCGCCCCCAGGCCCGGCGCACGCGTTCGGCCCCGGGGCGGGTGCGGGCGTCGTGGAGCTGGTCGGCCAGGAGTCCGTAGTCGAGCGGGACGTCCTCGGCGCGCAGGAGCTGGACGATCCCCCGGAGCCGGTCGAGGCGGGTGGCGTGGTGCACGGCGCTCCCCGCCTGCACGAACCTCCTGCGCAGCGGCTCGTCGATGTCCCCGGCGGGCATGAGTCGGCGGACGGCCCCGCCGAGGTCGCGTCCGCGCCGGTGCATGCCCCTCTCGCGCTTGGACTGCTGGTGCAGGGCGTAGAGGGTCAGCGCCTCGTGCGCGGCGGCCTCGGCGTCCTCGGTGCGGGGGTCGGAGACGGAGAAGCGCTCGTAGAAGCGGTGGTCCAGGGTCAGCCCCACCAGTTCGGGCACGGCCTCGATGGGCTTGCCCGCGCCCCGGCGCAGCTTGGCCAGGGTGGCGACGGCGTCGGGGAGGTCCTTGAGGTAGCCGCCCTGGAGCTGGCGGACGCGTTCGTCGACCAGCTTCCCGACGTCCCTGAGTTCGGGCACGAACCCGGCGGTGCTCGTGGTGGTCACTGCTCCTCCTGCGGGGAGTGGTCGGTGTTGGTCAGCGGGAGCGCCCTGCGCAGGGCGGAGCGGAAGCGCAGGTCGGCCCGGGAGGCGGTGAGCCAGGCCGAGCCGTTCTTGGTGGCCACGACCCGGCCCGTCCAGGCGGCCTCCCCGGCCGTGTCCATGAGTTCGTCGCCGAGCCGGGACACGATCCGGTGTGCCCTGAGCTGCCAGACGCGGCGCTGCTCGTCCGGGTAGAGGGGGTCCTCTGAGGGGCGCAGGTCGCGCAACCACTTGCGGAAGGGCTCGTCCAGCTCCGCGAAACCCCGGTCGCGGGCGGCGGCCCGGGGGGCCTCGGTCTCCGCGCCCGCCGCCTCGGCCAGGGCGGTGGCCAGGTCCCCGAGGACCATGACCGCCTCCTCGGCGTCGTTGACCGCGTCGACCGCGGTCTGACCAAGGGTGCTGTCCTGCTCGTGCAGCAGGACCACGGGCATGGCGACGGTGTCGTCCACGATCTCGTTGACGACGGACTGCTTGGTGCCGTAATCAACTCCGACCAGGCGTGCGCGGACGAGGAAGCCCTTGTCCAGGTGCTCCTCCACGGTCAGGCGCGCGATCCAGTCCAACACCCGGGGGCGCACGATCTTCGCGGCCTCGCGGCGCTGTTCGGCGCCCCGGACGCGGCCGGTGACCAGGGCGGCGAGGCCGCGCCAGGCGCTGCGGGCGGGGTCGTGGTCCCGGGGCAGGTAGACCTGCTCCTCACCGAGCTTCTTCTCCTGCTCGGGGCTGCGCCGCCAGGCGGTCATGGGCTCCCGGTCGTGCTTGTTGCGCGGGGTGAGCGGGTCCCCGTAGGCGAGCAGGACCCCGTGGACGCTTTCACCGTCGTGGTGCAGCCGAACGCGTCGGCTCTGCCAGGTGTAGAGGTCGCGCAGGCCGTGGGGGCGGGTCTGGGCCTCCGCTCCCCCGAGTGCCTCGGCGGTGGCCGGGGCCCGGCGCCAGGCCGGGCGGTCGTCGGGGCGCGAACGCAGGTTGTCGGTGTCGCGGGGCAGCAGGTTGAGCAGGAGGGTCGCGCGCAGGTCGTCGCCCTCCACGTGGATCCCGCCGAGGTTCCCGGACCACCCCACCCCCTGCGGGTAGACCTTGCCGCCCTTGACCCGGGGGTCGCCGACCACTCCGGACTTGATCCCGGAGGTGTCGTAGGCGTGGGCGTGCAGGAGCCAGCGGGCGGCCTCGGCGAAGCCCAGGCGTTCGGCCCCGTGCGCGCGCATGGTGAAGAAGCGCGCGTTGTTGGGGACGTCGGCCACGATCGGGTCGAGGGAGGAGTACTCGCCCTTGGCCGTGCGCAGGTCCGGCACCTGGAGGAAGGGCGCGGTCGGGTGCAGCAGGTCGAGGCGGTCGCGGTGCTCGCCGAGGTAGTCGCGGACCCGGTCAGCCGGAAGGTCGCCGTCACCGTCGTTCCACAGGTCCGCCCAGTCCTCGATGTCCTCCGGGCCGTCGATCGCGTCGTGCAGGATCGCCAGGAGCAGCCGCAGAAGGGCGAAGTCCTGGGTGGGCACGTCGCCGACCAGACGCCGGATCCGCGCGGCCTGCTCGAAGACCTCGGTGAGGGAGAGCTCGGCCTCCGTCCCGTCGAGCCGCTGGACGGGGACCCAGGGGCGGCTGGTCAGGTCGAAGGAGGGCGGGGGCGTCGGTGGGGGCGCGGGTCGCGGTGGGGGTGGCGTTGGCCCGGAGGCGTCAGTCGGCACGGTGGACCTCCAGTCCGTCGGTCGGGGTGTAGTGCAGTCGGAATCCGGCGAGTTCGGCGCGGTCGTCCTCGTCCAGGAAGAGGACGAGCTCCTCGGCGATCCAGTGGGCGTCCTTGGTCTGCCAGGCGAGGACGAGGTCGGTTTCGAGTTCGGTGATGGCCCGGTCCAGTTCCTTGGGGAAGGTGAACTGGTAGGGCAGCCGGAGCGCGGAGGCCGCCAGGGCCCGCGCGGAGGCGGGCGGCGGCGCGGTGCCGGTGGGCAGGTCCAGTCCGCCGCGCCCGTCCGCCAGCCAGGGAACGGTGGTCACGGTGCCGTCGGCGGCGCGGCGGGCGACCAGGACCTCCAGGCTGTCGCGGGTGTCGCGGACCTGGGCCCTGCCGGCCTGGGTGTCCTCGGCCTCGCCGACCCCGGCCTCGACCCAGCCGATGAGCGCGCGACCGTCCCGGGCCGCCGGTTTGAGCAGGAAGGTCTCGGCCTTCTCGCCCTTGCGCGCCTGTTCGGTCTCGTATGCGTCGAGGGCCTCGGCCATCGCCTCCTGCCAGGCGCCGGGGGCGGGGTCCTGGTCGCCGTAGGCGTCCTGGACGAGAGGGCTGATGTCCTCGGGGAGGCGGACCGTGCGGGCGGAGTCCCCGTCCGCGGCACCGGACTCCAGGCGGGTGCGGAGCACGGCCAGGGAGCGGAGCAGGGGGTACTGCCCGTAGACCGTCCGCGAACCCCGCACGGGCGCGGGCGGCGCCTCGTCCCAGTCCACGCCGGTGACCAGGCAGCGGGCCCGGCGCACGCGCTCGGGCCGGTCGGACTGGTCCCGGCCGCGCGGGTGGCGGTGCAGGCGGCCCATGCGCTGGAGCAGGAGGTCGACGGGGGCCAGGTCGGTGACCAGGAGGTCGAAGTCCACGTCCAGGGACTGCTCCACGACCTGACTGGCGACCACGATGTGGCGGGTGGGGCGCTCCCCGCCCAGTTCGGCGACCTTGGCGGGCGGCCCGTAGTCGGCCACCAGGGCGTCGTCGTTGGCGGCGCGGTCCAGGGCGAGGAAGCGCGAGTGCGTGACGGTGACCGTGTCGGCGCCGAAGCGGGCGCGCAGGTGCGCGGCGGCCTCGTGGACGCGCGCGACGGTGTTGCGCACGACCAGGGCGCAGCCGCCGTCGGCCAGGGCGTGCTCCAGGCGCGCGGTGAGCGCGTCGAGGTCGTCGGACAGGGGTTCCACGACCACGTCGGTGGCGCGGCCGGAGGCGGCGGGGGTGTGCAGGCGGGGCGCGGCGCCGACCTCGGCCGTGGTGATGAGGGGATAGGCGCGAGCCTTCCCGATCTCCTCGTACCCCTCCCCCGAGGCGCCGGTGTAGGCCTCGGCCAGCTCGCGCCTGCGCCCGGCGGGCAGGGTCGCGGAGAGGACGACCACGGGGACGCCGTACCTGCCCAGCCAGGACAGGGCGCGGTCGAGGTAGGCGTTCATGTAGGTGTCGTAGGCGTGGGCCTCGTCGATGACGACCACCTTGCCCGCCATGGCCAGGTGGCGCAGGGCCAGGTGTTTGCTCTTGAGGCCGGTGAAGAGGAGCTGGTCGACGGTGCCGACGGCGAAGGAGGAGAGCATGCCCTTCTTGCGGCCCCGGAGCCAGCGGTGGGCGGTGAGGGCGGCGGGGGTGCGGGGGGTGCGGCCCGCGCCGGATCCGCCGTCCCCGGCGTCGCGGTCGGTGTCGTCGGCCAGGCGGCGTCCGCCGCCCATGAGCTGTGTGAACTCCTCGTTCAGGTGTGCCTTGGAGTGGGCGAGGAACACGGAGGCGGCCTCCTCCGGCATTCCGGGGAGGCGGTCGAGCCAGGTGAGGTAGCGCCCGAACATGGCGTTGCTGGTGGCCATGGTGGGGAGGGCGACGAAGCAGCCGCCCGCGCCGGACCGGGCCGCGAAGATCTCGGCCACGGCCAGGGCCGCCTCGGTCTTGCCCTCCCCCATGGGGGCCTCGACGATCATCAGGCCGGGGCCGGACATCCGCCGCGCGGCCTCGACCGCCTGCTCCTGGACGGGGCGGACGGTCGCACCCTCGGGCAGGGCGAAGCGTTCCGAGAAGAGCTCCGCCGCGGTGCCGCCGGGCTCCTCGGCCTTCCACTGTCGGGGGAGGCCGAGGAGGCGCCAGGCCTCGCGGGTGCGTTCGGGGTCGGTGCTGCGCCCGCCCGCTCCCGGGAAGAGGGGGAACAGTTCGGGGTTGCTGGCGATCCAGTCCGCGACGATGACCAGGGCGGTGAGCAGGACCTGCACGGTCTGCGGGAGCTTGAGGGAGTTCCAGTCGGAGAGGCGTTCGGCCGCTCCGGTGACGCGGGCGGCGGTGTCGAGGAGTTCGGTCTGGACGGAGGTCCAGGCGCGCTCGTGGCCGGGGGTGCGGAGGAGCCGGGGGCGCCGGTCGAGTTCGTCGATGGCCGAGTAGCCGGGCGGAACTCCGTGGTGGCCTCCGGCGACGACGGTGAGCTGGTGGGTGTCGCGGGCCTTCCAGCCGTGGTTCGCGACGAGCCAGTCCCGGAGGATGAGCTGTCCCGCGAGGCCGTGGGGGGCGAGTTCGCGGTTGGCCATCTGCTTCTGGAGGGGCATCTCCAGACCCTCGCGGCGCATGTCGTCCGCGAGGTCTTCGACCTGGCAGGCGAAGGCGGGGGTTGCCTTGCCGATGTCGTGGGTGGCGGCGAGCCAGACGGCTAGGGTGCGGGCGTCGTCCTCGCCCTTGGGGAGTGCGCGGCTGACGTGGTCGCGGACCTGCGCGGGGAGCCACTCGTCCCAGAGCCTGGTGGCGACGGCGGCGCTGTCGGCCATGTGACGGTAGAGGGGAAGCCAGGCGTTGGAGTCGAAGTCGTGCTTGGCCCACGCGCGGCGAGCGGCCTCGGAGAGGCGGTCCTTCCAGGGCTGAGGGCGCCCTTCGTGCTTCATGGCGGCCATTGAACAGGTGTCCGACATGTCTTCGCAGCGAAACAGAGGGATTCGCCCTGTCCTCATCCGGCCAAGGAGGTTTGCCCGTCCGTGTAAACCAAGTGGCATGTGTGCCGGGTGTGCCCCGTGCGCACGGAAAGCACTACGCCGGGATCAACGACAAAGAGCTAAACCTGGGACCATCTCCGCGTGCGCGGGGAGCACACGACCACCTCGCCGGACGGCAGCGCCACCAGGGGACCACCCCCGTGTGCGCGGGGAGCACATGTACACGCCGTTGCAGCGGGCGCCCTTGGCGGGACCATCCCCGCGTGCGCGGGGAGCACTGGATCGACCGCCGCTTCACCGCCCAGGGTCTGGGACCATCCCCGCGTGCGCGGGGAGCACTCCGTGGAGGTGATGATCCACCGGCTTTGCTGGGGACCATCCCCGCGTGCGCGGGGAGCACGACAAAGCAGCGTAGGCGGTGTTCGCGCCCCGGGGACCATCCCCGCGTGCGCGGGGAGCACAGCAAGGCCACGCCGACGCGCACGTTCTTCTTGGGACCATCCCCGCGTGCGCGGGGAGCACCGACCCCGGCGACGGGCAACGCGATCGACGACGGGACCATCCCCGCGTGCGCGGGGAGCACTCCGTGGAGGTGATGATCCACCGGCTTTGCTGGGGACCATCCCCGCGTGCGCGGGGAGCACTGTGTGTGTGGGACCATCCCCGCGTGCGCGGGGAGCACTGTGTGTGTGGGACCATCCCCGCGTGCGCGGGGAGCACACGAGCACGGTCATGACCAACCTGCCGCCCGGGGGACCATCCCCGCGTGCGCGGGGAGCACAGTCAACGACCTGCGAACTTACCAATGGCAAGCAGCCGAATTTCCAACTTCCTGAAAAACAGACATGCACCACCAAAACCCCATAAGCAACAAAACCCCTCAATCGCCACCAGGCCACACGCCCCGAGACCACCTCGTCCCACAGCAACATAACCCGGCTCATCGGTTCCGACATCACCAACCAACAGAAGGGGATACCGCGGTCCCGAAGCTCCCGCAGACAACAGGTCCCGAAAACGCCCCGTCAAAGGCGCTTCCAGAACCGTCGGACCCCATCAAGATGCCTCGTGCTGGTCTCTCTCAGCGTCGACGGCGGGCGAACAGCGTGGAGTCGTGGGCGTCCACAGCGGTTCCGTCACGGGTCAGCTTCCGGGGCCGCTGCTCGACCACGAGGGCCTCGAAGTCGTCCGGCAGACCGGGCAGGAGTTCTTCGGCGAGGAACATGGCCCTGCGCTGCTTCTCGGTCATATGGGCGAACTCCTCGGACGGCGTGTGGCCGACGACGAGGAGATGTCCGCCGGGCGCGACGGCGTGAGCCAGCAGGCGGGTCACGTCCACCATCCCGCCGTCCGGCGCGTGCAGGTAGTGGCTGGTCACCAGGTCGTACGACCGCCCGTCCGCCGCGATGGTCCGCGCGTCGACCCTCCACCACTCGACCCGGTCGGCGACTCCGGCCTGCTCCGCGCGCCGGGCGGCCCGCGCCAGACCGTTGGCGGAGAAGTCCGCTCCGGTGACCATCCATCCCTGTCGGGCCAGCCAGACCACGTCGCCGCCCTCACCGCAGCCGACGTCGAGCGCGGTACCGGGGGTCAGCCCGGTCGCCGCCGCGACGAGCTGCGGGTTGGGGTTTCCGGTCCAGAACCTCTCCTGACCGGCGTACCTCTCGTCCCAGCCCTCGGGCTCGAACATGGCGGCTGCTTCTTCCTCCGTGAGTTGCGGGCGATGCTCGGTCACGGGGCTCCTTCCTGTCCGCGCTCCGGGTCGGGTCGCGGGCTCATCGGCATGTCCGGGTTCACGTCTCTTCAGGGCGTGGAGCCGTGTCGGTGTTCACCGAGTACGTGCTCGGCGGCTTGCGCCTCCGGCTCGGGGTGAACGGGTGCACGGGTGCACGGGTGCACGGCACAGGGTCAGCCCCGCGCCCAGCTCCGCCGGGCCGTCACCGGTGATCACCACGTCGCAGGGGTGCGTACCGCGATGGTGCACTCGCACCAAGGGGAGCGTCACGAAACTTTGCTGGAACAGCAAAACCCGGATCGTCGAAGGCGCCGAGCCAGGCGGAAACCGCCGGCACACCACGCTCCGGACAGCCGCCGGAAAAACCCGTCGCGCCCCGAGCGGTTTCCCCCGTAGCGTGCTCCTCGCCGAGCCGGACCGGTATTCCGGCGGGGGCTGTCACAGCTCTCCCGGGTCCGAGCGGGAAAGGCGAGGAGCCCGCAGGGTCGGCGACAGGATTTCCGCCGCTCGCGGGCCGTGGGTTTCCCGGGAGCGGCCCCGAAAGAGGTACCCGCGGTCGACCAGGAGGAAAGATGGCAGGCACCCAGGTCCGGGGCACGATCGCCCGTAACCCCGACGACGGGGAGCAGGCGTGAGCGCCGACACGAGCCGACTGTCTCCCTCGACGGCGCTGCCTCGCCCGGCGACGCGGTGGGTGCTTCCCTCCCTGGTCCGGTACTCCTTCTCCGTCGCACCGGGCACGGCCACCCTGACCACGGCGCTGGCCGTCCTCGCCGGTGCGGCCCCGGTCGGCATCACCATCGGCATCGGCGGACTGGTGGACGGGCTCACCTCGGCCATCGGCCAGGGGCTGGACACCCCGGCGGCACGGGAGTGCTACCGCTGGGTCGCCCTCATCGTCGTGCTGTTCCTCCTCACCCACATCGCCGAGTCGGCGCGCACGGCTCTGGGACGGGACCTCGGCCGCCGGGTCACCGGCCGACTGAGCGAGCGCGTGATGACGGCCGCCTCGGAGCCGACGACCATCGGCCACCTGGAGGACCCGGCCTACCTGGACCGGATCGGGCGGGCGCGGGGCGAGGGGACCATCGACATGCCGCCCGGGGAGGCGGTCTTCGGCCTCTCGGCCAAGGCCTCGCTGTGGGTGACCGGTGTGGGATCCGCGGTTCTGCTCACCCAGGTCACCTGGGGGTTGGGGCTCATCGTCTTCGCCGTCTTCGTCGTGCTCCACTCCCGGCTGGTCCGCAACTACCGGATCGCTGTCATCGAGACTGCGAACCAGACGGAGAAGCTGCGCCGCACCTCCTACCTGCGGGACGTGCCGACCACGCCGGGCGCGGCCCGGGAAGTGCGCCTCTTCGGCCTCACGGCCTTCTTCCGCGACGCCTACCACTCGGAGTGGCGCGTGAACATGGCGGAGGTCTGGAGGCGGCGGCGCGAGCACCGCGTGTTCGTCGTCGTGATCGTCGTGGTCACCGGCCTCACGGTCGCCTCGGTCCTCTACTACCTGGCGTACCGGGCCGCCACCGGAGGCACGACGGTGGGCGACCTGGCGCTCGGCGGCCTCGCCCTCCTGGCCCTTCTCCAGGTGCTCCGGACGGACGAGGACGACCTGCGCACCAGCTTCGGCTCCAAGGCGGCCGCCGAGGCGTTGGCCTTCCCGGTCGTGGCACCGCCGGGCGGGCCGGACACCGCTCGCTGGGCGGAGCCGGTCGCGACCGTCTCCTGTGAGGGGCTGCGCTTCCGCTACGGCGGAGCCGCGGGCGACGTGCTGCACGGCATCGACCTCGACATTCCCGCGGGTCAGTCGCTCGCCGTCGTCGGTCTCAACGGAGCCGGCAAGACGACGCTGGCCCGGCTCCTCGCCGGTCTGGACGCTCCGAGCGGGGGTCGTCTGCGCGTCGGTGGGACCACGGTCGAGGACGCCAACCGCCGCAGCTGGCAGCGTCAGGTGGTCGCTGTCTTCCAGGACTTCGGCCGCTACGAGCTGACCGTGCGGGACAACATCGCCTTCGGCTCCCTGGCTCACGCGGACGACGAGGAGGGCCTGCGGTCCGTGGCGCGGCAGGCCGGACTGCTGGAGTTCGTCGAGGGACTTCCGCACAGCTGGGACACGGTGATGTCCAGCGGGTACACGGGCGGGGTCGACGCGTCGGGCGGCGAGTGGCAGCGCATCGCCATCGCCCGGGCGCTGTTCGGCCTGCGGCACGGCGCACGGCTCCTGATCATGGACGAGCCGGCCGCGAGCCTGGACGCCCGCGCCGAGGCCCGGCTCTACGACACGTTCCACGAGCTCACCGCGGGGGCCACGACCGTCGCGATCTCCCACCGGTTCGCGACCGTGCGCAAGGCGGAGCGGGTGGTCGTGCTCGATCAGGGCCGGATCGTCGAGGACGGCAGGCACGAGGACCTGATCAGTGCCGGCGGCCGCTACGCCGAACTGTTCCACCTGCAGGCGAAGCGTTTCGAGGAGGCACCATCGTGATCAGCGCCCTGCGCTTCGTCCTCACGACCGGATACCGCACCGACCGGTTCCGTTCCCTGATCGTGGTGGCGGTGGCGCTTCTCGAACAGGCCACCGGGATCGGCCTCGCGGTGGCGATCGGACTGTTCAGCGAAGTGGCGAGCGGAGGCTCGGCCAGCGGCCTGGTGGTGCTCGCGCTGTGTGTGGCGGTCTTCGTCATGCTCACCCAGGGCACCTTCATCGCCGGTTACTTCACCCGCCTGCGCCTACAGGAGGAGATCCAGAACGAGGTCGAGCGCCGGTTCATCGACGTGGTCGGCACGACGCCGACGCTGGAGGTCCACGAGCGTTCGAGCCGCTCCGACAGGGCGGCGGTGGTCCGCGGTGCGCGGGGCGAGATCGGCCCGGGCTTCGACCGGCTGATGTGGCTGGCCGGAGCCGCGCTGGCCCTGATCACCTCGGCCGCCCTGATGGCCTCGGTCGTTCCGGTCCTGGCCCTGCTGCCGCTTTTCGCCGTCCCCGCGGTGCTGGCCACCCGAGCGGCGGACAGGAGGCGCGGTCGGGCCGTGGAGCGTGCCACGCCCCGGACCCGGCTGGCCGGTCACCTGTTCACGCTCGCCACGACGGCCGCACCCGGCCGCGAGACCCGCCTCTTCGGGCTGGCGGGTGAACTGCGGCGCAGGCACCGCGAGGAGTGGGACGCCGGAGGCCGGGACATCACCCGGACCGATCGGCTGGCCCGGGTACCGGTCGCGCTGGCCTGGCTGCTCTTCGTGCTGGCGTACGCGACCGCCGTCGCCCTGATGGTGCGGGCCGGGCTGTCCGGCGACGCCCCGCTCGGCCTCATCGTCGCGGCCGTCGCCGTCAGCAGCCAGATCACCGGCCAGGTTCAGAGCCTGCTGAACCTGTCCTTCTGGTCGCTGGAGTCGCTTCGGGCGACCCGGGCGTTCCTCGACGTGGTGGAGGAGGGCACCGCGGAGCGGGCGGCCCTCGTGCCGACCACGCCGGTGGCGGTGCCCGCCCGGCTGGAGAGCGGCATCAGGGTGGAGGGACTGGGTTTCCGGTACTGGAACCGCGATCAGCCCGCGCTGAGCGGCATCGACCTCGAACTCCCGGCTGGCGCCGTGGTGGCGCTGGTCGGCGAGAACGGCGCGGGCAAGTCGACGCTGGTCAAGATGCTCAGCGGCCTCTACCAGCCCGGTGAGGGGCGCGTCCTGGTGGACGGAACCGATCTCGCGCGGTTCGCCCCGGAAGAGTGGCGCGCACGGATCACGGCGGCCTTCCAGGACCCGGTGCACATCGAGATGTCCCTGCGGGACACGGTCGGGCTGGGCCGGATCGAGCATCGCGACGACCCTGAGCGGGTCATCGAGGCGCTGCGGACGGTCGGCGGCGACGCGCTGCTCGCCTCGCTGCCCGAGGGCCTGGACACCCGGCTCGGACGGAAGTCGTGGGAAGGCAAGGGACTGTCCGGCGGCCAGTGGCAGACGGTCGCCAACGCCCGGGCGGCGATGCGGCGGGCGCCGCTGCTGCGGATCCTGGACGAGCCCACCGCCAGCCTCGACGCACGGGCCGAGGAGCGGCTGTTCCAGCAGTACGCCGACCTGAGCCGCCAGGAGGGCGGTGTGACCGTCCTCGTCACGCACCGCCTCACGACCGCCCGGGCGGCTGATCTCATCGTGGTCCTGGACGGCGGTCGGGTCGTGGAGACCGGAACCCACGACACGTTGAGCCGGGCCGATGGGCTCTACGCCGAGTTGTTCCGCCTCCAGGCGCGGTACTTCGTCTGACCGGATCTGACCGGGTGTGCCGGGCCTGGAGTGACGAGGGAGGTAGCTGCCCCTGGTGCGATCGGGGCCATCCCCGCGTGCGCGGGGAGCACCCAACACCTGATGTGTCCACCCCCGAGGGCCGGGGACCATCCCCGCGTGCGCGGGGAGCACCTCTCTTCCTTCCGGGTCGAAGGGCTACCGGTGGGACCATCCCCGCGTGCGCGGGGAGCACGTCGGTGCCGGTGGTGACGCCGAGCTTGGGTGGGGACCATCCCCGCGTGCGCGGGGAGCACATGGACCAGCTGGTGAACCCCGCCGCGTGTACGGGACCATCCCCGCGTGCGCGGGGAGCACGCCTGGACAGGGGAAACAAAGGGCGGGTTGAAGGGACCATCCCCGCGTGCGCGGGGAGCACAGTCAACCACCTGCGAACTTACCAGTGGCAAGCGCCCGTTTTTCCAACTTCCTGAAAAGCAGACACCAACCCCATAAAACCCAAACGCCCCACAACTCCCCTAACGACCGTCAACCCCATACGCCGCGAGGAACACCCGCACTCCCTCCTCCGCATGCTGGCACAATTCCGCCTCCGTCGGAATGGCCTCGTCCCCCAGCAGCATCGCCCGGTTCACCGGCTCCGACATCACCAGCCAGTTGAAGTGGGACGCCGCACGCAGGGGATCCTCCACCGCCAGCAGCCCCCTCTCCCCCAACCGGGCGAAGCTCTCAGCGAGCCCGGCGATCGCCCTCTGCGGCCCGCACTCGTACAGCACCCGCGCCAGCTCCGGGAACCGCGCGACCTCGCCGATCACCATTCGCCTCAACTGCATCAACCGCGGCGTGAGCACCACCGTGAGCTGGCGGCGCGCGTAGTCCCGCAGGGAGGCCTCCACGTCCTCGACCCGGTCGGGATCGGGCGTCTCGTCGCGCACGGCGTCCCCCGCACCAGAGGTCATACTGGTGATGATCTCGACGAACAACCCCTCCTTGCTGCCGAAGTGCTTGTAGACCGTCTGCTTCGACACCTCCGACAGCGCGGCGATCTCGTCCATGTTCGTCCCGAGGTAACCGCCCCTGAGGAAGACCTCCTCCGCAGCGCCCAGGATGGCCCGGCGCTTGCGGGCCGAGCGACTCAACCCCTCCTCCGCTGGCGGGTTCACGCTGTTCAACACCTCTTCTTCGTCGTTCCAGATTTCGTTTCGACCCTTTTGTCCTATGGGTACTGTACGGTCTAGTCTCACACCACATGCAGTACTGGACGGTCCAGTGTGAAATCGGACCGAACGCGGTAGCACGTCAGAGGAAACGAGAAGCCACATGTACGTCAAGTTCGCCGAACTCCCCGTCTTCGACCAGGAGCGGGCCAAGGCCTTCTACACCGACCGCCTCGGCTGCACCGTGGCCGCCGACGCGCCCATGTCCGACGACGGGTGGCGGTGGATCGAGCTCGGCCTCCCCGGCTCGCGGACCCACCTGCACTTCCAGCGCCGCGCGGACGAGGACCCGTCCGCCGAGCCGGTCATGGTCCTGGTGACGGCGGACGTCGAGGGCACGGTCGAGGCCCTGCGGGCCGAGGGCGTGGAGATCGTCACCGAACCGCAGGAGGCGATGTGGCAGCCGGGGGTCACGGCCGCAGAGTTCCGCGACAGCGAGGGCAACCGCATCGTGCTCAGCGACAGCTGACCACCGGACACGGAAAAGGCAGGGAGACACAGACATGTCGCACCACCCGCACCACTCACCGGGAGCGCACACGCTGAAGGTTCCGGGCGCCAGGATCCACTACGAGGTCCGCGGTTCGGGCCCCGTGCTGCTGATGATCCCCGGCGGCCCGCAGGACGCGGGCGTCTACACCGCCCTGGCCGAGCGCCTGTCCGACCGCTACACGACCGTGGCCTACGACCCCCGCGGCAACTCGCGCAGCACGCTGGACGGAGAGCCCGAGGACCAGCGGGTGGAGGTGCACAGCGACGACGCCGCCAGGCTGATCGCCGAGCTGGACGCAGGCCCGGCCTACGTGTTCGGCAACAGCGGGGGCGCCCAGATCGGGCTCGACCTGGCCGTGCGCCACCCCGGGTCGGTGCGCGCGCTGCTCGCGCACGAGCCGCCCTGCCTCATGCTGCTCGACGACCCCTCCGAGGTGCTCGCCCGCGACCAGGACGTCTACGACACCTACCAGCGCGAGGGCGTGGAGGCGGCGATCGGCAAGTTCATGGCGATGAACGGCCTGGGCGAGGAGGCCGGGGGAACGCAGGAGGACGGCGGGCGCGAACCCGAGGGCGCGGCGGCGGAGGGGCCCATGCACGAGGACCCCGAGACCTTCGAGCGGGTCAGCGGCAACTTCGCGTACTTCCTGGCCCACGGGCTGATGCCGCTGTCGCTGTACCAGCCCGACGTGGAGGCGCTGCGGGAAGGGAGTGTTCCGGTGACGGTGGGCCTGGGCGACGCCTCCGCCGGGCAGCCCATCCACGACATCGGGCTCGCGCTGGTCCGGCGCCTGGGCACGGAACCGGTCGCCTTCCCGGGTGACCACGTGGGCTTCGGGACCCATCCCCGCGCCTTCGCCGAAGCCCTGCACGGCGCACTGGACGGCGCACCGAAGCAGCGCTGACCGGAAGTGGCCAGGGCCGGAAGTGGCCGGGACCGCCCGCGGTCCCGGCCACGCTCCCTTCCGACACCGGTCAGGGTTCCGGCCGCGCGGAACCGGGCCGGGGCCCGACCCGTCCGCTCCGGCCCGGTTCCCCGCCCCGCGCGGGGCAGGGCGCCGGGCCCCGTGTTCAGTCCCGTCGGGCTCCCTCCGGCCAGATGACCTCCACCGGCACGCCCCTCCCCCGCGCCGCCTCGACCGCGTCCCCGGTCCCGCCCCTGCCGTCGGCGGGCTGGCCGTCCCAGACCGCGAACAGCAGCTCCACCCAGTCCAGGACGGCCTCGTTGGCGTCCTCGTAGGCGGCGCGGTCCGCCCGCCGGTGCGGCATGTAGCGCACCAGCGAGGAGCTCACGAGCAGGTCGTCGAAACGGTCCAGGTTGGCGGGCTTGACCTTGGCCTCGCGGTAGTCGGCCGAGGGCAGCACGACCTCCAGTCTGCCCCCGACCTCCAGCACGGCCTCGGCGAAGAGCTGGTCTGCGCCGCGCGCCAGGCAGGAGACGCCGACGAGCCCGCCGTCGGCGTGGGGGCCGAGTGCCGCCACCAGAGCTTTGCGCACCAACGTCACGCTGTCACCGGAAAGATTCGAATGACCAGTGATTCCGATTCGAGTCACGTCATCCCTTTCACATTTCGCTGATGGTGCAGCAGCGTATGTGATAACTCGTCGCGGACCTCGGCCACGTGCGGGTTGCGGTGGTGCGTGGCGGACTCGGTGTACCAGTCGCGCAGGCGCCTGCGGACCCTGCCCGAACCCAGGGCGGGTTCGAGGGCCGCGGCCTGGCGGACCACCCGCGCGGCCTCGGCGGGCTCGTCGAGCAGCAGGTAGGTGCGGCCCAGCCCGATGAGGTCGAAGGCGCGGCCGCGCTTGCCCGAGGGGGCGCGCAGCTGGAGCGCCTTGGTGATGTAGGCGGCGGAGGACTCGGCGTGCCTGCGCCGGGCGCCCGGGTCCTCCTGGAGCACGGCGAGGTCGCGGTAGCGCGCGCCGACCACCCCGGCCAGTTCGGCGTGGTCGAAGCCGCCCACCCAGTCGGGCACGTCCTCCCCGTTCGCGCCCGCGAGGAGGTCCTCGGCCTGGATGACGGTGCGGCGGTAGGCCTCCGACCGTCCCATCCGGGCGTAGGACCAGCCCTCGCGCGTGCGCAGCATCGCCCGGACGAGCGCGGGCGCGCCGGTGGAGTCCGCGCTGTCGAGCGCGAGGCGGGAGATGTCCAGGGCGTCCTCGGGCCGGTGCAGGTCGAGCATCTGCCGGGCCATGTCGGCCAGGACCCCGACACCGTAGGGGCGGTGCTCGGGCCCGGCCTGGTGGAGCGCGCGCAGGGAGAGGGTGTAGTACCTCTGCGCGGTGGGGTGGTCCCCGGCGTCGAAGGACATCGAGGCCACGGTCTTGGACAGCTCGGCCATCACCGCGAACAGCCGCCCCTGCACGGAGGCGGGCTGGGGGGTCTCCACGAGTTCGGACACCTCCGAGAGCTGCCCGACGACGGCCTTGCGGCGCACGCCCAGGCGCCACCTGTCGTTCCAGTGCCGCAGTGCCACGGTGGCGGCCTCGATCCGCCCCAGCTCGGCCTCTCCGATGGTGCCGCGGACCAGGCCGGGGGCGGCCGGGCCGGGCAGCAGCCAGTGTTCCAGCGTCTCCGTCAGCGCGGCGCCCATCAGGAGCGCGCCGCCGACCGCGAATGCGTCTCTGCGTTTCATCAGGTCCTTCAGCGTGATGTCGACGATGTCCTGCGCCGTTCTGGACGCGGACCATAAATCGCCTTCGTGCACCGAGGATTCTGTCCAGGAAACGCCCTTCGAATACTCGTCGGCCGAATCCGCCAGGCCCAGGGTCCGGCGGGCCTCGGACGGCATGGCCAAGCCGTCGGCGATGCGCTGCCACGTGCTCAGCGCGGTGACCAGGCGTCTTCCCGCCATGATCGCACTCACGTGTGGCTGGGCCATGTCGACGGCGGAGCCGATCGTCTGCTGGCTGGCGCCGGTGTGCTGGCGGACGAGCCCGAACAGGGCCCCGGCGTCGTGCTCGGCCAGCGAGCGCAGGACGTCGGCACGGGCCCAGAAAGCCCGTGACGGGGAAAGACGTGGACCGACCAGGGATTTCGTCATCTATACCGCCGGTGTATATCGGCACGGAATTCCGCCCACGCGGACGAACGGCGTTACATCTTCCGTAGTAATCCTTACCCGGAAACCCCCGTCCCCGTAATGGACGCAAGACCCTGGTTCGTCCATGCCGGGGACACCCCCCGAGGAGAAGAGCGGTGACCTCCACCCCACAGGCAGGGCACGGCGGCGGCGCGGGCCACGAGTCCGGAGCCGGTGTCGGTGCTGTTCACACGAGTGATGCGCGCGTCCGGCGACGTGGAAAACCCGGCCGGACCGGGCGCCCCGGGTGCGTCAGGCGGTGCGGGAGATGCGTGAGGTGCGGCAGATGATCCCCCCGCACGAGAGGATGGTCGAACGCCTCGTCGAGGAGGGCGGCCTGGCCGCGGAGTGGCGCGGTGCCTTCGCTGCGGTTCCGCGGCACCTGTTCCTGCCCGACGAGATCGCCGACCCCGACACGGGCGTGCCCGTCGACCGCTACCGCGGCGAACTGCGGTGGCTGGAGGCCGCCTACGCCGACGTCCCCGTCGTCACCCAGGTCGACGACGGAGCCCGCTACGGCCCCGGAGAGCCCACGTCCTCGTCCCCGGCGCCGTCCTCGGTGGCCGAGACCCTGCAGCGGTTGCAGGTCGTGCCGGGGATGCGGGTGCTGGAGGTGGGCACCGGCAGCGGGTACACCGCCGCCCTGCTCGCGCGGTTCCTGGGCGACGACGCCGTCACCTCCGTGGAGATCGACTTCGAACTGGCCGAACAGGCGCGGGTGCGGCTGATGAGCGCGGGGCTCACGCCGCTGGTGGTCAGCGGCGACGGCATGCGCGGCTGGGCGGGACGCGCGCCCTACGACCGGGTGGTCAGCGCGGTGACGGTGCAGCGGGTCCCCTACGCCTGGGTGGCGCAGTGCCAGCCCGGCGGACGCGTCCTGACACCGTGGGGCACCGCCTTCCACCACGGGGTGACGGCCGACCTCGTGGTCGGCCCGCACGGGACCGCGCACGGGAGGTTCACCGGGCACACCGACCGCATGTGGGCGCGCGCGGACCGGACCCCGCGCCACCTGCTGGAGACCTACGTCCGTCCGGACGACGACGAGCACACCACGACGTGCTCCCGGCTGCACCCGGGAGAGGTGGTCGGCGACTCCGACGGGGCCTTCGCGGTGGGGTTGCAGATGCCCGACGTGCACCGGATCGTCCGGCTCGGGGGCGGACCCGAGGACCCGCGGTTCACGGTGTACCTGCTGGACTCCTCGACCTGGTCGTGGGCCTCCTGGCACATCGACCCCGGGCACCGGGACCGGGGCTACGAGGTGCGCCAGCACGGCCCCCGGAGGCTGTTCGACGAGTTGGAGGCGGCCCACCTGCTGTGGGTGGAGGCGGGGCGTCCCGCGCACACCCGGTTCGGGCTGACGGTGTCGGCCGAACACCAGCTGGTGTGGCTGGACGACGAGGCCACGATCTTCGCCGCCACGAGGTGACGGGGCGGGCGGAGCGCCGGGCGGCCGGGACCACGGTCTCCGGGGTCTTCGCCCCACGAGGACACGAAGGCACGCGGACACGAGAGAACACGAGGACCCGACGAACCGCGGAGGCCGTTCCGGTGGGAACCGCCCGTGCGGCCGTCGCACGAACCGAGGAGAAGACAGATGACCGTCCTGCCACGTCCGCGTCGACCGATCGACCTGGACAGGCGCTGGAAGCGCCGCAGCTACCCCGCGAGCCTGGCCGCCATCCGCAGAGCCCGGGCCGACCTGCGCGCCGACCTGTCGCGGATCTCGGGCACCGACGAGGAACTGGTCGCGGCCGTGGTGCTGTGCGCCAGCGAGATGCTGGCCAACACCATGGACCGGGCCCAGCCCTGCGGAAGCGGGGCGGAGGTGGTGCGCACGCTCGTCCTGCGCCACGACCCCGGCGGCCGCCGCGTCCTGCGGCTGTCGGTGGCGGACCGGTGGGTCCCGGGCGCCCTGGCGTGCGTGCCGGACCCGGCGAAGACCGGCCAGGACTGGCGGGAGCTCGCGCTGGGTCAGGGGCTGCTGCTCATCGGCCACTTCTCCGCGCGCTGGGGAACCCGTCGGGTCGGTGCGCCGGGCGGGGGCCGGGGCCGCGTGATCTGGGCGGAGTTCGACCTCGCGCCGCGGTGGAGCCCGCGCAGGGTGGCGGCGTAGGAGGGTTCGGGCCCCGGGTTGGAGCTGGGCCCGGGGCCGGGACAGGAGCGGCAGGGCCGGAAGCGGTCCGGAGGACGGGTCCCGGCGAAGGACCGGGGCGCGGTCGCGGACCGGTTCGGTGTCGGAGCGGGAACGAGCGCCGGCCCGGAGGGCCTGACCGGGGAAGGGTCGGTCGGGCCTGTCCGTCGCCCCTTGCGTACCCGCCGGCCCCTTGCGCACCTGCTGGCCGCCGACGCGTACCGGTGGTGTAGGAAGGACCCCGTGACGAATCCTGGGGCCGCCCCCCACCGCGCGTTCGCGGAGCGCATGATCGAGATCCCCGCCGGAGAGATCGCCTTGCGGGACGAGGGAACGAGGACGGACTGGAGGGTCGGGGTCGGCGCCTTCCGGCTGGCGCCCTGTCCCGTGACCCGCGATCTGTACGCCGCTGTCGTAGGAGGGGTGCTCGGGAGCGCTGGGGTTGGCGGGACGCGTGAGGTCGATGGAGCGTCCGCGGGTGTCGCAGGTGCGGCTGGTGCGGCTGGTGCCGTGGGCACAGCGGGTGTCGCAGGTGCGGCCGGTGCCGTGGGCGGGCCGGGTGTCGCGCACGAGGCGGACACCGAGGACGCCGCCGGTCCGAGGACACCGGTGACCGAGGTCTCCTGGCTGGACGCCGTCCGGTTCTGCAACCTGCTCTCGCGGGCGGAGGGGCTCCAACCCTGCTACTCCGGTGGCGACGACCCCGACGCGCTGGACGTGGCCTGCGACTGGGACGCCGGGGGCTACCGCCTGCCGTCCGAGGCGGAGTGGGAGTACGCGTGCCGGGCGGGGAGCTCCGGCGTGCGCTACGGAGAACTCGACGACATCGGTTGGCACCGGGCCAACTCCGGCGACGGGGCGCGTGACGTCGCGACGCGGGCGCCCAACGCCTGGGGGCTGTACGACACGATCGGCAACGTGTGGGAGTGGTGCTGGGACGTCTACGACCCGGCGGTCTACGGCCCGTACCGCGTGTTCCGCGGCGGGGGGTGGAACGACCACCCCCGGGGCTGCCGGGCGTCGTGCCGCCGCAAGAGCCACCCGACCCTGCGCGTAGACGACCTGGGGTTCCGGCTCGCCCGCTCGCTGTGAACCGGGCGGCGTGCCCGGTCGGTGCAGGCCGGGATCCGCGTGCCCGACCAGAAGTCCCACGGCCGGGCACGCGGTGAACGGTCACGCCCCGCGCAGGGGCTCGTCACCGCCGCCATCACCCTGGCTGTCGGCTGGCACTGACTTTGTCCCCCGACGAACACCGGGCGTCCTCCCCCCGACCCGGAAAGGTGTCTCCCGTCACACGCGCGGATCCTTGAGTGTGCCGTGTCGGCATGGTTTCTCCTGGTTCGCAGCTCGCCTGTCTCACCGAGCACGAACGAGAGGAACGACATGGCACTGCCCGACCTGATCCCGGTCGAGGACTTCTTCAGCCCACCGGAGCGCGCCGGTGCGACGATCTCGCCGGACGGCACCCGCATCGCCTACCTGGCGCCGTGGAGGGACCGGCTCAACGTCTGGGTCCAGGGCCTCCACCCCTCCGGAGACCTCGACGGCGAACCGCGCTGCGTGACCGCGGACGAGGCCCGCAGCGTGCAGAGCTACCAGTGGACCGACGATCCGCGCTGGCTGCTCTACCTCCAGGACAGCGGCGGCGACGAGAACTGGCACCTGTTCCGGGTCGACCTGGACGCCGCCGAGCCCACCGCGGTGGACCTGACTCCCTTCCCCGGCGCCCGGGTCGTCAGCTTCGAACCGTCCCGGGGTCGGCCGGGGAAGCTGGCCGTCTCGCTCAACGCCCGCGACGCCGCCGCGTTCGACCTGCACGAACTCGACGTGGCCACCGGCGAGCTCACCGTGCTGGCCGAGAGCCCCGGCGCCGCAAAGGTCTGGACACAGGGCCGCGAGGGCGAACTGATCGCCACCGCGCTCAACGCCGACAACGACTTCGAGATCTCCCGCCACGACTCCGCGACGGACACCACGAGCACCGTCCTGGTGTACGAGGGCGCCGACTACCCGCTGGGCGTCTTCCCTGCGCAGGTCACACCGGACGGCACCGGGATGTGGATCGGCTCCAGCCGGGGCACCGACCGCACCCGCCTGGTGCGCGTGGACCTGTCCACGGGTGAGGAGACCGAGGTCGACAGCCACGCGACCTTCGACATCGATACGCGCGCGCAGGTCTTCCCCACCTTTCCCTCACCGCTGATCCGGGACCGGCGGGGCGAGCTGCTGGGGGTGCGCTACCTGGGTGAGCGCCAGGTCGTCCACGCCCTGGACCCGGACTTCGCCGAGGTGCTGGCCAACCTGGAGAAGCTGTCCGAGGGCGACCTGGCCGCGGTCTCCTGTGACGACAGCGGGCAGCGATGGGTCGTGGGCTTCACCCACGACCGCGCCCCGGGCGCGACCTGGTTCTACGACCACTCCACCGGGGAGTCCCGGCTGCTGTTCCGCCCCCACCCGCACCTGGACCCCGACGCCATGGCCCCGATGCGGCCGGTCACCATCACCGCGCGCGACGGGCTGGAGCTGCCCTCCTACCTGACCCTGCCGGTGGGCGTCGAGCCGAGGAACCTGCCGATGGTGCTGCTGGTGCACGGCGGCCCGTGGGCGCGGGACGCCTGGGGCTTCGATCCGACCGTGCAGCTGCTGGCCAACCGGGGCTACGCGGTGCTCCAGGTCAACTTCCGCGGCTCCAACGGGTTCGGCAAGGCCCACATGAAGGCCGCGATCGGCGAGTTCGCCGGAAAGATGCACGACGACCTCATCGACGCCGTGGACTGGGCGGTGGAGCGGGGCTACGCCGACCCGGACCGGGTCGCGATCTTCGGAGGTTCCTACGGCGGCTACGCCGCGCTCGTGGGTGCGGCGTTCACCCCCGACCGCTTCGCCGCCGCCGTCGACTACGTCGGCATCTCCGACCTGGCCAACTTCATGCGCAACCAACCCGTCTTCGTGCGGCCCGCGCTGGCCAACAACTGGTACCGCTACGTCGGCGACCCGGACATCCCCGAACAGGAGGCCGACATGCTGGCCCGCTCGCCGATCAGCCGGGTGGACCGGATCACCGCGCCCTTGTTCGTGGCGCAGGGGGCCAACGACGCCCGCGTCGTCAAGGCCGAGTCCGACAACATCGTCGCCGCTCTGCGCGAGCGCGGCGTGGACGTGGAGTACCTGCTCAAGGAGGACGAGGGACACGGGTTCGTCAACCCGGAGAACCAGCTCGACCTCCACCGCGCGGCCGAGCGCTTCCTCGCCCGCCACCTCGACGAACGCCGGGACTGAGCCCCGCTGGGTCGCGGCCGCACGGGAGCGGCCTCGGCCCAGCGCCTCACCGCGCCTCCCGGCCGGGCGGGACCGGTGACCGCGGGCCCCGGCGGGCCACCCGGCCGTTCAGGGCCGCTGGTCGGCCTGCTGGTCGGTCTCCAGATCCGCCACCGCCGCGCGGGAGAGGCGGTTGAGGACGTCGAGCTGGGCGGGGTTGTACAACTCGTTCAGCGCTGTGGCGAAGGCCTGGGCGGCCTTGTGCCGGTCGATGGCCGTCGGGGCCTGGGTGATGCGCAGCTCCGGGCGGTCGGACAGCAGGGCGCGGGAGGTGCGCGACAGCCGTTCGGTGAGCTCGCGGCGTGTCCGCTCGTCGGCGTCGGCGGGCAGGTCGTTGAACTCCTCGTCGGCGGGGCAGGAACCGTGGGCCCGCACCAGCTCGGCGAAGGCCCGCTGGGTCTGCGGTGTGAACAGGCGCGTTATGACCGCGGTCAGGGAACGGTCGGCCTCGGTCATCGCGGTCTCGGCGGCGGCCTGGGCCACGTCGGGCGGCAGTTCGGTCGGCCCGGGCGCGCGCAGGGCCAGGGCCAGCTCCGCGCGCATCCCCTCCAGGCGCTCGATGGCCTGGGCGAGTTCGCCGTCCAGGGCCCGCAGCTCCTGTTCGGGGTAGGCGTCGGCCTCGCCCATCTGGGCGATCTGCACCAGGGAGAACCCCAGGTCCGAGAGGCGTTTGACGCGCATGACCCGCACCAGGTGCTCGACCTTGTAGCGCTTGTAGCCGTTGGCGCCGCGCTCGGGCTCGGCCAGCAGGCCGACGTCGTGGTAGTGCCGCACCGTGCGCAGGGTCGTTCCGGCCAACTCGGCCAGTTGACGGGTGCTCCACGCCATGACGGCCCCCTCCGCGCTCATGGTCTGACGACCGCTGCTCCACCCGGAACGCTAGTGCAGGCTCCGCGGTCCCCGGACCGCACCGCGCGTCCCGCGGCGGAGGGTGCCCCCCGAGGGGGCCGCTGGACGCCGTGCCGCCGCAGGAGCCACCCGACCCTGCGCGTCGACGGCCTGGGATTCCGGCTCGCCGGATCGCTGTGAACCGGGCGGCGCGCCCGTCCGGTACGGCCAGAGAGCCGTGTGCCCGGCCGTGGATCTCCACGACCGGGCACACGGGGACCGGACACCGGGAACCGGTGCCCGGGGCGCTTCCGAGGAATACGGGCTAGGCCGGGCGGCGGGGGCCGCGGCGGCGCGAGGCCGACCCGCCGCGCGAGGCCGAACCGCCGCGCGGGGCCGACCCGCCGCGCGAGGCCGATCCGCGGCCGCCCTGGCGGCGCGGCTCCTCCCGCGGGCCGCTGGGCAGGGACACCGGGACCCCGGAGGGCTCCCGGGCGCCGGTCACCCGAGCCAGCTCGGGGTCGCCGGCGCTCACCTGGGCGACCTGCGCGTCGATCCGCGCCCGCTGCATCAGCCTGGCCATGTCACGACGCTCGTTGGGCAGCACGAGCGTGACCACGCTGCCCGTCTCACCCGCGCGGGCGGTGCGCCCGCCCCGGTGCAGGTAGTCCTTGTGGTCCGTGGGCGGGTCGATGTTGACCACCAGGTCCAGCCCGTCCACGTGGATGCCGCGCGCGGCGACGTTGGTGGCGACCAGCGCGGTCACCGTGCCCTCCTTGAACTGCTTGAGGGTGCGGGTGCGCTGGGGCTGGGACCGGCCGCCGTGCAGCGGTGCCGCGCGGACGCCGCTGTTGAGCAGGTGCTTGGCCATCCGGTCCACGGCGTGCTTGGTGTCCAGGAACAGGATGACCTGTCCGTCGCGGGCCGCGATGTGGGTGGCGGTGGTCTGCTTGTCGATGTGCGACACGTGCAGGACGTGGTGCTCCATGGTGGAGACGGCGCCCTCGGACGGGTCGACCGAGTGGACCACCGGGTCGTTCAGGAACCGGCGGACCAGGGTGTCGACGTTGCGGTCCAGGGTGGCCGAGAACAGCATGCGCTGTCCCCCGGCGGGCACCTCCATCAGGATCGCGGTGACCTGCGGCATGAAGCCCATGTCGGTCATCTGGTCGGCCTCGTCCAGGACGGTGACGTCCACCTGGTCCAGGACGCAGTCGCCGCGCTCCATCAGGTCGCGCAGGCGGCCCGGGGTGGCCACAACCAGCTCCACGCCCTGACGCAGGGCGCGGGCCTGACGGCTGATGGGCATGCCGCCCACCACGGTCGTCGTGCGCACGCGCAGCGAACGGGCGTAGGGGGTGAGCGAGTCGTTCACCTGCTGGGCGAGTTCGCGGGTGGGGGCGAGCACCACGGCCAGGGGGCGGTGGGGGTCGGCCACGCGGCCCTCCAGCCGGGCGAGCAGGGCCAGCCCGAAGGCCAGCGTCTTGCCCGAACCGGTCTGGCTGCGGCCCAGGACGTCGCGCCCGGCCAGCGAGTTGGGCAGCGTCGCCGCCTGGATGGCCGACGGTGTGGTCAGGCCCTGGCGGGCCAGCGTCGACTTCAGCGGCGCGGGCATCTCCAGGTCCTGGAAGGCGTGGACCGGGTCGAGCGCGGGGGTGGTGGAGACGGGGAGCGCGAACTCTCCGGAGGAGCGTCCCGCCTGGCGTCCGCCGAAGCCGCTGCGCTGGGGGCGGCCGCTGGACTGGTGGGGGCGCTGACGGCCGTAGCTGCCGGAGGGACGGCCGCGACGCGCGTTGGTGCGAGGTTGGTTCATATGGGGCCTTTCGCCGCCGACGCGTGCCTGGCGGGAAGCCCGCGGGGGGCTTCGGCGTGTGACACCGGGTGTGCGCCGGAAAGAGTCTTGGATCCACGGCCCGCACGGAGAACCCGGGGTCGTGGCGGAGAACCGGACCCGCGCCTGTCGGAGAACGACGGCCAGAAGAGCGGTCCGGGAAAAGCAAAACCGGGGAGGGGCCACCGCCGCGAGGGCGGGCCCCTGCCCCGGAAGGAGTCTCAGCTCAGTCAGATCAGGGTGATGTTGTCGGCCTGAAGGCCCTTGGCACCCTGGGTGACGTCGAAGTCCACGGCCTGGCCCTCCGCGAGCTCGCGGTAGCCGTTGGCCTGGATGGCGGAGTAGTGGGCGAAGACGTCGGGGCCGCCGCCGTCCTGCTCGATGAAGCCGAAGCCCTTTTCACCGTTGAACCACTTGACCTTGCCGGTCGCCATGGGAGTTCCTCTCGTTCGGGAGTATGAAGAAAACCGCGGTCTGACGATTTTCCCGTCACTGCGGCAATAACCCGAAAAAGATGTACATCCAACGGGAATCACGACTGCAACTCCACTGAATCTAGCACAGATTTTTCCAGCTGCCCCAGAGTGACCATGTGTCACATGGCACCGAAAAACGTGGTAACGATCCGCCTGGAAAACGTGTTGGCTCCGACTCCCGTGCGTACGGCCGGGCCCCAAGCGCGCACCCCTCACGCGTGGGAATCATGCGTCTGACCAGCGGAAATACCAGCGGCGAACCCCCGGCCCTCCGGTCCTACCGCGTGCGCGGGAAGGAAAATCCCCTGACCGGCGAACCCACCGGCGCCAGACCCCCGGCCCCCGACTTTTCGCACTCCGGACACGGATCCGTCCTCTCTGCGACCGCCGACGGCCGCCCGCGTGTCGCGCCACCGCCTCAGCGGCGCGGGGACAGCACGGCGGGCAGTCCGAAATGCCGGAAGAGCGCGGTGTCGAAGAACATCACCGCGTGGGAGACCGCGCCTCCCCCGGCTGCCAGCTCCAGCACCTGGATCCCGAACGCCCGGTGGGCGCCGTCGCCGCCCCGCATGTACAGCGCGAAGGCGTGCTGCCCGTTGGCGGCGGTCGGCACCAGCGCCAGGTCGCCCGGGCCGCTGGCCGGGCAGTGGGCGGCGATGAGGCGGCCGACGTGCTCGGCGCCGCGCACCCACGTGGCGAAGGGCGGCATCTCGAACACCGCGTCGGCGGTGAACAGCTCGGTGATCGCCGAGATGTCGTAGGACTCGAACGCGTTGACGTACCGGGCCAGGACCTCGCGCTGCTCCGCCCGGGGCTCGGCGACCTCCTCCTCGGTGGGGGTCACCCGGGCCAGCTGGGCGCGGGCCCGCTGGAGCAGGCTGTTGACCGCGGGGACTGAGACACCGAGGGTGTCGGCGACCTCGGCCGCGCTGTAGCGCAGCACGTCGCGCAGGATCAGCACCGCCCGCTGCCTGGGTTGCAGGTACTGGAGCGCGGCGACCAGGGCCAGGCGCACGCTCTCGCGCGCGGCCACGACCGCGCCGGGGTCGTCCGCGCCGACCAGGACGTCGGGCACCGGCTCCAGCCAGGGCAGCTCCGGGCGGTCGGCGAGTTCGCCCTCGGGCTCGGCGGTGGGCCCGCCGAGCCCGGTGGGCAGGGGCCGCCGCTGACGCTTGTCCAGGGCGGTCAGGCAGGCCGTGGTGGCGATCCGGTGGAGCCAGGTGCGCAGGCTGGATCGGCCCTCGAACCGGTCGTAGGCCTTCCAGGCGCGCAGGTAGGTCTCCTGCACCAGGTCCTCGGCGTCGTGCACCGACCCCAGCATGCGGTAGCAGTGCGCGAACAGCTCGCGCCGGTAGGGGTCGGCGAGACTCATGAAGTCCTGGTCGGACGCGTGTTCCACCACGACCGTCACGTTACGCCTCCTGTATGACGGAACACACGTTCCCGAACGGGTCGGCGAACCACGCCACCGTCGGGACGCCCCGCGAGATCCCCTTCCCGTCCTGGTCGAAGCCCTCGTAGCGGAGCATCCCGACGCCGCGGCGGGAGAGCTCGTCCACGACGGCGTCGATGTCGTCCACGGGCAGGTTGAGGACGGTGAAGCCCGCGGGCTCGTGGTCGGGCTTGGGGTAGACGAGGATCGCCCGCCCCTCCCCCAGGTCGATGCTGAGCAGGCCGTGCTCCTCCATGCCCTCGACGGGCCCGACCGAGAGCCCGAGGGTGGTGCCGTAGAACTCCCGGGCCCGGTCGGGGTCGGGGACGGCGAAGGAGCCGAAGGCCCTGGTGGTGTCGAACACGGTCTTCCCCCTAGCTCTCGCGCGCCATGGCGGCGCGGTGCTCGTCGCTGAGCTGGATGATCTGGACGTGGTTGCCGTCGGGGTCGACGGCGGTGCCGAACAGGCTGCCGTCGCGGTCCTCCAGGGGCGCCAGCCACCCGGTGCCCCGCGCGTCCACGCGGGCGGCGACGGCGCGGGCGTCGTCCACGTCGACGTTGAGGATCATGCGCGTCGGGTCGCCCGCCTTGGGGGCGACGTCGTCCCGGCGGTCGATGAGCAGGTGGAAGGTCCCCAGGCGCAGGACGCGGTAGCCGTCCATGTCGACGTCGTCCTGCGGGGAGAGGACGTCGGCGTACCAGTCGTGCAGGCGGTCGGGGTCGGTGGTGGCGAGCAGCATGCCGTCGAGGTTGGGGCGTTCCATGGTGTCCTCCGGGTGGTGTGGTGTGCGGGTCCGCGGCGTCCGGTCCGGGTCGTCTCAGGTCCGGCGCTCGGTGCCGCTCACCCGTACCGACCCGTCGGCGTCCGCGGACTCATCGGCCAGCGGCGGTTCTCCTGCCACCGTTTTCTCGGCGGGGTCCGCCTCCGGTTCCCCTCCCGTCAGCCGCCCGTCCGCCGGGCCGGGCGCCGGGGCGCTCCCGGGCCCGGCCGCGGGTGTGTCCGCGGTCCCCTTCCCCGAGGCGTCCACCGGTTCCTCCGCCGGTTCGCGCTCCTGAGGCGTCCCCGACGGCGCCGAGCGCAGCAGGACCACGGCGGCCGTCCCGAACACGGCCATGGCCGCGCAGCCGATCACCCCGACCAGGTTGATGCCGGAGGTGAAGGCCTCGCGCGCCGGACCGAGCAGGCTCTCGGCCAGGCCCGCGGGCAGCTCCGCTGCCGCGGCCACGGCAGCGGGCAGGGTCTGGCCCGCCTCCTCGGGCACGCCCTCGGGCACGGTCATCCCGGCGCGGTAGACCGCCGAGGCCAGGCTGCCCAGCAGGGCCACGCCCATGGCGACGCCGAACTCCCCGCTGGTCTCGGACATGGACGCGGCGGCCCCGGCCCTCTCCCTGGGCGCCGAGCCCACCACGATGTCGGTGACCAGCGCCGCGCCGGGGCCCAGCCCCACCGAGGCCAGCAGCAGCCCGGCGACCACGAGCGGTGTCCCGCCCTCGACGGGGACCAGGAACAGCAGGGCGAACCCCGACGCGGTCACGAACATGCCGCCGCCGATGACGTTGGCCCGGCCCACGCGGGCGGCCAGCGGCCCTCCGGCCATGGTGGCGGCGATCATCGCCAGCGCCGGGGGCACCTGCCACATCCCCGCGACCAGCGAGGAGTGTCCGGCGACCATCTGGAGGTACTGGCTGATCAGGAGGAACGTGCCGCCCATGGTGACCGCGCCCGCCATCATCACGCCCAGCGCGACGCCGAAGGAGGGCTGGCGGAACAGTCCGAGGTCCAGCAGCGGGTCGGGCAGGCGCAGCTGGCGGCGGGCGAACACCGCGCCCATGGCCAGCCCGAAGGCGAGGCAGACGAGCGGGCCGAGGAGCGGTCCGCCCTCGGCGACGGCCTTGAGGCCGTAGACGATCGGCAGGATGGCGGCCAGGGACAGGGCGACGCTGACCAGGTCCAGCCGCCCGGGGTCGGGCGCGCGGTGCTCGGGGAGCAGCAGGGGCGCGCACACCAGGAGCAGCAGCATGACGGGGACGCCGAGCAGGAACACCGAACCCCACCAGAACCACTCCAGGAGGAGCCCGCCCACGACCGGGCCGATGGCGGTGCCGCCCATGAAGCAGCTCGTCCACACCGAGATGGCCACGGCGCGCTGCCGCGGGTTGACGAACATGTTGCTGATCAGGGCGAGGGTGGAGGGCATGAGGGTGGCCCCGGCCACGCCCATGAGTGCGCGGGTGGCGATGAGCGCGGCGGAGCTGGGAGCGAAGGCCGCGGCCACGGAGGCCACCCCGAAGGCGGCGGCGCCGATCATCAGCAGGCGCCTGCGGCCGATGCGGTCGCCGAGGGTGCCCATGGTGATGAGGAACCCGGCGATCATGAATCCGTAGACGTCCATGATCCACAGCAGCTGGCTGCCGGAGGGCCGCAGGTCGGCGGCCAGGTGGGGCAGCGCCAGGTAGAGCACGCTCATGTCCAGGGAGAGCAGCAGGGTGGGCAGGGCCAGCACCCCGAGCCCGAGCCACTCGCGCCCTCCCGCGCGTGCGGGGGTCGGCTTCGCGCCGTTCATCGTCGTCTTCCTCGTCCGTCGGATCCGCACGGTGCGGTTCGTTCGTGTGTACGGACTCGGAAGGCGTCGGGAACTCATCGGCCCGGACCGGAGGCGTTCCGGGCGGTGCCGTGTCAGTGCCTCATCGCTGCCTCAGCGGCTCAGCCTCCGGTAGCGCCGCAGCGCCAGCGGCACGAAGACCATCATCAGTACCAGCGGCCACACCACCGCCATGAGCAGCGCGTTCTGCGCGATCCAGGAGTCGTTGGCCGCCACAGGGTTGCCGAACAGCTCGCGGGCCGCGATCACCGTCGCCGACAGCGGGTTCCACTCGGCCACCGGCACCAGCCAGTCCGGCATGGTGTCGGTGGGCACGAAGGTGTCCGCGACCATGGCCAGCGGGAAGACCAGCGAGAAGAACTTCATCGCCGCCTCCGGACTGCGCACCACCAGCCCCAGGTAGATGCCGATCCAGGTGAAGGCCAGGCGCAGCAGCAACAGCAGCCCCAGTGCCGCCAGCGCGGAGAGCGGGCCCTCGTGCCACCGCCAGCCGACCAGCAGCCCCATCCCGGCCAGCACCGCCAGGTCCACCACCGCGGAGAGCACGTCGGCCAGGCTCCGCCCGGCCAGCAGCGAGGCGGGGGCCATCGGCAGCGTGCGGAACCGGTCGACCACGCCGCGTCCGGCGTCGGTGACCACAGCGATCGTGGTGTTGCCGATCCCGAAGGCCATGGTCAGCGCGAACAGCCCCGGCATCAGGAACTCGCGGTACTCCTCGCCGGGCGCGTCCATGACCGCGCCCATGGCCTCGCCGAAGACGAAGCCGAACAGCAGCACGGCCAGGACGGGCACCATCAGCGTGCCGACGAGTTCGTCGGGCTTGTACACCAGGTGCAGCAGGTAGCGGCGCGCCACCACCCAGGTGTCGGCCACCGCCCAGCGCATCCGCGCCAGGGCCCCGGGCTCCTCCGGGACCGGCCGTTCCACCTCGGTCACGGACATCATGACGCCTCCTCCTCCGTGCCCTGGCGGCCCGTCAGGCCCAGGAACACGTCGTCCAGTGTCGGGCGGCGCAGGGCGATGTCCTCCACGTCCAGCCCCGCCTCGTCCAGGGCGCGCACCACCTTGGCCAGTCCCGCGCCCCGGCCGTCGAAGGGCACGGACACCCGCAGGGCGTCGGCGTCCACCTCGGGCAGCGCCCCGGCCACGCGGCCCAGGACCTCCGCGACCCGCGGGAGCGCGTCGGCGTCGGTGACCACGGCCTCCACCCGGCCGCCCCCGACCCGGGTCTTGAGCTCCTCGGGGGTGCCCTCGGCGATGACCCGCCCGGAGTCGACCACCGAGATCCGGTCGGCCAGGCGGTCGGCCTCCTCCAGGTACTGGGTGGTCAGCAGGACGGTCGTGCCGCCCTCGGCCAGGTCGCGCACGGACCGCCAGACCTCGGCGCGGCTGCGCGGGTCCAGGCCCGTGGTGGGCTCGTCCAGGAACAGCACGGCGGGGTCGGGGATCAGGCTCGCGGCCAGGTCCAGGCGGCGGCGCATGCCGCCGGAGTACTCGCGCACCGGCCGGTGGGCGGCGTCGGTGAGGCCGAACCGCTCCAGGAGTTCGGCGGCCCGCGCCCGCGCCGCCCGCGCCCCCAGGTGGTGCAGGCGGGCGAACATCTCCAGGTTGCGCCGCCCGTCGAGGACCTCGTCGAGCGCCGCGTACTGACCGGCGAAGCCGATGCGCGAGCGCACCCGCGCGCTCTGGCGCGCCACGTCGAACCCGGCGACGCGCACCTGCCCGGAGTCGAAGCGCAGCAGGGTGGCCATGACCCGTACGGCGGTGGTCTTGCCCGCGCCGTTGGGCCCCAGCAGCGCGTGCACCGCGCCGGGGGGCACCTCCAGGTCGAAGCCGTCCAGGGCGGCGCGTCCGCGGGCTCCGGGATAGGACTTGCGCACGTCCCGGGCCAGGATCACCGGGTCGGCGGCGCGGTGGCCGGGGGAGAGTCCGCGGACGGCGCCCTGCTCGGGGGAGGGCCCGCGGACGGCGCGCCGGTCCTCGGCGGGGTCCTCGTCCGCGGGGCGCCCGGGGGCACGGCGGACGGCACCGGCGTCAGCGGCACGGGGGCCGGCGCCGGGGAGCGCGGGGTCGCGGCGGACGGCACCGTCGGCATGGTCGTCAGCGACGCGGTGACCGGTGACGCGACCGTCGACGGGGCCGTCGCCGACGGCGGGGGTGCGGGAGGGTCTCACGACGCGGCCTCCGTGACCGGGGCCCCGGGCGCCGTGCGCGGGCGGGTCCGCTGGACGGGCGCGTCCGGCCGGGTGACCTCGGCGTGGCGGCCCAGGCCGATACGGGCGATGTTGCGCACCGACTCGCTACCCTCGGTGTAGTAGGAGCAGTGGCCGGGGATGGGGCCGGTGGCGAAGGCGGTGGCGCCGAACCCGGGGCGCAGCGGCGAGGGCCCGTGGCCCAGGTCCCGCCAGCGGCCCCGGGGGAAGAAGCGGATCCAGTCCGCGGGGCCCAGCGCCGCCCACAGGTTCCCGGTGAAGCCCAGGTCGGCGACGGAGTTCCCGCCCATGCCGGGGCTGCCCAGGGCCACGCAGTCGTCCACGCGCCCGTGCCGCAGGGCCAGTCCGCACACGACGGTGCCGTAGCTGTGGCCCACCAGCGTGATGCGGGCGGTGCGGGGCAGGAAGGACGTCAGGCGGGCCAGGTCCTCGGCTCCGCGTTCGGCGGGGCCCCGGAAGGCGGCCTCCGCGAAGCCGCGCGGGGTGTCGTAGCCGACCCAGACCACGACGGCGGAGCGCTCGCCGGGGGCGAGGGCCTGCATGGTGCGCAGGACCGTCCCCCCGTTGACCCGGGGCCGGGTGGGGCGGTTGGCGTCGAAGTAGTTGCCCAGGTAGTTGTCGTTGCCCGGGACCAGGACCACGATGTGGTCGGCGGCCGCCACGTCCCCCAGCGCCTCGACGATGCGCCCGTCTCCGGTCTCGTCGTGGGCCAGGAGCCGCAGGCCGTGCCACTCGCGTTCCTCGTAGCGCAGGGGTGTGGAAGGCGAAGCGTGACGTGGGCCCGCCGCGATCATGACTCTCCAGGGGAAGTTCGGGTGCCGACAGGTGGGGGACGGTGCTCCTCACGCTAGGTCCGCGACGGGGTCGGCCTCCATGGCGCTGTCCCCCCGAACCGGGTCTGGCGTCGACCACCCGGCTCCGTGGTGGTGGCACTACTCCCAGCCGTACAGTGCACGACAGAATCCGGATGTAACCGACAAATAAGACCGGACGCTTTCGGGTAGATGCGTGGGCAGACAGCCGTGAACTGGACGGACAGCGTCGAGCGGCCATACGGACACCGGGAGTGCCGTCGTCGTGCGCGCCGGTGTCCGCTCTCCGCGAGAGCCTGGAGGTACTCCATGCGAGCCGTGGTCTTCGAGAACTACGAGCGGTTCCCGTCACTCACCGACGTTCCCGAGCCCGAGCCGGGTCCGGGCGAGGTGCTCCTGCGGGTGGCGGGAGCGGGCGCCTGCCACTCCGACGTCAGCGTGTACCGCCATTTCAAGGAGGGGCAGGTGGGGGCGCAGAAACCGCCGTTCGTCCTGGGGCACGAGAACTCCGGTTGGGTGGAGGCGCTCGGCCCCGGTGTGAGCGAGCGCGTGCGGATCGGCGAGGCCTACATGGTCTACGGCCCCATCGGCTGCGGGCACTGCCGCATGTGCGCGCAGGGGAAGGACACCTACTGTGAGAACGCCGCGACCATGCCCTACGCGGCGGTGGGGCTGGGGCGCGACGGCGGGATGGCCGAGTACGTGACCGTGCCCGCCCACCACCTGGTCCCCCTGGGCGACGCCGACCCCGTCGACGCCGCGCCGCTGTCGGACGCGGGCCTGACCCCGTACCACGCCATCAAGCAGGCGCTGCCGCACCTGGAGGGCGGCGGTCGGCACGCCCTGGTGATCGGTCTGGGCGGGCTGGGGCAGATCGGCGTGCAGATCCTGCGGGCGCTGACCGGCGCGACGGTGATCGCCACCGACGTCAAGGCCGAGCCGCGCGCCTGGGCCGAGCGCAACGGCGCGGTCACCGTGGGGACGGGCGAACGCCAGGTCGAGGAGATCCGCGAGATCACCGGGGGCCGGGGCGTGGACGCGGCCTTCGACTTCGTGGGCATCACGCCGACCATCGCGACCGCGGCGGCGTCGATGGCCCAGGGCGGGCGCCTGACCGTGGTGGGGATCGCGGGCGGCACGCACGAGTTCTCGTTCTTCACCAACGCCTACGAGTCCTACATCACCAACACCTACTGGGGGACGGTGGGAGAACTGTGGGAGGTGGTGGACATGTACCGGGCGGGGCAGATCCGGCCGGAGGTCGAGCGGTTCACCCTGGACGACGCCCTGGAGGCCTACCGGAGGCTGGAGGCCGGGGAGGTCTTCGGCCGCGCCGTGGTGGTCCCGCACCAGGGCTGACCGCCCCGGGCGCTCCCGGGGGTCCGGGGTGCCGAGGCGCCGGGCTGCCGGGATGCCGCGCCCCGGCGGCCCGTCCCGGTGCCCTCCCCCTTCCGTGAGGGCCCCGGGACGGGGGTCCGCTTCCCGGGGGCTCAGCCCCGGCCGGGCGGCGTCGGCACGAACGCGCTCGTGCGCCGGGCGTACTCCGCCCACCCGGGACGACCGGCCATGTGCTCGTCCAGCAGCCGCTGGCCCGAACCCCGGGTCAGCAGGTAGGTCATCACCACGGGCGCGGGCAGGGTGAGCAGCACCCACCACGACCCCGACAGCGCGACCAGGAACAGCCCCCACCACACGCACGCGTCGCCGAAGTAGTTGGGGTGGCGGGTCCACGCCCACAGGCCGCGGTCCATGATCCGCCCGCTGTTGGCGGGGTCGCGCCTGAACCGGGCCAGCTGGGCGTCTCCCACCGTCTCGAACACGAACCCCAGCAGCCACACGGCCGCACCGGCGGCGGCAAGCCACACCTGAGGGGACCCGAGGAGGGGCGCCCCGGTGTGCACCGCCGCCTGGACCGGCATGGCGACGAGCCACACCAGGAACCCCTGGAGCAGGTAGACCACGCGCAGGGCGTAGGCGTTCCGGTTGCCGGGAGCCCGGTCCAGCAGGCGCTCGTAGCGGGGGTCCTCGCCCCTGCCCCGGCTCCGCAGGCCGATGTGCACGGCCAGGCGCACCCCCCACACGGTGGTGAGCCCGGCCAGCAGCCAGACGCGGGCGGGGTCGCCCGAGGCGGTCAGGACGCCGACCACCGCCACGGCGGTGAACCCGAGCCCCCAGGCAGCGTCCACCACGCTGTGCCTGCCCAGGCGCAGCGCCAGGGCGAAGGTCGCGAGCATGAGCACCAGCACGGCCAGGGCGGACGACCCGAGGGTTGCGGCGAGCGCGAAGGTGCCCATCAGCGGCTCTCGGCGCGGTCCGGGCGCACGGCCAGGACCTGGTCCACTCCCATGCGCCCCTCCTCGAAGGCGAGCGCGCCCCCGGCCAGGTAGAGCCGCCACACGCGGGCGGTCTGCGGTCCGGCCAGGGCCACCAGCTCGTCGAAGCGGCGCTCCAGCACCTCCAGCCAGGCGCGGGCGGTGCGCACGTAGTGCTCGCGCATGGCCCGCACGCCGCGCACCTCCAGTCCGGCGCCCTCCAGCAGCCCGACCGTCTCGCCCAGGGGGCGCATGTGCATGTCGGGGGCGATGTAGCGCTCGATGAACGGGCCGCCGCCGGGCTGGGATCCGCGCCGCGACATCTGCTGGACGAGCAGGCGCCCGCCGGGGCGCAGCCGGTCGTGCAGGCGGCGGGCGAAGGGCGCGTACTCGTCGCGGCCCACGTGCTCGCCCATCTCGATGGTGGCCACGGCGTCGAAGCCGTCGTCGGTGACGTCGCGGTAGTGCTGGAGGCGCACCTCGACCAGGTCGGCCAGGCCCTCCTCGCGGACGCGGGCCGCGACGTGGTCGCGCTGGCGGGCGGAGAGGGTGACGGCGGTGACGCGCGCGCCGTGGCGGCGGGCGGCGTGCAGGGTGAGCGATCCCCAGCCGCACCCCACGTCGAGCAGGCGGTCGCCCCCGTCCAGGCGCAGTTCGCGGCAGACGAGGTCGAGCTTGTCGCGCTGGGCGTCGGCGAGGGTGTAGCCGGGGTCGTCGCTGGTCCAGTAGGCGCACGAGTAGGCCATGGACTCGTCCAGGAGCAGCTCGTACAGGTCGTTGCCGGCGTCGTAGTGGTGGGAGACGGCCGCGGCGTCGCGCTCGCTGGAGTGCGGGCGCCCGCGCAGGCGCGCCTCGGCCTGCGGGGCGGGCGGCGGGGTGCCCACCGCACCCAGGGCCAGGAGGGTGCGGGCCGCGCGGGCCCACTCGGCGGGGCCGGGCAGCGAGGTGCCGTTCTCGCGCACGCTCGCCCACACCCTGCTCAGGGCGTCGGTGAGGTCGCCCTCCACGTCCAGCGATCCGGTGACGTAGGCGCGGGCCAGGCCGAGCTCTCCGGGGCGGGCCAGGATGTGGCGCAGGGCGTCGCGGTCGCGCAGCACCGCCAGCGGGGCGTCGGCGGGACCGGCCTCGCTGCCGTCCCAGGCGCGCAGCCGGACGGGGAGCACGCCGTTGAACAGCCCGGCGGCCAGGGGGGCGAGGAAGTGGGCGGCCCCGCGGGGCGGGGCGGGGGTCGCGGTGGTGCTCAACGGGCCTTCTCCATGGTGATCTGCTCGACGTCGATGATTCCGGCCAGGAAACCGGCCTCGCAGTAGGCGAGGTAGAAGGACCACATGCGGCGGAAGGTGGCGTCGAAGCCGAGGGCCTCCACCTGTTCGGCGGCGTCGGTGAAGGCCTCGCGCCACACGCGCAGGGTGTCGGCGTAGTCGCGGCCGAAGGACAGCCGGTCGGTGATCCTCAGGGAGGTGTCCGCCCGCAACCGCTCCTCGACGGCGGTGACCGAGGGGATGAGTCCGCCGGGGAAGACGTACTTGTGCATCCAGGTGTAGGAGCCGCGCGAGGCGCGCATCATGGCGTGCTCCATGGTGATGCTCTGGAGGCCCACGCGTCCGCCGGGGCGCACGAGCCGGTCCAGGGCGGCGAAGTAGGCGGGCCAGTAGCGTTCGCCGACGGCCTCGACCATCTCCACGCTGACCACGGCGTCGTAGGTTCCGGTGACGTCGCGGTAGTCGCACAGCCGGACGTCGACCCCCTCGGAGAGCCCGGCGGCGGCGACGCGTTCGACGGCCAGGTCGCGCTGCTCGGCGGAGAGGGTGACGGTGGTGACGCGGGCGCCGCGGCGGGCGGCGCGCACGGCCAGCTCGCCCCAGCCGGTGCCGATCTCCAGCAGTTCGACGCCTTCGGCCACGCCCGCGGCGTCCAGGAGGCGGTCGATCTTGCGCTCCTGGGCGCGGGGCAGGGTGTCGCGGTCACGGGCCTCGCCGTCCTCGAACAGCGCGGAGGAGTAGGTCATCGTCCGGTCGAGGAAGAGGGCGAACAGGTCGTTGGACAGGTCGTAGTGGTGGCTGATGTGGCGTTTGGCCCCGGCGCGGGTGTTGCGGTCCGAGGCCGGTCTGCGGGGCAGGGTGACGTGGCGCAGGGGTTGGAGGGGGCGCGGCACGAGGTTGTCGTAGTCCGCGGCCAGGCGGGTGAGCAGGGCGACGACGTCGGGTGAGTCCCACTCCCCTGCCATGTAGGACTCGCCGAGGCCGATGAGACCGCCCGCGGCCAGGCGCCGGTGGAAGGCGGCGGGGTCGCGCAGCTCCAGCGTGGGCGCGCCGTCGTCGGCGCCGGGCGCGGCGGAGCCGGTGCGCACGCGCACGCCCGAGCGCGCGGTGGCGCGGCGGACGATGGCGCGGGCGACGGCCGCGCGCAGGCGGCCTCCGGGCACCCGGGCCACGTCGGGCCAGCGGCGCGCGTCCAGGGGCGGGCGGGTGTGGGGGCTGGTCGTGGTCATGGCCGTGTCCTGGCCTTCCGTTCGGTCGCTGGTGTGTGCGTGTCCCCGCGCGGTTGGACGGGCAGCCCGCGCAGGTAGAGGCCGATGCCCTGGCGCCGGATGCGCAGCGCGTCGACCAGCGGCGCGAGGGGGTGGCGCAGCGCCCTGCGCAGCAGGGACGCGGTGGTGGCGGGGCGTCGGAGGCCGTGCACCGAGGCGGTGAGGGGCGGGCGCCCGTCGCGGTGCAGGGCGACGGTGAGCGCGAGGCGTTCACCGGGTTCGGGGAGGCTGAGGCGGTAGCGGCCGTCCACCGCGTTGAACGGGGAGACGTACATGGCCTTGTCCGCCTCGGCCCGGCCGCGGCCGTCCACGTCGAGGACGTAGCGGTGGCGCTGGCCGTAGGTGTTGTGGACCTCGGCGACGACGCGGCGCAGGCGGCCGTCGCGGTGGTGGCACCAGTAGACGGTCAGGGGGTTGAACACGTGGCCCAGGACGCGGGCGTGGGCGAGCATGAGCACCCGGCCGCCGTCGAGGTCCACGCCGTGCGCGGCGAGGAGGGCGTCGATGTCGGCGCGCAGCTCCCGCGCCCAGCCGTCGGCGCGCTCGCGGCCGCGGCGCGCGGCGCGGGCCGGGACGCGGGCACCGTCCGCGGTGTGGTCTCCCGCGCGGAACCCGGCCAGGGCGCGCAGCGGCCAGCGCGGGCGCGGCGGGTCGTCGAGGTCGACCAGCCAGTAGTAGGTGCCGTAGGCGAAGGCGTTGCGGACGGGTTCGGAGCGCACGTGGCGGACGGTGGCCTCGTACAGTGCGGGCGCGGGGGAGGGCGTCACCAGTGCACTCCCAGGCTCGCGGCGGCGCGGGCCCCCGAGCGGCACCCGTCCTCGTGGAAGCCCCACCCGTGGTGGGCCCCGGCGAAGGCGACGACCCGGTCGTCGAGCTCGGGCAGCCGCCGCTGCGCGGCCAGGGAGGCGGGGGTGTAGACGGGGTGCGCGTAGTCCATGGCGGCCACGACCCGGTCGGGGTCGACCTCGTCGGCGCCGTTGAGGGTGACCACGTACTGTTCGTCGGCGTCCAGGCGCTGGAGGCGGTTCATGTGGTAGCTCACGCGCACGGGTCCGGTGTCGGGCTCGCAGGAGGCCAGGCGGTGGTTCCAGCTGGCCCAGACCTCCCGGTCGGCGGGCAGGACGGAGGCGTCGGTGTGCAGCAGGGTGCGGTTGCGCGAGTAGCCGAAGGCGCCGAGGACCTCGCGTTCGGCGTCGGTGGGGTCGGCGAGCAGGGCCAGGGCCTGGTCGGCGTGGGTGGCCACGACGGCGGCGTCGAAGTCCAGGGCCTCGCCCCCGGCGCGCAGCCGCACCCCCTGGCCCGTGCGGGCCAGGGAGGTGACCGGGGTGCCGGTGCGCACGGCGTGCAGGTTCTTGGCGACGCGCTCGACGTAGGCGTGCGAGCCGCCGGTGACGGTACGCCAGCGGGGCGAGCCCCACACGCTGAGCATGCCGTGGTTGGCCAGGAAGGAGAACAGGTAGCGGGCGGGGTAGTCGGCGGCGGTGCCCGGCGGGCAGGACCACACCGCCGACACCAGCGGGAGCAGGAAGTGCGCGACCGTGTAGGGCGTGAACCGGTGGCGGCGCACGAAGGCGCCGAGGGTGGGCTCGGCCGCGCCGGGGGGCGGGGTCGCGGCGAGCAGGCGCCGGGCGGCCCGGTGGAAGCGGGGGATCTCGGCGAGCATGCGCAGGTAGGCGGGGCTGCGCCGAGAACGGTGGGGGAGCATGGCCCGCACGCCGCGCGCGCCCGCGTACTCCAGGCCGCAGCCCCGGCAGCTGACCGACATGCTCATCTCGGTGGGCTGGGTGTGCACGCCGAGTTCGTCGAACAGGCGCAGCAGGTGGGGGTAGGTGCGCCTGTTGTGCACGATGAAGCCGCTGTCGATCCGCAGCTCGCCGCCCGGTCCGCCGTCGATCCGGTGGGTGTGGGCGTGCCCGCCCAGGCGGTCGTCGGCCTCGAACAGGGTGACGTCGTCGTCCCGGTGCAGGACGTGCGCCGCCGTCAGTCCGGCGACGCCGGAGCCGATGACCGCGACCCTGCGTCGGCGGAGGGTGTGCTGCCCTGTACCCAATGCGTCCTCTTCACTTCCGGGGGTTGTGTGGCGGAAGTGATTCGGTACCGGGAACCAGGCGGATTGGTCCACATGGTCACGAAAAGGTCTCGAAGGGGCGGAGGCGGGTGCGGGGGGCGGTCGCGCCGGAGGCCAGGGCCGCCGGGTACGGGCGCCCTGGTGCGCGGCCGGGGCGTTCGCCGGGGCCGGAAT
>NZ_JAAXPG010000027.1 GCF_012396365.1 Nocardiopsis alborubida | reverse complement strand
TGCGCACCGCCTCGCGTCGCTGGCGTTCTGCGGCGGTCAGCCCGCCGCCGGTGGAATACCTCATACCTTCGGGATACTCCGGCGGGGCTGCTTGTCAAGAACGGTAACCCCACAAATTAAAGTTCAGCACAAGCATGAAAAAAGAATTCCATTCACAAGCGACCATATTATTAAATCGCTACAACCGCCCCCAGAGTTCACTCCGGCATTGATGCTGTGGCAGGATTTCCTCAACCACCGCAGCTCAGAACTCGGAGTAGCGATGCAAAGACGCTTCGTCTTCTCTCCCCTCTTCCTCACCCTGGGGACCCTGGGACTGGCAGTGCTCCTGGGCACGGCCTTCTCCTCCCTGGTACTCAGCGGCCCCGAGTTCGCCAACCTGGCGAGCGGGTTCTTCGGACTGGTTCTCGCGGCTCTCGGGACGTATGGCACTTTCTTCCAGAAGGCCGAACTCCCCTCTCCGCCGGAAAAGGCACCAGAAAACGATTCGGGCACGCCCGAGGACACGCGATCGGACAGCCACGTGAACGACCGCACAAACATCGCCGTAAGCACCAACAACAACTCACACAACACCACCAACTCCCACAACAACAACGGAAAGAACTCCGGCGGTGTGATCCTCGGAGCGGTGGCGATGGTGGCCATCGTGGCGATCATCGTCGCCCTGGCCCTGGTCTTCTTCGGGGTGGTCCCCGTAGCGGTCGAGGGCGAGGCTACGGCGGACACGGGTGAGGCCGTCGCGGCGAACACGGAGCAGTCCGCCTGCGACGCGCCGGTCCCCTTGGGCCCGGATCCACTGGAACTGCGGTCAGCGACCGTCGTCTACACCGAAGGGCTGGGGGTGAAGGCGCGCTGCGGCCCCCACGTCACCTACCCGGCGAGCGACCAGCAGAACCTGTTCGACCACGTGCACGTGAACATCGTCTGCCAGGTCCGCAACGGCTACCCCGTGAAGGATCCCCGGAACGAGGAGTTCCCCGCCGGGTATCCGAGGGAGTCGACCGTGTGGAACCTGCTCCACGACGGCCGGTGGGTGTCCGACCTGTACGTGGACACGCCGAAGGTGGAGGGGAGCGACCCGCCGGAGGGGTACGAGTCCTGCGACGGTCTCGTACGACCCGTGTAGACACGCGTGGGGAGGGCCGCACCCAGTACGGGGAGCGGCCCTCCCCCACGTGTTCGGCTCCGGCTCCGGAACCCCGCGTCCCGGGTGAGCGGTGGTCAGGGCGGGTCCCGGACCGGAAACGGCTCCGCGCCGTGGGGTTCCCCACAGCGTCCCGGTACCGGCAAGGGTGACGATCCGCCCGGACGGGGAAGAGGCAGTCCATGACCGACATCTCCCCGGACGACGCGGCTGAAGGCAGGACGTACCCAGGCGAGGGCAGGACCGGCCCCCGGGAGTGGCGGTTCGTGTGGCGCCACCGGTACGCCCTCGTGCTGGCCGTGGTCGTGGCCTTGATGGTCGGCGCGTGGGTGGCCCAGAGTTCGGCGCGTCCGCTGTTGTGGGCCGTGGCGGCGCTGGGGGCGGCCGCCCTGGTGTGGTGGTGCCGCATGCGGCTGCGCCTGGCCCGGGAGAGGTGGCGGGTGGCGCGGGTCGACCTGTCGGAGGTCGACCGGATGAGCGGGGTGGAGTTCGAGGAGCACGTCGCGGGGCTGATGCGCACGCACGGCTACACCGCCGTGACGGTGGTCGGCGGAGCCTCCGATGGAGGGGTGGACGTGCTGGGCCGGGCGCCGGACGGGCAGGCCGTGGTGGTGCAGTGCAAGCGGTGGAACAGCCCGGTGCCCCCGAACGAGGTCCGCGCCTTCCTCGGCGTCCTCGCCACCAGTTACGAGGGGTACCGGGGGGTGTTCGTGGCCTCGAACGGCTTCACCGAGGCCGCGGCCCGCGAGGGCGAGGGTTACATGACCCTGGTGGACCGGGAACGGCTGGCGCGGTGGATGGGCGGCTCCGGCGCGCCCGAGCCGCCCCGGTCGTGACCCGCTCGGCTTTCTCTCCGTGTTCTCTCAGTCCCACCAGAAGCGCCAGACGGGGCAGCCGACCAACTGCTCCGCGTAGACCTCCAGCCTGCCGGGGCTGGTGTTCTGCCAGATGTTGTCCGGGCAGAAGGCGAAGTGCTCGGCCGCCACGCGCAGGGCGGCCTCGGTGTCGGCGGGAGGAGCCGCGATGCTCAGGGTGAGGGTGCCGAAGCCCATGCCCAGTACGCGCGCGCCGAAGCGGCGTTCCCAGTCGGACACGACGGCCGCGAACACGGCGGTGTCGTTGTCGTAGTTGAGCGGCCCCGCCCAACCGGACGCGGCCACGGCCTCGGCGCCCGAGGCGGCCGGGACAAGCCCCAGGCGCGAGCCCACTCCGTTCTCGACCAGAATCTCGGCGCACTCGGCGGCTGACTCCCCCGGGTCCTCCTCCACCTGCGCGGCCGGTGCTCGTCCCGGCCAGGACGCTCCGTAGGGCGCGGTCACCGACAACCGGTCGGCGCCGGGATCGGCCTCCTCGCCGCAGGCGTGCTCCTTCCACCACCGGGCCAGCAGTGCCTCCGGGTCGTGGTCGGAGGGCGAGGAGATCCATTCGGGGTACAGCTCCCGGGACTCCCAGGGCCGGTCCGGTTCGCTGCGCAGTCCGTCCAGGAGCAGCGGCCACAGCCCGGAGCGGGGGTGCTCGGCAAGCAGTCGGGACCACAGTCCGAACGGCGCGGGGTCGTCGCTCAGCCACAGCAGCGGGGTGCCGTCCTCCGAGGACACCGTGCGTCCGGGTGGAAGCCGTACGGAAAGAGCCTTCTGGGGGTCCATGTCGCGATCGTAGGCGTCACCGGCGACGTTTCCCCGTCGGTCGGCTCCCCGGCGGTCGGCTCACCCCGTGCGCGCACCCGCGGAGCGCGCGGCTAGACCAGGGGCCTCCCCTCGGCCAGGTAACCGCGCACCAGGTTGACGATCGGCCCTTCCAGTCCCTGCTCCTCGAAGGCCGTGTCGGCCTCCGCCAGCAGAGGACGGGCCTTCCCGGGACGCCCCCGCTCATGGATCACGCAGCCGAGCTGGGCCAGCGCGAGGGGGAGGATCTCGGTCCTCAGCTCCCGGGCCCTTTCGACCACGGCGGCCAGCACCTCCTCCGCCCCATCCCGGCGACCGGTCTTGCGCAGGACGGTCCCGTACCAGTGGCGGACGAAGACGTCCTCGGCGGAGCCGGGGGCGAACACCCTCTCCACCCTGGGCAGGAGGTCGAGGGCGATTTCCTCCGCACGGACGTAGTCACCCGCGTGGAGGAGCAGCGGCAGGACTCCGCCGCGAAGGCCCAGGACTGCCCGGTCCTCCTCTCCGAAGACACGGTCCAGGGCGGGGGCCACGCGCAGGAACCAGTGGGCCGCTTCGGCGTGGTCGCCCCGGTCGAGCAGCACCGAGGCCAGTTTGTGGGTGGTGAGAGCGGTCAGGTAGGGATCGCTCCGGTCGGCCCCCTCCAGGATCAGCACCGCTTCGCGCAGATGCCTCTCGGCGGAGTCGAGGTCACCGGCGGCGTGGGCGTTCTCCCCCATGTCGGCGGTCAGGAAGGCCACCCACCGGTTGTCGGGCCCCAGAACGCTGCGCCAGACGCGCAGCCCCCGTGCCTTCCCGTACCGCTTCGCGTTGCCGCGCACGGGCTGGGTCCACAGGACCGGCCTCGTCCGTGCCAGTGCCCGCACCAGAGCGAACACCAGCCAGTGGAGGGGGAGAAGGCACACGACGACGACCAGCGCGCCCGCGCGCGTGCCCCACGAGTACCGCTCCCGGCGTCGGGAACGACCGGTCCGCGGATCGATCTCCAGCCCGGCGCAGAAGTACGTGTGCGCCTCGGCGAAACGGCTCTGTGCCGCCAGGCAGCGGCCCAGACCGTAGGCGGCCGTCCGGGTGATCGGGTGGCCGTCGCCGAGCTCGGCCAGGGACCGGACGTAGTGCTCACGGTACTCCTGCTCGACTTCGGTGACGGGACCGTGGTCGACGGGGCCGGGACCGCTGACGGAGGCGAGCACGGCCCTGTCGAGGCGTTCGTCGAGCTCCCGGATCCGGGTGGCGGCCTCCTTCCGGTCGGCGACCTCCCCCCGCAGGCGCACCGCCTCCGCGCCGTCGCCCGCCCGGGCGTCCTCAAGTGCCCCGAGCTCGCGCCTGTACCACCACAGCGCCTCGTCCTCCTTTCCCTGGCCGCGCAGGGAGAGGGCGAGCAGGGAGGCGGCCTCCCGAGGTGTGCCGTCGCCGCGGCCGGAACGGTCGCGCACCAGCACGACCGAGCGCAGGAGCCGTTCGGCGGCCCGGAGTTCGCCGTCGTCCAGGAGCCCCCGGCCGAGTCTGACGAGGAGTTCCTGGCTCTCGGGCGTAGCCGGGCGCGACGCCGCGTCGACCTGGACCATTTCTCTGTCGCACCGAGACATCGCGTACGCCGTGTACAGGTGTCTTCCCTCTCTCCCGGCACGGCGGCGCCTCTGCTGAGGTACGTGGCCCGGTACGTCGAGGCCGGCCGTTCCCGCCCTCTGGAGCGCGAGCGCGGCGTTGGCACGGACCAGCAACGCCCGCGCGCGGCCGGGCTCGCGATCGGGATCCTCTCCCCCGACCGGTTCGCGGCGGCCCTCGGCGTCCACGCGCAACGCCTCCGCGAAGTGGGGTTCGGCCTCCTCGAACCGGCCCTGCCCCGCCAGGGCCTCCCCGAGGGTGTAGGCGGCCTCCCGGCGCTGCACGTCACCGGGGGGCAGCGCCCTGGCCAGGCCCTCGTGGACCCGCCGGGCGGTCTCCTCCGTGTCGCGCGCACCGCGGTGGTGCAGGCGGTACCGGGCGAGGAACACGCCGAGTTCGCGGAAGGTCCCGTCCGCGGACAGGGAAGGGTAGAGCCCCTCCTCCGCCCGCTCCATCACTGCGTGGGTCTCCTCGAACCGCCGGGCCGCCAGGAGGCGCAGCGCCAGGATCAGACGGGGCATGTGAGCGGCGTCCGGCGGCAGGTCCGGCCACGCGTCGGCCGTACGGACCGCCTCCGCCAGGGTCTCCTCCCCGCGACGGATCCGTCCGCCCCAGAAGTCGCAGGACGCCCTCAGGGAGAGCGCGGCGACCAGTACCTGAGGGGAGAGGTCCGTCCCGGGGCCCCGGGCGCGGCGGATCAGGGAGTCGAGCAGTTCCGTCGCCGCGGACCTCCTGCGCTGGTGCATGTACGCCATCGCGAGCACGAGTCGGGCCTCAAGGGAGAACACGTGGCGCTCGCCGACCCCGTGTTCGAGTTTGTCCAGTCCGTGCGAGAGCAGCTCGACCGCCTGGGAGACGTCTGTCTCGGAGCCGTCGGACATGCTCTCGACGAGGAGGGCGGTGCCCAGGTTCACCTGTGCGTGCAGGACGTAGGAGTGGTCCGCGGGAAGCCTGCGGTGGAGCTCGTCGTAGGAGCGCCGGCACGCTTCGACGGCTCCGGAACCGTCTCCGAAGCCGGCGTCGTGGAGCAGGGCCGCCAGCAGGCCGGCCTCGCCCAGATAGGCGTACGGTGCCGTGGGGTCGGCCTCGGGCGCCTCGGGCCAGCGCCCGATCCCCTCCCTGGCCCGGGTGAGGCACCGCTCGGCCTCCTGGAGCGAACCGTGTCTCATGGCCCGGAATCCGACTGTGAGCAGGGCGCCGACCGCCGACCACCGGGTCTGGTCGTCGGCGCTTTCCAGAACGCCGGCGAGGACCCGTTCCGCCTCGTCATGCCCGCCGAGGAACTGCAGCGCGCGTGCGTGGTCTATGCGCAGCCTCGCGGTTTCCTCCTCGTCGGCTCCGGCGCGCTCGGCGCGTTCGACGCGGTGGAGCGCCGCACGCTCCGCCAGCTGCCAGTCCTCGCTGTTGAAGGCTTCGTGCATGACCGCGGTGAGTACCTCGGTACCGGTCTCTGCGTGCTGGAGGAGGAAGGCGGTGACCTCCGGCAGCGGGCGCCCCGCGCTCAGGTCCGGGTTGCGCTGGATCTCGTCGACGAGGTCCTCCCTCACCACGCACCGGTCCGGATCGTCCGGTAGGAGCGTGAGCAGGCCGTCGGGGCGAGCGTCGGCGTCGGACCTCGTCCTGCGGTCGAGTCCGGCCAGCCGCCACAGCCCGGGGAGGTCCTCGCGCTCCTCGGACCAGGCGCCGCCCCGGTGGCACCGGTAGACGAGCTCCACCGCGTCCACGGGCAGGGGTCCCGTCATCCCCATCCGACGCAGGTCGCAGGCGGCCTGGACGAGCACCGCCACCCTCTGGTCCTCCTCCGACCGCAGGCTCTCCCACTCCTCGACGGCCTCCGTGCCGGCCGCGAGGTAGCGGGCGATGTCGATGCGGTGCGCGGCCCACTGACGCAGCGCGTCCGCCAGACGGCCGTCCAGGCGCCCGAGCCGCTGGGCCTCGCGTTCGTCGACCGGAGGGTTGTCAACGGGCAGTTGGAGGACCTTGACGTCGATGTTGTCGGGGTGCTCCGGCCGGAGCCACCTCCCGCTCTCCTCCTCCAGGTAGGTGGAGGAGGTCGCGACCACCCGCGGAGCCCTGCCCTCGGCGATCATCGTGTGCAACGCACCGGCGGGGAGCTTGCCGTCCTCCAGGAACCGGGGCAGGTCGTCCAACCAGAGCACGGACCGGCGCTTCGCCGCGGCGTAGCGTGCGGCCGCGGCGAGGTCCTCCCTACCGCTGGGGACGACGAGGGAGTACCGCTTCCACGGCCGGACGCGCAGGGCCTCGAACAACGAGCGGGACTTTCCCGCCTTCGGGCGTCCGACGAGCAGGAGAAACGGGTAACGCCCCAGTTTTTCCCGCAGCTCGGCGTCGGCCGACCGTTCGATATAAGCGGGTGTTCTCCCGACGCCGTCCCCGTCACCTGTGTACGGTTCGCGTGCGGGCCTGATGCCCAGCACGCCGAGTTCGCTGATATCGGCGATTCTGCGCAGGAAGACGCCCGGCGGGAGGGCGCTGGCCGATCTGCTCGCGGCTTCCCTCTCCAGGACCTTGGCGGTCAGGGGCAGCGCCACACCGGCGGCCAGGCCCACGACGACGACCACGCGGGAAACCCATTCCGGCCAGCTCTGCGGCAGCAGTCCCCCGGCGCCGACGACGAGGGCGAGCACGAGGGCGAGGGCGGCCGTGAACCATATCCGGGAGCCGGTCATGCACAGCGCTTTCGTGTGGACGGAAACCGCGCGCCTACACGCGCGCGCTACCGGAGATCCTCACGGAGGCGTACAGAGGTGTCAACAGAAAAGGAAACACGGAACCTCTCCCCGTCGGGGACGTGAGCGTTCTCCCGTCTTCTCCACCGCTTTCACGTGTGGACCGGGACGAAGAAACCGGCCCTTTCATCGGCGGATCCGCTTCGGCCCGGGGAGGACAGCACGTCAGGGCCGGTGTCCGGGAGGTGGGGCCTGAAAGGCCCGGACGCCGGCCCGCTCCGCCGGAGGGCAGCGGTCAGGTGGCGAGCGCGCGCAGGGGTCCGTCCAGCTCGCGCCGGTAGAAGTCGACGAACCCGTCGGGGTCGGGCCCGGCGTTCTGCATGACCAGGCGGTCGAAGCCCGCGTCGACGTACGCGCGGACGGCCTCGACGTAGCGTTCGGGGTCGGGCCCGCAGGCGAAGTGCCCCAGCACGTCCTCCTCCCGGACCGTGGTGGTGGCGGCCGCGAAGTTGACCGGGTTGGGCAGCTCGCTCATGACCTTCCAGCCGGTCAGGGCCCAGCGGGAGGTCTCCAGGGCCGCCTGGGCGGCGGTGTGCTCGTCCTCGGCCCAGGCCATGGGCACCTCGGCGTAGCGGGGACCGTCTCCTCCGGCGTCGCGGTAGGCCCGCACGATCTTGGACTTGGGTTCGGTGGCGAACAGCCCGTCGCCGAGTTCGGCGGCGAGTTTGGCCGACTGCCCTCCGCTGGCGGCGACGGCGATCAGCGGCGCCTCCTCGGGCAGGTCGAACACCCGGGCGTCCTCCAGGCGCAGGTACTCGCCCTCGTAGGACTGGTAGCCGCCGTTCCACAGCAGGCGGATGATCTCCAGGGCCTCGCGCAGCATGTGGTGGCGCACCTGGACCGCGTCGGGGAACTCCTGGCCGACGACGTGTTCGTTGAGCCGCTCCCCGGAGCCGACGCCGAGGACGAACCGGCCCTTCGAGAGCAGGGACAGGGTCGCGGCGGCCTGGGCGATGATCGCCGGGTGGTAGCGCACGGTCGGGCAGATCACCCCGGTGGCCAGGCCGATCCGCTCGGTCCTGGTCGCGATGGCGCCGAGCACCGTCCAGGCGAAGGGCGAGTGGCCCTGGTTGTCCAGCCAGGGGTGGTAGTGGTCGCTGATCTCCACGAAGTCGAACCCGGCGCGCTCGGCCAGCTCCGCCTGCCGGACCAGCTCCTCCGGCCCGAAGGCCTCGGCCGCCAGCTTGTACCCGATCTGCATGCGTCTCCCCCGTCCGGTGGCACCGGGCGCCGGTCCGCGCCCACCGCCGGGCCCGCCCTCGGCCGGACCGGTGGAACGACGCGAGACCCCTGGCGTCCCTCACCACGCGTTACTCACCCAGGACACCCATACAACTACCGTCCGGGGCGGCGAAGGGGTTGCGACACACATCCGTCCCCGGATCCGGGAGGGACACCGGGCCGTGCGGCCACACGCCCGGTCACGGCACGGCCGCGAGGTTGCGCGGCGCCGTCCACAAGGGAGTCGCCCATTGCTGACGGAAAGCGACGGAGAGCGGAAAAATATCTTCCGCCATTCTCAATCTATAGCGCACCCGGGGGCTTGCGGCAAGACCCGGGTCGTGCCGCACAATTTCCCCTCGAAGCCGGAATCCGCGCAAATCCGGGATACGCGAAAAGCGTGTGCCGGTGTCGGCGCACAGGACGCGCACCGGCGCCGGGCCGCTGGTGGGGTCCGGGGCGCGCTCACAGGAAACCGGTTCGGAGACGCGGATGCGCGCCGCCGGAACACACGGAACGGCTGCTGGAGAAGCAGCCTACGGGGAAGCAGTCCTTTGAACGGGGAATTCATGATCGACGTGATCGTGGTCGGTGGCGGACCGACCGGCCTGATGCTGGCCAGCGAGTTGCGGCTGCACAGTGTGCGCGTGGTCGTGCTGGAGAGGCTGACCGAGCCGACCCGGCAGGCCCGCGCCCTCGGTCTGCACACGCGCAGCGTCGAGGTGTTGGACCAGCGCGGCCTGCTGGAGCGGTTCCTCGCGGCCGGTGAGAGGTTCCGGGTCGGCGGCCTCTTCGGCGGCATCACCAAGCCGTGGCCCGACCGGTTGGACACGGCCCACCCGTACGGCCTGGCCATCGAGCAGCCGGTCACCGAGCGGCTGCTCAGGGAGCGCGCCCTCGAACTCGGCGCCGACGTCCGGCGCGGCCGCGCACTGGTCGGGTTGGGCCAGGACGGGGACGGGGTGACCGTCGAGCTGGCGGACGGCACGCACCTGCGCTCGCGCTACCTCGTCGGCTGCGACGGCGCCCGCAGCACGGTGCGCGGGCTGCTCGGCGTCGGCTTCCCCGGTGAGCCCGCCCGGGTCGAGACGCTGCTGGGCGAGATGGAGGCGACCGAGGACCCGGCGACGATCGCCGCCGTCGTCGAGGAGGTCCGCGGGACCCAGCTGCGGTTCGGCCTCACTCCCCTCAAGGGCGGGGACGGGGCCGGGGTGTACCGCGTCGTCGTGCCCGCCGACGGGGTGGCCGAGGACCGCACGAGCGCACCGACCCTCGAAGAGTTCAGGCGGCAGCTGCGGGCCCACGCGGGCACCGACTTCGGCGTGCGCTCGCCGCGCTGGCTGTCCCGGTTCGGCGACGCCACCCGACTGGCCGAGCGCTACCGGGTCGGCCGGGTGCTGCTGGCCGGGGACGCGGCGCACGTCCATCCGCCGACCGGCGGGCAGGGGCTCAACCTCGGTGTCCAGGACGCGTTCAACCTCGGCTGGAAGCTGGCCGCCGAGGTCAACGGCTGGGCGCCGGAGGGGCTGCTGGACAGCTACCACGCCGAACGGCGCCCGGTGGCCGCCGACGTGCTGGACAACACCCGCGCGCAGACCACGCTGCTGGGCACCGAGCCGGGTGCGGTCGCGCTGCGGGGCCTGCTCTCGAAGCTGATGGACTTCGAGGAGGTGAACCGGTACGTGACCGGGCTCGTCACCGCGACGGACCTCCGCTACGACTTCGGCGGGGGGCACGCCCTGCTCGGCAGGCGGATGCGCGACATCGGTCTGACGCGGGGACGCCTCTACGAGCTGACGCACGGCGGCCGCGGGCTGCTGCTCGACCGGACCGGTCGGCTCTCGGCGGCGGGCTGGGCGGACCGGGTCGACCACGTCGTCGATGTCGGCGACGCCGGCGGGGAGCTGGGCGCGCCCGCCGTGCTGCTGCGGCCGGACGGCCACGTGGCGTGGGCCGGTGGGGACCAGCGGGACCTGCTCGACCGGATGCCGAGGTGGTTCGGGGCCGCCGCGGGCCGGGCGAGCCGGTGACGTGCGGCGAAGGCGCTCCGGCACGGCTGGTAGCCCGGCGCCGGACCGGGTAGTGCGGGGGCATGGACGGTACCGAGCACGACCGCTGGATCCAGTTCGTCGGAAACGCCACGGTGCTCATCGGCTGGGACGGCCTCGTGGTGATGACCGACCCCAACTTCCTGCACGAGGGGCAGTGGGCCTACCTCGGTTACGGCCTGGCCACCCGCCGCCGGATCGGCCCCGCCCTGGACGTCTGCGACGTCGGCCGGGTCGACGGGATCGTGCTCTCGCACATGCACGGCGACCACTTCGACCGCGTCGCGCGGCGCGGCCTGGCCCGGGAGACGCCGATCCTGACCACCGGCCAGGCGGCCCGACGCCTGGACCGCTGGGGGTTCGGCGCCGCGGTGGGGCTGCGGACCTGGGACGAGGAGACCATCACGCGCGGCCGCACCCGGGTCCGCGTCACGTCGGTCCCCGGACGCCACGGGCCCCGGCTCGTGCACCGGCTGCTGCCGCCGGTCATGGGCAGCATCCTGGAGTTCGGCGCGGTCGGGGAGCAGGACGAGTTCCGCGTCTACGTCACCGGCGACACCCTGGTCTACGAGGACATCGCGCGGATACCCCGGCAGTATCCGCACATCGACATGGCTCTGCTCCACCTGGGCGGCACGGCGCTGCCCGGCGGGATCCTGGTGACCATGGACGACAGGCAGGGGGCGGAGATGGCCCGTCTGGTGAACCCGGCGGTCGCCGCGCCCATCCACTACGACGACTACCGGCGCTTCAAGTCCCCGCTCAGCCGCTTCCTCGACCGCATGGAGGGTCTGGGCTGGGGCGAGCGCGTCCGGCTGCTCCCCCGAGGGCAGCGCGTACCCCTCTGACCGGGCCGTTCGCGGCCGCGCGCCGATGCCCGCACCTGGGAAAACCGGTTGCGGGCGCGCGTCGCGCCGTGGAAGCCTGCCGGGGCGCTCGCGGCGGTGACGGGGCGCGTACGGCGAAACCCCTGTGGAGAGCGGTCTTGGGCTACATCGACGTCAACCAGGTCAGCCACACCCTTCCCGACGGTCGGGTCCTGCTGGACTCGGTGTCCTTCCGCGTCGGCGAGGGGTCCAAGGCGGCGCTGGTGGGGGCCAACGGCGCGGGCAAGAGCACCCTGCTGCGGATCGTGCGCGGCGAGCAGCGCCCCCAGGGCGGCGCGGTCACCCTGGACGGCGATCTCGGCGTGATGCCGCAGTTCATCGGGCACGTGCGCGACGAGACCACCGTCCACGAACTGCTGGTGTCGGTCTCCCCCGCGCCGGTGCGCGAGGCGCACGCGGACCTGGAGGCGGCCGAGGCCGCCATGATGGTCGACGACGGCGAGAGGACGCAGATGCGCTACGCCGGGGCCATCGCCCGCTACGGCGACGCCGGGGGCTACGACGCCGAGGTCGTGTGGGACCAGTGCTGCACGGCGGCGCTGGGCGCCCCCTACGAGCGCTGCCGGTGGCGCGAGGTGCGCACGCTGTCGGGCGGGGAACAGAAACGGCTGGTCATCGAGGCCCTGCTGCGGGGGCCCGCGCCGGTGCTGCTGCTGGACGAGCCGGACAACTACCTGGACGTGCCGGGCAAGCGCTGGCTGGAGGAGGCGCTGCTGGCCACCCCCAAGACGGTCCTGTTCGTCTCGCACGACCGGGAGCTGCTGAGCCGGGTCCCGGACCGGATCGTCACGGTCGAACTGGGCGCCGCGGGCAACACGGCGTGGGTGCACGGGGGCGCGTTCGACACCTACCACGACGCCCGCCGGGAGCGGTTCGCGCGGCTGGACGAGCTGCGGCGGCGCTGGGACGAGGAGCACGCCAAGCTCAGGACGCTGGTGGTCACCTACAAGCAGAAGGCCGCCTACAACTCCGACATGGCCTCGCGCTACCAGTCGGCCCGGACCCGGCTGCGCAGGTTCGAGGAGGCGGGGCCGCCGCAGAAGCTGCCCCGCGAGCAGAACCTGCGGATGCGGCTGCGCGGCGGCCGGACGGGCAAACAGGCCCTGGTGTGCGAGGGGTTGGAGCTGACCGGGCTCATGCGCCCGTTCGACCTGGAGGTCTGGTACGGCGAGCGGGTGGCGGTGCTGGGCTCCAACGGGTCGGGCAAGTCGCACTTCCTGCGCCTGGCGGCCGGGGGCGGCAGCGATCCGGAGTCGTCGGTGCTGCCGGAGGAGGAGCGGACGAAGGTGTCGCCGGTGGAGCACGGCGGCACGGCGCGGCTGGGCGCGCGCGTACTGCCGGGGTGGTTCGCGCAGACCCACGAGCACCCCGAGTTCGCGGGCCGCACGCTGCTGGACATCCTGCACCGGGGGCAGGGCACCCGCCGGGGCGTGCCCCGCGACGAGGCGGGGCGGGCGCTGGACCGCTACGAGCTGGCGCCGGCCGCGGAGCAGACCTTCGACACGCTCTCGGGCGGGCAGCAGGCGCGGTTCCAGATCCTGCTGCTGGAGCTGTCGGGGTCGACGATGCTGCTGCTGGACGAGCCCACGGACAACCTGGACGTGGTCTCGGCGGAGGCGCTGGAGTCGGCGCTGGAGGCCTACGACGGCACGATCCTGGCGGTGACGCACGACCGCTGGTTCGCGCGCGGGTTCGACCGGTTCGTGGTGTTCGGCGCCGACGGGGGCGTCTACGAGGCACCGGAGCCGGTGTGGGACGAGGGGCGGGTACGCCGCGAGCGGTAGGGGTTCCTCGGCGTGGAAGGGGCGCACGTCCGCTGCCCTACTACTCCGTGCCGCCGGAGCGCGGCGTGTGGGCGGCGACCGGGTACGGCACCCTGGTCTCGGACCTGCCCGCACGGGTCATGCGCGGCGGGCACCGCGGGTAGGGCGGTGCCCGTGGAGGTTCACCGGCCCGCCCCCTTCCGCCGTGATCTCGTACCCGTAGCGGGGTTGGAGCACCGAACCCCGACATGAGTACAAGATCATCGCGGGTCAGGAACCTCCCGCCACACCGGGAACACGTTCGGGCGATCCGCTACCCGACGGGCAGTTCGATGTCGACCATGGCCGAGCACTCCTCCAGGCAGCCGCCCACCGTGAGCGTGCCGCCGGGTTCCGCCTCGGGGAAGAGGAACGCGGCGTGGGTGCCCTCTCCGGCGTCGAGCGCGTAGCGCCCCGCCGCCTCGCTCGCCCGGCGCTCGTCGCCGCCCCGACCTCCATGGCCCTGGCCGTCACGGCCCCGACCGTCACCGCCGCCGCTTCCGCCTCCCGTGTAGGAGGCCTGGAGCAGGTCGAGGCTGACGCCGTCTTCGGTGGTGAACTCCACCGTCACCGCCAGGGGCTCGTCGGGGGCGGCGCGGTAGGCGGTCAGCAGCCGGGCGCGCACCCCCTCGGACTCGTCCGTCACGTCCTCGGCGGCCAGCAGGTCTGGCCCCGGATCGCGGCCGTCCACGCGGAGTTCGGTGAGCAGGCCGTCCTCGGCGGTGAAGCCGCCGTAGGCGACGCAGGCCGGTCCGGTGTCCGGTTCGGCGGCCGGGTCGCCGCCGGGGCACAGTTCGTAGCCGTCCGGTGTGTGACCGACCTCGGCGTTTCGGGCGGGGCGTCCCCCGTCGGCCCGGGCCTGGGCGACCGCCGCCTGGTGGAGGAGGTAGGCGCGTGCGGCGGAGCCCTCGGCGGTGCGGGGCAGCCCCCCGCGCATCCGGCCGGGGTCCCCGGCCCGGGCCAGGGCGTCCACGTACCCCGTCACGGCCCTCCCCGACGCCGCCACCGCGCGCGCCTCCTCCCCACCGGTTCCGGCGAGGGGGACGTGCGGGGAGGGCCTGCTCCGGGGCTCGGCGCTCGGAGCCGCGGACCGCTCGGGCCCGCGCGTCGCGCCGTCGGCTTCCGGCCGCCCGGGCCGGGGCCCGGGCAGGTCGGTGGGCTGGGCCGTCCACCCCTCCCCCGCTCCCTCCCCGGCCGGGGCCGCGTCCCGCGGTGCCCCGCAGCCGGAGGTGACGAGCAGGGCCAGGGCCGCGGCGGCGGCCAGCCTGGTCGGTGTCATGTCCTTCTCCCCCCGTGAGGACCGGCGGCCAGCCGAGCCTACGGCCGGGAGGCGTCAACACGGGGGTCGCACAGCGTAAGGACTTCTTGGCGCGGGGCCGTCCCGGGTCCCCGGCGGGCCCGGGGCACGGCGGGGAGGCCCCCCGGGGCCGTCCGGCACGCGGCGCGGGCCGCACGGCGCGGACCACGCGCCGTGCGGTCCGGTGTTCAGGGGCGCAGCAGCACGGGCAGTTCCTGGAGGCTGTTGACGATGATCGAGGGGTGGTTGCGCAGTTCCCCGTCGGGGACCGCCAGCTCCAGGTCGGGGTAGCGCTCGAAGAGCATCGGCAGGGCGATCCGCCCCTCCATGCGGGCCAGGGTGGCGCCGGGGCACACGTGCGGCCCGTAACCGAAGGAGATGTGGCGGCCCCCGGAGCGGGTGAGGTCGAAGGCGTCGGGGTGGGGGTCGTCACCGTGCTCGGCCCGGTCGCGGCTGACCGCCCCGTAGGAGACCATGAGCGCCTCCCCCTTGCGGATCGTGCTCCCGGCGGCCTCGACGTCCTCGGTGGCGAACCGGAAGATCATGTTGGAGGTGGGCGGGTCGTAGCGCAGCGTCTCCTCCACGACCGCGTCCCAGCCGACCTTGCCCTCCTTGACCAGGGCGAACTGCTCGGGGTGGGCGAGCAGGGCGCGCACGGCGTTGGACAGCAGGTTGACGGTGGTCTCGTGCCCCGCGGCCACGGTGACCTGGAGGGTGCCGCGCACCTCCAGGTCGGTGAGGACGTCGCCGTTCTCGTCCGCCCGGAGGAGCTCGCTGGTCAGGTCGTTCCCGGGCCGGGCGCGCCTGTCGGCGACCATGTCGTCGTAGTACTTCTCCAGGGTGGCGTAGACCTCCATGAACTCCTCGGGCCCGGTGACCGACGAGAAGAACTTCACGTACAGCTCGCGCAGGCGGTCGAACTCGCTCCGGTCCACCCCGTACAGCTCGCCGATGACGTTCATCGGCAGCTGGAAGGCGAACTCCGACTTCAGGTCCAGGGGTTCGTGCGCGCGGGGCTCCATGGCGTCGAGCAGTTCGGCGGTGAGCTCACGGATGCGCGGGCGCAGGCGCTCGACGCTGCGCGCGGAGAAGGCCCGGGCGGTGAGCAGGCGCAGCCTGCGGTGCTCGGCCCCGTCGGTGCCCAGGAGGTTGGTGGGGGTCGGCGGGATGGTGCTGAGCAGCGGCCAGGCCTCGGGGATGCGGCCGTTCTGGTAGTCGTCCCAGTGGGCGACGTCCTTGACCAGGCGGGGGTCGGTGAGCAGCGCGCGGGCGGCCTCGTGGTGGGTGACGGCCCATGCGGTCACGCCGCCCGGCAGCTCGACCCGGGTGAGGGGTCCGGCGGCGTACAGGGCCTCGCGCTCGGCGCGCAGGTCGGTGACGTGGGGGTCCAGGACCAGGGTGCCGTGGGGGTCGTGCTGGACGGGGCAGGGCATCAGATCGCTCCCAGGGGCGGTACGGGGGTGAAGGCCACGGGCAGTGAGGCGACGCCCCGCACCCAGGGCGAGGGGCGCCATCGCAGTTCGGAGGGGTCGACGGCCAGTTCGAGGTCGGGCAGCCGGTCCATGAGGACCTCGATTCCGGTCACCGCGATGATCTCGGCGATCTCCTGGGCCGGGTAGGGACAGGAGTGCTCGCCGTGGGAGAAGGACAGGTGGGCGTGGTTGCCCCGGTCACCGGAGGCGGGGACCGCGGAGCGCACGCGCGGGTCGGTGTTGGCCCCCGCCAGCCCGAGCAGCACCAGGTCTCCCCGGCGGATGAGCTGTCCGTCCAGCTCCACGTCGTGGACGGCGAAGCGGCCCGCGTGGACCTGTGTGGGGGTGTCCTCCCACAGGACCTCGTTGAGGGCCTCCCGGGCGCTGTGGCGGGCGCCCGCGAGGGAGGAGGCGAAGTGGTCGTCGGTGAGCATCAGGCGCAGCGCGTTGCCCAGCCACTCGCCGGTGGGCTGGTTGCCGCCCCCGAGCATGACGACCAGCTCGGGGACCGCCTCCTCGTCGGTGTAGCCCGCGGGGTGGGCGAGCAGGCGCGAGACCACGTCGGACCCGGGTTCGGCGCGCCGTCGGGCGACGAGTTCGGCCATGGCGGCCAGGAGGGCGTGCTGGGCCTCCAGCGCCTGGGCCCCGCCGTCGATCATGGTGGTCATGAGGGAGGCGACGTGGTCGCCCCGCTCGTCGTCCAGCCCGTAGAGCCAGCTCAGCACCAGGGCTGGCAGGCGCGCGGTGTAGGAGGGGCGCAGGTCCGTTCCGGTCGAGGCGCAGAACCCGTCGACGAGGCGGTCGGCCAGGCGGGCGGTGACCGCGCGCAGCTCGTGCGGGTCGGTCCCGGCGAGGGCGTCAGCGACCGCGCCGGCGCGCCTGCGGTGCTCGTCCCCTTCCGAGTACAGGACCGTGGGCAGTTGCATCACCAGCGGCAGCAGCGGCCAGTCCTGTGGTACCCGGTCCCAGGCGTTCCACCGGCGCGAGGAGCGCGCGAACACCTCGGGGGTGCTGAGCACGTGGTGCAGCTCGCGGTAGCCGATGACCAGCCACGCGGGCACGTCGCCCTCCAGGAGCACGGGCACCACCGAACCGTGCTCGGCGCGCATGGTCCGGTAGAGGCCGCCGGGGTCGTCCCGGAAGCCGGGGCCGTGGAGGCGGACCGGGCAGGAGTGGGGGACGCTCACCGGGTGCCTCCCGTGACCAGGGCGCGGACGTGGTCGACCAGCGCGATGAGGACCTGCTTGGCCGAGTCGCGCGAGCGCGCGTCGCAGCGCAGCAGGGGGACGGAGGCGTCCAGGTCCAGGGCGGCGCGCACCTTCTCCAGGCTGTGGCCGGTCCCGCCGAAGTCGTTGTGGGCCACGACGAAGGGGGTGCCCTGGGCCTCCAGGCGGTCGATGGCGTAGAAGGAGTCCTCCAGGCGGCGGGTGTCGACCAGGACGACCGCGCCCAGGGCTCCGGAGAACAGGCGGTCCCACAGGAACCAGAAGCGCTCCTGGCCCGGGGCGCCGAAGACGTAGAGCACCGAGGTGGCGTCCAGGGTGATGCGGCCGAAGTCGAAGGCGACGGTGGTGGCGCGCTTGGCCTCCACGCCGTCCACGTCGTCGACCCCGTGCCCCGCCCGGGTCATGGTCTCCTCGGTGCTGAGCGGGCGGATCTCGCTGACCGAGCGGACCAGGGTGGTCTTGCCGACCCCGAAGCCGCCCACGACCGCGATCTTGAGGGCGTACTCGGCGGTGTCGGGCAGCGGGACGCGGGCGGGGCCCGCGGAGGCGTGCGGGGCGGCCGGGGGCGGGGCCGCGGGGGGATCAGAGGTTGTGGAGTGCAACGAGCACCTTCTCCAACACGTCCGGGGAGGCGAGGGGTCGGGCCGGCGAGGGCGCGGGCCGGGGGTGGCGCGCGGTGACCAGGCCGGTGTCGAGGAGGTCGGTGACCAGGATGCGCACGATCGCCACGGGCAGGCGCAGGTGGGCGGAGATCTCCACCACCGCCGTCGGGCCGCGGCACAGCCGCAGGATCCGGGCGTGCTCGGACTGCATGCCGGGGGCGGGCCCGCTCTCGGCCACGATGAGGGTCACCGCGTCCAGGGACTCGTCGGCCCCGCCGCTGCGGCCCGAGGTGATGACGTAGAGGCGGTCGGGCCCCTCCTGGTGGTGCGGGCGGGTCATACCGGTCCCGCGGCGGCGCGGGGCGGGGTGGTCAGGTACTCACCCATCTGCTCGACCAGCTCGTTCATGTTGTGGCCGACCAGGCCGGGTTCGGCCTCCTCGGAGGTGATGACGGCCAGGTGGGCGCCGTGTCCGGCCTCGACGATGAAGAGCAGGCCGCCGTAGAACTCGGCCATGGCCTGGCGGACGCCGCCCGCCCCGTCCCCGAACTCCACCGAGGCGCTGTGCGCCAGGCTCTGCACCCCGGCGGCGATCGCGGCGAGGTGGTCGGCGCTGTCGGCGCGCAGGCCGGAGCTGTGGCACAGCTTGAGCCCGTCGCGGGAGAGCACGAGGGCGTGGCGGGTGCCGGGCGTGCGTTCCAGGAGGCCTTCGAGGAGCCAGGTCAGCTTGTCGAGGTCCATCATGCGTCCTTGTCGGTCGGGCCGCGCACCGCGGAGCGGAACTCGCCGAAGCCCCTCGCCACGGCGGCGGGGTTGCTCCTGCGGGGTGCGGGCCTGGTGTTCTCGGCCGCCGCGAGGGTCCGGCCGCGGCGGCGCCGGGGCAGTCCGCCGACGTCCTCGGCGGTGGTCTCCGCCTCGGCCGGAGCGGCCGGGGCGGGCGTGGGGGCGGTCCGGGGTTCCCGTGCGTCCCCGGGCGGGGAGGCCGGGGAGTCGGGGACCGCGGGCGCGGGAAGGGGTTTGACGAGCTTGCGGGGCAGCAGGAGGACGACCGCGGTGCCGCCCCGGGAGGAGGAGCGGAAGGACACCGACAGGCCGTAGCGGTGGGCGATCTGGCCGACGACCGAGAGGCCCAGGCGGGTTCCGGAGATGGCGGCCAGGTCCAGGCCGTTCTCGACGGTGCGGCGGGCGCGGCGCAGGGCCTCCTCCCCCATGACCAGGCCGCCGTCCTCGACCATGACCGCGATCCCGGCCTGGACCTCCTCCACGTGGACGTGGACCTCGGCGGTGGGCGGGGAGAACCTGGTGGCGTTGTCCAGGATCTCGGCCAGGGCGTGGATGACGCCCTCGGCAGCGAACCCGGCGATCGCCTGCGTGGAGGCGTTGTGCACGCGTACGCGCTGGTAGGAGCCGATGCGGGCCATGGCGCCGCGGACGACGCTCTCCATGCCGATGGCCCGGCCCCAGCGGCGGCCGGAGCGGGCCCCGGTGAGGACGGCGATGCTGTCGGCGACGCGTCCGGTCTGGGCGGTGCTGTGGTCCAGGTGCATGAGGTCGCCGAGGATGTCGGCGTTCGCCTCGCCGTCGCCGTAGCGCTCCTGCATCCGGCGCAGGTCGGCGAGCATGGTGGTGCTCAGGGCCTGGACGCGCCCGGCGGCGGTGGCGCAGGCGGCCATCGCGGCCGAGCGCCGGCGTTCGGCCGCGGCGATCTCGGTGGCCACGGCCCGCAGGACGGCGCGGCTCCCGTGGTCGGCGGGAAGGGGCAGGGCGCGCAGGGCCGTGTCGGCGGAGTCGCCCGCGCGCAGGCGCCGGGCCAGGAGGGGCAGGTGCTCGTCGGCCAGGGATGCGCTGTCGGCGCGCAGCGCGTCGAGCCGCGCGCCCAGGTCGCGGATCCGCCGGTCGCGCTGGTTGAGCAGCACCGCGAGGACCAGCAGGAGCAGGAGGAGGACCGCGGAGGCGACCAGGACGGGCGGGGTCCGGGCCTCGGGCACGGCCCACGGGAGCACGGCCCACAAGAGCAGCGCCGCGAGCGGGAGGAGGAGCCAGCGCGGCGCGGACAGCCACGCGGGCATGCCTCCTCTGGGGAGGGAGGTCTCAACAGTCATGGGGCTCCACGTCCGGCCGCACCGTCGCTCCTGGTTCCGGCACGGGCGGACGCACCGAAGGGGACATTTCCGTCACACTGGGCACACTCAAAGGAAGGGGGCGAATTTCCCCAACCTAAGCTTTTCGGTGTACGGCGAGTCAACATACCACCAGACACCTCGGGCGGCCATGTCGGCATAATGGATCCTTATCGCACACGGAGGGGCGGAGATCGGGATTTCCTACCACAGAGCGCGTTCCGGAGAGTGATAATCCCCAGGGCCGGAAGGCACGGCCCTTTCCGCAAGCCATTGTCGTGCGCGCGCCTTTCCAGTCGTGAACTGCGGGAACCGTGCGGTGACGGGCCCGGAGGGGAGCGCGGTAAGGGTGGACACAGTGTGACGGGCGGGGTTCAAGCGGGATCGCCCCGCGGTCGTGGATGACGACCGGCGGGACCGTGCGGCCGTTGATTCGGTCGCGGAGGCGCGGCGCCCTCCCCACCAGGGAGGAGGGTGCGCCGGGAAGACGAAAGCAGGGCTTAGCGGACGTTTTTCTCCCCTGGCGGGCGCATATAGAGACACACCCGAAACAGCCAGTCTGGAGTGTCCCAGGTCACATGTGCCACACTCGGCGCACCGGACGATGTTTTGGGATCGGGGTGGCCCCCGGGGGCCGGAGGTGGTTCGACCTCAGGTCAGCGGGGAATCTTGACGTGGACCGACGCGTTACACCCCGCGAGACCGCACAAGCGCCTGGAGGCACCCACACGATGGCCGAGCGAGCACTTCGCGGCACCCGGCTCGGGGCGACGAGCTACGAGAACGACCGCAACACCGACCTGGCTCCGCGGCAGGAAGTCACCTACGACTGCACCCGGGGCCACCGCTTCTCGGTCACCTTCGCGACCGAGGCAGAGATTCCCGCCGAGTGGGAGTGCCGTTTCTGCGGCGACCGCGCCCTGCGGCGGGACGGCTCCGGCGAGGAGCCCAAGAACGCCAAGCCCACGCGCACCCACTGGGACATGCTGCTGGAGCGTCGGAGCATGGAGGACCTGGAGGAGGTCCTCGCCGAGCGCCTGGCCCTGCTCCGCGCCCGCCGCCGCGAGGAGGCGGCCAAGGTGGAGGAGCTCGCCAAGCAGCGGCAGAGCGCCTGACACCCCGCGACACCCGGGGGCGGCGGACACGGTCCGCCGCCCCCGTCGTCGTGTCCGGACGTCAGTCCCGCTGGAAGGGGTCGCGGGTGATGCCCACCAGGTCCTTCACCGAACCGATCACACGGGTCGGACGGTAGGGGAACTGCTCGGCGGTCTCGCGCCCGGAGATGCCCGAGAGCACCAGCAGGGTCTGCAGGCCCGCCTCCAACCCGCTGAGCACGTCGGTGTCCATCCGGTCGCCCACCATCAGGGTGTTCTCCGAGTGCGCGCCGATCCGGCGCAGCGCCGACCGCATCATCAGCGGGTTGGGCTTGCCCACGAAGTAGGGGCGGCGACCGGTGGCCTTCTCGATCAGCGCGGCGACCGCGCCCGTGGCGGGCAGCGGGCCCTCGGCGCTGGGACCGGTCTCGTCGGGGTTGGTGGCGATGAACCGGGCGCCGCCGCGGACCAGCCGGATCGCGCGGGTTATGGCCTCGAAGCTGTAGGTGCGGGTCTCACCGAGCACCACGTAGTCGGGGTCGCGCTCGGTCATCACGTAGCCGACGTTGTGCAGGGCGGTGGTCAGGCCGGACTCACCGACGACGTAGGCCGACCCGTTGGGGCGCTGGGTCTGGAGGAACTGGGCGGTGGCCAGGGCCGACGTCCAGATCGACTCCTCGGGGATGTCCAGGCCCGAGCTGAGCAGACGCGCGCGCAGATCGCGGGGGGTGTAGATGGAGTTGTTGGTCAACACCATGAACGGGATCCCGTTCTCGCGCAGCTCCGCGATGAGCTCGTCCGCGCCCGGGATGGGGTGCTGCTCGCGTACGAGCACGCCGTCCATGTCGAATAGGTAGTTCCACTCGTTGCTCACGTGCCCCATTGTGCCGTCAGGGGCAAGGAGCACGCCATTCCCACCCCCCGGTAGTCGGGACCCCCGCACCGGACCGGACTCCCGCTCGGGGAAACGCCCGTCCGGGTGTTCGCGTGCGGCAGGCAGTCAGGGCGCCCGTCCCGTGCCCGTCACACCGGGCGGCCGGAGGCCTGGCCCGACCTCAGATCGGCGGCCAGGGCACCGCGGGCCAGTCCGGCGCCGGGTAGGGGTGGATGCCGTGCCGGATGAGCAGGTCCACCCGGCTGCGCACCGCGTAGGCCTCGGGTCCGGTCAGGTGCAGTGCCAGCTCCCGGGACAGGGCGCTGTCCGCGTCGGCGAGCTGGTCGCGCACCGCCCCCAGGGCCTCCAGGGCGTCATGGAGCAGCGGCTGGCCCTGCCACTGCCACAGCACGGTGCGCAGCTTGTAGTCCTCGGCGAGGGAGACCCCGTGGTCGCAGCCGTACAGGTGTCCGCCGGGGGTGGGCAGCAGGTGGCCGATCTTGCGGTCGGAGTTGTTGATGACCGCGTCGAACACTGCCATGCGGCGCAGGGCGGCGTTGTCGGTCTCCCGCGCCAGGGCGACCAGGTCCACGGTGGTGTCGCCGTGCACCCACAGCTGCACCATGCCCTCGCCGAACGGGCCGTCGCGGTGCACCGTGGGCGGGACGACCTCCCAGCCCAGCGCCTCGGAGACGGCGTGGGCGCTGACCTCGCGCCCGGCCAGGGTTCCGTCGGGGAAGTCCCACAGCGGCCGCTCCCCCGCCACCGGCTTGTACACACAGGCGGCGGAGCGCACACCGTCGGAGACGGTGCAGTACAGGGTGGCGTTGGAGGCGGAGGTCAGCCGCCCCTCCACGGTGATCTCCCCGCTGCGGAGCAGGTCGAGCCCGGCGGCCGGGCTGAGTCCGTCGAAGGCGTCGGCGGTGTCCCTCATCTCGGGCCCCCGGGTCTGCGCGCCCGGTGGCCCGCCGGTGGTGTGCTCATCCGCGCCTCAGACGAGGCTGTCGGGCCGGTAGCCGTTCTGGCGTACGCAGATGTGGCCGTTGGGGTCGAGCGGGCGTCCGCACAGCGGGCAGTCCGGACGTCCGGCGGCGACCACCTTCAGCGCGCGTCCGGCGAAGGAGCGGGCGGCACCGGGGGTGAGGTAGACGCGCAGGACGTAGCGGTGGGCGGGGGCCTCCTCGGCGAAGACCTCCAGCTCCTCCTCGTCGTCCTCGATCAGGTCCTCGCCCGCGGTCTCGTCGATCTCCTGGGCCTCGATGATGACGCGGGCGGCCTCGGCGTCCCAGGCCAGGGCCAGGGTGCCGACCCGGAAGTCCTGCTCGATGGGCTGCTCCAGGGGAGCGTCGTCCTCGGGCGGGGCGGTGTCCTCCGGCGGGGAGCCGAAGCGCCGGTGCACCTCTTCCAGTAGTTCCTCGATGCGGGTGGCGAGCGCCTCGACCTGCGCCTTCTCCAGAACCACGCTGGTGATGCGCCCCTCGCCCACGGCTTGGAGGAAGAAGGTGCGGTCTCCCGGCTGGCCCACGGTCCCCGCGACGAACCGCTCCGGCGGATTGAACTGAAAGACGGGCATGCCAAGAACCTTACGGGATGCGGGCGTCCCGGCGCCAAACCCGCCGGACGCGCTGGTGGGCCCGGGTGGGGCCGAAGGGCCGGGCGCCGGGCGGATGCGCGCCGCGCCACCGGGCCTTGACTTCAACAAATGTTGAGGTTGTTGATTCGTTCCAGCGGGACGGACCACCGCCCCCGAGAGGAACGGACGCGACCATGAGCGACACCGAGCAGACCGAGACCCGTACCGGGACCCGCCGGAGCCCCGAGGGCCCTACAAGGGCCCTGGCCGAGATCCACGGTCTCGTGCGCAGCCTGCAGAACGCCTTCAACGCCCACGACCCGGTGGCGCTGGCCGACCACTACGCCGGGGACGCGCTGTGGGCCTCCGCCGGAGGCAGGCGGATGGTCGGCTCCGCCCAGATCGCCGAGTTCGCCAAGGAGGTGGCGCCGAGGCTGGCGGACTCCTACGCCCGGTACGAGGTGGCCAACCTGCTGGAGATCCGCCCGGACGTGATCGCCGTGCAGGTGGCCCAGACCGCGGTGGACGCGGACGGGGAGCCGACCGGCGCTCCTGCGGGCAGCGCACTGTACGTCTGCGCCCGGGGCGAGGACGGCTGGCGCATCAGCGCGGGCCAGAACATGATCGTGGCCCAGTGACCCGCTGGTCCGGGGAGGCAGAGCGCGACCCGGGAGGTAGGGCGGGCCAGGGGAGACGAAACGGCGGCCGGGGCCTCCAGCACGCCTGACGGTCAGGCCGTGCCCCGGTGGGCCGCTGAGGCCTCTCGGCGGCCCACCGGGGCGGGAGCGGGCCGGTCAGGGGGCGTCGGCGGCGGTCTCCTGGGAACCGGCGCCGCCGCCCACGGCCGCGTCCCCGCTGGCCTCGGCGGGGGTCGGCAGGCTGGCGGGCAGGCTCTCCCCGGTGTCGTTGAGCTTGTTGAGGAAGGGACGGGTGCGTGTGTAGGTGATGGAGGTGACCGAACAGGGGTCCACACGCAGGCGCTGGAAGAGGTCCAGGTGCATGCCCAGGGCGTCGGCGACGATGGACTTGATGATGTCGCCGTGGCTGCACACCACGTACACGGGCGGGTCCTCGGGTGCGGACGGGGCGTCGGCGGCGGCGGACGCGTGCGGCGCCGAGAGCAGACGGGCGTTCCAGTCGCGCACGGCCGCGACGGCGCGGGCCGAGGAGGCGGCGAGGGCCTCCCCTCCGGGGAAGCGCGCGGCGCTGGGGTGGTCCTGCACCACGCGCCAGAGGGGTTCGTCGGACAGCTCGCCGAGACCGCGACCGGTCCAGGAGCCGTAGTCGCACTCGATGAAGCGCTCGTCGGTGGTGACGGGGACGCCGAGCTGCGCGGCGACGGCCTCGGCGGTCTCCTGGCAGCGTTCGAGCGGGCTGGAGACGAGGACCGCCGGGCGGAGTCCGGTGAGCCGACCGGCCAGGTGCGCGGCCTGGACGCGGCCGGTGTCGTTGAGGTGGACGCCCGCGGCGCGCCCCGCGAGGCGGGGGCCGGTGGCGTCGGTCATCCCGTGCCGGATGAGGAGGAGGGTGACCGCCTCGGGCGGGGGCGGCGGGGTCGGAGTGTCCTGGGGTGCTGCGGGTGTCGCCATGGTCACAGGGTAGGCCCGGAGCGGACGGGAGCGCAGGACCCCGGCCGCGGTCGCGGGAACGGTGTGCCGGGTCGGGCGGGGTGTAGGCGGCGCCGCGTCGCCCGAGGGGAGCGGCGGCCCGGAGCGCACGGGGACGACGGCTCGCACACGTCGGCGGAAGCCGGTGTCAGCGGGGCGGACCGGCACGGGGCGGACCGTCACGGGGGCGGCTGGGCCCGGGGCGGTCCGCGGGGGCCTGCGGATCCGGGCCACCAGGTTCGGGCCGCCCGCCCCAGGGCCCGGGACACGGCCGTGCGCGCGGCGAACGCCCCGCTCACGGCCGCGTCCGAGGGGAGCGGAGGGGGTGTGTCCGGGGACGGCGTCGGACGGACGCGGTACTCTCCGCCGCATGGAACAGCGACAGGTGGGCAGATCAGGGCTCTGGGTCTCACGCACCGCTCTCGGCACGATGACCTGGGGCAAGGACACCTCCGAGGAGGAGGCCGGGCAGCAGCTCACCGCGTTCGTCGACGCGGGCGGCACGCTCGTGGACACCGCGGACATCTACACCGGCGGCCAGAGCGAGCGGATCCTGGGGCGCCTGCTGCGCGCCTCGGTGCGCCGCGAGGACGTGGTGGTGGCCACCAAGACCGGCCACACGCCCGACGGCTACCGGCCGGTGGACGCCTCCCGGCGGCACCTGCTGGCCTCCCTGGACGCCTCGCTGCGACGCCTTCAGACCGACTACGTGGACCTGTGGCAGCTGCACGTGTTCGACCCCGCCACCCCGCCCGAGGAGTCGCTGGCCGCGATGGAGACGGCCGTGGCGGCGGGCAAGGCCCGCTACGTGGGCACGGGGAACCTGGAGTCGTGGCAGTTCGCGACCCTGGCCACCTGGCAGCGCGCACGGCCCGGACGGGTGCCCCTGGTGAGCGTGGGAACCGAGTACTCGCTGCTCAACCGGAGCGCCGACCACGGTCTGCGGCCCGCCGCGGCGGTGGCCGGGGCCCACCTCATCGCGTGGTCGCCGCTGGGACGCGGCGTGCTCACCGCCAAGTACCGCAACGGGACGCCGCCGGACTCGCGGGCGGCCTTCTCCCACATGGCGCCGTACGTGGAGCCCTACCTGGACGACCGCAGCCGCCGGGTGGTGGAGTCGGTGTGCACGGCGGCCGAGGGCCTGGGCGTGTCGCCGCTGGCGGTGGCGCTGAGCTGGGCGCGCGACCAGGAGGGCGTGGCCGCGGCGGTGGTCGGTCCGCGCACCCTCGCGCAGCTGGAGGAGATCCTGGGTGTGGAGGGCGTGGAGCTGCCGCCCAAGATCCGCGACGCGCTCGACGACGCCACGGCGCGCCCCGAGCGCTGACGCCCCTCCTCCGGCCGGGGGCTCCCCGCTCCTCCCTCCTCCGGGGCCCGAGGGCGCGAGAGCGCGACCGGCCACGGCGGCCCCGGGACCGGCCCTTCCCCCGGGTCGCGCCGACGCGGGGAGCGCCCGCGCGCGGACGAGCGCTCCGACACCTTCCTCCCCGGGGACCGGGCACGCGGGGAACCCCGCACCGCCGTCCGGCTCCGGCGGGACCCGGTCAGCCCCGGGCCGCGGGCGCGATCGCGAAGTTCTTGTCGAACACGTTGTGCGGGTCGTACACGGCCTTGAGGGCCCGCAGCCTGTCCAGAGTGGGCTCGGGGAAGGCCCGCGCCAGCACCTCGGGGCCGGTGCGGGTGTCGAAGCTCAGGTACATGCCCTCCAGGTGCTTGTCCAGGTCCGCCCACCGTTCGTCCATGCGCGCGGCGCTGCGGGTCGCCGTCATGGCCGCCAGCGAGAAGTTCTGCGACCGGTGGGCGTAGGCGGTGGCGTCGGCCGCGACGTCGTTGACCGCGCCGCCGACCTGTCTGAGCTGCATGAACATGACGTCGCCCGAGGTGAGCAGCGCGGCCAGGCCCTCGGCCGAGTCCGGGGTGAGGTGGCGCAGCAGGCCCGAACGCGACTCGGGCAGCCCATGGCCCTGGTGCGGCCCGTCGGCACGCACGAGGAGGGCGGAGTAGGGCGCGAGCTGGGCGCGCTGGTCCAGGACTGGGCCCACGGACAGGAAGGGCTCCAGCGCCCGCACGGCCAGGTCGGTGTCGTCCCCGGCGTATACCACCATGGCCTGGGCCGTGGGCCCGCGTCCGCCGCGCGCGGGGCCCGTGGTGAGGAAGGCGGTGACCTCGCGTGGCGCGGCCTCGGCGACCTCTCCCCAGGCCCGGAGGAAGGCGGCCGTGTCGGTCGCGTCGTAGACGAACTGGCCGAGGACGACGTCGCGCACGGGGGCGGCCGTGGCCTCGACGGCGGTGAGCACACCGAAGTTGGCGCCCGCGCCGCGCATGGCCCAGAACAGGTCGGGGTGGTTCAGGGCGTCGGCGCGCACGGGCGTTCCGTCCGCGGTGACGACCTCGACGGCGGTCACGTTGTCGATGGTCAGGCCGTGGGCGCGGGCCATGTATCCCAGGCCGCCGGTGGTGGCCAGACCACCGACGCCCACTCCCCCGTGGTCGCCCGAGCTGAGGGCCAGGCCGTGGGCGGCGAGGGTGTCGGCGACCTCGCCCCAGCGGGCCCCGGAGCCGAGCCGGACCAGGCCGGAGCCGGCGTCCAGGACCTCGACGCCGTTCATCCGCGAGAGGTCCACGACGACGCCGCCGTCGCCGGTGGAGCGCCCGCTGATGCCGTGGCCGCCGCTGCGCACGTGCAGTTCGGCGTCCTGGGCGCGGGCGTGGGCGAGGGCCTCGGCGACCTCCTCGGCGCTGCCGGGGCGCAGGACCAGCCCCGGTGAGCCGTGCTGCATGTAGCCGTGGCGCACGCGGGCGTAGGCGCGGTCGCCGGGTTCGACGGCGTGCTCGCGCAGGCTCTCGGGGACGCCGTCGTAGTCGATGCCGGGGCGGCGCGCGGCCAGGGAGGCGGCGGCGCGGGCCGGACCGGTGGCGGTGCCCGCGTCGGCGCGTTCGCGGTCGACGGCCTCGCGCAGGGCGGGGGCGACCTCGGCGCCGAAGGTCTGGATGGTGCGCGGGTCGTCGGTGCCCACGATGAACGTGGAGTAGCCGTGTTCGAGGACCAGGGGCAGCAGGTCGTCGACCCACTGCTCGGGCGGGCCCTGGAGGAAGTCCTTGCCGGTGGGCAGGAAGGCGCTCTGGGCGAGGTTGAGCATGCGGCGGACCTGGCGGGGGTCGCGCCCGGCGGCCAGCGCGGCCTCGTCGATGGTCCGGTGGGCCTCGGCCATGTCCTCCAGCTTGAGGTAGCCGAGGCTGGGCAGCCAGCCGTCCGCCTTGGCACCGACCAGGCGCAGCATGCGGGGCTTGTAGGCGCCCAGGCTGATGCCGATCTCGTGGGCGGGCGCGGGACCGCGCTTCATGCCGCGCACGCGGTGGTGCTCCCCGTCCACGCGGACACCGCCGCGGGCGTCGGTGTCCCAGACGGCGCGGATGACGTCGATGCCCTCGCTGAGCGCGTCGACGGCCTGGCGCGGGGTGAGGCGCCTGCCTCCCATGGCCTCGATTCCGTCCCAGAAGGCCCCTGCGCCCAGGGCGAGTTCGAGGCGGCCGTGGGAGAGCAGGTCGAGGCTCGCGGCGGCGCGGGCGAGCACCCCGGGCGGGCGCAGGGGCAGGTTGAGGACGTTGGCCGACACCCGCAGGCGCGTGGTGCGCGCGGCGACCCAGCTGAGCAGGGTCCAGGTGTCGAGGAAGCCGGGGTTGTAGGGGTGGTCCTGGAAGGTGGCCAGGTCCAGTCCGGCCGCCTCGGTGAGTTCGGCGAGCGCGACCGTGCGGTCCGGGTCCTGCGCCGCGGGGGTGACGAAGGTGCCGAACCTCAGGGGGTGTCCGTAGTCGGGCATGGGTTCTCTCCTCGGGAGGAAGCCGAAACTAGTTTGTTGAATAAACGATGTTGACAACAACTTATCTTGTGTTCCACCTATTCCTGGTAGCCTCGGGGCATGGCACTCCCCACTCCGAAGCACGGCGGGTCACCGGCACAGGACGCGGCCCCGGTCGCCGACACGGCCGCGGGCCCGTCCGCGGTTCCAGGTGCGGGACAGGGCGCGGCCCCAGGCGCGGACCCGACCCCGGTCGCTGGCCCGGAACCGGGCCAGGACACGAACCTGGGGTGGTCGCTGGCCGTGGTTCTGCGCCGGTGGCACGAGCGGGTGGAGGCGGTCCTGGACGGCGTCCCGCACGGCAGCCGCGGCTACCACGTGCTCACCGCGGTCTCGCTCGACGAGCCCCCCACGCAGGCGGCCCTGGCCGAGCGGCTGCTGATCGACCGCAGCGTGATGACCTACCTCCTCGACGACCTGGAGGAGGCCGACCTCGTGCGGCGCCGGGTCGACCCCGGCGACCGGCGGGTGCGGCGGGTGTGCGCCACCGCGCACGGCCACGAGGTCCTGGCCGCGGTCAGCGAACGGGTACGGGAGGTGGAGGAGCAGGTCCTGGCGGGTCTGGACGCTCCCGCGCGCGAGCTGTTCCGCGGGATCGCCCAGCGCGCGGCCGTCGCCATCCAGGAGTCCTCCCCCACGACCGACCCGTGCGCGGCCGTGCGGCAGGTCGTCGGCGAGGGGGACCCGGCCGGGGAGCCGGGGAGGCGGGAGAGGCGGGGCAGGCGGGGGAAGCGGGAGAGCCAGGGGCGTTCGCGGGGTTAGTCCGCGGGGGTGGGGAGGCTCCGAGGCGCGTCCGGGAGGCCCGGGGCGTCCGGGGAACCGGGGCGGGCGTCGGCGGGCGGACCCCGGGAGCGGGAACTGAGCGTCGTCGCCAGTCGATAGGCTCCCCCAGAGTCCGTGAACCGTATGACGAGGGGAACCGCCCGAGGTGTCCGAGGCAGAACAGGTCAGTGCCGTCCTTGACCGGATGGGTGCGCCGGGCGCCCTGGCTCCCCGGCTGCTGGGCGTGCTGGGGCCGGGAGCCGCCGCCGCGCTGGACGCGAACCCGTGGCTGCTGCTGCGCCTGCCGCAGGTGACCGCGGAGCAGGCCGACTTCTGCGCCCGCAGGCACCTGGGCGAGGGCGCGCGGCCCGACGACCCACGGCGGCTGGCGGCGTTCACCGAACACGTGCTGCGGATGTCCGCCGCGCGCGGGCACACCGTGGTGGAGGAGAAGAAGCTGGCCTCGGTGGTCGGCAAGCTCGGGGTGGCCGACCCGGCCGCCGCGCTGGAGGCGGCCGTGGCCGACGGGAGCGCGGTGGTGCTGGAGAGCACCGACGAGGACGACGACGAGGACTTCGACTTCACCGAGGGCGGGGGCGGGGTGCCGGACCTGCCCGACACCGAGCTGTTCTACGCCCTGCCCGACGTGGGGCACGCCGAGCAGCGGCTGGGCGACCAGCTGCTGCGGCTGATCGGCGGCAACGAGCCGATCATGGACTCGATGACCGCGGGCGAGACGGTGGACGCGGCCGTGGAGCAGGGCGGGTTCACCATCTCGGACCGCACGCGCGAGGCCCTGGTGACGGCGACCCTGCGCCCGGTGACGGTGCTGCGGCACGGCCCCGGCGACGCCGCGGAAATCGCGCGGGCGCTGGTGTGCCTGGACGCGATCGCCACCGACAGCCAGGTGGGGATCGCGGTGGCGGCGCCGACCGCGCAGGCCGCGGCGGCGGTCAACGCCGAACTGGCGCGGGTCCGCGGGGAGCGGGCCGCGGCCGGGGGTTCCGAGGGGGCGCAGACTCCCGCGGAGACCGGCGGGAAGCCGGAGGCCGGGGGCACCGGGGCCGCGTCGGAGGCCGAGGACGCTGAGGAGGCTCCGGAAGCCGAGAGGGCTGAGGAGGCGGAGGGGTCCGAAGGGGCTCAGGGAGCCGAGGGCGCTGCGAAGGCGGAGGCCCCTGACACGCAGGGGACCGAAGAGGCCGAGGAAGCCCAGAAGACACAGGGAGCACAGGGGGCGCAGGAAGCACAGGGGTCCGAAGCGCCCCCGAAGTCCCCTGTGCGGGCGGTGTCGCTGCCGGAACTGCTGGCGCAGGCGCCGGTGGGTGCCGGGCTGGTGGTGCTCTGCGAGGCGATGTCGGTGGGTGCGGCCCGTGCCGCCGAGCTGGCGTCGGTGTGCGCGGACGACGCCCACCTGGTGCTGCTGGCCGACCTGAACCAGGCGCCGTCGGCGACGCCGGGCCAGGTGGTGGTGGACATCGCCGCGTCGCGGACCGCGCACGTGGCCGAGGTGGCCGACGACAGCGCGCCGGGTCCGATCGCGGAGCTGGCGGCGGCCGTGGCCGGGGGCGGGGTTCCCGAGGTGGAGGCGCCCGGACGCGAGGTCGTGCGGGTTCTGGCGGCGTCGGCAGAGGAGGCGGTGCACCGGGTGGTGCAGCTGGTGACGGACTCGATTCCGCGCGCGTTGGGGATCGGCGCCGAGCACGTACAGGTGGTGACCGCGCGGGAGGACGGCCCGGCCGGTGCGCGGGCGGTCAACGCCGCGTGCAAGGAGAGGCTGAACCCCGGCCCGGGTGCGCACGGCGGGTTCGACGTGGGCGACCGGGTGCTGTTCACGGCGGAGGGGCCCGGCTACGGGCCCGGTGACACGGGGCGTCTGCGCGAGGTGGACGGCGGCGCCGTGGTGGAGCTGGTCGGCGGCGGACGGGTGAAGGTCACCGACCCGGCGGCGCTGCGTCCGGGCTGGGCGGTGACGGTGGCCGCCGCGCACGGGGGCCGGTGGCCCGCCGTGGTGGCGGTGTTCCCTCCGGAGGTGCCGGTGTCGCGGCCTCAGGTGTACACGACGCTGACCCGCGCGACGCGGCACGTGTCGCTGGTGGACGCGACCGGCGGCGGGCTGGAGACCGGTGTGCGGGAGAACGCGGCCAAGGAGCGGACGACCCGCCTGGTGAGGATCCTGCGCGAGGGGTAGGGGTTCCTGCCTTTGCCTCGGGCAGTCATGAAAACGGACCGTCTGCCAGGGTGAACCCTCCCTACGGCGGCCGTGGCCCCACCCGCCGTGATCTTGTACTTATAGCGAGTTTGGGTGCTCGAACCTCGCTATAAGTACAAGATCATCGCAGGTCAGAACCCTTGCGCCACACCAGCAACGTTTCCGGCCAGTCCACACCCAGCTGCTACCGGCGGATGTTCCGAGGCCCCGTCGTGGCTTTCCGCGAATGCGGGGATGGCCCTCGGCAGCCACGGGGCGCACGACAGAAACCGGCCCTGCCCGGGGGTGGGCGGGGCCGGTTTGCGCTACTTCGTTACTGGCCGCGCACAGCAGCCAGCAGCGCCGTCCACTCAGAGGCCTCGGCCGACAGGTGGCCCAGCTCCCGGTTCTGGGTGTCACGAACGTGAGTGGTAGGCCCTTCCGCGACCTCCACGCAGTCCCCACCCCGGCCATCGCTGTAGCTGGACTTGTGCCAGGAACCGTTCTCGGCGGTGCTCATCACAGACCTTTCATTCTCGCATGGAGGATTTCGAGGGACCGTCGTGGAGACAGTGCTTCGGCTACTGGCCACGCACCGCAGCCAGCAGCGCCGTCCACTCAGAGGCCTCGGCCGACAGGTGGCCCAGCTCCCGGTTCTGGGTGTCACGAACGTGAGTGGTAGGCCCTTCCGCGACCTCTACGCAGTGACCGCCACCGCCGTCGCTGAAGGAGGACTTGTGCCAATCTCCGGTGCTCATCGCAGGCCTTTCATTGTCGAATCCAGCAGGTCAAGGGACCGGCGAGGGGACAGCGCTTCAGCCTGGAGCGCGCCGAACAGGTCGGCCATCTCCTCGACCTCTGGGGCGCGGTCGAAGGTGGTTCCCCCCAGAGTATGTTCCATCTGCACGGCCTTACGTCCACCCATGCTCATCAGCCGGAATGGGGCGCACAGGCCGCAGTGGTGACGCACGTCGTCCGGAATCACCTGGAACCGGATCGTACCTTGCTCAGCCAGCGCGATGATGTGCTGTAGCTGTTCGAACATCACCTTTTCGTCCCCAATGACCCTGTTGATCACGCCCTGTTCCACAACAGACCACAACTTGGGGCGAGTTGGGAGAATAGTACGCAGGCGGCTCGTGCGAAGCTTCACCACCTCTTCGATCTCCTCTGCGGTCTTACGGACCTGTCGGGCCGTGATGAGGACCCGAGCGTAGTCAGCGGTCTGGAGCAGACCCGGAACCAGGATCGGCTGGTAGTCCGAGATGGCGTCCGCGCGTCGTTCCATCTCCAAGGAATCGCGGAACCACGGCAGCACACCCGTCCCCTGGGTGACTTCCAACCAGAGGTTTTCGAGTTCGCCACCTGTTGCGAAGGCCCTGTCCAATTTACGGGCATGCGCCCGATTTGGCTTGCGTGTGGCCCGTTCTAGGTGACCGGCCATGCTCCCGGTGTGTTGTAGGACTTTGCCGATGTCCTCTTGAGACATCCGAGCTTGCGCGCGTAGTTCACGCAACCGCTCACCGAAGGGTTTCCATTCTGGATGGACCTTGTCTGTCACACAACCAGAGTGCAACAAGCCAACCAGGCTCGCAACAGATTGTGAGTTGTTGACCCTGTCTTGTTGTATCTCTAGCCCTCTGAGCTGTGCCTAGGCATAGTCAGATCAGAACCAGCAGATAGTTGTTTGCTGGGAGCCGGTGCCTTTTGTTGCTTGCAGCCTTTGCCTTATCCGAAGGGTCGAGGGCAGCTCGCACACTCCCCGTCCGGGATCGGGCGGGAAGGCCCCACACAGCAAAAGACGCCCCGGTGCCGAAGTAGAGAGCGGCACCCGGGGCGTAGGCCCACCCCGAGACACCCGAGGTGAGACATGACAAAGCCTATCGTCCAAGCCCCGGCGCTTCCACGCCGACTGTGCGGAACCAGCACCAAATCAGGCATTCTGCTCGGCCCCGACCTGGGCCACGTCAAGATCGCCCGCCGCTGGGCCGCGCAGGCCACCCGTTCCCGGCCGAGTCTGGCCGAACCGGTCAGCGTCGCCGTCTCCGAAATGACGACGAATGCCCTTCGGCACTCAGCGTCCGGGCTCCCCGGAGGCACCATCCGCGTGGAGATCGAACGCACCCCGCGCCACCTCGAACTCCGGGTGACCGACAACGGGCCCAAGCCGGGGGCGGCAGCCACGTTCCCACGCGTACCCGCCCCCGAACCCCTGTGCCCCGGCGGCAACGGCCTGCGCCTGGTCGAGGCCCTGTGCTCCTACTGGGACTGGAAGCAGCACTCCTGCGGAGCGATCACCGTACGCGCCGTCTTCCCCTGGTGACCCGTCCCCCGGTAGCCCAGCCCCTCCACACTCCGCGCCATCCCCCGTGACGGCGCGGACGAAGGGCCGGTGACCTCCGTACCGGCCCTGGGCCCCGCCTCCTCCTTCCCCGAAGAGGCGGGGCCACCGGTCACCCCACCCGCTCCACCGCTTCCACCACGCTCACGAACACGGAAAGCCCCTCATGCCCGACTACCGCGACCTCCTCGACAGCCGCCCCGACGTCCTCACCCCCGGCGAAGTCGCCGCCCTGTTCAACATCCGCACCCGCAGCCTGCACCGCGGCGAATGGGACAGCGTGCTCCAACCGTTCCGCACCCCGGGCGGAGCACGCCGCTACCCCAAGGAGAACGTCGCCGCCCTGCTGGTACAGCCGGACACCTCGACCTCCCCATGAACCTGCACGAAGGCCGCCCTCTCACGCCTCATCGAGTCCGGGCGGCCCAAAGGCGACACGGGGCCCGGTCACGCGGACCACAGCCGCAGCCGCGACCAAGCTCGCGGCCGGAAACGCGGCCGGAGTCAGCGGTTCAACGGGCGTACTGGCGGCACTCCCCCGTGAACACCGAGCCCAGTTCCGCGCGCAACGCCTCCCGTGCGCGCTCGGCGGCTCCGGGGCCGCCCCGGTAGACCTGGGTGGCCAGGCCCTCGGCCACGGCGGCCACGCGGGCGGCGGCCGCGACGGCGTCCACGTCCGCCTCCACCTCACCGCACTCCACACCGTTGCGCACCGCACGGGCGATCTCGGCGTGCAGCGCGTCCGCGGTACGGGCGTCCACCTCGGCCAGGGCAGGGTTCTCCAGAGCCCGTCCGGCGAAGACGCGGATCACCCGGAACTCCGCCCGACGGGGCTCGTCCAGGGGCAGGTGCTCGGCCAGCGCGGCCAGCAGGATCTCGGCGATGGTCCTCTCGTGCCGGGTCCCCTCGCCGACGACGTCCGCGACGCGGGTGGCGACGGCCGTGCTGACCCGCTCGAACGCGTGCAGCAGCATGTCGTCCTTGGACGGGAAGTAGTGCTGCACGAGCCCGACGGAGATCCCCGCACGCGCGGCCGTGCGGGCCACGGTCACGGCGTCCAGCCCCCGTTCGGCGATGAGCTCGCACACGGCGCCGGTGATCTGCGTGCGCCTCTGGGCGTGGTCTGCGGTTCTCGGCACCGGATAACCGTATCATGGTACGGTCATAATCGTATGGAGATACGGTTATCGAAAGGCCCCCTCATGCCCCGCCCCCTCACCCACATCCCCCTCGCCCTGTGGCTCGCCCTGTCCCCCGTGGTCACAGCCCCACCGAACGACCCGGCTCCCACCGACCCCGCCGACCCCGCCGACCCCGCCGCAATGGACGCCTACGTCCAAGAACGCATGGCCGCCACCAACACCCCCGGGCTGGCCTACGCCGTGGTCGGCCCCGAGGGCGTCGAGCACCGGGGGGCCTTCGGCGTGGACGGCGACGGCGCCCCGGTCGACGAGCACACCCCGTTCCTGTGGGGGTCGGTGGCCAAGCCCGTGGCCGCCACCGCCGCGCTGGTCCTGACCGAGGAGGGGCGCCTGGACCTGGACGCCCCGGTCGAGGAGTACCTGCCGGTCTTCGCGCAGTTCGGCGCCGACCCCACCGTGCGCGACCTGCTCACCCAGACCTCGGGCCTCACCGCGCGGACCGCCGCCGCCACCAGCGACCTCTACGGCGAGGAGGCCCCGGGCCTGGACGCGCGGGTGGCGCGCATCGCCGCCTCGGAGCCGGGGGACCCCGGCACGCACGAGTACAGCAGCGCGAACTACCTCGTGCTGGGCGCCGTGATGGAGGAGGTGACCGGCGACCTCGGCGCCCACCTGCGCGCGAGCGTCCTGGAACCGATGGGGATGGACGGCGTCTTCACCAGCGCGGCCCAGGCGCGGGAGGCGGGGCTGAGCGCGGGTCACCGCACGCTGTGGGGCGTGCCGGTGGCCGACGCGGACGGCGTGGACGACGCGGGAGCCGCCTACGGCTACCTGGGCGGGGACGTCACCGACCTGGCCTCGTTCGCACGGGCGCAGTTGGAGGCGGAGCCTCCCGTGCTGGACGCCGCCGCCCTGGAGCGGGCCCGCACGGGACTGGTCCCGGTCCCCGGTTCGGCGCAGGAGTACGGCCTGGGCTGGCGCGACACCGCCCTGTCCGACCTCGGTGAGCCGATCGTCTTCCACGGCGGGTCGACCCCGGGGTACGTGGCGATCGTGGTGGTGCTGCCCGGGCGCGAGAGGGCGGTGGCGGTCCTCCAGAACACCTACGACATGCTGCGCGACAACGGGATCCAGGCGGTCGCCTTCGGGCTGGCCCACATGGTCGCGGGCGGCGGCTCCCCCTCCTCCCCCGGCACCGACCCGCTGTACCTGGCGTCGGTGTGGACGCCCACGGCCGCCGCGGCGGCGCTGGGGGCGGGTGCCGTCGCGGCCGTGCGGGTCCGGCGGCCCCGCCGGTGGGCGACCGGGCTGTGGTCGGCCCTCGGACTGGTCGCCGTGGTCGCGGCGGCGGGGCTGACGGCGAGCTACGGCCTGCGCCCGGCCCTGACGTGGGTGCCCGACGTGACGGCGGCGACGCTGGCCGCGGGCGTGCTCGGCGCCGCCGTCGTGGTCCTGCGCCTGCTGGCGCACCGGCGCGACACCCGATCCCGGATCTGACCCCCAGCGCACGGGGCGACGCCGCCGTCATGGTCCCGCGCCCGCTGGCACACCGGCGCGACACCCGATCCCGGATCTGACCCCCAGCGCACGAGTCGGCCCGGCCGCGGCCGGCGCGCTCAGATCCGGCCGCGGCGGGCATGCTCAGATCCGGTCGAGGAACCCGCCGTCGACCATCAGGTTCTGCCCGGTGACGTAGGTCGCGGCCGGGCTGGCCAGGAAGGCCACCGCGCGGGCGACCTCGTCGGGGTGGCCCAGGCGGCCGTAGGGGATGCGCTCGCGGACGGACTCGTAGAACTCCGGGTCGTTCTCGCGGCGGCGTTCCCAGCCCCCGCCCGGGAACTCGATCGGTCCGGGAGAGACGGTGTTGACCCGCACCCCCTCCCCCGCCCAGGCGCGGGCCAGCGAGGACGCGTGGTGGTTGAGCGCGGCCTTGACCGCGCCGTAGGAGCGCGGTCCGGCGGGCACGGTGGTGTGCAGCGCCGAGGTGCTGGAGATCAGCACCACCGCGCCGCCGCGCCCGGAGGCCAGCAGGTGGGGCCGGGCCGCCTCGGTCAGGCGCACGAACGGCATCAGGTCGGCCGCGAAGCCGCGCTCCCACTGGTCGGGGGTGGGCGCGCTGCCGCCGGAGACGTTGGACACCAGCACGTCCAGGCCGCCGAGCTCGGCCGCGGCGTCGTCGACGAAGGCGGGCAGCGCGTCGTGGTCGGTGACGTCCAGGGCGCGCGAGAACACCCGTGCGCCGGTCTCCTCCAGCTCCCGGGCCGCCTCGGACAGCGGTTCGGGGGTGCGCGCGCAGATCGCGAGGTCGGCGCCCTCGACGGCGAACAGCTGCGCGATGGCCCGGCCGATCCCCCTGCTGGCCCCGGTCACGGCGACCCGTGCCCCCGTCAGTCCCAGATCCATACCCCGTCCCCTTCAATTTCGGCTCGCACGGCCGCCTGCCAGGGTCACACGCGCCGCTTCCGGCACACGGGTGTACACACCGCACCTGCCCCGCGACAGCAGACGGGCGGGCCGCCCCTGGGGGTGGCCCGCCCGCGTCAACCTACCGCACGCGCGCGCCGCGGCACCGGTACCGGAGAGCCGGGGTCGGTGCGGTCGGCGCGGTCGGGACGGTCAGGCCCCGGTGGAGTGGAAGCCGCCGTCGACGTGGACGATCTCGCCGGTGGTGGCGGGGAACCAGTCGGACAGCAGCGCCACGACCGCCTTGGCCGCGGGCTCGGGGTTGGTGACGTCCCAGCCCAGCGGGGCGCGCTCGGGCCAGTGCTTGGCCAGCTCGGAGAACCCGGGGATGCTGCGGGCGGCCATGGTGCTCAGCGGCCCGGCGGAGACCAGGTTGACCCGGATGTTCTGCTCGCCGACGTAGCGGGCCAGGTAGCGGGCGGTGGAGGTCAGCGCGGACTTGGCCACGCCCATCCAGTCGTAGATGGGGTAGGAGACGCTGTTGTCGAAGTCCAGGGCCACGACCGAGCCGCCGTTCTTCATCAGCGGCATCAGCGAGGTGGTCAGCGACTTCAGGGAGAAGGTCGAGGTGTGCATGGCCGTGGCCACGTCCGACCACTCGGTGTTGAGGAAGTTGCCGCCCAGGGCGTCCTGCGGGGTGAAGCCGATGGAGTGCACGACGCCGTCGAGGCCGTCCACGTGCTCGCCGACGCGGGCGGCCAGGGTGCCGAGCTGCTCGTCGTCGGTGACGTCCAGCTCCAGGATCGGGGGCGTCTCGGGCAGGCGCTTGGCGATGCGCTCCACCAGGCTCAGGCGACCGTAGCCGGTGAGCACGACCGTGGCGCCCTGCTCCTGGGCCAGGCGGGCCACGTGGAAGCCGATGGAGGAGTCGGTGAGCACCCCGGTGACGAGGATGCGCTTGCCTTCGAGGATTCCCATGTTCGGGTCGTCCGTCCTGTCTTTGGTCCGTTGCGGAAGGGGAGCCCTTCCGGTGGCTGAGGGAGAGAAAAAGGGGGCGGACCCGGTCAGTGGCCCATGCCCAGGCCGCCGTCGACGGGGATCACGGCTCCGGAGATGTAGGCGCCGCCGGGCCCGGCCAGGAAGCCCACCGTCCTGGCGATGTCGTCGGTGGAGCCGAGGCGGCCCAGCGGGACGTTCTTCTTGATCTCGGCCTGGCGGTCCTCGGACAGGACCGCGGTCATGTCGGTCTCGATGAAGCCGGGGGCGACGACGTTGACCGTGATGTTGCGCGAACCCAGCTCGCGGGCCAGGGAGCGTCCGAAGCCGACCAGACCCGCCTTGGAGGCGGCGTAGTTGGCCTGGCCGCCGGAGCCGAGGAGGCCCACCACGGAGGAGATGAGGATGATGCGGCCCGAGCGCTTGCGCATCATGCCGCGCACGGCGCGCTTGGCCACGCGGAAGGAGCCGGTGAGGTTGGTGTCCAGCACGGAGGAGAAGTCGTCCTCGCTCATCAGGGCCAGGAGCTGGTCCTTGGTGACCCCGGCGTTGGCCACGAGCACCTCGACGGGGCCCTGCGCCTCCTCGACCTCCTTGAAGGCGGCGTCGACCTGGGCGGAGTCGGTGATGTCGCAGCGGACACCCAGCAGGCCCTCCGGGGGCTCGCCGGAGCGGTAGGTCACCGCGACGTCGTCTCCGCCCGCGGCCAGTTCACGGGCGATGGCCAGACCGATTCCGCGGCTGCCGCCGGTGACCAGTACCGAGCGCGACATAGGGGCTCCTCTTCTCCTGCGGCTGCTGTGATCAGCCACGACGTGGTGTTCCGGGGGTGGGACCGCATTGCAGCGTACCGAGCTACCCGGCGGTAGACGTAACCGAGGCGGACAGGGACGCCGATCCGCCCATGTGCGGGGATTCCGGACACGCAGGGGGGAGGCCCTGAGCACGGCGGGCGGTGGTGAGGTGTGTCACCGCCCGGCCGAGCAGGATCACGACAGCGCGGGACGGCGGCGGAGGGCACGATCGTGGGGAACGACACGCGCCGCGGCACGAAGGAGGAGCACGGTGATCAGAAGGCTGTGGCACGGGTGGACGTCTCCCGCCGACGCGGACGCCTACGAGCGGCTGCTGCTGGACGAGGTCTTCCCCGGTATCGTCGCGCGGGACCTGACGGGGCTGCGCGGCCTGGAGGCGTGGCGCCGTCCGGAGCTGGCGGGTGAGGTGGAGTTCGTGACGGTCATGTCCTTCGACGACGTGCGCGCGGCCGCCGCGTTCACCGGAGGCGACCCGGACGCGTCGGTGGTCCCCGAGCGCGCTCGCGCCCTTCTGAGGCGGTTCGACGAGCACTCGGCGCACTACGACCTCATCGGCGACGGGTTCTCTCCGCGGAGGGGCTCCTCCCGGTGATCCCCTCCCCGCCCCTGCGCCGCCTCACTCTCGCCGACGCCGGCGGGGTGCGGGTCACCGACGTGCTCTGTTCGGCTCCGCGCGCGCCGCTGGGCGCGGAGGAGGCCGCGGGACTGCCCCGGCTGGTGCTGCCGGTGGACGGTGTGTTCTCCTGCCAGGTACGGGGGACCCCGCACATCGTGGAACCGGGGAGCGCCCTCCTCCTCCAGGCGCAGGAGCCCTACCGGTTCGGACATCCGGCCGGGGGCGGGGACGCGTGCGTGGTGGTCGCCCTGTCCCAGCGGCTGTGGGACGAGGCTGTCGAGACGGGTCCGCCCCCGACGAGCCGTCTGGTGCTGGATCCGCGCGAGCAGCTGGGAACGTCGGTCTTCCGCCGCGCCCTGCGCGAGCGGGCCCGCGATCCGGACGCCGTACGCGAACTGGCCCTCGTCCGGGTGGGAGAGGTCCTCACGGCCGCGGGAACGGGGCGGGAGGGCGCACGGGTGTCGCCCGCCCACCGCCGTGTCGCCTGCGCCGCCGCCTCCTTCGTCGCCGAACACCACGCCGATCCGGTCCCGCGCCTGCTCGACGCGGCCGCCTCCGCGGCGGGCTGCTCCCCCTACCACCTGGCCCGGGTCTTCCGGGCGGTCCAGGGAGTCACCCTGCACGGGTTCCGTGAGCGGCTGCGCCTGGCCTCCGCGCTGCGGTCCCTGTCGGAGGGGTTCGACGACCTGTCCGCCCTGGCCTCCTCCCTCGGCTACGCCAGCCACTCCCACTTCACCGAGCGCCTGCGCCGGTCGGTGGACGCGACCCCGTCGCAGGTGCGCTCCCTGCTGGGCGGCGGGAGGAGACCGCCGGAGCGCGCCCCGGACCTCGGGATGACGGGGAGCCTCCCGTCCGGCGGCGGATCCGCCGCCGGGCGGACCGACCCCCTCAGGCCCAGCCCGCGTCGTGGGCCAGGATGGCGGCCTGCACCCGGTTGGACATGCCCAGCTTGGCCAGGATGCGGCTGACGTGGGCCTTCACCGTGGCCTCGCGCATGCCCAGGTCACGGCCCGCCTCGGCGTTGGACCTGCCCCGGGCCACCGCGAGGAGCACCGACCGTTCGCGCTCGCTGAGCACCGACAGGCGGCGCACAGCCTCGGCGCGGCCCGCCGCGGAGTCGGCGGGGGCGGGGGCGGCGAAGCGTTCGAGCATGCGCTTGGTGACGCTGGGCGCGAGCATCGCGTTGCCCTCGTGGACGGTGCGCACCGCGCCGATGAGGTCGCGCGGCGGGGTGTCCTTGAGCAGGAAGCCCACCGCGCCGGCCCGCAGAGCGCTGTGCACGTACTCGTCGAGGTCGAAGGTGGTCAGCAGGACCACGCGGGGCGGCCGGGGCAGAGCGGTGAGGCGGGCGGCGGCGGTGATCCCGTCGGTGCCCGGCATGCGGATGTCGAGCAGCACCACGTCGGGGGTGAGCTCCTCGGTCAGGCGCACGGCCTCGGCGCCGTCGCCGCCCTCGCCCACCACCTCGATGTCGGGGGCCGAGTCCAGGATCATCCGCAGGCCGGATCTGACCAGGAGTTCGTCATCGACCAGGAGCGTGCGGATCACCTTCGGAAACCTCTTCCTGCGTGCCGGATGGATCGTCGGTTCGCACGATAGCGCGCAGACGCCACCCGCCGTCGGGGCACGCCCCCGCGCTGAGGCTGCCACCGGAGAGCACGACGCGTTCGTGCAGCCCGGTCAGACCGAAACCGCTGCGGGGCATGGGCGAGGCCGGGCCACGCGCGGGCGCGTTGGCCACCTCCACCTCCAACTGGCGGTCGGCGTAGTGCAGGCGCAGGGTGACGGCGGCGCCGGGCGCGTGCTTGGCGGCGTTGGTCAGCCCCTCCTGGACGATCCGGTAGGCGGTGCGCTGGACGCCCGTCGGCAGCGGGCGGACCTGACCGCTTTTTTCGCGGTCGATCGGCATCCCGGCGGCGCGCCACTCCTCCACCAGGCGGTCCAGGTCGGCCAGGACCGGTTGGGGTGCGGTGGGCGCCGCGTCGGTGTCGTCGCGCAGCACCCCGAGGATGCCGCGCAGTTCGGTGAGGGCCTCGCGGCCGGTGGTTCGGATGAGCCCGGCCGCCTCGACGGTGCGCGGGTCCTCGGAGGAGACCTCCAGCCCGCCCGCGTGCAGCACCATGAGGCTGACCCGGTGGGCGACCACGTCGTGCATCTCCCGGGCGATGCGGGTGCGCTCGGCGGTGAGGGCCTGCTCGGCCATCATGTGCTGTTCGCGTTCGAGGCGCTCGGCGCGCTCGTGGAGCCGGTCCATGAGCTGGCGGCGGGTGCCCACCCACAGGCCGAAGGTCATCGGCACGACCAGCACCATCGCGATCAGGGAGATCGGCATGAGGACGCTGGTCGGGTAGGCGACGACCATGGCCAGGCTGAACAGGGCGAACCAGCCCACCAGCAGGCGCCGGTTGGCGTGGTACACCGAGTACGAGTACAGGGCGATCATGGCCGGGACGAAGTTGGCGAAGCACAGCAGCAGCACGAACGCGGTGACGAGCATCCACTGCGGGGAGCTCCGCCGCAGGAGCACCGTCGCCCCGGCGAACAGCACCGGGATCACGTAGAGGACCACCACGGAGACCAGGGCGAGCGAGATGTTCAGGGAGGCCAGGGCCACGGGGACGGCCCCGACGAGCCCGCGGAACAGGCCGAGCTGGAAGCTGCCCAGCAGTTGCAGGAGTCCGCTGAACAGCAGCGGCAGCACGGCGTAGAGCCAGTCGGCGATGGTCAGGCGGCGGGCCCACCACCACTCCCAGTTCTTGTTCCACAGGGCACCGACGGCTCTGCCCTGGTCGCTCACCCAGCTCCTCATGGTGCGGATTCTACGGCGGCGCCCCTGGTGAACCGGTGTGCGCGCCGGGCCCGGTCCCGCGCGGTCCGATCGTCGGTCGGCGCGCGAAAGCCCCGGTGGAGAAGGGCCCGTGGCGGGTTCGCCACAGCGGGTGACCCGCCGACCCCCGACGAAAGTCGGTGCGTCGGCCAGACGAAGGAGTCGCGAACCCGCCCGTCACCGTTCCTTTGGCCGAGTCGCGAATCGGCCCAGCGGGGGACGCCCGGGCCGGGCGGGCGGACCTAGCGTGGTGGGAGCCGGGCAGGAGAGTCCGCCCGGCCCGCACACCATCCCCGAATCCTGGAGCTGTCTGCCGTGACCGAGTCCACTGTGAAGCCCGACCCCACGGTCACCTCACCACCGGTGGTGGTCGCCCGGGGCCTCACCAAGACCTACGACACCGGCGGCAGCCAGGTCCACGCGCTGGCCGGGGTGGACGTGGAGTTCCACCGGGGGGCCTTCACCGCGATCATGGGCCCCTCGGGGTCGGGCAAGTCCACCCTCATGCACTGCCTGGCCGGGCTGGACGTGCCCACCGGGGGCACCGTGCACCTGGGCCGCACCCAGATCACCGGTCTGCGCGACGCCGAGCTCACCCTGCTGCGCCGCGACCGGATCGGGTTCATCTTCCAGTCGTTCAACCTGCTGCCGATGCTGACCGCCGAGCAGAACATCCTGCTGCCGTCGCAGATCGCCAAGCGCGGGGTCGACAAGCAGCGCTTCGACCACATCATCGACGTGGTGGGGCTGCGCGACCGGCTCGACCACCTGCCCGCCAAGCTCTCCGGCGGCCAGCAGCAGCGCGTGGCCGTGGCCCGCGCCCTGCTCAACGCGCCCGAGGTCGTCTACGCCGACGAGCCCACCGGCAACCTGGACTCGCGCTCGGGCACCGAGGTGCTGTCGTTCCTGCGCGACTCGGCCCGCGACCTGAACCAGACCATCGTCATGGTCACCCACGACCCCGTGGCCGCCTCCTACGCCGACCGCGTGGTCTTCCTGCGCGACGGCCGCCTGGTGGACGAGGTCGTCGAGCCCACCGCCGAGCTGGTCTCCGCGCGGCTGCTGAAGCTGGAAGAGGCCTGAGGGACATGCTGCGCACCACACTCGCCGGGCTGCGTCTGCACAAGTCCCGGTACGTCACCACCGTGCTGGCGATCCTGCTGGGGGTCATGTTCGTGTCGGGGACCATGGTCTTCGCCGACACCCTCAACGCCAGCTACGAGAAGTCCGTCATGGGCTCGGCCACCAGCGTCGACACCATCGCCGTGCCCACCGAGCCCGAGTTCGACCCCGAGAGCACGGAACCGCCCGAGGAACCGGTTCCGTTCACCGACGAGCAGCTGGACGCGGTGCGGGCGCTGCCCGAGGTCGCCGGCGCGGGCGGCCTCCTGAAGAGCGAGGCCGTGCTCCTGGACTCCGACGGCCGGGCGGTCGGCTTCATGCCTCCCGCCGCGGTCGGACTGGGCGAGGTCAGCCGGTTCTCCGCCGACGAGGGCTCGCTGCCCGCGAGCGGGGACGAGATCGCCCTGGCCACCTCCACCGCCGAGCAGACCGGCTTCGCGGTCGGCGACACGGTGACCGTGCTCGACGCCGAGGGGGACAAGCGCGACTTCACCCTCACCGGGCTGGTCGAGTTCGGCGTGGACCCGTCCTACAGCTCCGGGGGCGCCGTCGTCTTCGACCCGGACACCACCCGGGAGATGACCGGCGTGACGGGCTACGCCGAGATCGACGTGCTCGCCGCGGAGGGCCGCACCCCGCAGGAGGTGACCGACGCCGTCGCCGCGGAGCTGGGGGGCGCGGCCGAGGTGAGCACCGGTGAGCAGTTCGGTCTGGACATGGCCGAGAGCGTGGGCGGCCAGGCGGAGATGATGCGCATCGCGCTGCTGCTGTTCGCCTTCATCGCGATGTTCGTCGCCGGGATCGTCATCTACAACACCTTCGCCATCCTCATCGCCCAGCGCCAGCGCGAGCTGGCCCTGCTGCGGTGCGTGGGCGCCAAGCGCGGCCAGGTCTTCCGGTCGGTGCTGACCGAGTCGGTGGTCGTGGGCCTGGTCTCCTCCGCCCTGGGCGTGCTGGCCGGTGTGGGCGTCGGCATGGCCGGTGCGACCTACGGCGGCCCGCTGCTGGGCTCCGGGGAGGCGGTGCCCGTGGTGATCACGCCGACGGCGGTCCTGGTCGGACTCGCCGTGGGAACCGTGGTGACCGTGTTCTCCGCGATGGTCCCGGCCACGCGCGCCACCCGGGTGGCGCCGCTGGCGGCCCTGCGCACCAGCGCCACCGCCGCGGGGCTGGAGAAGGGCACCGGCTGGATCCGCGTCGTCTTCGGCCTGCTGACCTTCGCGGTCGCGGCCGTCCTGGTGGGCCTGACCCAGATGATGGGACCGGACACGATGGGCCCGGTCATCGTCACCGCCGCCGCCCTCACCGCGTTCGTGGGCGTGGTCGTGCTCGGGCCGCTGCTGGTACGCGGCATCGTGCGCGTGGTCGGCGTGCCCCTGCGGAAGGTGGGCGTGCCGAGCATGCTGGCGGTGGACAACTCCACCCGCAGCCCGCGCCGCGCGGCCACCGCGATGATCGCCCTGACCGTGGGCGCCACCCTCATCACCGGCTACTCGGTGATCAGCGCCTCCGTCGAGACCACCCTGAGCCAGCAGCTCGAGGAACAGTTCCCGGTGGACTACCAGATCACCCCGCAGTTCTCCTTGGAGAGGACGGGGACCGCCACCGAGACGGCCGAGGACCCGGAAGGCGCCGAGGACCCGGAGGCCTCGGAGCAGACCGGAGGCGCCGAGCAGACTCCCGCCGGTGGCGAGGAGGCCGCGGCCCAGGACGCGCCCGCCGAGGGCATGGCCGGGGAGGGTCCCGCCGACGGCGCCGAGGGTCCCGTCGAACCCGGGGAGCCGGGCGAGGGCGCGATCGCCGGTGAGGACTCCGGCGCGCAGGCTGCCCCCGAAGCCGGGGCGACCGAGGTGCCGGAGTTCCCCACCATCCCGAGCGAGGTCCGGGTGGCGCTGGAGGGCCAGTCCGCCCTGGGCAAGGTCATCGGCCAGCGCAGCACCTACGTCGAGACGGACGGCGACCAGTCGTTTCCCGTCTACACCTACCCGGGCGCCGAGCTCGGCGTCGACCTCACCAGCGACACCGTCGAGGGAGACGTCACCGACATGGGTCCGGGCCGGGCCACGGTGACGGAGGGCTACGCCGAGGGCGCCGGGGTGGGCGACACCCTCACCCTCCCGGCCGAGGACGGGCAGGACCTGTCCGTGGAGATCGTCGCGGTCGTGGAGGACATGCAGTCCCTGACGGGCGTGACCCTGCACCCGGAGGACTTCGCCGCGGCCTTCCCGTCGGTGGACGAGGACGAGATGCTGCTCATCCGCGCCGCCGAGGGAGCCGACGCCGCCGAGGTGCGCGACGCGGTCTACACCGCGGTCGAGGACTACCCGACCATGCAGGTCGGGTCGGCCGCCGAGATGAAGAACCAGTTCTCCGAGGTTTTGGACATCGCCTTCTACACCATCGCGGCCATGCTGGGGCTGGCGATCATCATCGCGGTGTTCGGCATCTCCAACACCATGGCGCTGTCGGTGCTGGAGCGCACCCGTGAGTCCGCGCTGCTGCGGGCGCTGGGTCTGGCCCGGGGCCAGCTGCGCCGGATGCTGAGCGTGGAGGCCGTGCTGCTGTGCCTGATCGGCGCCGGCATCGGCATCGTGCTGGGCGTGGTGTTCGGCTGGGCGGCCGGGGCCTCGGTCCTGCCGGGCATGGTCTTCTCCGTGCCCTTCGGCCAGATCGCGGTGTTCATCGCGATCGCCGTCCTGGCCGGGCTGCTGGCCTCGGTGCTGCCCGCCCGCCGGGCGGCGTCCACCTCCATCACGGGGGCGCTGGCCAGCGAGTAGGCCGTCGCCGCCCCGCGGGCGCGCGCGTCGCCGCAGCGGGAAACGCGCGGGCCCCCTTCCGCCTCCGGGCGGAAGGGGGCCCGCGCTCTCGGCGTTCTCCCCCTCGCCGAACAGGGTCTTCCTCCGTCCGGGGCGCCGCACCTCACGTGACCCGCCTCGGACGGCGCGTCCCGGGCGGCACAGCCCTCAGGCGGCGCAGTGCCTCACGTGTCCGGGGCCCCCGTGTCCCTGGGGTCCTCGGCGTCCGGAACGTAGCCCGCCGTGTCGGTGGTCCGGTCGCGCTCGTCGTCCCGGTCGCCGTGGGGCGTGTCCGCCGGATGCTCGTAGGGCCTGTCGGGGTGCTCGCTCCGCACGGCCGCGCCCTCGTCGACGTCGGGCGTGACGTCGTCGGACTCCTCGTGCATGGCCTCCTGCTCGGCGCTGCGGGTCTCCCCTCCCCAGCTCTCGCGCGGGTAGAGGTCGCTGCGCTCGGAGCGCACCCCCTCGTCGATCCCCCGCGGCTCGGCCGAACTGTCGGTCCCCGGCATGTCGGGGTCCTCGAAGTCGTACTCCTGGATGTCGTAGTCGGCCTCGATCCGCCGCTCCCGGGCGACGGCCTTGCTCAGTTCGGGGTCGTCCCCCATGTCGGTGTCCACGTCATAGGGCTCTTCAGTCATGTTCGCCCCCTTTCCCTCGTTAGTCCCGTGCCCCAAACCGGCGTACCTATGTCACCCGCGGGAGCACGGGGCGGCGGGGCGGACCGGGGGCGTCCGCGCGGCGGGACCCGCTACCGGCGGCGGGCGCGCTCGGCACGGCGCAGCAGCAGCGGGCGCAGGGCGGCCTCCAGAGCGACGGAGCCGTCGAGCTTGCTCTGGCCCACCACGCGGTCCTCGAAGTGGATGGGGATCTCCACCATCTTCTGCCCGCGCCGGTAGGCCCGGTAGTGCATCTCCACCTGGAAGGCGTAGCCGGTGCTCTCGATGCCGGGCAGGTCCAGGACGCGCAGCGCCGAGGCCCGCCAGATCTTGAAGCCCGCGGTGACGTCGCGGATCGGGATGGACAGCACGGTCTTGACGTAGGTGTTGGCCCAGCCGCTCAGGAGGCGGCGGCTGAGGTTCCACTGCTCGGACAGGCTGCCGCCGGAGACGTAGCGGCTGCCGATCACCACGCCCGCGTTGGTGGCGTGCAGGGTGCCGAGCAGCTGGGGCACGTAACCCACGGGGTGGCTGAGGTCGGCGTCCATCTGCACCACGTAGTCGGCGCCCTCCTCCAGGGCGCGGGTCATGCCCGCGACGTAGGCGCGCCCCAGACCGTCCTTGCTGGTGCGGTGGACGACGCCGACGCGTCCGGCGGACTCGACCGCGAGCTTGTCGGCGACCTCTCCGGTGCCGTCGGGGGAGCCGTCGTCCACGACCACCACCCGCAGCCGCGGCAGGTCCAGGGCCATGAGCCGGCCCACCAGCACGGGGAGGTTGTCCGCCTCGTTGTAGGTGGGCACGACCACCGTCACCCGGGACTCGGCCCACGGTGCGGGGAGCGCCACGGGTTCGGGGGTGACGCGCACGGGAGGGGAGGACGGCTGCTGGGGAGTCGGCTGGGAGGACATGCGCGGCGGCTCCTGCGGGATCGGACGGGTGGTGCGGGACGGGCGGAGCGTACGCGGGATACGCGTGTGAACGGTAGGGTACGCGGTCCTTTCCTCTGTTCGCAGAGGAAAAGTTCCCCTTTGTCCTCCCTCACTGCCCCCGCTCCTGGGCGACCACCGCGACGTGGACGAGGGCGCCCGTCTCCTCCAGGGTCATCAGCACCTCGGGGTCGGCGCTGCTGTCGGTGACCAGGTGGGCGATCTCCTCGGGGGCGACGGTGGGCACCATGGTGTCGGCGCCGATCTTGGTGTGGTCGGCCAGGACGATGGTCTCCTCGGCGCAGGCGGCCAGGGCACGGTCCACGCTGGCCACGGCCGGGTTGGGGGTGCTCAGGCCGCGGTCGGCGCTGACCCCGTTGCCCGAGAGGAAGGCCCGGTTGACGCGCAGCCCGGCCAGGCTCTCCTCCGCCGCGGCCCCGACCAGGGCCCGGATGGGGCCGTGCAGGGTGCCGCCGGTCACGACCACCTCGACACCGGCGGCACCGGCCAGGACGTCGGCGACGCGCAGGGAGTTGGTGACCACGGTCAGGTCGGTGCGGGTGAGGAGCGCGCGGGCGAAGGCCTCGGCGGTGCTGCCGGGACCGATGGTGACGGCGTCACCGGGGCGGACCAGGCGGGCGGCCGCGATGGCGATGGCGGCCTTCTCCGCGGCGCACTGGCCGCTCTTGCCGGAGTAGCTCTGCTCGTGGCCGATCCTTCCGGGCAGGGCGACCCCGCCCCGGCGGCGGTCGACCAGCCCCTCGGTCTCCAGCGCGCGCACGTCGCGGCGGATGGTGACCTCCGAGGCGCGGACCTTGACGGCGATGTCGCGCAGGGACATGGTGCCGTTGGCGCGCACGAGTTCGAGAATGCGCTCCCGGCGGTCGGCGGCGAACGCCGGACGGTTCTCCTCGGCCATGGACCCACTTCCGTGCTCTGTTCGGGCACGGGCCACGGTCCCGCGCGACTCCCTAGACTACGGACCCGTCGGCGGTGGGAACCCGTCCGGGCCGGACGGCGTCCTCGGGCACCGACTGCTCCGGAATCCTCCCGGAGGCGGTTTCGGGCCCCTCGGCCTCCGCGGCGGCCTCCTCCTCGGGAGTCTGGGGCCCCTCCCGCAGAAGGGTGACGACGACGATCACCGTGAGCGCCACCAGACCGACGAGCGCTCCCGCGCCGAGCAGTACCACGACAGACATCTGGGCCTCCCAGGGGACGGGCTGACCTGCCAATAACCGAATTCCCGGTTTGGGTTGACCTCACACCACCGAACGCGGGGAAGATCGGGACACAATGGGGGACATGAAGCTCGATCCGGCACCACTGCCCACCGAGGTGTGGTGGGTACGCACCTCAGCCGCCGACGACCGCCTGCTGCGCCTGTTGGACGAGGAGGAACGGTCACGCAACGCCCGCTTCCGGCTCCAGGCCGACCGCGACCGGCACCTGCTGGGCCGGGCGGTGTCCCGGCTGCTGCTGGCCGAGCGGGCCGACTGCCCGCCCGAGAAGGTGACCTTCGCCTTACGCTGCCGTTCCTGTGAGGAGAAGGAACGCGCGGGCGCCAGCCGGGGCGAGGACTCCGCGCAGGGCCCGCACGGCAAACCCCACCCCTCCGGCCCCGCCGAGGGGTGGGAGGTCTCCGTCAGCCACTCGGGCGAGTGGGTGGTGCTGGCCCTGGCCCGCGGGGTGCCCGTGGGCGTGGACGTGGAACGCGTGTCCCCGGCCCGCGACTTGGAGGGCCTGGCGGGCTACACGCTGGGCGAGTCCGAGCAGCGGACCTGGGAGCGCCTCTCCCCCGCCGACCGGATCGGCGCCTTCTTCCGCTACTGGGCCCGCAAGGAGGCGCTGCTGAAGGCGACCGGCCTGGGCCTGTCCGGCGGGATGCGGCGGGTGCTGGTGAGCCCGGCGGACGCCGCCCCCGAACTGCTGGCCTGGGAGGGCGGCGGGGGTCCGGAGGCGGTGGCGCTGGCGGACCTGGAGGTCGGGGCGGCCTCGGACCGGGGCGGGGAGGAGTACCGTGCCGCGCTGGCGGCGCTGACCGACCGGCCGCTGGAGCTGGAGCTGCGTCCCCACGAGGAGACCGTCAGGCTGCTGCGCTCCCGGCCGGGCGGCGGCTGAAGCCCGGGGGCGGCCGGGCTCCCGGGAGAGGACCGGAACCTCCCGGGGCCGGGCCGCCCCGGCCCCCTCAGGCGTTCTCGCGTGCCGGGCGGCGGGTGCGCGCGGCGGTGCCCTCCTGCGCGCGGGAAGGCGGTCAGGCTCCCTCGCGGGCCAGGTGGCGGCTGATGACCATGCGCTGGACCTGGTTGGTGCCCTCCACGATCTGGAGCACCTTGGCCTCGCGCATGTAGCGCTCGACGGAAAAGTCGCGGGTGTAGCCGTAGCCGCCGAAGACCTGCACGGCGTCGGTGGTGACCCTCATGGCGGTGTCGGTGGCCAGGAGCTTGGCCATGGCGGCCTGCTTGCCGAAGGGGCGCCCGGCGTCGCGCAGGCGGGCGGCGGACAGGCAGAGCTCGCGGGAGGCGGCGACCTGGGTGGCCATGTCGGCGAGCATGAAGCCCACACCCTGGAAGTCGCCGATCGCGCTGCCGAACTGGCGGCGTTCGCGGGAGTAGTCCACGGCGGCGTCGAGGGCGGCCTGGGCGAGGCCGACCGCGCAGGCGGCGATGCCGAGGCGCCCGGAGTCGAGGGCGGACAGAGCGATGCCGAAACCCCTGTCCCGCTCGCCCACCAGGGCGTCGGCGCCGAGGCGGACGTCGTCGAAGAGGACCCCGGCGGTGATCGAGGAGTTCATGCCCATCTTGCGTTCGGGGGCCGCCGAACCCAGGCCGGGGGTGTCCGCGGGGACGTGGAGGCAGCTGATGCCGCGGGCGCCGGAGTCGGGTGCGCCGGTGCGGGCGAAGAGCGTGTAGTAGTCGGCCTGGCCGCCGTGGGTGATCCAGGCCTTGGCTCCGTTGACGCGGTAGCCGTCCCCGTCGGCCTCGGCACGGGTGGCCAGGGCGGAGGCGTCGGAGCCCGAGGCGGCCTCGGACAGGCAGTAGGCGCCCAGGAGGTCGCCGCCGAGCATGCCGGGCAGGTGGGCCTCCTTCTGCGACTCGGAGCCGAAGGAGGCGAGGGGGTAGCAGGACAGGGTGTGCACGCTCACGCCCAGGCCGACCGCGAGCCAGCCCCGGGCCAGCTCCTCCACCACCTGGAGGTAGACCTCGTAGGGCTGGTCCCCGCCGCCGTACCGGCCGGGGTAGGGCAGGCCGAGCAGTCCGGCGCCGCCGAGCACGCGGAAGACCTCGCGCGGGAACAGGCCGCCCTCCTCGTCCCCGGCGGCCCGCGGGGTGAGCTCCTTGTCCACGATCTCCCGGGTCAGTTCCAGGAGCTGCTCCGCCTCGGGGGTGTGCAGCGTACGTGCGACCGTCATGAACCTCTCCCGCGCCTGTCCGACATGTGGACACCTAGTAGGACGTCCAACTATATGGTGACGCACGGCACCCCCGCTCCACAAGCCGGATGCGCCCGGCACTCCGTTCCCTTGGACAGCGCACCACCCTGGTCGCCGTTCCGTTAGACGGGGCGGGCCGCCGCGCCCGCGGCGACAACACGTCTGTACACGAGCCCCCTCCTCGTCCTAGATTCCACGCATGGACCTCGAACTCCGCCACCTGCGCACCATCTGCCTCCTGGCCGACACCGGCAGTGTGACCAAGGCGGCCGCCGCGCTCTCCACCTCCCAGCCCGCACTGACCACACAGCTCCAGCGGATCGAGCGCGAGGTCGGCGGTGCGCTGTTCCACCGCGGACGTTCGGGGGTCCGTCCCACCGAGCTGGGCGACTTCGTGCTGGTGCGCGCCCGCTCGGTCCTGCTGTCCATGGACGACCTGCTGCACGACATCACCGCGCGCGGGGCCTCCCCCACCACGCTGCGCGTGGGCGGGGTCGGGCCACTGACGCTGGAGCTGTCGGCCCGCATGCCCGAGGTCTTCCCGAACGTGCCGGTCCACGTGCGCACGGAGTACTCCCCCAAGCTGGTCACCGACCTGGTCCGCGCGGGCCGCCTGGACCTGGGGACCACGATCGACTACGTGGACCGCGACCTGTCCACGGACGGCCCCCTGTCCTGGGCGATGCTCTCGGTGGAGCCGCTGCACGTGGCGCTGTGGGCCGGCCACCCCCAGGCGGACCGGCCCCTGGTCCGGCTGGGCGACCTGGAGGGGTCCCCGTGGGCGCTGACCCCGCCGGACGGCACCGGCTGGCCGGAGTGCTTCTACCTGGCCTGCCAGCGGGCCGGGTTCACCCCCGAGGTGCCCTACCGGCTCTACGACCGCTCCGAGATCCGCGACCTCATCGCCGACCGCCGTGCGGTCGCGCCGTGCCAGTCGGACTTCGACACCGGTCCGGACGTGGTGATACGCCCCTTGGAGGGCGCGCCCATCCAGCTGCGCCACCTGTTGGTCTGGCGGCGCGACAGCCCGATCCAGCAGGCCTCCGACACCATCGCGCGGCTGGCCCGCGAGATCCTGCGCGGCCCGTCCCGCACCCTGCCCCCAGTGCCCCCGGGCGCCGCCGGGTCCGCCGCGCAGGCCGCGGACGGCTCCGCGTCCGGCATCGGCCGTGCGCCGAACGAGCGGTGCGGCGGACGCGCGCCGGGGGCGCTCAACGGCTGACCCGGACACACCCCCATGCCCTCCCACCTGGACACACGTCACATGACGACCGGTCGGTTTGAGCGGTCGGGTGACACGCGTAGAGTGTTTACCCGCAAGTAACGTACTGGTGAGTAGACGTACCCCCGCAGTCCGCTCCGCAGACACGTACCTCCCCCACGGGCCCCGCCCCGCCCGTTCCGCGAAGGCACGACCGAGTCCAGGACACCATCATGCGACCACTGAGAATCCTCTCCTCGACGCTGGCCGTCACGGTTCTCCTCACCTCCTGTTCCAGCGGCACGGACGGCTCCGACAGAGCCGACACCCGCGGAGTGACGGACGACGCCGTCGTCATCGGCACCCACCAGCCGCTCACCGGGGCGGCCTCCCCGGGTTTCCGCCACGTCTCCACCGGCGCCCGCGCCGTGTTCGACTACATCAACGACAACGGCGGCATCCACGGCCGCCGGATCGAGTACCAGGTCCAGGACGACGCGTTCGACCCCGCGCAGACCATGGAGGCCACCCGCAGCCTCATCGACGACCAGGAGATCTTCGCCATGCTCGGCGGCCTGGGCACCCCCACCCACGAGGCCGTGATCGAGGAGCTCAACGAGGCGGGCGTCCCCGACCTGTTCGTCTCCTCGGGCGCCCTGGCCTGGGACCAGCCCCAGGTCTACCCCTACAGCTACGGCTTCCAGGTCGACTACACCCGGGAGGCCAAGATCCAGGGCCAGTACATCGCCGAGAACTTCCCCGGCGACCGGGTCGGCCTGCTCTACCAGAACGACGACGTGGGCCCCTCCTCCCACGCGGGGATCGAGCAGTACCTCACCGAGGAGATCGTGGCCTGGGAGTCCTACGACCCCGGCGTCCCCGAGCTCGCCGGACAGGTCGAGGAGCTCAAGCGGTCGGGCGCCGAGGTCGCCGTCTGCCACTGCATCCCCGCCTTCCTGGCCCTGGCCGTCCTGGAGGCCACCGCGATCGGCTACACGCCGCAGTGGGTGGCGCCCAGCTTCGGCGGCGACGTGGCGGTGGCCACCGGGCTGATCGAGGAGTACGCGCAGGGCACGGCGGCCGAGAACGTTCCGCCCGAGGCCTTCCTGGACGACCTGATCATCACCGCGTTCCTGCCGATGGCCGCCCAGCGCGAGGACCCGTGGACCGAGTTCTTCCTGGAGATCCACGAGCAGTACAACGAGGGCACGCCCTTCACCGACACCACCGTCTACGGCATGGTGCAGGCGGTCCTGTTCGCCCAGGTGCTGATGGAGACCGGCCCCGACCTGACCCGGGAGAGCCTGCTCGCCACCCTCAACTCCCACGAGTGGACGGGGCCCGGCCTGGTGCCGTTCAACGCCACCGAGAACGACCACAGCGGCTACGCCGGGGTGATGGTGGTGCAACACCACGCCGGTGAGGAGCCCGAGCTCCTCCAGGAGCCCATGGTCACCGACAGCGATGGCGGGCAGATCCTGCCCTTCGAGCTGGACCGCCCCTCGCCCGACGAGGTGGCCCTCTTCGGGGGATCCGGCGGGTAGACCGGGGGCCGGTGGCGGCGGACGAGCGGCACCGCCACCGGTTCGGACCCGGCGGGCGGCACGGCCGTCACAGGAGCGCGGGTGTCCGCGACCGCCGAGGGGGCCCGTGCGTCCGGGACGGGCCTCAGGCCCGCGTCCGCCCGCGGCGCGAGCGCACCCACCACAGCGCGCCGATCACCACCGCGAGCACCGCCCCGGCCACGGCCACCGGCGGACCCAGGTCCGTGCCCCCGACGCCGACCAGCACCAGCGCCGCCGTGCTGGGCACCCCGCCCAGGAGGGTGCCCAGCGCGAAGGGCCACATCCGCATCCGGGTCAGCCCGAAGCCGTAGTTGACCACCTGGTAGGGGACGACCGGGATCAGCCGCAGCTGGAGCACCGCCAGGAGGGCGCGCCCGCCCGCCAGGGCCTCCAGCCGGGTGCGGGCCCCCTGGGGCAGCCGCCGGTCCACCGCGTCGCCCGCCACGTGGCGGGCCACCGAGAACTGGGCCAGGGCCGCGCACACCCCACCGGCCAGGGCCAGGACCAGGCCCAGGGACATTCCGAAGAGCAGGCCAGCGGCGGCGTTGAGGGCGGGCCGGGGCAGGAAGGCGAACACCCCGAGCAGGTACACGCTCAGGTAGGCCAGCGGGGCGGCCGCTCCGGCGTCCTCCACCCAGGCCTGGAGGGTCTCCAGGTCGGGGCCCCACAGCAGCGCCGACACCAGCAACGCCGCCCAGAGCAGCAGCAGGACGAGCCGCGACACGTCCGCGGCGCGCACACCGCGCGTGTCCTCACCCATGGCCACAGCGTACGTCCGGCGCCGGACCCCCGCGGAACCGGCTGATCCGCGCCGTTCGGGGCGAACAGGGCGAACGGGGCGCGGTCCGCGCTATTCGGGACGGTCGGAACGCCCGAGGCGCTCAGGGTCCTCGGGCTCCTCGGAGGCCTCGGGGAGGCGGAGGATGAACGCCGCCCCGCCGAGCAGTTCGCTGTGCCCGGCCAGCAGGCTGCCGCCGTGGGCCCGCGCGATCTCACGGGAGATGGCCAGCCCCAGGCCGCTGCCGCCGGGATCGAGCTCCCGCGACTCGCTCAACCGCGCGAAGCGCTCGAAGATCCGCTCCCGCTCCCCCGGCGGAATCCCCGTCCCGTCGTCGTGCACCTCCGCCACGGCGAAGCCGTCCTCCCGCCGGACGATGACGTCGACGCGGGACCTGGCGTGCCGGTCGGCGTTGGCGACCAGGTTCGTCAGGAGCCGCACGAGGCGCAGGCGGTTGGCGTCGACGCGGACCGGGCCGGAGGAGTGCAGCCGCAACTCGGGAGTGCGGCGATCGGACAGGAACTCCTCCGCGACCAGCGCTGACAGGTCCAGCCGTTCCTGGACGGGCGCGGTCCCGGTGTCCAGGCGGGCGAGTTCGAGCAGGTCCGCGACGATGTTCTCCAGCCGCTCGGTGTCCGAGAGCAGGCCGGTGAGCAGCCCCTCACGCATGCGGGGGTCGGGATCGGGGTCGGAGAGCTCCATCTCCAGCTTGATCCGCATCCCGGCGATGGGGTTGCGCAGCTCGTGGGAGGCATCGGAGACGAACCGCCGCTGCCGGGTGACCGCCTCCTCCATCCGCTCCAGACTGTGATTGGCGGTACGGGCCAGGTAGGCGATCTCGTCGTCGCTCCCGGGCACCGGGAGCCTGCGGTGCAGGTCGCTGACGGAGAGGGTGTCGAGCTGGGCCCTGATCTGCTCCACGGGGCGCAGCGCGCGGCCGACCCCGTACCAGATGGTGATCCCGGTGATGGTGAGCAGGACACAGGCCATCACCACCAGCGCGTCCTCCAGCACGTGGGTGGCCACGACCTGGGGCGTGCCCACCGCCGCCAGGACCACGACGTCGCCGTAGGCCGTGTCGTCGACGGCGTAGCCCGACACCAGCAGACAGGTCCGGGGGTCGATTCCCGCGACCGGCCCGCAGACCGTGGTGTCCACCCGTGGATCGGAGGTGGTGGGACGCTCCGCGGTCAGCTGCGGCTGCCCCTCCAGGGCGTCGCTGGAGGCGAGCACCTCGCCGGAGTCGCGCGCGACGACCTGGATCCGCAGGACGGACTCCCCGTCGGGGATCAGCTCCGGATAGCGCTGGACCGCGATGTGGTCGGCGACGTCGCGGGCCTCCTCCGCCGCCAGGTCGCGGACCTGCTCGACGATCGCCTCGCGGACGAGGAAGATGGTCAGGGCCAGGCCCAGTCCGGTGACCACGGCCAGCGCCGCGACCGCGCCGAACGTGACCCGGGCCCGAATCGACCGGGGACGTATCCGATCCCACACCCTCCCGGGCCCGTCATCCCAACCTGGCACCGACCCATTGTCACCCAGAGGGCCGGACATCCGTCGAAGCGACGGCGGTGTGGCGGCGCTCGGCGAGCGGACCGGCGGTTACTGCTCGTAGGGAGAGGGCGGGTCGCTGACCTCCTCCATCTCCAGGACCTCGAACTCGTGCTGGCTGACGTCGACGATGTCGCCCTCGGGCTCGACCCAGGTGCCGCGCACCGTCCACCAGGTGTCGGTCTCCGGCGCGGGCTCGTTGGAGATGTGCACCTTGTTGACGATGGCGTCGGCGGCGCAGCAGGACATCTGGAGGCGGGCCAGGAACCAGCCGTCCCCCTCGGGATCGGGCACCGCGAAGCCGGTCAGCTCGATCTCGCGCCCCGCCAGCTGGCGTTCCTCGTCCACCCAGGCGCGCATCACGAACTGGCGGATGTCCATCGCGACGACCTCGCCGGGCCCGGCCTCGGCCAGCCCGTCGTCGAAGCGGCCGGGGCGCGCCTGCTCGGGCGGCGGGGCGGAGGAGCTGGCGGTGGACTCCACGGTGTAGGCGCCCAGCGCGGGCGGGGCGACGACGAAGACCGCGAGCACCGGCAGCAGGAGCAGCCAGGCCACCCTGGGAGCACGGGAGTGGTCGTGCCCGTGGTCGTCTCCGTGGTCGTCGGCGGAGTGGTCGGAGTGGTCGGAGTGGTCCTCGGAGGCGGTCGCGGCCGCCCTCTCCCCGCGCAGCTCGGCCACGATGATGAGCACGCCGAGCACGGCCATGACCACGCCCGCGGCGATGAGGAAGGGACCGAAACCCGCCTTGACCCAGTTGAGGTAGAGGTCGGTGGCCACCGTGCTGGTCAGCGCGGCGGCGCCGAGCAGGACGAGGGTGAGCCCCTGGGCGATACGGTTCACAGGACGAGGCCTCCGATCAGGAAGGTGCTGAGCAGCCCGACCAGCAGGCACAGCGGCGCGAAGCGCACCACGAAGCGCCAGCCGAACACGCCCGCCTGCATCGCGAGGAGCTTGAGGTCGACCATCGGGCCGATCACCATGAACGCGAGCTTGGCGGTGGGCGAGAACTCGGTGAGGCTGACCGCGACGAACGCGTCGGCCTCGGAGCAGATGGACAGCAGGATGGCGAGCAGGGCGAGCACGAGCACCGAGACGACCGGGAGTCCGGCCACCGTCACCAGCCACTCGCGCGGGACCAGGACGTTGAGGGAGGCCGCGGCCAGGCCGCCGACCACGAGGTAGCCGCCCGCGTGCATCATGTCGTGCAGCATGGAATCGCGGAAGACGACCCACCGGGACTCGCCGGGGGTGTGCGTGCGCGCGGGCAGGCGCAGCCAGTCGGTGCGGCCGAAGCGCACCCAGATCCACCCGACGACCACGGCGGCCAGCAGCGAGGCGACGAACCGGGCGAGCACCATCTCGGGCTGCCCGGCGAAGGCCACCGCGGTGGCGATCATGACGATCGGGTTGATGGCGGGCGCGGCCAGCAGGAAGGTCAGCGCGGCGGCGGGAGCGACCCCGCCCTTGATCAGGCTTCCGGCGATGGGGACCGAGGCGCACTCGCATCCGGGCAGCAGGGCGCCGGAGGCCCCGGCCACCGGCACCGCCCGCGCAGGGTTGGAGGGGATGAAGCGCTGGTAGACCGAGGCGGGGACGAACGCGGTGAGCGCCGCCGACAGCGCGACGCCGAAGACCAGGAAGGGCAGCGCCTGGAAGCTGATCGCGGTGAAGATGGTGGCCCAGGCCAGGAAGGCGTCACTGGTCAGCCGGTCGGTGACCCAGGCGTGCCCCATCGCCATCGCGGTGATGAAGAGGGCGAACAGCCAGACGGTCCCGGTCCTGCGCTGACCGCTCCCGCGCCCCCAGTCCTCGGGGGGCAGTTCGTCGCCGCGGTCGCTCCACCCCCCGGCGAGGGTGTCGCCGAGCGAGGCGGAGGCCTTGGGCGGGGCGGAGCCGGGCACGGCTGGATCAGGTGCGGCGGCGGGCGTCGTCCGGTCGGACACGGTGGTACTCCGCGGTGGTCGGGTGGGAACTCCACGCATCGTACCGAAAATCGTTTTCGCCCGTCAGCGTCCCACTCCGGCCTGTGGACAACCACCCCCCGGTTTCAACCGAGATAGCCCATCCCGGCCAGAAAAATAGTCTTCTGCGCTGCCCACACACCCACGTACCACACCAGTCCCGCGGGCACCGTCGCGGCGAGCGCCCGCGGCCGGTCCCCGGCCCTGCGGGCCACCAGCAGGACGAGCACGACGCCCACCAGCACGTAGAACGCGGACTGGGCGAACATGGGCGCCGGCGAGCGGGGCAGGGTCGTCTCCGGCGACACGATCCGAAAGTGCGCCCAGTCCAGCACCGGGAGCAGCGCGTCGGCGAGGAAGACACCGCCCAGCAGGCCGAGCCCCACCAGGCGGCGCGGACGGCGCTCGTGGCGGATCCACGCCCCGGCGGTGGTGAGCAGCGGACCGGCCGCGCACGCGGCCAGCAGCCACAGCCAGGCCGGGAGCAGCCATGCCACGGGGTCGAGGAGGGCGCCCGGCCCGTCGGTGAGGGCGGTGATCACGCCGTAGTAGCAGACCACGGCGCTGAGCAGGGCGACGGCTCCGCTGACCGGCACCTGCCACGGGGCCAGCCGCGTGCTCGCCCACAGGCCCAGCAGGATCGCGACGGCGCACCAGCCCGCCGCCGCGTCGGTGAAGAGGCCGCCGAACACCCAGGGCAGCAGGGCCGCCCCGAGGAGGGAGAGCGCGCCCAGGGCGGGCCCGGCCGCGGCGGCCGCGAGGAACACCAGAGGGGAGGGGGATGCCTTCGTCATACCCCGGTTATCGCTCCGTGCCGGAGCCCGGGTTCTCCTCATCGGGTCCGTCGTCGCCGTCGGAACGGTCCGCGTCACCCGCCTCGTCCACGGCCGTCGCGCCGTGCGGCTCCGCCTCCTCCGGGCCGTTCTCCTCCCCGTCCCCCGCGTGCTCCGCCGCGACGGCCCCCGGGTCCGGAGGCGCCTCTCCCTCATCGCGGGGCACGTCCTCGGGCTGGGGCCCGGAGGCCGGGCCCCAGCACTCCACGTTGCGCAGACCGGGCATCTTGGAGAGCGTGAACTGGGGGTCCAGGCCGTTGCGCAGCTGGCGGCTGTAGTCGGCCAGCAGCCGGAAGGCGACTCCCGACAGCGGCGCCAGGGCCAGCAGGTTGACGGTGGCCATGACCCCCATGGAGATGTCGGCGAGGTTCCACACCAGGGTCAGGGGCGCCACGGAGCCGAGGAAGACCGCCGCCAGGACCGCGTAGCGGAAGTAGGTCATGTGCTGGGGACTGCTGTCCAGGAACTGGAGGTTGGTCTCCCCGTAGTAGTAGTTGCCCAGCACGGAGGTGAAGGCCAGAAGGAAGAGGATGACCGTGAGCGCGTGGAGCGACCACTCACCCAGGCTGGCCTCCAGCGCCCCCTGCGTGACCTGGATGCCCCTGTCCTCGCCGTACTGGGGACCGTGGACCAGGACGATGAAGGCCGTCACCGAGCACACCAGCCAGGTGTCGAAGTACACGCCCAGGGTCTGCACGAGCCCCTGCTTGACCGGGTGGGAGACCGAGGCGGTGGCACCGGCGTTGGGGGCCGACCCCAGGCCCGCCTCGTTGGAGAACATGCCGCGCCGCATGCCCTGGACGATGGCCGTGCCCACTCCCCCGGCGACGAACTCGCGCGCGCCGAACGCCGACGCGAAGATGTCGCCGACGACCCGTGGCAGCTCCCCTATGTTGAGGGCGACCACCCACAGGCCGAGCAGGATGTACAGGACGGCCATGAGCGGGACCAGCGCCTGGGCGGCGTGCGCGATGCGCCGGACCCCGCCGAAGATCACCAGCGCGGTCAGGCCCACCAGCACCAGCCCGATCACGGCCGACAGCAGCAGGCCGGGCGTCCCGCCGAGGGCTCCGACGGAGGTGGACACGGCGGCGGCGATGCTGTTGGCCTGCACCGTGTTGAACACCAGGCTGAAGGTCACGGTGATGATCACCGCGAACAGCACGCCCATCCACCGCCTGCCCAGCCCCTTCTCCATGTAGTAGGCCGGGCCGCCCCGGAAGCCGGTGCTGGTGCGCACCTTGTACAGCTGGGCCAGGGTGGACTCCACGAACGCCGCGGCGCCCAGCACCGCGGCCATCGTCCACATCCAGAACACCGCGCCCGGGCCGCCCAGGATGATCGCGGTGGACACGCCGACGATGTTGCCCGTCCCCACCCGTGAGGCGGCCGAGATGGAGAAGGCCTGGAAGGAGGAGATCTCCCGCCTGCCGTCGGGGGCCACGCCCGGGGCGCTGCCCAGGACTCGGAACATCTCCGGCAGCAGGCGCACCTGCACGATCCCCGAACGCACCGTGAAGTAGACGGCGAGGACGATCAGGAGCGGGATGAGGAAGTAGCTCCAGAAGAAGTCGTTGACGGCGACGACTGCGTTGTTCACGCGCTCCCCTTCAGGCGGTCCGGTCTTCGGCAAGTGTCCACGTCACCGGGGGTGGGAGACCGTGCGGACACGCGAAGGAGCGGTAAAGGACCGTAACGGGTCAACAACCCGCCGCGGGCACGTGGTCGGGCCCCGGACCGGCACCGGCGTCCGGGGCACGCTGGCGGGTCCGCTCCGGCTGGCCCGCCTGACCGAGCGCACCACCCCGACGGCGTACGCCGAGAGGTTCTGCGCCATCGGCAGGGAGGCGGCCCCGTTCCCCGTTCCGCCGGCCCCGTGGACGAGCTGCACGGATACGCGCGCCGTAGCGGATTGAAGTTGTTCCATTACAGCCTGCAAATGATCATATTAACGAAATCCGCGCTTTACACAGCCTTGTGATCGTTCCTGCTGACGGCGCGGTGAACATGGCCGGGCTGGAAACGAGAGGGAGTGGCGTCCGTGGACGTGGTGCGGGAGTCTGCACAGGCGAATCGTGTGGTGCTGTGGGAGGAGTCGGCCCGGGACGGAGCCCAGGCCAAGACCTTGATCCCTCCTGCGGCCAGGGTGCGATTGGCCCGGGAGACCGGTCGGATCTTCGGTGCCGACGGCCCGCGGCAGGTCGTCTTCGCGGCCGGCTTCCCAGCCGTGTGCGATGAGGAGTTCGAGGCCGTGCGTCAGGTCGCCGCGGAGGCCGAGGGCGCGGTGAGCGTGGCGGCGGTGTGCCGGGGGGCTCGCCGGGACGTGGAGCAGGCGGTCGCCTCGGTGAAGGGCAGCCGCCATGCCCGGGTGATGGTGGTGGTGCCCGCCTCCGAGGCGATGGCCCAGGTGATGGTCCATCGCACCGCGGCGGAGGCGCTCACGGCCGGGGCGGACCTGGTCAGACACGCCCGCGGCCTCGACGACGGGGTCGCGGTGGACGTGTGCCTGGCGGACGCCTCCCGTGCCGACCACGCCCTGATGGCGCACTCCGCGCAGGAGCTCACGGGCGCCGGGGCCGGGCTGGTCGTTCTGGCCGACACGGTGGGAGCGCAGCTACCCCATGACTGCCGGGAGATGTTCTCCCGGGTGCGGGAGGGCGCCGGCGACGAGGTGGTCCTCGCCTCGCACCTGCACAACGACCTCGGGCTCGGGCTGGCCAACACCCTGCAGGCGATGGCCGCCGGGGTGCGGGTCGTGTCCAGCTCGTGGCTGGGCATCGCCGAGCGGGCGGGCATGGTCGCCACCGAGCAACTGCTGCTCCTCCTCGCCCGTCACGGCACGGATCTGTTCGGCGCGGACGCCGAGCTGTGGCGGAGGGAACCGGACCTGACCCTGCTGCCGGGGATCGCGCGGCTGGTGGCCGAGGAGACCGGGGTCCCGCTGAGCGTCACCACGCCCGTCGTCGGCACCGGGGTGGGCACGATCTCCACCGGCACCCCCTTCGTCCACCCGCAGCTCTTCCAGCCTTACGACCCCAAGCGGCTCCTCGGCATCGAACCGACGGTCGTCCTCACCCACCTGGCCAGCGCCCGCGTGGTGACCGCCGTGGCCTCCCGCCTGGGCAGGACCCTCGACCGCGAACAGACCTCCGCCGCGATGGCATGGGTGAAGTCCCGTGCCTTCCGCACCGGGCGGGCCGTGGTCGACGACCACGCGTTCGCCGACTACCTCGACGGCCTCGCCCACACCACCGCAGGGAGAGCCTCGTGAACCCTGACGACGGCAGCCGGTCCCGCGCACCGGTGACCCTGGCCGAGGCCCGGCGGGCCCTGGGCCGAGGCACGGCGGTCGTGCTGCCGAACCCCGCGCCCCTCACCCACGTGATCACCGCCGCCACCGCGCCCGCCGTCAACCGCGCCAAGGGCCGCGCCGTCGGGCAGTCCGTCGCCCTGTGGGCGCACCACCCCGACACCCTGCGCGCCCTCGACGGCGTCTGGGCCCTCGCCTCCGAAGACCGCGTGCTGGCGCGGCGCCTGCTGGTCGAGGAGCACCTCACCGTCCTGCTGCCGCTGCACCCGCAGGCCGAGCGGCCGGCCTGGCTGGAACCGGCCGCCAAGGACGGGTGGGTTCTGCTTTTCGGCACCCGCTGGCAACCGCTCCGCCCGCTCCTGGACGACCACCCGGTGCTCTACGTCAGCAGTGCCAACCGCACCGGCCGCCCACCCGCCGCCACCACCGGTGAGGCCCTGGCCATGTTCCCCGCCGCCGTCCCCGTCCTGGAACGGCCGGGTCCCGGGTGGGCGGCGGACCCCGCCGGGGAGACGGGCAGGCGGGCCACCACCACGGTCCGGATCACCGGCGAAGGACAGCTGCGTCTGCACCGGCACGGCGCACAGGACCGGCGCCACCCCTGTGCCGACGCCTACCTGCGCCATCTGCGTACCCGGTACACGGCCGCGGGCGGCAGTGCGACCGCCGGTTCGGACACGGGGGACGCCGACGCGGCGACGGGTGCGCCGCGGACCTAGGTCGCCGTCGCGCTCTCCCGCGGGAGCAGGGTCCTCGACCTGCGGGAGGCGGCAGTGTCCGAGAGAAGTGGGTAACCCCGGAAAAAGGGCCCGGGCCCGGCAGGTGCCACCTGCCGGGCCCGGGTCTGTACCGGTACCGCTCCAAGCGCGGGAGCGGTGACGGGATCAGTACTGCGGAGCGGAGTCGAAGCGCTCCTCGCGGCGCGGGCCGCGACGGTCGCCGCGGTAGCCGCCGCGGTTGTCGCCGCCACCCCGGTAGCCGCCACCGCCGCCGCGGCGCTCGCCGCCGCGGTAGCCGCCCTCGCCGCGCGGGGCGTAGTCACGGCGCTCACCACCGGGACGGTCGCCCCGGTAGCCGCCGCGGCTGTCGTCCCCGCGGCGCTCGCCGCCGCGGTAGCCGCCCTCGCCGCGCGGGGCGTAGTCACGGCGCTCACCACCGGGACGGTCGCCCCGGTAGCCGCCGCGGCTGTCGCCACCGCCGCCGCGGCGCTCACCGCCGCGGTAACCGCCGCCGCCCCGGTAGCCGCCGCCACCGCCACCGCGGGGGCCGCCCCGACGGGGGCCGCCGCGGCCACGACGCTCGCGCACGGGCTCCGGCGGCTCGATCCACGGCTCCCAGGAGGGCTCCTTGGCTCCGGTCACCTCGCTGAGCAGCTCGTCTCCGGGGTTGACCAGGTGCTGCTTGGCCTCCACCCCGGCGTCGCTGAGCAGACGGCGGGCCATGCGGCGCTGGTTGGGCGCCACCAGGGAGACCACCAGGCCGGAGGCACCCGCGCGGGCGGTGCGGCCGCCGCGGTGCAGGTAGTCCTTGTGGCCGGTGGGCAGGTCGACGTTGACCACCATGTCGATGCCGTCGACGTGGATGCCGCGGGCGGCGACGTCGGTGGCGACCAGGGCCTGGATGCGGCCCTCACGGAACTTGGCCAGGGTGCGGGTGCGCACGCTCTGGGTCTTGCCGCCGTGCAGCGAGGCGCAGGGGACACCGGCCTGGGCCAGCTGCTCGCTGATGGTGTCGGCGCGGTACTTGCTGCGCACGAACAGGATCGTGCGGCCCTCGCGCGCGGCGATCTGGGTGACGATCGTGTTCTTGTCGCGGGGCAGCACCTTGAGCAGGTGGTGCTCCATCGCGGTGACCTGCGAGACCGGCGGGTCCACGGAGTGGGTGCGCGGCTCGTTCATGTACTTGCGGACCAGCCTGTCGACGTCGCCGTCGAGCGTGGCCGAGAACAGCAGGGTCTGACCGTCGGGGCGGACCTGGTCCAGGAGCTCGCTGACCTGCGGCATGAAGCCCATGTCGCACATCTGGTCGGCCTCGTCCAGCACCGAGACCTCCACGTCGCCCAGGTCGCAGGCGCCCTGGTCGATCAGGTCCGACAGACGGCCGGGAGTGGCGACCAGGACCTCGACGCCGCGGCGCAGCTCGTTGATCTGGCGGGTGTAGGAGCTGCCGCCGACGACGTCGCCCACGCGCACGCCCACGACGCGGGCGTAGGTGCGCAGGGCGTCGCGGACCTGGTGGGCCAGCTCGCGGGTGGGCACCAGGATCAGGGCCCGGGGCCGGTTGGCGGCGGCGCGGCGCTCGGCGGCGCGCATCAGGACCGGCAGGCCGAAGGCCAGGGTCTTACCCGATCCGGTGCGGCCGCAGCCGAGGACGTCGCGGCCCTCGATGGCGTCGGGAATGGTGGCGGCCTGGATCGGGAACGGGGTGGTCACACCGTTCTTGGCCAGCTCGTCGACAATGTCCTGGGGCAGGCCCAGGCTGTCGAAGGCAGGCGTTACGGCAGTGTCCGTCGTCAAGTGACGTGTACCTTCCTCATCGTTTGGCGGCGTTTCGAGGAAGGCTTCACACGGCCATGACCGACCCAGCGAAGAAATCACACAAACGCGCCTGATCACACGCGGAAGCGGGCCCCTGCATTTGTGGGGCTCCTGAGCTCGTGAGATCCTCACTGGCGTGGGGGGACGAGCGACTCTTCGGGTCAAGAGTGGCGCCGACCGGGTCGGCACGCTCTCCGCGTCTTGCGCGGCCTCGGCGCGCTCGGATGCGCGCGGCATGTCACGACCGCTCGTAGAAGACTACTAGAGATCGCCTCGCGACGGGGACGGGGTGGGGGTTTCAGACCGGTGACAAGGGTCTCCCCCTCCCGTCCACATCTTCGCGCAACCGCTGGGTATCCGGTCGGCTCCCCGCGCCCTGATCCTGTACTTGCAGCGGGTCCGGAGCGGAACCTCGCCACAAGTACGACATCGCCGCAGGCCAGAACGCTTCCGGTCGCCCGCTAGCGGGCACCGTCGGCCGTGGCGCGGGCCAGGGCTGCGAGCCGGGCGGCCTGCGCCGTGCGCTCGGCCTCGGCCTGCTGCTGGAGGGTGTTGCCCGCGGCCTGCTGGAGCAGGGCCTTGGTGGCGGTGGCGGCCGCGCGGTCGGTGGCGAGCAGGGCGGCGACGACGTCGTCCACGGCCCCGGAGAGCTCGGCGGCGGGGACCACGAGCTCGGCCAGACCCAGGTCGCGCGCCTCCTGGGCACCCACGCGGCGCGCGGTCAGGCAGATCTCGACGGCGCGGTTGACACCGACGATGTCGACCAGGGGCTTGGTGCCGGTGAGGTCGGGGACCAGGCCCAGGGCGGGCTCCTTCATGCACAGCTGGGCGTCGTCGGCCAGGATGCGCAGGTCGCAGGACAGGGCCAGCTGGAAGCCGGCGCCGATGGCGTGGCCGCGCACGGCGGCGACGGTGACCAGGTCGGGGCGGCGCAGCCAGAGGAAGCCCTCCTGCAAACCGGCGATGTAGTCCCGGACCTCGGCGTCGGAGGCGGTGCCGTCGGCCAGACCCGCGACCATGGAGCGCTCGCCGTCGACGCCCTCGGGGCTGAACATGCCGAGGTCGATCCCGGCGGAGAAGATGTCGCCGTCCCCGTCGATGACGACGATTCGGACGTCTTCGGGGAGGGTCTGGCCGATGTGGGCCAGCGTGGTCCAGGTGCGCCCGGTCATCGCGTTGCGACGGTCGGGGCGGCTGATGGTGATGCGGGCGACCGGCCCCCGCACCGCCAGCCTGAGCCGGGCCCGGGAGAGCTCCTCCTCGGTGGGCGCCGGTCCGGGCCCGTTCGTCGCCTGTGCCATGGGTTCCTCCGTCGTGTTCGGCGTCACCCCGGATATTACCCATCAGTAATACAGGGCGGCGAGCGGGCCGGGGCCGCGGCGCCTCACGCCTTGCGCGTGGGCCCCCCGCGGCCGCGCAGCTCCACCCCGGCCTCGCTCAGGAGCCGGTGGACGAAACCGTAGGACCGCCCGGTGGCCGCCGCCAGCATGCGGATGCTCTCCCCCGCGTCGTAGCGGCTCTTGAGCTGGGCGGCGAGCGCGGAGCGGTCCTCCCCCGCCAGCCGTGGGCGCTTGATCGGCGCGTCGTTCACTTGCTCGCTCCTCAGAGTCGTCGGATCACCCGTCGTGGGACACCCTCATGATCCGGTATCGGGCCCGCGGCCCGCCACACCACGCGGGCGCCCCGCCGAGAACGCCGTTTTCGGCACGGGGCAAACACTGGCCGAAAAGAGGGGAGGTAAACCTCCCGGACCTGCCGGGCGTCCACCTCCCCCACGTTCCGCGCCTGCCGCGGGCGGTGTCAGGCCAGAGCGATGAGGTCCTCGAACTCGGCGTTCCACACGTCCTCCACGCCGTCGGGCAGGAGGATGACCCGCTCGGGCTGGAGGGCCTCGACCGCGCCCTCGTCGTGGGTGACGAGCACGATCGCGCCCTTGTAGTTGCGCAGCGCCGCCAGGATCTCCTCGCGGCTGGCGGGGTCCAGGTTGTTGGTGGGCTCGTCCAGCAGCAGCACGTTGGCGCTGGAGACCACCAGCGTGGCCAGCGCCAGCCGGGTCTTCTCACCGCCGGAGAGCACGCCCGCGGGCTTGTCCACGTCGTCGCCGGTGAACAGGAACGAGCCCAGCGTGCGCCGCGCCTCGACCTCCGGCAGGTCCGGGGCCGCGCTCATCATGTTCTCCAGCACGGACCGGCCCACGTCCAGGGTCTCGTGCTCCTGGGCGTAGTAGCCGAGCTTGAGCCCGTGACCGGGCACGACCCGGCCGGTGTCGGGCTTCTCGACGTCGCCGAGCAGGCGCAGCAGGGTGGTCTTGCCCGCGCCGTTGAGGCCCAGGATCACCACGCGGCTGCCCCGGTCGATGGCCAGGTCCACCCCGGCGAAGATCTCCAGGGACCCGTAGGACTTGGACAGGCCCTCGGCCATGAGCGGCGTGCGACCGCTGGGCGCCGGGTCGGGGAAGCGCAGCTTGGCCACCTTGTCGGACTTGCGCACGCCCTGCACGCCGTCCAGGAGCTTGTCGGCCCGGTTGAGCATCTGCTGCGCGGCGCGCGCCTTGGACGCCTTGGCCCGGAACCGGTCGGCCTGCTTGCGCAGGGTGTCGGCCTGCTTCTCGGCGTTGGCCAGCTCGCGCCTGCGGCGGCGCTCGTCGGCCTCGCGCTGCTCCAGGTACAGCTTCCAGCCCATGTTGTAGACGTCGATGGTGCTGCGGTTGGCGTCGAGGTAGAACACCTTGTTCACCACGTGCTCGACCAGGTCCACGTCGTGGCTGATCACGATGAGCCCGCCCTGGTGGGACTTGAGGAAGTCGCGCAGCCAGGCGATGGAGTCGGCGTCCAGGTGGTTGGTGGGCTCGTCCAGGAGCAGGGTGTCGGCCCCGCTGAACAGGATGCGCGCCAGCTCGATCCGGCGGCGCTGACCGCCCGAGAGCGTGTGCAGCGGCTGGCCGAGCACCTTGTCCGGCAGCCCCAGGCTGGAGGAGATGGCGGCGGCCTCGGACTCGGCGGAGTAGCCGCCCAGCACGTGCAGCCGCTCCTCCCAGCGCGAGTAGGCGCGCACGCCCTTGTTGCGGGTCTTGGTGTCGGTGCTGGCCATCTTCTTCTCGGCCTCGCGCATGCCGCGCAGGGCCTCGTCGATGCCGCGCGCCGACAGGATCCGGTCCCTGGCGATCACGTCCAGGTCGCCGGTGCGCGGGTCCTGGGGCAGGTAGCCGATGCTGCCGGAGGAGGTGACCGTACCGCCGGTGGGCAGGCCCTCGCCCGCCAGCACCTTGGTCATGGTGGTCTTGCCCGCACCGTTGCGGCCGACCAGTCCGATCCGGTCCCCGGCGGCGACGCGGAAGGTGGTCGGCTCCAACAGGAGTCGAGGACCGACGCGCAGTTCGAGGTCGGTGGCGATCAGCATGGTGAGGCTTCCTACGAGGTGGTGGGACGGTTCTGTGCGGCCGGTCTGTGCGCCGGTCCGCGCAGCCGGTCTGTGCGGCCGGGCACGCGTGTGCGCCGCGGGGAGACGTGCTCCCCCGCAGCGGCGGCGGGAGGGGTGGTTTCGGACCTGCCGACCCAGACTAACGGCACCGGCGGGGGGCGGCGCGAGGGATGTGACCGGAACGCGGGCGCCCCCGCCCGGTCAACGGGTCGGGGGCGCCGGGCATTCCCGGGGGCGGCGCGACCGGAGCGGCGCCGCCCCGCACCTACTTCTGCTCGGGGGGATCGACCGGGGTGGCTCCGCCCGCGCCGTCCTGGCCGGCCTCCCGGTCGGTCCTGACCACGACGGTGTCCGCCCTGACCTCTGCCACGTCCTTGTCCTCCGCGTCGGAGCCGTCACCGCTGGAGGGCGGGCGGTTGCGCAGCAGCGCGGCCAGCACGGCGACCACCGGGGTGGACAGGAACATGCCGGGGATGTTGCCGACGACCGCGCCGACGGAGATCCCGATGAGCACGATCGGCGAGGGCAGGTCGAGGGAGGCGCCGTAGATGCGCGGCGCGAAGACGTTGCTCTCCAGCTGCTGCACCAGGAGCACGGCGCCGACCACGATCAGGGCGACGATCCAGCCCTCGGTCACGAAGGCCACCAGGGCGGCGAGCAGGCCGGTGAGGAAGGCGCCGATGATCGGCAGGAAGGCGCCGACGAAGGTCAGCACGATCAGCGGGATGGCCAGGTTGATGTCGAGGAAGATGATCAGGACGATGCCGATGCCGACGGCGTCGAAGAAGCCGACCGCCGCCACACCGCGCACGTAGCGGCCCATGACCCCGTAGGCGACCTCGCCCGCGTGGCGCATGCCCGGGCGCGAGCGGGCGGGCAGCAGGGTGACCAGCCAGTCCATGAGCTGGTCGCCCGAGTGCACGAAGTACACGGTCAGGGCGATGATGAGGACGATGCCGACCAGGACCGAGATCACCGCCGAGGTGGCCGTCCAGGCGCCGCTGAGCAGCTGGTCCTGGTTCTCGGTGATCATGCTCTGGATCTGCACCCAGGCGTCGTCGATCATGTCGGTGAACAGGGCCGGATCGACGAAGGGCAGCCGGATGTCCTGGAGCTCGGTGATCGCGCTGGTGACGCTGTCCACGAGCGGGCCGAAGCCCTGGATCGCGGGCGTGACGATCAGCGAGATCACGCCGCCGAAGATGATGAGTCCGACCAGCAGGGCGATCGTGGTCGACAGTCCCCGGCCCAGCCCCCTGCGGCGCAGCCCGCTGGCGATCGGCATGAGCAGGGCGGTGATGAACACCGCCAGGATCACCGGCAGCGTGACGACCGACAGGTAGACGAGCACGTAGACGAGCAGGCCCGCCACCACGCCGATGAGCAGTACCCGCCAGGCCACGTCGCTGATGGAGCGCAGGAGGTCGTCGGGGCCGCCCTGCTGTTCGTGGGAGTCCTCGTCCGCGGCCTGGGGTTCGGCGCCGCGCTCGTTCTCCGCCTCCAGCCTGGCGAGGCGCTCGGCGCGGGCTCTGCGGGCGGAGAGCCACTTGTTCAGGAGCGCCCACACTCCCGGCCGCTGGGCTTGCACATGGACTCCATTCTCTGGACGTTGCGCGGTGGAGGTCGGGGAACCGACGGCCGCATGGGGGTGGTCTCGCGAGGGCGAACGGGTGGGGCCCGTGTTTTCCACGGGCCCGGTGGGAGGTCAACGCTGTCAGAACTGCCAGGGTTCCCGCGGGTGGCCGCTCTCGACGATCTCGTTGCCGAAGGGCGCGAGGGCGACGGGGATCATCTTCAGCGACGCCCAGGCCATGGGGATACCGATGATAGTGACGGCGAGGCCGATCGCGGTGGCGATGTGGCCGAGGGCCAGCCACCAACCGGCGACGATCACCCAGATGACGTTGAGGAAGGTGCTGCCCCCGCCCGCGCCGGGCCTGCGGACCAGGTCGCGCCCGAAGGGCCAGATCGCGTACCTGGCCATGCGGAACGAGGCGATACCGAAGGGGATCGTGACGATGAGGACGCAGCAGATGATGCCCGCGAAGACATAACCGACGGCCAGCCAGAATCCCGCGACGAAGATCCAGATGACGTTCAGGATGAACCGCAAGAGGCCCACGGTGTTCTTGTTCTCCCTTGTGTTGGTGTCCCGGTGCGGGGACGTGCGGCCGGGAAGCGGCCGCGTCCGTTGTTTCTACCGTCTGGGACGCCCGCGCACCACGACCCGTTCGGACGCCCCACCCTGGTACTTCCCCTAGGGGCAGCCTTCAGGCATGCGGGAGGCAGCCGGCGGAGGCGCCGGGGGGCGGCGTGTCGCGAGGGGATCCGGGACCGGCGGGAACGGGCGCGGGACGCGGTGGAGGGCGCCCGGGAGCGGGGCTGACAGGGGCCGCTGCCCCCTCACCGGCGTCGACGGAGGGTGAGGACATACGGTCAGGTCCGAACTCGGAGCTCCGTACAGACCGCAATGTGACCCGCACATCAGGAGGACCCCCTAGGCAGGAGGGACATCGCACCATACGATGTGCTGTGTCCTTCGCAAGGCCTCAGATCTTGCGATGTGCAACAAACTCAGACAAAAGACCGCACACCGGTCAGTTGTCATCTGGTTTCGGTAACGGTTGTGCGAGTAATTTCCCTACCCCCCGTGCATGATCGGGATGAGGGATGGCATGATTACGTACCGGCTCGGACGGAGGCCGTCACCGCCTCCGCAGCCGTTCGCGTGAGAGCACTCCGCCCATCGGCGGATCGGTGCCGCAGTACCTGTGCTTCTCGTGGTCTCAGCCACACCGGGGAACATCACTCGCACCGCTCGGCGTTTGCGTCGTGCGGGGTGACTCGCGCCGCATGACCAATTTTGGTGACTGAAGCTTTTTCCGACAGCTTACTAGTGATTTCAGTAGAGGTGGTTCAAGCATGTCTCAGGTACGTCGGCAGGCCGCGCTGCGCCCCCGCCCGAGCTGGGGGTGGCAGGATGCCGCCGCGTGCCGGGGCGAGGACCTTGTGCTCTTCTTCGGTCCGGACGGCGAACGCCAGCCGGAACGGGAGATCCGTGAGCGCAAGGCCAAGGAGATCTGTGCGGCCTGCCCGGTTCGAACCGACTGCCTGGACTATGCGATCTCGCGTCCGGAGAAGTACGGCACCTGGGGCGGGCTGAACGAGGACGAGCGCGCCTCCGAGCGCCGTCGCCGTATGCGTCGCGCGAACGCCGCATAGTCCGGATTCCCGGCAAGCGGATCTCCCCCGGTGGCCCCGGCCCCCGAACAACCCGCGGCGCCCCGACGAGCAACGTCGAGGGCGCCGCGGGTTTTCTCATGCCCGGAGTCCTCCCGTGTCCGGTGAAGGCCGCCCCGCCGCCGGGCGAGGCGGCCGCGCCCGGTCCGTCGGCGCCTCACCGCGGGCCCGTGTCCAGGTGCCGGTCGAACCAGTCCAGGGCCTCCGCCGCCACACGGCGCCACTCGCGGGAGTCCCGGAGCAGCCGTTCGGCTCCCGACACCACCCGCAGGTCCGTGGAACCGCCTATCCGGGCGCGCGTCCACTCGCCGAGCTCGCGCAGGAAGGAGTCGTCTCCCTCCAGCAGCACCAGGACCGACGCCCGCACGTCCGGCAGGCTCGCCTCGGCCACGTCGATCCGCCCTCCGTGCGCCACCACCGCGGCCACGTCCCGCGGGTGCCGGGCCGCGGCGACCAGGGCTGACGCCGCGGCGTCGCCCGAGGCCAGCACGCCCAGGGGCTCGTCGGCGGTGTCCTCGGCCCCGCGCAGCCAGGTGACCGCGGCGCCCAACCGCCCGCCGAGCACGTCGGCGCCGGTGTCGGAAGCGGCGTCGGAGACGGCTTCGGAGGCGCCGAGGGAGCGTTCCTGCTCGGTCAGCAGGTCCATGAGCAGGGTCGCGTACCCGGCCTGCTGCAGGACGGAGGCGACCGACCGCCATCGCTCGTCCGCGCGCCCCTGCCCCGCGGCCATCACCACCGCGCCGCGCGTCTCGGCGGGCACGGTGAGGTCGCCGTCGAGGTGGACCCTCCCCGCGGGCACCCGCACGCGCCGCGTTCCGCCCGACCGCGGCCGCGTGTGCGCGTTCTCGGCCAGGATGGCGGTGACGTGGTCGTCGGAGAGCTGGCCGAAGTCGCGGTACCACTCCCCCACCGCGCGGAAGTTGTCCGGCGCGCCGAGCACCACCAGGGCGTCGGCCTCGTCGCGCAGCAGGGCGACCGCCTCCGGCGAGGCGACGGGCACGGCCAGGACCACACGTGCGGGCCCGGCCTGGCGGACCATGCGCAGCGCGGCGCGGGCGGTGCCCCCGGTGGCGACGCCGTCGTCCACGACCACGCAGTCGCGCCCGGCGATGCGCGGGGACGGGCGATCGCCCCGGTAGACGCGGCGCCTGCGGTCGAGTTCGTCGCGTTCGGCGGCGACGGTGTCGGACAGGGCCTGGCGGGGCACGTGCAGCCGGGCCAGGGCGCGGTCGTCGTAGATGACGTGCCCGTCCTCGGCGATGGCGCCGACCCCCATCTCGGGGTGTCCCGGCAGGCCGATCTTGCGGACCATGAGCACGTCGAAGTCGGCGTCGAGCCGCAGGGCGAGTTCCGCGCCGACGGGCACGCCGCCGCGGGGCAGGGCCAGCACGAGCGGATCGTTGACCGCGAAGGGGCGCACCCGCTCCGCGAGTCGGCGTCCCGCCTCCGACCTGTCGGCGAAGGGCAGTGAAACGGGTACTGGGTTCATGTCCTCACCGGCGCCGGGGCCCGGGCCCCGGTACCGCTCCTCTCGGCTGTGTGGATGAGCCGCTGGAAAGTGGTACCGAGATACCCCCCGACACGGCGGTTCCAACCCCGAACCCGAGCAAAACCCGTCCCTCAGGTGCGGCGGAAGCCGTTCCTGAACACGGCCATCAGCAGGGCGTCGTGGCGGCGCCCCTCCCACAGCAGGGAGTCGCGCAGCCGTCCCTCCACGGCGAAGCCGCAGGAGCGGTAGACGGCGATCGCCCTCATGTTGAAGGCGTAGACGTACAGCCAGACGCGGTGCAGGCCGATGCGCTCGAAGGCGTACTCCAGCACGAGCTGGGTGGCCTCCCTGCCCAGGCCCCGGCCGGTGAACTCGATCGCGGACAGGGCGATGCGGTACCCGGCGCTCTCGTTCTCGGGCGCGACGGCGTAGACCGACAGCTCGCCCAGGTAGCGCCCGTCCTTGGGTGCGGTGATGGCCAGGTCCAGGCGGTCGGTGCGGTCGGCGCGGCTCTCGCACCACTCCCTGGCCTGCGCGTAGGTGATGCGGCGGTGGGTGCCGGTGAGTCTGCGGACCTCCTCATCGAGGCTGGCGGCGAAGTAGGCGTCGGTGTGCTCGGCCGCCAGGGGCTCCAGACGTACGCTCTTCCCGGTGAGTGTGGGCTTCTCTCGCAGCGCGCTCGTGTTGATCATGGGCTCTTCCGGTTCCGTCCGGGCCGTGCGGACACGGTTCCCGGCGTGGGGAGGCGGCGGACAGCGGGCTGGGACGCCCTGCGCGGGAGCGGGCCGCCGGGCGGGGGCTCGGGCCGGGCCCCGGAGGCGGTGGCGGACGGGGATCCGAGCGGGACGGAGGCGGTGGCGGTGGGGTCCGGGGGCCGGTCGGGGACGGAGGCGGGGTCCGGTCGGGGCGGTCGGGGGCCTGTCCGGTGACGGAGCAGGACCTCTATTTGACTTCCTCTTGCGCCCGAAGGCAAGGAGGGCCCGGCCGGACCCGCCGTACCGGTACCACCGTGGACGGCGGCTCCGCGGCAGGGCCCCTCCGCACGGGCGGTGGAACAGGACCGCCCCGAGGACGAGCCCGTTCGGGGCCACCGAGAAGGCCTGCCATCCGATGACCGGACCCGATAACATCTCCCCGCACCGAAAGCCGTCCTGGGAGCCGCCGTGAACGTCCAGACCAGAACCGAGTCCCCTCCGCCGGAGGCCCGCAGGGCCAGGATCGCGGTCTCCACCCTCTTCTTCGTCAACGGCTTCACCTACACCAACGCCGTTCCGTGGCTCCCGGTGCTCAAGTCCCAGCTGGGGTTGAGCAACGCGGAACTGGGTCTGGCGATCGCGGCGATGCCGACCGGCGCGATCCTGACCGGCATGCTGGCGGGCCCGCTGATCCACTGGTTCGGCAGCGGCCGAACGGCGGTGGGGACCAGCCTCATCTCCTTGGGAGCGCTCCCATTCATCGCGCTGGCGCAGAACTGGTGGATGTTGGCGGCGGCGCTGTTCGTACTGGGCAGCGCGGACGCCTGGACCGACTCGGCGCAGAACTCGCACGGGCTGCGCGTCCAGCGGCGCTACAGACGCAGCATCATCAACACCTTCCACGCGTTGTGGAGCCTGGCCGCGGTGGCCGGAGGCCTCCTGGGCGCGGCCATGGCCGGTGCCGGGGTGCCCATCCTGTGGCACCTGGGCGGTGTGGCCGCGCTGCTGCTGTGCGTGAACCTGGCGGTGAGCCGGATGCTGCTGCCCGGTCCGGAGAGCAGCGAGCGCGAGGACGGCACCGACGCGGGGAGCGGGCGGCGCCTGCGCGTGCCCGGACGGGCCGTGCTGCTCCTGGTGGGGCTCAGCGTGCTGCTGATGTTCGCCGGCGGCATCGAGGACTCCGCCGCCTCCTGGGGCGCGGTGTACATGACCTCGGAACTGGAGGCGTCGCTGTTCCTGGCGGCGATGCCGTTCGTGGCCTGCCAGGCGATGATGACGCTGGGTCGGCTTGTCGGCGACCGGGTGACCGACCGGTTCGGCGCGGCAGCCGTGGGGCGCGCGTGCGGACTCCTGGCGGGCGGCGGGATCGCGTTCGCCCTGCTGGTACCGCACCCGGTGGCCACGGTCATCGGCTTCGGGGTGATGGGACTGGGCGTGTCCACGCTCTTCCCGCTGACCCTGGCTGCGGCGGGGAACGTGCCGGGCGTGCGCACCGGGGACGGGATCACCGTCGTCGGGTGGCTGGGCCGCGCGGGCTTCCTGGCCTTCCCCCCGCTGGTGGGCTTCCTCGCCGACTCCTCCAGCCTGGGGAACGCGCTGTGGGTGATCGCGGGGGCGGGCGTGGGCGCCTTCCTGCTCGCCTTCGCCCTGCGTCCGCGCATGTGAGGGCCTGAGGACCGCGGCACCGTCCCCGCTGGGACCGCCCCGCAGGGACGGCGCGGCTCTCCTCCCGCGCACGTGAGAGAGCCCCCGACCTGGTGGTCGGGGGCCCTCGTCGCCGCGCGGCCTCAGCGGCCGTGCGGCGGGGTGATGCCGTTAGGCGATCGGAGCCGGACGGCGGGCCCCGGCCCACAGGGCCAGAGCGCCGATGCCCGTCACCACGGCGCCGCCGAGCACGAAGCCCTGCATGTCGACGCCGGTGGTGGCGAGGGTCTCGTCACCGTCGTCGTCGCCGTCGCCGTTGCCCTCGCTCACCGGAGCGGCGGCCTCGGGGGCGGAACCACCGGGGGCGGTGGTACCGGGGGCCTGGATCTCGTCACCGTCACCGGGGTCGCCGCCGCCGTCGCCGTCACCAGGGGGCGTGCCGCCGTCGTCGCCACCGCCGTTACCGGGGGGGTTGCCGCCGTCGTCACCGCCACCGCCGTCACCGGGGCCGCCGTCGTCGCCACCGCCGTCACCGGGGCCGCCGTCGTCGCCACCGCCGTCACCGGGGCCGCCGTCGTCGCCGCCACCGTCACCGGGGCCGCCGTCGTCGCCACCACCGTCACCGGGGCCGCCGTCGTCACCGCCACCGGGGGGGTTACCGTCGTCGCCACCGCCGTCACCGGGGTCGCCACCGTCGTCACCGCCACCGTCACCGGGGTCGCCACCGTCGTCGCCACCACCGTCACCCGGGTCACCGGGGCCGGGGTCGCCACCGTCGTCGCCACCACCGTCACCCGGGCCCGGGTCCACGGGACCGGGGTCCACGGGGCCGGGGCCGGGGTCGCTACCGCCGTCGCCATCACCGTCACCGGGGCCGGGGAGCTCCAGCGGGAGGATCTCGGCGGTGGTGTGGACCACTTCCTCGACCGGCAGGTCGACCACCGTGGTCTCGGCGGCCTGGGGGGCAGCCTCGATCGCGGTCGCGTCCAGGGTGTCGGCGAACGCCGGACCCGCGGAGAAACCGGCCATGAACAGGCCGGCCGCGGTCACGGTGAAAACACGCTTCTTGGGGGTCATCCCACTCCTTTCTTCTTCTCGTGTACTCATCTATTCAGAGGGGATGGCATAGAGGTGGTCCTCGTGGACCACGACGGCCCGCTCGCCGAGCAGGCCGATGGGTGGGACGGAATCCGCCGCGGCCTCCTCGACCCTGCCCTCGGCGTCGACGGCCACCGGGGCGTCGTCGATCTGGCCGAAGACGAGGGAGCCCACCGCGATCTGGGGCTTGAGGCCGGGGACCACGGCGGTCCGGCCGTTCTCGGGGTTCATCACCGCGGGTCCGTAGGCGACCAGGCGGGGGCCGACGGCCTCCGAGCGGTGGCGCACGTCCTCAAGGTCGGCGGGGTCGATCTGGGCGCTGCCGACGACGCTGCCGTCCTGGGTGTCGTGGAAGGCCAGGACGGCGCCCTCGCCGCGGAGGGGCTCCCAGCGGATGATGACGTACTCGCGCAGGGCGGTGAGCACGGCCTCCATCTCGCCCGCGTCGTGCGGCCTCTGGGCGGTGACCTGCACGGGGTTGTCGTCGGGGCTGACCCAGGTCCAGGGACCGTTGACGACGGCGGTGAGGACGTTCTCCCCGTCGGCCAGCATGGGCGCGGAGCCCTCGGGGACCCCGACCGGCTCAAGCTCCGCGCCGACCGGGACGAAGGCATCGCTCTCGGTGCGCACGAGCACGGAGCTGCCCACGTACTGCACGGAGGCGTTCTCGGGGAGGTCCACGCCGGTGGGCTCGCCGCCCGCGACGGGCCAGAACCACAGGGTTCCGGCGGTCTCCATGACCACGGCGCCCTCGCCGCCGTACTCCACGAACCGGAGTTCGCCGAGGGCCTCCCCGGACTCCACGGGCAGGTCGGCCGACCACAGGTTCTCGCCGTCGGCGTCGAGCAGGTTGAGCCGCTGCTCGGGGTCGACGTAGGCGAGCAGGTCGCCCCGGCGGCTGACCCCCGGCTGACTGCCCGGGGCGATCCGCGCGCTGAAGTCGACGGTCGTGGAGAAGTGGGGCGGCGCGGGGTGGTTGAGGGTGGTCACGTCCGCGGCGACATCGCCCCCGGGGCCCCCGCCGAGGCCGGGCAGGAAGCGCCAGGCGGCGGCGCCCGCACCGGCGAGCAGTACCAGGGCGAGCACGGCGGCGCCCACGATGACGAGGGTCCGGCCGCCCTTCCTCTTCGTCTTGGCCCTGGCCCCGGGCTGGGCACCGGTCTCGGGACCGCTGACGGGAGGACCGGCCGGAGCGGGAGGAGGCGGCGGCGTCGGCTCGCGGCCGGGCACGACCTGGTCGGCCGCCTGCACCACGCCCGTGGGTGTGGCGACCAGGCGCCAGTAGCCGTTGGCGTCGCGGGCGTCGATGAGGACCGGCTGACCGATTCTGGCGGCGTAGCCGGTGGCGACGTCCAGCGCGGCGCGCCGCGTCTCCTTGGGCGCCTGACCCGTGACGACCTGGCGTTGTCCCTCGACGAGGATCTCGGCGCTGCGTTCGTCAGGCGCGATGACGATGACGGCGGTGGGCCGGGACTGCCCCGGGTGGGACTCCCGGCTCATGGTGCCTCCGAAGGCATGGGGAACGTGGACCTGTTCGTGTACGGGGGTACGGGGACCTAGGTCAGCGATGACGGTGGTTCGCGGCCTGGGACTACCTGGAGGTGGTGCCGACGCACGCGTAGTCAGTGCTGCACGAGATCATACTGATCGTCGCTCGTCTCGCCTATTCCGGCCATGCGTCAACGCGGCGCGCACGGCCTGGCTTACCTGAGGCAGTTGTCCCGCCCTCCCCTCCGTGACCTGGAGAATTGTCCGAACATGGGATGTGGCTGGTGCCGCGGGCATCATCCTCACCATGGAGTGGACACCTGGGGAAGATATTTAGTTCACACCGAAAATGGCCGGATCCGGCCACCTGGTTCTCACCGGCCACACGCGTAGCAGGACAAGGCCTCATCAGGGCGGGACCCGGACGAGGCGGAAGTACTCGCCGGGGCGCGAGCGCCGGTCGGCGTTGGCCCGGCGGTTCGGACTGGCCGGTTCGACCGTGAAGTGGACCGCGGCGCCGGGTTCAGCCGTGAAGGGGACGGGGGCGTTGCTGAGTCTGCCGAGGCCGCCCCGGACACTGTGCGGGCCCGGAGGGAGGCCGAGCACGAGGGTCTGGCCGGGGCCGAGCGTGCCGACCCGGTCGCCGTCCACGAGGATCCGGTAGTCGACGAGCATGTCGAACCTCCCGCGATCGATCCGGTGGACCAGCACCGGGCTCCAGCCCGGCGGCACCTGCTCCGGGCTCCGGATACCGATGACCTTGGGGCCGGTGAGTTCGGGCCGGGCGAGCGCCTCACGCAGCTGTTGGCGTTCGCGTCTGCCAGCGGCGAGGGAGAGCGCGAAGGCCGTATAGGAGGCCAGCAACAGCGGCACCAGTGTCCACGCGGCGTTGGAGACGATCAAGAACAGCGCGAGCAACCCGTTGCAGAAGACCATGAACCACCACAGACGCGCCATCCGGAAAGGGTGTCGGAAGTTGTGCACCCGGTGGAGCTCGCCGGAGGTCAGTTCCGCATCGGCACTCGCCCAGAGCCCAACCGGGAAGAACAGCAGGAATGCGAGGAAGAATCCGACAGTCACCGGAACGGGGTTGCCGGTGATCCCCACCCGTCCGGCGATCGCGATGCACGCCACCAGGCCGAGCCCTGCCCCTTGGACCAGTAGGAAGGACGCCCTCACGACCGCCACCGCCGTTCGCGCACGAAGGCCTCCGTGCCGAGTGCCGGAGGGACGAGGGCGACCAGGTGGAGCGCCAGCAGCGGCAACGGAAGGGCCCCGTAGAGGTGGTCCCCGACCGCGACGACGAGATAGACCGCGCCGGCGGCCCACAGCGTGCCGAGCAGGATGCCCTCCATCAGCGGCGACCTCACCGGTTGCCGCCGCCGTTCGATCATCCCCGGGAGGGAGCGCATGTACAGGAGGGGCGCCAGGACCACGACCGACAGCATCATGACGAAGAGCCCGAGGTAGATCTCGCTGTCGCCGCCCAGGTACGCGCGCAGGAAGTGCGTGAGCATCAGCAGGGGCAGGCCGAACGAGGCGTAGAACATGGTCTTCGAGCCGCCGAGCACGGTCTCGACGGTGACGGGCACGGAGTCCTGATCGCCCTCGTCCTGCGGGGGAACGGCGTCCGGTGGGGGAACGGTCATGGGGGGACGGCCTCTCACGGGCGGCGCCGCCCGGGCTCGGGTGCGGCGGGATCGCGGCCTCCCGCCCGTCGGCACGACAAAACTACCGGCGACACAGGGCTTTCCGGGCTTTTCGGACGCTGAAGCGCGACCGCCGACCGGAACCGGTCAGTGCCCGTTGCTCTCCACGATCGCGTCGATGAACGCCTGCTCCCGGCGCTGGACGAGCCGGTTGGCCCGCTCGAAGTCCCGGTTGGCGATCTCCGCCCGGGCGGCGGCGGTGCGCGGCATGGGCCACATCGCGTCGATCTCCGCGTTGAAGGACGAGCCCACCAGCACGGCGATCGCCATCACGAACAGCCAGGCCAGGATGGCGATCGGCGCGGCCAGGGAGCCGTAGATGGTCACCTGCCCGAAGGAGGCGTCCAGGTAGACGCGCAGGGCGACCGAGCCCGTGATCAGCACCAGGGCGGCCAGCAGTGCCCCCGGCAGGTGGCGCCACAGCGGGGTGCGCACCGGCACGCTCAGGGCGTAGAGCAGGGTGACCGCGGCGATGGCGAGCAGCGCGACGGTCGGCCAGTAGAACAGGTTGAGCCGCCCCACGGTCATGGGCAGCAGGCGGTTGACCAGGTCCGGCCCGGCCACCAGGACCGGCAGCAGGAGGATGGCGAACAGCAGCCCGCCCAGGTAGGCGACGAAGGCCAGAACGCGCTGGCGCACCCAGCCGCGCAGTTCGTCCAGGCCGTAGGAGATCGTGATCGAGCGGATGAAGACGTTCATCGCCCGCGACCCCGACCACAGCGACACCAGGAACGTCACCGACAGGACTCCGCCCGGCACTCCCCCGAGGAAGTCGTCGACGAGCGGCTCGACCACGCTGTCCACCGTGTCCGGGGTCAGCACCCGCGCGGTCAGGTCCAGGATCCAAAGCCGGATCTCCTCGACGAAGTCCTCGCCGAGCACGACGGTCAGCGGGCCCAGGGCGCCCAGGAGGCCCAGCATGAGCGCGGGCAGCGAGATGAGGGTGAAGAAGGCCGACTCGGCGGCCAGCCCGACGACCCGGTCGCGGGCGAAGGCCCGGACCGTGCGCAGGACGAGGAGCGTCCCGCTGCGCAGGCGGGCATGGCGTCTCAGCCACCCGTCCACGGCGTACCACAGCCGCTCCCAGAAACCCGCCACGGAGGAAACGTTAGCGGTCCCGGGAGGCTGCCCCGTGCCACGAACGCCCGCGCCTAGTGACGTGACTCACTCCGGGGCGGTCAGACCCCGTCTGGACAAAGCGTCGACGCCCGTGACATTCTCATTACATGATCGCTGCCCTGGACCCCATGCTCTACGTGCGCCGCCACGTGGACTTCCTGCGGGTCGGCAGCGCCATCTGTTGCAGCGTCGGTTAATCTCACCGCCCTTTGACGCACCCCAGGGGTGCGCGCGGCACCGGCGCCCTGCCTCTCCTCCTTATCCCACACGCGGATTCCACCCGATCGCCAGCACGACGATGTGCGGCGACGCGGGCATGCGGTGCGGGCGCCGGGGCTGTGAGCACCCCGCGACACCTCATCGGAGACACCCGCGATGCCTCCCTCTTCCGCGCAGCCCGGCAGGACAGCGACCGCGGCCAAGCCGCGCCGCCGTGGCGAGGGCCAGTGGGCCCTCGGCTACCACGAGCCGCTGAACAAGAACGAGGAGAACAAGAAGAACGACGACGGGCTCAACGTCCGCGATCGGATCATCAACATCTACTCCAAGGGCGGGTTCGACTCGATCGACCCCGCTGACCTGCGCGGACGGTTCCGCTGGTTCGGTCTGTACACCCAGCGCGCCCCGGGCATCGACGGCGGCAAGACGGCCGTGCTGGAGCCCGAGGAGCTCGACGACCGCTACTTCATGCTGCGGGTGCGCATCGACGGGGGGCAGCTGACGGTCGCGCAGCTGCGCGCGGTCGGTGAGATCTCCCGCGACTACGGACGCGACACCGCCGACATCACCGACCGCCAGAACGTCCAGTACCACTGGATCCGGGTGGAGGACGTCCCGGCGATCTGGGAGAAGCTGGAGTCGGTGGGCCTGTCCACCACGGAGGCCTGCGGCGACACCCCTCGCGTCATCCTGGGCTGTCCGCTGGCCGGGGTCGCCGAGGAGGAGGTCATCGACGCCGGTCCCGCGATCCGCGAGATCTACGAGGACCACATCGGCAGCGAGCTGTACTCCAACCTGCCGCGCAAGTTCAAGACCTCGGTGTCGGGGTGCACGGTGCACTGCGTCAACCACGAGATCAACGACGTGGCGTTCGCGGGCGTGCGCAACGAGGCGGGCGAGGCGGGCTACGACCTGTTCGTCGGCGGCGGCCTGTCCACCAACCCGATGTTCGCCCAGCGCCTGGGCGCGTTCGTGCGCCCGGACCAGGTGAGCGAGGTGTGGGCCGGGGTCTGCGGGATCTTCCGCGACTACGGCTACCGGCGCCTGCGCACCCGCGCCCGGATCAAGTTCCTCATCAAGGACTGGGGCGCGGAGAAGTTCCGTGACGTCCTGGAGAAGGAGTACCTGGGCTACGCCCTGCCCGACGGCCCCGCCCTCGAACTGGACTCGGGCCTGCGCCGCGACCACGTGGGCGTGCACCGCCAGAAGGACGGGAAGTTCTACGTGGGCTTCGCGCCCAAGGTGGGCCGGGTGTCGGGCAACGCGCTGCTGCGCGTCGCCGACATCGCCGAGGAGCACGGTTCGGACCGCGTCCGCACCACCGCCGACCAGAAGCTGGTCATCCTGGACGTGGCGGAGGACCGGATCGCCTCGATCACCTCCGCCCTGGAGGCGGAGGGGCTCCAGGTCAACCCGAGTGTGTTCCGCCGCCAGACGATGGCCTGCACCGGCATCGAGTTCTGCAAGCTGGCGATCGTGGAGACCAAGGACCGTGCGGCCTCCCTGATCGACGAGCTGGAGAAGCGGCTGCCCGACTTCGACGAGCCGCTGACCATCAACGTCAACGGCTGCCCGAACTCGTGCGCGCGCATCCAGGTCGCCGACATCGGCCTCAAGGGCCAGCTCGTCATGAACTCCGAGGGCGAGCAGGTGGAGGGCTACCAGATCCACCTGGGCGGCGGTATGGGGCTGACCCAGTCCTTCGGCAAGAAGATCCGCGGGCTGAAGGCCACCGCCGACGAACTGCCCGACTACGTCGAGCGGGTGGTGCGCCGGTTCCAGGACCAGAAGGAGGACGGCGAGTCGTTCGCCTCCTGGGTCGGCCGGGCCGAGGACGCCGACCTGAAGTAGTTCGTCCGGGCGGTCGGGACCGCCGCGGCCGCCCCCGGCCGCGGCACCGGGGCCGGTCCGTGTGAGGACCGGCCCTGCCCACGGCCGCGAAACGACCTGAGAGACCCGAGCGAGAGGAAGAGGTGCGCCATGTCCGAGAGGGCCGCGCCCCACTACTGCCCCTACTGCGGCGACGAGGACCTCGTGCCGGAGGAGGGCGCCGCCGTCAAGGGAGAGGGCTACCCCTGGGCCTGCCTGTCCTGTGCCCGGGTGTTTCGGGTCAAGTACGTCGGGTTGCGCTCCGCGTCCTTCTCCGCGAAAGGCGCCCCCTCCAGACCGACGGAAGGGAACTCATGAACTCCACCACCATCACCCCCCTGGGCGGTCCCGAGCTCGCAGAGCGGGCCGCGCGCGAGCTGGAGGAGGCCTCCGCTCCGGAGATCGTCTCCTGGGCCGCCGAGACCTTCGGCGACCAGCTGTGCATGACCTCCTCCATGGCCGACGCGCTCATGGTCGACCTGGTCTCCAAAGCGGCGCCGGGGATCGACGTCATCTTCCTCGACACCGGCTACCACTTCCCCGAGACCATCGGCACGCGTGACGCCGTGGCCTCCGTGTACGACATCAACCTCATCAACGTCGAGCCCACCCGCACGGTGGCCGAGCAGGACCTGGTCCTGGGCCCGCGCCTGCACGGGCGCGACCCGGGCATCTGCTGCCACCTGCGCAAGGTGGAGCCCCTCCAGCGGGCCCTGGAGCCCTACGCCGCCTGGCTGACCGGTCTGCGCCGGGAGGACTCGGTGACCCGCCGCGACACCCCGGTCGTGCAGTGGGACCGGCGTCGGCGGATGACCAAGGTGAACCCGATCGCCCGGTGGACCCAGGACGAGGTGGACACCTACATGGCCGAGAACGGGGTCATGGTGAACCCGCTCCAGTACGACGGATACCCCTCGATCGGCTGTGAGCCGTGCACGCGGCGGGTGGCCCCGGGCGAGGACCCGCGCAGCGGCCGGTGGTCCGGCACGGGCAAGACCGAATGCGGAATCCACGTGTGAGTGCGTACTCGGCGGCCGGGCCCGTGGCCCGGCCGCGGCTGCGCCGGGGTCGGGCGGGGCCGGGGGCGGCGGTGCTCGGAAGCGACGAGGAGAGTGGCCATGACGGTGGGCGGAGCCGGAGCGCGGAGCGGCGGAGGACGGGACGGGGGCGTGCCCCTGCTCGCGGTGGCGCACGGCAGCGCGGACCCGAGGTCGGCGCGGGCCGTGTCGGCGGTGTTCGACCGGGTGCGGGCTCTGCGGCCGGGGCTCGACGTGCGCGTGTCCTACCTGGACCACGTGGCACCCTCCGCGCGGGACGCGCTGGAGGAGCTGGCCGCACGCGGGGCGGGTGAGGCGGTGGTGCTGCCGGCGCTGCTGACGGCGGCCTACCACAGCAAGGTGGACCTGCCGGAGGTGCTGGCGGACGCGCGCGGGCGCAGCCCGTGGCTGCGGGTGCACTACGCCGACACCCTGGGCCCGCACCCGCTGTTGACGGAGGCGGTGGAGCGGCGCCTGGACGAGGCGGGTGTACGCCCCGACCCCGGCACGGCCCTGGTGCTGGCCTCGGCCGGTTCCAGCGACCCCGGGGCGAACGCGACCGTGGCCGCGATGGCCGCCGAGCTGGCCGGGCGCGGCCCCTGGCGGGAGGTCGTGGCCGCCTACGCGTCCGCGGCCTCCCCCGGCCCGGGGGAGGCGGTGGCCGCCCTGCGCGAGCGGGGGGCCACGCGGGTGGCCGTGGCCACCTACCTTCTGGCGCCGGGGTTCTTCGCCGACCGGGTGCGCGCCCGGTCGCTGGAGGCGGGCGCGTCCGCGGTGTCCGAGGCGCTGGGGGACGTGCCCGAGATGGCCCGGGTGGTGCTGGAACGCTACGACGCCGCGGTGGCGGCACGGCACGCGACCAGCTCCCGCTGAGGCGCGGGGCGCCGCCCGGCCGCGGCGGGAGCGCCGACGGCCGGGGTGCCCGTCGTCCGGGGTTCGGCGGCCGGCGTCCGTGCCGTGAGGGTGCGCGGACGGACGGGACGGACGGGACGGAGGCGAACGGGCGGTCCGTTGGACGGGCCGCCCGTTCGCGTCGTCCCCGGAGGCCGTGCTCCCTGGAACCGTGCCCCTGACCCCTGATCCCTGAGACCGTGCCCCCGGCGACCGCGCCCCCCGAAGAAGCGCGCCCACGGTTGTCCACAACCGCGAGAAGTGACTTGTCCGCGCGGCCGCGGCCCAGAAGAATCGAGGATGCGGCGTCGCGAACGGGCGCCGGCCGACCGAGGGATCGTGGGGGTGGCCGTGTCGGAGGGACGGGGTTCGGAGGGGCAGGGTTCGGAGCGACGTGATGCGGTGCGGAGCGGTGTCCGGGACCTGTTGCGGGGGCTGCCGGTGTTCTCCGGGGCGCTGCCGGAGTTCGATCCCGGGGAGGCGCCCGAGGACCCGGCGGAGCTGTTCCTGGAGTGGTTCTCGGGGGCGGTCGAGGCCGGGGTGGCCGAGCCGCACGCGATGACGGTCGCGACCGCGGACGAGGCGGGGGCTCCGTCGGCCCGGGTGGTCATCATGAAGGACTTCACTTCCGAGGGCTGGTGGTTCGCCACCACGACCGGCTCGCGCAAGGGGCGGGAGCTGGCCCGAAACCCTGCGGTGGCGCTGCTGTTCCACTGGATCGGGCAGGGCCGCCAGGTGCGGGTGCGCGGGCGGGCGGAGCTGGCCGACCGGGAGCGGTGCGCCGCCGACTACCTGGCCCGGCCGCTGGAGTCGCGGGTGGCGGGTCTGCACGGCAGACAGAGCGAGCCCCTGGACGGGCTCGCGGACGTCGACCGCGTGGCGCGGGAGAGCCGGGAGAGACTGCGACGCGATCCGGAGCTGGTTCCCGAGGACTGGGGCCTGTACCTGGTCCGCCCGGCCGAGGTGGAGTTCTGGCAGGCCGACCGGGACCGCCGCCACACACGTCTGCGCTACACCCGCCCGGGGGAGGGTGCGTCCTGGGAACGCGGCCTGCTCTGGCCGTGACCGGGCGGGAGCGCCTCAGAGGGAAGGACGCGCTGCCACCGGTCCGGGGCCCGGCCGCGACCGAACCCGGTTCTGTTCGGCGTCCCGTCCGAGGATAGGATTCCCGCACTCCGACCACCCGCGACCAGCAACGAAAAGAGGTGGCCGCCGTGCCCCCCACACACGAGGTGTTCAACCAGGCGCCCCCGCTCGGCGACTACGCGGCGGCGGAGGACCCCGCGCTCCTGGAGGGCCTGCGGCGCGAGGGCGCCGGATGGGCCGAGGCCGAGGTGCGCGAGGTCGGCGACGCGGCCGGGTCGGAGCGGGTCCGCGCCTGGGGCGAGTCCGCCAACGCCTACCCGCCGGTCCTGCGCACCCACGACCGCTACGGCCACCGGGTGGACGAGGTCGACTACCAGCCCGCCTACCACGTGCTCATGGACCAGGCGGTGGAGCACGGCATGCACGCCGCGCCGTGGGCAGACGAGCGCCCGGGCGCGCACGTGGCCCGCGCCGCCAAGTTCTTCCTGTGGTCCCAGCCCGAGGCGGGCCACGGGTGCCCGGTCTCGATGACCTACGCGGCGGTCCCGGCCCTGCGCCACTCCCCCGAGCTGGCGCGGCGGTACGAGCCGCTGCTCACCGCGCCCGTCTACGACTTCGGGCTGCGGGCGCCGCACACCAAGCGCGGGCTCCTCGCGGGCATGTCGATGACCGAGAAGCAGGGCGGCTCGGACGTGCGCGCCAACACCACCCGCGCGGTCCCCACCGCCGAGGGGCACCACGTGCTGACCGGGCACAAGTGGTTCACCTCGGCGCCGATGAGCGACTTCTTCCTCACGCTGGCGCAGGCGCCCGAGGGGCTGAGCTGTTTCCTGGTGCCCCGGGTGCTGGAGGACGGCGGCCGCAACGCGCTGCACGTCCAGCGGCTCAAGGACAAGCTGGGCAACCGCTCCAACGCGTCGGCGGAGCTGGAGTACGACGGCGCCGTCGCCCACCTGGTCGGCGAGCCCGGCAGGGGCGTGCCCACCATCATCGAGATGGTCAACAGCACCCGGCTGGACTGCGTGATCGGCTCGGCCGCGGGCATGCGCGCCGCGGTGGTGCACGCCCTGCACCACGCCGAGCACCGCAGCGCCTTCGGCGGGGTGCTGGTCGAGCAGCCGCTGATGCGCAACGTGCTCGCCGACCTGGCGCTGGAGTCGGAGGCGGCGACGGCGCTGATGACCCGTCTGGCCGGTGCCGTGGACCGCGCGGTGCGCGGGGACGAGTCCGAGGCGGCCTTCCGCCGCCTGGGGGTGGCCGTGGGCAAGTTCTGGGTGACCAAGCGCCAGCCCGCGCACGCCGCCGAGGCGCTGGAGTGCCTGGGCGGAAACGGTTACGTGGAGGAGTCGGGGATGCCCCGGCTGTTCCGGGACTCCCCGCTCAACTCCGTCTGGGAGGGCTCCGGCAACGTGGCGGCGCTGGACGTGCTGCGCGCGTTGGGCCGCGGTCCCGAGCCGCTGGAGGTGTTCCTGGCCGAACTGCGCACCGCCGCGGGCGTGGACGACCACTACGACGCGGCGGTCAGGCGGTTGGAGCAGGTCCTGGGCGACCCGGAGGAGGCGCAGTACCGGGCGCGGTCGGTGGTGGAGCTGATGGCGCTGGTCCTACAGGCGTCGGTGCTGCTGCGCCACGCGCCCACCCCGGTCGCCGAGGCGTTCACCGCCTCACGTCTGGGGGGTGAGTGGGGGCACGTGTTCGGGACCCTGCCCAGGGGTGTGGACACCGGGCTCATCCTGGACCGGGCCCGTCCGAGCCGGTGAGGCCGGGGCACGCGGACACCATTTCTTAACCTCACAAATCCCGTTTGCAACTCTTAACCCTGATAATTCCAACAAAAACCCCTAAGAGGGACGGCCGATGAATGATCATCGGCCAGGTCGGCATACTTCTGCGTCCGGAGCGGAACAAAGAAGTCGTCACAAACACGACCGCCTGCTTTCGGACGGGGAGCGGGCCCGCGGTAGACCTTCAGGAACGGCCGGAGGCGCGCGGGCCCGAGCCACCCCTTCCGGAGGCCCCGAATCCAAGAGACTGACGACGCCTATGGTGGAAGTCTGGCCAGGTAGTTCCTATCCGCTCGGTGCGACCTACGACGGGTCCGGCACCAATTTCTCCCTGTTCTCCGAGGCCGCCGAACGGGTGGACCTGTGTCTGTTCGACGACGACGGCGAGGAGACGCGTATACAGCTGACCGAGTACGACGGTTTCGTATGGCACGGTTACCTTCCCGGTGTCGGACCGGGACAGCAGTACGGGTACCGCGTCCACGGCCCCTACGCCCCGGAACAGGGGCTGCGGTGCAATCCGAACAAACTGCTCACCGACCCCTACGCGAAAGCGCTGAACGGCAACCTCACCTGGCACGAATCCCTGTTCAGTTACCACTTCGCCGCACCGGAGCGCAGGAACACCAAGGACAGCGCGCCCTACGTGCCCAAGTGCGTGGTGGTGAGCCCGTTCTTCGACTGGGGCAACGAGTCCAGACCGCGTACGCCCTACCACCGCACGGTGATCTACGAGACGCACGTCCGCGGGCTCACCATGCGCCACCCGGGCATCCCCGAACACCAGCGCGGCACCTACTCGGGGCTGGCCCACCCGGTGATGATCGACTACCTCACCTCGCTGGGGGTGACGGCGGTCGAGCTCATGCCCGTGCACCACTTCGTGCCCGAGCACGCCATGGTGGCCCGGGGGCTGACCAACTACTGGGGGTACAACACCCTGGCCTTCCTGGCCCCGCACAGCGGCTACGCGGCGCGCGGCTCGCGCGGGCAGCAGGTCCAGGAGTTCAAGGCGATGGTCAAGTCGCTGCACGAGGCGGGCATCGAGGTGCTGCTCGACGTGGTGTACAACCACACCGCCGAGGGCGACCACATGGGGCCCACGCTGTCGCTGCGCGGCATCGACAACCTCAGCTACTACCGGGTCAGCGACGAGGACCAGCGCTACTACCTCGACTACACCGGCTGCGGCAACAGCCTGAACGTGCGCCATCCGCACTCGTTGCAGCTGATCATGGACTCGCTGCGGTACTGGGTCCTGGAGATGCACGTGGACGGGTTCCGCTTCGACCTCGCCTCGGCCCTGGCCCGCGAGTTCCACGACGTGGACCGGTTGAGCACGTTCTTCGACATCGTCCAGCAGGACCCCGTGATCTCGCAGGTCAAGCTGATCGCCGAACCCTGGGACGTGGGCCCGGGCGGCTACCAGGTGGGCAACTTCCCTCCGCTGTGGACCGAGTGGAACGGCAAGTACCGCGACACCGTGCGCGACTACTGGAGGGGCGAGCCCGTGGTGGGCGAGCTGGCCTCGCGCCTGGCCGGGTCCAGCGACCTGTACCAGGACGACGGCCGTCGGCCGGTGGCCTCCATCAACTTCATCACCTGCCACGACGGTTTCACCCTGGCCGACCTGGTGTCGTACGACCACAAGCACAACGAGGCCAACGGCGAGGACAACCGCGACGGCACCGATGACAACCGGTCCTGGAACCACGGCGTGGAGGGGGCCACCGAGGACCCCGCGATCATCACGCTGCGCCGCCGTCAGGTGCGCAACTTCCTCACCACCCTGTACCTGTCGCAGGGGGTGGTGATGCTCTCCCACGGCGACGAGGTGGGACGCACCCAGAACGGCAACAACAACGCCTACTGCCAGGACAACGAGATCGCCTGGATCGACTGGAAGGGCGCAGGGCTCGGCGAGGACGAGGAGCCCGACAACGACCTGCTGGACTACGTGCGCGGGCTGGCGCGACTGCGCCGCGACCACCCGGTGTTCCGGCGCCGCCGGTTCTTCCGGGGCAGTCCGGTGGGCGGTGCCAAGGCCGGGAAGAAGGGCCTGCCCGACATCGTGTGGCTGCGCCCGAACGGCAGGAAGATGTCCGGCGACGACTGGAACTCCACGGGCCAGGCCCTGGGCGTGTTCCTCAACGGGGACGCCATCACCGAACCGGACCCGCGCGGTCGGCGGATCCGGGACAGTTCGTTCCTGCTGCTGCTCAACAGCGGCCCGGAGACGGTGGACTTCACCGTTCCGGGCACCGAGTACGGCATGGCCTGGGAGACCGTGCTGGACACCGCCGAGCCCGACGTGGGCGGACGGCCGTTCGTGGCGGCCTCCGGTCCGGTGCGGGTCATCGACCGGGCGCTGCTGCTGCTGCGCCGGGTGTCGCACAAGCACACGTCGTCCTCCCGGTCCTGAGGAACCGGGCACGCGGGCCCCGGCCGCCTCCTCCGACGGGAGCGGCCGGGGCCCGTCGCCGCGCACGCGGCGCCCCGGTTGTCCACAGGACGACGTCGGCTCTGGCGGTGGCACTGCTCGTTGGAGATGCTGGAGGAAAAAGGCTGGGCAGGGGGGCTCGGGCCCCCCTCCTCGGCATGCCCCGGGCCACCGCCTACGCTGTGTGACCATGTCGAGTACACACACCGCCGCGGACGCCCCCGCCGCCCCCATCGCGTTCCGGCAGCTGCTGCCCGTCCCGGGCGGCGCGGACGCGGATCCGGCCGACGCCTACGCCTACCCCGCCGACCTGGACCGTCCCTGGGTGCGCGCCAACATGGTGGCCAGCGCCGACGGCGGCGCCGTGGGGCCCTCGGGGCGCAGCAGGGACCTGTCCTCGGCGCCCGACCGCAGGATCATGGGCGCGCTGCGCGCCCTGTGCGACGTGGTGCTGGTGGGCGCCGCCACGGCGCGCGTGGAGGGGTACGGGCCGGTCCGCGTCCGCAGGGCGTGGGAGGGGCTGCGCGGGGGACGGCCCCGGACACCGGCCGTGGCGGTGGTCTCCCGTTCCCTCGACCTGCCCGCCGCCCTGCTCACCGAAGCGCCCCCGGACGCGCGCACCCTGGTGTTCACCACGGACGGCGCCCCCGAGCGGCGGCGCCGCGAGGTGGCCGAGCACGCCGACCTCGTGGTGGTCGAGGGGGCCTCGGTGACGCCCGCGCACGTGGTGGACGCTCTTGCCGAGCGCGGACTGCACCGCGTGCTGACCGAGGGCGGCCCGCACCTGCTGGCGGAGTTCGTGGCGGCGGGGCTTCTGGACGAGTTGTGCCTGACCCTGAGCCCGCACCTGCTGGGGTCGGGGCCACCGCGCATCGTGGCGGGGGGACCGGGCGCCCCCGGGGGCCCGGAGCACACCGCCAGCGCCCAGAGCACGCCCGTGCGGATGGCGCACCTGCTGGAGGCGGAGGGGAGCCTGTTCGCGCGTTACGTCAGGGAATAGGGCGTCTGCGGAGGACACACGGGTAACCGCTCGGTTTCGGCCGCCCCACAACCACGCATGAACCGTCCCGCAACCGGACATACCCGAGGTGTGCCCTCCATTGGAAACACCGCTGCTGGACACCGGGCACACCGCATTGACGGGGCTTACCGGCTTGGCCCCCCGGCCGAGAGGATGAACGTGGTGCCGACGTCCGAAAACGGATCCCCTCCGGTCTATCGCGGGATAGCCGAGGAACTACGCGAACAGATCCGCTCCGGACGGTACGCCGACGGCGACCGCCTGCCCGGGGAGAACACCCTCATGGAACGCCACGGCGTCGCACGGGCCACCGCGAGGCAGGCGCTCTCCGTACTGATCAACGAGGGCCTGGCCGTGGCCGTGCGCGGCTCGGGCATCTACGTCCGCCTGTTCCGGCCCCTGCGAAGACACGGCGCCCGGCGGCTGTCCCAGGAGCTGTGGGGCAGCGGGCGCGCGATCTGGCAGGTCGACAGCGAGGACCGGGAGTACGAGGTGGACAGCCTGCGCGTGGACGAGTCGGCGCCCGCCGCGCACGTGGCGCGCGCGCTGGGCCTGGCCGAGGGGGCCGGGGTGCTGCGGCGCTCGCGCCGCTACCTCGTGGACGGGCGTCCGGTGCAGCAGGCCGTCTCGCACCTGCCCCTGGCCGTGCTGGGGGACGGCGGGGAGCCGTCGGCCCGGCGCGTGCGGGAGTACGACAGCGGGCCGGGAGGCATCTACGCGCGCCTGGCCGAGCTGGGGCACGCCCCGGCGCACTTCACCGAGGAGATCCGGGTGCGCATGCCCACCCCCGAGGAGAGCGAGGTGCTGGAGCTGGCCCCCGGCACCCCGGTGCTGGAGGTGGCGCGCACCGCGCTGACCGCCGACCACCGGCCCGTGGAGTTCAACGAGATCACCATGGACGGCTCGGCGTACGTGCTGCGGTACGACTTCGACGCCTGAGCCGGCCTCCGCCCTCGTCCCCGCCCCGTCACCGTGCGGCCTCCCACACCCCCGCAGCCGCGCCGCACGCCCCCGACGCCCGAAAGCGGGGGGAGGGACGCCGTACCGGGCGCCCCTCCCCCCTCTCGGACCGACTTCAGCGACCGCCTCGTTTGGAGGCGAACACCAGGTACGCCAACGGCAGGAGAACCAGTCCCACCGCCAGTGCCCCGGCGGCGGCGAAGGGCAGGGAGTCCGACGCGGTCATGGCCCACCGCGCCATGCCGACCCCCAGGACGAGCGCGACCGCCAGCGCGCACACGGCGACGGCCGCGGCGGCGAGCAGCAGCGTGCGTTCGCTCCAGGGGCCGGGTCGGGTGCGGCCGACCCGCACGACCGTGGAGCGGACGCTGAGCTCGGCGGCCCAGCGCAGCTCACGGCCCGTGGTGGCCGCTCCGTCGGCGACGGTCCTCACGAGGGACCGCGCGCCCGTGGTGTTCTGGTCGAGCCACCACAGTCCGTATCGGATCCTGCCCACGCGCAGCGGTCGTCTGCTCACTCCGAGTGCCTGTTGAGTTGTAACAGCCATGTCACCTGCCTCAAGTGCACCGTTCGACCACTGACCCTGGTTACAGCCGTACCCGCCCCTTTGGCTACCGAACGTCGCGTAAGCCGAAGTTAGGAGGATCTGGCCCTTTGGGGCGGTTTCCCTGTCCCAAATGTCATATGGGAGTGTTTGCTCCACGAAGGGTGCTGAGGCGGCATCCGGGTCCGATTCGGGGTAGCGTCGTCCCATGGCTGACTCAGCGGACCAGGCCCAGGACAACGGCAACGGGCCCAAGGACATCCCCCGGACCGACCAGGAATGGCGCGAACGGCTCAACTCCCAGGAGTACGCGGTACTGCGCCAGGCCGCCACCGAGCGCCCGTGGACCGGGGAGTACGTGGACACCACGGCCGCCGGGGTCTACCGCTGCCGCGGCTGCGGCGCCGAGCTCTTCCGTTCCGACGAGAAGTTCGAGTCCCACTGCGGATGGCCCAGCTTCTACGACCCGGCCGACTCCGACGCGGTGACCCTGCACGAGGACCGCTCCCTGGGCGCGGTGCGCACCGAGGTGCGGTGCGCCGCGTGCGACTCGCACCTGGGCCACGTCTTCCACGGCGAGGGATACGCCACCCCCACCGACGCCCGGTACTGCATCAACTCCGTCGCCCTCACCCTGGAGCCGACCGAGTAGGTGCCGTACGATCCTGGTGCCGGACGGCGGGACCGGGACCGCCCGAGGGCGGCGGCGCGCACCCGCGGCCCGTCCTCGGCGGAATCAGGGATAATCGCATCCAGCGCACCAACGGCCGGTCCCCCGTCGGCCCGCGGGGCGCGGCGCGCAGGGCCGGTCGCATCCGGCTCCTCCGCCAGCCGACCCGGGAGCCCCGGGTCGACCCCCGCAGCGGCAACCGATGTGCGGGCGAACCGACAGACCCGCGACGAAAGCGCTCGATGACCGACGACTCACCTTTCTCATCCGCCTCCCACCGCCCCCCGGCACGCCCGCGCCTGGGCATGGCGCAGGGTTCGGCCCCGTGGCTGCTGCCCGCGCTGGGAGCCGCCGGAGCCGCGGCCCTGGCCGCCCGGGGCTCGCGGACCCGCACCGCGCTCGCCGTCCCGGTGGTCGCCCTGGCGGCGGGGATGACCTGGTTCTTCCGCGACCCCGAGCGCGGCCCGGCGACCGGACGGGTGCTGTCCGCGGCGGACGGCGTCGTGCAGAGCCTCGACCTCCAGCCCGACGGGCGGACCAGGGTCGCGGTGTTCATGAACCCCCTCAACGTGCACGTCAACCGTGCCCCCCTCGCCGGCGTGGTGACAGGCGTCGAGCACCGACCGGGCGGCTTCCGCCCCGCATTCGACAAGGACAGCGAGCGTAATGAGCGCGTCATCTGGACCCTTGAAACCGAGATCGGTGCGATCACGGTCGTTCAAATCGCCGGCGCGATGGTCAGGCGTATCGTCCCGTATCTCGCTGCGGGGCAGAAGGTCGAGCAAGGGGAGAGGATCGGTCTCATCCGGTTCGGGTCCAGGGTCGACGTCTACCTTCCGGCCGGGATCGCCCCGGCGGTGGAGGTCGGCCAGAAGGTCCGTGCCGGAGAAACCCGCCTTGACGCCGGCTGAGAACGCCGTGGCGGCCGACGGGGCCGCCTCCACCGTTCCGCAGGAGGCCCCCAGGCTGCGTCTGGGGGTGGCCGACTACCTGACGCTCGGCAACGCCCTGTGCGGCTTCCTGGCGGTGTGGGCGCTGGTGGTGGCCCAGTCCGCGCAGGACTGGGCCGGGATCGCCGGGCCGCTGCCGCGCACGGCCATGGCCACGGTCGTGGGCCTGATGCTCGTCGCGGCCGCCCTGGACGTGCTCGACGGCCGGGTCGCCCGCAAGCTGGGCGGCAGCGGCATGGGCGCGGAGCTGGACAACCTGGCCGACGTGATCAGCTTCGGGTTCGCGCCCGCGTTCTTCTTCGTCGTGTGGGGCATGCGGACCGGGGGTTCGGACCTGCTGCCGGTCGCGGCGGGCGGCGCCGTGCTGCTCGCGGTCATCGTGCGCCTGGCCCGGTTCTCCTGCCAGGCGCCGGGTTCCAGCTACTTCACCGGGCTGCCCTGCCCCTTCGGCGCCATGGCCGTGGTGACGGTGGTCCTGCTCGACCCGCCGCTGATGGCGGGGGTGGCGGCTGTGCTGCTCATCTCCTGGCTGATGGTGAGCCGGATGGAGTACCCCAAGCCGCGCGGGCGCAAGGCCCACGCGGTGCTGGGCGTCCTGGCCGTCGGGGTCGCCCTGATGGCCGCCTGGGGCCTGGGGCTGCCCGCGGGCCAGACGCTCATCTACCTGATGAGCGCGGCCGTGCTGGGCTTCATCGTCACCATCCCGTTCTACGTCCTGGCCGTGCGGCGGGCCTCCGCCGCGCAGGACTGACGCACACGCGCGGGGGCGCCCCGGGGAAGGAGCTCCTTCCCCGGGGCGCCCCCGTTCGCGTTGTGGCTGTGCCCGCCCCCGGCGGGCGGTGGCGGGCGACGGGCGGGCCGAGGCTGAGCGGAGGCCCAGGGACTACGGCAGGGACTCGACCAGCTCGGCGACGCTCTTGCGGCGACCGGTGTAGAACGGCACCTCCTCGCGGGTGTGCAGGCGGGCCTTGGCGCCGCGCAGGTGGCGCATCAGGTCCACGATGCGGTGCAGGTCGTCGGCCTCGAAGGCGAGCAGCCACTCGTAGTCGTTGAGCCCGAACGAGGACACCGTGTTGGCGCGCACGTCCGGGTAGGGGGCGGCCATGCGGCCGTGCTCGGCGAGCATCGCGCGGCGCTCGTCGTCGGGCAGCAGGTACCACTCGTAGGAGCGCACGAACGGGTACACGCACAGGTGCTCGCGCGGCTCCTCCCCCGCCAGGAAGGCGGGCACGTGACCGCGGTTGAACTCGGCGGGGCGGTGCAGGCCCACGACCGACCACACCGGGGTGCTCACCCGGCCCACCCGCGTGCGGCGGAAGGCCGTGTAGACGTCCTGCACCTGCTCGGGCGAGTCGGCCACCCACCAGAACATGATGTCGGCGTCGGCGCGGAAGCCCTGGACGTCGTAGCTGCCGCGGGTGGTCACACCCTGCTCGGCGGCCTTGTCCAGGAGCGCGGTCAGTTCGTCGGCCGCGGCCGCGCGGTCGACACCGTCCAGGGACTCGACCTTGAAGACCGACCACATGGTGTAGCGGATGAGGGAGTTGAGGTCACTGCCGTCCTGGTCGGCGGCTTCGTTGTGCTGGCCCGTCACGGGTTGACTCCTTGCTGGTTCGTTCCGGCGGCCTCGTCGCCGCCGGCGGGACTGTTCGTCGTGAGGGCGCCCGCCAGGCGCTCGGCCTGTTGGAGGGCGTCGGCGACGCAGGCGGGGATCCCCACGCCGCCGTAGACCGCGCCGCACACCCCCAGGCCGGGGCTGCGGGCGACGTCGGCGCGCACCCGCTCGACGAGCGAGGCGTGGCCGACGGCGTACTGGGGCAGACCGTCGGTCCACCGGGTGACCCGGGTCTGCACCGGCGCCCCGTCCATGCCGGTGACCGTGGCCAGGTCGCGCACGGCGGCCGCGGCCAGCTCCTCGTCCGAACGCTCCAGGACCCGCTCCTCCCCGAAGCGGCCGATGGAGCAGCGCAGCACCACCAGGTCGTCGCCGGGGTTGGCCGCGGCCAGCTCCTCGGCGATCCAGGGCCACTTGTTGCTGGAGAAGGTGGCGGCCTTGACGGTCAGCCCCTCCCCCGCCGGGACGAGGAAGCCCGTTCCGGTGAGCGGCTCGGGGAAGGCGGACGCGGGCAGGGCCAGGGTCACCAGCGCCATGCTGGCGTACTCGACGCCGTTCAGGTCGCGGGAGGCGCCGGGGGCGTGCTCGGCGAGCAGGCGGGCGGCCTCGGGGGCGGGGCAGGCGAGCAGGACGCCGTCGCAGGCGATGCGCTCGTTGCTGTCCAGGCGGACCCGCCAGCCCTCGGGCAGGCGTTCCAGGGCGCGGACCCGCGAGCCCGTGCGCAGGCTGTCGGCATGGCGCTCGGCGAGCGCGCCGACGAGTCCGGCCACCCCGCCGCGCAGGGAGGCGAACACCGGCCCGCTCCTGGTGGGCGCCGCCCCCCTGCCGCGCAGGCTGGTGCGCACGGCGTGCATCAGGGAGCGGTTCCGGCGGGCCATGGGCGCGATCTGCGGCAGCGTGGACTCCAGGGAGAGCCGGTCGGCCCGACCCGCGTACACGCCGCCCAGGAGGGGCTCGACGAGGCGGTCGACGACCTCCGAACCCATGCGGGCCCCGACGTAGTCGGCGACGGACACGTCGCCGCGCACCGGGGTGCGCGGGAGCACGAGGTCGAGTCCGGCCCGCAGGGTTCCGGCCCCGGAGAGCACCCCGCTGCGGGCGAGCGCGCGCAGGTCGCCGGGCACGCCCATGAGCTGGCCCTTCGGCAGGGGGCGCACCCGTCCGCGGCTGTAGACGGCGGCGGCGCCGGGCCCGGGGTGCACCACCCGCTCGTCCAGGCCCAGCTCGGAGAACAGGTCCAGCGCCTCGGGGCGGCGGGCGAGCACCGCCTCGGCGCCCGCGTCCACGGACACCCCCGCCACCGGTGAGGCGCGCAGCTTGCCCCCGGGGGCGTCGGAGGCCTCCACCACGGTGACGGCGGCGCCCAGACCACGGAGGCGGTGCGCGGCGGTGAGTCCGGAGACCCCGCCCCCGACCACGACGACGTGCGGTGCTTCAGGCATACCCCCAGCTTCCCAGATGACCTGGGTCACCGTGATCCGCCTTCCCCCACGACACCCGTGAGTTGCGTCGCGCCCGGGGCGGGTCCGCACGCGGTGCCCCGCGGGCGCTCCCGCGCGCCACCGCGGCGCACCGCCGTCGCCCGCCGCCGTTGCGCGGTCGTTACCACGGGGTCGAAACGGGCCCGCTGCGGGGTACGTCGAAGCGGGCATGGCTACCTCAGCGTTCCCCCCGACCCGGCGTGTCGCCGGAACCGTGCTCTCCGTGGGCCTGGCGGCCCTCCTGGCCACGTCCTGTTCCTCCCCCATGGCCGACAGCGGCGCCGGGGCCGCCAACGAGTCCGCGGCCGTGGCGCCCGAGGCCGGTGACCGGGCCCTCTCCGAGGAGCAGGCGGGCGAACAGCAGTCCGCCGAGGAGGGCGGCGGCTCGGCCGTCGGTTCCGAGGTGGAGATCGGCGACCGGGAGCTGGTCCACACCGCCGAGCTGTCGGTACGGGTCGAGGACGTGCCCGAGGCGGTCGGGCTCGCCAAGGAGCTGACCCTCGACGCGGGCGGCTACGTCGCCTCGGAGCGGGTGTCGACCCCCCAGGGCGGTTCCCCCGAGGGAACGCTGACGCTGCGCATCCCGGGCGAGGACTACGAGGGCGCGCTGGAGGAGCTGTCGCGGCTGGGCGACCGCTCCAACCTGGAGCGGTCGGTGGAGGACGTCACCGAGGAGGTGGCGGACGTCGAGAGCCGCATCGAGTCCTCCGAGGCCGCGCTGGAGACGCTGCGCGGCTACCTGGAGGAGGCCGAGGACGTCGACGACCTGCTGCGGGTGGAGGGCGAGATCCAGACCCGCCAGGCGGAGCTGGAGGCCTTCCAGGCGCGGCTGGAGACGCTGCGCAACCAGACGGCGTACTCGACGGTGCACCTGACCCTGACGCCCCCGGAGACCTACCTGGAGGAGCCCGCGGAGGACTCCATCGGCTTCCTCGGCGGCCTGGACCGCGGCTGGCGAGCGCTGGTGACCTTCGGCCAGGGCGTGGCCGTGGTCGTGGGCTGGCTGCTGCCGTTCCTGGTGGTCGCCGCCGTGCTGGGCGCGGGACCGCTGTGGTGGTACCGCTCGCGTCGGCGCGGGCCCGCGAAGGGCGCGTCCTCCTCGGGCGGCCGGAAGAACGGCGCCGGGAAGGGCGCCGCCTCCGGTGGCACCGCGAAGGACCGGGGCCCCGACGCGCCCTCCGGACCCGGCGAGAGGCCGCCCGGGGACGGGGAGTGAACCAGCGCCGACGGCGCCCGGCCCCGCGTGTCGGGGACGGGCGCCGTCGGCGTGGAAGGGACAGTCGGACCTCGGGGACTGGCCGGAAACGTTACTGGTGTGTCACGAGGGCCCTGACCTGTGTCTTAGCGAGGTTGGGCGGTCGAGACGCGCCATAAGTCCACGGCGGAT